>WVSN01000004.1 GCA_015689705.1 Rhodobacterales bacterium HKCCE3408
CCGAAGCAGCGCTCGCCGCGGCGCAGATCGACGCCAATGCCGCCGACCGCCTGTCGGAATCGGGCTTCGCCTCAGAGACCCGCGCCGCCTCCGCCGCCGCCAGCCTGCGCGCCGCCGAGGCCGCGATCCGCTCGGCCCAGGCCGGGGTCGAATCCGCCGAAAGCGGGATCCAGTCGGCCGCGGCCTCGGTCGACCGCGCCGAAGAGGACATTGCGCGGCTGACCATCATGGCGCCGTTCGACGGCCTTCTCGAATCCGACACGGCCGAGCTCGGCTCGCTGATGCAGCCCGGCGCGCCCTGCGCCACCATCATCCAGCTCGACCCGATGAAGCTGGTCGGCTTCGTGCCGGAAAGCGAGGTCGAGCGCGTGCGCGTCGGCGCGATGGCCGGTGCGCGGCTGGCCACCGGGACCGAGGTCCGGGGCGAAGTGACCTTCCTCAGCCGGTCGGCCGATCCCGACACGCGGACCTTCCGCGTCGAGGTCACCGTCGACAATTCCGATCTCGCGATCCGCGACGGGCAGACCGCCGATATCCTGGTAGAGACCTCGGGTACGCCGGCGCATCTGCTGCCGTCCTCGGCGCTGACGCTGAACGATGACGGCACGCTCGGCATCCGGGCGGCGGTCGACGGCATGGCGCGGTTCATGGAGGTCCGGCTTCTGCGCGACACGACGCAGGGCGTTCTGGTCGCCGGGCTGCCCGAGCAGACCGACGTGATCGTCGTCGGGCAAGAATTCGTCTCGGAAGGGACGCCCGTGCGCGTCGCCTACCAGGAGCTGACGCAATGAACGGTGTCGTCGACTGGGCGGCCAGCCGGGCGCGGATGGTCATCGCCTTCGTGGTCCTGTCGCTTGTCGCCGGGATCGGGGCCTATGTCGGCCTGCCGAAAGAGGGCGAGCCGGATATCGACATCCCCGGCCTCTTCGTCTCGGTCCCCTTCCCCGGCATCTCGGCCGAGGACAGCGAACGCCAGCTCGTCCGGCCGATGGAGGCCGAGTTCCAGGATCTCGACGGGCTATTGTCGATCAACGCGACCGCGGCCGAGGGCTATGCCGGCATCTTCCTCGAATTCGAGTTCGGGTGGGACAAGTCCGCGACCATCGCCGACGTGCGCGACGCGATGAACGCGGCGCAGGCCGAGTTTCCCTCGGGCGCGGAAAGCTACGCGATCAACGAGATCAACTTCTCGGAATTCCCGATCATCATCGTGGCGCTGTCGGGCAATGCGCCCGAACGCACGCTTCTGCGCATCGCGCGCGACATCCAGGACCGGCTGGAAACCCTGCCGCCGATCCTCGAGGCCGGTCTGGCCGGGGATCGCGAGGAGTTGCTGGAGGTCGTGATCGACCCGCTCGCGCTCGAGGCCTACAACGTCACAGCGCAGGAGCTGATCGACGCGGTCACGCTGAACAACCAGCTGATCGCCGCGGGCGAGGTGCGGACCGACAGCGGGTCCATCGCCGTGCGCATCCCGTCGAGCTTCGACAACCAGCAGGACGTCTACAGCCTGCCGATCAAGGTGAACGGCGACCGGGTCGTCACGCTCGGCGACCTGGCCGACATCCGGCTGACCTTCGAGGACCGCGAGGGCACGGCGCGCTTCAACGGCGAGACGACGGTGGCGCTGCAGGTCGTCAAGCGGCAGGGCTTCAACGTCATCGACACCGCCGAGCTGGTCCGCAACGAGATCGCCGCGATCCAGGAGGAATGGCCGCAGGAGCTGCGCGACAGCGTCTCGGTCACCGCGACACTCGACCAGTCGGTGCAGGTCGACGGGATGGTGCGCCAGCTCGAGGCGTCCGTGCTGACGGCCATCGCGCTGGTGATGATCGTCGTGCTCGGCGCGCTCGGCCTGCGCTCGGCGCTGCTCGTCGGTTTCGCGATCCCGACCTCGTTCATGCTGTGCTTCGTGCTTCTGGGCGTGATGGGCGTGTCGATCTCGAACATCGTGATGTTCGGTCTGATCCTGGCCGTCGGGATGCTGGTCGACGGGGCCGTCGTCGTGGTGGAATACGCCGACAAGCGGTTGCAGGCCGGCGCGCGGCCGATGCAGGCCTATACCGACGCGGCCAAGCGCATGTTCTGGCCCGTCGTCGCCTCGACCGGCACGACGCTCTGCGCCTTCCTGCCCATGCTGTTCTGGCCCGGCGTGCCGGGCGAGTTCATGGGCATGCTTCCGGTGACGATGATCTTCGTCCTGTCGGCCTCGCTGATCGTGGCGCTGATCTACCTGCCGGTCATGGGCGGCGTCGCGGCGCGGATCGAGCGCTGGTTCGATCTGCGGCTGAAGATGTTCGCCGACATCCACTGGATCTGGCATCTCGTGCTGACCCTCCTCGGGGCGGTTGCGGCGATGGTGGCCGGCGCCGTCGTGCCCATGCTGCTGGAGGCCGTCAGCGGGCGCTTCGCGATGATGGACACGACGGAGGTCTTCGCCTCGGTCATCCCGACGCTCGTCCTCGTATTCGCGCTGATCCTCGTCACGCTCGCCGTCGCGGCGCTCGGCCTGTCGGGCGCGGTGACGGTGGTGCTCGGTCTCATGGCGATCATCCGTCGCGTCCGCCGGGGCATCGGCGCGGTCGGCGCGCGGATTCTGCCCCGCCGCGCGGCGCGCGTGCGCTCGGGTTACCGCCGGACGCCGTTCGGATCGTTCATCCACCTGATCGTCGGCAACCCGGTCGCGCCCATCGTCACGCTGTGCGCGGTCTTCGTGCTGGTCGGGTCGGTCCTGTTCTATTTCATCAACAACAACAACGGCGTGGAGTTCTTCGTTGAGACCGAGCCGGAGAACGCGATCGTCTATGTCCGGGCGCGCGGCAACCTGTCGGTGCCCGAGATGGACGCGCTTGTCCGGCAGGTCGAACTGGTCGTGCTGGAGACCGAGGGCGTGCAGGACGTGTTCGCCTTTTCCGGCGATGGCGGGCTGAACAACAATACCGGCGGCGCGTCGGCTCCGGCCGACACGATCGGCCAGGTCCAGATGGACTTCCTGCCCTGGGGGACGCGGGCCGACGGCAACGACATCCTCGCCGACCTGTCCGCGCGGCTTGCCGACATTCCCGGCATCGAGACCGAGGTGTTCGAACAGGCGCAGGGTCCGGCCGAGGGCAAGCCCGTTTCGCTGGAGCTGACCGGCGACGACTGGGACGAGCTGCAGGCGGCGACGCTTGCGACCCGCGAGCTGTTCGAGGCGACGCCGGGGCTGACGCTTGTCGAGGACACGCTGCCCCTGCCCGGCATCGACTGGCAGCTCGACGTCGACGTGGAGGCGGCCGGCCGCTACGGCGCGAACGTGGCCACGGTCGGCGCGATGGTGCAGCTCGTGACGCGCGGCATCCTGCTCGACACGATGCGGGTGCCGTCGTCGGACGACGAGATCGAGATCCGCGTGCGCTTCCCGGAAGATCAACGCGTGCTCTCGACGCTCGACACGCTGCGGGTGCGCACGCGCGACGGGCTCGTGCCGCTGGCCAACTTCGTGTCGTGGAGCCCCGCCCCGCAGCTCGCTACGATCTCGCGGCTCGACCAGCAGCGCATTCTCGAGGTCAAGGCTGACGTGGAGCCGGGCCTCGTGCGGATGGACACCCATGACGGCACGCCGCTCGGCCTGCTGCGCATCCTGCCCGAGGGCGCGGTGGCGGAGTTCACCGCAGCGGACGGCACCGGCTATGACGTCTTCGCGCTGGAGGACGGCGTGAGCGTCGCCGATCTCGAGGCCGCGCGCGGCGCGCTTTTCGTGCCGGTGAACGCGAACGAGCGCATCGCCCACCTGACTGAAATCCTGTCCTCCGACGACAGCCCGATCCCGGCCGCGATCGGCTGGAACTGGGGCGGCGACCAGGCGGAGCAGCAGGAGAGCCAGGAATTCCTCGGGCAGGCCTTCCTCGGCGCGCTCGGGCTGATGTTCATCATCCTGCTGGCGCAGTTCAACTCGTTCTACAACTCGGTCCTGGTGCTGCTGGCCGTGGTCCTGTCGACGACGGGCGTGCTGATCGGGATGCTGGTCATGGGCCAGACCTTCTCGATCATCATGACCGGCACGGGGATCGTGGCCCTGGCCGGGATCGTGGTGAACAACAACATCGTGCTGATCGACACCTACCAGGAATACGTGCGCTACATGCCGCGGATCGAGGCGATCACCCGCACGGCCGAAGACCGCATCCGCCCGGTGCTGCTGACCACGATCACGACCATGGCCGGCCTCGCGCCGATGATGTTCGGCATCAGTCTCGACTTCGCCAATGGCGGCTACACGGTCGACAGCCCGACGGCGCTTTGGTGGAAGCAGCTTGCCACGGCGGTCGTCTTCGGCCTCGGCATCGCGACGGTGCTGACGCTGGTCTTCACGCCGGCGCTGCTGGCGCTGCGGGCCTGGGCGGCGACCATCGTCATGTGGCTGGCCCGCGCGGCCGGCCGGCTTGGCGCGCGGCGTCTGTCGACCCGGGCGCAGGACTGGGTGCTGGCCCGGCAGGCACGGCGGCTGCGCAATCCGACGATCTTCTGGGACGAGCGGCCGGAGGAGCCGGGACCGGAGCCCGCAGTGGAGCCGGAGCACGAGGTGCCCGAAAGCGAGGGCCCGCCCGCGCCAGACCGGCCGGTCCGCGCCGCCGAGTGATGCGGCGTGACCGGGGCGATCGACCATAAGGCCTTTCTGAGCGGTGTCCCGCCCGAGACCCGCGCCCGCCTGACCGAGACCTCGGACGGGCCGGCGCTGCGGCACCTGGCGCTGCATGGCGGGCTGATCGTGGCGCTGATGGCGTGGATCGGGTTTGGCGCACCGCTCTGGTGGCTCGCGATCTGGCCGCTCGGGATAGCGCTGGCCTTCCTCTTCACGCTCCAGCACGAGGCGACGCACCGCACGCCCTTCCGCACGCGGTGGCTGAACGAGGCGGCGGGCCATGTCGCGGGCCTCCTGCTGATCCAGCCGTTCCTCTGGTTCCGCGCGTTCCACATGGCGCATCACCGGTTCACCAACCTGCCCGGACAGGACCCGGAACTGGCCGAGCCGAAGCCCGCCACGCGGGCCGCCCTGCTCTGGCACCTGGCCACCCCGGATTACTGGCGCGCCAAGGTCGCGGTGCTGGTAGCCAATGCACTGGGCCGCACCGATCCGGACTATGTCGGGGCGAAGGCCCGGCCACAGATCCGGCGCGAGGCCTGGGCCTATCTCGGCATCTATGCCGGGCTCCTGCTGGCCTCGCTGCTCTGGCTCGGGCCACTGCTCTTCTGGATCTGGCTCCTGCCGCTCGCCACCGGCTTCCCGCTTCTGCGGCTCTACCTGCTGGCCGAGCATGGCCGCTGCCCGGAGGTCGCGAACATGTTCCTGAACACCCGCACGACCTTCACGGGTCGCGTGGTTCGCTTCCTCGCCTGGAACATGCCCTATCACGTGGAGCATCACGTCTGGCCGACGGTGCCGTTCCACAAGCTGCCCGACCTGCATCGCCTGACCCGCGATCATCTGCAGGTCACCAGCCCGTCCTACAGCGCCTTCACGCGGGATTACGTCGCCGGGCTCGAGGGCTGAGGGACCGCGCGGCGCATCGTGATCGAGGTCGGGCGGTCGTAGCCGTCATGCGCGGTCTCGGCCGTCTTGACGAAGCCGAGCCGGGCGAAAGTGGCGTGGTTTTGCGTCAGCTCGACCCGGGTCTGGAGTTCGAGCCAGCCGAGCCCGCGCTCCGCCGCCCGCTCCGCCGCCAGATCGACCAGCAGCCGAGCCAGCCCCTGCCCCCGCGCAGTCTCCGCCACCGCGAGCTTGCCGAGATAGAGCGCGTCGGGCTTGGGCGTCAGGAAGATGCAGGCGACGGGCGGGCGGCCGATGGCCCAGACTTCGCCCTCGCGGCAGGTTGTCGCGATGTCCGCGACCGTCAGCCGGTGCATCGAGGATGGCGGATCGATCACCCCGTCCATGAAGGCGAAGCTGTCGCGGATCAGCCGCAGGACGTCTGCAAGGCCCGGATCGTCGGGCGACAGGCGATAGGGCGCGCTCAGGCTGCGTCCTCGCGTTCGGCGGCCTGACGGGCCCAGAGCCCGGCATAGCGGCCATGCCGCGCCAGAAGCTCCTCGTGCCGGCCGCGTTCGACGATCTCGCCGGCCTCCAGCACGATGATCTGGTCGGCATGGACGACCGTGGACAGCCGGTGCGCGATGGTCAGCACCGTCCGCCCCTCGCCCATGGCGCGCAGTTCGCCCAGGATATTCTGCTCGGTTTCGGTGTCGAGCGCGCTCGTCGCCTCGTCCAGCAGCAGGATCGGCGGGTTCTTCAGAAGCGTCCGGGCGATGCCGACGCGCTGCTTCTCGCCGCCCGAAAGCTTCAGGCCGCGTTCGCCCACGGCGGTTTCATAACCGTCCGGAAGCCCCTGAATGAACTCGTGAATCTTCGCCGCCTTCGCTGCTGCCTCGATCTCGGCGAAGCTGGCGTCGTGGCGGCCGTAGGCGATGTTGTAGCGGATCGTGTCGTTGAACAGCACGGTGTCCTGCGGCACGACCCCGATCGCATCGTGCAGGCTTGTCTGCGTCACGTCGCGGATGTCCTGCCCGTCGATCCGGATCGCCCCGTCATCGACGTCGTAGAACCGGAACAGGAGCCGTCCGATGGTCGACTTGCCCGAGCCGGAGGGACCGACGAGCGCGACCGTCTGGCCCGGCTTCACCTCGAAGCTGAGCCCGCGCAGGATCGGACGCGCGTCGTCGTAGCCGAAGGCGACCTTGTCGAACTGGACCGCGCCTTCGCGGACGACGAGCGCCGGTGCGCCCGGCTTGTCCTTCACTTCCGACGGCTGTTCGAGCAGGTCGAACATCTGGCCCATATCGACCAGCGCCTGCCGGATTTCGCGGTAGACCGTGCCGAGGAAATTCAGCGGCATGGTGATCTGGATCATGTAGGCGTTGACCATGACGAAGTCGCCGACACTGAGAACGCCGGCCGAGACGCCCTGCGCGGCCATGACCATGACGATCACGAGACCCGTGGTGATGATGAGCGACTGGCCGAAATTGAGCGCGGCAAGCGAATAGTTCGTCTTGATCGCCGCCCGCTCGTAGCCTTCCATCGCGCGGTCGTAGCGGGCGGCCTCGCGCGCCTCGGCGCCGAAATACTTAACCGTCTCGAAGTTCAGCAGGCTGTCGATGGCCTTCTGGTTCGCATCGGTGTCCTGGTCGTTCATCTCCTTGCGGATCTTCACCCGCCACTCGGTCACCTTGAAGGTGAAGGTGATGTAGATCGCGATTGTGACGGCGAGGACGACGAGGTAGCTGATGTCGAAGACGACGGCGAGCACGATGCCGGTCAGCGCCAGCTCGAGGATCAACGGCCCGACCGAGAAGAGCATGAAGCGCAGGAGGAAATCGACGCCCTTCACCCCGCGCTCGATGATGCGGGACAGCCCGCCGGTCTTGCGCGTGATGTGGTAGCGGAGCGAGAGCGCGTGGATATGCTCGAACGTCTCGAGCGCGAGGCGCCGCAGCGCGCGCTGCCCGACGCGGGAAAAGACCGCGTCGCGGAGCTGCTGGAACCCCACGTTGGCCGCCCGCGCGACGCCGTAGGCCACGGTCAGGCCGACCGCGCCGATGGCCAGCATCCAGGCGGGCGAGCCGTTGTCGCCGGCCAGGGAGTCGACGGCCGCGGCGTAGAGGAAGGGCGTGCCGACCGAAACGAGCTTCGCGACGAGAAGCGCGATCAGGGCCCAGACCACGCGCCGCTTGGCCCAGGCCTGTCCCTCGGGCCAGAGATAGGGCGCAACCTTGCGGATCGTGCGCCAGCCCGATCGGCGTTCGGCTTGCTCGAGTGTCGTGTCGCTGGCCATCGGCCCTAGTTAGGCCCCGGTGCCGGGAAACGCCAGAGTGCGCGGGGCGTTATTCGGCCGGGTCGAGGTCCGGCAGGGTGAAGATCTGGCCCGGGAAGATCAGGTCCGGATCGCGGATCAGGTCCCGGTTGGCTTCGAAGATCTGCACGAACAGGATGCCCTCGCCGTATTGCTCTCGGCTGATGCCCCACAGCGTGTTGCCGGTCTGGACGGTGTGCACGGTCACGCCCGACCCGGGCTCGGGCAGGTTCCGGATCACGTCCGGTTCCTCGCGCAGGAACGGCGTTTCGACGCGCGAAGTGACGGTGCCCTCGTCCGTCACCTGGTCGATCCGGAGCGTGTAGGTGCCGGGCGTCACTTCCGGCAGGCCGACCGTCCAGTCGCCGGCGGCGTCGATCTCGGCCAGGTCGATGGGCTGATTGTCGAGGTAGATGCGCACGCCGGTATCGGCGCTGCCCCGGCCCGACAGCACGACCGAGCCGGCTTCGTCATAGGCGATGGTGTCGAGGCTGAGCGCTTCCTGCACCTGCGGCACCGGCACGTCCGAGATCACCCGGACGCCGCTGGCATCGGATATGAGAAGCCGGGGCGCGTCGCCGGCCTCGGCCACGGGTGCGGGCGCAGACGGCGCGGCGGCACCGGCGATCGAGGGGGACGGCGCGACAATCGGGGCCGGTTCGGCGGTCGCGACGGCGGGTGCGCCCTGCCCGGCCTCGTCCGTTGTCGCCGTTTCGGTGGCCGTTTCGCCAGTCTGGTTCTGTGCTGTGGCTTCCGACTGGACCGCGGGGATGTCCTGCGCCCCGGTGGGCTCCGCCATCGCGACCGCGTCGGGCTCGGCCGGGGTGTCCGGTGTCTCAGGCTCTTCGAGTGTCGCCATTTCTGTATTGTTCGCCCCTGCCCCGGTCACAGCGAATTCCGCGGGCGCCTCGGCGAGTTCGGCCGGCGCGGTCGCGGGGGCATCCGCCGTGTCGGCTTCGGCGGTCTCTTGAGGCGCAGCGTTGCTTGCCGCGCCGCCCGCGGCCATCTCGGTCCCCTCTTCCGCCGTTTCGGCTTCGGGGGCGCCGGCCACGGCGCGTGGCGCGACGATCACGGTCGCCTGCCCCGGCGTCTCCGTCCCTTCGGCATCGAACGAGCGAAGGGTCATGGCCCGCGGCTCGGCGGCTGGAGGTACGTCGAGGAAGGCGACGAAGTTGCCGGTCGCGTCGGTTTCGACCTCGCCGATCACGGTGCCGTCGAGCAGGACCTCGACCCGGACGCCCGGCGCGGCGAGACCGGCGACGAGCGCGCGCCCGTCGGGATCGACGCGGACCACATCGAAGCCTGGCGCGGCGGCATCGGGTGCTTCAGGCTCGGCCTCCGGCGTCACTTCTGCCGCGTCCCCGGCCGCCTCGGTCGCGGCCGGCTGCGCCTCGTCGACGGCTTCCGGCATGGCGGCGGTGGACGGTGTGTCCTCCGCGTCCCGGCTCGTGAACCAGAACGACAGCGCAATCGCGAGAGCGACCACGATACCGACGATCGACAGTCTCGCTCCGGACATCCCCGACTCGAACGCCATCGCGTCCACCTTCCCCCTGACCGGCCGCGTCCCCGGGGCCGGGTTGTGCGACCCTAGCAATAGCCATATCAGCGGTCAAAACATCCCTCTGTGCAAGGAGAGCCGTCGTGATCCGTTCCGTCTGCGTGTTCTGCGGGTCCCGGTCGGGGCGCGACCCGGCCTACATCGCCGCGGCCGAGACGCTCGGGCAAGGACTGGCCGGGGCCGGCATCCGGCTGGTCTACGGCGCCGGTGACGTGGGGCTGATGGGGGCCGTGGCGCGTGCCGCACAGGCCGCGGGGGGCGAGACATTCGGCGTGATCCCGGCCCATCTCATGGCGCTCGAGGTCGGCAAGAGCGACCTGACGAGCTTCGTCGTCACCGAGACGATGCACGAGCGCAAGAAGGTCATGTTCATGAACTCCGACGCGATCGTGGTGCTGCCCGGCGGCGCCGGGTCGCTGGACGAGTTCTTCGAGGTGCTGACCTGGGCGCAGCTCGGCCTGCACAGCAAGCCGATCCTGCTTCTGAACACGGCCGGCTACTGGGACCCGCTCGGCGCCCTGATCGACCACGTGGTCGACCAGGGCTTCGCCGATGCAAGCCTGAAATCGATGTTCCGAACCGTGCCGGACCCGGCCGAGTGCCTGGAGGCGCTGGCGGCCGGCTGACCGTTACGACGCCAGTTCGCTCTTCAGCCGGCTTTCGATCTCGTCGACGGGATGGTTGGTGAAATCCTTCGGGATCTCGGCCACCACCCGGTTGGAGACCTCCTTGTGCAGGTCCTTGCGCAATTCGCCTAGGACATGCGGCGCGGCAGCGATGACCAGCCGGTCGAACGCGTTCTGCTGCGCGCGCCGGAACAGGATCTCGGCCAGATCGGCGGCGAAGCGGTCCTTGGCCAGCCGGTGCCAGTCGGTATCCTCCACCGACGACCGCTGGACGCGCGGCCCGTCGTTGAAGCGGCCGGGCCGGTTCGCGCTCTGGTCGCGATCCGGCGGGTTCACCTGCTCGGTCTCGCGGATGACCTCGAGATAGGGATCCTCGGCATCCGTCACGTTGCGCATGAACAGCGCCTTCTCGCCGTCCGCGATCAGCACCCAGGTTCCGTGCGACAGCTCGGTCATTCGTCCTCTCCCGTGCCGTGATGGCCGCCGAGGTTGCCTTCGCCCTTCTCGTCGGACTTGGTCACCCGGGTGCGGCCACCGCCCTTCTCGGCCCGCTTCTCCTCGTCGCGCGTGCCGACCTTGCGTTCGAGATTGCCCTGCGCCCGGCCCTGCTGGCCCGGCGTCGCTTCGTCGGGCACGAAGTCGTCGGTTTCCTTCACGCCGTCTTTCGATCTGTGTCGCTCTGCCATGTCGTCCTCCTGTTTACCGGAAAACGCCCCGGGCCCGGGCCGGGTTCCCGAACGAAAAACGCCGGGCGGGGCATCTGCCCCACCCGGCGCTTCGGATCGGATTGTCAGTCGTCCCACGTTTACATGCGCGAGGCGACGTTTTCCCAGTTCACCAGCTTGTCGAGGAAGTTCGACAGGTAGGCGGGGCGCTTGTTGCGGAAGTCGATGTAGTAGCTGTGCTCCCAGACGTCGCAGCCCAGAAGCGCGGTCTGGCCGAAGCAGAGCGGGTTCACGCCGTTTTCGGTCTTGGTGACCTTCAGGCTGCCGTCGGTGTCCTTCACCAGCCAGCACCAGCCCGAGCCGAACTGGCCCGCGCCCGCGGCGGAGAACTGCGACTTGAACTCGTCGACCGAACCGAACGCGTCCTTGAGCGCGCTTTCCAGCTCGCCCGGCATCTTCTTCTCGCCCGGACCCATCATTTCCCAGAACTGGTTGTGGTTCCAGTATTGCGAGGCGTTGTTGAAGATGCCGTTCTGCGCGACAGCCTTCGAGTCGTAGGTGCCCTTGATGATCTCCTCGACCGATTTGCCTTCCCACTCGGTCCCGGCGATCGCCTTGTTGCCGTTGTCGACATAGGCCTTGTGGTGAATGTCGTGGTGATACTCGAGCGTTTCGCGGCTCATGCCGAGATCGGCGAGCGCGTCGTGCGAATACGGGAGATCGGGAAGTTCGAATGCCATTTGGGCCTCCTGTCAGCTTTGTTCGTTGGGTCTGACTTGTGGCGCGGGGGTACCTTGCGTCAAGGGGAACGGACAGAAAACGCCGGTTTGAGCGGCTGAGTTTGCGGAATACCGGCTCCCGTGGTCAGGGCGCCGTCCACGACGCGCCAGAGTCCCCCGACGCCGGGTAAACGGGGCACGTGTGGCCGAGGCCCGGCTACACCTTTCTGAAGATACCATTACCGGTCCCGGGACCGCGTGACTTCGACCCGGATGCGATCAGAAGAAGCCGGGTCCCGAGCCCTCCGCCGCCGACGTGGCGAGCAGGTCAAAGACGTAGCGCGCGACCGAGCGGAAGCAGACGACGTGGATCGTATCGGGCCCCGCCATCCAGAACGCCGCGGGCACCTGCGCCATGCGGGTCCGGCGGATCTCGCCGTCCTCGAAGACGGCCATGTCGACCGGGCAGAGCTTGGCGATGACCTCGCGCGCCGCCGGCCCTTCGACGGCGAAAACGGCGCGGGCGTCCGATACGTTGGCGGCGAGGTGATGGGCGTCCTTCAGTTCCTTGTCGAGCTTTTCGACGATGCTGGCCGCGTCCTCATAGGCGCAGAGGATCAGAAGCTCGTCCGGCGACATCCAGGCGACGCCCTTGCCGAGCCCGCCATTGATGCGGCGCTGGCCCGGCAGGTCCTGTTTGGCGACCTTTTTCACCGCCGCGGCGATCTCCGCATGGTCACCGCGCAGGGTCACCATGCCCTGCAGCCCCATTTCCGTGACGCTGGCGATCCCGGCATGAGCCGCGCCGGGCAAGGCACTGACAGCGTTAGACATTCTGCTTCTCCCCCTCGGGGTCGTAGAAGACCGCGTTGACGATCTTCGCCTTCACCGTGCCGCCGCTGACCGTGTTGAACGCGATCTCCTCGTCCATCCGGTCGGGGCCGTGCAGGACGAGCCCCATCGCGATCCCGCGGCCGAGAGTGGGCGAGTAATAGGTCGAGGTGACGCGCCCCTGGACCGCGCCCTGCCCGTTTGCGTTCGTGCCGTCGGCCACGGCGTAGGATCCATCCGGCAGGACCGAGCCGTCGAGCGTCTCAAGCCCGACGAGCTTCCAGCGCTCCGGGTCGGTCATGTGCGAGCGTTCCTGCGCCCGCTTGCCGATGTAGTCGTCCTTCTTCTTCGAGATCGCCCAGTCGAGGCCAAGATCCTGCGGGATCACCGTCCCGTCGGTCTCGTCGCCGATCATGATGAAGCCCTTCTCGGCCCGCATGACGTGCAGCGCCTCGGTGCCGTAGGGCGTGATCCCGAACTCAGCGCCCGCTTCGGCCAGCGCGTCCCAGAAGGCCAGCCCCTGCGAGGCCGGCACCGCGATCTCGAAACTGAGCTCGCCCGAGAAACTGATCCGGAACACCCGCGCGTCGAACCCGCCGAGCGTGCCCTCGGCATAGGTCATGAACGGCAGCGTCTCGGCCGAGACGTCCATTCCGCCGAGCTTCTCCAGCACCGCGCGCGCCTTCGGTCCGACGACGCCGATCTGCGCCCATTGCTCGGTCACGTTCGCGGTGTAGACCTTCCAGTCCCACCACTCGGTCTGAAGCCATTCCTCCATATGCGCGTGGATCCGGTCCGCGCCACCGGTCGTGGTGTGGGCGAGGAAGGTGTCGTCGTCGAGACGGACGACGACGCCGTCATCCATCAGGAACCCGTTTTCCGAGCACATCAGGCCGTAGCGGCATTTGCCCGGTTTCAGACTGCTCATCATGTTGGTGTAGAGCATGTCCATGAACTGGCCGGCATCGGGCCCTTTCACCAGGATCTTGCCGAGGGTCGAGGCGTCCAGAAGGCCGACACCGCTGCGCGTGGCGTTGATCTCGCGATTGACCGCGTCGCGGTGGCTCTCGCCCGCTTTCGGGAAGCAGTAGGGCCGGCGCCAGTGTCCGACGGGTTCCCAGTGCGCACCGGCGGCTTCGTGGCGGGAATGGATCGGCGTCCGGCGGAGCGGCTGGAAGATCTCGCCCCGCGCCTCGCCCGCGATCGCGCCCATCGAGATCGGGGTATAGGGCGGCCGGAAGGTCGTCGTGCCGGTCTGGGGGATCGGCTGGCCGAGCGCATCGGACAGAACCGCCAGACCGTTGATGTTGCTCAGTTTCCCCTGGTCTGTCGCCATGCCGAGCGTGGTGTAGCGCTTGGTGTGCTCGACGCTTTCGTAGCCTTCCTGCGCGGCGAGTTGCACGTCCGACACCTTCACGTCGTTCTGGTAGTCGAGCCACATCTTCAGGCGTTTGTCGGCGCTCGCGCCCTCGGGCATCATCCAGACGGGCCGGAGTGGGGTCTCCTCGGGGGCCTCGGCGCCATCGAGGATCGCCGGCAGCGTCAGGTCACCGGCAGCGGCCCCGACGACCGACACGCTCGGCGCGCCGTCATGACCGACCGGCGCGCGGGACGGATCCGGCGCGAAGAAGGCGCGCTCTGCGTCCCAGGTCAGCTTGCCGCCGGTATGCGACCAGAGATGGACGACCGGGGACCAGCCGCCGGACATGGCGATGGCGTCGCAGGGCAGCGTCTCGAGCGTCGCGCCCTCGCCGGCCTGGGCGCAGAGTTCCACGCCGGTGACGCGCTTGCCGCCCTGGACCTTCGCGATCCCGGTGCCGGTCTTGACCATGATGCCCGCCGCGCGGGCGGCCTGAGGCAGCGCGCCATTGGCTTCGGGGCGCGCGTCGACGATTGCCGGGACGACGAGCCCGGCCTCCCTGACCGCAAGCGCTGTGCGGTAGGCGTCGTCGTTGTTCGTCACGACGACCACGCGGTCGCCGGGGCTGACGCCGTAATCGACGATGTAGTCGCGCACGGCCGAGGCCAGCATGACGCCCGGAATGTCGTTCCCGGCGAAGCTGAGCGGGCGTTCGATCGCGCCGGTCGCCGTCACGACATGACCGGCCCGGATCCGCCAGAGCCGGTGCCGCGGGCCCTGTTTCGCCGGCGCGTGGTCGGTCAGGCGCTCGTAGCCGATGACATAGCCGTGGTCGTAGATACCGGCGGCCATGCAGCGGCGGCGCATCCGGACATTATCCATCCTTTCAAGGGCTTCAACGGTGTCGTTGATCCAGTCGGCGACCGGCTTGCCATCGACGGTGCCGCCGTCGACCGGGCTGCGCCCGCCCCAGTGCGGCGTCTGTTCGAGGACCAGGACCCGTTTGCCTTCCTTCGCCGCCTGGAGCGCGGCGTTCAGACCGGCCACGCCGCCGCCGACGACGAGCACGTCGCAGAAGGCGTAGAAATGCTCGTAGCGGTCGGCGTCGCGGTCCTTCGGCGCCTTGCCGAGACCGGCGGCCTTGCGGATCACCGGCTCGAAGACGTGCTTCCAGAAGGCGCGCGGGTGGATGAAGGTCTTGTAGTAGAACCCGGCCGGGAACAGCTTCGGGACGAGCGCGTTCACAGCCCCGATGTCGAACTCGAGCGAGGGCCAGTGGTTCTGGCTTTCTGCGATCAGGCCGTCGAACAGCTCGGCCGTTGTAGCGCGTTGATTAGGCTCGAATTTCGCGCCCTTGCCGAGGCCGACGAGCGCGTTCGGCTCTTCCACGCCGCTGGCGACGATGCCGCGGGGGCGGTGGTATTTGAAACTGCGGCCGACAAGCGTCTGGTCGTTGGCCAGCAGCGCGGAGGCGAGCGTGTCGCCGGGGTGACCGCGCAACCACTTGTCGTTCCATTGGAATTTCAGGGTTTCGGACCGGTCGATCAGGCGACCGCCGGATTTCAGGCGCGTGCTCATCACCCTCTCCAGCCGGGGCGTTTATCGTCTATTTTCAACAGGATGTCCTTCGGCGGCTCGGTCGTCTGGGCCGAGTAGGTGCCGAAGACCTCGAGCGTGACCGTGCAGCGGGCCGCATGGAACCATTTCCCGCAGCCATTGGCATGCCGCCAGCGCTCGAAATGGACACCCTTGGGGTTCTTCCGAAGGAAGAGATATCCTTCGAAATCAGCATCTTCCGAGCCGGGACCGACGCGCTTGAGATGCGCCTCGCCGCCGGGGGCGAGCTCGGTCTCCTCGGCGGCGACGCCGCAATTGGGACAGGTCAGCAGCAGCATGTGAGGCGCTCTCCGGAGGCGTATGCATCCCGTATGGGTTTCGGTATGCATCCCGTATGCCTGGTTGTTAACGGGACGTTTCGACCCGGCCGGCTGTCGGTCGGCCGGACATGCAAAAGGCGGCCCCGGCACGGGACCGCCTGACAGATCGCGACGGGCGCCTCGCGGCGGCCGGCGTCACTCGCTTTCGACGTCGCCCTCGACCGTGCCGACGCCCGGCACTTCGATGCTGACATCGGGCTCGTCGGTCGACGGAACCTCGCCGCCGAGGAAGAACCACAGCAGGACGGCAAGCGCCACGACGAGCGCCCCGACGAGAAATGCCAGGATGCCGACGCCGCCGCTGCCGGTCTTGGTGTCGTGAGGTGTCGAGTCGTTGGACATGGCGATGTCTCCCGCGTTTGTTCCAAGTCCTTGGAAACGCATACGAGAGCCATCGGGTTCCGGAGAATTCCGCGCTGCGGCATCACGCGTCCTCCTTCGGCGGAAGCGCCGCCGCATTGGCAAGCGCCAGACGCGTCAGCGCCAGCCGCGCGTCATCGTCGGCGAAGGCGTCCATGTCGCATTCCACCATGCCGCCCATCGGCCGGCCGGTGAAGGACAACGGCGCCGCGCCGGGAATGGCGAGCGCCTCGGCCTCGGCCGGTTTGCCGACGCGGAACATCGCGCCGCCCTTGTGGACGCCGCAGATCATGTTGCCGGACAACTGGAAGCACAGGCCGCCGAACATCTTCCGTTCGGTCAGCCGGGTGGGTTCGGCGCCAAGCGCGGCGAGGTCGTCGCGCATCTGGTCGGCCATGCCGGGATCGAAGGCCATCAGGCGGCCCTCCCCGGCAAACGGACCGGGCCGCCGCGCGGGCGGCCCGGGATCTGGACGGCGTTACTGGTCGGCCGCGGGAGCGGTGTCTTCGACGCCCGGAGCCGTGGTAGCGCCGGCTGCCGGAGCGGTGTCGTCGACGACAGGTGCGGCGTCGAGCGTTGCAGGCGCACTGTCGCCGGCCGCGTCAGGCGCGACGGCGCCGGAACTGGTCGACCCGTCGCCGGAGAAGATGGCGAAGAGAATACCAAGCGCGATGACCGCGCCGCCGATGACGAGGGCGAAGGTCGCGCCGCCGCCCGTGGACGCCTCGTAACGCTGGCGGTTGCGGTCGGTTGCGTAGTCGAACTGGTCGGCCATGGGAAACCTCCTTTGGCTGGTCCGAATGCAGCCAATGAGGGGTGTCCGGGGCGCGGAATCCAGAAGCGGGTTTCCGCTGCGCGGCCGGTTGCCCGGCGCGGCCGCGCGATGCGCCAAACGTTGCCGAGCGCGGTTGGACCGGCCAAAACCGGCGCATCGGCCAGCGCGGTGTTCGGCAGGCTTTGGCCGGGCGCGGAAACGACTCTCACGAACGCGTGATCAGACATCGGCGCCCCCGGTCAGACAGCGGGCCATGAGGTCGCGCAGCGACGCGGCGTCGGCGACGGGCATCGTCAGCAGAGTCGCGCCGCCGGCCTCGATCGACAGCGTGTCGGCCTGGCCGAGCGCGAGCCAGACCACGTCGGCCTCGGGGAAGCCCCGGCCCGCATCGATCAGCGCGCTGCCCTCGATCGGCCGGGCGGTCATCTGCCCGGCGAGGAGAAGCCGGCCATCGAGCGTCACGCGCATTTCCGGCGGCTGCTCCGAGGCGGCAGGCAGACGGTCGGCGTAGATACGGATGAAATCCGGCGTGGCGCGGGTCTGGCTGAGGATCACGGTCGCGCTGCCGACGGGCCGGATCGCCCGGCATTCCTCGACGTCCGAGACGTAGGACACAGCGAAGCCGTCGGCACTGCCGAGCGCGGCCGTGCGCGGCCCGGAGGCGCAGGCGGCAAGGAGCGGCAGGGCGACGAGAGCGGCGAGACGTGCTATGCTGCGGCCATGACCATGAACACGATTGCCTTCATTCTGCTGCTGGCCGCCATCGTGGTGGCGCTGGTCTTGGCGCGCAAGTCGCGCGTCGCCGAGGCGCAGCGCATCCGCGAGCACCGGCCGCACGCGCCCGGTGCCGGGCATGACCAGGGCTCGGTCGCGCGCAGCATCAGCTCCGGCTACACCGGAAGCGGCGGAGACGGCGCCTAGACGCATCAATGCGCCACCCCGGCGGCGACGGATTCGTCGATGAACCGCCCCTCGCGGAAGCGGTCGAGGCCGAATTCGGCGGCGAGCGGCCCGGGTTCGCCCTTGGCCACGAGTTCGGCCATCGCCCACCCCGACCCCGGGATCGCCTTGAACCCGCCGGTGCCCCAACCGCAGTTGATGAAGCAGTTGCCGAGCGGCGTCTTCGACAGGATCGGAGAGCGGTCGCCCGTCATGTCGACGATGCCGCCCCACCAGCGCAGCATCTTCAGCCGCGAGATGATCGGGAAGGTCTCGACCAGCGCGCGCACCGTCTCCTCGACATGGTGGAACGACCCGCGCTGCGTGTAGTTGTTGTAGCCGTCCGCGCCGCCGCCGATGACCATTTCGCCCTTGTCGGATTGCGACATGTAGCCGTGGACGGTGTTGGCCATCACGACCACGTCCATGCAGGGCTTGATCGGTTCCGACACGAGGGCCTGAAGCGCCACCGACTCGATCGGCAGGCGGAAGCCGGCCATCTCGGCCAGCACGCCGGAATGGCCCGCGACGACGATGGCGAGCTTCCTGGTGCGGATCGCGCCCTTCGTGGTCTCGATCCCCGACACCTGCCCGTTTTCGGACCGGATCGCCGTGACCTCGCATTGCTGGATGATGTCCATGCCCATGTCCGAGCAGGCGCGCGCATAGCCCCAGGCAACTGCGTCGTGCCGCGCCGTGCCGCCGCGCGGCTGCCAGAGCGCCCCGAGAACCGGGTAGCGCGGCCCGTCGAGCGAGATGATCGGGCAGAGCTCCTTGACCTTCTGAGGTCCGATGAACTCGGTCTGCACGCCCTGCAGCGCATTGGCATGGGCCGTGCGCTGGTAGCCACGGATCTCGTGTTCAGTCTGGGCCAGCATCATCACGCCGCGGGGCGAGAACATGATGTTGTAGTTCAGGTCCTGGGACAGCGTCTCGTAAAGCGAGCGCGCCTTCTCGTAGATCGCGGCCGACGGATCCTGCAGGTAGTTCGAGCGGATGATCGTCGTGTTCCGGCCGGTATTGCCGCCGCCGAGCCAGCCCTTCTCGATCACCGCGACGTTGCGGATGCCGTGGTTGCGGCCGAGGTAGTAGGCGGTGGCGAGGCCGTGGCCGCCGGCGCCGATGACGACGACGTCGTAGGATTCTTTCGGCGCGGGACTTTTCCACGCCCGCTCCCACCCCTGGTGGTGACGCAGGGCTTCGCGGGCGATGGCGAAGGCGGAATAGCGGCGCATGGGGACCTCGTGACCGTGTGAGCGCGGGTATGCGGCAGGTTGCCGTCGGGCAGGATACTATCGGCGTCGTTTCGCGAGGCAAATGCGACAGGCGACGCGGTGCCGCAGGGCTGGCCCTTGGGACGGATTGCGCTTAGATCGGGCCCGATGAGGGAGAGACACGCATGACGTTCTGGATCGTGGCGGGCGCGGGCGCAATCGCCGTGGCGCTGATGATCTGGCGCGTGGTGCTGCGGCCGGGCGGCGGCGCGGGGTCGGCGGAATACGACCTGCAGGTCTATCGCGACCAGCTGCGCGAGCTGGACCGCGACGTGGCGCGCGGCGTGATCGCCGAGGCCGAGGCCGAGCGCGCGCGGGTCGAGATCGGGCGCCGGGTGCTCGAAGCCGACCGCGTGCTGAAGGCCGAACGGCCGGGCGGCGGCGGATCGGTCTGGCCGGTCGCGCTCGGGCTGGTCGTGGCGATGGCCGGCGCGGCCGGGCTTTACCTCTGGATCGGCGCGCCGGGCTACGGCGACGTGCCGCTGGCGCAGCGGGTCGCGATGATCGAGCAGGCGCGCGCCAGCCGCCCCGACCAGGCGGCGGCCGAGGCGCAGGCGCCGCAACTGCCCGCACCCGAGGCGAGCCCCGAGATCGCGGCGATGATCGAACAGCTGCGCGAGGTCATGGCCGACCGCCCCGACGACGCGCAAGGCCTGGCGCTGCTGGCGCAGAACGAGGCGCGGCTCGGCAATTTCGTCGCCGCACGGCAGGCGCAGGCGCATCTGATCGAGGTGCTCGGGGCCGACGCCACGGCGCGGCACTATCTCGACCTGGCCGAGATGATGATCCTCGCCGCCGGCGGCTATGTCTCGCCCGAGGCCGAGACGGCCCTGCGGCAGGGGCTCGACCTCGACCCGTCCGACGGAACCGGGCGCTACTACGTGGGCCTGATGTTCGCGCAACAGGGCCGGCCCGACCGGGCTTTCAACGTCTGGCGCAACCTGCTGGCCGAAAGCCCGGCGGGCGCGCCCTGGGTCGAGCCGATCGTGGCGCAGCTCGAAGAGGTGGCCGCCCGCGCCGGACAGCGCGTCGACATGGCCGCGCTGCTCGAGAACCAGCCGCGCGGACCGTCGGCCGCCGATATCGAGGCCGCCGCGGGGATGGAGGCCGGCGACCGCGCCGCGATGATCGAGGGCATGGTCGGCCGCCTGCAGGACCGGCTGGCGGCCGAGGGCGGGCCGCCCGAGGACTGGGCGCAGTTGATCCGCGCGCTCGGCGTGCTCGGCCGCACCGACGAGGCGCGCGACATCCTGGCCGAGGCCCGCGCCGTCTTCGACGGCTTCCCGGACGCGCTCGACACGATCGACGAGGCCGCCGCGACCCTGCCGGAGCCGGCGGAGTGATCGCCGGGGACGCCGCGGAGTTCGCCGCCGCGCTGCCGCCCCTGGGCGCGCTCATGGGCCTCGATCCCGGCACCAAGACGATCGGCGTCGCCGTCTCGGACACGATGCGCAGCGTAGCCACGCCCCTGCGCACCGTGAAGCGGACGAAATTCACCGCCGACGCTGCGGAACTCGCCGCCATCGCCGGAGACCGGCGTATCGCGGGCATCGTACTCGGCCTGCCGCGGAACATGGACGGGACCGAGGGGCCGCGCGCCCAGTCCGCCCGTGCCTTCGCCCGCAATCTCGAACGCCACGCCACACTTGGCCCGCTGCCGATCCTGTTCTGGGACGAGCGCCTGAGCACCGTCGCCGCCGAACGCGCGCTTCTCGAGGCGGATACGTCGCGAAAACGTCGCGAAGAGGTGATCGACCATGTCGCCGCGGCGTATATCCTGCAGGGAGCGCTGGACCGACTCGGCGTGATCGGAGGCAGGACTTGATGGACGAAATCTGGCGGCGCGACGAAATCGCGTCCCCTTGCGTGAAACTCTGCGTGATCCACCCGCAGGCGAAGATCTGCGCCGGCTGCTATCGCACGATCGACGAGATCAGCCACTGGTCGCGGATGACGCCGGAAGCGCGGTCCGAGATCATGGCCGCCCTGCCCGGCCGCGCGGGCCTGCTGAAGCAGCGGCGCGGCGGACGGGCGGCACGTGTGAACGAGTGACCACCGGTCAGGGCAGCGCCAGCCAGTCGGCCACCCCGCCCGGCAGAACGGGCCGGAAATAGACCACCGCCCGCGGCGGACCCTCGGGCCCCGTCCAGGGCGCAACGCCGTGGATCAGCAACCGGTGCAGAAGCACGGCCTCGCCGGCCTGCGCGGTGACCTCGACGCGGTCACAGGTCTCGAACACCGTGCGCCGGGCGTCCTGGTAGATGTCGGTCACGTCGATGTCCGGCCAGTCCGCCGGATCACGCCCGTCATAGGCCGAACGCAGCGCCGTCCGGATCACCTCGTGACTGCCCTCCCACACGACGAGCGGCGACCGCCCCGGCCCCATCTCGTCGAGCGGCAGGCCGAGGATCCAGGCATGCGGCTCGCGCGCCATCCGCCGCCGCGCGGACCCGACCGGCAAGAGCCCGTCGAGATGCGCCGCCGCCCGGTCGCGCCGGTAGCGGTAGGAGCTCTCGCTTTCGTCCGGATCGCGTCCCGGATAGGCCGGCCAGGTCACCGACAGCTGACCCCGATGCAGCGGCAGCGGCCCGGCCACGTCCGAGGCCGCCGCGAGCGCCGCCCCCGACAGCGGCGGCCCCCATGCCCCCTCTTTGCTTTCGAAATACTCCGGGGAGCGCGAGGGGCCGGCCCCTCGCACCGGCACCCGTCCCGCCGCATCGTTCGGCAGCGCGTCGACGCCGGCGAACCATGTCCGTCCGTGCCGGTACCAGTGATCCTCGGCCGGATCGGCCAGCACCGCCCCGGCCACGGGCCGCACGGCCCTGACCCAGTCCAGCACCGCATCCTCGGCCGGGAAGCGGCGCCAGCCGGTCACAGGATCGCCTTCCTCAGCATGTTGAGCGCGGTGATCATGATGAAGACCGCGAAGACGCGCCGGAGCGGCTTGGGATCCATCGAATGGGCGAGCTTCGCGCCGTAGGGCGCGGTGATGATCGTCATCGCCACGACCACGGCGAAGGCGACGAGGTTGATCTGGCCGAGCATGTAGGGCGGCCGTCCCGGATCGTCATTGCCAAGGAACAGGAACCCGAGCACCGAGGGCACCGCGATCACGACGCCGAAACCGGACGCCGTGGCCACGGCGCGGTGGATCGGCACGTTGAACAGGCTCATCAGCGGCACGCCGAAACTGCCGCCACCGATCCCCATCAGCACCGACAGGAAGCCCAGGATGGGCGAGGTCACGGCCCGGCCGACGCCTTTCGGCATCGCGTCGCCAAGCCGCCAGTTCGGGTTGCCGAAGCCGAAATAGAGCCCGACCACCGTGCCGAGCACGCCGAATATGGCCATCAGGACCTCAGAGCGCAGCCCCTCGGTCGCGAGCGTGCCGAGCAGGGCGCCGATGGCGATGCCGGGCGCCCATGTCTTCAGGATCTCCCAGTCGACCGCGCCCTTGCGGTGGTGCGACTGGAGCGTCCGGAGCGAGGTGACGACGATCGTCGCGAGCGAGGTCGCGAGGCAGATCTGGATCAGGTCCGGGGTGTCGTAGCCTAGGCCCTGGAAGGCGAAGAAAAAGGCTGGAACGAGGATGATTCCGCCGCCGACGCCGAGAAGACCCGCCACCACGCCGGCGAAGGCGCCGATGACCAGGATAAGCGCCAGCATCGGCAGAAACGTCTCGAGTGTCGGCATGTCTGTCCCCAGTTTTCGGGGCAAGTAGCGCGGCGCGCCGGAAGGCTCAAGCCGCCACGTCGAGGAGGCCGTCGAGCGCGGTCTCGATCAGCGCGGGCCCGGCATCGGGGGCATGGGCGCCTTCGGACAGGACCCGGCGCCATGTCCGCGCGCCCGGACGCCCGGCGAAGAGACCGAGCATGTGGCGCGTGACATGATGCAGGCGGCCGCCCCGGGCGATATGCGCGGCGGCGTAGACCGCCATCTCGCGCGCGACCTCCTCGGCTGCGGGAACCGGGTGCGCATCGCCGAAGATGCGGGCATCGGCTTCCGCCAGCACCGCGTAGGGCGCGTGATAGGCGGCCCGGCCGATCATCGCGCCGTCGAGGCCGCGACCCAGGTGCTCCTCGGCTGCATCGAGACCCTCGAGCCCGCCATTGATCGAGACGTGAAGATGGGGGAACGCCGCCTTCATTTCGTGGACCAGATCGTAGTCGAGCGGCGGGATGTCCCGGTTCTCCTTCGGGCTCAGGCCCTGAAGCCACGCCTTGCGGGCATGGATGGCAACGCGGGTGATGCCGGCATCCGAGATCTTCTGCAAGAAGTCGGGCAGCACCTCACGCGGCTCCTGCTCGTCGACGCCGATGCGGCATTTGACCGTGACGGGCACCGGGCTGGCCGCGATCATGGCGGCGACGCAGCGCGCCACGAGGTCGGGCGACTTCATCAGCACCGCGCCGAACGTGCCCGACTGAACCCGGTCGGACGGGCAGCCGCAGTTCAGGTTGATCTCGTCATAGCCGTAACCGGCGGCGATCCGGGTCGCCTCGGCCAGTTCGGCGGGATCCGAGCCGCCGAGCTGCAGCGCGACGGGATGCTCGGCGTCGGAAAAGGCCAGATGCCGGTCGCGGTCGCCATGCAGGATCGCCGGCGCGGTCACCATCTCGGTATAGAGCAGAGCATGGCGCGAGATGAGGCGATGGAGGACACGGCAATGCCGGTCCGTCCAGTCCATCATCGGCGCCACGGAAAGCCGGGCATTCTGGTCGATAGCGCTCATGGCCCGGCATATAGCGACAGCGGAGGCCCGTGGAAACCGCCCGAAACGGCAGGTGCGCGGCGTCACACGCCTTCGATGGTGAAGTCCGGAGCCCCGGCCCAGACCAGCTTCCAGCTCGCGCCCGGGCGGACGTTCTGGATGATGCCCGGATCGAAGGCGACGAAACAGCGCCCGCCCGCATGGCGCACCGAAGGGTAGATCAGCCCGCGATGCCCCTCGCCCCGCAGCTCTGCCGCGAGCCGCTGGCCTTCCGGGTAGCCTTTTGCGGGATCGGCGTGCAGCGCGGGGTGATCGGCGCCGTGCATATCGGGAAAATCGCCGATGAAATCAGCCAGAAGCTCGACATAGCGCGCCTCGTCCTCGTAGCGGCCGATATAGCCAAGCTCGCGCGTGCGGTGGAACCCGACCTCCTGCGCGCTCGTCAGCATCTCCCAGGCGCAGTACCACGCGCCCCGGTCGCCGGAATTGAAGCGGTTGCCCGAGGGCCGGGTATAGGTGAAGGCCGCGTTGATATGGCTCTGCCCGTAGAGCGTCAGATCGTGCGACCGGCGGGCGAAGGCCAGTTCCCGGCGGTCGAGCGCGGGGCTGCCCTCGCGCTCGGCGATCAGGCGCGCGCTGGTCTCGCCCTCGATCTCGGCCAGCACGGCGGCTTCCTCGTCGCTGTCGACGAGGCCGCGCAGGACCGGCGGCTTGTGATGGGTCTCGGAAATCAGGCGGACGAGCGCGCGGTCGTTGATCGAGGTGATCCTCAAGCCCCGCCCCGCAGCGCATCCACATAGGCCCGGACGCGCAGGATCTTCGGCAATCCGCCCGCGATCATCGCCTCGACCGGGCGTGCGCCGTCGAATTCCGGGCCCCGGTTCGGCAGGCGGACCCATTGATGCGAGATCGGTTCGGAGAAATAGAGCTCCAGCGACTTGTAGAGCCCGATGAGCGCGCTCAGCCGCAGCATCTGGTCATGGGTCAGATCGCCCGCGAAGGCCGGCTTCTTCGCCCGCTTCCACGTCGATTCCGACATATCCGCAAGGCCCGCCGCCTCGCGCTGCGTCAGCGACCACGCATCGGCGATCCGTGCGAAGGCCTTAAGCGCAACGCCCTGCCGGTCCGGTGCGGCGCGGTCGAGTACGACGGTTTCCATGGCACGCTCCTGTCTGCGTTCTCCCGCAAGATAGGGTCATATGACATGGCTTACAAGTCCATATGGACTAAGTAACCGCAACACCTGCCGTTGCCGTATCCGCGACCAGCCGCCCGTCGACCAGGTCGAGCTTCCGGTCCATCCGCGCGGCGAGGTCGAGATCGTGCGTGACCGCGACGATCGTCTTGCCCTCGTCCCGGGACAGGCCGCGCAGAATATCGAAGACCTGGAGCGAGTTCTTGCTGTCGAGGCTGCCGGTCGGCTCATCGGCAAGGATGAGCGGCGGATCGTTGGCCAGTGCCCGCGCGACGGCGACCCGCTGACGCTGGCCGCCCGACAGTTGGTCGGGCCGCTTGTCGAACTGGCCGGCAAGACCGAGGCTCTCCAGAAGCTCGCCTGCGCGGCGGCGCATGGCCGGGCGCGACAGCCGGCCGAGCCGGCGCATCGGGATCTCGATATTCTCGCGCACGGTGAATTCGGGCAGCAGGAAGTGGAACTGGAACACGAACCCGATGGTGGACAGCCGCAGCCGCGACCGGTCGCGTTCGTCCAGATCCCCGGTTTCGTGCCCGGCGATGCTGAGAGAGCCGCTCGTGGGCCTGTCCAGAAGCCCGAGCAGGTAGAGCAGCGAGGATTTCCCCGACCCCGACGGGCCGGTCAGCGCGACAAACTCGCCCGGTTCCACCGACAGGCTCACGTCGCGGACCAGCGTCACCGGTACCGTCGCCGGCAGCGTCCGCACGAGATTGCGGGCCTCGATCAGGGCGGTCATGTCGCGCCCCGGATGATGTCGACCGGGTTGAGCGCCGCCGCCCGCCGCGCCGGCAGGTAGCCCGCGACCGCGGCCGAGGTGATCGCCAGCGCGGACGAGATCGCGTAGTGCCACACGCTCCAGGTCAGCGGCAGGCTGGTCGCGTCGCCCAGTTCCGGTATGTCGATCCGGATGAAGCCGAGCGCGAGACAAAGCCCGTAGCCCACCGCCCATCCCAGGACCGAGCCGAGCGCGCCGATGAACAGCCCCTCGACGAGGAACAGCCGCCGCATGTCGGCCGAGGCGAAGCCGAGCGACTTCAGGATCGCGATGTCGCGCGATTTCTCGAAGGTGATGGTCGAGACGATGTTGAAGATGCCGAAACCGGCGACCAGGAGGATCGCGGCGACGACGGTGTACATGATGACGTTGCGGACATTCAGCGCCTCGAGGATGGCCTCGTTCGCCTCCTGCCAGGACACCGCCTTGTAGCCGATCAGCGCCTCGGCACGCAGCGCGACACCGGGCGCGGCGGCCGGATCGTCCAGCCGGATGCGGATGTCGTTCACCGCGTCGGGCCGGCCGGCAAGGATCTGGGCATTGGTCAGCGACAGGTAGACCTCGCCCTCGTCGCGGGCGGTGACGCCGGTATGGAACACGCCCGAAATCCGGAAACTGCGCACCTGCCCGGTCGAGGCGACAAGCTCGATCGTGTCGCCATACTGCGCGCCCAGAAGGGTTCCGAGGCCGTCGCCGACGACGACGTTGTTCCCGCCGGCGGCCAGTTCGGCGAAGCTGCCGAAGACGAAATCCCCGGCCACGGACGACACCCGCACCTCCCGGTCCGGCTCGACGCCAAGGATCGAGATCCCGGCCTCGCGCCCGGCATTCCGGGCCAGCGCCCGCGACCGCAGTCCGGGCGCGACCGTGCCGGGCACCCAGGCCTCGAGCGCGGCCATGACAGCGGTGGGATTCAGGATGCCGCGCAGATCCTCGGACGTGCGCAGGCCGGAATAGGCGACCGCGTCGTAAGCGGCGTCAGCGGGCTGCGGGGCGGGCGCGCGCAGTTCGTCGGTGATCTCGACATGCGGCATGCTGTCGACGAGCTGGCGGACGAAATCGTCCTGCGAGCCCTGCATCAGCGCCGCCATCGCGATCGAGAACCCGACGCCGAGCGCGACGCCGAGCCCGGCGACGAGCGTCTGGCGGGCGCGGCCGCGGATATGCGCGAAGGCCAGTTCGAGCAGCAGCGTCACTGCACGACCTCGACCCGCGCGCCATCACGCAGACCGGCCGGGGCTGGCGCGATGACCAGATCGCCCTCGGCCAGTCCGTCCAGGACCTCGGTATTCACGCTGCCGCGAATACCGAACACAGGCCGCCGGATTTCGGCCTGGTCCCCCACGACGACCCAGACCGACCCGTCGCTGGCAATGGCGCTCGACGGGATCAGAAGCGCGTCCTCCCGCGCCTCGACGATCACGTTCACCTCGACATTCATGCCGATGAGAAGCGGCGTGTCCCCCGGCAGCGCGAAGGTCACGCGGTAGGTCCGGCTGACCGGGTCGCCCATGGGGGTGATGCCCTGCACGTCGGCGGTCAGCTCGCGATCCGGAAAGGCATCCGAGCGCAGCAGCGCGGACTGGCCGACGGCGATCTTCGGGATGTCCTCCTCGTTGATCTCGGCCACGACCCGCAGCGGCGCGGGCTGGCCGATCCAGTAGAGCACCTCTCCGGGATCGGCGATCTCGCCCACCTCGCCTTCCTGCCGCAGGATCATCCCGTCGATCGGCGCGCGCAGGATATAGGTATCGAGCACAGTGCGCTGTCCGGCGATCTCGGCCTCGATCTGGAGCGCCTCGCTTTCGGCGCGCTCCAAGTCCGAGCGCGTGCCGACATTGCTCGCGGCCAGTTCGCGCAGCCGGTCGCGCTCTTGCTCGATATAATCCTGCCGGGCGAGAAGCTCGGCCAGCCGCGCCTCGGCGGCGCGCGCGTCGAGCCGGGCGAGCACGTCGCCCTCGCCCACCGCGTCGCCCTCGCAGCCGCACAGCTCGACGATCCGCGCCCCGACGAGCGAGGCGACCCGCGCCCATGAAACGGGCTCGACCACACCGGTGGCATAGACCACCTCGGCCGCCGTGCCGCGGCCAGCGGGTGTCACGGAGACCTCCGGTGGCGTCCGCCAGGTCCAGAGCGCGACGGCCCCGGCGACAATCACGACAAGAAGAAGGACGATGCGTGCACGGGTCATGGCGCGCCCGCCGACCGGAATACGCGGCGCGGCCCGCCGGGCGCGGATCGGCCCGGCCGTCCAAATGCGGCCTCGTTCATGATGCGGCACCCCGCTCCGTTTGTCCGCGGCCTTCCTCGCAAAGGATGCTGACGCGCGCATTGATCGAGCGCAAGCCGGGCTGACGCGGCTTGATGGCCGTCAATGCGCCGGAGCGCCACCGTGGCAGGCTGCCCGCATGCGGCGTGCGATGCCGCAATGAGCCAATCGGAGAAGGGAAATGGAAAGGATGCACTGGCAGGACGGCGTGACCCTGGTGGCGGGCATTGTGCTCGTCGTGGCGCTGTTCGTCCTGAACGTCTCGGCCCCGGAAGGACAGAGCCTGACGCTTGTCACCTGGAACTTCGTGGCGGTCGGTGCGCTGACGGCGATCACCGCGCTCGGCGCGCTGGTCGCGTTCAAGCAATGGGAAGAGTGGATCGCGATGGTCCTCGGCGGCTGGATGATCATCTCGCCGTGGATTCTGGGCTTTTCGGACATCCCGCTGCTGATGTGGACGGCCGTCATCTGCGGCGTCGTGATCGTGGCGATGGGCCTGACCGTCCTGATCTCGCCCGACGACAAAAGCCGGATCTGACGATAGGCGGAGGGCGGGCGACAGCCTGCCCTCCGTTTCTCTGTTCGGACGATGGGCGGAGGTGGCGGAGGGCCGCGCCCGGCGGCTCCATGCCCCCAGACGGTCGACGCATAGCCTGCGCGGACGCGGCCCCCGATCGGAAGCGCTCGCGGCCAAAGGTCGGTCCGGCCGATTCTTCCGACAGACCCAGAATCGCAGCGTTTTGCCGTCCCGGCATTGACTGGCGTCAACGAATGCGCGGGGTCAGGTCATCAGATCGCGCAGCGACGCGCGCAGCGCCGACGCCACTTGCCCGATCTCACCGGGCGAGACCTTGCGGCGCAACAGGTCGAACACCGCGACCACCGCCCGCTCGGGATCCTCCAGCGGGTCCTTCGCGAAGCGGCCGGCGACGCGCTCGATGAAGTCGGACTTGCCGCGCGGATGGACCGGCGTCCTCGACGGGTTCCAGCCGGTGTAATAGATGCCGCGGATGATCAGCGGCAGCTGCGCGGCCAGATCGGCGGCCTCGTCCACGTTCAGGTAGTCGCGCAGCGCCTGCAGCGTCTCGCACAGCAGAAGATAGGCCCGGCCCTTCTCCTGCCAGTCGAGATCGTCGCACAGCAGGTTGAGCCATTCGGCCACCACCTGCGGCGCCTGGTCGACTGCGGCATGTCCTGTCTGTCCCATCCTGCGCCTCCCCGTGCTGTGGTCCTGCGCCATCCTCGCAGGCGACGGACCGTCCCGGCATTGACCGCAGTCAAGGGCGCACCAATGACGGCGGACAATGCCGGTGCGCGGCGCCTGACCGATAGTGGGGCGGACATTCCCGTTGGAGGCACCGATGAAAGTCAGCGAAGCGATGCACGCCCCGGCCGAGTGGGTGAGCGCGGATACCCCGGTCACCGAGATCGCCGCCCGGATGGAAATGGACGATATCGGCGCCGTGCCCGTCGGTAAGGACGACCGGCTGATCGGCATGATCACCGACCGCGACCTCGCCCTGCGGGTTGTCGGCGGCAAGAAGGACCCGGCGAAGACCGTCGCCTCTGACGTGATGACCCCCGGCATCGTGTACTGCCGGACCGAGGAAAGCGTCGAGGACGCCATCCACCTGATGGACCAGAAGAAAATCCGCCGGCTCCCGGTGCTGGACGAGCACAAGCGCCTGGTCGGGATGCTCAGCCTCGGCGACGTGGCCCATACCGCCAGCCGCAGCCTCGCCGGAGAACTCGCCCAGGCCATCTCGGCCCACCATCGATAGGGTGACGCCATGAGACCGGATCGCGTCTGGCACGTGGTCTTCAACGGCAACCGGGTGCGGATCCTGCGCCGCCTGCCCGGCCTTCACGAGGCCGCTGAAACCGAGATCACCATGCAGGGCCCGCAGCATCGGCTGCGCGATCATCTGAGCGACCGGCCGACGCGGAGCTACGCGTCGGTCGGCGGCCGCCGCTCCGGGGTCGAACCGGGATCGGACCCGGTGGCCGAGGATGCGCGGCTTTTCGTCCGCGATATGGTCGCCTTTCTCGAGGACCAGAGAAGCGCCGGAGCCTTCGACGGGCTGGTCGTGGTGGGTTCGCCCGATGCGATCGGGCTGTGGCGGACCGAAGCGGGGCCGGAGCTGCTGGCGCAGGTCCGGCTCGAGACGGTGCGCAACCTCGTCAGACTGCCCGCGCGCGACCTCGCCATCGCGCTCCGCCGCCTCGAGGATATCGGCTGAACCGGATCAGCCCCTGACCGGACCGGTCTCGCGGCCTAGGGCTGCGCGACCGCCGCGCCGATATCGTAGGGCCAGATCACGATGGCCAGGACACCGCGCCAGAACGTCAGGTCGAGATACCCGATCGTGAACAGCCACCCGGCGATCCAGAGAAGCCCGATGCCGCTGTGCTGTTCTATCTTGATCCTGTCCATGGCCATATCGGCCCTCCCGATCTGAAATCCGGTCGAAACCGGCCCGCGATCCGCAGCGGCCGGCCGGTCCATCCTGGGCCCGGGCAAAGATGTCGGCGTTGATGATCGTCAATGCGATTCAGCGCGTCCTTCTCGACACTGGCCTCATCCGCAGCCGGTCCGTCCGAGTAGTTGGTACGCGGCCACCCCCGCCGCAGCACGCAAGGTCGGTCGCGGAATGATGCGCCAGCCGGAAAACCCGTTTGTCCCTCCCGGCTGGCGCACCTCATCCCAGTCAGGAGATCAAGATGACAAGGAAGACAGATGTTCCCGTGACCCGCAGCGCCGAGACTCCGACGCGGACGCCGGCAACGGCCTGGCCCACCTTCGGAAACCTGCGCGACGAGATGGAACGGCTGTTCGACGCCTTCGAGCCGGGACGGCTGTTCGAGCGCGGTGCGCACACCATGCCGGCCGCAGCGCTGGCCCCTGCGATCGACATGATCGAGAAGCCGGACGCCTATTCGATCACGGCCGAGTTGCCCGGGCTGGACGCCAAGGATGTCGAGGTGAAGGTCGACGACGGCACGCTGACTATCTCGGGCGAGAAGACCGAGGAGACGGCCCGCGAAGAGGGCACCTACCATGTCAACGAACGGCGGTGGGGCAATTTCCGCCGCACGGTGCGGCTGCCGCGGAATGTCGATCGCGACAAGATCGACGCCAAGTTCGCGAAGGGCGTGCTGACCGTCACCCTGCCGAAATCGGCCGCGGCGCTGGCCGCCGAGAAGACGATCGAGGTCAAGGCGGCCTGACGCGATGGCATATTTCCGCGACCGGACCGCGGCCGGCGATCATCTCGCCGGCCTGCTGGCGGACACGATCGGGCCCGATTGGCTGATCCTCGCGCTGCCACGCGGGGGTGTGCCGGTCGCGGCCCGCATCGCGCGCCGGTCGGTGGCGCAGCTCGACATCCTCGTGGTGCTCCGCGTCGGCGCCCCGGCCTATCCGGAGGTCGCGCTCGCCGCGGTCACCGGGACCGGACCGGAGGATGTGGTGGTCAACGAGGACGTGCGCGACGGCCTCGGCCTGACGCGGGCCGCGGTCGCGCGACTGACACGCGAGGCGGCGCGGGACATCGCGGCGCGCCGCCGCCGTCTCTCCGGTTCGGAGCGCGCGCCCGACATGGGCGGCCGGCGTGTCCTACTGGTCGATGACGGCGCCGCAACAGGCACCACGATCGCCGCCGCGGCCGAGGCCGTGCTCCGTCACGATCCGCAGCAGCTCGCCCTCGCCCTGCCCGTCGCGCTCAGGCACGCCCTCGACCGGCTGCCGGGCGGGGTGTCGCCCGTCGTCTGCCCCTACCCCGACGCGCCGCTTCCGGCGGTCAGCCTCGCCTACGATCTTTTTCCACAGGTCAGCGATGCCGAAGTCGCCGATCTCCTGGCGTGGAGCGCACGCGAGCGCACGGGCTGATCCGGGGCCCGGATCGCGACCGTTCAGGCAAATGCCGTTTCGGTGTATACTGGCGGCCCGCAATTCCGGGTGAACCGAACGTGGCAGCCGCGAACATCCTGGTCGTCGACGACGACCCCGCCATCCACCGCCTTCTGTGCGACGGCTTCGAGGCTGCCGGCTGGAGCGCGCGCACGGCAATCAACCGCAAGACCCTGTTCGCCGCCCTGCGGGAAGACACCTTCGACCTGATCACACTCGACCTGTCGCTCGGGCAGGAGGACGGGCTGGAGATCGCGCGCGAGATCCGGGCCGTCCGCAATATCCCGATCCTGATGATCACCGGCCGCGCGACACCCTTCGACCGGCTCCGCGGTCTGGAATGCGGCGCCGACGACTACGTGGTGAAGCCCTTCCACATCCGCGAGGTCATCCTGCGGGTGCAGAAGATACTCGACATCTACCGGCGCGACATCGGCGGCGACGCGTCGGTCCTGTTCGACCACAGTTCCTTCGATCCGAAGCGCCGTATCGTCGAGCGGCTCGACGGCTCGCCGGTCGAGCTGACCGATATCGAACTGCGCCTGCTCGAGCTTCTGGTCCGCCATCCCGGCCGCGTTCTCAGCCGGGACGAAATCAGCCAGGCGCTCTTCGGCCGCGACTGGTCGCCGCTCGATCGCACCATAGACGGCCATGTCGCCCGGCTGCGGAAGAAGATCGAACCAGCCGGCGAGGTGCCGTCGCTGATCCGGTCGGTCCGCGGCGTGGGCTACGTCTTCACCGGCGAGATCCGGACCGGGCCGCGGCAAGATCCAGAGCCCGGCGAACCGCCCGCGCCAGCCGCTTCATCGGATATGGCTTGAGCAGCAGCTCGGCCGGGAACCCCTGCCCGTCATCGGTCCTGAACCGGCTGGAGACATGGCCCGAGGTCAGCAGGACGGCGACGTTCGGATACAGGTCGCGCACCCGCCTGACGAGGTCGATGCCGGACGCCCCGCCGCGCATGACCACGTCGGAGAACACCACGTCGACCGGCTCGCCGCCGTCGATCAGCTCGAGCGCCACCTCCGCGCTCGCGGCCTCGATGACGGCATAGCCGATCGCCTCGAGCCGCTGCATCACGGCCTCGCGCACCAGCGCATCGTCCTCCACCACGAGCACGAGTTCGCCGTCGCCGAACGGAATGTCGTCTCCGTCCGCGTCGACCTCGGACACCTCCACCGACTCGCGCGGCAGGAAGATCGACACTTCGGTCCCGTCGCCGTTTCCGGAGCGGATATCGATGAAGCCCCCGGCATGCGCCGCGGCCATCGCGACGCTGGTCAGACCCAGACCCGTGCCGTGGCCGGGGTCCTTGGTGCTGAAGAACGGCTCCTTGGCCCGACGCTTCACATCCGCGTCCATCCCCGCCCCGTCGTCGCTGACGGTGATCTGCACGAAATCCCCGCTGCGCCCGTCTTCGTAGGCCGACGCGTCCGCATCGCTCAGCACCACACGCGTCGTGCCGATCCGGACCGCCCCGCCATCGGTCTGCGCATCGCGGGCGTTCACCACGAGATTGAGCAGCGCGCCGTCAAGGTCCTCGGCGGCGATGGACACCACGGCATGGTCCGATCCGGGATCGAAGGCGAGCGAGATGTCGTCGTTCAGGACCTGGCGGAAGATCTCCCAGGTGCCGGCGATATGGGCGTCGACGATCATCGGCGTCGCCGGCCCGTGCCGCCCCCCGGCCAGCGACAGAAGCCGCTTGTTCAGCCCCGCGCCGATATCGGTCGCCAACCGGGCCTGGTCGACGAGACCCTTCATCCGGTCGTCGAGATCGCCGATGCAGATGAGATCAAGCGTCGACTGGATAACGGTCAGGATGTTGTTGAAGTCATGCGCCACAGTCCCGGCAAGCCGGCCGGCGGTCTCGAGATCCTGGGCGCGGGACAGCGCTTCCTGCAGGCGGCGGGTTTCAGTCTGGTCGACGAGGATACCGACCACGCGCTCAGGTCGCGCATCGGGCCCCGTTCCGCGGAAGATCACCCGCGACCGCATCTGAAGCGCGCGTTCGCGACCGTCGACCAGAGGGAAGGCATCCGCCGCGAACTGGCCGCTGCCGGCCGGGTCGCGCGCCGCCTGCCACGCGCGCTTGAACCCGGCCGGATCGCGCGGCCGCAGCAGCGCCAGCCAGTCGTCGATATCATCCGGCACGCGCCCCCCGCCCATCCCGAGAAGCGCGCGGAATTCGTCGGAGGCGAAGCTTTCCCCGGTCTCGAAATCCAGCTCGAACACCCCGATCCCGAGCGACGAGGTGATCAGCCGCATCCGACCCTCGGCCCGGGTCAGCGCGCCTTCCGCCTCGACCCGGCCGGTCACGTCCTCGGTGAACAGCATGACGCCCGCGGGCTGCCCGTCATCGCCCGGGATCGGGCTGATCTTCCAGTCGAGAAAGACGGTCCGGCCGTCCGGATGCCGCACCCTGTCCTCGCGCCCCGACAGGACCTCGCCCGTGATCGCCCGCCGATGCGCCGTCTGCCAGGGCACCGGGCAGTCGGGCACCGTCTCGCCAAGTTCGCGCCCGGACAGATCCGCCTCGCCGAGCGCGTAGTAGTCCGACCAGGCTCCGGACCAGCAGCGATACCGCATCTCGCGGTCGAACACAGCGATGGCGACGGGTGCGTGCTGCACGAACAGGGCCAGTCGGTCACCCTCGGCCCCGCAGGGGAAAGTATCGGAAACCGGTCCCGTCACGCGCGTATTCCCCGGATGACCGGAACCGGCACCGGCCCGGTCCGTATCCTTCGGTACACAATTCTACACAATTCTCCCCCTGCTGTCTCCAGACCGGCTCTGGCATTCTGCGCTGCGGAAGGGGCGATGCCGCCGGATGGCCGCAGCCGCCACCCGTCCAGTCATCCGGACCCGAGGGGGGGCCATGATACAGACATCCGTTATCCGACCCGCCGCGCTGGATCGCTGCGCCGACTGCCCGGGCAAATGCTTCGGCCCCTGCGCAGTGATGACCGCGGAGATCGGCCAGAAGGTCGCCCAACGCTCTGCCGCGGCGCGCTACACCCGCGGGGCCGAGCTTCTCGCACAGGGCGAGCCGGTGACGCGGATCGGCATCGTCACCTCCGGCCTCATCAAGATCGCGATGGTCGACGAGCACGGAAACGACCGCGTGCTCCAGCTTCTTCACGCGGGCGAAATCGTCGGCACGCCGGCCGGGGGCGACAGCGACTTTTCCTACCAGGCGGCCACCGACGCCGAGATCTGCTGGATCGCCCTGCCCGCGCTCGACACCATCCTGCAGGAGGAACCGGCGGCCTATCGCGGGTTCCTCGACACGGTCCTCGGCCAGCTGCGCGAACAGCACCTGTCGACGGTCGCGATGCGCGGCCGGAACACGCTGGAACGGGTGGCCTACTGGCTGGTGCTCCAGATGCCGCGCAACCGGCCCGAGGGCGCGGCGCATGTCCGTATCCTGCTCAGCCGGCGCGACCTCGCCTCTCTCCTCGACATGACGGTCGAGACGCTCTGCCGCGTGCTGCACCAGCTCGACGAGACGGGTGCGCTGACCATCCTGTCGCCTGAGGAGGTGCTGGTCACCGACCTGCCGCACCTTCGCGCCCTTGCCCGCGATCATGACGAGGCGATCCGCGCGGCCCTGTCCCGCGACGGGTGGGAATGGGGCGCGCGCATCCGCGACGTCGCCGCTCCGGTCAGATTGCGCGCGGGCGGCAGCGCATCGCCCCGGCTCGCCGGTCACGGCATCGAAAGCGGACGACGCCGGGCGGGGTGACCGGGAATGCGGGTCAGCGTGGATGGGGCCTGTCACCGGGATCGGTCGGCACGATGCGGACGACCAAGGGCCGCCGGGATCGACTGGCACAACCCGGGTCTCCCCTGCTGCGCTCGTCAGATACCCGACAGCCCCGATCGTTAGGCGTCATCACATTCCCGGCGTCTCGTTTCGCGGTCTGCATCGTCCGATGGGTTCCGACAATCCGTCTTCCGGGTCCGCTCTTCCTATCGATGGACTCACTTTGCCCGAGTCGCGCCGCCGTGGCATTGACCGCCGACATTGCGGCCCGGTTCCGCTTTCGGCCGGCCCGAGTCGCCTGACTCAGGTCTCGGGGTCCGAGCCGTCGGAGACGCCGCTGATCAGGTCGTAGGACAGAAGATCCCGCATCTCGGCCGGGTCGCGCACCAGCCGCGTCCGGCGCGCGGCAAGCGAGGCGCGCGCCTCGGCCGCGGACCGCTCGGCCGTCAGCGCCTCCTCCCGGTCGATGAACCTCAGCCGCAGCTTTCCGCCCGGCGGGGTCTGCGCGGCGCGCGGCATGTCGGCGGGCAGAACGGTGCCGATCCGCGGATAGCCGCCGGTCGTCTGGCATTCGGCCAGCAGGATCATCGGCGCGCCGTCGCCTCCGATCTGGACGTCGCCGGGAACCACGATGTCCGACAGGACCGAGAGCCCGGCTTCGCTGGAAAAGCCCGCGCCCTCGTGGGCCAGCCGGACGCCCATCCGGTTGCCGCGCGCGTCGCGGGTGAAGGTCGTCGCCTCCAGCCGGTCGAGCTCTTCCTGCGCGAACAGCCCCGTTTGCGGCCCGCGCAGCACCCGCAGCGTCCCGCCCTCAAACCTGTCGTCGGCGGGCAGCGACAGGCCGGTCTCGCCGCCCGCGTCCGGGCCGAGCGGAAGCGCATCGCCCGCCTTGAGCGCCGCGCCGATCCCGGCTGCAAGATGCGTGCCGCGCGCGCCGAGCACCGGGTCGGCCGCTATGCCGCCGGCCAGGTGAAGATAGCCATAGACGCCCTGTTTTGCCGCGCCGATGGTCAGCTCCGCCCCGTCCGGCAGGGCGTGGCAGGCGTTCCACGCGACCGGGCGGCCGTCGATCGCGGCGTGCATCGGCGCGCCGGTCAGCGCGATCCGGACGGCCCCGGTCGCCACGAACGTGCCGCCGGTCCCCGCCATCTCCAGCGCGGCGAGATCGGCGGACTGGCCCAGAAGCGCCGCCCCCTCGTAAAGCGCCAGCCGGTCGGCCGCGCCGCCCCGCGACAGGCCGAAGGCGAGCGTGCCGGTCCGGCCCTGGTCCTGCACGGTGAGGCCCGGCCCGGCCCGGCGGATCATCAGCGTCAGGCTCATCCGATCGGCTCCGGGGTCGCGCCGCCGTCCGGACCTTCGGCGGTGAGCTTGTCATAGGCCTCGCGCGGGACCGGCTCGAACTGCACCTCGTCTCCGGGCCGCAGCAGGAACGGCGTCTCGGCATCGGGCCGGAACAGGCGCAGCGCGGTCTGCGCGACATGGCGCCAGCCGGTCGGCGTGGAGACCGAGAACAGCGTCATCTGCCGGATCGCGACGCAGAGCGCGCCGACCGGCACGCGCGGCGTCAGGTCTGTCTGGCGGGGGATGTCCCACGCCTCCGGCAGCTCGCCCAGATAGGGCTGGCCGGGGGCGAAGCCGATGGTCTGGACGCGAAGCCGCGTGCCGGCGATCTGATTGATCGCGGCGTCGGGCGACAGGCCCGCTCGCGCCGCCGCCTCGTCGAGCTGCGGGGCGAGATCGGTGCCGAACACCGCCGGCACGCGCCAGAGCCGCCGGCCCTCGGGCAGATCGGCGGTGGTCCAGTCGCGGCTGTCCAGCAACTCGGTCAGTTTACCGCGCAGCGCCGCGGCATCGGTCCCGAGCGCGTCGAAGCGCAGGAAGGTCGAAACCAGCGCGGTCGACGTCTCCTCGACCCCCGGCCAGCACTCCCGCTCGATGGCGTGGCGCAGCGCCAGCGCGGCGCGGTTCGCCGGTTCGCTCAGCCGCTCGGCGAAACGGACGAGAAGCCCGTCGACCCCGAGCCAGTCGATCCTCGGATATGTTGCACCCGTTTCCATCGCCTCCGTGCTAGCGCAGCAGCGGGCGCAGGAACAGGCCGACGCTCAGCCGTCGCGCGCCGTGTGGGCGCAGTCGATCCACCAGTCGAGATCCAGAAGTTCCCCGACAAGACCCATCGACGCGGCGAGCGACTTCGGATCGGCCGCGGCCATGTCGTCAAGCGTCAGGACCCCGGCCCGCTGGAGCATCCAGACCAGACCCGGCCCGATCCCGGGAAGCGTCATCAGTTCCGCCGCTCCGGCCTCGTCGATCATCCCGGGCCCGCCGGCCGCCGGAGCCGCCCCGGGCTGCGAGTCGTCCTCCGGTTCTGGCGCGACCTCGGACAGGGCTCCGGCGTCGTCGGACGTTGGCTCGGCCGTGCGGTCATAGTCTGCGGTCGCCAAGGTGTCAGTGTCCGTCTCCGACGCCTCTATGGCCTCCGGTCCGACACCCTTCCCGGCCTCCGCGTCCGGCTCCGGCGCAACGCCGTCCGCCGGCCCGGTCTCATCAGCCGCACCATGTGCCTCCGGACCCTCCGCTTCGGCCGCTGCCTCCGGGCCGTCCGCTTCCGCCTCAACCGGCGGATCATGCGCCTCGTCTGTCACCGCCGGTTCCGGCGCGATGGCGACCATGTCCCCGTCGTCGCCGGCAATTTCAGGCCCGGGCGGGACAGCCGGCGCTCCGGTTGCCACCTCGTCGGCAATGCCGGCATTCCGGGACAGCCGCGCCGCGCGGCGTTTGCGCATCCGCTCTTCGCGCAGGGTCAGAAGGTGGGATTGCGCCGACTGGCGGACAGCCTGGGCGCGGCCGCGCCGGATGCTCGTCTCGTTCATGGAATGCCCTTTCCGAACGTGTCTGCGTCGGCGATCGCGCACCAGCGGTCGAGCGCCCGGCCCGCAAGCTGCCGGAACCGCAGCACCTCGGCCGCGATCCGCCCTTTTTCGGACAGGTTGGTCGACAGCTCTTCGAGCGTGGCGGAGTGCCGGTCCGGCCCCGGGGAGATGTCGTCGAGGACATCGGTGCAATACGCCTCGACCGCGTTGATCGCATCCTCGAGACTGGCGGCGGGAACCACGTGGCCGGCCCAGGCCCCGTCCTGGAGCCGGCAGAGCGCGACCATGAACCCGCCCTTGCGCCGGGCATAGAGGCCGAGGAACTGGCGCGGTCCCGGGCCCGCCGCCTCGATCCAGTCGAGCCGGCGCCCGCTGAACCGGAGCGGCGGCGCACCGATGCGGCTGCATTGCTGCATCCGCCAGCCATCCCCGGCCGCCCTTGCCGCCCCATGAGCCGTCATGCCCGCGCGCCTTTCCCGCGATTGCCGTCAGGCACCGGGTCTAGACCAACAGGCTTACCAAGCCGTGAACGCGGCCGCTAATGGCGGAGCGGTTGCACGAGAAACTTCGCCTCGGGCAGGAATTCGGTGAGAAACCCGATCATGTCCCCCGCCTCGCGGGCGGAGCGGAAGGTGTAGACGAGGATATCCTCGGCACCCTCGCTGACCCGAAGTTCGACCGCATTGGTCACGGCGCACTCCCTCACTCGCATTAACCGATCACTTACCGTGGGCGAAAATATCGCCCCTCCCGGCGGTGCCGGCAACCATTTGTTCATCTCCTTGAACGACGTCCAACCGGCGCAGAGCGATCTGACACGAGCATGTAGATGCCGCCGAAAGGAGCAATCTTCGGATGAAGCAAGTAGGGCAACTGATTGAAGCAGACGGGCGGTACGAATTTCGTATCGACGAGAAAGGTCTGATCATCCGTGGCGACCATCCCGAATGGGTGATGAAGGCCGCGGGCGAGGTCCTGGAGACGACCGAGAAGCTGGAGGCCGAGAGCCGCATCGACGAGCTGGAATCGCTGGTCGAGTTCGAGGCCGCGACCTCGATCGAGGTCGATTCCGCCAGATACGCGATGAAGGAGCGGTTCGAGACCATCCCCCAGTGCATCGTGACCATGGGCAAGATGGATTACCGGTGGGCGGCGAAGGAGGGGCGCGACAAGCTCCACCACGAATTCGACGGCCATGCCGTGAAACGCATCAACGACATGTCGCTCACCTTCAACGACAGTTTCCTCGCCAACGAGACCGGCGTCGACACCTCGTCGACCGACTGACCCCCCTTTCAGAGAGAGCAAGGATCACACACGATGGAAATCATCCCCTTCGGCAGCCAGGACATCGACAACATCCTGTCGCGCGAGCCGCAGCGCGCCGAGTACCTTCCGTTCGGCGCCGTGATGCTGGACCGCAACGGCAAGATCGTGAAGTACAACAAGGCCGAAAGCGTCATCGCCAACCGCAACCCGGCCGAGGTCGTCGGCAAAAACTTCTTCGACGAGATCGCGCCCTGCGCCAAGGGCAAGCGCTTTCACGGCGAGTTCCTGAAGTTCCACCAGACCGGCCAGATCAACGTCATGTTCGACTACAAGTTCGCCTACAAGGGCGCGAATGTCGGCGTGAAGATCCACCTGAAGTCGCAGCCGGACGGCCAGCATTGCTGGCTTTTCGTGAAGCGCGCCTGACGGCCGGCGGCCCATGCTGGACACCTTCGCACCCCGCTGCGAAGCCACCGTCAGCCCGGAGCTCATCCGGCTGATGCGCGGCTTCGCGGCGGCCCCGGCTCCGGCCGCGGCCGAGGCTCCGGGCCTGCCGGACCCGGCTGCCGCCACGCCGCCGCGATCCGGACCGGAGGCGCCCGGCGACCCGGACCCGACCACGGCCCCGCGCTGGCCGCAGATCGCGCTCCGCGTCGATGGCGCGCGTCCGTTTCGCTTCCGCGGCCTGCCGCTCTGCGAGACGGAAGCGGACCAGCCCGTCGCCGGTGCCCCGGATGGCCAGGCGCGGATGGTGCACAGGGCCCGGCTGTTCCTGTCCGAGGACGGGGATGTCATCGCGCAGGCAATCTGCCGGCCCGAAGGCCCACTTCCGGCCCATCCCGTCCACCGCGCGGGACCGGTGTTCAGCCGCGACGATCTCGACCTTCTCCTCGCCGAGGCGGGGCCGCGCGCCTGCCTCGATCTCTCCGCCGGCATCGCCGCGCCACCCCTGTTCGACCTGCCCGACGGCCCCACCGCGCTTCCGGGCCTGACCCTGCCTGACCGCCTTTCCCAGAAAGAGGAAATCCGATGATCAACTTCCCCATGCCCGCCGCCGACCAGACCAATCCCGCCCCGGCTGCGGAGGCCCAGTCCATGTCGGCGGTCGGCGCCTACCGGTTCCCCCGCCCCGGCCAGCGGCCGCTGGTCTTCACCGGCACGCTCCTCGCCATGGCGATGAGCTTCACGCCCGAGGTGCCCTACTGGTACGAGATCAACATCTTCCGCACCGAGACGCAGGAATTCGCCCTCGTGCTGAAGCTGTTCTTCCAGTCCGAGGCCGAGGACGACTATTCGAAAGCCTGGTCGTTCGAGTCGATCGAGGCGCTGTTCGACGCGCTCGAAACCTATGACGCGGCCGAGGATATCCGGGTGCCGCTCGGCCCGACCGACGGCGCGCCGCCGGCCGAACTTGCCGCCATGGCCTACGAGATGAAAGCCCGGGTCGCCGCGCAACGCGCCCACTGGGCCAGCCTGATCGGAGAGCTCTTCGACGAACTCGAAGCCGCCGGTCAGGCGATGGGCTGAGGCCGGGATCGTGGTGCAGGCGGCAGAAGCCCCCGCCCCCGACCCGGGCCTGATCGGGCCGGCGAACCTGCGCCGCCTGCTCGCGGCCCTGATCGAGGCGCATCAGGACCATCTGGTCCGCGCCGGCCGGCTGTCCGAAGCGCAGCTTCTGTCGGCGCGGCTGGCGACCCGCGGACCCGAGGCAGCCGGGGAAATCGTGATCGGCGAGGCCGATCTCGGCCTCGACAGCCTGGAACGGCTCAACGTCATCATGGCCGTCGACCGGTATTTCGACCTCCGGGCGACCGGGGTGGAGGATTACCTGGTCGTCCGCCGGCGCCTTGCCGACTGGGTGGAGCTTGTCCACTGGCACCTCGCGCAGATGGGCAAGACCGCGCGGATCGGCTTTGCGACCTCCGGCAGCACCGGCGCGCCCAAGGCGATCGTCCACGACGCCGCGACGCTGGTGTCGGAGATCAACGCCCTGATCGACGGTCCGCTGGCGGCACTGGCGCCCGGCGCACAGGTGCTGGCGCTGGTCCCGCCGCATCACATCTACGGCTTCCTCTGGACCGTGCTCCTGCCCGAACGGCTCGGGGCGGAGGTGATCGACCTGTCGAAATCTACGCCCGCGGCCGCGTTCCGCGCCGCGCGGCCGGGTGATCTCGTGGTCGCCACGCCATTCGGCTGGTCGCAGATGGCGGAGGCCGGCGGGCATCTCCCCGACGGCGTGACGGGCGTCTCCTCGGGCGGGCCGACCACGGAAGAAACCTGGGCTGCCGCGCGCAGGATCGGCCTCACCCGGCTGATCGAGGTCTACGGATCGAGCGAGACCGGCGGTATCGGCTGGCGCGACAGCGCCGACGCGCCCTACCGGCTGATCGGTGACATCCGCGGCGACGGGCCCGCCCTGTCCCGCGCCGGCGGCCCCGCGCTCGACATCCCGGACGTGCTCGACTGGGACGACCGGGGCCGGTTCCGGGTGCTCGGGCGCAGGGACACCGTCGTCCAGGTCGCGGGGACGAACGTCAATCTCGGCGCGCTCCGCCGCCGGATGATCGCCGAAACCGGGGCCGAGGATGTGGCGCTGAGGCTGTCGGGCGACCGGCTCAAGGCGTTCTTCGCCGCGACCGAGGCGGCGCAGCCGGCCGTGCGTGGCGCGGTCGGGGCGCTGCTGCCGCGCCTCGCCACGCCCGAACGCCCCGCGGCGATCACCTACGGCCCCGCCCTGCCCCGCAGCGCGACCGGCAAGCTCACCGACTGGTAACCGCCCGGCCTTAAGGTTTCGGCAATCAGAATCGATCTAGACCGGCGGACGAGCACCGCCGAAAGGAAGAATTCCTTGCGTCCAGAGGATCCCATCCAGCGCGCGCCAAGCGTCTCCGCCGCGCATCCGGCGACCCCCTGGCTCGGCCTGTCCCGCAAAGACTGCTTCTTCGAGGATGACGCAACACGCGCGCTTCTTGCGCGGGCCGCCGATTATGTCCGCGCCGGGGTCTGCGTGAACCTCTCGGGCGCCGCCGGGCTCGGCAAGACGACGCTGGCGCTCCGCATCGCCGAGGAGATCGGGCGCCCGGTCTCGCTGATGACGGGAAACGAGTGGCTGACGACCCGGGATTTCGTCGGCCGCGAGGTGGGCCAGACGGAACGCACCGTCGTCGACAAATACGTCCAGTCCGTCCGCCGCACCGAAACCGAAAGCCGCGCGGACTGGCGGTCGGCCATCCTCGCCGTCTCGATGACGCGCGGCTACACGCTGGTCTACGACGAATTCACCCGCGCCTCGCCCGAGGCCAATTCGGCGCTTCTGTCGGTCCTCGAAGAGGGCATCCTGGTCGCCACCGACCGGGCGAGCGACCGCAGCTACATCGCCGCGCATCCCGATTTCCGCATCATCCTGACCTCGAACCCGCATGACTATGCCGGCGTCAAATCCGCGCCCGACGCGCTGATGGACCGGGTCGTGACCATCCCGCTCGAAGAACCGCCGGCCGACCGGCTCGCCGGAATCGTGGCGCTCCGCACGGGGATCGACCCGGAGACCGCCGGCCGCATCGCCCGGCTCGTCCTCGGCCTGCCCGCCGGTCCGGGCGATCGCGGGCCCGGCGTCTCGGCCCTGCGCAGCGCCGTCCTGATCGGGCGCATCGCGGCCCATCGCGTCCGGTCCGGGGCACTCGACGATGCCGATCTGGCCACCATTGCGCGGGACGTTCTGGCCGGCCGCGGCATCGCGGCGGATCCGGGCCGCATCGCCACCCTGCTGTCGCCCGCCACACCGGAGAACCGCCGATGAAACGCCCGCGCATCACCATGCCGAAGCGTCCGCGCTCGATCTCGGGCGCCGTGGCCCGCAGCCGGAAAGAGGCCGCGATTCAGCTCGTCCGGGTCGAATTCGACGCCTCGCGCCTGGAAATGGCGGCCGACCAGGCCGAAAGCCGGGCCGAGACGCATCGCCGTGAACTGGACCACCTGAACCGCCGCCGCAAGCGCCTTCTCGGCCGGCTGAAAGGATAGCTCCGATGGACCAGCCGAAGACGACCGAGTTTTCGCAGGCAAAGTCCCGCGGCCTGTCGATGGCCGCCGCGGTCAAGCTCGCCCGGTCCGAGATCCGCACCGTCTCGGACCAGCCCGTCGACGCCGTCTCGCGCTGCGACCGCGCGCCCGATGGCGGCTGGATCGTCGGCCTCGACCTGATCGAAAGCCCCGCGCGCATGGGCGAAAACGACCTGCTCGCCGGTTACGAACTGCGCATCGACCCCGACGGCGCGGTGCTCGCCGTCGAACGCACCGGCCGCTACCGGCGCGAGGACGGGCGCGACCGATGACACTCGACATCCGCAGCCCGATCCAGGGCGAAGGCCTCGCCGACGTGCTGGAGCGGATCCTCGACAAGGGGGTCGTCATCGCCGGCGACGTGTCGATCTCGCTTGTCGGGATCGAGCTTCTGACGATCCGCCTGCGGCTGCTGATCGCGACGGTCGACAAGGCGAAGGAGCTCGGAATCAACTGGTGGGAGAGCGATCCCCGCCTGACCACGCGCGCCGCCGCGCTCGAGGACGAGAATGCCGATCTGACCCGCCGCCTGTCCGAGATGGAGCGGCAGCTCGAGACGCTGATGGCGAAGGAGGCCAGCACCGCATGACGAAGGACCCGAAATCGCGCCTCGGAGAGGCCGCGGCCGAGATTGATCTGCGCCTCGGCGGGCTGCTCGGCCAGCTCGGGTCGGCCCTGTCCGAGGCGCTTTCCACGCTCGAGGACCAGGGCGAGGTGCGCCGCGAGACCACCTTCGACAGCGACCGCGGCCCGGTCCGCGCCAGCGCCGGCATCCGCATCCGGACGGTCGGCGGAACAGCGCACGCGCCGGAGGGTCCGGCCCATCCCGGCCGCCGCCGCACCGACCCCAAGCCGCCGCCGCGTCCCATCGATGCGACCATCCTCCGCGACGAAACCGGATGGCGGCTGATCGCCGACCTGCCCGGTATCCCGCGCGACGACCTGACGCTTGAAACCGAGGCGGGTGAGCTGGTGATCCGCGCCGCTGGCCGCGGCCGCCGCTACGCGGGCCGCTTCCCGCTGCCCGACGGCGTCGCGGCAGAGGACCTCACCGTCTCGATGCAGGATGGCCTCCTCGAACTCCGCCATGGCGGGGCGCGCGAATGATCTACCTCTACGGCCTGCTTCGCGCCACGGCGCCGCCCGCGCTCGACGAGCTTGCCGGGGTCAGCGGCTCGGTCGCGGCCACGCAGCTCGCCACGGGCTGGCTGATCCACGGCGCCGCGACCGAGGCGGAGATCCTGCCGAAACGCCGCCATCTCCTCGCGCATACCCGCGTGCTCGAGACAGTGATGCAGGCCGGAACGCTTCTGCCGATGCGCTTCGGCCTGATCGCGCGGGACGTGGATGAGATCGCGACGCTGATCGCCGCGCGCGAGACCGAGATCGCGGCGCGGCTCGCCGCACTCGACGGCCGGGTCGAGGCCGGGCTGCGCATCGCGTTTCCGCGCGACGCCGCGCTCGCCGCCACGCTGGCCGACGACCCGCGCCTCGCCCGCGAACACCAGCGGCTCGCCGCGCTGACCCGCCCTCCGCATTTCGAACTGGCCGAATTCGGGCGGCGTCTCGCCGAAGCGCTCGACGCCCGCCGCACGGCCGCGCAGAAGGCGCTCCTCGCCGGGCTGGCCGACACCTGGGACGACCATATCCTGAAGCCGCCCGAGAGCGACGTGCAGGTCCTTTGCGCCGAATGCCTTGTCGCGCGGGACGCACTGGACGCGACCGCCGCGCGGGCCGAGGAGGCCGCGCGCCGTATCGCCGGTTTCGCCGGCGGGGCGGAGCCGGAGGTGCGCCTCGTCGGCCCCGTCCCGCCGTTCCACTTCGTCGATCTCGCGCTTGCGCCCGCAGATCCGGTCGGGGCCTGACATGGGCATCCTGTCGAGCCTCCTCCTGGCCCCGGTGAAACTGCCCGCGACCGGCACGATCTGGCTCGCCCGGAAACTGGCCCAAACGGCGGAAGCCGAACGCAACAACCCCGCCGCCCTGCGCGCCACCCTGGCCGAGGCCGAGCGCCTGCTCCTCGCCGAAGAGATGACCGAAGACGAGTACGACGCGATCGAGACCGACATCCTGACGCGGCTGAAAGGGTGCGGCGGATGACTTCTCGCAGCTCCGACCTTCCCGGGCGTCGCGCCGAAGCCGGTCCGTCGTGTGAAGCCGTCCTCCTCCTTCGGACACCCCCCGGCGCGGCGCAAAGTCCCGAGGTCACGGGCCCCCCGCACGTCGCGTCCTTCACCGACCCGACGGTCTCCGGACGACCGCCGCGCGCCAGTTTCTCCAGCCCGGAGCCCGCATCATGACCCGCCGTGCCTGTCTCGCCATCCTCACCGACGCGCTGCCGCCCGATCTGCCGGATCTCGTCGCGGTGACCGAAGGCGCGTATACCGCGCTTCTCGGCCCGCGCCCGCCGCGGCTGCAGCTTACCCGCCGCGCGGTCCTGCGCAGCGCCGCCGCCCGGCTGTCGCAGCTCGAGGCGCTGATGGGCAAAGGCACTCTCCTGCCGGCCCTGCCCGACTCGACCCTGACCGAAGCCGAGGCCCGGCTCGCCCTCCGCGCCAACACCGCGATCCTCGACCGGGTGGCCGATCTGCTGCGCGGCCGGGTCCAGTACCAGCTGCGGATCGGATGGGACGCCGAGGCGGCGCTCGACCGGTTCGCCCGCGGCCCGATCGGCCCGGCCAGCTGCGCCGAACAGCTCGCCGCCCGGTTCCAGCTCTGGGTCGAGGAGCGGATGACCGGCATCGCGCCCGAAACCCTGGCCCTGCCGGTCGCGGAGGATCTGGTGGTCAACCGCGCGCTGCTCGTCCCGGCCGGGGCAGGCCCGATGCTCGACCACGCGCTCGACGCCATCGACGATCTCTGGAGCGACGGATTGAGGATTTCGCTCGTCGGGCCGACGCCGGGCATGTCCTTTGCCAGCCTCGCTATCCGCCCGCTCGGGCCCGACGTCGTGGCCGAGGCGGTCAGCCGGCTAGGCATCACGCCCGGCGCCGATGCCAACGAGATCCGATCCGCCCGGCGGCGCAGGCTGCTGGCCGACGGAGCGGAGGCCGGTCCGCAGATCACCCGCGCGGCCGATGTTGCGGGGCTCGCCGCCGCCGCCGGGTGGCCGGCGGGTTCGCTCCCCGAAATCCACGTCTGGTCCGAGGGCCGCGCCGCATCGGATCGGTTGCGGGGCGCGGCATGACCACCCTGATGCTCGCCGGGATCGTCCCTCCCGGGACGCCGTGGCCGGATGGCGCGCCGCCGCATGAGCGCCTCGAGGCAGAACCGGGCCTCGCCCTCGCACTGCCGGTGCCGGAGGACGCGGACTGGACCGGGGAAGCGACGACGATCGCCCTGGCCGAGGCGCAGCACGGTCTGCTCTGCCGCTACGCGGCCGCCGGGGACGTGCTGCCCGTGGCCCTCGGCGCCGTCTTCTCGGGCCGGGCCGCCCTCGCGGCCCATCTGTCGTCCGAGGCCGAGCAAATCGCCGGCCAGGCGCGGCTTTTGTCGGGCCGGGTGGAATACATGCTGACGATCGACATTGTGGCCGAAACTGGCTCCGGACCGGCGGCAAGTGGCGGGCGCGACCACCTCAGACGCCGCCGCGCCGCGCGCGACCGGCGGAAAGACCGCGGCGCCGCGCGCAAACGCTTCGTCGACGGGATTGCCCGCCGCCTGTCGGACCAGGCACTCGGCCTCCGGGTGCGGCCCGGACGTGGGGCCGGGCGACTTGCGACGATCGATCTGCTCCTCCCGCGCGGCGGCCTCGACGCGATCAGCCTCGCGGTCGAGGCGATACTGGACGACGCGCAAGATCTCGGACTCTGCCTCACGCTGACAGGCCCCTGTCCGGCCTTCTCCTTTCTCGAGCGGCCCGCCGATGGCTGAGCCCACGTTCGACCTCCAGTTCGCCAGCAGCGAGGACGTGCTGACCGGACAGGACAATCGGCTTGTCGACGTGGTCGACTCGCTTCTCGATCATGGTGTGGTCCTGCGCGGAGAGATCTGGCTGACGGTCGCCGATATCGACCTCGTATTCCTCGGGCTCGACCTCGTCCTCGCCAGTCCCGACCGGATGGCGGCGGATCGGGGGGCCGGGTGATCGCGCTCGGCATCACCCGGGCCGGTGCGGAGGCGCCGGGGCCCTGCCGGACGGCGGATGCCGGGCCGTTCGCCCTCCTCCTTGCGCACGCGACGGACGCCGCGTCGCCCCGCGACCGGCTTGCCCTTCAGATCCGGGCGGCCCGAATCCTGCCCGCCCTTCTGCCTTTCGCACCGCGGCGGGCGGTCGATCCGGGCGACGCTCGAAACTGGGCCCAACTTCAGGAGTCCGCCGTGCTCGCCGCGCTCAACCGGCTCGCGGGAACCTGCCAGATGACGCTCGATCTTCGTCACGATCTGCCGGCACCTGCGCAGCCGGGCGCGTGGCTGCGGCATCGCGCCGTGCCGGACCGCGCTCGGGCGGCACTGGCTCGCCTGCCCGCCCTTCGCGATGTGCGTCTCGGCTCCGGAGGCCGGATCGATCTTCTCGTGCCGAGCGCGCCCGAACGCGATCTTGCCGGCGGCATTGCCGATTGCCTCGCCACCGCGCTGCCGCCCGGATGGTCGGGACGATTGACCGGGCCCTGGGCGCCGTCGGCATTCGTCGGACTCGGGACACCATGACCGGGCCGTTCGCCGAAGACCTTCAGCTCGAGGCCCGCGACATCGCGCGCCTTCTGTCCGGCGCTGGCGGCGAGAGCGGGCGGTTGCGCCTCGATCCCGAGACGATCGAATCCGATCTCGCGCGCATCGTCCTGGGCCTGATGGAGTTTCTCCGTCAGCTGATGGAGCTGCAGGCGATCCGGCGGATGGAAAACGGCAGCCTGACCGAGGCGGAGGAGGACCGGCTTGGCGAAACGCTGATGCGGGCCGAAGCCGCCATCGGCAAGCTCGCCGATCAGTTCGGCCTGTCCCCTGCAGATCTTTCGCTCGATCTCGGGCCGCTCGGCCGCACGATCTGAGCCGGAGCGAGGGCTGGCCGCGACCCGCTGGCGGTATCGTGACGCGGCATTTCGCACAGGCTCGAAACCGGATTGGAGTGGCGCCCTGCCAGGTCGAACTGCGTATCTTGAGGGCCACCAACAGGGTCCGATGCGTGCGGGGCGTGTCTTCTCGGTCCGGCCGCGCTTTTCCGGGTACAGCGTTCATCGGCTTGGCCGGCCCCAAGGCCACTATGCCCCATCACCCTCGTCGAGATGGCGCGCCGATCAGAACACCTGCTCGGCTGCTCAAGCGCATGCATGACGCACGACCGACGGAAGTTTCCAGACCCGGATTCCGGATCGCCGAGCCGCCGGATGGCGGAGGAGATCGTCCGACGGGCACGTTAGATGGCCCCGAACGCTCCTCCACCACTCCGCAGCGGCCGACGGTCGGCGGCGTCAGGCCGCGGCGGGATCGACTGTGAGGCCGACCGCTTCGGCGTATTTGAGCCAGCTCTCGATCGAGGCGACGACGACGCGCAGCTCGATGGCGATCAGCTCGATCCCGACGAGGGACACCCGGACGAAGGCGTCGACGACGACACCCTTGTCGAGGATCCGGTCGACGACTTCCGCGATGGACGCGGATGCAACGCTTTTCTCGATTGCCATGATCTTTCCCTTGCAGATGACGATGTGTATCGGCCGCCTCGACGGCTCGGCCCACATAAAGCACCGGATGTTAAGGTTGAGTTGTCGGAACCGGCCGCGGAGCCGGCAAAGCCCGGCGCATTCGAGTCAAATTGCCGGTTCAGCCGGACCGGCGCTCGGCCTCTGCCAGCGTCTCGGCCACGGCGATCCGCAAGGCCCTGTTGCGGCTCTCGAGTTCATCCTGCCAGCCCGCGCCCGCCTCATCGGCGTCCAGATGCGCGCGCAGTCGCGCGACGGCCCCGGCCAGGTCCCGCGCATCCCCATCCGCGTCCATCCCGTCGAGACTGCCGGCCAGCGCCTCGATCCGTGCCCGTGTCTGGGCATGGAGCGCCTCGTTGGCTCTGGCGAGCCCGCCGAGCGCGACGGTCAGCTGCGCCGTCCCGCGCCGGGCCGCGTCCTCGCCCCGCATCGCCGCGAGGTCGGACGTGATGCCCTCGAGCGCCTCGGCGAGCCGGCCCTCGCTCGCCTCGAGCGTGCGGCGCATGTCGAAGACGCTGGCCTGCAGGAGCGTGCGCAGGGTCTCGGCCAGGTTGTCGCCTTCGGGCTCCCCGGCATCGGCCTCGAACCGGGCGAGCAGCGCCTCGATATGGGTCACGGTGGTGCGGTGCATCTCTTCCTGGCGCTTCGACCAGCCGTCGAGCGCAGTCATCAGCCGCGCGATCGAGCCGCGCTGTTCGACGGTCGGATCCGGCGGGCGCGGGGCGGCCTCGGCGGCGATGCGGGCGGCATGGGCTTCGGAGAAGACCTGTTCCAGCCCGCTCTCGACCCGCGCGATGATGCTGTCCTCGAGCACCTGGAGCCGCTCGGCGCCGGGTGCGGGCACGGGCGCAGACAGACGCGCTTCGATCCGGTCGAGCCGGCCGTCCGCGGATTCGAGCCCGCGCCGATGCTCCGCCCCAAGGGAATGCAGCGCCGCCATGAGCCGGGCCGCCGCTTCGGTCTGCGCCGCCCGGTCGGGCTCCGGCGCAGGGCGCGCGGTGGCCTCGGTCAGGGCCGCGCGCAGGCCCGCGATGCCCTCGGCCAGCGGGACGAGGCGGTCGCCCACCGCGTCGGCGACGGCCGCCGGCAGATCGGGGTCCCCCATGGCCGGAGCGATCCGCCCGGCCAGGGCGTCGAACCGCGCCTCCGAGGCCGCATTCAGACCGCGCTGCTCCTCGGCAAGTCCCTGCATCGCCGAGAGGAACCGGGCCTGAGCTTCGCGCTGCGGAGCCATGTCGGGCACAGGCACGGGCCGTGCCGCAATGGCGGCCAGCTCGCCCGCCAGCCGCGCCTCGGCGGCCTCGATCCGCTGCAGGAGCGGGCCGGTCGGGTCGGCCGGCGCTTCGGGCGGCGGCATGCGGGCCACGACCGTCTCAGCGATCCGCTCGGTCAGGGTTTCGCTCGCCTCGGGCCCGGCGAGCGCGGTCAATGCGGTCTCGATCCGGTCGATCCGCGCCGCGGTCTCGGCGCGGTCGCGCGCGGCCTCCTCCTGCGCGTCCTTCAGCATGAGCGCATACCCGGCGAGGGCGTCGGTCACCGGCTGCAGATCGGGCGGAACGGGCGGACGATCCGCCATCGCCCGCAGCGTCGACAGCATCTCGGCCTGCCGCTCCTCGAGCGCGGACAGTCGCCCGGCGAGCGCCCCGACCGGGTCGCGGTCCGGGATGCGGTCGACGGCCTCAAGCACGGGAGCGAGGGCCGATGACAGCGCCTCCCGGCCATCCTCCCCGGCCGCAAGCGCGTCGATCCGGCCGCGCAGATCGCCGAGGGCGGACATGACCGGCCCGTCACCCGCCGCCGGCAGCCGCCGCTCCAGCGCCGCGAGCCGGTCGCCCATCTCGGCGATCGCGGCGAGCGTCTCGGCCTCGATCCCGGTCTCCTTGCACAGGGTGAATTCCATCTGCTCGATCCGGTCGAGCAGGACCTGCAGGCGATGGTCGTCGCGGCGCCCGGCAGCGTCGGACGGGTCGCGCCGCGCCGGCGGCTCGGCCCGGTTGGACACGAAGATCATTTCGGCGCCCTGAGCAGTGGACATCGCGGATTCCCCGAACATGCAGTGCCCGAGGCCTAGAACGTCTTGGTTAAGGAACCGTTTCCACGCGATCACCGCGCGGTCCTTGCGCCTCAATCCTTTCTTCACTCCGGCATCCTATTCGAAGCAGGACCCTGCCCGACCAAGAGTGCTGGACCATGGCCGAACCGAAAGCCGCAACCACGACTCAACCCGCTGATTTCGCGGCCGTCATCGGCGGCCGGATCCTCGAGGACGGGATGCTGCTGGTCTTCTCGGCCGAGTCGGGGGCACTGGTCCATGCCAACGAGGCGGCGATCTTCCTGCTCGAAATGTCCGAGGACAGCCTGGGCGACTACGATTTTCAGACAATTTTCGCGGTCCAGGGCGAAGAGGCGCCGGACCTGTGGTTCGAACTGGTGGCCGGCGCCCGCCCGCGCTTCTCGGGCGCGCTGAAGGGCGTCCTGTCGATGACCGAGACGCCGGTCTCCGTCATCGCGGCCCTGTCCGACGCGGATGCGCCGCAGATCGTGCTGCACGCCACCAGGGCCGACGCGCCGGCGGGCGGCGGCGGCGGTCCGGCCGCATCGGGGGCCTTCGCGGGCATGGACGACTTCCTCGGCCTCGTGGAATACGACCCCGAGGGCAAGGTCGTCGCCGCGAACGAACGCGCCGAAACCGCGCTTGAATTCTTCGGCGGCGATCTCGTCGGTCGCCCGCACGAGGCGCTGTGGCCTAAGGCCGAGACCTCCAAGCCCGACTACGTGGAATTCTGGGAAAAGCTGCGCCAGGGCCGTATCGTCGAGGGGTGCCATCTGCACGTCACCGGCGAGGGCAACCGCATCTGGCTGCAATCGACCTTCGTGCCGATCCGCGACGCCTCTGGCATGCTGAAATCGGTCAAGCAGTGCATGATGGACGTCAACGACGTGATGACCCGCGCCGATGCCGACGACCGGATGCTCACCGCGCTTCGCGCCGCGCTGCCGATGGCGACCTTCGATGCCGACGGCTATATCCGCGATGCGACCGAGGCGATGTGCCAGGGCCTTGCGACGACGCAGAAGGCGCTGACCGGCAAGGCGATGACCCGGCTGCTCGATCCCGAGTTCCAGCGCGGCGAGGCCTTCACCGACGCGATGACGCGGGTGAAGGACGGCTTCAGCGTCCGGCTCGACATCCAGCACGTGACCGAGGACGGCGACACGTTCTGGACCCGGTCGGCGCTGGTGCCGGTCCGCGACGGCGAGGGCGCGCTCGGCGGCATCGTCGAGGTCGGTTTCGACATCACCGCTGAACGCAGCCGGCTCGACGATCTGGAACTGCGCTACCGGATCCTCAACGAAACGCTCGGCATCATGGACATCTCCTCGACCGGGGAAATCCTGGCGGTGAACAAGCGCTACTGCATCCAGACCGGGCTCTACGAAGAGGATTTCCTGGGCAAGGACTACAAGGCCTTCGTGCCCAACGAGGTCGTGCATTCGGCCGATTTCAGCGATTTCTGGGACAAGCTGACCGGCGGCGAGACGGTGACGGGCGAGTTCCGCCGCCTCGGCGCGGGCGGCACGGAGGTCTGGCTGCAATCCACCTACGCGCCGCTGCGTGCCCGCCACGACGAACGCGTGCGCAAGCTGATGTGCTTCACCCGGAACATCACCGAGGACAAGCGGCGCATGGCCGAGAACGAGGGCAAGGTGCGCGCGGTCGAGAAATCCATGGGCGTGGCCGAGTTCTCGCCCGACGGGAAACTGGTCCGCGCCGGTGCCAATTACCTCGACATCCTCGGCTACACGTTCGAGGAGGTGAAGGATCGCGAACACCGGATGTTCTGCCCGCGCGAGATGGTCGAGGGCGACGGGTATGCCGCGCTCTGGCGCCGGCTGCGCGAAGGGGAATTCCTTGCGATCGAGGATCGCCGCGTCGCGAACGGCGACCGCGACGTCTGGCTCGCGCTGACCTACGCGCCGATCAAGGACCATCTCGGCCATGTCGTGCGGATCGTTGAATTCGCCCGCGACATCACCGAGAGATCGCAGAAGATCAATGACCTGCAGCATCGTCTTAAAGCTGCCGACAGCATCTTCGGCATGGTCGAATTCGACCCCGACGGCACCATCCGCAGCGTGAACGACGGCTTCCTGCGAATGGTCGGCTATTCCGCCCGCGAGATGCAGGAACAGCATCACTCGATCCTCTGCACCGCCGAAGAAAACACCTCGCAGGATTACCGCGATTTCTGGCTCGCCCTTGGCCGGGGCGAAAGCCGGAGCGGCTTCTTCCGCCTCAAGGGCCGGTTCGATCGCGAGATCGTCATCAGCGGCACCTATGCGCCGGTGCTCGACCTGCTCGGCCGGGTCTCGGGGGTGACGCTGTTCGCGATGGAGGTCTCCGATTTCATGCAGTTCCGCGCCCGGTCGCTCGACAGCGCGACCACCGCGCTCACCAATCTCGAGACGCTGATGGGTGCGCAGGGCCGCGGCCGGTCGGAATTCGACGACCTCACGCAGGTCCTGACCAGCTCGCGCGGAACGATCGAGCAAGGCGAGACCGTGCTCGACGGCGGACTCCGCGAGTTCAAGGAGGTGCGGCAGGCGATCAAGGTCATCCAGGACACCGTGAACACGGTCAGCGAGATCGCGACACAGACCAACCTTCTCGCCTTCAACGCCGCGATCGAGGCCGCGCGCGTGGGCGAAAACGGCGAGGGTTTCTCGATCGTCGCCGACGAGGTGCGCCGCCTGGCCGAGCGCAATTCCGGCGCGGCGCGCGAGATCCTCGCGCAGATCAAGGTCATCTCCGAACGGATGGAAACCGGGGCCGGCAATTCCGAGGAAGCCGCGCGGTCGATGCGCGACAGCAAGGGCATCCTGTCGGACGTGCTCGACCGGGTCGGCCAGCTCGTCGCCTCGACCGCGGCGCAGTCCGACAGCGCGACCGAGGCCGCGCGGATCATCGCCGAGCTGCGCGAAGGCGCATCCGACTGATGCCGGACGACGCGGCCGGCAGCGCGGCAGCCGACCCCGGCGGGGATCTCACGCTCGGCCTGCTCAGCATCGGCGAGGCGACCGTGGCGATCGAGGTCGGCTACCTTGCCGAAGTCGCCCATATCGAAACGCTCCAGAAGCGTCTCGGCAATGGCGGGGATGGCGCGCTTGGCGTCATCGCCATCCGCGGCGCGCTGCTGCCCGTGATCGATCCGCTCGGCATCTATGCCTCGGCCGGCACGTCACCCGAGATCGCGGCGGTTCTGTCGGACGACACGGCGGTGACGGGACTGGCCGTCGACGGTGTGAAGGGGCTGCGCCGGTTCCCGGCCCGAAGTCTTCAGCGTCTGACCGGCGATGGCGGCGACAGCCTGAACGCGGGCACGATCTATGACGGCGGCCGCCAGATCAACGTTCTGAACGCGCGTGCGGTGCTCGACCGGCCGGATTATCCGAAGGCATCGCTCAACCTCCGCAAGGCGCTCGCCTCGGACCGCGGCCTCGCGCGGCCGTACCTGACTTTCGAAGCCGGAGGCGTCGCGTTCGCCGTCCGGGCCGAAACGGTCTTCGGCACCGTGCCGCGCCAGGGCATCGAGGATGCGACCATGTCCGATGACCGCTTTCTCGGCACCATCCGGTATTTCCGGCGCCGGGTGCCGGTGATGGCCACGAACCGGGTCTTCGGCCTTGGCCGCGGCGGGGCCACCGACCGGTTCGAAACGGTCGTGCTGCGGTTCCCCGGCGACCGGTTGCTCGGCCTCGCCGTCGACCGGATCGTTCATGTCGCCAATCCCTCCGAGGCCCAGAGCCGGCCCCTGCCCGTCACCGTCACCGGCGCGATGTCGCTTCTGGCGGCGACCGCGCCGATCAACGAGGTCGCGCATTTCCTGATCGACGAGGCCCGCATCGTCGCCGACCCCGAGCTTGTGGCGGCGGCGGAGCTGTCGGAGACGCGCGCCGACGAACCCGACCCGCCTGCGGCGGCAGGAGCAGGCAGCGGCAAGGTGGTGCGGGAACGCGAACGCTATCTCCTGTTCCAGGCCGGCACCCGGATCGCGGTCCGGATGACCCAGATCGACGGGATGCGCGAGCCGCCCGCAGCCGGGGCGATCACCCGGCCCGATGCCGATCTCCCGGGCCTCGCCGGGCTGTTCTTCCAGGACGGCGCGCTGATTCCGCTGATCCGGCTGTCGGAGCATCTGGGCCTGGACGGCGCACCGGATCCGGCCCGGGCGCGAGTGATCCTGACCCGGTCGGGCGATGTCCGCATCGGCTTCCTCGTCGACGCGGTTGACGGCATCGCGACGTCCAGCTGGTTCACGCCACAGGACGAGGCCGTCTCGGCCGATTTCGATCTCGTCTCGCTCCGGGCGCAGGGGCGCGAGGAGGTGCGGAACGCCCTGGACCTCGGGCGTGTGTCAGAGGCCGTCGCAGCCCGGTTCGGCGCGGGCTGATCCGCGTCCCGCCGAGCCGGGCGATCCCCCGCCGCCAAGGCGGACTGTCGGTCGATGGGAAATACTGTCCGCGCGCATTGCTCGACGGGCCGGTCCAGTCGGCCTCGCACTCCTCCCGGATTTTCCCAGGCTCCGGGATCGGTCCGGCGCTCAGTTTGGTCGAGGCGAGAAGGCCGGCCGCGCTGGACCCGACGGCTCCGCGCGAAGCGTCCGCGCGGCCGGATACTGGACGCCGACAGGTGCCCCGACCCCGCGGCCCGAAAAGGCATCGATCGCGCCGCAATCGCGGACCGAGGCGCTGACCTGAGCGCCCCGCGGGCGTGACGCCCCCCGGCCCCGCCGGAGCCCCTTCGGCCCGGCTTCCCACCGGTCCAATTCGGCCCGCCGGTCAAAACGACAGCCGATGACGCCCGTGCCGGCGGGTTCGGCTTGAAATCGGCGGGGGGCCGGGCGACACAACGGGCGAACGGAGGGCCCGCATGACCGCAGATTACGACTGGACCGACGCCTACGAGAATGCCGCCTACATTCCCGGCGGCGGCACCTATCCGGCGCGCTGGACCGAGGCGGCCGCCGCGTTCCGCACCGCCGCGCGGGCCGAGATCGACCTGCCCTACGGTCCAGCGCCGCGGAACCGGTTCGATCTGTTCCATCCCGAGGGCACGCCGGAAGGTCTCGTCGTCTTCATCCATGGCGGCTACTGGCTGCGGTTCGACAAGTCCTACTGGTCGCACCTGGCCGCCGGTCCGGTCTCGGCCGGGTGGGCCGTGGCCATGCCGTCCTACACGCTGGCGCCTGACGCCCGGATCTCGGAGATGACGCGCGAGATCGCCACGATGGTCACCAGGGCGGCCGGGATGATCGACGGGCCGATCCACCTGACCGGCCATTCCGCGGGCGGACATCTGGCCGCGCGGATGGGCTGCACCGGTGTGCTGCCGGACGCGGTCGCCGACCGGATCGCGCGGATCATCCCGATCTCGGGGGTGAACGACCTGCGGCTGATCCGGTACACCGAGATGAACGAGACGCTCGGCATCGATGCGGCAGAGGCAGAGGCGGAAAGCCCGGTCCTGCTGGAGCCGCGGCGCGGCCCGCGCATCACCGCTTGGGTCGGGGCCGAGGAGCGACCGGAATTCCTGCGCATGACCCGCGCGCTGGTCGAATCCTGGGGCCGCAAGGGTGCGGTGATCGATGGGGTCTACGAACGCGGGCGGCACCATTTCGACGTGATCGACGGGCTGGAACAGCCCTATTCGATCCTCTGCCAGTCGCTGTTGTCCTAGGTCGTCGCGCCTAGCCCGTCCGGCTGAGTCGCGCCGCGAAGACCCAGGACAGAAGCGCCATACCTCCGGCGACGGCGAGGCAGAGCGGCACCCCGCCAAGCTTGTAGCTCAGCCCCGACAGGAGAGTGCCGAGGAGCCGGCCCGCGGCGTTCGACATGTAGTAGAAGCCCACGTCCATCGTGACCCGCGCCGCGTTGGTGAAGGCGAGGATCAGGTAGGAATGAAGCGCGGAGTTGATCGCGAAAACGCCGCCGAAGATCAGCAATCCCGCGACGAGCACCACCGTCAGCCAGTCCGCCGGTCCGCCCGCGGCCCAGGACGCCGCCGCCAGCGCCAGCGGGATCAGGGCCAGCCCGCCGACCCATCCGCGCGCCAGCCCGACGATCTCGGGCAGCGCCCGGTCGCGTGCCTTCAGCAGCCGGGGCGCCGCCGCCTGCACCGCGCCGTAGCCGATGATCCAGAGCGCCATGAAGATGCCGATCAGGAAGAAGGCGGCGCGGTTGCCCTCGGGCGAGCCGTCGCTGAGGACGGAGTAGAAATAGATCGGGATGCCGACGACGAACCAGGTGTCGCGCGCGCCGAAGAGGAACAGCCGCGCCGCGGACAGGAGATTGACGTTGCGGTCCTTGGAGAAGACCTCGGCGAACTTGGCGCCGCGCCGGCCCTGTGGAAGTCCGCCCGGCATGAGGAGCGCGACGGCGACGAGGATCGCGGCCAGTACGCCCGCCATCGTCCAGACCGCCGCCCCGAAGCCGAGCGCCGAGAGCATCAGCGCGCCGAGAAGGAAGCCAACGCCCTTGACCGCGTTCTTCGAGCCGGTGAGCACCGCGACCCACCGGAACAATGCGCCCTGCCCCTCGGGCGCCAGCACCTTCACCGCCGATTTCGCGCTCATCTTGGCGAGGTCCTTGGCCACGCCGGACGCGCCCTGCACCGCCATCACGAAGGCGACGGAGACCGGAACGGCCCAGGCCGGATCGAGCTGCGCCAGCGCGACGAGGGCCGCGACCTGCAGCCCGAGGCCGGCATAGAGCGTCGTGGTCAGCCCGAAGCGCGCGGCGATCCAGCCGGCGCTTAGATTGGTGACCATGCCCATGAATTCGTAGAGCAGGAACAGGTAGGCGAGCTGGACGGGCGAGAAGCCGAGCGTGTGGAAATGCAGGAGCACCAGCATCCGAAGCGCCCCGTCGGTGAGCATGAACGCCCAGTAGGACGCGGTGACGGCGGCATAGGCGGCAAGCCCGTCGCGCGGGGCCGCGGTCTCAGCCACCGGCGACCATCCGCACGATATCGGCCAGCCGCCAGGCATAGCCCATCTCGTTGTCGTACCAGGCGTAGATCTTCGCCTGAGTGCCCGCGACGACCATGGTCGACGGCCCGTCGACGATGGTCGACCGGGTGTCGTTGACGTAGTCGGCGCTGACCAGTGGACGGTCCTCGTAGCCGAGGATGCCCTTGAGCGGACCCTCGGCGGCGGCGCGGAACAGGTCGTTCAGTTCCTCGGCCGTCACCTCGCGCGCCATCTCGAACACGCAGTCGGTGAGCGAGGCGTTCAGGAGCGGCACGCGCACGGCATGGCCGTTCAGCCGGCCTGTCAGCTCGGGGAAGATCTGCGTGATCGCGGTGGCCGAGCCGGTCGTCGTCGGGATCAGCGAGTTGAGCGCCGAGCGCGCGCGCCGCATGTCCTTGGCCGGCCGGTCGACGATGGTCTGCGTGTTCGTCACGTCGTGGATCGTGGTCATCGACCCGTGCCGGATGCCGACGCCGTCGAGCAGGACCTTCACGATGGGCGCGAGGCAATTCGTCGTGCAACTGGCGGCGGTTACGAGGCGATGCTCGCGCGGATCGTAGAGGTCGTGATTGACCCCGTAGACGAGGTTCAGCGCGCCGCCATCCTTCACCGGGGCCGAGACGACGACGCGGCCCACGCCGGCGTCGAAATAGGGCTGCACCTTCGCGGCCGTCTTGAAGACGCCGGTGCAGTCGATGACCAGGTCGACCCCGGCCAGCGGCAGCGCCGCGATGGTCTTTTCCTGCGTCAGCCGCATCCGGTGGCCGTTGATCGTCAGGCCGTCGGCATCGTGGCCGATATCCGCCCGCCAGCGGCCATGCACCGTATCGAACTCCATCAGCAGCGCGTGCTGCTCGGGATCGCCGGCGGGATCGTTCAGCAGCACGATCTCACCCGGGCAGCCCTCCTCGATCAGGCTCCGCAGCACCAGCTTTCCGATCCGGCCGAGGCCGTTCAACGCGATCTTTGTCATGATCCCCCTTTGGTCCCGGCCGGTGACAGGCCGATGACACGTTCTCCTCAGCAGGCGGCCACCAGCCCGTCGAGCGCCGGGCGGCAGGCGGCGGGATTTCCGCCGCAGCAATCTTCCATGAGGAAGCCGAGCAGCGCGCGCATCCCCTCCATCTCGGCCCGGTAGCGGATGCCCCGGCCCTCGCGCCGGTTGCTCACCAGCCCGGCGTTCAGCAGGATCGCGAGATTGGCCGAGAGCGTGTTGGGCCGGATGCCGAGCGCGGTGCAGATCTCGCCCGCCAGCAGCCCCCCAGGCCCCGCCTTCACCAGCAGACGGAAGGCGTCGAGACGGGTGTCCTGGGCCAGCGCCGAGAGCGCGGCCAATGCGTGTGTCTTTACCATATTTCCAGATTTCACGAAATCCGGAAATGTTCAAGGGGAGAGACGGAAGTCGGCGACGACCGGGTAGTGGTCGCTCGGCCAGACGCCATCGTAGCGCTCGCGCAGGACACGCGGCGGGCCGATGGCCGACAGCGCGTCGGAATGGCCGATCAGGTCGATGGGCGGCAGGATGTCGATGCCGCGGTCGAAATGGACGGTGGCGCCGCGCACGCGCAGGAAGGACACGCCCTGCGCCTCGATGGGGTCGATCAGGCGCGAGCTGCGCAGCGCGTTGAAATCGCCCAGGACCACCACCGCCTCGCCCGCCGCCATCCAGGGCGCGATCCGCTCGGCCACGAGCGCCAGCGACTGCCGCCGGTTGTCGCGGCTGGCATAGTCGGTGTGCAGGTTCACGACGCGCAAAAGCCCGCCGTCATTCAGCCGGAACTGCGCCCACGACGTGAAGGCGGGATAGGAGCCGTTGAACGTCCGCGAATAGATCACGTCCGGCGTGTCGGAGAAGAAGAACCAGCCCTGGTCGACCAGCTCCATCCGGTCAGTGCGGTAGAGGATCGGCTGCGTCGACGGAAATTCCCGCCAGTCGCCCGACGCAGCGGCGGCATAGCCCGGATTGTGCTCGAGCAGCCAGTCGCGGGCCAGGTTCACGCTGCCGTCCGAGCCACGGGCGAAGCTCTCCATCTCCTGGAAGGCGACGATGTCGGCGTCGAGTGTCTTGAAGGCGAGATCGAGCGCGTTCCGCCGCTCTTCCCAGTCGCCGACGGACCAGCGCCCCTCCTCGGCATTCAGCACGATGTAATGGACGTTGTGCGTGGCGATGCGGACCGCGCCCTCGGGCACCGGGCCGAGGCTGTTCGCCCGGCCCATGCGCCAGTCCTGCACCAGCACGGCGAGCGCGGCCAGCACGAGCACGCCGATCAGTCCGCCTGCGATCCTGAGCAGCATCCGGGGGCCCTCCTGCGTCCTCCAGCCAGACCGGATCGGCCCGGCACGGTCAAGACCGCGCCACTCTGGACACAAATGTCTAGCGCGGTTCCCCTGCGTCAGCTACGCTTCGCGCAACAAGGGTCGAGTCGCGGGGAGACGGAGATGAAGTCCCATTATCGTGTCGTGGTCATCGGCGGCGGCGTCGTCGGCTGTTCGGTGCTCTATCACCTCGCCAAGTTCGGCTGGACCGATGTCTGCCTGCTCGAACGCCGCCGGCTCGCCTCGGGCTCATCCTGGCACGCGGCGGGCGGGGTCCACGCGCTGAACGCCGACCCGAACATGGCCGCGCTGCAGGCCTACACGATCGACCTTCTGTCCGAGATCGAGAAGGAATCGGGCCAGAATATCGGGCTGCACATGACCGGCGGCCTGGTGCTGGCCGGCACGCCCGAGCGGTGGGAATGGCTGCAGTCGAACTACCGCATCTTCCAGTCCATCGGCATCGACGATTGCGAACTGATCTCGCCCGAGGAAGCGCAGCGCCGCTGCCCGATCATGTCGTCCGAGGGCATCCTCGGCGCGATGTGGGCGCAGCGCGAAGGCTATATCGACACGACCGGGACGGTGCAGGCCTATGCGACGGCCGCGAAAAAACGCGGCGCGTCCTATTTCGAGGAGACCAAGGTCGACAGCCTGACCCAGACCGCGGACGGCTGGATCGTCTATACCGACAAGGGCGACGTGACCTGCGAGCACGTGGTGAACGCGGGCGGGCTCTGGGCCAAGCAGGTCGGCCGGATGGCCGGGATCGAACTGCCCGTCTCGCCACTCAAGCACCATTACCTCGTGACCGACACGGTGCCGATGATCGCCGAGGCGGATTTCGAGATGCCCATGGTCGTCGACCTCGAGGGCTTCACCTACATGCGGCAGGACCAGAAGGGCGTTCTGGTCGGGATCTACGAGATCGAGCACGAACACTGGGCCATGGACGGCGCGCCGTGGGAATACGGCGAGGAGCTGTTCCAGGAGCAACTCGACCGGATCGAGAACGAACTCGAGCTCGGCTTCGCGCGCTACCCGGCGATCCAGGACGTGGGCATCAAGACCTGGGTCAACGGCGCCTTCACCTTCAGCCCCGATGGCAACCCGCTGGTCGGCCCGGTGCCGGGCAAGCGCGGCTACTGGTCGGCCTGCGCGGTCATGGCGGGCTTCCTGCAGGGCGGCGGCGTCGGCAAGACGCTGGCCGAGTGGATGATCCACGGCGAGCCCGAGGCCGATGCCTGGTCGATGGACGTGGCCCGCTACGGCGATTACGCGAACAACCGCCAGTATATCCGCGAAACCACGGGACAATTCTATTCCCGCCGCTTCGTGATGACCTACCCGAACGAGCAGCTGCCGGCAGGCCGGCCGCTGAAGATGGCGCCCGCGCATGATGCGCAGGACGCCGCCGGCGCGGTCTGGGGCGTGAACTGGGACCTCGAATCCCCGCTCTACTTCGCGCCCAAGGGCTTTCAGGAGAAACCGACGCTCAAGCGGTCGAACGCGCATGACCTCGTCGCCGAGGAATGCCGCGCGGTCCGGACCGGCGTCGGGCTTCTCGATATCACCGGCTTCAGCCGCTACGAGGTCGCGGGCCCGAACGCGGAGGCATGGCTCGACGGTCTGCTGGCGACGACCCTGCCGAAGCCCGGCCGCGCGCGGCTGGCCGTGATGCTGGCCGATACCGGGCGGCTCAAGGGCGACCTGACGCTGCTGAACTGGGGCGACGGGCGCTACTGGATCATGGGGTCCTACTATCTCCGGACCTGGCACATGCGCTGGTTCAACGACCACCTGATCGACGGCGTCACCGTGCGCGACCTGGGCGAGGAGATGTGCGGCTTCGCGCTGGCCGGACCGTCGAGCCGGAAGGTGATCGAGAAGCTGACCGAGGACCCGTTGGGCCAGCTGCCGTTCATGGGCTGCATGAGCGCCGAAATCGGCATGATCCGCGCCCATGTCGCGCGGATGTCCGTCACCGGAGAGCTTGGCTACGAGATCAACTGCACCTATGGCGACCACGTGAAGCTGCGCCGGCAACTGCTTGAGGCCGGAGAGGAATTCGGCATCCGCGAGGTCGGGATCAACGCGCTTCTGAGCCTGCGGCTGGAGAAGAGCTTTGGCATCTGGAACGCCGAGTTCACGCAGGACCGGACGCCCGGCATGACCGGGATGGACCGCTGGATCGCCTGGGACAAGGGCGAGTTCGCCGGCAAGGCGGCTGCGATCGCCGAGCGGGACGGCAACGCCCCGGCGCACACGCTGGTCACGCTGGAGATCGACGCCGACGGCGCGGATGCGTCGGGCTACGAGCCGGTGTGGCAGAACGGATCGCGCGTCGGCTTCGTGACCTCGGGCGGCTACGGCCACACGCTGCAGAAATCGCTCGCCCTGGCGCTGGTCCAGCCGGGTGTGGCCGATCCGGGCACCGAATTGTCGGTCCATGTCGTCGGGCAGGAACGGCCCGCCCGCGTGATCGCCAACTCGCCCTACGACCCGGCCGGCGCGGCGATGCGGGGATGAGACCCGAACGCGCCCGACGGCGGGGCCGCGGCGCCCCGCCCGCGGTCACCCGCACGGTCGACTACCGCAACCTGCGGTCGCCCTTCCCGGCGATGGACGTGTTCTCGTCCGATGAGATCGCGGCGATGCACGAAGCGGCGCTCGACGTGCTCGAACGTCTCGGGATGCGGGTCCTCCTGCCCGAGGCGCGCGATCTCTTCGTCGCGGGCGGCGCGACGGTCAGACCGGGCGACATGGTCCATATCGGGCGCGAGATGGTCGAGGCGGCGCTGGCCACCGCCCCGCGGTCGATCCTCGGCCGTGGCGGGGCACGCGACCGGGATGTCCTGCTGGAACCCGGCCGGATCGTCTTCCAGCCCGGCGCGGGCGCGCCGCACGCGACCGACGCGATCCGCGGCCGCAGACCCGGCACCGCCGGGGACTTCGTCGACCTCACGCGCCTGACGCAGCATTTCGACGTGCTGCAAATGGTCCCGCCGCTGGTCGAGCCGCAGGACGTGCCGACGCATGTGCGCCACTACCTGACGATGGAACGCCAGCTTCGCCTGTCCGACAAGCTGCCCTTCGTCTATTCGCGCGGCACGCCACAGGTGATGGACTGTTTCGAGATCCTGAGCCTGGCCCGCGGCCTGAGCGAAGACGAGCTTCGCGCCGCAACCCATTGCTACACGATCATAAACACCAACTCACCCCGGACGCTCGACATTCCGATGGCGCAGGGCCTGATCGACTTCGCCCGGTGGGGCCAGGTGTCGATCGTGACGCCCTTCACGCTGATGGGCGCGATGGCCCCGATCACGGTGGCTGGCGCCATCACGCTGTCCCATGCTGAGGCGCTGGCCGCGATCACGCTGACGCAGCTGGCCAGTCCGGGCGCGCCGGTCTGCTACGGCACCTTCACCTCGAACGTCGACATGAAGTCGGGCGCGCCCGCCTTCGGCACGCCCGAGCATTTCCGCGCCTCGCTCGCCGCCGGGCAGCTCGCCCGGATGATCGGCCTGCCCTGGCGCTCGGCCACCGGCTCGGCCGCGAATATCAACGACGCGCAGGCCGCGAACGAGACTCAGTTCGGGCTCTGGGGCTGCCTGCTGGCCGGCGCGACGATCACGATCCATGCCGCGGGCTGGCTCGAAGGCGGGCTGACCGTGGGCTACGAGAAGTTCATCTGCGATCTCGAGGTCCTGCAGATGGTGGCCGAGCTCTGCGCTCCGGCCCATGCCGGACCTGCCGAGATCGGGCTCGACGCGCTGGAAGAGGTGAAGCCCGGCGGCCATTTCTTCGCCGCTGCGCAGACCATGGCGCGCTACCAGACCGAGTTCTACGAGCCCCTCGTCGCCGACTGGTCGAACTTCGGAACCTGGGAGGGCCGTGGCGGGCGCGACGCGAACCAGCGCGCGGTCGGTATCTGGCAGGAGATCCTGGCCGAGCCCGAGGCCGATTTCCTCGGCGACCGGGGCCCGGCCATCGACGCCTTCATCGAACAGCGCTCCGCCGAGGGCGGCGCGCCGCCGGAAAGCTGATGCGGGGGCGAGGAACTGCGATGACACGTCCGCTTCTCCACCGGGACGACCCCGAACGGACGCCGCTGATCGGCAATCAGAAGGTCACGCGCGAGGACTGGCTGGCCCATGCCCGCGACGTGCTGGTGCGCGACGGCGTGGCGCATGTGAAGATCCTGCCGCTGGCCGGGCGGATGGGCGTGTCGCGGTCGAGCTTCTACTGGTTCTTCAAGCACCGGCAGGAACTGCTCGACGCGCTGCTGGCGCAATGGCAGGCGAAGAATACCGGCGCGCTCGTGGCCCAGTCCGAACTGCCGGCGCCGACGATCACCGCGGCCGTCTGCAACGTGCAGCGCTGCGTCGTCGACCCGGAGCTTTACGAGACGAAGCTCGATTTCGCCGTGCGTGACTGGGCGCGGCAGTCGGACAAGGTGCGCAAGCTGCTTCGCGCTTCGGACGCGACCCGGATCGCGGCGCTGACCGCGATGTTCCGGCGCTACGACTACGACGCGGCCGAGGCCGAAACCCGCGCCTTCACGCTGTATTACATGCAGATCGGCTACGATCTCGCCGATCTGGAGGAGCCCATCGAGGTGCGGCTCGGCCGGTTCAGCGAATACCTGCATGTCTTCACCGGCCGCACACCGCGGCCCGAGGAGGTGGCGGAGTTCACCGCCTTCGCGCGCCAGCACTGGGAACGGAGGGAACGCGCATGACATCGCCCGACGTCATCATCATCGGAACCGGCGTGATCGGCAGCGCCACGGCCTTCGAACTGGCCAAGGCGGGCCGCCGGATCCTGTCGCTCGACCGGAACCGCGCAGTAGGCCACGGCTCGACCGCCGGATCCTGCGCCATCGTCCGGATGCATTATTCCACCCGCGACGGCACGGCGCTCGCCTGGGAGGGCTACCATTACTGGCGCGACTGGGCCGAGCATCTCGGCCTGCCCTCCGGCACCGAACTGGCCCGGTTCGTCGAATGCGGCTGCCTGGTTATGAAGACCGAGGCCAATGGCCGTCTGGAGAAGCACAAGACCTATTCCGCCGCGCTGAACTGCCCGTTCGAGGAGTGGGACGCCGAGGCGATCCGCGCCCGCCTGCCGATCTACGATCTCGACAGTTTCGCACCGGCCCGCCGCCCCGACGACCCGGATTTCGGCCGGCCGAACGGCCGCCATCTCGACGGCGCGGTGTTCTGGCCCAATGCGGGCTACGTGACCGATCCCGCGCTTTCGGCCCAGAACCTCGCCGCCGCGGCGGCACTGCATGGCGCGGAGGTGAAGCTTGGCGCGGAAGTCACCGATATCCTTCGCGAAAACGGCCGGGTAAAAGGCGTGCGGCTGGCCTCGGGCGAGGAGATCCACGCCCCGGTCGTCATCAACGTGGCCGGCCCCGGATCGGCGGCGATCAACGCGATGGCCGGCGTCACCGACGAGATGACCATCGCGACCCGACCGCTGCGCCAGGAGGTCGTCCATGTCCCCGCGCCCGAGGGCTTCGATTTCGAGGCGCATGGGACCATCGTTTCGGACAGCGACATCGCCTGCTACTGCCGGCCGGAGAAGGGCAATCACATCCTCATCGGGTCCGAGGATCCGCCCTGCGACGACCACCAGTGGGTCGCGCGGGACACCGGCTATGACAGCGATTTCTCCGAGCAATGGCGCGTGCAGGCCCTGCGCTACGCGCAGCGCGTCCCCACGCTTGGCATCCCGTCGCGGATGAAAGGCGTCGTCGATCTCTATGACGCCTCGACCGACTGGATCCCGATCTACGACGCGTCCAGCCTCGGCGGCTACTACATGGCCTGCGGCACCAGCGGGAACCAGTACAAGAACGCGCCGATTGCCGGGAAGATGATGGCCGCGCTCGTGGACTACTGCGAAGGCGGCGCGGATCACGACGCCGATCCGTTGCAATTCACCCTGCCTAATATCGGCGAGACGATCGACGTCGGCTTCTATTCCCGCAAGCGCCCGATCAACTCCGAATCGAGCTTCTCGGTCCTCGGCTGAGGGTTGCGGAGGCCGGGCCCGGGCGGCAGTGTCGCGCCCGAAGGGAGGGCCGCCATGGACCACGTCGCATTCCTGGGCTTCGGCGAGGCCGGAGGCGCCATTCTCAGCGGATGGGCCGAGGCCCGCCCCGCGCTTGTCACCGCCTTTGACATCAAGACCGAGGATGACGCCACCCGCGGCCAGATGCGCGCCCGCTACCAGGCCCACGGGATCGCCGAGCGCGACGGGCGCACGGCGCTCGACGGGGCGCAGGCCGTCTTCAGCCTCGTGACCGCCGACCAGGCCCGCGTCGCGGCCGAGGCCGCCGCCCCGCATCTCGCCCCCGGCACGCTCTTTCTCGACGGCAATTCCTGTGCGCCGGACGAAAAGCGCGCCTCGGCCGCCGCCGTCGAGGCTGCCGGCGCGCGCTATGTCGATATGGCGATCATGGCGCCGGTCGGAAAGCTGAAGCACCGTGTGCCGCTCCTGATCTCGGGGCCCCATGCCGCCGACGGCGCGGCCGCGCTGGCCGCCTTCGGCATGAGCGCCGAGATCGTCGGCGACTCGGTCGGACAGGCCGCTTCGGTCAAGATGCTGCGCTCGGTCGTGGTGAAGGGGATGGAGGCGCTGATGGCCGAGTCCATGCTCGCCGCGCGGCGCGCGGGCGTGGCCGATCTGGTGCTCGCCTCGCTCTCGGGCTCGGACCCGGATATCGACTGGGAGAGCCGTGCCGCCCGGTCGCTGGAACGCATGATGGTCCACGGCACCCGCCGCGCGGCCGAGATGCGGGATGTCGCGGCCACTGTCGCCGCGCTCGGCCTGCCGCCGCTGATGGCCACAGCCACGGCGCTCTGGCAGGACCGGATCGCGGATACCGGCACCGAACCCGGGCCCGAGGACCTCGCCGACCGCGCCGATCGTCTGAACGAACGGCTCTGAGCACGCTTGTGCCCCGGCCCGTCCCGGCGCTACGTTTCGGACTGGAACGGAAGGGACTTTCATGCGCCGGGTGACGATCTTCGGGGCCACGGGTTCGATCGGTCAGAACACGATCGACCTCATCGCGCGCGATCCGGACGGGTTCGAGGTCGTCGCGCTGACCGGCGGGCGCAATGTCGCGAAACTGGCCGAGGATGCGATCCGCCTGAACGCGGAGGTGGCCGTGACCGCCTTCGACGACGCCCTGCCCGAGCTGCGCGAACGGCTGGCCGGGTCGGGCATCGAGGCCGCGGGCGGGACCGGGGCCATCCTCGAGGCCGCCGACCGCCCGGCCGACTGGATCATGTCCGGCATCGTCGGCGCCGCCGGGCTGGAGCCGGGGCTGCGCGCGATGGCGCAGGGCACGACGCTGGCGCTCGCCAACAAGGAAAGCCTCGTCTGCGCCGGTGCACTCGTGCTCGACACCGCGAAGACGCACGCCGCGACCCTCCTGCCCGTCGACAGCGAACATTCGGCCGTCTTCCAGGCCCTCGTGGGCGAGGACATGAGCGCGGTGGAGCGGGTCATCGTCACCGCCTCGGGCGGGTCGTTCCGCGACTGGCCCGAGGAGAAGCTGGCCCGCGCCACGCTGGCCGAGGCGTCGAACCATCCGAACTGGGCCATGGGCCAGCGCATCACAATCGACAGCGCGAGCCTGTTCAACAAGGCCATGGAACTGATTGAAGCGCGGGAATTTTTCGGATTGCGGCCCGACCAGATCGAGGCCGTGATCCATCCCGAAAGCCTGATCCACGCGCTGGTCGGCTTCCGCGACGGGGCGCTGATGGCGCATATTGGGCCGCCCGACATGCGCCATGCGATCGGCTACGCGCTGAACTGGCCCGACCGCCGCGCCCTGCCCGTCCATCGCCTGAACCTCGTCGAGATCGGGCAGCTCACCTTCCGCGACCCCAACGAGGACCGCCATCCCGCGCTGCGGCTCGCGCGCGAGGTGATGGAGGCCGGCGGGCTGACCGGCGCGGCCTTCTGCGCCGCCAAGGACCGCGCGCTCGACGGCTTCATCGCGGGCGAGATCGGATTTCTCGAGATGGCCGCCGTGGTCGAGACCGTGCTCGACCGGATCGCGCCGCAGCTTCCCCGGGAGATGACGCTCGACACCGTGCGCGGGACAATCGCCGAGGCGCATCGCCTTGCGGACACCGTCATCGGCGACCGGGTCGCGGCGGAATAGCTACTCGACCGGCACCACATCGACGCGGTGCGTGGTCTCGTGCCGGCCGATGGTGCGCAGGCTGCCCTTGACCGGCGCGACGTCGGAATAGTCCCGCCCCACCGCCACGGCGATATGCCCCTCTCCGGCGAGGATCGCGTTCGTCGGGTCGATCTCGATCCAGCCCATCTCCTGCCCGCACCAGGCGCGCACCCAGGCATGCATCGCGTCGGCCCCTTCCAGCCGCGGCTGGCCCGGCGGGGGAATGGTGCGCAGGTAGCCCGACACGTAGCCCGCCGGGATGCCGAGCGCGCGCAGCCCGGCGATCATGATGTGGCTCATGTCCTGGCAGACGCCGCGGCGGTTCCGGAACGCGGTCGTCGGATCGGTCGAGACATCGGTTGCGGTCGGGTCGAAGGCGATCTCGCCGTGGATCGCGCGCGCCACCGCGTCGACCGCCCCGAGGACCGAGGCGCCGGAGGGCAGCGCGGCGCGGGCGAAATCGCCGATCTCCTTCGCCGTGCGCACCCGGGGGCTTTCGCCCAGGAAATGGTGCGGCGCATCTGGCGCGATCGAGGTCAGAGCGGCCAGCTCCGCCGGCAGGTGGTCGAGCGCGCAGGACAGGTCCAGCGCCGGCTCGCCCGCCGCGCGACGCACCCGGCCGGTGAACCGGAAGGCGATTTCGCTGAGGCTGCCGTCATGGGAGACCTCGGTCACCGCGTTGCCGAAGAAATCCCGCCCTTCCTGCCGGTAGCTCGGCACCGGCTCGGTCGTCACCAGGCCGGTGATCATCTGCTGTTCGGACGTGGTGCGCGGCTGGATGCGCAGCACCGACCGGCTCGCCCCGGCGGGCGCCTCGTAGAGATAATCGATCTCCAGCCGGATGTCGTAGAGCGTCCAGTCGGCCATCGCGGTCATCCGAGGTAATCCGCGGCCAGAAGCTCGGAGATCTGCCCGATCTCGGCGCGCATGTCCCACAGCCGGGCCGTCGTGATCGCCTCGGGGCTGGCGATGGCAAGCTCGGTATGCAGCTTCAGGATCGCCCGGGCGGTATCGCTGCGCCGCGTGGCGTGGCGATGGGCGGCGATCTCGGCCTCTTCGCGGCGCAGCACGTCAAGCTGGAAGATCATGCCGCGCGGATTCCCCTCGTCCAGCGCGATCAGGTCGATCACCGTGTTCCGGTTGGTCTCGACCGCGTAGCGGCGGCGGTGGGTCATCACGCTGTCGCCCGCCTCGACGGCGATCTCGAACCCGCCCTGCGGCGTCATCTCGTCGGCGAAGGCGGCCAGAACCCCGGCCATGTCCTGCGCCCGCTCCAGCGCGCGGCCCATGGTCAGGAAGCGCCAGCCGGTGAAGCGGAACATGTTCTCGTGGACGAGGCCCGAGAACCCGGCGAGCTTGCGCAACAGCACGCCCATCGCCCGCGCCGCGTCATCGCCGGGCCGCGCCGTGGCCGACAGCCGCGTCGCCGTCAGCGCGAGATCGCCGAGCGCCGCCCACCCGTCGGTCGAGAACCTGTCGCGCACCTTGCCGGCGCAGCTCTTCGACAGCTCGAACATCTCCTGCAAGGCGCCCGGCACCGGGTCGGCGACGTCGAGCCCGCGCGCGGCGAGGAACCCGGCGAGGTGATCGGTCAGCTCGGTCTGGCGGAACCCGGCCTCCTCCAGCCGCAGGTGATAGGCCCTGAGAAGCCGGACGGCGCCCTCGGCGCGTTCGACGTAGCGGCCGAGCCAGAAGAGATTGTCCGCCGACCGGGCCGGCAGGCTGCCGGTGTCACGGCGCACGAAGGGCCCCGGCGCCTGCGCGACAAGGCTTTCGTGGATGACCGGCTGGCCGCCCGTGACCCAGACATCGGCCACCGACCCGCCGTTCTGCATGGCCAGCGCGGTCGGATCCTCGGTCCGGCCGATCCGCGCGTAGCCGCCGGGCATGACCGTCCAGCCCTCGGGCGTGCGGGCGGCGAAGACGCGCAGCACCATCGGCCGCGGCACGAGCTGGCCGTCGATCATCGCCGGGGTCGTGGACAGCGTCACCGCCTCCTGCCCGACGAGGTTCGCGCCGTCGGCTTCCAGCCAGTCGCCCACCGGCCCGTGGGCGCTGTCGCGGAACCGCCCGCCAAGGGCTGTCAGCGCGTCGGGGTCGAAGGGCAGCCGGGTCGACAGCGCCGGGCCGATCATCATCCGGTGCAGGTTGTCGCGGACATAGGCGCGCTCGGCATCCTGCCCGCACCACCAGGTCGCGATGTTCGGCAGGATCAGCGGCGATCCCATCAGCGTCTCGCAGATGCGCGGCAGGAAGGCCATGAGCGCGCGGTTCTCCAGCACGCCCGAGCCGAGGCAGTTGACCATCGCCAGCCCGCCCGCGCGCAGCGCCGAGACGAGCCCGGGCGTGCCGAGCGCCGAATCCTCGTCCAGTTCCAGCGGATCGGCCGAACGGCTGTCGAGCCGGCGCCAGAGCACGCCGACCGGCGCGCGGCCGGCGATGGTCTGCATCGTCAGCTTGCCGTCCGTCACCTGAAGATCGGCCGCTTCCAGCAGCGTCAGGCCAAGATAGCGCGCGATATAGGCGTGTTCGAAATAGGTGTCGGTCAACTGGCCCGGCGTCAGGATCGCAACCTTCGAATCCGGCGTCGGCCGCAGCCCGGTCAGCGCGTCGCGGAAGCTGCGGAAAAATCCCGCGATCCGCTCCACCCCGGCCCCCGGCAGCAGGTCGGAAAAGACGCGCCCCGTCGCCACCCGGTTCTCCAGCGCGAAACCGGCGCCCGACGGCGCCTGCGTCCGGTCGCCGAGCACGAACCAGCTGCCATCCGGCGACCGGCCAAGCTCCATCGCGACGAAATGCAGGAAATGCCCGCCTTCGGGCCGGATGCCGACGATGGGCCGCAGCCATTCGGGGTTCCGCGCCACCAGCTCGGCCGGCAGCAGCCCGCCCGAAACCAGCCGCCCGGCGCCGTAGAGATCGGCCATGACCCGTTCGAGAAGCTCGGCCCGCTGCGCGACACCGGCGGCGAGCCCGGACCATTCCTCGGCCCCGAGGATCACCGGCACATGGCTCAGCGGCCAGTCGCGCTCGTTCGAGCCGGTGCCGGTATATTGCCGGAAATAGACGCCCGCATCGTGCAGGTACTGGTCGCCGCGCGCGAACCGGCCGGCCAGGTCTTCCGGCGCCTGCGATCTCAGCAGCTCCAGCAGCGGCCGCCAGACCGCGCGCAGCGTCCCGTCGGGCGCGATCAGCTCGTCAGCCACGCCCCGGGGCGGCGCGTAGGCCGACAAGAGCGCGTCGAACCGGCGTTCGGCCGCGAGCGGTGTGTTGGACATGGGCGCCTCAGATCCCCGGCGGGCGGCGCAGGTCGAGGGTCATCGGGAATTCCGGATGCGGGCTCTCGGGCTCTGGCCAGTAGCTGCCCGGAGTGTGGCCGGTTTTCTCGAAGCGGGCAAGGCGCCGCGCCTCGGCCTCGTTCGAGTTGACCGGGAAGGTCTCGTAGTTGCGCCCGCCCGGATGGGCGACCTGGTAGGTGCAACCGCCGATGGCGCGCCCGGTCCAGGTGTCGAAGATGTCGAAGGTCAGCGGCGCGTTCACCGGCAACGTGGGATGGAGCGAATCCGACGGCTGCCATGCCTTGAAGCGCACCCCGCCGATCTGCACGCCCGCCGTATCGGTCGCGGTCAGCGGAACCGGGCGGCGGTTGCAGGTCACGATATAGCGGCCCGGATCGCGCGTCGTCAGCTGCGCCTGCATCCGCTCGACCGAGCTGTCGGTGTAGCGGACAGTGCCGCCGATCGCGCCGCGCTCACCCAGGACATGCCAGGGCTCGATCGCCTGCCGCAGCTCCAGGTGGACGCCCTCGGCCTCGACCTCGCCGCAGAACGGAAAGCGGAATTCCCGTTGTGCTTCATACCATTCCGGGCGGAAGTTGAATCCGTGATCGCCCAGATCGCGCAGCACGTCGAGGAAATCGGCCCAGACGAAATGCGGCAGCATGAACCGGTCGTGCAGGTTCGTGCCCCACCGCACCGGGCGGCCTTCCAGCGGTGCGGCCCAGAACCGCGCCAGAAGCGCCCGGATCAGCACCTGCTGCGCGAGGCTCATGCGCGGATCGGGCGGCATCTCGAAGGCGCGGAATTCCACGAGCCCGAGCCGGCCGGTCGGCCCGTCCGGCGAATAGAGCTTGTCGATGCAGATCTCGGTCCGGTGGGTGTTGCCGGTCACGTCGATCAGCGCGTTTCGCATCAGCCGGTCGATCAGCCACAGCGGATGCGGCTCGCCGGGTTTCGGTACCTGCGCGAGCGCGATTTCCAGCTCGTAAAGCTGGTCCTGCCGCGCCTCGTCCAGCCGCGGCGCCTGCGAGGTCGGGCCGATGAAGGTGCCCGAGAACAGGTAGGACAGCGACGGGTGCCGTTGCCAGTAAAGAATCAATGATTTCAACAGGTCAGGCCGGCGCAGGAACGGCGAATCCATCGGTGTCGCGCCGCCGACGACGACGTGGTTGCCGCCGCCTGTCCCGGTATGCTTGCCGTCGATCATGAACTTGTCCGCCCCGAGCCGGCTTTCCCGCGCCTCGGCGTAGACGCCCTCGGTAATCGCGCGCAGCTCGTCCCAGGTCTCGGCCGGGTGGACGTTCACCTCGATCACGCCCGGATCGGGCGCGACCTTGATGACGTTGATCCGGGGGTCGTGCGGCGGGGCGTAACCCTCGATATGCACCGGCAGGCCCATTTCCTTCGCCGTCGCCTCGGCCGCGGCCAGCAGCTCGAGGTAATCCTCCAGTTCCTCGACCGGCGGCATGAAGATGCAGAGCTTGCCGTCACGCGGCTCGACGGCGACGGCGGTGCGGACGGCATCGCTGTCGGGATCGCCGCCCTGCTCCATGATGATCTGCCGGTCGCCGCCCGGCATCTCCTTGGTCTCGGCGACCTCCATCTCGCGGCCCTTGGTCTGCTCGGGCATCCCCGCCTCGGACTCGGCCACGATGCGCCGCAGCTCGTCGAGCACGGCGGCGCGGCGCGCGGCCAGGTCGGACTGCATGTCGGGCAGATCGGCCCGGTCGGCGGTCGGGTCGGCGGGATAGACATACGGATAGGCCGAGGGCGGGACATAGGGCAGCGCGCCGAGCGGCAGGCGGAAGCCGACCGGGCTGTCGCCGGGCACGAGGAACAGATGCCCGCGCCGGGTCTTCCAGCGCTCCGACCGCCAGCGCGTCTGGGCCGCCTTCGCCTGCCAGCGCTGCACCGGCAGGATGTGGCCGGCAGGTTCGGTCAGGCCGCGGGCAAAGACCCGCGCGATCCGGGCCCGCGCCTCGGGGTCCTTCAGCTTCGGATCGTCGGGCGTGACGTTATCGGGCAGCCCGGCCTCTTTCAGCACCCATTCGGCCGGGTCCTCGAAGGCCGCCTGCACGTTGTCGGCCTCGAGCCCGAGCGTGTTGGCAAAGGTCTTCAGGAAGGTCTCGCTGTCCGCGGCGGTCGCGCCCTTGGCGTCTTCCTTGGCGATCAGGCTGTCGTCGCCCCAGACCGGCTTGCCGTCGCGCCGCCAGTACAGCCCGAAGGTCCAGCGCGGCAGCGTCTCGCCGGGATACCACTTGCCCTGCCCGTAATGCAGGAAGCCGCCCGGCGCGAAGCGGTCGCGCAGGCGGCGGATCAGCTCGTCGGCGCGGGCGCGCTTGGTGGGGCCGACGGCGGCACTGTTCCACTCGTCGCTCTCGAAATCGTCGATCGAGACGAAGGTCGGCTCGCCGCCCATGGTCAGGCGCATGTCGCCCTCGGCCATCGCCGCGTCGACCTGGTGGCCAAGCGCGTCGAGCGCGGCCCAGGCCTCTTCGGAGAACGGTTTGGTGATCCGCGGATGCTCCGCCACGCGCGAGATCTGCATGTCGAAGTCGAACTCGGTCCGGGTGTCCGGATCGCCCGAGAAACCTCCCGCGATGGGGGCTGCGTTGCGGAAATGCGGCGTGGCGGCCAGCGGGATGTGGGACTCGCCCGTCAGCAGGCCCGAGGTCGGGTCGAGCCCGATCCAGCCCGCGCCGGGCAGGTAGACCTCGCACCAGGCGTGCAGGTCGGTGAAGTCGTGATCCGTGCCCGCCGGCCCGTCGAGCGCCTTCAGGTCCGGCTTCAGCTGGATCAGGTAACCCGAGACGAAGCGCGCGGCGAAGCCAAGATTGCGCAGGATCTGCACCAGAAGCCACGAGCTGTCGCGGCACGAGCCCTTCGCGGTCTGAAGCGTCTCCTCCGGCGTCTGCACGCCCGGCTCCATCCGGATGACATAGCCGATCCGCTGCTGAAGCTCGCGGTTGATCTCGACGAGGAAGTCGACCGTGTTGATCCGCGCGCGCGGGATCTCGGCCATGAGCTGCTCGAGAAGCGGGCCCATCGGATCGGCCCGCTTGTAGATCACGAGATCCTCGCGCAGGTCCTCGGGATAGTCGAAGGGCCAGTGCTCGGCGCTCTCTTCCACGAAGAAGTCGAACGGGTTGTAGACCGTCATGTCGGCGACGAGATCGACCTCGATTTTCAGCTCGCGCACCGGTTCGGGAAAGACGAAGCGGGCCAGCCAGTTGCCGTAGGGGTCCTGCTGATGGTTCACGAAATGCCCGCCGGGCGAGACCTTCAGGCTGTGCGAGATCACCCGCGTCCGCGAATGCGGCGCCGGCCGCAGCCGGATGATCTGCGGGCTCAGCATCACCGGCCGGTCGTAGCGGTAATGCGTGAGATGGTAGATGCCTGCCGTGATCGCCATTGCGCGTCCCTGTCGTTCCTGCGGCCATGAGGACCGGATGGGCCGGTAGATGTAAAGGGCGCTGCGGTGCGGCGTGGAGCGGGCCGTGCCTCACCGATTACAGTTTCGCGCGCGAAACCAATGGCTTGTTAGGAATTCCTTAACCGTTTCGCGGCAAGGTCAGACGATCTCGTGCCCTGCGTCGCGCAGCGCGGTGGCGATCGCGGCGATATGGGCGGGCCCGATTTCGCAGCATCCGCCGACGATCGTCGCACCCTGCCCGACCCAGGCCAGCGCGTGTTCGGCATAGGCGGCGGGCGACAGGTCCGGCCGTGCGTCCAGCACGGCGACGGTGGGCTTGTCCTGCAGGAACGCCTCCGAGATACGCTCGAACCCGTTGGCATAGGCGCCGAAGGGCTTGCCGAAGCCCGACAGCACGCCGAGAGCGGCGGGCACGGCTTCGGGGCGGCAGCAATTGACCAGCACCGCTTCGACATGCGGATGGTCAATCAGGGCCGCAGCCTCGGTCAGCGGCTCGCCCGAGCGCAGGCGGGTGCCGTCGGTATCGTCGACCGAGAAGGCGATCCAGCCCGGCCGCCCGGACTGGGCAAGGACCATGACCATGTTGGCGGCCTGGTTCAGCGAGCTGACGGTTTCGGCGAGGAAGAAATCGACATGGGGCCCGAGGGTTTCGAGAAGCGGCGCGTAGCCGGCCAGCGCCTCGGCCCGGCCATGGTCGAAATCGGTCCGGTAGCTGGCGCCGAGCGGGCCGAGCGTACCGGCGATGCGGCCCGAGCCGTGCATGTCGCGTGCAGCCTCGGCGCAGGCGGCGGCGGTCATCAGAAGCTCTTCGAGCCGGGGCTCGAGCGGCGTTCCGGCGAGCCGGTCCGGCAGAACGGGATAGCTGTTGGTGCTGGCGATGGTCGCCCCGGCGGCGAAATAATCCTCGTGCAGCGCGCGCACGAGATCGGCCCGGTCGAGCATCACCATTGTCGACCAGAGCGGCGTCGGCTCGGCGCCGTGGCGATGCACCAGTTCCTGCCCGATCGAGCCGTCGAGTAGCGTGATCTGCATGGCCGTCCCCTTCCCGTCCGGCGGCGAGAGTGCGCCGAAACGCGCGCCCGCGAAAGCCCCGTTCGCGCGGGTCTCAGCCGGCGCGGAGGCGGCGGGCCTCGGGATCGAAACTGCGCGGCGTGGGACGGGCCGTGGCCCCCCAGGCGGCGACCGCCTCGTGCCGCCGGGCGACACGCCGGGCCGCGGGGCCGTAGCGACGCCAGTCTCCGGTCGCAAGTTCCGGGAATACCTCGAAAAGTTCGTCCCGCGCAGCGCGGTCCACGGCGGCGATGCCCTGCTGACCGGGATAAAAGCTTTCGGACCAGAGACCGCAGCTGTCGACGATCTCGTGCCGGGTGAACATGACGTGCCAGTAGTCGACGGTATCGAGCTGGTCGAGCCAGCGGATCGTGGTGCCGTTGACGAGGTGCTTCGCGGCGAACAGCGCCTCCTCCACGCCCATCATCAGTTTGGGCCCGATGCCGCGCAGGAGCAGCCGGTGCTGCGGCGAGACGGTCAGCGGCCTCCATGGCTCACCCTCGCCGAACGCCCCCGCCTCGATCCGGATGGGGGCGAGATGGCGGTTCCGCGCGCCGAGCCGGATGGTGGAGCGGCCGATCCACTGGATGCTGCGCGGCCCGGAGTCGAGCGTGCAGACGAGATCGCCGGGAAGAAGCGTTTCGACCGGCACATAGCCGTCCGGCGTGAAGAGACAGGTGCCGCGGGCAAGGCACATCGCCGCGTCGGGATTGGCGGCGTCGATCTCGGTCAACTGCATCTCGCCGTCGGCATTGCGGTCGGCCCCTTCGATCGCGGTGATGGTTCCCGCGTCGCCGAAACCGCCGAGGCTGACCGCGAACTGCGCGCCGCCGAAAAGCCCGAAGATCAGGTAATCGTCCCCCGCGCCAGTATTGTCGTAGGCGTCTGGCGTGGCGAAGGTGGCCGAGATGACGGGCGTCGGCCCGGGGGCCAGCTGCCCGCTGCCATCGTCGACCGCAGCGTAGACAGCGAAATACTGGCCGTTCAGCACGGTGTCGCCCTCGCCCGTCTCTCGGATGAGGAAGAACCGGCTGCTGGCATTGCCGAGCGGCGACAGGCCCGACAGCACGATATGCGAGACGCCGTCCGGGTGGGTGACGGTCGCGCCGGAATAGGTGGCGATCTGGTCGCCCGAGAGGAGGAAGTGATCGCCCGCCACGACCGTGGCCCTGCCTGCAGAGAAAGGCGCATGGTAGCGGCGATGTCTTTACGGCTGGTGAACGGCGCGGTCGTTTTCCAGGAAACGTGGGTTCCGAACGCGAACGGGGCGCCCGAAGGCGCCCCGCTGGTATCGTCCTGTCCCGGTTCGATCAGTTCTCGAAGCGGTCGGCGTTCATCACCTTGGTCCAGGCGGCGACGAAGTCCTTTACGAACTTCTCGCCGTTGTCGTCCTGGGCGTACACTTCGGCATAGGCGCGCAGGATCGAGTTCGAGCCGAAGACCAGATCGACGCGCGTCGCGGTCCACTTCGTCTCGCCCGACTTGCGGTTCTGGATGGCATAGGTGCCGTCGCCGTTCGGGACCCACTTGTAGGCCATGTCGGTGAGGTTGACGAAGAAGTCGGTCGTCAGCGCGCCCGGACGGTCGGTGAAGACGCCATGCGCCGTTCCACCGTGGTTCGCGCCGAGCGCCCGCATCCCGCCGACAAGGACCGTCATCTCCGGCCCCGAAAGCCCGAGAAGCTGCGCCCGGTCGAGGAGCAGTTCCTCGGCGCCGACCGCATAGTCCTGCCGCTTCAGCCAGTTGCGGAAGCCGTCGGCGATGGGCTCGAGCGGCTCGAAGCTTTCGGCATCGGTCATCTCGGCCGTCGCGTCGCCGCGTCCGGGCATGAACGGAACCTTTACGTGATAGCCGGCGGCCTTGATCGCCTTTTCCAGCCCGACGACACCGCCGAGCACGATGACGTCGGCGACCGAAGCGCCGGCATCCTTCGCGATCGGTTCGAGCACCGAGAGCACCTTCTGCAGGCGGTCGGGCTCGTTGCCCTCCCAGTCCTTCTGCGGCGCGAGGCGAATGCGCGCGCCGTTGGCGCCGCCGCGCAGGTCGGACTGACGGAAGGTTCGCGCGCTGTCCCATGCCGTGGCGACGAGATCGGCGACCGAGAGATCGGTGGCGGCGATCTGCGCCTTGACCGCGGCGACGTCCCACCCGGTCGGGCCGGCCGGAACCGGGTCCTGCCAGATCAGGTCTTCGGCCGGGGCGTCGGGGCCGATATAGCGGTCCCGCGGGCCGAGATCGCGGTGGGTCAGCTTGAACCAGGCGCGGGCGAAGGTGTCCGAGAAATACGCCGGATCGGCCATGAACTTCTGGCAGATCGCGTTGTAGGTCGGGTCCATCTTCATCGCCATGTCGGCGTCGGTCATCATCGGCATCACGCGCTTGGACGGGTCGGCCGGGTCGACCGGCATGTCCTCTTCGCGGATGTCGATCGGCCGCCACTGATTGGCGCCGGCGGGCGATTTCGTGAGCTCCCATTCATAGCCGAACAGAAGGTCGAAATAGCCCATGTCCCACTGCGTCGGATGCGTCGTCCAGGCGCCCTCGAGGCCCGAGGTGATCGCCATCGACGCATTGCCGTTGAGGTTGGGGTTCATCCAGCCGAAGCCCTGGGTGTCGACATCGGCCGCCTCCGGCTCGGCCCCGAGCGTGGTGGCGTCGCCGTTGCCGTGCGCCTTGCCTACGGTGTGCCCGCCGCAGGTGAGCGCCGCGGTTTCCTCGTCATCCATGGCCATGCGCGCGAAGGTCTCGCGCACCTGCGCCGCCGTCTTGATCGGGTCCGGCTGGCCGTTCACGCCCTCCGGGTTGACGTAGATGAGACCCATATGGACCGCCGCGAGCGGGTTCTCGAGCGTAGAGGGGTTGGAGAGATCCTCGTAGCGGTTCTCGGACGGGGCGAGCCATTCGCGCTCGGCGCCCCAGTAGACGTCCTTTTCGGGGTGCCAGATGTCCTCGCGGCCGAAGGAGAAGCCGTAGGTCTTCAGGCCCATCGATTCGTAGGCCATCGTCCCGGCGAGCAGGATGAGATCGGCCCAGGAGAGCTTGTTGCCGTACTTCTTCTTGACCGGCCACAGCAGACGGCGCGCCTTGTCGAGGTTGCCGTTGTCGGGCCAGGAGTTCAGCGGTGCGAAGCGGATGTTGCCGGCCGCGCCGCCGCCGCGCCCGTCGGCCAGGCGGTAGGACCCGGCGGAGTGCCAGGCGAGCCGGATCATCAGGCCGCCGTAATGGCCGTAATCGGCCGGCCACCAATCCTGGCTGTCGGTCATCAGCGCCTTCACGTCGGCCTTCACGGCCTCGAAATCGAGTTCCCGGACCGCGTCGCGGTAGGAGTAATCCGTGCCCATCGGGTCGGATTTCGTGTCGTGCTGGTGCAGGATGTCGAGGTTGAGCGTCTTCGGCCACCAGTCGGTTACCGTGGTGCCCGTCTCGGTGATCGCGCCGTGCATCACCGGGCATTTGCCCGCAGCGTTTCCATCCATGTCGCTTGTCTCCCGATCTTGCGTGAATGCAGCCCCCGGCCCCCTTCGGTCCCGGGTTTCTAGAATCGTTCTAGCAAAGCCACCCAATCAGTGAAAGTTGGATTTCCTGATTGTCGTGATAAGGTCGCCTTATGCTGAACCTGACCCTGAAACAGCTGCGATATTTCGAGGCCCTGGCCCGCCACGCCCATTTCGGCCGGGCGGCGGAGGCCTGCGCGATCAGCCAGCCGGCGCTGTCGATGCAGATCCGCGAGATGGAGGAAAGCCTCGGCCAGACGCTGTTCGAACGCGGGCCGCGGGCGGTGCGGCTGACCGGCTTCGGCGAGGAGGTGGCGAAGCGGGTGCGCGAGATCCTGCGCGGGGTCGAGGAATTGCAGGACATGGCGCGCGCAGCGCAGGACCGGCTGGCGGGGCGGCTGCGGATCGGGGTGATTCCGACCATCGCGCCGTACCTTCTGCCCGCGATCATCGCGCGGCTGTCCGGGCGGTATGCGGGGCTCGACCTGCGCATCCGCGAGACGGTGACGCCGCGGCTGATCGAGGATCTGTCGGGCGGCGCGCTCGACTGTGCCATCGTGGCGTTGCCGGTGGGCGAACCGGCCTTCGAGGAGGTGGCGCTGTTCCGGGAGGATTTCGTGCTGGTCCGGCCGGCCTCGGATGCGGAGAAACCCGTTCCGGCACCGGAACGCTTGCGAGAGATGCGGCTTCTGCTGCTCGAGGAAGGCCATTGCTTCCGCGACCAGGCGCTGGAGTTCTGCCGCCTCGGCCCGGCCAAGCCGCGCGAGATCCTCGACGGGTCGTCGCTGTCGACGCTGGTGCAGATGGTCGGCGCGGGAATCGGCGTGACGCTGATCCCCGAGATGGCGGTGTCGGTCGAGACGCGATCGGCCCCGGTATCGGTCGCGCGCTTCCCGCCGCCCGGGCCGGCGCGGACGATCGGGATGATCTGGCGGCGGACCAGCCCGCTGGCCGGCGCGCTCGGCGCGATGGCGGGCGAGGTGCGCGCGGCCTCCGGCGCGATGGCGGTCTAGGCCGGCGCGGGCTCGGCCGAAGCGGCGTCGAGCGCGGCCTGAAGCAGCGTCAGGAAGGATTGTGCGGGCCGGTCGAGCGCGGCGCGGGTGCGGCGCAGGACACAGACGGTGACCTCGGGCAGCGGGATCGGCAGGGGTTCGGCCCCCGGTCCGGCCGCGCAGGACGGCGTGATCCGCACCGCGTCCGGCCCGCCGATGCCGACCGTGGCCGCCGCCGCCGGGACGGTCGTGATCGTGCCCTCGCCGAGCCGGTGCTTGCGCATCAGGTGGCTGACTGCGATCCGCGTGCCGGTCCCGTGCGGCGGCAGGACGAGGCGCGACTCGCCCAGTTGCCAGAGCGCGCGCGGCGGCGGGTCGCCGGCCCCGCCGAGACGCCAGGCCAGAAGCCGGACGGGCGCGGAGAACAGGACTTCGACCGCGTCATCTGTGGCCGGATTGGTCAGCACCGCCACGTCGGCGCGGCGGTTGCGCAGCGGTCCGATGCCGGGATCGGGCAGAAGCTCGACCGAGACGCCGGGATGGCGCGCGCCGAAATCCTCGAGCACATCGGGCACCAGCCCCGCGCCGAGATCGGGGCCGACACTGACCCGCAGCGTGCCGCCAAGCCCGCCCTGCAGATCGCCGATACGGGCCATGAGGTCGTCGAACTCCACGAGGTGGCGATCTATGACATCCACAAGCAATTCCCCGGCGGCGGAGAGCCGGACGCCGCCCGGAATCCGCTCGAAGACCTGGACCCCGATTTCGTCCTCGAAGCCCTGCAGGGCGCGATTGAGGGCGGACGGGGAAAAGGCAAGCGATTCCGATGCCTTGCGGATCGAGCCTAATCTCTGGATCAGGCTGATCGCGCGATAGATCTTCAGGTGACGTGGGGTCATTCCGTCCCGCCGTGGTGCATTTTTTGCACCACGATGCTGCCAATAAAGCGGCAGACAACACAACACCAATCGGTGTCTCCTCATGCTGCCTGTGCAGAAAAGCCCGCAGGGGCCACAAGGGGATGATGATGAAAAAACTGCTTCTAGCCAGCGTGTTGCCGCTGGCCCTTTCGCATGCTGCAAGTGCAGAAATCCGAGTCGGGATCCTGCATTCGACGACCGGGACGATGGCGATCTCGGAATCGACGCTGCGCGATGTGATGCTGATGATGATCGAACAGCAGAACGAGGCCGGCGGCCTTCTGGGCGAGGAACTGGTGCCGGTGGTCGTCGATGGCGCGTCGGACTGGCCGACCTTCGCCGAACGTATGCGCGAATTGCTGACCGTCGAAGAAGTCGACGTGGTCTTCTGCTGCTGGACCTCGGCCAGCCGCAAGTCGATCCTGCCCGTGGTCGAGGAACTGAACGGCCTGGTGTTCTACCCCGTCCAGTACGAGGGCGAGGAAAGCTCCTACAACGTGTTCTACACCGGCGCCGCGCCGAACCAGCAGGCGATCCCGGCGGTCGACTACTTCCTCGAGGAACTGGGCGTCGAAAGCTTCGCGCTGCTCGGCACCGACTATGTCTACCCGCGGACCACGAACCGCATTCTCGAAGCCTACCTGCTGGATCATGGCATCCCGCAGGAGAATATCTTCGTCAACTACACGCCGTTCGGCCATGCCGACTGGTCCTCGATCGTGTCCGACGTCGTGGCCCTGGGCGAGTCCGGCCAGCAGGTCGGCGTGATCTCGACGATCAACGGCGACGCGAACGTCGGCTTCTACACCGAGCTTGCCGCGCAGGGCGTGACGGCGGACGACATCCCGGTCGTCGCCTTCTCGGTCGGCGAGGAAGAACTGGCCGGTCTCGATACCGAGCCTCTGGAAGGCCACCTGGCCGCGTGGAACTACTTCATGTCGGCCGATACGCCTGAAAACGAAGCCTTCATCGCCGCCTGGCACGAGTTCACCGGCGACGACAGCCGCGTGACCAACGACCCGATGGAAGCCCACTATATCGGCTTCAACATGTGGGTGCAGGCGGTCGAAGCGGCCGGCACGACCGATCCCGACGCGGTGATCGCGGCGATGGTCGGCCAGACCTTCCCGAACCTGACGGGCGGAATGGCCGAGATGCTGCCGAACCACCACCTGACAAAGCCCGTGCTGATCGGCGAGATCCGCGCCGACGGCCAGTTCGACATCATCAGCCAGACCGATCCGGTGCCGGGCGATGCCTGGACGGACTTCCTGCCGGAATCGGCGGTCCTGACCTCGGATTGGCCGGGCCTCGGCTGCGGGATGTACAACACCGAGACCGAGACCTGCGTGCAGATGGAATCGAACTACTGAGCCGCTGAGACGGCAACGATCCGGCCGGGCGCGCGCATCTCGCGCGCCCGGCCACACTCGGGTGTAGGGGCAGTAACAACATCATGCTGAGAACGCTGTGGGTCGTGGCGCTGCTGGCGCTTGCCCCGGTCCTTGCCGGCCGGGCGGTCGCGCAGGAGGAGCCGGGACCGCTGCAGGCGCTTCTGCAGGAGAACGCGGAGCTGGTGACCGACGCGTCGCGCCGCACCGTCGGCGAAGTGCTGGAGGTGCTGGTCGGCAGCGGCCTGCCGGGGGTTCCGGACCTGCTGGCGACCTGGCAGGAGCGCGAGCTGTATTACCGCGAGAGCGACGGGCGGTTCTACTATGTCGACGACCCGGATGCCGACCCGCTTGTCCTGATCGATATCGACACGGGCGAAGAGGCCGGAACGGCCGGATCGCGCGAAATCGACCAGCTGCGCCCGAACCGCGGGGTGCAGACCGTGATCGGCTCGGCACTCGTCGGCTTCCGCCTCGCCTCGGAGGAGCCGCGGGAGCGGCGGGCGGCGCTGCGCGCCATCGACCGGGAACCCGAGGAAGACCACCTGCCGCTGGTCCGCGAGTTCATCGAGACCGAGGAGGATCCGGCGCTTCGGGCGACAGCGGAAACGCTGCTGACCAAGCTGGTGATCGCCTTCGCCGATACCGAGGAAGAGCGCATCGCCGCCATCGAGAGCCTGTCGGGCAATATCTCGATCGAGGCGCGGGCGACGCTGAACCCGCTTCTGGCCACGCGGACCGAGGTGGCCGAGACGCTGCCCGAAGACCGCAACATCGCGCGCGAACTGACGCCGGGCAGCGAGGACTTCCCGGCCGAGGACGCCTACGAGATGCTGGTGGAGGCCGAACTGGCCCCGCCGCTTCTGACGCGCGACGACATCCTGTCCGCGCTCGAGGCCAACGTCATGGACGGCACCGTCGGCGGCGTACCGATCGCACAGCTCTCGGACCCCGAAGCGCGGGTGCGTGCCTATAACGGGCTCGTCGCGGCAGGCCTGGCCGAGGCCGGCGTGACCGAGGACGAGATCCGCGAGACGCTGGCGAATTTCGTGTTCTACGAGGAATATTACGAGCGGAACGCGGCCATCACCGACGCGGCGGAACGCACGCTCGCCTCGATCGAGGGCCGTGTGGCCTTTTACGAATTCGTCGACCTGTCGCTCGACGGGCTGTCGCTGGCCTCGATCTACTTTCTCGCCGCCATCGGGCTTGCCATCACCTTCGGCGTCATGGGCGTCATCAACATGGCCCATGGCGAGTTCATCATGATGGGCGCCTATACCGGCTTCGTCGTGCAATCGATCGTGCCGAACGAGACCGCGTCGATCGCAATCGCGATCCCGCTGGCCTTCGTGGTGACCTTCGCCGCCGGCGTGGCGCTTGAACGGTCCGTCATCCGCTGGCTCTATCACCGCCCGCTGGAGACGCTGCTGGCGACCTTCGGCATTTCCATCGCGGTCCAGCAGATCGTGCGCCAGATCTTCGGCGCGCTGACGCAGCCGCTCAGCCCGCCGGACTGGCTGGCCGGGTCGGTCGCGTTCAACGAGGTCGTCTCGATCAGCTCGATCCGGATCGCGATCTTCCTTCTGGGCGTGATCTTCTTCGTCCTGCTCTGGCTGATCCTGAACAAGACGCGGCTTGGGCTCGAGGTGCGCGCGGTGACGCAGAACCCGCGCATGGCGGCCTCGATGGGGATCAATCCCGACCGGATCAACATGCTGACCTTCGGCCTCGGCTCCGGCATCGCGGGGATCGCAGGGGTGGCCATCGGCCTCTTCGCGCAGGTCGTGCCGGACCTCGGCACGAACTACATCGTGCAGAGCTTCATGACGGTCGTCGTCGGCGGCGTCGGCAACATCTTCGGCACGCTGGCCGGGGCGGCGCTGATCGGGTTCCTGCAGAAAGGCATCGAGTGGCTGAACCCGGCGAACACGCTGGCGGCTCAGACCTACATGATCCTGTTCGTGATCCTCTTCATCCAGTTCCGGCCGCGCGGGATCATCGCGCTGCGCGGACGGGCGGCGGGGGACTGAGCGATAGGCAGCATCTTCACCCGCAACCCGTCGGTCCCGATCTTCATCGGCACCCTCGCCTTCTTCGTGCTCGGCATCACGATCCTGTCGGAAGCCTACGGCACCGGTGCGATCTCGATCAGCTTCACCAAGGTCCTGGGCATGACCCTATGCCTGTGCCTCGCCGCGCTCGCCATGGACCTCGTCTGGGGTTATTGCGGCATTCTGAGCCTGGGCCATTTCGCCTTCTTCGGGATCGGCGGCTACATGATCGGCATGTGGCTGATGACCGCCCGGACCGAGGCGGTGGTGCGCGCGAATCTCGCCAACCGGATTATCCCGCCGACCGAGGCCGAGATCTCGGAGGCGACGGCGCTGCAGATCTTCTCGGTCGTCGGCGCGGAGGACTGGCCCTGGATGTGGGCGGTGTCCGACAGCCTGTTTCTGTCGCTGCTGCTGGTGGTTCTTGTGCCGGGGGTGCTGGCGCTGGTCTTCGGCTGGCTCGCCTTCCGCAGCCGGGTCACCGGCGTCTACCTGTCGATCCTGACGCAGGCGATGACGCTCGCTCTGTCGCTCTACCTGTTCCAGAACGACACCGGCCTGCGCGGCAACAATGGCCTGTCGGGCCTGCAGAACATCCCCGGCAGCACGGCCGGACAGGCGAAGCTGTCGATCTGGTTCTTCTGGGCCTCGGCCGCTGCGCTCGGGCTCGCCTACGTCTTCGCCGCGTGGCTCGTGTCGGGCAAATTCGGCAACATCGTCCGGGCGATCCGGGACGACGAGCCGCGCGTGCGCTTCCTCGGCTACCCGGTCGAGGCCTACAAGCTGGCGGTCTTCGTCATCACCGCGATCATGTGCGGGATCGGCGGCGCGCTGTTCTATCCGCAGGCCGGGATCATCAATCCCGACCAGATCGCGCCCATCGCGTCGATCTACCTCGCGGTCTGGGTCGCCATCGGTGGGCGTGGCCGGCTCTATGGCGCGGTCATCGGGGCGGCCGTGGTCTCGCTCCTGTCGAGCTATTTCACGGGCGGACGGGCGCCGGACGTGAACCTCGGCTTCTACCGCATCCAGTGGATCGACTGGTGGCCGGTGCTTCTGGGCCTCGGCTTCGTGCTCGTGACGCTGTTCGCGCCGAAGGGCCTTGGCGGGCTCGTCGACCTGATCGTGCGGAGGAAGGAGCCATGAGCGCGCTGCTGGAGGTCTCCGGCGTCTCGGTCTCGTTCGACGGGTTCAAGGCGATCAACAACCTCAGTTTCTCCATCGGCCAGCCCGAGATGCGGGCGGTGATCGGCCCGAACGGCGCGGGCAAGACGACCTTCATGGACATCATCACCGGCAAGACCCGGCCCGATGTCGGACAGGTCCTGTGGGGCGAGGAGAACCGGTCGCTTCTGAAGATGTCCGAGGCGCAGATCGCGCGGGCCGGGATCGGGCGGAAGTTCCAGCGCCCGACCGTGTTCGAGGACCAGTCGGTGCGGGACAACCTGCGCGTCGCGCTGAAAAAGCCACGTGGGCCCTTCGCCGCCCTGACCGACCGCGTGACCGATGCCGACCGCGCCCGGATCGACGAGATCGCCGAGGAGATCGGGCTGGCGGCACATCTGGACCGGCAGGCGGGCATCCTGAGCCACGGACAGAAGCAATGGCTGGAGATCGGAATGCTGCTGGCGCAGGACCCGCGGCTTCTGCTCGTCGACGAACCGGCCGCCGGGATGACGACCGAAGAGCGGACGCACACCACCGAGCTTCTGCGCCGCGTGGCCGAGACGCGTGCCGTGGTGGTGGTGGAGCATGACATGGATTTCGTCCGCAAGCTGAACTGCCGGGTCACGGTGCTGCACGAGGGCTCGGTTCTCAGCGAAGGCACGCTGGATCACGTGATGGCCGACGACCGGGTCATCGAAGTCTACCTGGGACGCTAGGCGATGCTTCAGACCCGCGATCTCACGCTTCACTATTCCGGCAGCCAGATCCTGCACGGGATCAGCATGGAGGCCCGGAAGGGCGAGGTGACCTGCGTGATGGGCACAAACGGCGTCGGAAAGACGTCGCTGATGAAGGCGATCACGGGCACGCACCCGCGGTCCGGCGGCGACGTGATCTTCGATGGCGAGACGCTGCCGAAACTTCCGGCGCATCGTCTGGCGCAGATGGGCATCGCCTACGTGCCGCAGGGCCGGATGATCTTTCCGCTTCTGACCGTGCGCGAGAACCTGGAGACCGGCCTTGCCTGCCTGCCGCGGGCCGAGCGCGAGATCCCCGAGCGGATCTTCGAGATGTTCCCGGTTCTGAAGCAGATGCAGAACCGCCGCGGCGGCGACCTGTCGGGCGGGCAGCAGCAGCAGCTTGCCTTCGGGCGGGCGCTGGTGACGCGGCCGAAATGCCTGCTGATGGACGAGCCGACCGAGGGCATCCAGCCCAACATCATTCAGCTGATCGGTGACGTGATCCGCCAGCTGCGCGACGAAGGCGAGATGGCGCTGATCCTCGTCGAGCAATATTTCGACTTCGCCTTCGATCTCGCCGACAGCTTCTACGTGCTGTCGCGCGGGCAGACGGTTCTTGCGGCACGCAAGGAAAACACGTCCCGAGAGGCCATTCAGGGCGCCTTCGACTTCTGAGCCGGCCGTGACAAGCCCCGTCTGTCCGTGTCAGTTTGCGAGTCGTTCCGGGTCAGTTTTCCGGGGCGGTCAGTGACGCGAGGCATGCCCGAAACCGTTCTCAGAGACTATTCCGAATTCGACCAGTCCGCGGGCCTGCACCGGCTGAGCCGGTTCGCCGCCCGAATCCTGGACGCGCCCGAGGCGATCGTCGCGATGTCCGACGCGCCGGGCGAGCCCATCCTTCTGCATACCTGGGCCGGGATCGGCGAGGCCGCGGCCAGAAGCCGGTCCGCGATGCTCGGCCCCCTGCTCGACGGCACGAACGCGCCGCTGGCCGTCGACGATGCGGCGTCGGATTCCCGGCTCGGGGCGCTGACAGGCGGATGCCTGGCCGCCGCCCTGCCCGGCGACGCCGACGGCCCGGTCGGATATATCGCCGTCTTCGATCCCGAACCGCGCAGCTGGAGCCGGGAACAGGTCGACACGATCGTCGATCTCGCCGGGGCGGCGCTGGAACGGCGGATGCTCAACCGGGCGCTGGCGGCGCTGTCCAAGGTGCATACCAGCGCCTCGCGCCTCGGCCGCGTCGTCGAACGGGCTGCGCACGAGGTGTTCATGTTCGACGCGGATAGCCTGCTGTTTCTCGAGGTGAACCGCGGCGCGCGCGAAAATCTCGGCTATTCGATCGACGAGTTGCGGCGGATGACACCGCTCGACATCAAGCCCGAGTTCACCAAGGCGGAGTTCGACGAGCTGCTGACCCCGCTCCGCACCGGCGCCACACCGTCGATCCAGTTCGAAACCGTCCACCGGCGGCGCGACGGCAGCGACTATCCCTCCACGATCCGGCTGGAGCTGCACGACGAACCCGATGGCGGCACCTTCGTCGCCTTCGTCAAGGACATCACCGATCAGGTTGCGCTGAGCCGCGAGGCGCAGAGCGTGACCGCGCGGCTCGCCGCGATCCTCGAGACCGCGACAGGCGGGATTGTCGGGCTCGACCGGGCCGGGCGGATCTGCGTGGCGAATCCGGCGGCGCGGCACATCGTCGGCCGGCTGGCCGATCCCCTGCCCTTCGCCTGGCCGCCCGACATCTCCTTTCTCGACGGCGAGGATCTCAAACCGCTCGACGCCTCGGCCGACCCGGTCAACCGGGCCATGGCCGGCCAGAAGATCGGTGGCGAGATCACGGTGATGACGCGCCCCGGCTCGGTGCAGCCGCGCTATGTCCGCTTCTCCAGCGCGCCGGTCCCGGACATCCAGGGCACGGACCTGCACACGGTCGTCATCCTCGACGACGTGACCGAACAGGAACTGAACCGCCAGAAGCTGGAGCGGGCCGGCCGTCTCGAGGCGCTCGGCCAGCTCACCGGCGGCGTTGCGCATGACTTCAACAACCTGCTGGCAACGATCGATTACGCGGTGCAGCTGGCCATGCCGCAGGTGGTCGAAGCCGGTCAGCGCCATCTCGCCGCCGCCAAGACCTCGGTCCGGCGGGGGGCGGCGCTGACGAACCGGCTTCTCGCCTTCGCGCGACGTCAGCCGGGCATGGCGCGGTCGGTTCCGACACGCGATGTGCTGGCCGAGTTCGAGACGCTGGCGCGGACGAGCATCGAGGGCGCGCTTGGCGTCGCTTTCCGCGTTGCGCCCGCGCCGGCCGATCTGCGGGTCTATTGCGATGTCGGCCAGCTTGAGAACGCGCTGCTCAACCTCGTTCTGAACAGCCGCGACGCGATCATCGGCAGTGGTCGGGGCGACACGATCACAGTCAGCGTCCGCAGCGTCCCGAATATCGGGCGCGACGCCGCGCGGCTGCGCGAAAGCCACGACAGCTATGGCGCCGATACCTTCAACGAGTCGGACGCCGCTGACCGCAACCGGGCGGACGGACGCGCCCGGCGATACGTGGAATTCTCGGTCACCGATAACGGGCCGGGCATGACAGCTGAGGTCAAGCGGCGGGCGGTCGACCCGTTCTTCACCACCAAGGACGCCGAGGCGGGAACGGGGCTCGGGCTGTCGATGGTCTACGGCTTCGTGCAGCAATCAGGGGGCGAGCTGCGGATTTACTCCGAGCTCGGACACGGGACCACGATCCGCATCGTCCTGCCGCGCGGCAACGAGACCGGGACGCGAGAGGACCCGGTGGATCGGGAGGATCTGCCGAAAGGATCCGGCGAGCGGGTTCTGGTCGTCGAGGACGACCCGCAGCTTCTGGACGTGACCGCCGATCTGATCGCTAGGCTCGGCTGCGCACCGGTTCCCGCCGCGTCGGGCCGCGCGGCGCTGGAGCTGATCGATGCGGGCACGGAGATCGACCTTATGCTGACCGACGTGGTGATGCCCGGCGGTGTCGGCGGGTTCGAACTGGCCGCGGAACTGCGCAAGCGGCGGGCGGATGTGCCCGTGGTCTACATGTCCGGCTATTCGACCATCAGCGACAGCGACATGGGCGCAGTGGTCGCGCCGATCCTGCAGAAGCCCTGCGATCCGGCCGAACTGGCGCGGACCCTGCTGCGCCAGTTGCAGGCGGCGGACTAGGCCGGGCCATCTGGCAGAAGCCAGAGCGCGCGGGACGGTAGCCCGACCGTGACGCGGCCGCCTTTCTCGACACCCCGCGCCGCGTCCGGTGGCAGATGGGCGATCAGGGTGACACCGTCCCGATGCAGCGTCAGCCGCGTGTGGGTCCCGAGATAGGCCGTCGTTGCGACCTCCATCTCGACCGTGTTCCCCCCGCCCTGCCCGAGCGTGATCGCCTCGGGCCGGATCGTCAGGAGGCCCGGGCCGTCCGGCCAGTCTCGCGGCAGGTCGAGCGGACCGAGCGGCGAGTGGAACACCCCGCCGGCGGCTCGTCCGGGCACCGCATTGGGATTGCCGAAGAAACGCGCGACGGCCGCGGTGGCAGGCTCGCCATAGAGCGCCTCGGGCGGGCCATGCTGCACGATCTTACCGTCGAGCATGAGCGCGACGGCCTGGCCGAGCGCGGCGGCATCCTCCTGGTCATGGGTGACGACAAGCGTGGTGACGCCGGTGCTGCGCTGGAGGGCCGCGATCAGATCGCGCATCTCCTCGCGCAGATGAGCGTCGAGCCCGGCCAGCGGCTCGTCGAGAAGCAGCACGCGCGGCTCGGTGACCAGCGCGCGGGCCAGCGCGACGCGGCTTTGCTGCCCGCCGGACAGCTCGGCCGGGCGGCGCGGGCCGAAGCCGGGAAGCTGGACGAGATCGAGCATCTCGGTCACGCGCCGGTCGATCTCCGGCTTCGGCCGTCCGCGCATCCGGAGGCCGAAGCCGACATTGTCGGCGACGGACATGGTCGGGAAGAGAAGCTGGCTCTGGAACACCATGACCGCGCCCCGCGCCTCGGGCGCGAGCGGCAGGACGGACTGGCCATCGAAGGCGATATCGCCCGCGTCAGGTCTCAGGAGCCCGGCGATCAGCTTCAGGATCGTCGTCTTGCCACCGCCCGAGGGCCCGAGCAGCGCAGTGATCTGCCCCGACGCGATCCGGAGCGACAGATCAGCGACCGCAGCCGCCTCGGCGCCCGGATAGCGGAGGGTGAGATCCTTGAGAGTAACGTCCGTCATGGACGCAGTATGCCCGGAAGCGCGGCCGACCGCCCGGTCAGACGTCGCGCGGTTACGAAAAGGATCAAGAGGCCCGGCAGGATGTTGATCATCGCGATGGCGCCCGCGATGTCGTTCCGGCCCGACGTGACGAAGCCGAACAGCAGGAGCGGCAGCGTCTCGACGCGCCCGCCGCCGATGACGAGCGTCAGGATGTACTGGCTCCACGACACGAGGAAGGCGAACAGACCTGCGACGAGGATGCCCGGCGCGATGGCGGGCAGCGTGACGTGCCGGAACGCCTGCGCGGGACTCGCCCCGAGGCTGCGCGCCTGGTCTTCCTGCGCGGTGTCGAAGCCCGAGAAGACGGCTGCCATGACGAGGATCGTATAGGGCAGGACCGGGATCAGGTGTGCCAGGATGACGCCCATTGCGGATTGCGTGAGGCCGAGGCTGACGAACACGGTCTGGACGCCGAAGACGACCGCGATGCCGGGGACGATGACGGGCGCGAGGATCAGAAGCTCGACCAGCGCCTTGCCGCGGAAGCGATGCAGGCCAAGCGCGCGGCCGGCCGGGATGCCGATGAGAAGCGACAGTGCCGTGGCGGCAAGCGCGATGGCAATGGTGGTCCAGAGGCTTTGCAGCACGCCGCCCGTCTGGGACAGGGCGTAGGCCCAGGCGTCGAGCGTCCAGACCGGGGGCAGAAGGTCGGGCCACCGCCAGCCGCGGGCGAACGACCACAGGCCGAGCGGGATGAGCGGCAGGACCAGCCAGAGGATCAGGACCGTCCCGAGCGTGGTGCGGAGCGCACGGCCCATTGGTTCAGCCCCCGACCCGGCGGCGGGTGAGCGCGACATAGGCCCAGACCATCACGCCAGAGATCGCGGCGATCAGGATCGAGGCCGCCATCGCCTGAGGCCGCGCGGCGAGATCGACATCGGTGAAGAGCCTGTAGGCGAGGACCGGCAGCGCCTGCGGATGGCTTTGCCCGAGCAGCGCGGGGATCTCGTAGGCGCCGAAGGTGAAGGCGAAGACGATGGCGGACGAGGCGAGCAGTCCGGGCAGGATCAGCGGCAGGAGGACGTGCCGGAAGGCCTGCCACGGCCGCGCTCCGAGGCTGCGGGCTGCGGCCTCGTAGTCGGCGCCGATCCCCTGCATCTGGGCCAGTACGACGAGGCCGATGAAGGGCACTTCCTTCCAGACGTATTGCAGGATGATGCCGACGGCGAAGGGATCGTAGACCAGCGCGGGAAACTGGCCGGGCTGGTCGATCAGGCCCACCTGGTAACCGAGCCGCGCGAAGCTGCCCGATTGCGAGAAGAGGTAGAGGATGCCGATCGCACCCACGAGATGCGGCACGGTCAGGTTGAGCTGGAACAGGAACGACACGATCCCCCGCCCCGCGAAGCCACGGCGGAGCAGCAGCGCCGCGCCGACCGCGATCACCGAAGCAATAAGCGTCGAGGTGATCGAGATGTGCAGGCTGAGCGCGAGCGAACGGTAGAAATCCCGGTTCGACAGCAGCGCTGCATAGGCGTCGAGCGAGGGGTCGGTCAGACCGATCAGCGGCATGTACCCGACCGACCGTAGCACGGCGACGCCGAGTCCGCCGAGAAACAGGACGCCGATCACCACCAGCGCCGGGGCGAGAAGGAGAAAGGTCCGCGCGCCGCCCGGCATAGGCGGCCTACCGGCCCACGTTCTCGATCCAGCCCTGCTCGATCGCCGCGATCCACTCGGCCTGAAGCTCGGGCAGCGCGGCCTCGGCCAGCACTTCGGGCGCGACGACGGACGGATGGCTCGGAAGGGCGTCGAATTCGGCGCGGATCTCGTCCGGGACTGCGCCAAGGTCGATGGCGGGCACCGTGCCCCAGACCTCGGGCCGCGCCTTTTCAAGCTGCGCCTCAGCCGAAATCAGCAGGTTCTGCAGGACGAGCGCGGCAGCCTTGTTGGGCGAATTGAACGGGATCAGCGTGTAGTTCGTGTTCCCGATCGTGCCGTCCGCGAAGCCATAGCTGCGCACGGTTTCGGGCCAGAGACCGGACTCGACGGCCAGCCCGAACTGGGAGGGATCGTAGTTGAAGCTGAAGGCGACTTCGGAATTGGCGAAGAGCTGGTCGAGCTGCGTGATCGAGGTCGGGTAGGTCTGTCCCTCGCGCCAGAGATGCGGCTCCATTGCGTTCAGGATCTCCCATGCGCGCGGCGCGACCTCGTCGTAGAGTGCCTGGTCGAAGGGGCCGAGCAGCGCGTCGACCCCGCCGGCGGCGTGGTAGAACACGTGCCGCACGAAGACCGAGCCGTTGAAGTCGGGCGGCGCGGGATAGGTGAACTGGCCGGGATTGGCGTCGACCCAGTCGATCAGCTCGGCGATAGTGCGCGGCGGCATCTCGGTCCGCGCGCTGTCATAGGCGATGGCGAACTGGGCCCGGTTCCACGGCATCTCGCAGCCATCGACGGGCACACCGAAATCGGTGGCGATCGACGGATTGTCCCAGTCGATCAGGTCGTTATTCGGCAAGGTGCCGGGATAGCCGCACCAGGCCAGGTCGGCCTGCACCATGGTCCGGAAGTTCTCGCCGTTGATCCAGATGAGGTCGACCGAGCCGTCCTCGGTCACGCCGGCCTCGGCCTCGCCCAGAACGATGTTCACCGCCTCGACCGTGTCGGACAGCCCGACGCGGTTCAACGTGATCCCGTATTCGTCCTCAAGGATACCGCCCAGATACTCCGAGACGTACTGGTTGATCGTGTCCGAGCCGCCCCAGAGGAACCAGTTCACTTCCCCGCCGCGGGCCATCTCGATGATGGTGTCCCAGTCCTGCCCGATCAGTGCGTCGCCATCGGCGGTATCGCCGGCGACGGGCCCGGTCAGCATCAGGCCGAGCGCCGCGGCCAGACGAATGGACTTGGCCATGACGACCCCCTTCTTTCGTGCATCCCTGCGCCACCAAAGCGAAATCCGGCCGGCACTTCCACCGCTTTCGGGGTCGCGGCGCATCACCTCCGCGCGATCAGAACGGCAGGCCGATGTAGTTTTCGGCCAGATCGCGGCGCGCGGTTTCGGATTGCGACAGGTGCAGAAGGGTCGCCTTGCGCATCTGTTCGGCGAAGCTGTCCTCGCCGTCGAAGCGGTGAAGCATCGTCGTCATCTGCCAGGAGAAGCGCATCGCCTTCCAGATCCGCGCGAGCGCCCGGTCCGAATAGGCGTCGATGCCGGTCTCGTCACTTTTCTTCACCGCATCGATCAGAGCGTGATGGAGGTAGTAGACGTCCGAGACAGCGAGGTTGAGGCCCTTTGCCCCGGTCGGCGGCACGATATGCGTGGCGTCGCCGACAAGGAACAGCCGGCCCCACCGGAGCGGCTCGTTCACATAGGACCGGAGCGGCGCGATCGACTTCTCGATCGAGGGGCCCGTGACCATGGATTGCGCGACCTCGGTTGGCAGGCAGGATTTCAAGCGCTCCCAGAACCGGTCATCGCTCCAGTCTTCGACCTTGTCGGTCAGCGGAACCTGGACGTAGTAGCGGCTGAGTTGGGCATTCCGCATCGAGACGAGCGCGAAGCCGTTCGAGGAATTGGCGTAGACGATCTCGTGATGGGCGGGCGGCGTGCGGCTGAGGATGCCGAGCCAGCCGAACGGATAGACCCGCTCGAATTCGCGCCGCTTCTGTTCGGGGATCGTCTTTCGGCTGACGCCGTGGAAACCGTCGCACCCCGCGACATAGGAACAATCGAGCCGGTGACGCGTGCCGTCGAGCGTGTATTCGACATACGGCGCATCGGTCGTCGCGTCGTGGATCACCACATCCTCGACACTGTGGACGATGGTCGTGCCCATCGCGTCCTGCGCCTTGTAGAGATCCGCCGTCACCTCGGTCTGGCCGTAGACCATGACCGAGCGTCCGGTCAGTTCCTTGAAATTGATGCGCACCATCATGTCGTCGTCGGACAGGACGCAGCCCTCGTGCGGCATCCCCTCGGCATCCATGCGGTCGCCGACTCCGGCCTCGCGCAGCATCTCGACCGTGCCCCATTCGAGGACGCCCGCGCGGATCCGCTCGAGCACGTGCTCGCGGCTCGAGCGCTCGAGGACCACCGTCTCGACGCCCGCGCGGTTGAGAAGCTGCGACAGCAGAAGCCCCGAGGGTCCGCCGCCGATGATGGCGACCTGTGTTTTCATGATACGTCCTCCCGACGATGCCGCAGATTAGCGCAACCGGCGTCCGATCCGAATAGACGCGCCGGGCGTGCACTGGTAGAAATCGGACATGACCGCCGATGGCTCGATCCCCGTTTTCACCCTGTTCGGAGAGACCGCGCAGTTCCCCGATATCCTGCATTGCGAGCGGATCGCGGACCGCGCGCCGGCCCATGGATGGGAGATCACGGCGCATCGTCACGCGCAAATGGCGCAGCTTCTGGTGATCGAGGACGGCGCCGTTTCGGCGCGGCTCGATGACGAGGAGATCCGGCTGACCGGCGGCATGGCAATCTTCCTGCCGGCGCAGGTCGTCCATGCCTTCCGTTTCGCGCCCGAGACTGCCGGATGGGTGCTGTCCTTCCCCCTCGCTGTACTGCGATCGGCCGGGCCAGATGCTGCAGGCGTCGCCGATGCGCTGGCCCGGCCCTGGCACGGAGATGTAGACGAGGACCTCGGCGATCTGGTCGCGCTGCTGACCCGGACGATGACCCGCACCGGTAGTTTTCGCGCAGAACGGGCGGTGGGGCTGGCGCATGCGCTGCTGGCCCGGCTGGCCGGAACGATCCCGGTGGGCGACGCGGCGCCGGCCGATCCGCGGATGGCCCGGCTGGACGCCCTGGTGGCCGATCACATGGGCGACGCCTGGCAGGTCAGCGACTATGCGCGCGCGCTTTCGGTCAGCACCGGACATCTCAGCCGACTTTGCCGGAATGCCGCGGGGCTCGGCGCGAAAGCCTATGTCGAACAGGCGATCCTCGAGGAAGCGGCACGGATGCTCGCTTTCACGCAGCTTCCGGTCTCCGAGATCGGCTATCGCACCGGCTTTTCCGACCCGTCCTATTTCTCGAAACGCTTCCGGGCGGCGCGCGGGATCAGCCCGACGGGGTACCGCGCGCTCTTCGTCAGCCGCGAAGGCTCCGCGCCAGCCGCCTGATTTCCTCCGGCTCGGGATGGGCATCGGCGACGGCGGCGATCCGGCACCATGCGGCGTCGAGCGCGAGACGCTTCGTCGCCTTGGCGAAGGCATGGGCACGGGGCGTCGCATCGTCGGCTGCGCGCAAGTCATCACAAAGCGCCTGCCAGTCGGCAAGCCGCGCGTCCAGATGCGGATCGCCCTGCCCGAGCTCCGCCATCAGCGCGGCAAAGGCATCGGCCCCGCCGCCGGGACGCAGGCCGCGAGTCGCGAGGGACCGTTCATGGATGCCGTTCGCGCCTTCGTAGATTGCGGTGATCCGGGCATCCCGCCAGACCTGCGCGATTCCGTATTCCTCGAGATAGCCGTAGCCACCGAGGATCTGGATGCCGAGATCGGCGGCGCGGATGCCGGCCTCGGAGCCGAGAACCTTGCAGAGCGGCGTGAGGAACTCGACCAGATCCGGAGCGTCGCCGGTTTCAAGCGCCACGGCCGCGATATGGCACAGCGCGCGCATGCCCATGGCGAGATGTCTCTGCTCGTCCAGCATCCGCCGGACATCGGCATGGTCGGACAGGACGGCCGGGCTGCCATCGGCGCGCCGCCCCTGCCCGCGATCAGCGGCATAGGCCGACGCGATCTGCCAGGCGCGGCTGGCATGGGCCACGCCCTGCAGCGCCACATCGATCCGCGCGTGGTTCATCTGGGTGAACATGGCCTGAAGGCCGCCACCCTCCTCGCCGATCAGCTCCGCCGGTGCACCGTCGAATTCCATCTGGCAGGTCGGTGAGGCATGGATGCCGAGTTTTTCCTCGATCCGGGTGACGGATACACCGGGTCCGGGCCGGGTCAGGAAAAGGGACAGGCCCTTCAGCCCCGAGTCAGGCGGGCCGGAGCGGGCGAGGACGAGATGCAGGATGCCGTCCGACATGTCCTGGTCGCCGCCGGAGATGAAGATCTTCTGCCCGTCGAGCCGCCATCCATCGCCATCCGGCACCGCCTTGCAGCGGATGCGCGACAGGTCCGACCCCGCGCCGGGCTCGGTCAGGCACATGGTCGACAGGACCTCACCCGAGGCGAGCTTCGGGATCCACTCCGCCTGCTGCGCCTCAGTCCCGAAGCGCAGCAGCGTCGCTATGGCACCGGGTACCAGCCCGCAGACCATCTCGAGCGCGTGGTTCGCTCCGGTGAAAATCTCCGACACGCCGGCCGCGATCAGCGGCGACAGGCCCATACCGCCGAATTCCTCGGGCGCGGTCAGACCCTGCCAGCCCCCATCAGCCAACTGGCGGTAGGCTTGGGCGAACCCGTCGGGCATCCGCACCCGGCCGTTTTCCAGCCGCGCGCCCTGCCGGTCGCCGACGGCATTGAGCGGCGCGAGCACGCCCTCGGCGAAGCTCGCGAAATGGCCGAGCACCTCCTCGGCCGTCTCGTCGTCCCAGTCGGGCACGCGCCCCGCCCCGGCGACATGGCGGAGCGAAAACAGTATGTCGTCGAGGGGTGCCGCGAAATCGGTCATCTTCTGCTAGAAGATCATGCCGCGACGCCGAGAAGCCGCATCGCATTCTCTTTCAGGATCAGCGGCTTGACCTCCTCCTTGAACGGCATCGTCTCGAAGTCCGAAAGCCAGCGATCGGGCGTGATCGCCGGCCAGTCGGATCCGAAGAGCATCTTCTTCTTCAGGATCGAGTTGGCGTAGCGGATGAAGGTCTCGGGGAAGTATTTCGGCGACCAGCCGGACATGTCGTAGTAGACGTTCGGCTTGTGCTGCGCGACGGCCAGACCCTCTTCGGTCCATGGGAAGGACGGGTGCGCCAGGATGATCTTCAGGTCCGGGAAATCGACAGCGACATCGTCCAGATACATCGGGTTGGAGTATTTCAGCCGCATCCCCATGCCGCCGCGCATCCCCGACCCGACCCCGGTCTGGCCAGTATGGAAGAGCGTGATGACGTCTTCCTCGGCACAGGCTTCGAGGACGGTGTAGCAGGCCTCGCGGTCGTTCGGGAAAAAGCCCTGCATCGTGGGATGAAACTTGAAGCCCTTCACGCCGAACTCGCGGACAAGGCGCTTCACCTCGCGCGCGCCGGCCTTGCCCTTGTGCGGATCGACCGAGGCGAAGGGGATCAGGATGTCGTCGTTCTCGGCGCAGATACGCGCGACTTCCTCATTGGAATAGCGGCGGAAGCCGGTCTCGCGCTCGGCATCGACGGGGAAGATCACCGCGGCGATCTCGCGCTCGCGGTAATAGGCCGCCGTCTCCTCGACCGTGGGCAGCATACCCTTGGCGCCGGCGGGATTCTTGAAATAGGCCGCCATTCCGGCCTGGAATTCGTTATACCCGTCGTCGCGGGTATCGCAGCAGGGCTCCTCCGCATGGGTGTGAATGTCGATGGCCCGCACCTTCGAGAAATCGACCATGCCCTGCTCCCCCGCGTTTGTTAACCTGCTAAAACGCTATACAACATAACCGTTAAGTTGTAAAACAATATGCACGCGACCCGAGGGGGACAGATCATGCATGACAAGCCCGTGACCCGGGTCGAAATCGACGGCGATATCGCCACCATCGTGTTCGACCGGCCGGAAAAGCGCAACGCCATGAACGACGCGCTGATCGAGGCGCTGGATGACTTCTTTTCCCACCCGCCCGAGGGCGTGAACGCGGTGATCCTGACCGGCGAAGGCGGGCATTTCTGCTCGGGCCTCGACCTGGCCGAGCACGAACACCGCAGCCCGGAGGAGACTGTCTACCATTCGCGCAACTGGCATCGCGTCGCCGACCTGATCGAATTCGGCGGTCTGCCGGTCATCTCGGCCCTGACCGGTGCCGTGATCGGCGGCGGGCTCGAGATCGCGACCTCGACTCATGTCCGCATCGCCGAACCCTCGGTCCGGTTCCAGCTGCCGGAGGGTCGGCGCGGGATCTTCGTGGGTGGCGGCGCCACGGTGCGGGTCGGCCGTATCCTGGGCGCCGACCGGATGCGGGAAATGATGCTCACGGGCCGGAGTTACGGTGCCGAGGACGGCCTGGCCTACGGGCTGTGCCACTACTCGGTCGGCGAAGGCGAGGCGCTGCCGATGGCACGCGACCTCGCGCGCCGGATCGCCGACAACGCCCCGTTCTCGAACTACCTGATGATCCAGGCGCTCAGCCGGATCGGGGACATGTCGCGCAGCGACGGGCTCTTCACCGAAAGCCTCGCCGCTGCCATGTCGCAGACCTCGGAAGGCGCGAAAGAGGGACTGCGCGCCTTCCTCGAAAAGCGCACACCGAAGTTCCGCTAGACCTCGATCACGCCCTCCGTACCGGCATGGAGGGCGTCGATCAGGCCGGCATAGTTCGTCCGTAGTGCCCGCTGATTGAGCGACCCCTTCTCGGTCACCTCGCCCCGGTCGAATTGCGGATCGTGCGGCAGGATCAGCGCCCGCTTCACCCGCGCCGCCGACCCGGTCGCGGCCTTAGCGGCAGCGGCGAGCCGTTCGGTCAGGGCGGCGGTGCGTTCAGCCTCGGGCATCTTCTTGGCCTGTTCCGACAGAAGCAGCAGCGCCCCAAGCTGGTCTTCGTCCTCGCCGGTGATGACCGCGTCGCGGATCAGCCCGTCCATCGCATCGACAAGGGCCGCGCGCACCGCGCCGACGGTGACCCAGGTTCCGGTCCGCAGCTTGAAATTCTCCGCCAGCCGCCCGTCGAAATAGAAGCCGCGGGCGAAATCGTCCGGGTCGGCGGGCTTCAGTGCGTCACCGAGTTTGTAGAATCCTTCCTCGTCGAAGGCCTCGGCGGTCTTTTCCGGATCGCCAAGATAGCCCGGCGTGATCGTCGGCCCCTTCAGCCGTGCTTCGAGCTTTCCGCCATCGGGCACCAGCTTCAGCGTCAGGCCGAGTGACGGCACGCCAATATTGCCGGATTTCTCCTGCACCTCGGTACAGGCGAGCGCAAAGGGCGCGGTTTCGGTCGAGCCGAGGCCGGTCGCGAGCAGGACCTCGTGGCCGGTGACCTTGTGCGCGAGCGCCCGCAGCCGGTCCCAGGTGTGCTGTGCCATGCCGGCGCCGGCGTAGAACATCATGCCGAGCCGGCTGAAGAAGGTCTCGGCCAGGGCCGCGTCGCGTTCGAGCTCGTCGATCAGCATGTCCCACCCGACCGGCACGTTGAAATACCAGGTGCAGGCGATCTCGCGCAGGTTGCGGACGGTTTCGTCGAACTTGCCCGGGATCGGGCGGCCATCGTCGATGTAATAGGTCCCGCCATTAGTCAGGACGAGATATGACACCTTGTTACCGGCCGCGGTATGGTTCCACGGCGCCCAGTCCAGCACGACCGGCGGCGCCTTGCGCAGGAACCGGTAGCAATCGGCGACCATCGCCTCCATCGCGCAGATCATGCGGTTGGTGTTGATGACCGCCTTGGGCGAACCGGTGGAGCCGGAGGTGAAGAGGTATTTCACCGTCGTCTCGGGGGTCAGCTTCGCACGGGCAGCATCGGCAGCCGTCGGGTCGCCACTGAGCAGCGCGTCGAAGGTGAGACCGCCCGCGGGCGTGTTCGTCTTCGTGATGACATGCCGTCCCTCGGCCGCGATGGCCGAGAACGCAGGCCCGAAGGCGTTGCCATCGTCGCCGTAGAGCGCGCCGGGCGTCAGCGTCGCAGCGATGCCCTTGAGCTTGCCATGATCGGTCGACACCAGCGAATAGGCCGGAGACACGGCGGCGTAGGGGATGCCGGTGTAGAAACAGGCCGCGCCGAGGAGCGCGTGCTCGAGGCTGTTTTCCGACAGGATCAGGAGCGGCCTGTCGGGTCCGAGGCCGAGCGCGAGGAGCGAGCCTCCTATCCGCCGGGCCATGTCGCGCGCCTCGACATAGGAAATCTCGCGCCAGTCGCCGCCATTCTCGCGCCGGGCGAGCCAGGTGCGGTCCGGCGCCGTGTCGGCCCAGTGGTCGAGATAGGCGGCCAGCACCTCGTCATGCGGCGGCAGATCGCCCTTCTGGCGCATCAGGATCGTGCCGTCGGGCCGGTGTTCGTATTCGAAGTCCGGCTGCCAGAAATCGCCCGGCTCCAGCCGTGCCTGCCTGCTCATGTCTCCCCCCTTCCGGCCCTAGCGTGGCGCCATGCGGATGGCGCCGTCCAGCCGAATGACCTCTCCGTTGAGCATCGGGTTGCGCGTGATGTGGTCGACGAGTGCGGCATATTCCGACGGGTCGCCCAGTCGCGACGGGAACGGCACCTGCCGGCCGAGCGATGTCTGCACGTCCTCGGGCAGCGAATGCAGAAGCGGCGTCAGGAACAGCCCGGGCGCGATGGTCACCACACGGACGCCCTTGTCGGCCAGATCGCGCGCCATCGGCAGCGTCATCCCGACGATCCCGCCCTTCGACGCGGAATAGGCCGCCTGCCCGACCTGTCCGTCGAAGGCCGCGACCGAGGCCGTGTTGACGATCACGCCGCGCGCGCCGTCGTCGTCGATCGGATCGGCCGCGACCATGCGGGCGGCGGCCTGGCTTGCGCAGAAGAATGTGCCGAGCAGGTTCACCCGGATCGTCTTTTCGAAGACGGCCGGGTCGTGCGGTTCGCCCCGGCTGACCGTCTTGGCCGCAGGACCGATGCCCGCGCAGTTCACCAGGACCCGCGGCGCGCCATGGGCCGCCTCGGCTGCCTCGATCCCCGCGGCGACCGAGGCCGGGTTCGACACGTCGACCTTGTGGAAGTTGCCACCGATCGCCTCGGCATGCGCCCTGCCCTCGTCCTCGTTCAGGTCGAACAGCGTGACCTTCAGCCCGCTTTCGGCCAGCCGCGCCGCGGTGGCCGCGCCGAGGCCCGAGGCCCCGCCGGTCACGATCGCGCCCTGCCCCGTCCAGTCGATCATTCCGTCCCTCCCCCCGTATCCTCTGCGATGGCCCGCGTCTTCAGAAGCAGCGCCAGCAGGGTCTGCCGTTCTTCTTCGGTGAAGCCTGCGAAAAACCGTTCCTCGTGTGCCCGCACCTTGTCCAGTGCGCGGCCATGCGCCGCCCGGCCCGCCGCGGTCGGGATCAGCGCCTGCACCCGCCGGTCGCCGGGCACCAGCGCGCGGGTGAGGAATCCGCGCATTTCGAGCTCGTCGACGATGGCGACGAGACCCGAACGCTCGACACCGAGCTGCCGCGCCAGTTCGCTTTGCGTGATGTTGGGAAACTGAACGATGAAACTGAGGGCCGAGAAGACCCGCGGCGACAGCCCTTCGTCGCCCATCGCGGCGCGGAAATCGGTCTCGACGAGGATGTAGGCGCGCTTGAGATTGTAGCCGATGAACGCGTCGAGATCGGGGACCTCCGCGCTCGGGTCGGTCTGGTGGTGCGGTTGGGTCGGCATCCGGTGGTCGGCTCCCGCATGGCTTGACCGTCGCCTACACCATTTCGTTAAGCTCGTAAACTGTTCATGCGGGTAACGGTACGGTCCGGGCCCTCACTTCTTGGGCGCATCATCGTACCGCGTGTCGAGAATCCGGTGCCGGTCGCCCTCGGCATCGTCGTATTGCGAGGCGCGCATCGTCCAGACGAAACCGAGAAGACCGATCAGCCCGAGACCGAGAGAGGCCGGGATCAGGATGACGAGAACGTTCATTTCATCCCCCGCATCGCGTTGAGCGAGACCGTGACCGACGACAGCGACATGGCGAGCGCGGCCAGGAACGGCGTGGCGAGACCGGCCAGCGCGACCGGAACCGCGATCGCATTGTAGCCGAAAGACAGCCAGATGTTCTGCCGCATCCGTCCGACGCCCTTCCGGCTTATCACAAGAAGGTCGGCGATGCGGGCAAGCCGGCCGGACAGAAGCACGACGTCGGCTGCGCTGCGGGCGGCATCGAGGCCGGAGCCGAGCGCGACCGAGGCATGGGCGAGCGACAGCGCGCCGGTATCGTTGAGCCCGTCCCCCACCATCAGGATCTTGCGCCCGTCCCGCGTCCGGTTCCGGATCCAGTCGGCCTTGTCCTCGGGGCTCATGGCGCTTTCGACCTGCTCGATCCCGAGCGTGCCGGCCACCCGGTTGCAGGGCGCCGCGGTGTCGCCCGACAGGAGTGCCACATCGATCCCGGCGCGCTTTAGCGCCGCGATGGCCTCGGCGGCGTCGGGCCGGATCTCTTCGCGGAACGTGAAGAGGATAGGCGCGCCCTCCCCGGTGTCGAGCGCCACACCATCCCCGCCGGCCCCGATCCAGGAGGGCCGCCCGAGCCGGATGCGTCGCCCGCCCAGACGGGCCTCCATGCCGAGACCGGGACGTTCGGTGAGATCCGTGACGGGTATCGTGGACAGGCCCCGCGCCTCGGCCGCGGCGACGAGCGCGCGGGAATAGGGATGAGCAGACCCGGCAGCGAGGGATGCGGCAAGCGCCAGGGCCGTGCCGTCGGGATCGCCGGACAGCTCGGCCGCGCCGGTCGTCAGGGTGCCGGTCTTGTCGAACGCGACGAGGTCGATTTCGGACAACCGTTCGAGCGCGGTGCGCGACTTCACCAGAAGCCCGTTGCGGAAGAGCCGACCCGTGGCCACGACCGAAACAGCTGGCACGGCCAGGCCGAGCGCGCAGGGACAGGTGATGACGAGCACCGCGATGGCGACATCGGTCGCACGCCACACGTCGCCCGAGACATACCACCAGGCGACGAAGGCCCCGAGGCCGAGAAGATGGACCAGCGGCGCATAGGCGCGCGCCGCCCTGTCGGCCAGACCGGCGAAGCGGGACCTCTGCATTTCCGCCGTCGCCACAAGCTCGGCCAGCCGGTTCAACGCTGTGTCGCGCCCGGCGCGTGTGACACGCACGGTCAGCGGCCCGGACAGGTTGACCTCGCCAGCGGCGACCTCGTCGCCCCCTGCCACGGCGGCCGGGGCGGATTCGCCCGTCAGCGCAGACCGGTCGATGTCGCTCCGGCCTTCCGTCACGATGCCGTCGGCGGGCAGCCGGTCTCCGGGCCGCAGCAGGATCAGGTCGCCTTCGGCAAGGCTGTCGGCCCGGACGACATGGTTGCGTCCGGCCGCGTCCAGCCGGACCGCCTGCGGCACGTTCAGCGCGGCAAGCTCGGCAGCCGCGGACCGGGCGGCGCGACGACCGGCATGGTCGAGCGTCCGTCCGATCAGCAGAAAGAAGGTCAATGCCAGGGCCGCGTCGAACCAGCTGTGCCGGTCCGACCCCTGCAGCGCACCGACGAGCGAGACCAGCGCGGCCAGCGTGATCGCCAGCGAGATCGGCACGTCCATGTTGAGCCGGCCCCGGCGCAGGGCCGACAGGGCCGAGGCGAAGAACGGGCGGCCGGAAAACGCGACAGCCGGAAGCGCGATGGCCGCCGAGATCAGGTGGAACAAACGCTCGGTCGTGTCGGCGGCGCCCGACCAGACGGCGACCGACAGGAGCATGACGTTCATCATCGCGAACCCGGCGACGCCCGTCCGCATCAGGAGGCCGCGCATCTCGTCGCCCTGGCGGGCAAGCATCCCGTCATCGAGCGGCTGCGCGCGGTGCCCGGCCGCAGCAAGACCTTCGACCAGCGTGTCCGGGACGAGGCCGACCCCCTGTACCAGCGCCTGCTTGTGCGACAGGTTCACCCGCGCCTCCCGCACGCCCGGGATCCCGGCCAGCGCCGTCTCGACCGAAGCGATGCAGGCCGCGCAGCTGATGTCAGGCAGATGCAGCAGGATGCCGGCCGACGCGCCGGACGACCCGGCCGCGGGCGCGGCGAGGTCGGCGCCGCCACAGGCCGGACAGGCGGCCGTCATCGCGGGACCTCAATGAAGAGGGTCCGCTGGTAGGGCCCGGTATCCGTCTCCGCCGACAGATCGACCCGCCACCGGCCGGGCGCGAGTTCGAGGCCGGCCTCGCCGGATGCCTCGAAGGTCACGACGTGATCCTGCACCGAGGTCGTCGTCCGGCCGATCACCGCCGTGAACCGGGTCGGATCGACATCGAGACCTGCGGGACCGGTCACGTGGAGCCGCAGCGCGGCTTCGGCGTAGGACACATCGGCGCGCCAGCCGAGCGCATCCTGCGCGGCGCGACGGGTGTCGAACTCCTGGCTCGCGACATAGGAATTGGCCACCTCGAGCCCGGGGAAGGTCCGCACCGCGTTGACCGCGAGCGCGACGTTGACCGCGATGATGATGCCGAAGCCGAGGACGAACAGCGCGAGGACGTGGCGTCCGGTCAGTGGTTTCTCGGTCATCGGGCATCTCCTGCGAAGGTGGTGGCGACGCTGGCGGTCTCTCCGGTTTCGACATCCTCGACGACGATCTCGATCGGCGTGCGGTCGGCGCTGGCGGCCGGGGCATCGGGCGCGGCGGTGACATAAAGGCGGATGAGCCGCTGCGTGTCGGCCTCGACCTCGACGGCGCTGTTGTCGGCGCCCTCGACATCGAGCGTGAGACCGTCGTCCGCTGCGAGGCTGAGCATGACGTCGTTCGTTTCGCCCTGACGGTTGCGCACCCGCACGTCATAGGCGTTGCGGATGCTGCCGTCCGACAGTGTGACGAAGACCGGGTTCCGCACCGGCGAGACGGTCAGTTCAAGCGTCGGTCGCAGGACGAGCGCGACGATCAGCGCCAGCCCGATCGCCGACCACAACGCGAAGTAGATCACGTTGCGCGGCCGCAGGACGTGGCGCCAGAGCGATTGCGGCTCTGCCCCGGCACGTTCCAGCGGCGCGTCGGACAGGGCGAGATAGTCGATCAGCCCGCGCGGGCGGCCGACCTTTTCCATCACTTCGTCGCAGGCGTCGATGCACAGGGCGCAGGTGATGCAGGCCAGCTGCTGGCCGTCGCGGATGTCGATCCCCATCGGGCAGACGTTCACGCAGGCGTTGCAGTCGATACAGTCGCCCGGCCCGGCGGACGGCTCGACCGGCTGCGACCGGATCACACCGCTGCGGTCACGGAACTGCATCGGCACGACGGGTGACCGCCCGCCGATCTGCGGGCCGGCGGCGCGGGTGACCTCGGCCTGGGCGGCGTGCCGCTTCAGGCCCTTTCCGCGCGGCTCGCCTCGCCATTCGCGGTAGGCGACCGTCAGCGTGCCGTCATCCATCATCGCGCCCTGGATGCGCGGCCAGGGGCACATGTAGATGCAGACCTGTTCGCGCATGAAGCCGCCGAAGGTGAAGGTGGTGAAGGTCAGGATGGCGATGGATGTCCAGGCGACCGGCGGCGCCTGCAGGGTGACGAGATCCCGCAGCAGCGTGGGCGCATCGGCGAAATAGAAGATCCAGGCGCCACCCGTGGCGACCGAAATCACGAGCCAGATGCTCCATTTCGTGAGCCTCAGTCGCCACTTCCGGAAATCCCATTTCGACTTGTGCAGACGCAGGCGCGCGTTGCGGTCACCTTCGACCCACCGTTCGACCAGAAGGAACAGGTCGGTCCAGACCGTCTGCGGGCAGGCATAGCCGCACCAGACCCGGCCGAGCGCGGCGGTGAACAGGAAAAGCCCGAGGCCCGCCATGATGAGAAGCCCGGCCACGAAATAGAATTCGTGCGGCCAGATCTCGATCCAGAAGAAGTAGAACCGCCGGTCGGCCAGGTCGACCAGCACCGCCTGATCGGGCAGCGCCGGGCCGCGGTCCCACCGGATCCACGGCGTGATGTAGTAGATGCCTAGGGTGAGAATCATGATCCGCCATTTCAGAGTCCGGAAGAAGCCGGAGACTCGGCGGGGAAAGATCGGTTCCCGCGCGGCGTAGAGGGAAGTCTGCTCGTCGCTCATGCTGATATGTCCTGTTCGCGTGTCCCTTCTGCCGTGCCAGCCCGTCGCGCGCGTTGACCTGGATCAACCATGGCCGGAAATGCAGCGGGCGGCGGTCTTGCGAACCGCCGCCCGGCACAGCGCCCGTCGCGGCTTGCGCGAACAGGGACGCGACGGCGCTACTCCTCCGCTTCGGGCTCGGGCTCGCCACCGCCAAGCTGGTGGACATAGGCCGCGAGCGCACGCACGCCGTGTTCGCCCAGACGCTCTCCCCAGGCCGGCATCACGCCGAATGGTCCCTGTGAGATAAGCGTCGTCAGGCTTTGATCGTCCGACGCGTAGAGCCAGATCGCGTCGGTCAGGTTCGGGGCGCCGAGCGTCCGGTCGCCCTGCGCGTTTTCGCCGTGACAGGCCACGCAGTTCTCGGAGAACAGCGTACCGCCCGGACCGGCCAGCGGATCCGCCCCGTCCGGCAGGGACTGGACATGGTCCACGAGGGTCGCGATCTCCTCGCGCGAGAGCAGGTCGCCGAAGGCCGGCATCTGGCTGTAGCGCGCGTCGGGGTCGTCCTCATTCCGGATGCCGTGGCGAATGGTGTAGGCGATATCCTCCATGCGCCCGCCCCAAAGCCAGTCGTCGTCGAGCAGGTTGGGATATCCGACCGCGCCGGCCGCGCCCGATCCATGGCACTGCGAGCAGTTGGTGCGGAAGAGGGCCGCGCCAGCCTGCACGGCGTAGCGCTGCAACGCCTCGTTCTCCGAGATCGCGGTCAGGTCGGTACTGACGAGCTCGGCGCGCAGGTCGGCCTGCGACGCTTCGACTGCCTCGAGTTCGGCCGCGACTTCGGCCCGCTGCGACCAGCCGAGCACGCCGCCCGTCGCCCGATCCACCAGCGGCCAGGCCGGGTAGAGGATCGTGTAGACGATGCCCCAGGCGATCGTTGCGTAGAAGGTCCACAGCCACCAGCGCGGCAGCGGGTTGTTGTATTCCTCGATGCCGTCCCAGCTATGGCCGGTGGTCTCGACCTCGTGCTTGCCGTCGGGTTTCCGGGCCATCACGCATCTCCCCCGTTCCGTCCGCCTCGGGTCGCGCCCTGCGGGTCCTGTTGCGGTGCGGTATCGTCGGCCGGCACCTGATCGTTGCGAAAGATGGACTGCGCCGCCGCGTCATGGAGCACCCGGCTGCCCGGCCGCCAGACCCAGACGAAGGCGCCGAGGAAGAAGACGAAGAGAGCGAGGAGCGCCCAACTGTCCGCGAAATGGCGCATGAACGTGTAAGTGTCGTGCATCTGGCCCTCCTCAGCGGCCGGCGGTGTCGGCGATGAAGGTCGAGAAATCGACCGTCGTGCCGAGCATCTGAAGGTAGGCGATCAGCGCATCCATCTCGGTCAGCGCGGGCTGGCCGTCGAAGTTCCGCACCTGGGCGCCGGGATAGCGTTCGAGCAGGCCGTCGACATCTCCGAACGGATCGACCTGGACCCGGAAGTCGGTGCTGGCGGCCTCGATCATCTCGTCGGTGTAGGGCACGCCGACGATGGCGTGGGTCCGCATCAGGTCGGCGATATGCTCGGGCTCGATCGGCGTGCGCAGCAGATAGTCGTAGTTCGGCATGATGCTTTCCGGCACGACCGAGCGCGGGTTGATGAAGTGGTCGACATGCCATTCGTCGGAATAGCGCCCGCCGACCCGCGCCAGGTCGGGCCCGGTCCGTTTCGAGCCCCACTGGAACGGATGGTCGTACATCGATTCCGCGGCGAGGCTGTAATGGCCGTAGCGTTCGACTTCGTCCCGCATCGGCCGGATCATCTGGCTGTGGCAGACGTAGCAGCCTTCGCGGATATAGATCTCGCGCCCCTGAAGCTCGAGCGGGCTGTAGGGGCGGACGCCCTCCACTTCCTCGATTGTGTTCTCCAGCCAGAACAGCGGCGCGATCTCGATGATGCCGCCGATAGTGACGACGAGAAACGAGAAGACCAGAAGCAGGGTCGCGTTCTTCTCGAGGATCTTGTGCCGGTCGAGAAGCCTGCGGTTGCCGGGCTTGCCGCCATTGGGATCGGCGGAGGCGATGGTGTCGGTCGTCATGGCAATTTACTCCGCGGGCACTGCAGTGGAGACGGGACGCGCCTGGGGACCGCGGATTGTCATCCACATGTTCCAAACCATCAGGAGCGCGCCGGAGAGGTAGAAGATGCCGCCCGTGGCCCGCACGAGATACATCGGGAACTTGGCCGCGACGGTGTCGGCGAAGGAGTTAACGAGGAAGCCCTGGTCATCGACCTCACGCCACATCAGACCTTCCATGATGCCGGTCACCCACATCGAGGACGCGTAGAGAACGATGCCGATCGTCGCGAGCCAGAAGTGCCAGTTGATCGCGGCGACCGAATGCATCCGTTCCCGGCCCCAGAGCTTCGGCGTCAGGAAGTAGAGGCAGCCGAAGGTGATGAGCCCGTTCCAGCCGAGCGCGCCGGAATGCACGTGGCCGATCGTCCAGTCGGTGTAGTGGCTGAGCGAGTTGACCGCGCGGATCGACATCATCGGGCCTTCGAAGGTGCTCATTCCGTAGAAAGCGAGCGAGGCGACGAACATCCGGATGATCGGGTCGGTGCGGATCTTGTCCCAGGCGCCTTCGAGCGTCATGAGGCCGTTGATCATGCCACCCCAGGACGGCATCCACAGGATCACCGAGAACACCATGCCGAGCGTCGAGGCCCAGTCGGGCAGCGCGGTGTAGTGCAGGTGGTGCGGACCGGCCCAGATATACAGGAAGATCAACGCCCAGAAGTGGATGATCGACAGCTTGTAGCTGTAGATCGGCCGGTTCGCCTGCTTCGGCACGAAGTAGTACATCATGCCGAGGAAGCCGGCGGTCAGGAAGAAGCCGACCGCGTTGTGGCCGTACCACCACTGCGTCATTGCATCCTGCACGCCGGCAAACAGCGACACCGAGCGCGACCCGAGGATCGAGACCGGCACGGCCAGGTTGTTGACCACGTGCAGCATCGCGACGGTGACGATGAAGGCGAGGTAGAACCAGTTGGCGACGTAGATGTGCGGCTCTTTGCGGTTCACGAGCGTGCCAAGGAAGACCGCGAGGTAGGCCAGCCAGACGATCGTCAGCCACAGGTCGACATACCATTCGGGCTCTGCGTATTCGCGCGACTGGGTCGCGCCGAGCAGGTAGCCGGTCGCGGCCAGCACTATGAAGAGCTGGTAGCCCCAGAACACGAACCAGGCGAGGTTACCGCCCCAGAGTCGCGCCGCCGAGGTCCGCTGGACGACGTAGAACGATGTCGCGAGCAGCGCGTTGCCGCCGAAGGCGAAGATCACCGCGCTGGTATGAAGCGGCCGCAGCCGGCCGAAATTCGCGTAGCCCTCGGACCAGTCGAAGTTCAGTTCCGGAAAGGCGAGCTGGAAGGCGATGAATGTCCCGACAAGGAATCCGGCGATGCCCCAGAAGGCCGTGGCGATCACGCCCGCGCGGACGGGACCGTCCATATAGCGCGACCTGTCGACCACCGGCACCGGGTCGCCGAAACGCCGAACCTCCCAGACGAACAGCCCCGCCGCGATCAGCATGACCAGAAAGGCATGGACGGAATAGGCCAGATCGCGGCCCCAGTCTGCCGCTATCGCCGCCAGAACGGCGATAACGGCCAATGCGATCATTCGGAAAACAGCCATGCAGCCCTCGTTCTCGTGCATGCGCAAACCCTTTGCGGGCGCGCTTATTGCCGGGCTGTCTCGCATGGGGCGACTCGGCCCGCCTTGACCTGGATCAATCGGGTCCGTCGCGATGCCGGATGGGTCGGGTAATGGGGAACGGGCGGGCTCTGTCTGCGCGGTCACGCCGTCCCGCAAAGCCCTGAATCAGAAGGCTCAGGCGATCGGGCCGCCGTCGTCGTCCATGGTCTCGAGCGACAGCCGTGCGAGGTCGGGCACGAAGACCTGCCGCGATCCCGGGATCTCGATCAGGCCGTCGCGGCGCAGCGCGGTGAACTGCCGGCTCGTGGTCTCGATCGTCAGGCCGAGATAGTCGGCGATCAGCTCGCGCGACAGCGGCAGGGTCAGGTTGGCCGACCCGACGAAAAGCCCGTCATCCACCTCGCCGGAATCGCGCCGGACGAGGCTCAGCAGGAAATGCGCCACGCGCTCACGCGCTGTCAGCCGGCCCAGAAGCACCTGCCAATCCCGGGCGATGTCGAGTTCGTCGAGCGTCATGGTCAGAAGCCGCCGCGCGACGTTGGGCGAGGATTTGACGATTCCCTCGAAGGCGCGGCGTTCGAACCGGCACAGCGTCACCTCGCTGACCGCATCCACGTCGAACGAAAGGGTGGACCGGCCGGGCCGGCCGATGAAGTCCGACGGCAGCAGCAGGCCGACCATCTGGCGGCGGCCATCGACCAGCGTCTTCGAGATCGAGGCACAGCCGGACACGACCGACGACAGGTAATCCAGCCGCTCGCCCGCGACCGCGATGCTGCCGCCCTTGGGCACAGTCAGGTAGCTCTTGATCTGTTCGAGAACCGCCAGTTCGTCGCTGTCGCATTCGGCACAGACCGCCCGATGTCGGATCGGGCATTCGCTGCAGGCGCTTTTGGCAAGTCTCATGTGCATGGCAACATTTCTATTTGCCGTGTTGATCTGCATCAAGGTGATTGCGGCGTTCCGGCGCGACGGTCCGGCCATGACACAGGATGCCCTCGCCATGGCTCTGCGTGACGCCCGCGTGCCGCGCTACACGAGCTTTCCCCCCGCAAACCGCTTCTCGACTGCTGTCGGGCCGGCGCAGGCGGAACGATGGCTGGCCGAGGTGCCGGCGGGTTCGGCGGTATCGCTGTATCTGCATGTGCCGTTCTGCCGCAGGCTCTGCTGGTTCTGTGCCTGCCGGACGCAGGGCACGCGGAGCGACGCGCCGCTCGATCTGTACCTGCGCCATCTCGACCGGGAGATCGCGCAGGTCGGAGGATTGCTGTCCGATGGTGTGCGGGTCGCCCGGCTGCATCTTGGTGGAGGCACGCCGACGATCCTGTCGCCCGAAAGGCTGGACCGGGTCGCGGCGATGCTGCGCGCTGCGTTCGACTTCGCACCCGACGCCGAGGTCTCGGTCGAGATCGACCCGTGCGACTGCGACGATGCGCGGCTCGACGCGCTGGTCCGGATGGGACTGAGCCGGGTGTCGATCGGTGTGCAGGATTTCGATCCGCAGGTTCAGGCGGCGATCGGGCGCGAACAGGGCTACCGGGCGACGCGGGACCTCGTCGAGAGCGCGCGGGCACGCGGCGTCACCAGCATCAATATCGACCTCGTTTCGGGACTGCCCTACCAGACCGAAACGACCTTGCGCCGGACCCTCGACGCCGTGCTCGGGCTCCGGCCGGAGCGGATGGCGCTTTTCGGCTACGCTCATGTCCCGTGGATGGCGCGGCGGCAGCGCCTGATCCCCGATGCCGCACTGCCGGACCCGGGGCAGCGCCTTGCCCTCGCCGCGCTGGCGCGAGAGACGCTGGTCGCTTCGGGCTACGTCCCCATAGGCATCGACCATTTCGCGCTGCCCGGCGACTCGCTGGCCGTTGCGGCAGCGACCGGGCATCTGCACCGGAACTTCCAGGGCTATACGACCGACGACGCCGAAACCCTGATCGGGTTCGGGCCCTCGGCCATCTCGTCCTTCCCGGGCGGCATCGCGCAGAACGTGGCATCGACGGGCGAGTGGCAATCGCGGATCGCCGAGGGCCGGCTTGCGACCGCGCGCGGGCATGTCCTTTCTCCGACCGACCGCCTTTCGGCCAGCATCATCGAACGGCTGATGTGCGACGGCGCCGTGCAGCTGGACGAGGTCGCACGCCTGCACGGCACCTCGCATCGCCTTCTGCTGAAGCGGGCAAGGAAGGCAATCGACTCGCTGGCCGGGATCGGAACGCTCAGGGACGGTTTGCTGACCGCGTCAGGCCCGTCCACGGTCCGGCTGCTCGCGTCGTATTTCGACCCGGGCTTCGAGCCGGCCGAGGAAACCTACAGCCAGGCCAGCTGAGTTCACGCCGCGCGCATCAGCCGGGCCAGGCGAAGCTCCGCGTGGCGCGCATCATCGCATCGACGGCGGCCGAGAACTTGCGTCCCGGCGCGGTAACGATCCCGACCTCACGCTCGACCGACGGATCCGTCAGCGGGCGCTGCATCAGCCCCGGCAGGGTCACCGAGTATTCCGGCATGAAGGCAAAACCGATGCCCGCAAGCACCATCGCCTGCACCCAGTCTTCGCGTTCGGACCGGAAGCGCGCGTAGAGGTCGACCTGCTTCTCGGCGCAGACCGCCATGACCATCTCGCGCATTTCGCAGGACAAGCGGTCGACGTAATGCTCGCCCGACAGCTCCGACAATGGCACCGCGTTCAGACGGCCGAGCCTGTGGTCGGGCGGGAAGACCACGACGTAGCGTTCGGAATACAGCGGATGCGTGCGGAACTCGGCGCGCACTTCGTCGGTCAGGGTCATCACCGCGACGTCAATCTGACCCTCGGACAGGCCGTCCAGCAGGTCGCCGACCGATTGCTCACTGACCGAAACCTCGATGCCCTGGTGGCCCTTCTCGAACTGGGCGAGGAAGCGGGCCAGCCGGAGATGGCCGATCGTCGACATGACCCCGAGCCGCATCGGCGCCTTCTCCAGCAGGCGGAAGCTGTCGGCGAGCGCACGGGCCGCCTCGGCCTCGTCAGCGATGTGCTGGAGATGCGGCAGCATCGACCGGCCGAACTCGCTGACGAGAATGCGCCGGCCTTCGCGATGGAAAACCGGCGCGCCAAGCTCGCCTTCCAGCGCCTTGATCCCCTTCGTCAGCGCGGGCTGTGTCACGTTGCAGGCGGCGGCCGCCTTGGTGAAATTCAGGTACTTGGCTGCGGCCAGAACGTACCTGATCTGCGACATCTCCATCGAACCCCTCCCCTCGCCGATGCTGGCCGAGACTACCCCGATTTAACCAAACTTTAGGTAATGGATCGATAGCGAACGGCAGCTTCCGTTTCCGGCCGGGGCCATGTGCAATGGGCCATCGCAACACGACACGGGAGTGAGCAAATGTCCGTCTACATGGTCGAACGCAACCTCAAAGGCATCAGCATGGACGACCTGGCCGGGGCGCAGAAGGCCGCCATCGCGACCGCCGCCGACATGCGCGGCAAGGGCGAGAAGATCAGCTATATCCGCTCGACCTTCGCGCCGGAGGACGGCCGCTGCATGTGCCTGTTCGACGGCGAGAGCGCCGAACAGGTCCGCCAGCTGAACGACACTGCCGGCCTGCCGTACGAGCGGGTGGTCGAGGCGATGGACCTGACCCCCTGACCCGACGCGGCGCGGTGCCGGCGGTGCCGTCAGGCACGCCCGGCCCGCGCCACCTTACCCAGGTTTTCCCGGATCAGGATCTCGATCCGGATCTCCTCCTGCGAGGCGAGCGGTTCGCGCATGTCGCAGCGCGCCCGCAGCAGGCGGATGGCGCTGCGCACGAGATGGCCCGGATTCTGGGCGATCACCGCGTCCAGCGCGCCACGCATCAGCATTTCCTCGGTGAACCGGGTCCGCTCGTGCGCGATGTTCACGAGATCGGACAGGCTGCCGAGTTCTCCGATGACCTCGAGCGCGAGCCGCGCCTCCGAGCTGAGGACATAGGTCCCGACTATGTCGGGGTGGTTTCGGAAGGCGTTGGCGATGATCGCGCGGGTGCGCGCCTCGTCGCCGTAGGATTCCAGCGTCGGCAGCGCGACGAGGTTCGGAAACCGCCCGGTCACGACACTGTCGAAGCCGTGCCGCCGTTCGACGCTGTCCTGGGCGTTCATGGTGTCGGAGACAACGAGGATCTTGCCCTGCCGGCCGCCACAGAACCGCCCGACAAGCTGCCCTGCGGTCGCCCCGGCGGCGATGTTGTCCACTCCCACGACATCGACGGGATGCTCGCCGGCATGGCCGGCGACAAGCGCCACGACCTTCACGCCGCGTTCGAGAAGCCGGGTGGTGGCGTCACGGACCTGCGGCGAGTCGGGGGCCATCAGCGCGACGCCGTCGGTATCCTCGGGCGTGATCCGGCTGAGAATGCCCGCGATCTGGTGCGGGTCGCCCTGCAATTCCTTCCGCACCCGCACGAAGGTCGAGTCGGCGGCGAAGGCCACCTGCGCCTCGGCGATCCGGTCGACGAGCGATTCCAGGAACTGGTCTCCTGACCGCGGAAGCAGGAAATCGAGCCGGTAGCTCCGGCCGCGCGCCAGGTTCGCGGCTGAAATGTTGCGAATGAAACCAATGCGTTCGATGGCTTCGTTCACGGCGTCGACTGTCTTCTGGCGCACGCCCGACCGCCCGTTCAGCACCCGGTCGACCGTCGCCAGGCTGACGCCCGCGGCCTTCGCGAGATCTTTCGTGGTCGGTCGGACTTCGGCCAAGGCGGGACGTCCCGTTCGGTTAGGTACCCCTTGTTTTTCAAACGTTATCCGGTGGATTGCAAACCTTTTGAGGTACGTACCTCAAATTTTCCTTGTTCTGAGGTACGTACCTCACTTAGCGTAAACCCCATTCAACGAGTCGCGGCGGGGAGGCTGCGACACAGCCTGGGAGGACTACTGCAATGAAGCGCACCCTTACCCTGACCGCGGCTGTCGGCCTGCTCTGCGCAGGCTCGGGCGCGGCCATGGCCGACGACCTGACGCTGTGTTGGGCAGCCTGGGACCCCGCGAACGCGCTGGTCGAGCTGTCCCGCGACTTCGAGGAGCAATCCGGCCACACAATGAGCTTCGAATTCGTGCCGTGGCCGAACTTCGCGGACCGGATGCTCAACGAACTCAACTCCGGCGGCCAGCTCTGCGACCTGATGATCGGCGACAGCCAGTGGATCGGCGGCTCGGCCGAGTCCGGCCATTACGTCCAGCTCAACGACTTCTTCGACGAGCAGGGCATCGACATGGCCGATTTCATCCCCGCCACGGTCACCGGCTATGCCGAGTGGCCGAAAGGGACGCCGAACTACTGGGCCCTGCCCGCCTTCGGCGACGTCGTCGGCTGGACCTACCGGCGCGACTGGTTCGAGCGGCCGGAGCTGCAGGAAGAATTCATGGCCACCTACGGCCACGAGCTTGCTGCGCCCGAGACGCTCGAGGAGCTCATGCACATCGCCGAGTTCTTCCAGGGCCGCGATATCGACGGCACGACCGTCTATGGCGCGTCGATCTATACCGAGCGCGGGTCCGAAGGGATCACGATGGGCGTGACCAACGTGCTCTACAATTACGGCTTCGATTACGGCAGCCCGGATGATCCCTACGCGATCGAGGGCATCGTCAACTCGCCGGGCGCCGTCGAAGGGCTGGAGTTCTACCGCGCGCTCTACGAATGCTGCACGCCGCCGGGATCGTCGGATTGGTACATGTCCGAGAACATCGACGCCTACCGTTCGGGTCAGGTCGCGATGCAGATGAACTTCGCCTTCATCTGGCCGGGCGTGAACGCCGACGAGAACGTGGGCGGCGACCGCTCGGGCTACTTCCCGAACCCGGCCGGCCCCGCAGGCCACTACGCCCAGCTCGGCGGTCAGGGCATCTCGGTCGTCAGCTATTCCGACAGCCAGGACGCGGCGCTGGAATACATCGCCTGGTTCGCCCAGCCCGAGGTGCAGGAGCGCTGGTGGGAAATGGGCGGCTATTCGGCCCTACGCGCCGTGGTTGAGGACCCGGGCTTCGCCGACAGCCAGCCCTATGCACAGACCTTCCTCGACTCCATGGCGATCGTGAAGGACTTCTGGGCCGAGCCCGCCTATGCCGATCTCCTGCTGGCCATGCAGGACCGGGTGCACAATTATGTGGTCGCCGGCAACGGCACCGCGCAGGAGGCACTCGACGGGCTGGTCGAGGACTGGGTCGAGATCTTCGAGGACGAAGGTCTCCGCTGATCCTCCCGTCCGGCCTGCGCCCCGGTCGCCCGGGGCGCATCCGGGCCGGACATCCCAAGCGCGGGGCCTGACCGCCCGAGGGAGGCCCCGCGCCCATGACCAGGAAAAGTTCCGAGGACCGTTTCATGTCCGAGACCGCCATCGACCGCGTGGCGCAGGCGACGCCGCCGCGCGTGGCCCGCAGGATCCGCGGCCTGCCCGACCGGGCCATCGCCTGGATCTTCATCGCGCCGACGATCTTCCTGCTGCTGGCGGTCAACATCTTCCCGCTGGTCTGGACGATCCGGCTGAGCTTCACCGACTACCGGGTGAACCGGCCCAACAACGAAGTCGAGTGGATCGGCCTGCGCAACTACGAGCGCATCCTGACCGACAGCGACATCTGGAAGACGATGCAGGCCACGGCGCATTTCCTGTTCTGGACCATCGCGATCCAGGTCCTGATCGGGTTCACGCTGGCCTGGCTGATCAACAAGAAATTCCGCGGCAGCAACTTCTGGACCACAGTCATCGTGCTGCCGATGATGCTGTCGCCCGCCGTTGTGGGCAACTTCTGGACCTTCCTCTACCAGCCGCAGATCGGGCTTTTTAACACCGTGGTCGGCTTTTTCACCGGCGCCGATCCGGCGAGCTTCTCCATGATCGGCGACGTGAACCTCGCGCCCTGGTCGATCGTGATCGTCGACACCTGGATGTGGACGCCCTTCGTGATGCTGATCTGCCTCGCCGGGCTAAGGTCCATCCCGGAGTCCATCTACGAGGCGGCGGAATGCGACCGGGCGTCGAAATGGCGGCAGTTCTGGACGATCACCGTGCCGCTCGTACTGCCCTTCCTAATGCTGGCGGTGCTCTTTCGCGGCATCGAGAACTTCAAGATGTTCGACCTCGTGGTGCAGCTGACCGGCGGCGGCCCCGGCAACACCACGACGCTGACCTCCATCGACCTCAAGCGTGAAGCCTTCGAACGCTGGCGGACCGGCTTCGCCTCGGCCTACGCGATCATCCTCTTCGTCACCGTCTTCGGGCTCGCCTCGATCTACGTGAAAGCGCTGAACAAGGTGAAGGAAAGATGAGCAGCTATTCCATCACCGCACCCACCACGGCGCAGAAATGGGGCGCGGGCATCCTCGTCGTGCTCTACGCGGTCATCACCATCCTGCCGCTTCTGTGGATCGTCACGACCGGCTTCAAGTCGCAGAACGACGCCATCGCCTACCCGCCCTCGGTCCTGTTCGAGCCGACGCTGGAAGGTTACGTGAACCTCTTCACGACGCAGACCCGCATCTCGGACGAAGAGCTCGCAGAGAACCCGCCCGAGACATGGTACGACGAAATCGCCGCCGACCGGGGCATGTCCATCGTCGGCCCGTCCCGCTTCGGCGGCCGGTTCCTGAACTCGGTCATCATTGGCTTCGGCTCGACCTTCCTGTCGGTCTTCCTCGGGACGCTCGCGGCCTACGCGTTCAGTCGGTACAAGGTGCCACTCAAGGACGACCTGCTGTTCTTCATCCTGTCGACCCGGATGATGCCGCCCATCGCCGTGGCGATCCCGATCTTCCTGATGTTCCGCTCGCTTGGCCTGTCGGACACGCATCTGGGCATGATCCTGCTCTATACCGCAGTGAACTTGTCGCTCTCGGTCTGGCTCCTGAAAGGCTTCATCGACGAGATCCCGCGTGAATACGAGGAAGCGGCACTGATCGACGGCTACACGCGGTTCCAGGCCTTCGTGAAGGTCGTGCTGCCGCAGGCGGCGACCGGCATCGCGTCCACCGCGATTTTCTGCCTGATCTTCGCCTGGAACGAATACGCCTTCGCGGTGCTGCTGACCTCGGGCAACGCGCAGACCGCCCCGCCCTTCATCCCGACGATCATCGGCGTCACCGGGCAGGACTGGCCCGCCGTGGCCGCCGGCGCGACGATCTTCCTCGTCCCCGTCATGGTCTTCACCATCCTGCTGCGGAAACACCTCCTGCGCGGGATCACGTTCGGAGCGGTCCGCAAATGAGCACCTTTCTCAACGGTCTTCTCCGGTTCCGCCGCGGCCCCTGGGAAATGGTGGCCAGCATCCTCATCGCGATCGGCGTGGTCATGCTGATGCAGCCCTGGATCATGATCGCCTTCACCTATTCCTTTATCGTGACGCTCGTCGGCACCGTCATGTTCATCGTCGTCAGCCACTTCCCGGAGGACAGCCGATGACACGTCATTCGACCTGTTCCTGCGGACAACTGACCGCCGACGTGACCGGAGAGCCGTTCGCCGTCGCCCTGTGCTCCTGCGAGGAGTGCCAGCGCCGCACCGGGTCGGCCTTCGGCTTCAGCGGCTACTGGATGGAGGAGAATGTCGCGATCTCGGGCGAGTCCAAGGCCTGGGCGCGGATATCGGCCGTTGGCCGCAGGCTCGAGTTCCACTTCTGCCCGACCTGCGGCTCGACGATCTGGTGGGTGGCGGAATTTCTCCCCGGTCGGATCGGTCTCGCACTCGGCAACATGGACCATGCCGGCCTGACCCCCGTTGTCCGCGTCTGGGACAAGCGCCGGGCCGACTGGCTCGACCATCTCGACCGGATGGATGTCTTCGAGGAGGGGCGGCTCTGATGGCGCAGATCCGGATCGAGAACCTCAGAAAAGACTTCGGCAGTTTCACCGCCGTCCAGTCCTCGAGCTTCACCATCGAGGATGGCGAATTCTTCATGCTGCTCGGACCGTCTGGCTGCGGCAAGACGACGACGCTGCGGATGATGGCCGGGCTCGAACTGCCGACCTCGGGGCACATCTTCCTCGACGGTGACGACGTCGCCGACAGACCGGCCAGCAAGCGCGATATCGCCTTTGTCTTCCAGATGTTCGCGCTCTACCCGCACATGAACGTGCGCCGGAACATCTCCTACCCGCTCGTCAGCCAGGGGATGAACCGGGCGGAGGTGAAGCGCCGGGTCGAAGAAGTCGCCGGCATCCTCGGCATCGAGGATATCCTGTCGAAGCCGGTCGGCGGTCTGTCCGGCGGCGACCGGCAGCGCGTCGCGCTCGGACGCGCCATCGTGCGCCGGCCAAAGGCCTTCTTCATGGACGAGCCGCTCGGCGCGCTGGATGCCGAGTTCCGCGAACACATGGCGCAGGAACTGCGCGCCCTGCACGATCGGATGGGCGCGACGACGGTCTATGTCACGCATGACCAACTCGAAGCGATGCAGATGGGCGACAAGATCGTGGTCATGAACCACGGCGTCGTCGAACAGTTCGGCGTGCCGCAGGATATCTACGACTGGCCAGCCACGCTGTTCGTCGCGGGGTTCATCGGGTCGCCGCCGATGAACGTGCTGGAATTCGACGGGATGGTCGGAAGCGGGTCGGACCATGTGATGCTCGGCGACGCGCGGATCGAGGTGCCGCGCCAGCTTGCCGGGGCGCACGGCGCCCTTGGTCTGGGGGTGCGACCCGAGAACGTCCATCTCGACGAGGCCGGCCCCTATCGCGGGCGGATCACCGCGACCGAGTATCTCGGCACCACGCAGATCGTGACGCTCGACACCGCGCATGGCGAGGTGAAGGCGCGCATCCCCTCCGACCGGCCGGCCAGAACGGGTCAGACGGTCGGGCTCCGCTTCGAAGCCGGCGCCATCACGCTGTTCGACATGGCCAGCGGCCGCGCCCTCCTCTCCGAGGCCAACCGGGAGGTGCTGCATCATGGCTGAGCTTTCGCTTCACGGGGTCACCAAGCGCTACGGCGACACGGTCGCGCTCGACGATGTCAGCATGACGGTGCCGGACGGCTCGTTCGTCGTGCTTCTCGGCCCGACCGGGGCAGGCAAGACCACCACGCTGCGCGTCGTCTCGGGGCTCGACTCGCCCGAGGCCGGCGATATCCGCATCGGAGGCGAGTCGGTGACGTCCCGGACGCCGGCCGAGCGGAACGTCGCGATGGTGTTCCAGCAATACTCGCTCTACCCGCACCTCACGGTGCGCGAGAACCTCGCCTTCCCGCTCAAATCCCCCCTGCTCCGGACACCGCCAGCCGAGATCGAGCGCAAGGTCGGCGCGGTGGCCGAGATGCTCCAGATCAGCCACAAGCTCGGCAACAAGTCGACCGAGCTGTCGGGCGGCGAGATGCAGCGCGTCTCGATCGGCCGGGCGCTGGTGCGCGAACCGGCGGCCTTCCTGATGGACGAGCCGCTCAGCTCTCTCGATGCCAAGCTCCGCGCCGATCTCAGGGTCGAACTGAAGACCATCCAGGCCGAGCGCGGGACGACGTTCCTCTACGTGACGCACGACCAGATCGAGGCGATGACGATGGCGACGCATGTCGGCGTGCTCGATCACGGGCGGCTCGTTCAGTTCGCCAGCCCGCGGGAGATCTACGAAAACCCGGTCAGCATCTACGCCGCGAGCCGTCTCGGCCAGCCGCGGATCAACATCCTACCCGCGGACCTCTTCGGCCAGGCCCCGCCGGGCGCAAAGTCGATCGGGCTGCGGCCCGAGCAGATCCGGCAGGGTGAAGGCGAGGAAAGCCTCGTCACGCGGGTCGAACGCCTGGGCGACGAGACGCGCCTGCACCTGAATTTCCGCGAGCATGACCTCGTCACCACGGTCGCGGCCCATTCCGGGCTGCGAGCGGGCGATGTCGTACGCATACGGCCCGAGCGGCCATTCTATTTCGACGCCTCTGGCGCCCGCACCCACTGACGGAGGAGACAATGGCCCAGTTCATCAATCGCAAGGAAGACATTGTCGCCGAGGCCGTCGACGGGCTGATCGCGATGTCGGGTGGTCGCCTCGCCCGGCTGGACGGCTACCCGCATATCCGGGTCGTGCTGCGCACCGACTGGGACAAGTCGAAGGTGGCGCTGGTCTCCGGCGGCGGATCGGGGCACGAGCCGAGCCATGCGGGCTTCGTCGGCGAGGGCATGCTGACGGCGGCGGTCTGCGGCGACGTCTTCGCCTCGCCGTCGGTCGATGCGGTTCTCGCGGGCATCCTCGCCGTCACCGGCCCCGCCGGCTGCCTGCTGATCGTGAAGAACTACACCGGCGACCGGCTGAATTTCGGCCTCGCAGCCGAGCGGGCGCGGGCCTTCGGGTTGCGCGTATCCATGGTCATCGTCGACGACGACGTCGCCCTGCCCGACCTGCCGCAGGCGCGCGGCGTTGCCGGGACGCTCTTCGTTCACAAGATCGCCGGCGCACTGGCTGAGAACGGCGCCGATCTCGACGCGGTGACCCGGGCGGCCGAGCGCGTCATCGCCGGCACCCGGTCCATCGGCATGTCGCTCGATACCTGCACGATCCCGGGGGCACAGAAGGATGCCCGCATTCCCGCCGGCAAGGCAGAACTCGGGCTCGGCATCCACGGCGAGGCCGGCGTGGAGCAGGTCGACTACAGCGATGCGCAGACCGCGATGGAGATGGTGACCAGCCGGCTCGCCGCGGTGATGGAGCCCGGGCGGCGCTACGTGGCGCTTCTGAACAACCTCGGCGGCGCCTCAGTGCTGGAGATGCAGGTCCTCGCGCACGAGGTCCGGCAATCTGCCATCGCCGGGCAGCTCGATTTCATCGTCGGACCGGCCACGATGATGACGTCGCTGGAGATGCGGGGCTTCTCGCTGTCGGTCTACGACGCCACGACAGACGACCTGATGGCGCTGCAATCCAAGACGCCACTCGCGGCCTGGCCGGGCGTCAACCGGATCGCCGACGTCGCGGTGATCGACCTGCCTGACGGCCTGCGCCCAATCAAGCCGATCCCGTCCGCTCATCCGGCCACGCGGGACTTCATCATCCGCTGCTGCGAAAGCCTGATCGCGGTCGAGAACTATCTCAACAAGCTCGATGCACGCACAGGCGACGGCGACACCGGCAGCACGCTGGCGACGGCCGCGCGCGCCCTGATCGCGGCGATCGACGATCTGCCGCTTGCCGATCACACGCAGCTCTACCGCGCCATCGGGCTGGAACTCAGCCAGACGATGGGCGGGTCCTCGGGTGTTCTGCTGGCGATCTTCTTCGCTGCCGCCGGCGACGCCGCCTCCAGTGGCCAGTCGATGGTCGCCTCGCTGCAGGCGGGCCTTGCCCGGATGCAGGAGATCGGCGGCGCGCAGGCCGGCGACCGGACCATGGTCGACGCGCTCGAACCCGCGCTCGCCGCCCTGCCCGACGGTGTCGAGGCGGCGGCCCGTGCCGCGCGCGAAGGCGCCAACCGGACCGCCGATATCGCCACGGCCCGGGCTGGCCGGTCGGCCTATCTCAGCGCGGAGCAGCTGCGTGGTCAGATCGATCCCGGCGCCGAAGCCGTTGCGCACCTGTTCGAATACCTCGCGACCGACGCAGAGGCGATGCGGCAGGCTTCCAGCGAATAGGGTCGGCGCGGGTGCATCCAATCGCTTGAACGCTGCAAACGGGATTGGGTCCCGGGTCAGGGCAGGCTAGCTTGCCGCGATGATCGCCCGACCGGAGACCGACGCGTGACCGAGACCGTTCTGCGCATGATCGAGGCGCATGCCCGCGCAGGGCGTGGAATAGCGTTATCCGGGCCTGGCGCGGTCGAGGCCAGCTATGCGGATCTTTTCGCTGGCATTGCCGCGCGCGCAAAGTCGCTCGGTGATGAAGAGGCGATCGTTCTCGTGGCCTCGCGCCAGCCCGAAGCGGCGGTCTGGCTGCTCGCGGGTCTCGCGGCTGGCTGTACGGTTCTGCCGTTCGACCCGCGACAGGGGGCGGGGCGTCTTTCCTCTATTCTCTCGCGCTTCGCCGATCCGCTCGTCGCCTGTGACCGGACCGGCGCCGCGCTGATCGGCCGGGTGGAGGGCGGCCAGCAGTATCGGGCCGCACAACTCGACGACGACGTGCCACCGCCCCGGCAGAAGGCCGAATCCATGGCCCTGCCCGGTCCTGCCATCGTCCTGGCGACCTCCGGTTCCACCGGTCAAAGCAAGCTCGTGCCGATCCCGGAAACGGAGCTTCTGGACCGCGCGGGGATCGAACGGGACTGGTTCGGTCTGGGCAGCGCAGACGTCACGCTCGGCCTGCTGCCATGGTCGTTCGATGTCGGGCTGACGCAGCTGTTCAGCACCCTTCTGACGGGCGCGCGGCACCACCTCGTCGCCTCCTGGCTGCCTCAGGACATCGCATCGGCGGCATCGGGTTCCGGGGCGAGCGGCATGGCGGCAACGCCCGCCATCTGGTCGACGCTGCTTGCGCTCGATCCCGGCCACCCGGCCTGGGCCGCGCTGGCCGGGCTTCGCTTCGCCACTGTCTCGGGCGGCGATATCGGGGCCGAGGCCGTCCTCGAGGTCGATCGTCGTCTCGGGGGCGGCAAGCTCTTCAAGACCTATGGCCAGACCGAGTTCTTCCGCATCACCTCTCTCCGGCCCGAGCAGCTTCCCGGCGCGCCCGGCAGCGTCGGTCCGGGCTATCCCGGCGTGCGGATCGAGATCCGCGACGACGAAGATCAACCCTGTCCGCCCAGTGTCCCCGGCGAGGTCGTGGCCTCCGGCGCGGGACGGATGCCGGGCTATCTGGGCGAAGCCGCAGCGGCAGACGGCCCGCACCGCACCGGCGATATCGGCCGGATCGACGCCGACGGCCGGCTGACGCTTCTGGGGCGGCGGGATACGCTCATCAAGCGGATGGACCAGCGCGTCCATCTCGAGGAACTCGAAGCGCAGGCCCGGGCTGCGGTGGGCGCGACGGTGATCTTCACGGTCCCGCGTGACGGAGCATTCTCCGGCCAGCTGGTCGCCTGCCTGTCCGACCCGGCCTGGTCCGGGCACGAAACCGAGCTGGTCAAGCGTCTGCGGCCGGTTCTTGCGGCACCGTTCCTGCCCGACCGGGTGCACTGGATCGAGGCGCTTCCACAGACCGCGACGGGCAAGCCCGACCGTGTGCGGCTTGCCGCTTATCTCGAAAATCTCAAACAAACGCCTTTAAATGGTCCCGCTGAACGGGCTTAGGTCTTGCGGGTGTTAATCAGTTTGCTGGATTCGATGCAGGACGAACAGGATTACAGGATCGTTGATTTCTTCCGGGATTATGCCGGGGTCGACATGTCGGAGATTTCGCGCTCGGACCCGCTGTTTTCCAGCGGTCTGGTCGACAGCATGACGCTGATCGAACTACTCGCCTTTCTCGAGGCGGAGTTCGGCGTTGAGGTGTCGATGGCCGACCTGCGGCTTGACGATATCGATACGCTGGACGGCATCTCGAGCTATATTTCCGGATCAAGGTGATCCGGATGGACAAGCGGAGCGATACGGTCGATCTCGATCTCGACCCGGTTTGGGACCGCGCGGTGCACGCTGCGGCCGAGGTTCATCCCACGCCGTTCTACATCTATCGATCCGACCTGATCGAAGCCCGCGCGGACGATCTGCGCGCCGTCTTCCCGCCGGGTGTCGCACTGCAATACGCGGTCAAGACCAACCCCAATCCAAGCCTTCTGCGGCATCTTGAACCGCTGGTTGAACGGCTCGATGTGTCCTCGGCCGGCGAAATGCGCCTGGCGCTGGCGGCGGGCTGGCCCGCGTCGCGGCTTCGCTTCACCGGCCCGGCCAAGAGCGACGCGGAGCTTGCCGCGGCCGTGGCCGCGGGCATCGGCGGCATCGTGATCGAACATCCCGACGAGGCGCGGGACGTCGACGCGCTGGCCGCCAGTGCGGGCCGGACGCAGGACGTGCTCCTGCGGATTTCGCCGGCCGAGGCCGATCCCGGCTTCTCCGTTCGCCTCGGCGGCAAGCCCGACCCGTTCGGGATCGCCGAGGAGGACCTGGACGACGCGCTTGCCACGCTCCGGGCCTGCACGTCGCTGCGGCTCCGCGGATTCCATATCTATTCCGCCAGCCAGTCGCTTCAGGCCGAGGCACTGGCCGCGCATTTCCGCCGTCTCGCCGATCTCTTCGGCCGCGCCGTCGCCGCATGGGGCGCACCGGTCGATGAACTGATCTTCGGGGCCGGACTGGGCATTCCCTATCATCCCGGTGACGAGCCGCTGGCGCTCTCGTCCCTCCGACCCGATGTCGCGGAGGTCGCCCGGTCACTCGACGCCGAGATGCCGGGAACGGCGCTCGTCCTCGAACTGGGCCGCTATCTCGTGGGCGAGGCGGGTCTTTACGTCACCCGCGTGACTCGCACGAAGACCAGCCGCGGCGTGGCGATTGCGCTCTGTGACGGCGGGATGAACCACAACATGAGCGCCTGCGGACTGCTCGGCGGGCTCGTGCACAAGCCCTACCGGATTGCGGTCGTGCGGCCCGAAGGCCCGGCCCCCGCGGGCGACCGCAGCACGTGGCGCATTGCCGGCCCGCTTTGCACGACGGTCGACACGATCGCCCATCGCGCCGAGCTTCCGGCGCTCCGGCGCGGCGATCTTCTGGCGCTGCGCAGCTCGGGCGGATACGGGCCCTCGGCCAGTCCGCTCTTCTTCATCGCCCATGCACCCCCGCGCGAGCTGCTGGTGACCGACGCGGCCGGGCCAACGGTCGAGGACGTCACCTGGCTTCCCGCCCATGACTGGCAGGTCGGGCCATGACCGACCGCGCGCGCGCACCCAAACGGCTGTCGCTGGTCCTGCCGCTGTCGCCCAGTGCCGAGACCGCCGCCCCCGGTCCGACGCCCTACTACCTCGTCTCGGGCCTCGGCGGGCACGTGATGCCGTTCCAGGCGATGGCGCGGTCCATCGACCACCTGCGGCCGGGCTTCGGCATCCTGTTCCCGGCCATCGCCGACGCAGACGAACAGTTCGACCGGGTCGAGGATCTGGCCACGCGGATGCTTTCGGACCTGCGCGCGCACCGGGCGCAGGGCCCCTATCTTCTCGTCGGGTATTCCTTCGGCGGGCTGGTCGTGCACGAGATGGCGCGCCGGCTGGCGGACGAAGGTCAGACGGTCGGAACCGTCACAATCGACGCCATATCGCCGAACCTGATGAAGCAGCGCCCGCTGCCGATCCGGGCCGGCTACAAGCTGTATCGCCGTCTGCGCCAGATGCGCCTGGGCGGGCCGAAGCCGCGCAAGCAATCGCCCTCGCGGCTGGCCCGAACGATCGCCGAGCTGCGGCAGAACAGCCTTCTGGCCCGGTTCCGCTATCACCCTCCGGCGACCAGCGTCCCGAGCGTCGTCATCCGGCGTGAAGACCTGCCGGACGCGCGCAGGTTCTATCGCCTTCAGGACGATCTCGGCTGGTCCAATGTGGCCCAGGTGGCGGGCGTTCTGCATACGACCGGCACTCATCTCGATCTCTTCAAGGGCGACAACGCGACCGTGCTGGCCGCGAAAATCGTCGAAGCCCTGGACCTCCTCGAAGCCCTGGAGCCGCAGGAAGCGTCCCAAGCCAAGCGAGTGCGCGCATGAGTGCCAAACCGAATACACCGCCCCTTGGCGTCGGCATGCGGGCCGGCGTCGGTTTCCGGTACCGACAGGTCGACACCGATACCGAGCCCGACAGCCTGAAGCGGTTGCGCCGGTTCGACGTCGCCGACATCTCGGACATGACGAACCGGATGTGCGTGATGTCCGCAGCCATTTCGCTCGTCGCCGGCCCGGCACGCCTCGCTGGCACGGCCTGCACGGTCCGGGTCGCGCTCGGCGACAATCTCATGCTGCAGAAGGCGCTGGATATCGTACGGCCGGGCCAGATCCTCGTGGTCGATGCGAACAGATCCGAACGCTACGCGGTTCTTGGCGAACTGATCACGCTGAAGGCCAGATCGCGCGGCGTGGCCGGGGTCATCGTCGATGGAATGGTTCGCGACATCGACGAAATCCGCAAGCTCGACTTTCCGGTCTTCGCCCGAGGCGTCACCGCCAATGGCCCGACCAAACACGGCCCGGGTGAGATCAATTACCCGGTCTCCTGCGGCGGTATCGTGGTCCATCCCGGCGACCTGATCCTGGGTGATTCCGACGGGGTGCTCGCCCTTTCGCAGGAAGACGCGGTCGAGGTCGCCGATGCCGTCGAGGCGCGCGCGGACGGCGTCCGCGCCTACCGGGACCGGCTGCGCGGCGGCGAGGTTTCGCTGGACTGGGTCGACCGTATCCTCGACGCCTACCCCGGCGTCGACCAGAGCTGACATGGCGGCGACGACCCGCATCGTCGAAGCCGGGGCGCTGACCGACGTCGCGACGCAGATTCTGGTTGCCGGTGGCTTCACCGAAGAGGACGCCGCCGCGATGGCACGGCATGCCGTCTGGTCCGAAGCCAGCGACATTCCGAACCAGGGCTTCTGGCGTCTGGATCAGTATATCGCGAAGCTGCGTGCAGGCGGATACGGGACCGGCGAAATCATCCGGACGGATTGCGGGCCGTCGCTCGTGCGGCTGGACGGGGCGGACCGGACCGGGCAACTCGTCGCCGAAACCGCGGCGGCCGTCGCGGCCGAACGCGCGGCCGAAACCGGACTCGGCCTCTGCGTCGCGGGGATGAGCAACCATATCGGCAGCGCCGGCTACTACACCGCGCGTCTGGCCGGCCAGGGACTGATCGGCGTCATCCTGTCGAACGGGGCGCCGCGCAATTCCGGGCCTGCGACGGGGCGGAAGCTTCTGGGCAACAACGTGCTGTCGGTCGCGGTCGAGGCGACGGGTGGCCCCGTCGGCGTCGACATGACCGTGGGCAGCATCGCCGGCAGCAAGCTCATGATGGTGACGGACCAGACCGGCCGGATGCCCGAAGCCGTCACCGATCCCAGGGCCGACAACGCGGATGCCCGTACGGCCACGCTGACCACGGCCGGCGGCTACAAGGGCTTCGCGCTCGGCCTGGCCATCGAGATGCTGACGGGTGTTCTGGCCGGCGGCCGGACGCTGACCGGAGTGGCGTCGTTCCTGAACGCGCAGGCGACAGCCTCCGGCGCCACGCAGACCGTCATCGCGGTCGATCCGTCGCGGCTCGGTCCGCCCGAGGCCGTGGCCGAGGCCGCCGAAACGCTGGCGCAGACGCTGGCAGAGGCGGGCGAACACGTCCCGGGGCGCGCGCGCGCCGTCGAGGCGCGCCGGCGGATGGCCGAGGGCATCCCCATCGGTCCGGCGCAGCTCGACGCGCTGGCCGCGCTTGCCGCCGATACCGGTGTCACACTCGACGCGGCCTTCCGGCGTTGACCGATCCGGACCACACCATCGGCGGGGCCATTTCGGCCGCCGCGGCCCGATGGCCCGACCGTGTTGCCGTGTGCGACATCGACGGGTGTGATATCACCTATGCCGATCTCGACGCCCGCACGCACGCCATCGCGGTGGCGATCGACCGGCTCCGGCCGGCGGACGGGACGGGTGCCGCGATCGGTCTGCTCCGCACGGCCACACCCGGCGTGGTCGCTGCCTTCGGAGGAATGCGCGCGGCGTCGCCCGTCGCCATCGTCAGCGTCAAATCCGGCGCGGCCCAGATCCGCCGCCGGGCCGAGGCGATCGCCGCCTTCGCGGTGTTCCACGATGCCGATTGCGCGGCCGAGGCTCAGTTGCTCGCCGCCGATCTGGGGCTGCCGGCGATCGCGTGTGACGCCATCGCCCCCTCGCCCGACGCCTTCGATGCCAGCGCGCCGGACAGCGACGCCATAGCACTTCTGGCCGGCACATCGGGATCGACCGGGACGCCGAAACTGTCCTGCCAGTCGCATGTCTTCCTTGTGGAGAACGGTGCCGGCATCAACACGCAGTACGGCGTCCGTGACGGCGCCGAGCGGATCGCGATGCTGCCGCCGCTCGGCCATCATGCCGCGCACAGCAGCCTTGTCCGCTCGGTCCTGTGCGGTGCGACGCTGCACGCCGTCGACCTGCGCCGGGACGCGCCCGACCGGGTGGCGAACTGGCTGCGCGGCGCGGCGGTCACGATGATGCACGGCACGCCCACGGCGACCCGGCTTCTCCTCGACACGATGGCCCCGGGCGAGATCTTCGGGGACATGCGGCTCGTCCATATGGGCGGCGAGGCAGCCCGGCTCGGCGATGTCCGGCAGGTCGCCCGGCACGTCCCGCGCAACTGCGATCTCTTCCTGATGTACGGCAGCACCGAAACGGGCGCGATCGCCTACCACCGGGCACCCGCCGCGACCGTTGCCGCCGGCGACGCGCTGCCCCCGCTGACGATCTTTCCCGGCCGGAGCGTCGAGGTTCTCGATGCGGATGATCGGCCCCTTCCTCCCGGCAAAGCCGGCATTCTGCAGGTTGGCGGTCTCCGCCTGCACGCGGGGTATCTCGACGCAGACCCCGCCGGCACGACCTTCCGCACCGCGGATCTGGGCGTGATCGAACCCGATGGCCGCCTGCATCATCTCGGCCGGGCCGGCAGCGAAGTGAAGATCCGGGGCGTCCGCGTCGATCTCGGCGCGATCGAGACGCATATCCTCGGGCAGCCGGGTATCCGGGATGTCGCCGTGGTCGCCCGGCCCGTGGCAGCCGGGGGAGACGACCGGCTCGTGGCCTTCGTTCAGACCGATCCCGACGCGTTCGCCGGCCCCGCCGCGCTTGGCGCCGCGCTCCGCCGTGAGCTGTCGGAGGAAATGTGGCCCGCCCGGATCGAGATCCTGCCCGCCCTGCCCCGCACCACGACCGACAAGATCGACCGCAAGGCGCTGCGCGAGCGGGAGCTGTCCGCCCTCCCCATCGGCGACCTGGCCCGGGCGCATCCGGAACTGGCGAGTATCGCCACGCTCTGGGCCGAGACGCTCGGCGTGGCGCCGGCGGAACCGGACGACGACTTCTTCCTGTCCGGTGGCGACTCCCTTCTGGCCGCGACGCTGGCCATGGCCCTCGGCCGCGAATTCGGCGTCATGACGGAAACCAGCTTCGTCTACCGCTGCCCGACGCCCGAAGCGCAGCTCGCCGGACTGGCGGGCCTGCCCGCTCTGGCGCATGGATCGTCCGGCGATCCGGTCCCGGCCACACCGGCGCAGACCGGGATCCTGTTCCGCGCACTGCGCGCCGGCGGCGAAGGCTCGTTCAACGTGCGCGCGCTGATCGAAGCGCCGGCGCCGCTCGATCCCGGCAAGGTGGCGGACGCGGTGTCGGGTCTGATTGCCCGGCACGACAGCCTGCGAACACCGATCCGTCCGGGGCGCGGCGGCTTCCGGCTGATGCCGCCCGCCGATGATCTCGCCCCGCCGGAAGTTCCCGTCATCACCGACGAGGCCGCCGGATGGTCCGGAGCGCTGGCCATCGATCCCGGCCGTCCGCCGTTGCTGCGCGCGGCGATCTCGCGCGGCGAAGGCCGCCCTGACCGGCTGCTTCTCGCCGCCCATCATGCCGCTGCGGATGGCCAGTCTATGGACCAGCTGGCCTCGGAATGCGCCGCCCTCTTGAGCGGCACGCAGGACCTGCCGCCGCCGGGCCGCCCGCATTTCCGCAGCGTCGCCGCGGCACGGCCTGGTGAGACCGATGACGCCCGTCTGGATGCGCTGGCCGAGAGTCTGTCAGCCTTCGCCAACGCGGCCGGACCGCAGGACAACGGTCCTCAGCGCGCGCGCACCGTCAGCCTGCATCCATCGGAACGACCCGGCTTCGCCGCGCTTCTGGGGGCGTTCGGGCAGGCCGTGGCGGATGCCACCGGGCGCGAGGAGCTTCTTCTGGTCGTGCCGATGGGCACGCGGCGCATGGACCCGTCCCGTCCCCGCGTCGGAGCCTATGTGAACGTGGTACCGGTATTCCTCGCGGTGTCGCGGGCAGACGACCCGCAGGCCGCAGCGGCCGCGGCTTTGTCCGAGGCGATGTCCCGCGCCGATCTGCCGTTCGAAACCGTGCTGCGCCGGATGGGCGGCGCGCCGGCCCTCGATGTCACCGCCAGCCTCACACACTACGTCTGGCACGAGCTCCTGGCCGGCGGTTTCCGTCGGCTCGCCATTGACACGCCGCAACTGGCGGCATCGGCGGACTGGCCCGAGATCGTGATCCGGGAGGACGCCGCCGACGGCGCACTGACTGTCCGGATCGAGGCCGGGGACCGCTGGCTGGCCGATGAGCCCGTCGCGCGCGCCCTCGACGTCTGGCTGTCAGGTTTCGGTGCCCGCCAGGACGGATCCCCGAAGTCCTAACGGCCCTCGATCCGGATCGAGAAGGTGCGTTCCGCACCCGCAGGCGGCGGCGGGAATGGCGCGGCACCGCGGATGAAGGTCAGCGCCGCCGCGTCCAGTTCGGCCGAGCCGGAACTGGACGACAGGGCGAGCGAGTCCAGCGCGCCGGACCCACCGATGGTGAAGACGATGACCGCCGCGCCCCGCGCGCCGACTTGCGGCCGCGGCCGTCCCGACAGCCTCTGCATCACGAGGCCCGGATAGCGGCTGGCGGCGGCATTGCCGGCCTCGGACGTTTCCGCCGTGCCGGTGCTGGCCGCCGGGGCTTCCGCCGTCGCGCTGCCCTGGTCGGAACCACGGACATTGTCGACCGGGCCGGACCCCGGGGCGGCTGCCGGATCGCGACGGGTCGGCCGCGGCGAAACCGTAAGCCCGGAAGCCGGCGCGTCACGCACGGCGAGAGGCTCAGCGTCATCGGGCTGGACGGGCGTGGATTCGCTCGGTTCGTCCCTGGGCTGAAGCGGCGCCGGGTCGGCGGCACGGGCGGTGATGATCGTCGCGGCCGGCCTCAAGGCTTCGGTAGGTTCGGACGCGACCGTGCCGGAATAATCCGGAACGGCGGGCGTCACGACCGCCGTCGTCCGCACGACAGGCGCCGGGGCGATCGGGCGCAGCGGTGTCGTCTCAGCCACGACCTCCGGCTGCGGAGGTTCGAGCGGCGTGGCCTCGACACCCGCATGAACCACGGGCGCGCCGGCGACCATGTCCGCGAAGCTCGCGCCGATGCGGGCCGTGCTGGCACCCGCACGACCCTCGATCTCGATGGGCGCCGGTCTCATCAGCACGGCCGCCCCGGCGACATGGACAGCGGCGGCCAAGCCGAAGGCGGCGACCATCAGCGGGCGGCTCGACGGGATCATGGCAGACCCCGTTCGGTGACGGCGACCACCCGCCCTGCCCCGGCGTCCCGCAGCTCGCGGGTCAGGCGGACCAGATCGGCCGCCGGCAGCGCGCGGTCCGGAACGATGCGGATGACGTCACGCGCCTCGTCCGGCAGTGCGGAGAGAAAGCTCGCCGCGTCGGGCAGCGTTTCGCCCCGGAAGGCCAGCCGTCCGTCGGCATGGATGACCAGCGTGTCGGGCGGTGCCGTCCCGTCGAGGCCCGCGGTGTCGACCAGGCGAAGATCGCGATCGAGCGGGCGCGACAGCGTGCCCGCCACCATGAAGAAGACCAGCATCAGGAACACGACGTTGATGAGCGCGATCGTCGGCTCCCGGAAGGCGCGGGTCGGGGCACGGCGTCGCATCGCTCAGTCCCCGAGCACGGTGACGGTCAGGCCGGGGAAGGCCCGGAAGGCGACCAGCGCATCGGTCAGCCGCTGCGACGTGACCGGGCCGCGCAGGCTCACGAGGATCGTCGTGCCAGGTGCGGCATCGGCGAGCGCAGACGGATCGGCCAGATCGAGCGGCGCGCCGTTCAGCGTGACCGTCTCGGGGCCGAGCTGAACGAAGAGCGGCGGCGTCTCCGGCACGATGCCCTCTCCGGTTCCGACGGCATCGAGTTCGATCTCGGCGAAGCGGGAGAAGGTCGAGGACAGCATGAAGAACAGCAGGAGCAGGAAGATCACGTCGATGAGCGGGGTCATCGACAGCCGCCGTTTCCGCCGCGCCGCCCTAAGCACGGGCCGCCGCCAGCCCGGCGGGCGCACCGGCGCGCTCGGCCCGGCCGGACGGGTGCAGGATCGTCAGGATCGCGCGATCGGCCGTGACGCGCTCGGCCTCCATCCGCGTTTCGAACCAGCTGAGGACCAGCGCGGTCGGCATGGCGACGGCGAGTCCGACAGCCGTGGTCAGAAGCGCCACCCAGATGCCGCCGGCCAGGAGCGCCGGATCGACCTGCGCTCCGGCGTCCTGCAAGGCCCGGAACGCCTCGATCATGCCGAGGACGGTTCCGAAGAGCCCGAGGAGCGGCGCGAGCTGTGCGACGCTGTCGAGAAAGCGCAGGCCCCGCTCGAGCCCGGCGAAGCGCGTCTCGGCCTCGGCACGCAGCCGCTCGGCGGCGTCCGGATCAGCGGAGAAGGCCATGTCGATGACCGGCGCGAGATAGCTGGTCGACCGCGACAGTGCCGCCCGCGCGCCGGGACGATCCCCCGCTTCCCAGGACGCGACGGCCTCCATTAGCGCGCGGTGCCGTCCGACGCCGGCGCGGGAGAACTGCCAGAGCTTGTAGAGAACGACGGCGAGGGTCAGGACCGAGACGGCGAGCAGGATCACGACGACAGGGCCGCCGGTTTCGACGATGGCGTTGAGACCGTCCATCATCCGATCACCTCAATGTCGGTCCGGCTGAACGGCGCAAGCGTCGCGGCGCAGGCATCGGGCTCGATCCCCTCACCCTCGCAGGCCGTCGTACCGTTCAGAAGCACACGGCCGATATCGGCGCAGGAGATGCCGGGCACGGAAAACTGGCGCACGCGCGGCCGGCCCGCCGGCAGGTCGCCGAAGTCGAACAGGGTCAGCTGCATCACGGTTCCGGAGGTGTCGAACAGCACGATCTCGAACACCGCCCGGTCGATATCGGCATCAAGGCCGTTCGTGACGAGGAAGGTCAGCGCACAGGCGCCGTCGGCCGGATCGGTCGCGTTCAGTTCGACCCCGAGGTGGCCGGCAAGGTCGGTCTCCTGCGCGACGGCGGGGGCGAGCGACAGCGCGCTGGCGAGGAGTATCGCGGCGGCGGATCGGATCAAGGCGCCCCCCGTGCGCTGGAGATGAGACAGCGCCCCGGATAGCGCTGTCGGGAGGCAAGGGAAACCCCCGGTGCGCCCCGAGTCAAGGCGCGTCGCCGCGCTCAGGCGACGAGTTCGAGGTCGCAGGGCCGGCGGTTTTCGCGGACGAGCATCGCGTTCGGGACGTCATTGCCCATGGCGCGCGCCTTAGCCGCCGCGGGCGGCAGGCCCTCGGCCAGCCAGCGGTCGACGAGCCGGGCGACCAGATCGTCCTCGGCCGCATCGATCCAGATCGTAAGGTCCCACAGCGGCGCCAGACCGGTCCAGGGTTCGCGGTCGAGGGCGAGGTAATTGCCCTCGGCCAGCACGATGTCCGTCGTGTCGTCGACCATGCCCGCGCCGGCGATGGCGATATCGCGGGTCCGGTCGAAGACCGGGTAGTAGACCGTCTCGCCGGCCGCGATCCGGCGGACGAGCGCGGCGAAGCCTGCGACGTCGAAGGTCTCGGGCGCGCCCTTCCGGGGAAGAAGGCCGCGCGGTTCGATGATGCGGTTGTCGAGATGGAAGCCATCCATCGGCAGGACCACGGCGGACCGCCCGGCGGCGTTCAGCGCGTTGCACAAAAGCCCGGAGACCGTCGACTTGCCCGCCGCCGGCGGACCGGCGAGCGCGACCATCCGGCGGCCGGGGGGAAGCGCGAGAATGGCCGTGGCGGCCCGTTCCGTCATCTCCCCCGGCGTCACGTCAGGCGACCGCCGCGAAGCCCGCGTCGAGGGCGGACAGGATCGTGTCGACATGCCCCTCGGTCAGGACGAGCGGCGGCGAGAGGATGATATTCGGGCCGGATACGCGAACCATGGCCCCCGCTTCGTAGGTGTGACGGTGGACCTTGGCAATGGTGTCCTTGTCGATCGGCGTCTTCCGGTCGCGATCCGCCACGAGTTCGAGCGCGCACATCAGTCCGTGGCCGCCGCGTACATCGCCGATCGTGGCATAGCGCTGCTTGAGCGCCTGAAGCCCGACGTAGAGCTGATGGCCACGGGCGGCGGCGTTGTCCTTGACCGCGAGGCGCTCGGTCTCCTTCAGGCAGGCGATGGCAGCGGCCGCGCCGACCGGATGGCCGGAATAGGTGTAGCCGGATCCGATGGCCGCACGGCCGGTCGTGTCGGATTCGAACACCTCGGCCACGGCATCCGAAATCATCACGGCGCCGAACGGGAAATAGCCGTTGGTGATCGCCTTTGCCGTCACCATCATGTCCGGCTTCACCCCCCAGTGGCGCGAGCCCGACCAGTCGCCGGTCCGGCCGAAGGCGGTGATGACCTCATCGGCGACCAGAAGGATGCCATAGCGATCGCAGATCTCGCGCACGCCGGGCATGAAGCTTTCGTGCGGCGGGATCACCCCGCCCGCGCCAAGCACCGGCTCCATGATGAAGGCGGCGATGGTGGACGGATCCTGGAACCTGATCTCGTCCTCGAGCGCCGCGAGGCAAAACCGCGCCAGCTCTTCCGCGTCGGTCGCTCCGAACGGGTTTCGGTAGAGGTACGGCCCCGGCAGATGGAAGCAGCCGGGCATCAGCGGCTCGTACTGCGTGCGGAAATTCGCGTTGCCGTTGACCGACGCGCCAAGCGTGTGGGTGCCGTGATAGCCCTTCTTCAGGCTGAGATACTTCACGCGGCCAGCCTCGCCCCGAACCTTGTGGTACTGCCGCGCAAGCCTGAGCGCGATCTCCACCCCGTCCGAACCGCCGGACGTGAAGAAGGCGCGCGACATGCCGTCGGCGGCGAAGAAGTCGCGCAGCATGGTGCTGAGCTCGATCACCGCATCGTTCGTCGTGCCGCGGAAGATCGAATAGTACGGCAGCTTGTCGAGCTGCGCGGCGATGGCATCCTTCACCGGCTGGCAGGAATAGCCGAGATTGACGTTCCACAGCCCGCCGACGCCATCGACGACACGGTTGCCGTCGACATCGGTGATCTCGACCCCGTCGCCGCCGACGATGATGTCGGGCGGATTGGCGAGGCTGTCGGCCGGGTGCGCCATCGGGTGCCAGAGGTGACGGGCGTTGTGTTCCTTGAGGAAGTTGGCGTCTTTCATCGGATGACTCGGTCCTTGTCAGGCAGCGAAAACGGGGTGGTCGGCGGGGATCACGCCTCCGAGCGAACGGGTCGCGGCGGCGGCCGTGTCGCGAAGCGGTCCGGCGATGGCGTCGAGCTTTCCGGCATCGGCACGCACCGAAGGCACGGCCACCGACATCGCGCCCAGGGCGATGCCATCCGGGCCGAAGATCGGCGCGCCCTGCGACGTGACCTCGCGGTCGAAGGTGCGGTCGAGCCGGCTGATGCCGTCGCGGCGGACCCGGTCGACCAGCGCGCGGAGCGTGTCCGGGTCCGTCACGGTGTCCTCGGTGATGGCGCGCCGCGGCAGGCGCAGCGCGCGGTCGAGCAGCGCCGGCGGGCCGAAGGCCAGAACGGCCATGCCCGACGCCGTGGCGTGCAGCGGCAGTTTCTCGGCCTCGTCGAAGGCGACCTGCGTGCCGTGCCGGCGCGGATCGACATGGATCACGGGCGAGAGCATGTCGCCGTCCAGAAGCGAGACATGCACCAGCTCGCCCACCTCCTCGGCCAGCCCGGTCACGATCGGGCGCAACACCGAGCGCACCGGATGGGTCGCCTCGCGCACCGCCGACAGCCGCAGGATGGCGGGGCCAAGCCGGTAGGCGCGGCTTTGCGGATGCTGCTCGACGAATCCGTTCTGTTCGAGTTCGCCCAGGTAGCGATGGACCGATGCCTTGTCCCGGCCGGACAGGCGCACGAATTCGCCCAACCCGATCTCGCGCCGATCGCGTGAGAAAAGATCCAGCAGTTCCAGTGCCTTGGTGATCGTGCCCATGATCCGTCCCGGATTTTGCCGCGAAGATCGCGGCCCGTCGATGACTCCGACGTTGACAGAATTGCCCGGCCATGGCAACACTATTTGCACCTTAGGTTCACATAATGAACCACTGACCGACGGGAGAGAGGATCCGATAATGACGCGTTTGTTGAGCTGCAGCGCCGCCGCGCTCGCCCTTGCCCTGCCCCTGGCCGCCGCGGCCGACTACCCCGAGCGGCCGGTCGAATTCGTGGTTCCCTGGCCTCCGGGCGATCTCGAGGACGTGCTGACGCGGATGATCGCGGAGCAGTTCCAGGAGATGTACGGTGTCCCGGCCGCGGTCGTGAACCGCCCCGGCGGCGGTGGCGGCCCCTTCCCCGGCGCGGCCGAGGTGGCCGAGGCCGATCCGGACGGATACACCGTGGGCTCCTTCGTGATCGGCGTCCCGCTCGTCGGGCCCGAGACCGGCATTCCCTCGCTCAACCCCAACCCGTTCGAGCCCGTGGGCATCTTCCTGACCTACCCGTTCGTCATCGCCGCATCGTCCAGCGCGCCCTATTCCTCGATGGAGGAACTGGCGACCTACGCGCAGGACAATGACGTCCTGCTCGGGCATTTCGGCAGCTTCCTGATCCCGACGCAGGTGACGATGGCGCTGGCCGAGGAGATGGGCTTCTCCTACGGCTCGGACGCGGCCTTCGACGCGCTCGATTGCAACACGCTGGCCTCGGGCGACGCGGACGTCATCAACACGACGCTCCAGCTCATCCTGCCCTGCCTCGACCAGGTGACCATCCTGGCCTCGGTCGGGTCCGAGCGGACGTCGCTGACGCCGGATGCACCGACGGTAGGCGAGCTTGCGCCCGACCTGAACGTGTCGCTCTGGAACGGGCTCTTCGTGCACCAGGACGTCCCGCAGGAGGCGCGCGACGCCATCGCCGCGGCGGCGCAGGAAGCCCTCGCCTCCGACGCCGCCCAGGCACTCGCCGCCGAGACCGGCGCGCTGATCTACTGGCAGGCCGCCGACGAGGCCACGGCACAGATCGAGCAGGACATGGTCACCATGGGCACGATCACCGAGATGCTGGCCGACAACTGACGGCCCTCCGGTCCCGGCCGGCGCGGCCGGGACCCCTTCCCTCGCCCCGAGGCCAGCTTCGATGACGCGTTCCCGCACCTTCCAGGACCTCTTCCGCCGCTACCGGCGGCCGGGCGACCTGGTCTTCGCCAGCGCCCTGTTCGCCTTCGCGCTGTTCCTCGTGGCCTCCATCCCGTCCCAGACGACGTGGGTCGACGGGGTCGGTCTCGTGGCGCAGCCGGCATTCTGGCCGACGGTCTCGGTCATCGCCCTCGCGCTCTTCGCGGGCCTGCACCTCTTCGGCGCGCTCGTGTCGGACCGCATCCCCGGACGCGGCGCCGAGGTTCTCGCCTGGGCGCGGGCGGCAGAGTTCCCGGTCTGGTTCCTCGCCTATGTCTGGATCGTTCCCTTTCTCGGCTACCTGCCCGGCTCGATCCTGTTCTCCTGCCTTCTCACCCTGCGGCTCGGCTATCGCGGCTGGCGCTGGATGCTGGTCGCGGCGCTTTTCGCCGCCGCCGTCGTGATCGTCTTCAAGTCGCTCCTTCAGGTGCGCATCCCGGCGGGCGAGATCTACTCGCTTCTGCCGCCGGGCGATCTGCGCATCTTCTTCATGACGCGGTTCTGAGCCATGGACGCCCTTCTCTCCGGTATCGAGCTTCTGGCCCGGTTCGACGTCGTCATCGCCCTTCTGATCGGGTCGATCGGCGGCGTCCTGATCGGGGCGATCCCCGGCGTCGGCCCGCCGGTCGCCATCGCGATCCTCCTGCCCGCAACCTTCGCGCTCGATCCGCTGGTGGGGCTGACGATGCTGCTCGGCATCTACGGCTCGTCGATGTTCGGCGGTGCGCTGCCGGCAATCCTGATCAACACGCCGGGCACGGCGGTGAACGCGCTGACGACCTATGACGGGCACCCGATGACGCAGCGGGGCGAGGCGCTCCGCGCGCTCGGTCTGGCCTATGGCGCGTCCTTCGTCTCGGGTATCCTGTCGATCCTCGCGCTCATCTTCCTCGCGCCAGTGCTGGCGCGGGTCGCACCTATGTTCGGCAGCCGGGAGATCTTTCTGGCCGCCCTTCTCGGCATCGTCCTCGTCGTCATCGCCCATCGCGGCCAGACTTTCGCAGCGGGGATGCTGGCGGCCCTTGGCATCTTCCTCGGGACCGTGGGGCTCGAACCCGTGCGCTACACGCAGCGCTTCACTTACGGGCAGGACTGGCTGACCGGCGGGTTCAACCTGATCGTCGTCGTCCTCGGCCTCTTCGCGCTCAGCCAGGCCTTCCTGCTGCTGTCCGAACCCGACAAGAGCCCCGAGGCGCAGCCCGTCCGAGGTTCGATGCTAAAAGCCGTGCTCGAGGTGTTCAAGTTCAAGCGCATCGCCGCGGCCGGATCGGGCTTCGGCGTGCTGATGGGCATGATCCCGGGCGTCGGCGAGTTCACCGCGCAGTTCCTCAGCTACACCTACGCCCAGAAGACGTCGAAAACGCCCGAGATGTTCGGCAAGGGCTCGCCCGAAGGCCTCGTCGCGTCCGAATCCGCCAACAACGCGGTCCCGGCGGCCGCGATGATCCCGCTTCTCGCGCTCGGCATCCCGGGCGAGGCGCTGACCGCGATGATGCTGTCGGTCTTCTACGTTCACAACGTCATCCCGGGTCCGGGCCTGTTCCAGAACCAGCTCGATTTCGTCTACGCGCTCTACATCGCGATGATCCTGCTGAACGTCATCGTCATCGTCTTCATGCTGTTCTCGTCGAACCTGATCCTGCGGGTCATTCGCATCCCGACCCGGTTCCTCGGGCTGACGATCCTGATGCTGAGCTTCGTGGGCGTCTATTCGCTGCGGAACTCGATGACCGACTGCCTGATCGCGGCGGTTTTCGGGCTCTTCGGCCTGGTTCTGAAGCGCCAGAACCTGCCGGTGGTGCCGATCGTGCTCGGCATGGTGCTCGGCGGGATCATGGAGGTGAAGCTGCGCTCGGCCATGGCGCGGGTGCAGTCGCCGATCGATTTCGTCGACCGGCCCATCGCGGCGGGGCTGGCCATCGCCATCGTGCTGCTGATCGGGTTCCACGTCTGGGCGGTGATCCGCGAACACCGCAACGCGCTGCCCGAGGACGCCCACGACCACGACATGCACGACACGCAGCAGAGGTAAGGATGCTCGACACCAACCGGATCGAGGCCCTGCGCCACGCCCCCGTGGACCGCGGCGCGCACATCATCGACGGGGCGCGGCGCGCGGCGTCGGACGGCGCGGAGATGGAGGTGATCTCGCCGCTCGACGGCTCGGTGCTGACGACGATCCCGCGCGGCACGCGCGAGGATGCGGAGGCCGCCATCGCCGCGGCCCGGCGCGCCTTCGATGACGGGCGCTGGTCCGGGCTCGCTCCGGCGGCGCGGAAAGCGGTCCTGTTGCGTTGGGCGGAGCTGATCGAGGAACAGGCGCTCGAGATTGCGGTGCTCGGCGTGCGCGACAACGGAACCGAGATCGGGATGGCGCTGAAGGCCGAGCCGCTCTCGGCCGCGGGCACGATCCGCTACTATGCCGAGGCCGCCGACAAGCTCTACGGCGAGATCGCCCCAACCGCGCCGGGGCATCTGGGACTGGTCCATCGCGAGCCGGCGGGCGTTGTCGGGGCCATCGTCCCGTGGAACTTTCCGCTGATGATCGGCGCCTGGAAGCTCGGCCCTGCCCTCGCCGCCGGCTGCACGGTGGTGCTGAAACCGGCCGAAACGGCCTCACTGTCGCTCCTGCGGATCGCAGAACTGGCGCAGGACGCCGGAATGCCGCCGGGCGTGCTGAACGTCGTCACCGGCGAAGGCGCGGTCGTGGGCGACGCCATTGCGCGGTCGATGGACGTGGACGTGCTGGTCTTCACCGGCTCGGGCCCGACCGGCCGCAGGCTGATGGAGGCGGCGGCACAATCGAACCTCAAGCGCGTCTATCTCGAGCTTGGCGGCAAGTCGCCCAACATCGTCTTCGCCGATGCGCCGGATCTGGACGAGGCGGCGAAGGTCTCGGCCATGGGCATCTTCCGGAACTCGGGCCAGGTCTGCGTTGCGGGCTCGCGCCTTCTGGTCGAACGCGCGATCCATGACGACTTCGTCGCGCGGCTGGCGAAGGTTACGGACTCGCTGCGCGTCGGCGACCCGCTCGACCCGGCGACGGCCGCGGGTGCGGTCAACAGCGAGGTGCAGCTTCAGCGCAATCTTGGTTTCGTCGTAGAGGCGCGCGCGGCGGGCCGTAAGGTCCACGGCGGCGAGCGTATCCTGGCCGAGACCGGCGGCTTCTACATGGCGCCCGCCATAGTCACCGGGGTCGAACCGACGGACCGGATCGCGCGGGAGGAAGTGTTCGGCCCGGTCCTCGCCGTCCAGCCATTCGACACCGAAGACGAGGCTGTGGCGCTGGCGAACGGCACCGATTACGGCCTGGCGGCAGCGGTCTGGACCTCGGACCTGAGCCGCGCGCATCGCTTGGTCCGCCGCATCCGCGCGGGCGTCGTCCACGTCAACACCTATGGCGGGCCGGACATCACCGTGCCGCTCGGGGGCGTCAAGCAATCGGGCAACGGGCACGACAAGTCGCTCCACGCTTTCGACAAGTACCTCGACCTGAAGACCGCTTGGATCAAGCTATGACGGACCGCACCATCCTCGTCGTCGGCACTTACGACACGAAGGACGACGAACTGACCTATATCGCCGAGGTGATCCACGGCCAGGGCGGTGGCGTGTTGACCATGGACGTCAGCGTGCTCGGCGATCCTTCGTCGCCGACCGACATCTCCAAGCACGACGTCGCCGGTGAAGGCGGCCATTCCATCGCCGAGGCCATCGACAGCGGCGACGAGAACGTCGCGATGCAGATCATGGCGACGGGCGCGAGCCGTCTGGCCGCGCGGCTCCACCGCGAAGGCAAGGTTCATGGCGTCATCGTGCTTGGCGGCACGATGGGCACGGATCTCGCGCTCGACCTCTGCTCCGCGCTGCCCATCGGCGTGCCGAAATACATCGTCTCGACGGTCTCCTTCTCGCCGCTGATCCCGCCGGACCGGTTGCCCGCAGACGTGCAGATGATCCTCTGGGCCGGCGGGCTCTATGGGCTCAACTCCGTCTGCCGCGCGGCGCTCAGCCAAGCTGCCGGTGCGGTCCTCGGCGCCGCGCGCGCCGTCGAGCCCCCGGCCTTCGACCGCCCGCTGATCGGTATGACCTCGTTCGGCAAGACAGTGCTGCGCTACATGGTGGCGCTGAAGCCCGCGCTCGAGGCTCGCGGCTTCGAGGTCGCCGTGTTCCACGCCACCGGCATGGGCGGGCGCGCCTTCGAAAGCCTCGCCGCCGACGGCGCCTTCGCGGCAGTCATGGATTTCGCGCCGCAGGAAGTGGGCAACCACCTGATGGGATCGAGCATCAGCGCCGGTGCGGACCGGCTGACCCATGCCGGCCTTAATGGCATTCCGCAGCTTGTCGCGCCCGGCTGCTACGACCTCGTCGATTTCGTTGGCTGGCAGCCCGCGCCGCCGGCGCTCGAAGGTCAGGAAGTCCACGCCCACAACCGCCTGCTGTCGTCGGTCCTGCTCGATGCCGGCCAGCGCCGGGCCGTCGCGCGCGCGATCTGTGCCAAGCTCGCCGATGCGACGGGGCCGGTCACGTTCCTCCTGCCGCTCCGGGGCTGCAACGAATGGGACCGCGAGGGCGCACCGCTGGCCGATGCCGAAGGTCTCGACGCCTTCATCGCCGAGATCCGGACCGTCTGCCCGGCCAATGTGCAGCTCGTCGAGCTGGACTGCCATATCAACGACCCGGAATTCGCCGAAGCCGCGCTGCGTATCCTCGACGGCTGGATCGGCGACGGCACGGTCGCTGTGCCGCGCTGATTCTATTAACCCAACGTCACTCTGTAACGTGATCGCGCCACAGGCCGGCGCGGTGCGCTGCGCTGCCCGATGCGCTTTTCCGACCGCATTGATTTCGCGCCGCGCCGCCCGACGACCCGCTCTTTTTTTCAGCAGCTGAAAAATTCGCGGCCGGTGCCGCGCGCTGCCGCTTTGTATCGCCCGGGTTGTGGGTCAACGTGAACTCAGCCAGACCGCGGACCGCTCCGTTACTCCTCCCTTCCTTCGTCGGAGCGGTCCGTACTGGCACGATCCTGGCTGGCGGCGCGTGGCCTTGTCTCTCTTCCACCTGCAACGGGTCGCCAGCTTTTTCCTCATTTGAAACAGAGGGATACCGGATGCCACGGGCACCGGTAGATCGTTACATTCCGGTCGCATATTCACATTTTCGCCGGACTGTTTCCGCTATCATGCTGGTTTTCTGTGCAGAATCAGGGTCTCATGGAACTGTAACCAGTTCGGAGAAGTCCGATGCCAGTCACAACGACAAAGACGCCGAAAGGCGCCAAAGAGCAGAAAGATCGTCCCGCGCCTGTGCGCTTCACCGATTGGGCCAGCATCTGATACAGACGCTGGCAGGATGACCCGCCAGCGCACGGATGATGACCCGGTCACGACGATCCGGAACATAGGCCCGGCCTTTGCCGAGGCCCTGGAACGGGCGGGCATAACGACCGCCGGCGCCCTGAGAGAGATCGGTGCGGATGCCGCCTACGCGCGGTGCATCGCCACTGGGTCCCGCCCCCACTTCATCGGATACTACGTGCTGCACATGGCGTTGCAGGGACGGCCCTGGAACGACTGCAAGGGGGCCGAGAAGGCCGCGCTGCGCGTCAAGTTCGACGCGCTGGTCGCGGCCACTCTCGGCGATACGGAGCTCGAGCGGACGCTCGACCGCATCGGGCTCGGCCGCCGGCGTTAGCCGACGAGCTCGAGACCCGAGAAGAAGAACGAAATCTCTTCCTTGGCCGTCTCGGCGGCATCCGAACCGTGGACCGAGTTCTCGCCGACCGACAGCGCGAATTCGGCACGGATCGTGCCCGGCGCGGCGTCCTTGGGGTTGGTGGCGCCCATCACTTCGCGGTTCTTCGCGATCGCGCCGTCGCCTTCCAGCACCTGCACGACGACCGGGGCCGAGGCCATGAACTCGCACAGTTCGTCGTAGAACGGACGCTCGGCATGGACGGCGTAGAACTGGCCGGCCTGTGCCTTGGTCAGATGGATGCGCTTCTGCGCGACGATGCGCAGACCGGCATCCTCGAACTTGGCGTTGATCTTGCCGGTCAGGTTGCGGTTGGTCGCGTCGGGCTTGATGATCGACAGGGTGCGTTCGGTGGCCATGAAAACCTCGGATTTCTGGGGCCGTGCGGCCTCCGGTTGAAGCGTCGCGGGCCTGCTAGCATGGCCCTTCCCCCTTGAAAAGGCCGCGTTGACAGTCTCGCGGCCTTGCGCCATCGGGGGGCCATGCTGCGCATTTCCGACCTGAGCTATTCCGTCGAGGGCCGCCCGCTTCTGGAGGGCGCCTCAGCCACGATTCCGGCCGGGCACAAGGTGGGCCTCGTCGGACGCAACGGGACCGGCAAGACAACCCTGTTCCGGCTGATCCGGGGCGAACTGACGCCCGACGGCGGCGCCATCTCCCTGCCCGAGCGCGCCCGGATGGGCGGCGTCGCGCAAGAAGTGCCGTCAAGCGAAACCAGCCTGATCGACACGGTGCTGGCGGCCGACACCGAACGCGCGGCGCTGATGGACGAAGAGACCGAGGACCCGACGCGCATCGCCGAGATCCAGGCCCGGCTGACGGATATCGACGCCTGGTCGGCCGAAGCACGCGCCGCGACGATCCTGAAAGGGCTAGGCTTCACTGAGGCCGAACAGAAGATGCCGTGTTCCGCCTTTTCGGGAGGCTGGCGGATGCGCGTGGCACTTGCGGGCGTGCTGTTCTCGCAGCCCGATCTCCTGCTCCTCGACGAGCCGACGAACTATCTCGACCTCGAAGGCGCGCTCTGGCTCGAAAGCTATCTCGCCCGTTATCCGCACACGGTCATCATCATCAGCCACGACCGCGGCCTGCTGAACCGGGCGGTGAACCACATCCTGCACCTGACCGACCGCCGGCTGACGCTCTATTCAGGCGGTTACGACACGTTCGCGCGGACCCGGGCCGAGCAGCGGGCGGTTCAGGCGGCCGAGGCGAAGAAGCAGGAATTGCGGCGCGCGCATCTGCAAAGCTTCGTCGACCGGTTCCGCGCCAAGGCGTCGAAGGCGCGGCAGGCGCAAAGCCGGGTGAAGATGCTGGAGAAGATGGAGACGATCCGGATGCCCGAGGACGCGGCGCGGACGGTCTTCACCTTCCCTAACCCGGAAGAACTTGCCCCGCCGATCGTGCAACTCGACGGCGCGGCGGTAGGCTACGGCGGGCCGCCGGTGCTGCGGCGGCTGAACCTGCGGCTGGACCAGGACGACCGGATCGCGCTTCTCGGCCGGAATGGTGAGGGAAAATCAACACTTTCTAAACTCTTGGCGGGTAAACTTCGGGCCGAGGACGGGCGGGTTCAAAGCTCGTCCAAGCTGAGGATCGGATATTTCGCGCAGCACCAGGTCGACGAACTGAGGATCGACGAAACGCCGCTCGACCATATCCGCCGCGAACGGCCCGACGAGGCGCCGGCGAAGCTGCGCGCGCGGCTCGCGGGCTTCGGTCTCGGCGCCGATCAGGCGGAAACGGCGGTCGGCCGGCTCTCGGGCGGTCAGAAGGCGCGCCTGTCGCTCCTTCTCGCCACGCTCGAGGCGCCGCACCTACTGATCCTCGACGAGCCGACGAACCACCTCGACATCGAGAGCCGTGAGGCGCTCGTCGAGGCGCTGACCGAGTATTCGGGCGCGGTCGTGCTGGTCAGCCACGACATGCACCTCCTGCGGCTGGTCGCCGACCGGCTCTGGCTGGTCAAGGACGGGACCGTGACGCCCTACGAGGAGGACCTGGAGAGCTACCGCCAGATGCTTCTCAAGGGTGAGGAACGCGCGCCAAAGGCCCGGAAGGAAAAGCCGAAAGCCGTCAGCGCCGAGGACATCGCCACCCTGCGGGCCGAGGTCCGGAAATGCGAGGCGCGGATGGAGAAGATCGACGAGATGCGCGACCGGCTGGCCGCAAAACTCGCCGATCCGTCACTCTACGAGGACGGCCGCGTGGGCGAGCTTCAGACCTGGCAGAAGAAATATGCCGAGGTCATGGAGGGGCTCGACCGGGCCGAGGCGCTCTGGATGCGCGCGCAGGAACGGCTCGAGGCCGCGAGCGGGGCCTGAGCCTAGGGCGTGCAGCGGGTAAAGAGTCCGTCGCCGGCGCGGAAGCTGTCCGGGCCCGCCATGGTCAGCGACAGGTTGCGTTCCGACGCTTCGCCTTCGGCCATGCAATCGAGACCAAGGGTCAGCTCCGGCCAGCTTCCGGTGACGGAAGTCACAGCGCAGTTTAGCTCGCCACGCGACAGCTCGGCGCCCGAGATGCCCAGAAGGTTCGGCCATGCGCTGTCGGGCAGGCCTTCGCCCATCGCCTCGCCCGGAGCGGGGCAAAGCTCGGCGACGGCCGAGTAGACACCGGAGCGGAGCGGCATGGCGATCGCGGCGGCCGGCTCGGGATCAGGCTCCGGCGCCGGATCCGGTTCTGGCGCGGCCTCGGCGGCCGGCTCGTCTTCCAGCGCGGGTTCCGGGCGCGGCGCATCTTCGGCACTGCCGATCAGCGCGGCCGGCGCGCAGGGTCCGGCGGCCAGGTCGGCCGGGCCGGACATGAGCGGGATGACCGGCCGGATGCGCGGATCTTCCGGCAGGCAATGGTCGCGCTTCAGCGCGTAGAACGCCTCGCGCGTCTGGCGGCCGCTGACGCCGTCGACGGGGCCTGCATCGTAGCCCATCTGGTTCAGACGGGCCTGAAGGACGGCGATATCGGCCGCCTCGAGACTTGCGGCAATCTCGGCCTCGCCGGGCAGCGGCTGGTACCATCCCACGCGCCGCGTATCCACGAGCCGCCCAGAGAGGAAATCGGCATAGGTGACCGAAATGCCCACCTCGGCGCAGGCCCGGCAGCCATCGGCGACGGTGTCGGTCAGCACGAAGCGCTGCACCCCGCTGTCGAGAACGCGGATGGCGGTCACGGCGACGCGGCTGGTCTCGGTCGCCTGCGGATATTGCGACAGGATCTCGCGCGCGGCGCGGTTGTCCGGAGCGCCCTGTGCGAAGGCCAGTTCGGTGGCCATGAGCGGCGTGCCGTCCGACTGGACGAGCACCTGCTGGTCGTTCGTGTTGGCCAGCTGCGGCAGGAAGACCCGGGCGATATCGACCGGCCCGGTTTCCGTCACCTCCATCAGAATGCCGGGCGCGGCGAGCGCCGTGTCCTCGGCGAGGGCGCGCGCGAAGTCCCGCGCGGCCTCCGTCACGCCCGGACGGTCGAGACAGGCGAGCGCGGCCTCGACATCCGGGGCGGGCTGCATGCAGGCGACGACGAGTTGCACCTGCGCCTGCGGCAGCGCGTCGTCCGGCCCGAGGGCCGCGGCGGGGCCGGCCAGAAGGCCGAGGCCGAGGGCGGCTGCAAGTCGTCTCATCGCACATCTCCCGTTCGTCGCCCCCGAAGCCGCAACCTAGGGAGGCGCGGCGGGTCAGGTCAATGACCGGGCTTGCACGGGGCAGCCAAAGCTGGAAAGGCGGGATCATGGATCTCGCCGCCGCCATCCCCGCCTTCGTGGCGCTTTTCGTCGTGATCGACCCGGTCGGGCTCGCGCCGATCTTCATCGCGCTGACGGCGGGACAGAGCGCCGGACGGCGCCGGGCGATCGCATTCCGCTCGGTCATCGTGGCGCTCGGGATCCTGACGCTTTTCGGCATCGCCGGAGAGGCCGTGCTCGCCTTCCTCGGCATTTCCATGCCGGCCTTCCGCATGGCAGGGGGCATCCTGCTGTTTCTCACCGCGCTCGACATGCTGTTCGAACGGCGGACGCAGCGGCGCGAGGGCAAGGCCGACGCCCATGCCGAGGACCCGTCGGTCTTTCCGCTGGCCATCCCGCTGATCGCGGGTCCGGGCTCGATCGCGACGATGATCCTGCTGGCGGGCGCGGACGGGGCTGAACCGCTCGACATCCTGCTCGTCCACCTGGTGATGGTCGCGGTGCTCGCACTCGTGCTCGTGCTCTGTCTGCTGGCCGCGCCGATCGAACGGCTTCTCGGACGGACCGGGATCGTCGTGGTCACCCGGCTGCTCGGCATGCTGCTGGCGGCGCTATCGGTTCAGTTCGTGATCGACGGTCTGCGCGATCTGCAGGTGATCTGAGCGACGCGAAGCCCTATGTAGCCGGAATGCAGAATATCGATCTTCCCTCCCTCGTGTATCTCGGCCTGTTCCTCGTGGTGATCGGCGGGTCCTATCTCGTGTCGCAGCGGAAGAACCTCGGGCGCACCGCGCAATACGCGGCGATCTGGGGGCTGATCTTCCTGGGCGCGATCCTCGCCGTCGGCGCGTGGGAGCAGATCCGGGGCATCGTCGCGCCGCAGATGCAGGTGATCGAGGGCGGCGCGGAGCTGCGTGTTCCGCAAAGCCCGGACGGGCATTTCTACGTGACCGCGCAGGTGAACGGAAACCCGATCCGTTTCGTGGTCGATACCGGGGCGACCGATCTGGTGCTGCGGCGCGAGGATGCGGAGAAGGCCGGCATCGATACCGAGGCGCTGGTCTATTCCGGCATGGCGCGCACGGCGAACGGGACAGTCTCGACCGCGCCGGTCGTCCTCGACACGATCAGCCTCGGCCCGGTCGAGGATCGCGGGGTGCTGGCGGTCGTCAATGACGGCGACATGCCGGAAAGCCTTCTGGGCATGGGGTATCTCAACCGCTTCGCGACGATCTCGATGGGCGGCGGGCAGCTCGTCCTGACGCGCTGAGGCGGGTCAGGATTCGCGCTTCATCTCCCACCGGCCGCTTTCCTCGGACCAGTATTTCGCCTTGAGCCCGCTGCCCGTGAGGCTGCGCCACTGGGCGCGTGCGGTTTCCACCGCGCCCGTGTCGTGGCCGTCGAACAGGATGGAGACGCGGGCGAGCGGTTCGGCCTCGTCGGCGGTGACGTCGGCCCCGTCGATGCTGACCAGCGCGGTCGCGCCATTCGGCATCTCGCGATCTGTCGTCAGCAGCACGGGCTGGTCGGCATCGTGCGGCCCGCCCGACAGGCCGTGCGGCAGGAAGCTGGCCTCGGGCCGGAGCCAGAGCTGTGCGTCGAGCCGTTCCATCACCTGCGCGTGGCGGCCCCGCACCGCGACCCGCCAGCCCGCCGAGAGCGATTTCTCGAGCAGCGTGCGCAGCGTGTCCTCGAGCGGGGTGCGCGTCAGGTGATAGAAATAGACCTCGCCCATCAGCCCTCGTAGCCGTCGCGGACGAGACGGTCGAGCGCGAGCACGCCCCACCCCGTCGCGCCTTTCGGCGCCATCGCCGTGTCGGACTTGACCGAGGCGACGCCGGCGATGTCGAGATGAATCCACGGCACGCCGTCCTTGACGAAACGTTGCAGGAACTGCGCCGCAGTGATCGAGCCGGCGGGCCGGCCGCCGACGTTCTTCATGTCGGCGATGTTGGATTTCAGCATCTTGTCGTAGGCGGCGCCAAGTGGCATCCGCCACGCGCCCTCGCCCTCGGTCTTCGCGGCCTTGAGGAAGGCGTTGGCGAAGGTGTCGTCGTTCGAGAAGACGCCGGCATTTTCGTGTCCGAGGCCGATGATGATCGCGCCCGTCAGGGTCGCGAGATCGACGATGCCGGCGGGCGCGTAGGTCTCCTGCGCGTACCAGAGCACGTCGGCCAGGACGAGCCGGCCCTCGGCGTCGGTGTTGATGACCTCGATCGTGTCGCCCTTCATCGAGGTGACGACGTCGCCCGGTCGCTGCGCGCGGGCATCCGGCATGTTCTCGACCAGACCGACGAGGCCGACGACGTTGGCCTTGGCCTTGCGCAGCGCGAGCGCCTTCATCACGCCCGCGACGGTGCCGGCGCCACCCATGTCCATGGTCATGTCTTCCATGCCGGCGGCGGGCTTGAGGCTGATGCCGCCGGTGTCGAAGACGACGCCCTTGCCGACGAGCGCGAGCGGCGCGTCGCCCTTGGTGCCGCCCATCCATTCCATGACGACGATCTTCGACGGGCTTTCCGAGCCCTGCCCGACGCCGAGGAGTGCGCCCATGCCGAGCTTCTCCATGTCGGCCTCTTCGAGCACCTTGATCTTCAGGCCAAGATCCTTGAGCGCGGTCAGCCGCGCGGCGAATTCGGTCGTGGTCAGGACGTTGGCGGGCTCGCTGACGAGATCGCGGGTGAAGAACACGCCTTCGGCCATGGCAGCCACGGTCGCGGCCGCCTCGCGCGCCTCGTCGGGCTTGGCGCAGAGGATTTTCGCGCCCTGCGGCTCGGTCTTTTCGCCGGTCTTGCGATCCTCGAAGGCGTAGGTGCGGAGCACGAGGCCGAGCGCGAGGTCGGCGATCCGCTGCGTGCCGGCGACGCAGACCGTCAGCGCCTTGCCGCCGGCGAATTTCGCGATCGATGCCCCGGCCTTCCGAGCCGTCGCCGCGTCGGCCCGGCGGTCGAGCTTGACGATGGCCAGCCCGTCGACCTCGAGCCCGGCGGGATAGTTCAGCACCACGGCCTCGCCGGCGCCGAGCTTGCCCCAGGCCTCGGCCTCGACCGCGCGCGCGACCGCGCCCTTGGTCATCCGGTTCAGCCGCCGCGCGACCGGGTCGAGCTTGCCGTCCGATGTCGCCACCACGGCCATCCGTCCGGCCGTTCCGGCCAGCGTGTCAAGATCGGGTTCGGCGAAGTCGATGGGGATCGGACGTGTCATGCGGAGGCCTCCAAATCACGATGTCGCCCGAGACTTAGGCCCTGCCCGCGGGAAAGGCCAGTCACCCCTGTTCGCCCGCCGGACGATCCGCTAGAACCGATAAGACCAGGCGACGGGGCAGCGGGGGAACACATCGGGTGGGGCGTTACGATCGCTATATCCTCTCGCAGCTTCTGGTGCTCTTCGGCTTCTTCAGTCTGGTTCTCATTTCCGTCTACTGGATCAACCAGGCCGTCGACCTGTTCGACGCCCTGATCGCCGACGGCCAGAACGTCGCGGTGTTCCTGGAACTGACCGCGCTGTCGCTGCCGCAGATCGTGCTGCTGGTCCTGCCCGTCTCGGCCTTCGTCGCGGTGCTCTACATCTTCAACCGGATGATCTCGGAATCCGAGCTGGTGGTTCTTCAGACCGCCGGGCTCGGGCCGCTGCGGCTGCTGCGCCCGGTCGTGGTCTTCGGCCTGCTGCTGGCGGTGCTGATCGCCATCCCGGCGCATATCCTGTCGCCCGTCGCACGGACCGAATTCAACCAACGGTCTTCCGAAGTCAGCCGCGATCTGGCCGGCCGCTTCCTGCGCGCGGGCGAGTTCATCTCGCCGTCGGACGGGCTGACGGTCTTCATCCGCGAGATCACCGATCTGGGCGAGTTCCGCGACATCTTCCTGCAGGACCGCACCGCCGAAGGGACGGAAACGACCTACACGGCGCACCGCGCGCTTCTGGTCGGCACCGCGAACGGCCCGCGGCTGGTGATGTTCGACGGGATGGCGCAGACGCGGCTGCCCGACGACCGGCTGGCCGTCGTCGCGTTCGACGATTTCACCTACGATCTGGCCGGGCTGATCGACATGCCCGAGGAGCGGTTGCGGGACATCCGCGAACTGCCGACGGCGCTGCTTCTGACGGCGGACGAAATCGATGCCGATCTCTATGGCTCGACTGTCACGGCAATGCGGTTCGTGGCCCATGACCGGATCGTCAAGGAGCTGTTTGCCTTCTTCATCCCGATCATCGGCGCGGCGGCGCTGATGACGGGGACGTTCTCGCGCTTCGGGGTCTGGCCGCAGATCCTGACGGCGGTCTGCCTGATGGTGCCGTTGCAGATGCTGTGGAACATCACCGGCACGATCGCGCAATCGGACCTGTCGCGGATGTGGATGGCCTACATCCAGCCGGCGGCGGCGGCCGTTGTCGCGGCCGTCATGGTCGCGCTGGCGATGCGGCGACGGCGGCCGCGGCCCCGGGCGCAGGTGGCGGCATGATCCTGCATTTCTACATCGCCCGGCGGTTCCTGCGCGCCTTCATGATCGTCGTCGCGGTCTTCGTCTCGATCCTTCTGCCGATCGATTTCGCCGAGCAGATCCGGCGCGTCGGCGGCAGCGAGAGCCCGTTCGGAGCGGCGTTCGAGCTGAGCCTTCTGAACCTGCCGGGGATGCTGTACCAGCTTCTCCCGCTTTTCGTGATGATCGCGACGCTGTTCCTGTTCCTCGCCCTGGCGCGGACATCGGAACTCGTGGTCATCCGGTCCTCGGGCCGCTCGGCGCTTCGATCGACCATGTCGCCGGTGACAGTGGCGCTGCTGATCGGGGTCTTCGGCGTGACCGTGCTGAACCCGATCGTCGCGGCGACGGAGCGCCAGTACGAAAGCCGCATCGCCGCGTTCCGTTCGGGTGAGGCCCGCACATTGAGCGTGTTCGCGGGCGGGCTGTGGCTCCGGCAGGGCAACGGATCGCGGCAGACCGTGATCCGGGCCAGCAGCGCCAATGGCGACGGCACGACGCTGAGCGACGCGACCTTCTTCGTGTTCGACGACACCGGGTCGGTTGTGCAGCGCATCGACGCCGAGGGCGCGCGGCTGACGGCCGGGGCCTGGGTGCTGAACGGCGTGAAGGCCTGGCCGATCGCGGGCAGCGACAATCCCGAGGCCGCGGCGGAGCGGTTCGACAGCTTCACCCTGCCCTCGACCCTGACCGCCGAGCAGATCCGCGACAGCTTCGCCCGGCCATCGACCGTGCCGATCTACGAGCTGCCGGGCTTCATCGCGCAGATGAACGCCGCCGGGTTCGCCGCGCTGACCCACCGCGTCTGGCTGCAGATGGAGCTGAGCAATCCGCTGATGCTGGCCGCGATGGTTCTGATCGGCGCAGGCTTCACGATGCGCCATACGCGGTTCGGGCGGACCGGGCTGATGGTGCTGATCGCGATCATCCTCGGCTTCGGCATCTTCTTCGTGAGGAACTTCGCGCAAGTCCTTGGCGAGACGGCGCAATTGCCCGTTCTCCTAGTCGCCTGGGCGCCACCTTCGGCAGCGATACTGCTGGCGCTAGGTCTGTTGTTGCAGACGGAGGACGGGTGATGCGGCGGTTTCTCGCTGTCCTGCTTTTCCTTGCCCTGCCGGCGCAGGCGCAGGACGATCCGCCGGCGACGCTGATCGCCGACGATATCCGCTTTGACGGCCCGGCCGAGACCGTCACCGCGAGCGGCACTGTGGAGGTCTTCTACGGCGGCTCGATCCTGCGCGCCGCCCGCGTAAGCTACGACGGCCGGAACGACCGGATCGAGGTCGAAGGGCCGCTGACGCTGATCGACGAAAACGGGCGTACGGTATTCCTCGCCGAATTTGCCGAGCTCGACGCCGACCTTCAGAACGGTGTCCTGCGGTCGGCCCGCCTTGTCCTCGACCGGCAGCTTCAGATTGCCGCGACCGAAATCGAACGCGTCGACGGACGCTATACGCAGGCCTACCAGACCGTTGCGTCCTCGTGTGAAGTCTGCGCCGGAAACCCCCGTCCGCTCTGGGAAATCCGCGCCCGGCGGATCATCCACGACGCCGAGGAACGCCAGCTCTATTTCGAAAACGCCCAGTTCCGCGCCTTCGGCATTCCGATCGCCTGGTTCCCGCGGCTCAGGATGCCCGACCCGACGCGGGAACGGGTCTCGGGCGTGCTCGTTCCCGAGATCTTTGGCAACGACAACCTGGGGACCGGCCTGATGGTGCCCTACTTCATAACGCTCGGACCCCATCGCGACCTGACCTTCGCCCCCTACGTGACGACCGATGGCTTTGCCGGCGCGGAATTGCGGTACCGCCAGGCGTTCCGGCGCGGCTGGATCGAGGCCAACGGCCAGATCAGTTTCGACGACCTGACCGACGATGACATGCGCGGCTACGTCTTCGCCGAAGGCTTTTTCGTGCTGCCGCGCGGATTCGCGCTCGATCTGCAGCTTCAGGGCGTGACCGACCGGGCCTATCTGGGCACCTACGGGATCGCCGAACTCGACCGGCTGGAAAGTCACGCCATCGCATCGCGCACCCGGCCCGGCGAATACACCGAGCTTGGCTTCACCAACTACAATTCGCTGCGGGAAGGCGAAGACAACTCGACCCTGCCCAACAACATCCTCGATGCGGAATGGACCCGGCTGTGGAACCTGCCCGGACAGGCCGGAACGGCGCGCCTGTCCTTCACGGCGCATAGCCATATCCGGGCCGAGGATGACGACATGATCGGGCGGGACGTTAGCCGGATCGGCGCCGAGGCCGGATGGCGCGGCGACTGGATCGGGCCGGCGGGTCTCGTCTTCGCGGCCGAGACAGCGCTGGTGGCCGATTTCTACGCCATCTCTCAGGACAGCAGCTATCCCGATACCGATATCCGCTTCGCACCCGCTGCCGCGGCCGAGGTCAGCTGGCCCTTCGTGTCGGTCAGCCCGCGCGGCGTGACCCATCTCGTGACGCCGACCGTTCAGCTGGCCTGGTCGGATGACGGCGACGCCGAGATCCCGAACGAGGACAGCACGATCGTCTCGTTCGACGAGGCCAACCTGTTCGCGCTGAACCGGTTCCCGGGTTCGGATGCGCGCGAAAGCGGGACGCGGATGGCGGCCGGAATCAGCTATACGCGCACCGACCCGCTCGGCTGGTCGCTCGGCGCGACGGTCGGACGGGTCTGGCGCGACACCGACCCGATGTCCTTCACGCAGGGCTCCGGCCTCGACGGCGAACAATCGGACTGGCTGGTGGCGGTCGGCTTCACGCTCGACGACCGGTTCACGCTGGTCAATCGGGCGCTTTTTGACGACGGGTTCACCTTCACCTCGAATGAAACCGCGCTCAACTGGGCGGGCGAGCGGCACGACCTGACCGGGCTTTTCACCTTCCTCGCCGCCGATCCCGCCGAGGGCCGGCCCGAGGAAACCAGTGAACTCTACCTTGAAGGCGGTTACGACTTCGGTGGCGGCTGGTCGGCCGATGCCGACTGGCGTTACGATTTCGCCGCCAACGACAGTACACGCGCGGGGCTTGGCGTCGCCTATGCAACGGAGTGCATCGACGTGGAGTTTTCGGTCTCGCGTCGGTTTACCTCCTCGGCTAACTTGGCGCCGGCCACGGAATTCGGACTGACGGTCGCACTGAACGGCTTCGGTGCCGGCCGGAGCGGACGCAGCCAGAACCGCGTCTGCCACAACTGACGACGGACCACGCATGATGACACGAGCCCTGATCGCCGCCCTCTTCTGCCTCGCCACCGCTGTGCCGGTCGCGGCGCAGAACCCGTTCAGCGCGGCGGTCGTCGTGAACGACCGGGCGGTCACCTACTACGAGATCGACCAGCGCATCCGCTTCTTCCAGCTTCTGAACGCGCCCGGCGACGTGACCGGCCGCGCCCGCGACGCGCTGGTCGACGAGCGGTTGCAGATCGACGCCGCCGAGGCGCTTGGTGTGCTGCCCTCGGAGGAGGAGCTGCTGGACGGGATGACCGAGTTCGCCGCGCGGGTGAATCTCGGCCCCGAGGAATTCATCCAGCAGCTTGAACGGGCCGGCGTCGCCGGCGAGACCTTCCGCGACTTCGTGCGCGCCGGCATCGCCTGGCGGAACGTCGTGCGCAGCCAGTTCGGGCCGCGGTCGCAGGTGACCGAGGAAGAGGTCGACCGGGCGCTGGCCCTCGCGCAGGGCGAGACGGGCGCACGGGCGCTTCTGGCCGAGATCGTCGTGCCGATCAGCAACGAGAACCAGGCCGGTGTGCGGAACCTGGTGAACGAACTCAGCGACACACTCGATGGTGACATCGACGGGTTTTCGGCTGCGGCGCGGCGCTATTCGGCCTCGCAATCCGCCCGTCAGGGCGGCTCGCTCGGCTGGCGGCCGCTCTCCGCGCTGCCGCCGGGGCTGCGCGGCATCGTGCTGGCTTTGCCGCCCGGCGGCGTCAGCGAGCCCGTCCCGCTCGGTCAGGCGCTGGCGATCTTCCAGCTGCGCGATTTCGAGGAAAGCCAGTATGTCAGCCCCGAGGTGAACGCGGTCGACTATGCCATCGTCGCCATTCCCGGCGGCCGGACGGACTCGGCCATCGCGGCAGCGCAAGTGCTCGAGGACAGCCTCGATACCTGCGACGACCTCTATGGCGTGCGCCCGGACGGTTTCGTGCGCGAAGTGCAGGAGGTCGCCGCGATACCCGGTCCGATCGCGACCGAGCTCGGCACGCTCGACGCGAACGAGGTGTCCTACGACCTGACCACGGCAGACGGCGCGCTGATGTTCCTGATGCTGTGCGGCCGGACCACCGAACTGCCCGAGGGCTATCGCGAGGAAATCCGCCAGCAGCTCTTCAACCAGCGGCTCGAAAGCTACGCCGCCGGCTATCTCGAGGAGCTGCGGGCCGAGGCGTTCATCCGCGAGGACGGGTGATCCACCCCATCGCCGTAAGCTGTGGCGAGCCTGCCGGAATCGGACCGGAGATCGCCGTGCGCGCGTCCGAGCGCCTTGGCGGGCGTCTGCCGTTCTTCGTAATCGGGGCACCTCGGCATTTCGCCGGACATGGCCGCCGCGTCGAGGAGATCGGCGCGCCCGAGGAAGCCGCCCGGGTCGGCGCCCGCGCCCTTCCCGTCCTGCCCATCGAAATTCCCGGCGAGGCCGTCCCGGGCGAGCCGAACCCGGCCCAGGCGCATGGCATTGTCGACGCGATCACTCGCGGCGCGGCCATGGCGATTGAGGGCAAAGCCTCGGCGCTCTGCACGCTGCCGATCCACAAGAAGGCGCTGATGGACGGCGCGGGCTTCGGGTTTCCGGGACATACCGAGTTCCTCGCCCATCTCGGCGGCGTCGATCGCGTGGTGATGATGCTGGCGTCGGACATGCTCAAGGTCGTGCCGGCGACGATCCACATCCCGCTGAAAGACGTGCCGGGCGCGCTGACCCGTGCGCTGTTGTCGGATACGATCCGGATCACGGCCCGCGCGCTGGATCGGGATTTCGGGATCGAGAATGCGCGCATCGCGGTTGCGGGTATGAACCCTCATGCCGGCGAAGGAGGCGCGATCGGACGCGAGGAGATCGAGACCATCCGACCGGTCGTGGACTCGCTCCGCGCCGAGGGGCTGGCGGTGTCCGGCCCGCATTCGGGCGATACGCTGTTCCACGCTGCCGCCCGCGCCCGCTACGACGTGGCGGTGACGATGTACCACGACCAGGCGCTGATCCCGATCAAGACGCTCGATTTCGCGGGCGGGGTGAACGTGACGCTTGGCCTGCCTTTCATCCGGACCTCGCCCGACCACGGGACGGCGATGGATATCGCGGGGCGCGGACTGGCCGACCCGACGAGTTTCATCGCGGCGCTGGAGATGGCCGCGGACATGGCGGCGACGCGGGGACGGGTCGATGCCGGCTGAGGGGGGCTCTGCCCCCCGCCTGCGGCTCCCCCCGGGATATTTTCAAAGCGGCGAAGTGCGATGAGCGCGATCGACGGCCTGCCGCCCCTGCGCGCGGTGATCGCGGCGCACGGGCTGAGCGCGCGCAAGGCGCTCGGGCAGAACTTCATCCTCGATCTGAACCTGACGGCGAAGATCGCGCGGATCGCGGGCGACCTGTCGGCCTGCGACGTGGTCGAGGTCGGCCCCGGCCCCGGCGGGCTGACGCGCGGGCTGCTGGCCGAAGGCGCGCGGCGGGTCGTGGCGATCGAGAAGGATGCGCGCTGCCTGCCTGCGCTTCAGGAAATCGCGGCGGCCTATCCCGGGCGGCTCGAGATCGTGCAGGGTGATGCGCTCGAAGTGGACTGGGCGGCGATGGTCACTCCGCCCGTGCGGATCGTGGCGAACCTGCCCTACAATGTCGGCACGGAGCTTCTGGTGCGCTGGCTGTCACCGGCTGCGTGGCCGCCGGTCTGGTCGAGCCTGACGCTGATGTTCCAGCGCGAAGTGGCCGAACGGATCGTGGCGGTGCCGGGATCGAAGGCTTATGGACGGCTCGCGGTGCTGGCGAACTGGCGCTGCGAGGCGCGGATCGCGATGTCCCTGCCCCCGGAGGCGTTCGTGCCGCCGCCCAAGGTGCGGTCCGCCGTCGTGCAGCTGGACGCGTTGCCGGCGCCCCGCTTTCCGGCCGATCCGGCCGTGCTGTCACGCGTCGTCGCGGCGGCGTTCAACCAGCGCCGGAAGATGCTGCGCGCGGCCCTGCGCGGGCTTGCGCCCGACATCGAGGATCGCCTTATGGCATCCGGCATCCCGCCCACGGACCGGGCCGAGGATGTCGGGCTGGAGCAGTTCTGCGCGCTGGCGCGAAACCTGGCCTAGGGTTTATTCCGCGGCGGCCGAGGGCTGGTCGTCGTTGCCACCGGCCGGCTGATCGGAACCCTCCTCACCGCTCGGACGGCGGCTGCGGCGGTTCCGGCGCGGCTTCGGGTTGTCCTCGGGCGTTTCGACGAGCTTCGGTTCGGACCCGCTGTTCGGGCTGTCGATCACGTCGTCGAAGGCGTTGCCGCCCCGCTGCGAGTCCTGCTGCGGCTGGTTGCTGCCCTGATCGTCGTCGCGGCCATCCTGACGGTCGCGGCGCTGGTTGGACTGCTGGTTGTTGTTATTGTTGTTGTTCTGCTGGTCCTGCTGTTCACGCCGCGCGTCCATTTCGCGCTGCGCTTCGCTGAGGAGCCGCGTGTAATGCTCGGCGTGCTGCTGGAAGTTCTCCGCCGCCACCCGGTCGTTGCCGAGCTGCGCGTCGCGCGCGAGCTGGTTGTACTTGTCGATGATCTGTTGCGGCGTGCCGCGGACCTTGCCTTCCGGGCCCGAGCTGTCGAACACACGATTGACGATATTGCCAACCGAACGGTTGCGATTGCCTTTCGACCGCGAGCGGTTCTTCGATGATCTCATTGGTGTTGTTCTGTTCCAGTTACGCTGGTGGGTCGTGCCGGGCGTCGGTCGCGCAGATGCGCCAAGGCCCTTACAATTCGGTCGACCCGCTTCTTTCGGCAAACCTGCGGCGGATCGGCCTTCCGATCACGCCCCGCAGGAACGAGTAACCATGCAATCCCGCCCGAAACAAGGTCAAAATGCGGAAGATCGCGGGTTTTATCGCCTGAAAGCCGCATATCTCTGCGGGTCAGGCGGATGATCGCGCGCTGACGACGCGATCCTTTCCATTGATGTCGGGATGCACGGCCACGTCTTCAAGCCCCGCCGCCGTGAAGAGCGCCGCCACGGCCTCACCCTGATCGTGCCCGATCTCGACGAGAAGCCGGCCGCCTCGGGTCAGGTGGGCCGGCGCGCCGGCGGCAATCGCCCGGTAGGCATCGAGGCCGTCGCCGCCCGGGGTGAGCGCCTCGCGCCGTTCCCAGGCGGCGATCTCGGTCTGCAGGGTCGCGTAATCGGCCTCGGTGACATAGGGCGGGTTCGAGACGATCAGGTCGAAGCGGTCGGAGACGCGCGCGAACCAGTCGGACGCGAGGAACGTCAGCCGGTCGCCAAGGTCCATGCGCTGCGCATTCGCCCTGGCGGTGCCGTACCAGTCGGCACGAAGATCGGTCGCGAGCCCGCGCGCCTCGGGACGTTCCAGCAGCAGCGTGATCGCGATGATGCCGGTCCCGGTGCCGAGATCGAGAAGGGTTGTCCAGGGGTCGGACAGCGCGAGGTCGATAAGCGTCTCGGTGTCGGGCCGCGGGGCGAGATCGCCCATGCCGACGTCGAAGGTCCGGCCGTAGAACTCGGTTTGCCCGAGGATGTGCGCGACCGACTGCCCGCACAGCCGCCGGCCCAGGAGCTGGTCGAAGTGCGGGGCGGCGTCGGCCAGCGGCTCGTCCCGGCGCGCGGCGACGCCGGCGCTCGTCCAGCCGGTCGCCGCGGCCATCAGCATCCGGACGTCCCGCCGCGCCTCGTCCTGCCCGATCATCGGGGCGAGGGAGTCGATGGCGGCGCGCATGGCTTCGCCGACCGTTCGGCTCACCCCTCCATCTCCGCCAGCCGCCGGGCCTGATCATCCTCGATCAGCGCGTCGATGACGTCGTCCAGATCGCCCTGCATGACCTGGTCGAGCTTGTAGAGCGTCAGGCCGATACGGTGGTCGGTCAGGCGGCCTTGCGGGAAGTTATAGGTCCGGATCCGTTCGGAGCGGTCGCCCGTGCCGACCTGAGCCTTGCGGTCGGCCGCCATGGCGTCCGCAGCCTTCTGGCGCTCGGCGTCGTAGAGACGGGCGCGCAGAACGGACATGGCAATCTCGCGGTTTCGGTGCTGTGACTTCTCCGACGAGGTGACGACGATCCCGGTCGGCAGGTGGGTGATCCGCACCGCCGAGTCGGTCGTGTTCACGTGCTGGCCGCCGGCGCCTGAGGACCGCATCGTGTCGATCCTGATATCCTGCGCCGGGATGTCGATATCGACCTCCTGCGCTTCGGGCAGGACGGCGACGGTCGCGGCCGAAGTGTGGATGCGGCCGCCCGATTCCGTCTCGGGCACGCGCTGGACGCGGTGGACGCCGGACTCGAATTTCAGCCGGGCAAAGACCCCCTGCCCCTCGATCCGCGCGACGAGTTCCTTGAGCCCGCCAAGCTCGGTTTCCTGCTGGTCGATCACTTCGAGCCGCCAGCCCCGCGCTTCGGCATAGCGGGCATACATCCGGAACAGATCGCCGGCGAACAGCGCCGCCTCTTCGCCGCCGGTGCCGGGGCGAATCTCGATCATCGCGGGGCGCGCATCCGCTTCGTCCTTCGGAAGAAGCGCACGGCGCAGCGCAGCCTCGGCCTTGGGCCGCTTCGCCTTTAGGACGGGCAACTCGTCCTCGGCCAGCGCCCGCATCTCCGGGTCGTCGAGCATCGCCTCGGCGTCTGAAATGTCCGACAGAAGCTGGCGATAGGCCGCGACCTGTTCGACGACGGGCTTCAGCTCGGAATATTCGCGAGAGATCTCGGCGATCTTCGCCGGATCGGCGCCCGCGTTCAGCTGCGCCTCGAGATACTCGAAACGTTCGGTGATCTGGCGAAGGCGATCGGGCGGGAGCATTCGGGGTGAATGGCGCGGGACCGCAGGGCGGTCAAGTGCGCCCGCTCAGCGCGTCGATCCAGCGGGCGACCCGGTCGGCGTTCACGCCCATGTCGCCATAGCCGAACCGCGAACGGGAGAAGATCGCGACCCGCGTGCCGTCGCCTTCCGGGATGAGCCGCACGGAGACCGCGTCCGGGAAACCCATGACCGGCGTCCGCACCACGTAGGTGACAAAGCCGCTGTCAGCGGAGCCACCGATCACCTGCGCGCCACCGGCTTCCGCTACGGCCTCAAGCCGGGTCGCGACCTCGGCCGCGGGTCGCTGGATCAGCGGTGCGGTCTCGCCCCGGCGCAGGGCGAAATTCGGCGTGACGGGCGGTTCGACCTCGACCGGATCGACATGCCAGACGGCGGCCCGCATCGGGACGGTCCGGACATAGAGCGAGACCGCGAGAACAAGCGCGACGAGAACGGCAGCGACGATGATGACCATGCGCACGGGATGGCTCCTTTCAGGCCGCACAGGTGACCCTGCGCGGCGCCGGGGTCAAGCCGACCGGCTCAATGATTGTCGCGCGGCAGGTCCTTCGCGATGCGTTGGTAGGCGGTCGCAAGTTCCAGACAGCCACCCTGAGCGAGCTGGCCGACATGGGTGCGGTAGATCTCCTGCCAGGGCGTCTGGTGGTGTAGCTCGGGCGGCTGCCAGGCATCGCGGCGCGCCTGCCATTCGGCCTCGGGCACCATGACGTTCAGCGTGCCTGCGTTGAGATCGAGCTTCACCGGGTCGCCCGTTTGCACCAGCGCGAGTCCGCCGCCGACCACCGCCTCGGGGCTGGCATTCAGGATCGACGGGCTTTCCGACGTGCCGGACTGGCGGCCGTCACCGACGGTCGGCAGGTGATTGATGCCCGCCTTGATGAGCGCGTCGGGCGGCTGCATGTTCACCACCTCGGCCGAGCCGGGATAGCCCACACAACCGACGTTTCGGATGAAGAGAATCGTTTTTTCGTCAATGCCTAACGAGGCGTCGTTAATCCGGTCGTGGTAGTCCTCCGGTCCCTCGAAAACGACCGCGCGCCCTTCGAACACACCGTCTTTCAGGAAGCGCTGGCGGAAGTCGGCCGAGATGACGGAGGTCTTCATAAGAGCCGCGTCGAACAGGTTACCAGAGAGAACGACGAAGCCCGCATTCTCCCGCAGCGGATCGTTTACCGGGCGGATGACGGCGGTGTCGGCACTGCGTGCACCGCCGAGCGCCTCGGCCACCGGCTTGCCCGTCGCGGTCATCGCGTCGCCGTGCAGATGTCCCGCAGCCAGAAGCTCGCCCATGACCGCCGGCACGCCGCCGGCGCGGAAGAAGCTTTCGCCGAGGTATTCGCCGGCGGGCTGCATGTTCACCAGAAGCGGCAGGGCGTGACCCACTTTCTGCCAGTCGGTCACGTCGAGCTCTACGCCTGCATGCCGGGCGATGGCCTGAAGGTGCGGTGGCGCGTTGGTCGAGCCGCCGATGGCGGTGTTCACGCGGATCGCGTTCTCGAAGGCCTTGCGGGTCAGGATGTCGGACGGCTTCAGATCCTCCTCGACCATGCCGACGATGCGGCGGCCGGTTTCATAGGCCATCGCCATGCGCTCGCGGAATGGCGCGGGGATCGCCGCCGATCCTGGCAGCGCCATGCCGAGCGCCTCGGCCAGCGCATTCATCGTCGAGGCCGTGCCCATCGTGTTGCAATGCCCGAGCGAGGGCGAGGAGGCGCAGGCCCGCGCCATGAACTCCTCGTAGTCGATCTTGCCTTCAGCCAGCAGCCGGCGCGATTCCCAGATGATCGTGCCCGAGCCCGCGCGCTTGCCCTTCCACCAGCCGTCCAGCATCGGCCCGCCGTTGAGCGCGATGGCCGGGATATCGACCGTCGCCGCGCCCATCAGCATCGCGGGCGTGGTCTTGTCGCAGCCCGTCGTCAGCACCACGCCGTCGATCGGGTAGCCGTGCAGCACCTCGACGAGGCTGAGATATTGCAGGTTCCGGTCGAGCGCCGCGGTCGGCCGCTTGCCGGTCTCCTGGATCGGGTGAACCGGGAATTCCATCGGCACCCCGCCCGCGTCCCGGATGCCGGCCTTGATCCGGTCCATCAGGAAGACGTGGATCTTGTTGCACGGCACGAGGTCCGAGCCCGTCTGCGCGATGCCGATGATCGGGCGTTCGGACTGAAGCTCTTCCTGCGTGAAGGTCTGGTTCTGGTAGCGCTCGAGATAGAGCGCGGTCATGCCCGGGTTGTTCGGGTTGTCGAACCATTCCTGGCTGCGATAGCGGCGGCGGGCGCGGGTGTCGGACATGGCGGGTTCCGGATAGTGAAACTATTGCCCGAATATCGGGGGTTTAGTCTATCGCAGGCCCGGCGCCGCCGACAGGGGGGTCGATGTCAGAGCCGCGCGAGCCAGGTCGCGATCTCGGGGATGACCGCGATGACGGCCAGGGACAGGATCATCACGAGGACGAAGGGGAACGCCCCGGCGAAGATTGCCCGCACCGGCAGGTCCGGATCGTCGATGGCCGAGCGGATCGTGTAGACAGACAGGCCGAAAGGCGGGGTCAACAGCCCGATCTCGACCGCGATGACGGTCAGGACGCCGAACCAGATCATGTCGAACTGCGCGGCCTGCGCGATCGGCAGGACGATCGGCAGCAGGATCAGCATGATCGAGATCGAATCGATCAGGCAACCAAGCGCGATGACGAGCGCGAGGTAGATCACCAGAAAGCCCCACGGTCCGACCGGACCGGAGAGCAGCGAATCGGCGAGGCTGGCCGGCAGGCCGGACAACGCCAGCATCCGCGAGAAGAAGGTCGCCGCCATGATGAGGAACAGGACCGAGACGGTGATCTGGCCGGATTCGACAAGGATGCCCCAGAAGCTCCTTCGGGTCAGCGAGCGGCGGCCAAGCGCGATGACGAGCGCGCCGAGCGCCCCGATGGCTCCGGCTTCGGTCGGGTTCAAGAAGCCGCCGTATAGCCCGCCGAGAACCAGCGTGACGAGCGACAGGATCGGCAGCGCCTTGGCAACCATGCGGCCGGTCGAGATGTCCTCGTAGCCCTCGGTATCGTCCGTCCGGTCGAAGACCGACCGCGGCCGGACCTTCGCCATGGCGACGATGGCGACCGAAAACATCACCGCGAGAAGGATGCCGGGACCGACCCCGGCGAGGAACATGCGGCCGACCGATTCCTCGGCCAGCACCGCGTAGACGATCATCAGGAGCGAGGGCGGGATCAGCATTCCAAGCACCGACGAGCCCGCGACGACCCCGGTCGAGAAGCTCTTCGAGTAGCCGTGGCGCGTCATCTCGGGCACGGCAACGCGGCTGAAGACAGTCGCCGAGGCGATGGAGATGCCGGTGATCGACGCGAAGACCGCATTTGCGAACACGGTCGCGATGCCGAGACCCGCCGTCATGCGGCGCATCAGGCGCTGAAAGACGTCGAACGTGTCCTTCCCGACCCCGGAGGCGGTCACCAATAGCCCCATGAGCACGAAGAGCGGGACGACAGCGAACAGATATTCGCGCAGCGAGTCGTTCGCGACGGACCCGGCCATGCGGATCGCGACGCCCTCGTTCCGGATCATCGCGACGCCGGCGAAGCTGACGATCAGCATGCCGATGCCGATGGGCATACCGAGATAGATCAGCAGGATCAGGATCACGATGGCGGCGATGCCGATCTCGACGCCGGTCATTCCGTCGCTCCGCCGCGCACGGCAGCGCGCAGCGCGCCGATGACCCGGATGGCGCACTGCACCGTCGCGACGGTCATGCCGACGAGGATGACCACGCGGAACGGCCAGGTCGGCAACGTGGCGATGCCCGTGACGCCGATATATTCGCCGCGGCTGAAATCGCGTTCGACGATGGTCACGGTCGACCAGGCGATGACGCCGAGCGCACCTGTGGCGACGAGGTCAAAGACCCCGCCGAGCACCGCGCCGCCGCGTGGGTAACGACGCTGGAACCCGGCGAGGAAGATGTCCGTCCGGGCCAGCCGGTCGTGGCGGATGGTCGTGGCCAGCTGGAGGTAGACGATCATCACCAGCGTCAGGGCGCCCGCCTCGGCGACCATGGGAAGCGAGGAGCCGAACAGGTTCCGCACCAGCACGTCGGCGCAGATGATCAGCATCAGGACGCCGATCAGCACCGTGCCGAGTGCGCCGAGCCCGTCGACGAGCGCATTCCACGCCGCCGCGGGCCCGGCCACCCCACCCCGGCGCGGCGTTCCCGCCGCGTCCGGTCCCCTCGTGTCCCTGGATGCCATGCGTCAGTTCGAGACGCCGGCATCCCAGTCGCGCAGCGGCTCTTCGCCGGCCGCGCGCAGACCGTCCATGTAGGCCGCAAGGAAGGCGGCCGCCTCGGGGCCGTTGGCTGCGGCCCAGTCGCCCGCGATGTCCGGCAGACCGCCGACCCAGGCAGCGCGCTCTTCTTCCGGCAGGTCGAAGATGGTGACCGGCGGATCCTGCGTCGCGCCAAGCTCCACGATCTGGTTCATCGCGAATTCATGCCGGTCGAGAAGGTCCTGGCCATGCGCTTCGGTGTAGTACGCCCCGGCCTCGGTCAGCGCGTTCTGCACTTCCTCGGGCAGGCCGTCCCAGACGTCGCGGTTGATGGCGATGGCGCCCGAGAAGGCGACGCCCATATTCACCCGGGTGACGAAGGGCGCGACCTCGTAGATCCGCGCCGGCAGAACGCCGAGCGCGAGCGACAGAACGCCCTCGGACACGCCGGTCTGGATGTCGGTGTAGTAGCTCGTCAGCGAACCGTCGACGGCGTTGGCGCCGGTGCCGCGCAGCCAGTTGGCCAGAGCGCCCGGGGCCGAGATCTTCATGCCGTCGAGATCGGAGATGCCGGTGATCGGCTGAGCGGTGTAGATGTCGTAGTTGTCCGTACCGGTCAGGCCGAGCACGACGAGGTTGTACTGCGACCACTCCTCGGCGAAGGCCTCGTTGTTCTGCAGCAGGTCCCACATGACCTGAAGCTGAACCGGCGGATTGTTGGTGGAGAACGGCGTGTAGCTCGACACCTGGCTGAGCGGCAGCTGGCCGCCCTCGAGAAGCGAGAACACCCACCCGATATCGGTGATGCCGTCCTCGACCGAGCTGAGCGTGGCATTGGCGCGGTAGAGCTGGCCGCCATAGGCCTCCTGCCACTCGATTTCGTAGTTGCCGGTCTCGGCCAGGATCTCGTCCGTCCGGGCCTGGAAATGGGTCTGCATCATGCCGACCCACGGGATCGCGGTCGGATGGCTCGAGGCGATGGTGAGCGGAAGGGTCTCCTGTGCCGAGACGGCGGCCGGAACGGCGACCGCACCGGCCAGAACGAGGCCGAGTAGCTGTTTCATTGATGTAGTCCTCCCTTTGGTCCCTTGGTGGTCCGGTGCCGCCCGCCTCCCCGCGTGCGGCACCGGCGTTACGTCATGTCTCCTCGTCGACGACGGGGTTGGTCAGCGTGCCGACGCCGGTGATCTCGACCTCGGCGACCATGCCGGGGGCGAGGAATAGCTGCGGTTCGCGGTGGTTGCCGACGCCTCCGGGCGTGCCGGTGGCGATCACGTCGCCGGGCATCAGCGTGGCCACGGTCGACGCGTAGGCGATGAGCTCGGGGATGCCGATGGCGAGGTCGCTGATCGGCGTGTGCTGTTCGACCTGCCCGTCGATCCGCGTCGTGAGCGTCTGCTCGCGGATGTCGCCGGTCTCGTCCTTCGTCACGATCCACGGCCCGAACGAACCGGACTTCTCGAAGTTCTTGCCCGGCCAGAACTGCGTCGTGTGGTTCTGGTAGTCGCGGATCGAGCCGTCGTTGAAGCAGGAATAGCCGAGGATGTGATCCCAGGCGTCGGCTTCGGAGATATGCCGGCCGGCCTTGCCGATGATGACGGCCAGCTCGCCCTCGTAATCATGCTTGTGGCTGGCCGAGGGCCGCACGATCGGCGCGCCGTGTCCGACCACCGATTCCGGGTAGCGCGTGAAGATCGACGGCTTCTCGGGCTTCGGCCGCCCAGTCTCGAGGATATGCGGCAGGTAGTTCAGGCCGATGCACAGGATCTTGTCGGGCCGCGGGATGGGCGGCAGAAGCGTGACCTCGGCCAGCGGGATCTCGGCCCCGGCGCCGTCCAGCGCATCGACCGCGCCGGCCTGAAGCAAGGCCTTCAGGTCCGGATAGGTGGTCGACAGGGTCGCGCCCGCATCCCGCACGATCTCGCCGTCCGTCGTGCCGTAGGACTGCGTCCCGTCCGCGCGCTCGAAAGAAATGATCCGCATTTCGTCCCTTCCATCTCGTCGCCCCCTGTCCGGGGGTCGTTCGTATCAAACCAGTGCCGGCGGCCGTCCCTCAGGCCGCCATCCGCCCGACGAAGGCGGTCATGGCATCGGTGGCAAAGTCAAGCACCGCGTCGTCATGCAGGACGCCGTTCTCGACCTTCGTGTTGGCCATTGTGACCACGATCTCCTTGGCCGGCATCACCTCGGCCAGCATGCCGTTCAGCACGTATTTCAGGTGCGCCTGCGCCCGCACGCCGCCAAGCGCCCCACCGGAAACCGAGACGATGAAGCACGGCTTGCCCTTGAAGACCGACTCGTAGGCAGGCCGCGAGGCCCAGTCGATCGCGTTCTTCAGCACGCCCGGGATCGAGTAATTGTATTCCGGCGTGACGAAGACGAGGCCGTCCGCCTCCGCGATTGCGGCCTTGAAGGCGTCCACTTCCGGGTGGTCGGTCACGTCCGCGTTGTAGTGCGGCAGCGTGCCGATCTCGGCCATTTCGCAATCCGCCCGGTCGCCAATCCGCGCCATCAGCGCCTTCGCAGTCGCCTTCGACGCCGAAGCCGCGCGCAGGCTGCCGACGATGAAAAGAAGCTTCGGCATCGTCTCAGCCCGCCTTTCGCTGCGCGAGTTCCGCGCGGATCTCGTCGCCATGCTCGTCGAGCGTCGGCGGCGGCAGGACGCCAAGCTCGGGCTCCCCGTCGAAATTGTAGGGCGGGCGAACGGTGGTGAAGGTGCCGAGCTCGGAGGACGGGGCGGAGGTCTTGAGCTGCAGGTGAACCGCCTGCGGGTCCTCCAGCGCCTCGTCGCTGTCATAGGCGGGCGAATGGGGGACTTCGTTCGCCAGCAGGAGATCGCACCATTCGTCGCGCGTCTTCGTCGCGAAGACTGGTGTCAGGATCTCGATCAGGTCGTCCTGGTGCTCGATCCGGTTGAGCCGTTCGGAAAAGCGCGGATCCTCGTTCAGCTGCTCCTGCCCCGTGGCGCGCAGCATCCCTTCCCAGAACTTCGTGGGCGAGGACATGTGAAGCGCGACCCATTTCCCGTCACTGCATTCGAACGTGTAGGATTGCGAGACGGTCGGGCGCGACAGCGGGCCCATCACCTCGCCGACCGAGTAGTAATGGGTGAAGCTGTCCAGATTGAAATGCGCCATCGCCTCGAGCATCGAGATGTCGATGCGGTGGCCCTTGCCCGACTCGGCCCGTTCCAGCAGCGCAGCAAGGCAGGCCATCGCGGCATACTGGCCAGTCACGGCATCGGCGATGGCCGGGCCGATCACGCGCGGGTTCGTCGGCGGCGTCAGCAGCCGGAGGTAGCCCGATGCCGCCTGCGCGACGGTGTCGTAGGCCGGCCGGTCGCGCGACGGGCCGGAGGTGCCGAAGCCCGAGATCGCGCAGTAGATCAGGTTCGGGTTGCGCTTGCGCAGCTCCGCCTCGCCCGCGCCGAGCTTCTCGGCCACGCCGGGGCGGAAGTTCTGGATGAACACGTCGGCCGAGGCGACCAGGTCGTGGAATACCGCGAGGTCGGCCGGGTCCTTGGTATCCAGCGCGATCGACCGCTTGTTGCGGTTATAGGTCTGGTAATGCGGCGAATAGAGGCCGCCCTTGAAGGCGCGGAACGGATCGCCCGTGCCGGGGCGTTCGACCTTGATGACATCGGCGCCGAGATCGGCGAGGTGCAGGCCGGCGGCGGGCCCTGTGATGTAGGTGCCAAGCTCGACGACGCGGATGTTCTTGAGGATCTTCATAGGCGTCACTCCGCTGCGTGGGACGACTTGGACGATTTCTTGCCGTCGTAGCCGATGGCGAGATCCGCCTTGTGGGACATGATGAAACCGATCGAACGCTGCGCCTCTTCGAACAGATGTGCCGAGAGACCGGCAGCGCGGGCCAGGAGCGGCACCGCCTTGATCGCGTCGACCGGCCAGCCGGCATCGAGGATGCAGGCCGGGATCGCGCCCGAGACGTTGATCGGCAGCGGACGCTCGATGATGGTCGTCGCGTGCTTGCCGAGAAACTTCAACGTCTCGACGTAAACGCCTGACACACCGAGATAATCCGCGATCTCGATCAGCCGGTCCGCACGCGGGTCGCCGCCCGAATGCTGCGGGTGGCCGAGGCCCGCGACCTTCATCTTCGCCGCCTTGTGCGCCTTCAGGCTCTCGACCACGGTGGCCTCGAGATCGCCGTCGCCAGCCTCGGTCACCAGTTCGTGCAGGTAGCGCCCGGCCGACTCGGACGATCCGGCGACTACCGAGCCCATCCCGAGCAGGCCCGCCGACATCGCGCCCTGCCACGCGTCCGGTCCGGCCGCCAGCGTCATGCGCGCGGCCTGCACCGAGGGCACCAGCCCGTGTTCGGCGATGGCGACGAGACAGGCGTCCATCATGTCCCGCTGGCTGGCGCTCGGCTTCTCGCCCAGGACCAGCAGCCAGAAATAGTCGGTGAAGCCGATCTTCCCGATCAGCTCGTCGCAGAGATCGAGCCCCCGAACGGTGATCGTGTCGGCGTCCGAGGTGGCGATGGCCGTGAAGGCCTGGTCCTGCTTGCCGATGCGCATGACACCCTTTCTTTTCGCTATACGAAAATTTTTCCTCTTGTCGAAAAGTATGGAACGACCTACCGTCGCGTCAAGGACGAAATGAGACCGGTCGTGGGAGGAGCGGGCATGAAGGACATCAACGAGTACAGCCTGACGCAGGCGGTGAAGGACTCCTTCAAGACGGAGCCGGACAGCCGGTTCGAGCAGCTGCTGCACGGCCTGATCGACCACCTCCACGACTTCACGCGCGAACATCAGCTGACCCACGAAGAATGGATGCGCGTGCTGATGTTCCTCTACGATTGCGGAAAGATCTCCACGCCCGAGCGGCACGAATTCATCCTGCTGAGCGACGTGCTCGGCTTCTCCGCTCTGGTCGACATGGTCAATTCGCGCGGCGGCGCGACCGAGGGGTCCAACCTCGGGCCGTTCTACCTCGACAACGCACCGCGCAAGCCCCTCGGCGCCGATCTTTCGGACGAGCGCGACGGGGTCTGCATCCTTGTCCACGGCAAGGTCACCGACTCGCTCCACAATCCGCTGCCCGGCGCGATCGTGGACACCTGGCAGGCCGACGCGGCCGGCACCTACCCGATCCAGGAGCAGGAGCAGGGCCAGGACAAGATGGACCTGCGCGGCGTGTTCGAGGCCGACGAGAACGGCCGCTACTGGTACACGACCGTCCTGCCGAAGCCCTACACCGTCCCTTATGACGGCCCGGTGGGCGAGCTTCTGCGCGCGGGCAAGCGCCACGCCTGGCGCCCGGCGCACCTGCACTACATCGTGCGGCATCCCGGGATGAACTCGATCACCACCGAAGTGTTCTTCGAGAACATGGACTATATCGACAACGACGCCGTCTTCGGCGTGCGTAAATCGCTGATCGCGAAGGTGAAACCGGCCAAGAAGGCCGACATCCCCTACGAGACGCAGAAGACGCCCGACGCGGTGGTCGAGTTCGACTTCGTTCTCGCACCCGAAAGCTGATCGCCGGTGGCCGCTTCGGGCGAGAAGCCGGCGGAATTCGTCGAGGCGCTGGCCAAGGGGCTGGCGATCCTCGAGGCCTTCGACGCCGGTCATCCCGAGATGACGCTGTCCGAGGTTGCGCGGCGCGTGGGGCTGTCGCCCGCCGCCGCGCGCCGCGCGCTCATCACACTGATGGAGCTCGGCTATGTCGGGCAGAAGGACAAGCGGTTCCACCTCCGGCCCCGGATCATGGCGCTCAGTTCGGCCTTCTACTTCGCCGCCCGGATCGATGAACTGCTCCAGCCCGACCTGCGCGAACTGGTGAACCGCTTCGGCGACGCGTCCTCCGTCGGGGCGCTGGACGGGGCGGACGTGATCTACGTCGCCCATGTCTCGGTCCAGCGTGCGCGGCGCGCCGCGGCGACCGTGGGCGCACGCTACCCCGCCTATGCGACCTCGATGGGCCGCGTTCTGCTTGCCGGTCTGCCGGACGACGTGCTGGCCGAGCGGATCGGGCACGACCGGTTCGTGCCGCTGACATCGAAGACCTGCACCGACCCCTGCCTCCTGCGCGAGGAGCTGATGGCGGTGCGCGAGAACGGCTACGCAACGACGGTCGACCAGCTCGATTACGGGATCACCGCGCTTGCCGTGCCGATCCGCGATCCGGGCGGACGTACTGTCGCGGCACTGAACACCTCGGGCTACACGGGCGTCGTCACGCCCGAAAGCCTGATCGCGGATCGCCTGCCCGCCCTGCGCGAGGCGGCCTCGCACATCGCCCACGAGATCAACCGCTTCCCGGTGCTGCAATCGATCCTGGGCGGCTGACGACACGACTTCAGGGAGGAGAGACAACCATGTGCAGACTTTGCAGCCCGGCCGCACCGGCCGCCGCCTGCCCCACCTTCGGACCGGCCTTCCGTGCGCCCGCCGGCGAGACATCGGGCGGGGCGCAGGCCGCCGCCGCGGCGCGGACGAACATCACCGCCGCCAGCATGCCGCAACTGTCCGGCCAGGACGGCACGCGCATCCTGATCAAGGGCGGCGTGGTGATGTCGGTCGATCCCGATGTCGGCAATTTCGCCAAGGGCGACGTGCTGATCGAGGGCAAGAAGATCGTCGAGGTCGGCGCGAATATCGAGGCGGCGGACGCGCACGTGATCGACGCGTCGGGCAAGATCGTCATGCCGGGCTTCATCGACACGCACCACCACCAGTTCGAGACCGGGCTGCGGTCCTCCCTGCCAGACGCGATCGTGGTCAATGACGGCAAGCCCGAGAACGCACGGAACTACTACGAAGCGATGCTGCTCGGCTTCTCGCAGCATTACCGGCCGCAGGACGTCTACATCAACGAGCTTTACGGCGGCCTTGCGCAGCTCGATGCCGGCGTCACAACAGTGATGGACGTCAGCCAGATCCACCATTCGGCCGAGCATTCCGACGCCGCCATCGAGGGCCTGCGCGATGCCGGCCGGCGCGGCGTGTTCGGCTATTTCGAAGGCTGGTGGGACGGCAAGGAGCATCCGGGCGGGGCGCGGCGCATCCGCAAGCAGTATTTCAGCTCGGACGATCAGTTGCTGACCATGGTCATGGGGGGCGAGATCTACATCGAAGGCTATGACGAGATGTGGAAGATCGGGCGCGAGCTCGACCTGCAGATCGCGCTGCACGTGGTCACGACCTTCGGCATGACGCCCACCTTCGACGAGCTGGCGAAGAAGGGCGTCTTCGGCCCCGACAACATCTTCATCCACATGACCGGCATGACCGACGACGCCTGGAAGGCGGCCGCCGATGCCGGCGCGCATGTCAGCCTGTCGGTCCCGATCGAGATGCACATGCGCCATGGCGAACCGCCGATCCAGAAGGCGCTCGATCTCGGCATGTCGGTGTCGCTGTCCTCGGATGTCGAATGCACCATGTCGGCCGACTTCTTCACCCAGATGCGCGGACTGATCACGCTGCAGCGGATGCGGGCGAACGAACGTGCGCTGTCGGGCGAGGAGAACTTCCCGGCGCTGATGAAATCCGCCGACGCAATCCGGCACGCCACGATCGAGGGCGCGAAGGGCCTGCGGCTCGACGCCAAGACGGGCAGCCTGACACCGGGCAAGGAGGCCGACATCATCCTGCTCGACGCCGAGGCGCTGAACGTTGCCCCGCTGAACCATGCGCCAGGCGCGGTGGTGACGCTGATGGACCGGACCAACGTCGATACCGTGATGGTCGCGGGCCAGATCCGGAAATGGCAGGGCAAGCTGCTCGGCCACGATCTCGACAAGCTGCGGCGCGAGCTGGAGGAAAGCCGCGACTACATCTTCGACAAGGCAGGCGTCGCAAAGGATCTTTTTGCCTGATATGATGGACTTGCCCGGGGGTGGTTGTCCCCCGGGCCAAGGGTTTGGGAGGACCTTTCTATGCGTATCGTACTTGCTGCGGCGGCGGTCGTCGCGGCATCGCCAGCCGTCGCCGACGTGGCGCGCGGCGCTTATCTCGTCGAAACCGTCATGGGCTGCGGCAACTGCCACACGCCGCTCGGCCCAGACGGCTTCGTCCAGGAGGCCGCGCTGTCGGGCCGGGTCGTCGAGGATCTCGACGTCTTCACCGCCATCGCGCCGAACATCACGCCGGCGGGCCGGATCTCGGAGTGGTCGGACGAGGAACTCGCCCGCGCCATCCGCGAAGGCATCCGCCCGGATGGCAGCCTGATCGGTCCGCCGATGCCGTTCTTCGCCTACCGTTCGATCTCGGACGACGATCTCGCCTCGATCGTGGCCTACATCCGCACCGTTCCGGCGGTCGAGAACGATCCCGGCACGTCCGAATACCGCATCCCGCTGCCGCCCGCCTATGGCGAGCCGCTGGCAGACGTCACCGCGCCCGAGCCCGGTGTGACGGTCGAATATGGCGAGTATCTCGTCGCGATCGCCCACTGCATGGAATGCCACAGCCCCAACACGCCGACCGGTCCCGACTGGGGCGACGGGTTCGCGCGCGGCGGGTTCGAGTTCCACGGCCCCTGGGGCGTCAGCGTCTCGCCGAACCTGACGAACAGCTCCGACGGGCTTGCGGACTATTCGGATGCCGACATCATCGGGATGCTCGCCGGCACCCGGCCCGATGGCAGCCCGATGCTGCCGCCGATGCCCTATCCCTTCCTCGCCGCGATGTCCGACGACGACAAGGCGGCCATCGTTATGTACCTGCGCACCATCCCCGGTCAGCCGGACATCTGACCGGGGCAGCGCCCGACGGAGAAGACCATGCTGTTTCCGACATCGCTGGTTGGCAGCTACTGCCAACCAGACTGGCTGATCGATCGTGACAAGCTCGGCAAGCAATTCCCGCCGCGCACGCGGGCACTGGAGCTCTGGCGAATTCCGGAGCCCCTTCTGTCCGCCGCACAGGACGATGCCACCCGGCTCGCCATCCGCGACCAGGAGGAGGCCGGGCTCGACATCATTACCGACGGCGAGATCCGGCGGGAAAGCTATTCCAACCGCTTCGCCACGGCGCTCGACGGGCTCGACCTCGACAACCACGGCGAGGTCATCACCCGGTCGGGCAAGCCGGTCCCGGTGCCACGCATCGTGGGCCCGATCCGCCGGGCGCGTCCGGTCGAGGTGGAGGATCTGAAGTTCCTGCGTGCGCAGACCGATCGGAAGATCAAGATCACCCTGCCAGGGCCCTTCACGATGAGCCAGCAGGCGGTGAACGACCACTATGACAGTGTCGAAGAGGCCGCGATGGACTACGCGCAGGCGGTGAAGGAGGAGATCGCCGATCTCTTCGCGGCGGGTGCGGATATCGTCCAGCTCGACGAGCCGTGGATGCAGGCCAAGCCCGACCTGGCCGAAGACTACGGGCTGGCGGCGCTCAACGCCGCGCTCGAAGGCGCGGCCGGGACCACGGCTGTCCATATCTGCTTCGGCTATGCAGCGATGACGAAAGAGCGGCCGGCCGGCTATTCGTTCCTGCCGCAGATGGCCGACTGCCTCTGCGACCAGGTCTCGATCGAGACGGCGCAGGCCGATCTCGACACCTCGGTGCTCGAGACGATCCGGGGCAAGACGGTGATCCTCGGCGTGCTCGACCTGTCGGACATGAACGTCGAGACGCCCGAGACCATCGCGCACCGCATCCGCCGCGCCCTGCCCCATGTTGATGCCGACAAGGTGGTCGTGGCGCCGGATTGCGGCCTGAAATACCTGCCGCGCGACGTGGCTTTCGGCAAGATGAAGGCCATGGCGGACGGCGCGGCCCTGATGCGGGCCGAGATCGGTTAGCCGCGCGGCTGGATTTCCGGGAAGACCAGACGCCCGATATCGGCGAGCACGGCGTCGATATCGACGTCGACGCCCTTCTGGCTGGTGACCTCGTCGATCAGGAGGAACGACAGGCCGTGCACGAAGGTCCAGAGCAGGAAGGAGCGCCGTTCGGCATCGGCGTCGACCTCTGACCGGCCCAGGACTGCGGCGACCTCTTCCTTCACCAGCTCGTAGGGGCGGACGCCGTTCATCTCCGCCTCTTCGATCGATGTGCCGTCGCGGTGCTTCGATCCGAAGACCAGCCGGAACACGCCCGGCTCGTCCAGCGCGAAGCCGACATAGACCCGGCCGAGCGCCTCGATGCGCCGGATATCGCCCTTGGGGATGCCCTCGAGGGCCGAGACCATCGCGGTGTAATGCCGCTCCATCCCGCCGAAGCAGACGGCATCCAGCATCTCGTCGCGATCCTTGAAATGGCGATAGGGCGCGGCGGTCGAGACGCCGGCCTTGCGGCAGGCTTCCGAGACCGAGAAATGGTCCGGCCCCTTCTCTTCCACCAGCGCACGCGTCGCCTCGACAAGCTGCGTGCGCAGGTCGCCGTGGTGATAGCCGGTTTTCCGGCGGATTTCGCCTGCCTGATCCATGCTTTTATCCCTTACCCGCATTTTCCGGGTTGTCAAAGTTAGAAGTTCTAACATATGTAAGAGTCTCTAACATGGATTTCGAGGCCGCGCCATGGACGACGTGACGAAAACCCCCGCTCCCAGTCTTCTCCGCCGCATTGTCCGGCATACGGGATCGCTTCTCGTGACCCTTGTCTTCCTCGTCACGGCAGGCGTTGCCGTACGCGAAGGCACGGCCTTTCTGTCCAGCCGGGCCGAAGCGGCAGCGACCGCGCCCGAGACCGACCCGATCCCGGTCGAGACCCGGCCTCTCGTCATCGAGGACGGCTACACGTCCGTCCGAAGCTATCTGGGCCGGATCGAGCCGCCACAATCGAGCGCGCTGTCCTTCGAACTGGCCGGACGGGTCACCGAGATCCTGGTCGACGAAGGCGATACGGTCGCCGAAGGGGACGTCATCGCCAGGCTCGACACCGCCATTCTCGACACCGACCGCACCCGCCTCGAAGCGGCCCGCGCCGCCCTCTCCGCCGATCTGGCACTGGCCGAGCGTCAACTGACCCGGCGGGAGACGTTGCAGGCGAGCGGCTTCGCGCCGGAAGAACAGCTCGACCAGGCCCGGTTCGGCCGCGATGCGCTGGTCGCCCGGATCGCGGAGACCGATGCGCAGCTCGCCGCGATCGACGTCCAACTCGACAAATCGGTCCTGCGCGCGCCGTTCTCGGGCACCGTGGCCGCCCGTACCGCCGATACCGGCGCAACGCTTTCCCCCGGGCAGCCGGTCGTGGAACTGCTGCAGGACGGGCCGGCGCGCCTTCGCGTCGGGCTGCCGCTCTGGCTGACGGCCGAGACCGGCGCCCGGTTCGATGTCACGGTCGATGGCGTCGAGGGGACGGCCGTTCTGACTGCACTCCGTCCCGACATCGACACGCTAACCCGCACCCGCACCGCGCTTCTGACGCTCGAGGATCAAACCGCGCCCTACGGAGCGACCGCAACCGTCGAGGTCCCGCGCGAGATCGCTGCGCGCGGCGCGTGGGTGCCGTTCGAGGCGCTGCGCGAAGGTGCGCCCGGTGTCTGGTCGATCCTCGTCGTCGACGACGAGAACGTCGTCCGCGCCGCCCCGGTGGAGGTTCTGCATGCCGAGGCCGACCGGGTCTTTCTCGGCGGCGGGCTGACCGACGGGCTCGCGCTTGTGACCGGCGGGCCGCACCGCGTCGTGCCTGGCCAGACTGTCGCTCTGATCGCGGGGAACTGAGATGGAAACGCTGACCTTCCGCCAGCCGCGCCTCGTCGCGCTGATCCTCCTCGTCCTGATCTCGGCGGGCGCGTCGTCGCTGCTGTCACTCGGACGGCAGGAGGACCCGTCGATCACCAACCTCTTCGCCACGATCACGACCCCGTTCCCGGGCGCCGATCCGGGCCGGGTCGAGGCCCTGGTGACCTCCGAGATCGAGGCGCAATTGCTGGAAATCGCCGAGGTCGACACGGTCGAGAGCGTCTCCGGGCAGGGAATCTCGGTCGTCTCGGTCGAGCTCGACCAGACGCTGACCGCGACGGAGATCGAACAGATCTGGGCCGAGGCGCGCGATGCGGTGGAAGACGCCCGCGCCGACTTTCCGCCGGGCGTGCAGCCGACGGAGTTCAACGCCGAAGGTATTTCCGCCTATTCCGCCGTCATCGCGATCACGTCCGAATCCGAGGGCGTGTCGACCGCCCTTCTCGCCCGGCATGCCGAGGCGCTGGCCGATCGCCTGCGCGGCCTGCCCTCCACCCGCGCCGCCGATCTTTTCGGAGCGCCGGAAGAGGAAGTCCTTGTCGAGATCGCGCCCGCGACCGCCGCGACGCTCGGCCTGACCGCCGATGCCGTCGCCGCCGCGATCGAGGGCGCGGACGCGAAAGTGCAGGCCGGCCGCGTTCAGGGCGCGAGCCGCGACATCGCCATCGGTATCGCCGGCGAGGTCGAAGCACTCGACCGCCTGCGCGAGGTGCCGCTCCGCGACGGCGCGACTGGTGCAGCGATCCGCCTCGGCGATATCGCGACGATCACGCGCGGCCCGCTCGAGCCGCAGGAAGAAATGGCGCTCGTCGCCGGTCAGCCGGCCGTTCTGGTCGGCGTTCTGGCACAGGACGGGGTGCAGATCGACCGCTACATGGAGCGCCTGCGCGAAGATCTCGACGCCCATGCCTCCGAAGTTCCGCTCGGCATCGGTGAGACGCTGCTGTTCGATCAGTCCACGTACACGGCCGAGCGCCTGTCACAGGTCGGCGCGAATATGGGGATCGGGGTCGCCATCGTCGTCGGCGTTCTGTTCCTGACGCTCGGAGCGCGTGCGGCTCTGATCGTGGCGCTGGTCCTGCCGGTCGTGTCTCTCGCGACGCTCGCCTCGATGAACTTCATCGGCTTGCCGATCCACCAGATGTCCGTGACCGGCCTGATCGTGGCACTCGGCCTCCTCGTCGACGCCGCCATCGTCATGGCTGACGAGATCAGACAGAGGCTGTCGCATGGGATGAGCCGCGAGGCAGCGACCGGAGACGCAGTCCGTCGCCTCGCTGCGCCGCTCCTCGCCTCGACGGTGACGACCGCGCTCAGTTTCACGCCGATGATCCTGCTCCCGGGGCCTGCGGGCGATTTCGTTGGCTCCATCGCCATCGCCGTGGTGCTGATGCTGGTCTGGTCGCTCGTCGTCGCGCTGACCGTCACACCGGCGCTGGCCGGCTGGTTCCTCCCAGACCGTCCGGCGAAGGAGGGCGACGGCGGGATCTTCGCTCGCGCCTTCGCCGCCTCGATCCGCTGGTCGGTGCGGAACCCGGTCCGGTCGATGGCGCTCGCGCTGATCCTGCCGGTCATCGGCTTCGCCGCCTTCCCGACCCTTACCGCGCAGTTCTTCCCCGGTGTCGAGCGCAACCAGTTCTACATCGAGATGGACCTGCCCTCCGGCACCGGGATCGGCGAGACCTTTTCCATCGCGCGGACCATCGATCAGCGCCTGACCGACGACCCCGAGGTCGAAAGCGCGTGGTGGTCGGTCGGGCAGTCCGGCCCGGCCTTCTACTACAACATCACCGGCGGACGATCGTCCGAACCGGGCTACGCGCAGGGCATGATCACCACGACCGACGCGGAGGCCGCCGCGCGGCTGGTGCCCGAGCTTCAGGCCGAGCTCGACGCCGCGTATCCGAACGCGCAGATCATCGTGCGCGGTCTCGTCCAGGGCCCGCCGGTCGCCGCCCCGATCGAGCTGCGTTTCGTCGGCCAGGATATCGCCACGCTGCGCGAGGTCGGCGACGAGGCGCGGTCCCTGATCGCGGGGCTGCCCGGTATCACCCATGCGCGGACCACGACGAACGGCGGCGCCGCGCGGCTGCGCTATCACGTCGACGAAGACGAGGCGCGGCTTCTGGGCCTGACGCTGGCCGACGTCGCGCGGCAGATGGAGGCGGGGCTGTCCGGCGTCACCGGCGGCTCGCTCGTCGAGGGCACCGAGACGCTGCCGATCCGCGTCCGCTTCGGCGAAGGCACGCGTGGCGACGTGACGGCGATATCCGATCTGCCGATCCTTCCCGCGAACGCGGCGCAGGGGCTCGCCGAAGGCCGCTTCCCTGCGGTACCACTGTCCGAGATCGCCACCCCTGTGCTGGAGCCGTCCGACGGGATCATCGTCCGCCGCAACGGTTTGCGGACGAACACGGTTCAGGCCTTCATCGTGCCGGAGCTCCTGCCGGAAGAGGCGCTGGTTTCGGTTCAGGACGCGCTGGCCGAACAGGGCTTCACCCTGCCCCAGGGCGTGACGCTGGAAATCGGCGGCGACTCGGATGCGCGCGACGACACGATCGGGAACCTCATGGCCTCGGTCGGCCTGATCGTCACGCTGACCATCGCGACCATCGTCCTGACGCTCGGCAGCTTCCGCCTGACGGCCGCGACGCTGGTCGTGGCGCTGCTCTCCGCCGGTCTGTCGCTCCTGTCGCTCGCGATCATGCAATTCCCGTTCGGGATCAACGCGGTGATCGGCGTGATCGGATCGATCGGCGTATCGATCAACGCGGCCATCATCATCCTGACCGGGCTTCAGGGAGACGCGCGCGCAGCGTCCGGCGACCGGTCAGCGATGGCGGATGTCACGATCGGGTCGTCGCGGCATATCTTCTCCACCACGATCACGACCTTCGGGGGCTTTCTGCCGCTCATCCTCGAAGGCGGCGGTTTCTGGCCCCCCTTCGCGACCGCCATCGCGGGCGGAGTGGCGCTGTCGACAGTGGTGTCGTTCTACTTCGTCCCGGCGATCTACGCGCTAATCGCGCGGCGGATCCCGATGGCCGAAGCTGCGACGCAGCCGCAGCCCAAGCTGAAACTGGCCCTCGCGGCCGAGTAGGTCAGAAGGGCGTCTTCACCGGCTCGAACCCGTCGAGGGACTGGGCGGCGATCTTGCGGAGCAGGTCGATGACGTCGACCACCATCTTCTCCGCCGCCGCCTGGCCCTTTTCGGCCGTGCCGAGATGCGCTTCGCCGGCGACGCCGTGCGGGTTCACGTCGGACGCGATCCAGCCGTGGGCGACGACCCCGATGGGCGGGATGTCGCCCTGGCCGTGGGTCCAGCGGAAATCCTGCGCCTTCGACATGTCGACCGTGTCCGGCCGGAAGTGCAGGACGAGCGATGTCTCCGCATCGCCGCCATGGATGCCCTGCGCGGTTTCCTGCGCGGAATAGAGCCCTTCCGGCGCGCCGAACGCCCCCCACCCCATCCGGACACAGTACATTCCCGTCCTCACGCGCAGCTCTCGCGAGACGATCGAGATGAGATCGACATTGCCGCCGTGGCTGTTCAGGATCAGCATCTTACGAACGCCGGCCCGGGCGACCGACAGCCCGATCTCGGTCCAGGCCTTCAGCGCGGTTTCGGCGGTCAGCGTCAGCGTGCCCGGCGCCCAGAGATGTTCGTTCGACTTGCCGACTGCTTGAACCGGCAGCACCCGGATATCCAGGTCGTCCGGGCAATAGGCCACCAGCATAGACAGCAGACCCTCGTTGATGATCGTGTCGGTGCCGAGCGGCAGGTGCGGGCCGTGCTGCTCGATCGCCGCGGTCGGCAGGATCGCGATGGTGCGGTCGGGATCGATCCGCATGTCCGTCGCGGGATAGTCCATCCAGTAGCGGGATCCGGTCATGCCTTCACAGCCTCCGTTGTGCCGCGGGTTCGCGCGCCGCCGGTGAGCCGGTCGACCTGCCGCGCCACCCTGGACAGGTGCCGTTCGAGGCTGGCGCGAGGCGCGCTGTCCATCAGGTAATGCGCGGCGAAGACCTTCTTGGCCCGCGGCCGAAGCAGCAGCCCGACGCCGCGCATCAGCGTCCGCCGCCCCGGGGCACCGACGAAGCGGGTCAGCCACCAGCTGGCGCCGCAGGTCGTGAACACCCCGAGCCGGGTGATGTGGTGGAGACCCGGCCGGATCGTCTCGCCCTCGGCCTGCGGCATGAGGAAAGCGAGCTCGGGCAAAAGCACCCGGTCGAGCCAGCCTTTCAGCATCGCCGGCAGCCCGTACCACCATGTCGGGTACACGAAGATCAGCGTGTCGCACCAGGCAAGGTCGGCGCAATGCGCCTCGACCGGCATTCGGTTCTTCGGCGCGTCGAGATAGCCCGTCCATTCCTCGCGCGTCAGCACGGGCTGGAAGCCCTCAGCATAGAGATCGCGCAGCCGCAGTTCGGCCCCCGCCGCCTCTAGCCGGTCGACCACCACGTCGCGCACGGCCGCGGTGAAGCTGTCCGGACGCGGGTGGCAGTAGACGACGAGCGCGCGCATCAGAACGCCTCCATTTCCCGGCCGACCCGGTCGAGATAGGCGCGGGCGCGGGTCTCGGTGATGTTGTTCATGTCGTATTCGGCAAGATAACGCGTCTTGTCGGGCCGCGTCGCCCCCCAGACGGCGCGGGTGATGAGCTTTCGCGGCGGATCACCGGCCAGGAAGGCGCGCCAACGGGTCGCGCCGTAGGTCGTGACCGCGGCGAGCTTGCGGATATTGTCCATGCAGGGCGTCAGCTTGCCGTCGGCCAGCTTGAACGAGACGCCGGGCAGAAAGACCCGGTCGAAATAGCCCTTCAGGATCGCCGGATAGCCGAAATTCCAGACCGGGAAGACGAAGACCGCTGCATCCGCCGCCTGCAGCCGGTCGACATAGCCCTGCACCGGCGCGGTGTTGATGGTGACGTCGTGATAGTTCCGGCGTTCCTCGGCCGACAGGACGGGATCGAACCCTTCGGCATAAAGATCGCAATCGTCGATCTCCCACCCTTTGGCGGAGAGCGCGTCCAGCACGCGGGAATGCAGCGCGGCCGAGAGACTTTCGGCCAGCGGATGGGCGAAGACGACGAGGGCGCGCGGCATCGGTCAGAACGCGAAGCCGGGCGAATAGGCGTGAAGCCCGTCGAAATCCGCCTTTCCGACGTCGCGGCGCCGCACGCGCAGGCCGGCATAGCCCATCGCGAGATGGAAGAAGAAGTTCGGCAGGGCGAAGCGGGTGACATAGTCCCAGGCGGGCTGGTCCAGCTCCGCCTCGCCCGCGATATGGCGGACCATCCGGCCCTCGGCGGCGGCGTTCATCTCGGCCCGGTCGACCGCACCGAGATGCGCCGCAACCGCGTCGGCCTTCGCGATCAGGCCCGACTGCGTTGTCGGGTCGTCCGGCAGGTCCGGCATTGGCCGGCCGAGCACCGGAAAGACGGCGCGGATGGCGAAGCCGAGGGCGCTCGCGAAATTCTCGCCCGTCGTGAACATCTGCGGCGCGAGACGGAATGCCAGATCCCCTGCCCCCGCCTTCATGACCATCGCCCTGATACGCGCGGTGTAGTGCGTCAGGACCGGCACGCTTGCCGCGTAGATATCCGTGCCGCCGCTCATTCCGCCGCGGTCTTCGGCTTGAGGCCTGGCCAGGAATACATGCCGTCGTAGCACCAGTCGGGATCGTCCCAGGCGATCATCTTGCCGGGGTTCAGAAGTCCCTTCGGGTCGGCCTCCCGCTTGAACTCGAGCTGGCGGGCATCGACGGTCTGCCGGCCGCCCTCTTCCAGCGTGTAGCGGTGCGGATTGAAGTTCATCGCGCCGTTCGCCTCATGGATGCGGATGATCTCGTCCAGCCGCTCCTCGGTCGAGAATTTGACCAGACTGAGCGACCCCATCCCGACGCACCCGCCCTGCCGCGTGACCTCGATATGCTGGAGCACTTCGGGGCTAAGGAGCTCCCGCATCCTGTGAACCCTGGCGATGGGATCGTCGGTGCCATAGGCGATCTGGAGATAGGTGATCGACGGATCGACCTTCAGCGCCCGCAGCGTCGTGTGGTTCCAGGCATATTCGAAGACCGGTCCCGGATCTTTCGGCCAGTCGTGATCGTCCGAGCGGTAGATCAGCTTCGCGCCCGGCCAGGCTTTGGTGAAGGTCTCCCACCCGGGCAGGGCGTGCGGCGCGACCATCAGCGCGACGAGGTGATCGTCCTCCTCGACATGTTTGGCGACGCGCTGGAAATACGCCTTCGCCGTCGGCGCCTCGAACACGGTGGCGAGCTTCAGGAGCAGCCCGTCGCAGGCGGCGATGTCGTAGGAATAGCGCAGCGCCTCGTCGAAATCCTTGAAGGTCAGGAACATGCCGACCCAGTCATAGGCGGGCGCCAGCGGGATCTCGATCTCGGTGATGATGCCGTTCGTGCCGTAGGCATGGCTCACGCGGTGCACGTCGTCGCCAGTGATCTCGAGAACGCGCGGTTCGGCCTCCATCGTGACGACCCGCAGCCGGATGATGTTGCCGACATCCCGCAGCGCGCCCCACCGGATCGAGCCGACGCCACCTGAGCCGCCGGCGATGAAGCCGCCGATCGTGGCCGTGGCCCAGGTCGAGGAGAACATGCGGATCTCCTGGCCTGAATTCGCCTTCGCCGCCGCGTCGAGATCCTTCAGCAGGCAGCCCGGTTCGCAGATCAGCCGGCCGAGGGCGATCTCCTTGATCTCGTTCATCTTGTGCAGATGCATCACGCAGCCACCGGCGAGCGGCATGGCCTGACCGTAATTGCCGGTCCCGGTGCCACGCGTGGTGACCGGCACGTCATGGGCGTGGCAGGTGCGCAGGACCTCGATCACTTCCGCCTCGGACCGGGGCGTGACGACGAAGTCGGCGACAACGTGATCGAGCCGCGCCTTCAGGACCGGCGAGTACCAGAAGAAATCCCGGCTTTTCGCCTTCACGCTGGCGGGATTGGTGTCGATCTCCAGATGGCTCAGCGCCTGAATGGCGGCGTCGATATTCATGCGGTCCTCGTCATCGGCTTGTCGGTCATGAGGAAATCGAGCTCGGCATAATCGGGCAGCGTGCGGTCGATCGCCTTGCCCGCGCGCAGGACGATCCGGTCCGATTGCGGGCGGGAGAACAGTTCGGTCCAGCCGCGCGCACGCACGATGACCAGATCGGCCGGCGCGCCCGGAGCCAGCGAGGGCGCGTCGAAGCCGCAGGCTGCGGCCGGATTGGTGATGAAAGCATGGGTCCAGTCCGCATCGGAATGGTCCAGATGACCGATCCGCGTCGCTTCCCGCATGACCTCCAGCATGTCCATGTCGCCATAGGCGTAGAACGGATCGCGCGTGTTGTCCGATGCGAAGGAGATTGGGATGCCCCGCGCCTTCATCTCGTGGACGAGCGTCAGGCCGCGATTGCGCGGCGTCCGGGCGGCGTGGCGGTCCTGCAGGTAGAGGTTGCACATCGGCAGGCTGACGACGTGCAGGCCGGCCTTCGCGACGATGTCGAGCGTCTCCATCGCCTCGGACTCGGCCATGGTCGAGAGCGAGCAAAGATGGCCGACGACGATCTTGCCGGAGAAGCCCGTCGAGATCGCCACCTCGGCAATGTCACGGAGCGTGTTGACGTTCGGGTCCATCGTCTCGTCGACGTGGAAATCGAGATCCATGCCGCGATCGGCGGCTGCGGCGAAGAAGGCCTCGACCTCATCGCGCACCAGTTCCGAGGGACAGGTGACCGATCCCAGAATGCCGCCGTAGCGGGCGACCAGGTCGGCGATCTTCGACAGCGCGGCCTTGTCCTGGCCGAGATCCGAACCGGTCAGGACGGAGGCCTGAAGATCGATTCTGCCGGCCCATTCGTCGCGCAGCGCAGCGAAGACCTGCCAGCTTTCCTCGGACGCCTCCTCGAAATGGTCGAGATGGGTGCGGATCGCGCGGGTGCCGTGGGCGTATGCGGAGCGGAGCGAGAACTCCATCCGGGGCCGCAGATCTGCCGCATCCCACCGGCCCGGCTTGTCCGCGCCCGTCGCCTCGATCGCGCCGTCGAAGGTGCCGTCCGGGTTGGGAGACCGCGGCCAGATGTGGCCCTTGTCGAGATGCGTGTGCATGTCGACGAAGGCCGGAAAGACCATCGCGCCGCGCATGTCGACCCGCGTGGCAGCCCGGCCCGGTGCGGCGATCCTGCCATCCGAGATCGCGATGGACCGGGTGACAAGCGGGGCCGCCTCGCCGACGAGGCAGCCCGGCACCGTGACGTTGTCGAGTTGCAGGCTGTCGGCCTCGGGAAGTGTGCGGAAATCCATGGTCAGTCCCGCTTCAGTGCCGACTCGTGCCACTTTCGCAGCGCCAGATGCGAGATCAGGGTCGTTGTCGCGAAGATCAGGACGCCTGTGCCAGCAATCAGGATCAGCGCCGCGAACATGCGCGGGATGTTCAGCCTGTAGCCCGCCTCGAGGATTCGGAAGGCAAGACCCGACCCGATCCCTCCGGTTCCGGCCACGTATTCCGCGACCACCGCGCCGATCAGCGCGAGACCGCCCGCGATCCGCAGACCGCCGAGGAAATACGGAAGCGCCGAAGGCAGTTGCAGGTAGCGCAGCCGCTGCCAGCGCGACGCCCGGTAGATCGTCATAAGGTCCGAGAGATTATGGTCGGTCGATTTCAGCCCGAGCGTCGTGTTGGCGAGGATCGGGAAGAAGGCCACGATCCAGGCGCAGAGCAGCAGGCCCACGATCCGGTTGTCGATGTAGATGAAGATCAGCGGCGCGATCGAGACGATGGGCGTGACCTGAAGGATCACCGCGAAGGGCGAGAAGGACATCTCGGCGAAGCGGCTCTGCGCGAACAGGACAGCAAGCCCGACCCCACCCGCAACCGCAACGGCCAGCGCCATCGCGGTGATCTTCAATGTCACGAGCAGCGCCTCGCTCAGGATCGGCCAGTCCTCGATCAGCGTGCTCAGCACGAGGCCCGGCCCCGGCAGGACGTAATGCGGGATGTCGTTCCAGACGACCAGCCGGTCCCAGTACCAGATCGCCAACGACATCACGATGATCGGCAGGGCCCATTTCGCAACGCTTTCGACCCGCTTGGCGCGGGCGATGCGCTCTTCCTCCTCGTCGAACATCGGCCCCTTGTCGGTCGAGGACGCGGCGGTGGAGCTGTCGATGGCGGTCATCTCAGTGGGCCTCCGATCCGGGGGCGAGTGTCGAATGCAGCGTGTCCGAGGTCTGCCGCGCGATGGCGGCGTATTCCGGCGAGGTGCGCCATTCAATGCCGCGCGGATAGGGCTCGGGCACCGCGATCTCGCGGATGACCCGGCCAGGGCGCGCGGCCATGACGAGGATACGGTCGGACAGGAACACGCTTTCGAACACCGAATGAGTGACGAAGATCACCGTCGCGCCGGTCTTGGCCTTCAGCGACAGCAGGTCGTCGTTCAGCTTCTGGCGCGTTATTTCGTCCAGCGCGGCGAACGGCTCGTCCATCAGGATCAGACGCGGATTGGTGACAAGGGCGCGGGCGATGGACACGCGCATCTTCATGCCGCCGGACAGCTCGCGCGGATAGGATTTCGCGAACTTCTCGAGTCCGACGAGTTCCAGCGTCTCCATGATCCGGTCGCGGGTCGACCGTAGCGACTCACCGCGCACACGGAACGGCAGCCAGACATTCTGTTCGACCGTCGCCCAGGGCATCAGCGTGGGTTCCTGGAAGACGACGCCCAGATCGTCGCGGCTAGCCCCGCCTTCCCAGACGATCTTGCCGAGTGTCGGGCGCATCAGTCCCGCGATCAGCCGGAGCGCCGTGGACTTGCCGCAGCCCGAGGGGCCGAGAAGCGAGATGAAGTCGCCCTTGCGGACCTCCAGCGACATGCGCCGGAGCGCCACGACCCCGCCGTTGAAGGTCTTGTCGACCTCCTGCATGCGCAGCACGGGCTCTCGCAGTTCCGGCGATGGAATCGGATCCGGCCGCGCGGCTGTGATCGCCATGGCGTCGTTCCCCTTTGTCTCGGTCGGCCCGCGCGACCCCGTCGGGCCGCGCGGGATCTCGTGCGTCAGGGCCTGAGGTCCATCCCGACGCCGTTGTTGACGAAGTCGAGCGAATACGAGGTCGAGATGTCGAGCCCGCCCTCGATCACGCCCGCCTCGACCATGCTGTCGTAAAAGGCCTGCATCCGCTCATCGGTCATCGCACCGATGCCAAGCTCCATCGTGTCGCCGGAATCGACGATGCCCTGCGCGATCATGACCTCGATGGCGTAGTCGATCGCCTCCTGCGTCATGTCCGGGTTGTCCTCGAGGATCATGGCATTGGCGGCGGAGTTGTCGCCGTAAATGTAATTGTACCAGCCGATGATCGAGCCATCGACGAAGCACTGCACCACTTCCGGCCGGGTCTCGACCGTCTCGGCGGTGGCCTGGATGGTCGTGGAGTAGGCGGCATAGCCGGCATCGGCGATCAGGTAGACATCCGGCGCCCACCCGGTCTCCAGCTCGACGAAATACGGCTCGGAGGACAGATAGCCCTGCTGGCCGGCATCCTCGTTCACGATGAAGGGCGCGGAGTTGAAGGTGTAGGGCTGGCGCTGTTCGTCGGTAAAGCCGTAGGCGGCCTTCATCCACTCGTAATAGGTCGCCCCGTCCTGCACGATCATGGTGATATCGGGCGATGCGAGTTCGGCGAAGCTCGACACGCGGCCGGGATGGGTCAGGATGACCTGCGGATCCTTCTGGAACATGGCGGCCACGTTCACCAGCGGCAGGCCCTCGGCGACCCCGAAGAAGGCGTCCAGCGTACCGCCCATGTAAAAGTCGATCCGGCCGGCGAGCAGCAGCGCCTGGTTGTTGACCTGCGGGCCGCCGGGCAGGATCTCGACGTCGAGCCCGCATTCCTCGTAGGTGCCGTCGGCGACGGCCTGGTAGAATCCGCCGTGTTCGGCCTGGGCGACCCAGTTCGTGCCGTAGGTGACCGGCGTCAGGTCCTGCGCCGCAAGCGGCGTGGCAGCGGTCGCCGCGGCCAGGGCGGCGAGCGCATGGCGGGCGATGATCTTGTGCGACATGGACTTCCCCCTTGCTGTCATCGCGCCCATCCAATCGGGGGGTCGCGGGGACCGAAAGTCACGTTCCTCCGGCGATGACGCGGGCTTGCGCGACTGCACAAGCATTAGGCAGTTTCGGACCTGATCGGAAGCATTTCGGGCAAAGTCTTCCAATCGGAGCGGCCGGGCGCCGGCAAGAGCGACTCGGGCCCCGCACCCGGCAGAACCTGAGCCCGAGCACAGGAGAGGAGAGCCCCCATGCGCATGCTCGCCCCGGCCACCATCGCGCCGCCCTTCGCCCGTTACGCCCATGGCGTCGAGGTGCCGCCGGGCTACCGGCTGGTGATGACGTCGGGCCAGCTCGGGCTGAGCGCCTCGGACGAGGTGCCGGAATCCGCCGAAGACCAGGCGCGGCTGTGCTTCGCGGCCTGCGCGGCGATCCTGGCCGAGGCCGGGATGGGTCCGGGCGACGTCGTGCGGCTGAACGCCTATGTCACCGACCGGGCGCATATGGCCGGCTACATGGCCGCGCGGGACGCCTGGCTGTCGGAGGTGGAGCGGTTGCCGGCCTCGACATTGGTGATCGTCTCGGGCTTCACCCGGCCGGAATTCAAGGTCGAGGTCGAGGTGACGGCCGCCGCGCCCTAGCCCTCAGCGGCCAGTATCGACCGCAGCTCGGTCTTCAGAACCTTGCCGTAATTGTTCTTCGGCAGGCTTTCGACGACCCGGTAGGCCTTCGGCCGCTTGAACCGCGCGATCCGGTCGAGGCAGAGCGCGTCGAGCGCGGACGCTTCTGGCGCCCTTCCCTCGCGACCGACGATGAAGGCGACGACGATCTCGCCCCATTCCGGATCCGGGCGGCCGACAACGGCGACCTCGTGCACATCGGGATGGGACAGCAGCACCTCCTCGACCTCGCGCGGATAGATGTTCGACCCGCCCGAGATGATGAGATCTTTCGAGCGGTCCTGCATCGTGACGTAGCCGTCGTCATCCATGTGGCCCATGTCGCCGGTCCAGAGCCAGCCGTCGCGTATGGTCTTCGCCGTCGCCTCCGGATTCCGCCGGTAGCCCGGCATGACCGTCGTGCCGCGCACCGCGATCTCGCCCGTCTGGCCGCGCGGCAGTTCCGCCCCGTCATCCCCGAGGATCGCGACCTCGACGACGGATTGCGCGGTGCCGACCGAGTTCAGCCGTTCGCGCCAGCGCGGATGGCCGCGGTCGGCGACATCGTGGCGGGAAAGCGCGGTGATCCCCATGGGGCATTCGCCCTGCCCGTAGACCTGCACGAAGCGCGGCCCCATGACCTCGACCGCTTCGAGGATGTCGGCCTCGTACATCGGCCCGCCGGCATAGACGATGGTGCGGATCCCCTCGCCCGTTTCCCCGGCGGCTTTCGCCGAGTCGACCAGCCGGCGGACCATCGTAGGGGCCGCGAACATCGAAACCGGGCCGATCCGCGGCGCCAGACGCAGGATCTCGCCGGGATCGAAGCCGCCGCTTTCGGGCACGACGTGCCGCGCGCCGCGCAGGACATGCATGAAGTTGTAAATACCCGCGCCGTGGCTCATCGGCGCCGCATAGAGGATCGCGTCCTCGGTACGGACGTCGTCCACGTCCGCGAGGTAACTCAGCGCCATCGAGGCGATCATCCCGCAGGTGATCATCACGCCCTTGGGCCGCCCGGTTGTGCCCGACGTATAGAACAGCCAGGCGAGATCAGACGGCGCACGCGGCACGGGCGGACCGGAAGGCACGGTCCCGCGCATCGCGGCGAACGCATCGGACGGTATGGCGATGGCCTGCACGCCCTCCGGCAGGAGCGGCGGCAGGTCCGCGTCGTCGGTGAAGACCGCGGCGGCTTCGGCGTTCTCCACGATCCACGCGGCCTCGCGGACATGGAGCTTGCCGTTGATGGGCACCGCCGCCGCACCAAGCCACCAGATGCCGTAAAGCGCCTCGAGATAGTCTGTCCGGTTGCCGAGAAAGACGGCGACCCGGTCGCCTGGGCCGACGCTGCGGTCGGCCAGGGCAGCGGCGATGCCGCCGGAGGCCCTGGCGAAGCTGGCGTAATCCGACACGCGCGTCTCGCCCGAGAACAGCGCGGGTGCGTCGGGCTGGCGGATCGCCGTCCGGTGCAGCCATTCAGCCGGGTTCATCGCCGTCCCGTTCCAGTCATCACGCTCTCCCCCATGCGCCCGGCCATAATATGCTGAAAATCCGCCCGCGGAAGCGCCGCGGTCAAGATCGCCCCGCTGACAGGACCGGCTTTGCGGCGCAGACTTTCGTAATGCGAAAATTTCACAAGTTTACATATTGTGAAATCTGTCAATCCTCGCATTCACAGCAGGACCCGGATTCAGTTCGCCTCCGACCCCGCCCGTGGCAATAGGCCGCCAACACGAGCTTTCGGAGGAAACATACCATGAAGACCGGCCTCACCCACCTTTTCATCCCCGGCCCGACCAACGTGCCCGAACAGGTCCGCCAGGCGATGAACGTGCCGATGCAGGACATGCGCGCCCCGGATTTCGGCCAGGTGACCATGTCGCTCTTCGCCGATCTCAAGCGCCTGTTCCGCACCAAGACCGGCCAGGTGATGATGTTCCCAGGCTCCGGCACCGGCGCGTGGGAGGCCGCGATCACCAACACGCTCAACCCGGGCGACAAGGTGCTGATGGCGCGTCACGGCCAGTTCTCGACCCTCTGGGCCGAGATGGCCGAACGGCTCGGCCTCGATGTCGAAGTGATCGACGTGCCCTGGGGCACGGGCTGCCCGGCCGGCGAATTTGCCCGCCGCCTCGACGCCGACCGCGAGGACAAGATCAAGGCCGTCTTCGTCACGCATAACGAGACCGCGACCGGCGTGACCTCGGACATCGCCGCCGTCCGCAAGGCGCTCGACGACACGTATCACAACGCGCTTCTCTTCGTGGACGGCGTGAGCTCCGTCGGCTCGATGGACTTCCGCATGGATGACTGGGGCGTCGACCTCGCCGTCACCGGGTCGCAGAAGGGCCTGATGCTGCCTGCGGGCCTCGGCATCCTCGCCGTCAGTGAAAAGGCGATGGACGCGTCGAAGAGCGCCACCATGCGCCGCGCCTATTTTGAATTCGCCGACATGGTGAAGCTGAATGCCGACGGCTACTTCCCCTACACGCCGCCGACGCAGCTGTTCCACGGGATGCGCAAGTCGCTCGACCGGATTTTCGCCGAGGGGCTCGACAACGTCATCGCCCGCCATCACCGGCTTGCCTCGGGCGTCCGCGCCGGCGTGCATGCCTGGGGCCTGTCGCTCGTGGCCGAGCATCCCTCGCTCTACTCGGACACCGTGTCCGCCATTCGCGTGCCGGACGGCACCGATGCGCGCGACGTGATCCGCATCGCCTACGAGGATTACTGCACGTCGCTTGGGTCGGGTCTCGCCCGTCTGGCCGGCAAGGTGTTCCGGATCGGCCACCTGGGCGATCTGAACGAAGGCATGTGCCTGACGGCACTGTCCGTGGCGGAAATGGCGCTGGCGCGCGCCGGCGTACCGGTGGAGCTCGGCTCGGGCGTCGCCGCGGCCCAGGCGGTCTATCTCGAGCCCGTCGCCCGCGACATGGCCGTCGCGGCGGAATAGGCGCGATGTCCCATACGCTCCATCCGCTCCGGAAACAGCGCCTGCACCGCTCCGAACTCGCGGTGCCGGCCTCCAATCCGGGGATGATCGACAAGGCGGCGGACAGCGCGGCGGATGTCGTCTTCCTCGATCTCGAGGACGCCGTCGCCCCGCCGGAGAAGGAAAAGGCGCGCAAGAACGCCGTCGCCGCACTGAACGACATCGACTGGAAGGCCAAGGGCAAGACCGTCAGCGTCCGGATCAATGGGCTAGATACCCATTACATGTACCGCGACGTGGTCGACCTGATGGAACAGGCCGGCGACCGGCTCGACACGATCCTGGTACCGAAAGTGGGCGTACCGGCCGATCTCTACATGGTCGAGGCGATGGTCAACCAGATCGAGCAGGCGCGCGGGTATTCGACGCGCGTCGGGCTGGAAGCGCTGATCGAAACCGCGCTCGGAATGGCGAATGTCGAGGATATCGCCCGCTTCGGCGGTCGGCTCGAATGCCTCCATTTCGGCGTTGCGGACTACGCGGCCTCGATGCGGGCGCGCACGGTCAATATCGGCGGGCTCAATCCCGACTATCCGGGCGACCAGTGGCACGCTTCGATCACGCGGTTGGTCGTGGCCTGCCGGGCATACGGCCTGCGCGCCGTTGACGGACCTTTCGGCGACTTCTCCGACCCCGAAGGCTACAAGGCCGCCGCCCGGCGTGCCGCGGCGCTCGGCTGCGAGGGCAAATGGGCCATCCACCCGAGCCAGGTGGCTCTCGCAAACGAGGTCTTCAGCCCGCCCGAGGCCGAGGTCACCCGGGCAAACCGGATCGTGGAAGAGCTAAAGAAGGCAGAGGCGGAGGGCCGGGGCGCCGCCAGCCTCGACGGCAAGATGATCGACGCGGCCTCCGAGAAGATGGCCCGCAACGTGATCGAGATGGCCAAGGCGATTGCCGCCCGCGCCTGAAGGGAGGACGACATGGACATCCACGAATACCAGGCCAAGGAGATCCTGGCCGGGTTCGGCGTGCCGGTTCCGAAAGGCGGCGTGGCCTGGAGCCCCGAGCAGGCCGCGTTCCGCGCCCGCGAGGTCGGCGGCCGCGCCGTCGTGAAGGCCCAGATCCATTCGGGCGGCCGCGGCGAGGCCGGCGGCGTGAAGGTCTGCAAGACCGAGGCCGAGGCGCAGGATTTCGCGGCGACCCTCTTCGGCAGGCAGCTTGCAACGAAACAGACCGGTCCGCAGGGCAAGAGCGTCTATCGAGTGTGGGTCGAGGAAGCGACCGACATCGCGCGCGAACTCTATCTCGGCTTCGTCCTCGACCGGAAATCCGAACGCATCATGATCGTCGCTTCCGCCCATGGCGGGATGGAGATCGAAGATCTTGCAGAAGAAGACCCCGAAAGCCTGCGCCGCATGGTGATCGACCCGGCCGCGGGCCTGCTCGAGTTCCAGGCGCGCGAGTTGGCCTTTCAGCTCGGGCTGAAGGGCAAGCAGATCGGTCAGATGGTGACGGTGCTCCGCGCCTGCTACCGCGCCTATCGCGACCTCGACGCGATGATGGTCGAGATCAACCCGCTGGTCATCACGGGTGCAGGCGATCTCGTCGCGCTCGACGCCAAGATGAGCTTCGACACCAACGCCCTCTTCCGCCGCCCGCAGATCGCCGCGCTGCGCGACCCCGGCCAGCAGGACCCGCGCGAAGCGATGGCCGCCGACAATGGCCTGGCCTATGTCGGGCTCGACGGCGATATCGGCTGCATCATCAACGGCGCCGGGCTGGCCATGGCGACGATGGACATGATCAAGCTTGCAGGTGGCGAGCCCGCGAACTTCCTCGATATCGGCGGCGGCGCCTCGCCCGAACGGGTCTGCACCGCCTTCCGCAACGTGCTGTCTGATCCCAAGGTCGGCGTGATCCTCGTGAACATCTTCGCCGGCATCAACCGCTGCGACTGGATCGCGAACGGCGTCGTCCAGGCGTATCGCGAGGTGGGGCTGACACTTCCCGTCGTGGTTCGCCTGGCCGGCACGAATGTCGAGGCCGGGCGCGAGATCCTGCGGTCTTCGGGCCTGCCGATCATCGCCGCCGACACGCTGGCCGAGGCCGCCGAAGCGGCCGTCGCCGCCCGCCCCCACCCCATCGCCGCGGAATAAGGACCGAACACATGGCCATTCTGATCGACGAGACGACGAAGGTTCTGGTGCAGGGCATGTCCGGCCGGATCGGGCAGTTCCACGCGCAGGAAATGATCGAGGCCGGCACGAAGGTCGTGGCCGGCGTCACCCCCGGCAAGGGCGGCACGACGGTCCTGAACCGGCCGCAGTTCGACACGGTGCGCGAAGCGGTCGAGGCGACCGGCGCCACCGCATCGCTTCTGTTCGTGCCGCCGCCCGCCGCGGCCGACGCCATGATGGAGGCCGCCGATGCCGGCATCCGCACGGCGGTCTGCGTGACCGACGGCATCCCGGCGCAGGACATGATGCGGGTGAAGCGCTTTCTCCGTCGCTATCCGCGCGACCGGAAGATGCGGCTGATCGGGCCGAACTGCGCGGGCGTCATATCGCCGGGCAAGGGCTTCATGGGGATCATGCCGCCGCATATCTACATGCCCGGCCGCGTCGGCATCGTAGGACGCTCCGGCACTCTCGGCTACGAGGCGGCGAGCCAGATGTCGGCGCTCGGGATAGGTGTCTCGACCAGCGTCGGCATCGGCGGCGACCCGATCAACGGCTCATCTTTCCGCGACATCCTCGAGCTCTTCGAAGCCGACCCGGGCACGGACGCGGTGATGATGATCGGCGAGATCGGCGGCCCGCAGGAGGCCGAGGCCGCGGCCTTCGTGCGCGATCACATGACCAAGCCGGTAGTGGCCTATGTCGCGGGCCTGTCCGCGCCGAAGGGCCGGCAGATGGGCCATGCCGGTGCGATCATCTCGGCCTTCGGCGAAAGCGCGCAGGAGAAGGTCGAACTTCTGTCGGCCGCCGGCATCACCGTCGCGCCGAACCCGTCGGCGATGGGCGCCACGATGGCCGACGTGCTCGGCCGGAAAGCGGCGGCCTGATGGGCATTCTGGCCGGTATGCGCGTCGTCGAAAGCTCCGCCTTCGTGGCGGTGCCGCTGGCGGGCATGACGCTCGCCCAGATGGGCGCGGACGTGATCCGGTTCGACCTTCCGGGCGGCGGGCTGGACGCGACGCGCTGGCCGGTGACGAAAGACGGGCAGAGCCTCTTTTGGGCCGGGCTGAACAAGGGCAAGCGGTCGATCGCGATCGATGTGAAGACGCCGGAAGGCCGGGAGATCGCGCAGGAGATCATCTGCGCGCCGGGCGAGGATGCGGGACTTTTCATCACAAACCTCGCCGTGCGCGGCTGGACCGACCACGAAACCCTCGCCGCGCGCCGGGACGATCTCGTTTCCGTCACGCTTCGCGGCGACCGGCATGGCCGGCCCGCCGTCGACTACACGGTGAACCCCGCACTCGGCTTTCCCATGGCCACCGGTCCCGAGGGCCATGACGCCCCCGTCGCGCACACCCTGCCCGCCTGGGACTGCATTGCCGGGAACATGGTCGTGTCGGCCCTTCTGGCCGCCGAGCGTCAGCGGCTTCGGCATGGAACCGGCAGCGCGGTCGACCTGACGCTGAAGGACGTGGCCGCGGCGATGCTCGGTCATCTGGGCATCATCGGCGAAGTGGCGATCAACGGCACGGAGCGAGAGAAATCCGGCAACGCACTCTACGGCGCCTACGGGCAGGATTTCGTCTGCGCCTGCGGCGGCCGGGTGATGGTTGTCGGGCTGACAACGCGGCAATGGTCGAACCTTCTGAAGGTGACCGGGACCGAGGCGGACATAGCCGCATTGGCCGACCGGCTCGGCGTTGACCTGACGGACGAGGGCGCGCGCTGGCGCCACCGCGCGGACATCACTGCCGTTCTCGCGCCGTTCTTCGCCCGCAACCGGATCGAGGATTTCGCCACGCGCTTCGACGCCGGCGGCGTCACCTGGTCGGTGTTCCGCAGCTTCGCCGAAGCACTGGCCGAAGATCCCGACCTGTCCACCGACAACCCGATTTTTCAGATGGTCGAGCAGCCGGGCATCGGGCGCTACCTGAGCCCCGGCACCCCCTTCACCTTCGCCGGCCTCACGCGCGACGCCGCGCGTCCGGCCCCGCTGCTCGGCCAGCATACCGAAGAAATTCTGGCCGATGTCGCCCGCCTGCCGGAGGGCGAGATTGCGCGGCTTTTCGATCGCGGCATCGTGGCCGAACCGCCCAAGCGCAAAATCGCGTCCTGAGACCCTGCGCACGATCACCCGGTCGCATGCCGCTCAATTTCTGATCACACGCCTATGGATCGGCTCGATATTGCGCATCTTGCCGTGCCGCGAAATCGAAACTTGTTGACCCCACGACAATCGGACCAAATAGAGATTGGTACGGCCCAATCGGAATTTGGTTTCGTCGGGGGGACGAAATTTGACGAACGGCGTCACGGAATCGGAGAACACGACGGTCGCCCGGACCCGGGTGCGCGAGCTCATCCGCAGCGGTGAGGTCGAGTCCGACGGCAAGCTTCCGACCGAACGCGAACTCAGTGTGCGCTTCGGCGTAAGCCGCCGCGCCGTCCGGCAGGCGCTGGATGTGCTCGAGGCCGAGGGGATCGTCTGGCGCAAACAGGGCAAGGGTACGTTCATCGGCGTGGAGCCGGATCCGAACGGGCATCTGGCCGAGAAGATCGCGCCGGACGCCGATCCGGTTTCGGTCATGGAAGCCCGCCTTGCGATCGAACCGGAACTCGCCGCCCTCGCCGCCCGCCGCGCGACCGGAGAAGACGTGGCCCGCCTGCGCGCGCTGGCCGACCGCACTTCGAAGACGACCGATGCGGACGCGGCCGAGCTCTGGGACGGCTCGCTCCACCGCCTGATCGCCCGGATCGCGGGCAACCCGATCCTTCAGACCGCCTTTACGCTCATGAATGAAGTCCGCAGCCAGCAGCGCTGGCGGCAGGAGCGCGACCTTGCCCGATCCGCGGATCTGGTCGCCGAATACGACCGCCAGCACCAGCTGATCATCGCCGCCATCGACGACCGTGACGAGGCGGCGGCGCGTGCGGCGATGCGCGATCACCTGCTGGCCCTTACCACCAATCTCGAACGCGCCCGAGCGCGGGACAGGTCGGAATGACGAACGCGGCGCCCCTCCTCGACGTGCAAGGGCTCTCGATCGCCCTGAAGGGGCTCGACCGGCACCTCGTGGACGACGTCAGCTTCTCTCTGGCCCCCGGCGAAACGCTGTGCCTCGTCGGTGAATCCGGCTGCGGCAAGAGCCTGACATCGCTCGCGCTCATGGGGCTTCTGCAAAGCCCGCCGCTCAGCATCGCAGGCGGCACGGCCAGGTTCGCCGGCGAGGATCTTCTGTCAATGGAACCCGCACGCCTGCGCGAAATCCGCGGCGGACGCATGGCGATCATTTTTCAGGAGCCGATGACCTCGCTCAATCCCGGGCTCCGGATCGGCGAACAGATCGCGGAATCGGTCCGGCGGCACCGCAAGGTCTCGCACGCGGCCGCCCGCGCCCGTGCGCTGGAAATGCTGCGGCGTGTGCGCATCCCGGCACCCGAAAAGCGTCTGGACGAATTCCCGCACCAGCTTTCGGGCGGAATGCGCCAGCGCGCGATGATTGCCATGGCGCTGGCCAACGACCCCGAACTCCTCATCGCGGACGAGCCGACCACCGCGCTCGACGTCACCATCCAGGCCCAGATCCTCGACCTGATGCGCGGACTTCAGGCCGAAACCGGCGCGGCTCTGGTGATGATCACCCACGATCTCGGCGTCGTGGCCGAAATGGCCGACAAGGTCGCCGTGATGTATGGTGGCCGGATCGTCGAGGCCGGGACGGCCGAGCGGATCTTCACCGATCCGCAGCATCCCTACACGATCGGACTGATGAGCTCCGTGCCCTCGCTCGGCGACCGGCGCGGACGGCTCGTTACGGTGCCCGGGACCGTGCCGCCGCCAGAGGCGATGCTCGACGGCTGCCGCTTCGCCACCCGCTGCCCCTTCCGGACCGGAGCCTGCGATGCTGCGCCGCCGCTCCGCGCCATCGGCCCGGATCACGCGGTCGCCTGCGTCCACGCGCCTCTCGAGGCCGAAGCACCGGTTCAGCTTGCGGGGACCGGAACATGACGGCGATCCTTTCGACCCGTGCACTGCGCAAGGTGTTCACCACCTCCCGGCCCCTTTTCGGAGAGCCGACACTGGTGAAGGCGGTCGACGGTGTCTCGCTCGAGATCCTGAAAGGCGAGACCTTTGCCATTGTCGGCGAGAGCGGATGCGGCAAGTCCACCCTCGCCCGGCTTCTGCTGCGGCTGATCGATCCGACCGAGGGCGAGGTCTGGTACGATGGCCGCGATCTGGCGAAAATGCCGGCCGAGGAGATGCGCGCACTCCGCCGCGATCTCCAGTTCATTTTCCAGGACCCGTTCTCTTCGCTCAATCCGCAGATGACGGTCGGCGCCCTCATCGAGGAGCCGATGCGCGCCCACGGGATCGGCACGCCCGCCGAGCGCCGGACCCGCGTGGCCGAGCTGCTGACCCGCGTCGGCCTCACGGCGGCCCATGCCGACCGCTACCCGCACGAATTCTCCGGCGGCCAGCGCCAGCGCATCGGCATCGCCCGCGCGCTCGCCTGCGGGCCGAAAGTCCTGATCGGGGACGAGCCGGTCAGCGCGCTCGACGTCTCGATCCAGGCGCAGATCGTGAACCTGCTCGAGGATCTGAAGGACGAATTCGGCCTGACGCTGATCGTGATCGCCCACGATCTCGCCGTCATCCGGCACATGGCCGACCGCGTCGCGGTGATGTATCTCGGCGAAGTGGTCGAGACCGCTCCGGCGGCCGAACTCTTCGCCAAACCAAAACATCCCTATACCGAAACGCTGCTGGCCGCGATCCCGGTCGCAGAATTCGGCGCGCGTCCGGCGCGGACGATGGTAGAGGGCGATCCGCCGAACCCGATCGACCCGCCGAAAGGCTGCCGGTTCCACCCGCGGTGCCCCTACGCGACCGACATCTGCGCGACCGAGCGGCCCGAACTGACCCAAGAGCAGGGCCGCGCCGTCGCTTGCCACCATGCCGATACGCTGAACCTCGCGGGGCTTGCCGGTCTCGTGCCCAATCGCAGCGACGCCGCCGAGCGGCGCTTCGCGCTCTATGCGCAGGCCGTTCAGGCCGCCCCGTCATCCGCCACCGAACCGAAACCGGACCAACCCAAATCCACAGATGGAGGATCCATGAGATGAGAAGAACCAGAACAGCGCTCCTCGCGCTTGCCTTCGGGCTGTCCGCCGGTGCCGTCTGCGCCCAGGACCTGCGCATCGGTCTGCAGGAGGACCCGGATGTCCTCGATCCCGACCAGGCCCGCACGTTCGTCGGCCGCATCGTGTTCTCGGCGCTCTGCGACAAGCTCGTCGACATCACGCCGGATCTCGAGATCATCCCGCAGCTCGCCACCGGGTGGGAATGGTCCGAGGACGGCCTGACGCTGACCATGACGCTGCGTGACGACGTGGTGTTCCACGACGGCACGCCCTTCAACGCCGAGGCCGTGGCCTACAACATCGACCGCAGCCAGAACCTGCCGGAAAGCCGCCGCCAGTCCGAGCTGAGCTCGATCACCGGGGTCGAAGTGGTGGACGACACCACGATCCGCTTCACGCTCGGCGCACCTGACGCGACGCTGATCGCCCAGTTCGCCGACCGCGCCGGCATGATGATCTCGCCCGCCGCGGCCGAGGAAGCCGGGCTCGACTTCGGTCTGAACCCGGTCTGCTCGGGCCCGTTCACGTTCTCCGAGCGGGTGCAGCAGGACCGCATCGTGCTGAATGCCTTCCCGGACTACTGGAACGCCGAGGCGATCAACCTCGCGTCGGTGACCTTCCTGCCGATTCCGGACACGACCGTGCGGCTTGCGAACCTCCGTGCGGGCGATCTCGACATGCTCGAGCGTCTGGCCGCAACCGACGTCGCCTCGGTCATGGAAGATGACGGGCTGACGATGGAACAGGCCGTCTCGCTCGGATACCAGGGCATCACGGTGAACGTCGCCAACGGTGAAGGCGCCGGCAGCCCGATCGGGGAAAGCGCCCTCGTCCGGCAGGCCCTGTCGCTGGCCATCGACCGCGATGTCGTGAACCAGGTGGTGTTCGAAGGCGCCTTCGCGCCGGGCAACCAGCCGTTCCCGCCGACCTCGCCCTGGTATGACGACGACTACCCGGTTCCGGCCCGCGATGTGGACGCCGCCCGCGCGCTTCTGGCCGAGGCCGGATATGCCGACGGCGTCGATGTCACGATCCAGGTTACCAACAACCCGGTTCAGCTGCAGCTGATGCAGGTGATTCAGGCCATGGCAGCCGAGGCCGGCATCAACATCGAGCTGGAAGCCAAGGAATTCGCGACACTTCTTTCCGACCAGACGGCCGGAGATTACATGGCGAGCCAGATCGGCTGGTCGGGTCGCGTCGATCCTGACGGAAACATCCACCAATTCGTCACCACCGATGGCGGCATCAACGACTCGGGATATTCCAACCCCGAGGTCGACGATCTGCTGAACGCCGCGCGGACATCGAACGATCTGGAGACCCGGCTGGCCTCTTACAACGGCGCGGCTGACATCCTCATGACGGATCTGCCGATCATCTACCTCTACCACCAGGTCTGGATCTGGGCGCTCGATGACAGCGTGCAGGGCTTCGTTCCGTATCCGGACGGGATGATCCGCCTCGAAGGCGTCTCGCTCGCCGAATGAGCCAATGAACCAAGGGCTGCGCGGGGTTCCTCGCGCAGCCTCACCCCAGTCCCTGCGGAGCCCGCACCCATGCTCGCCTTCATCGGCCGACGCCTGCTTATCGCGATCCCGACGATCATCCTGATCTCGGTCTTCGTCTTCGCGCTGCAGAAGCTGCTGCCCGGCGACCCGGTGCTCGCGATGGCCGGCGAGGACCGCAATCCGGAGGTGCTGGAGTATCTCCGCGAGAAATACCGGCTGAACGACCCCGTGCCGGTGCAGTATTTTCACTGGATCGGCAATGCCTTGCGGGGCGATCTTGGCATCTCCCTGCGCACCAACCAGCCGGTGCTGGAGCTGATCGCCGAAAAGCTGCCGGTCACGATCCAGCTGGCCGTCATGGCGCTTGTGATCGCGCTGGCAATCGGCGTGCCGGCCGGTGTGCTGTCGGCCTATAAGAAGGGCACCTGGATCGACTGGATCGCGAATATCGTCGCGCTGTCGGGTCTATCGGTGCCGAACTTCTGGCTTGGGATCATGATGATCCTGCTCGTCTCGGTGCAACTGGGCTGGCTGCCCGCCTCAGGGTACAGACCGTTCTCCGAGGATCCGCTGCAATCGCTCCGCACCATGCTGATGCCGGCCTTCGTCCTCGGTACGGCGATCGCAGCAACCCTCATGCGGCATACCCGCTCGGCCATGCTGAGCGTGCTGAAATCCGACTACATCCGCACCGCGCGCGCCAAGGGCCTCGCCGAACGCGTCGTCTTGGTTAAACACGCGCTGCGCAACGCGCTCGTGCCCATCGTGACGGTCACCACGCTCCTTTTCGGCGAACTGCTCGCAGGCGCGGTCCTGACCGAGCAGATCTTCACCATTCCGGGCTTCGGCAAGCTCGTCGTCGACGCCGTCTTCAACCGCGATTACGCGGTCGTGCAGGGGATCGTGCTCTGCACCGGGATCGCGTTCATCTTCATGAACCTGCTCGCCGATGTCGCCTACCGCATCCTCAATCCACGCATGAGGGATCAATGACCGCGATCACCGATCCCGCCGCCACCCTGCCGAAGAAGCAGAGCCGTATCTGGCGCAAGCTTCGCGCCAATCCCGCTGCCCTGATCGGCGGTGCCGTGGTGATCTTCTTCGTCGCCGTGGCGCTGCTCGCGCCCGTTCTGCCGATCCCGGCCCCGACGGCGACGGACTGGGCTGCTGTCCGGCAGGCGCCGTCGGCCGCGCATATGTTCGGCACTGACGAGATCGGACGCGACGTCCTTTCGCGCATGGTCTGGGGCGCGCAGGCCTCGCTTCTGGCCGGTGTCGTGTCAGTCGCCATCGCCGTCTGCCTCGGCGTGCCGCTTGGTGTCGCGGCTGGCTATCTTGGCGGCTGGACCGACGCCGCGATCAGCCGCATGACCGAGGCGCTGCTGGCGGCGCCGTTCCTCATCCTCGCCATCGCGCTCGCGGCCTTCCTGGGCCCCTCGCTGACCAATGCGATGATCGCCATCGGCCTGTCCGCCATGCCGATCTTCATCCGCCTCGCCCGCGCACAGACCATGTCGGTGATGACGGAGGATTACGTCGAAAGTGCCCGCGCCGTCGGCCTGAAGACCGGCGCGCTCGTCGGCCGCTATATCCTGCCCAACATCTTCCCGCCGATCCTCGTGCAGGCGACGCTGACCATCGCGACGGCAATCATCGCCGAGGCGTCGCTGTCCTTCCTCGGGCTTGGCCAGCAGCCGCCCGCGCCGTCCTGGGGTTCCATGCTGAACATCGCGAAGAACTTCCTCGAACAGGCGCCGTGGATGGCGCTCTATCCCGGCGCGGCGATTTTCCTCGTCGTGCTCGGCTTCAACCTTCTCGGCGACGGATTGCGAGACGCGCTCGACCCGCGCGACCACTGAACAGACAAGTACGGATAGCTTCATGACATTCACCACCCGCCCCGAGATCACCGGCACGTTCGGTGTCGCCACCTCGACCCACTGGATCGCATCGGCCGTAGGCATGCGCATTCTCGAGCATGGCGGCAACGCGTTCGACGCGGCCGCGGCGATGGGCTTCGTCCTCAACGTGGTCGAGCCGCACCTGAACGGCCCGCTCGGCGACATGCCGCTTCTGATGCGCAAGGCCGGGGCGGAAAAGCCCACGGTCGTCTGCGGACAGGGCACCGCGCCGGCTGGCGCGACCATCGCGCATTACAAATCGGAAGGCCTGACGCTGATCCCCGGTTCAGGGCTGCTGGCCACCGTTGTGCCCGGCGCGTTCGGGGCCTGGATGCTGATGCTGCGCGACCATGGCAGCCTGCCGCTCAGCGACATCCTGGAACCGGCGATCCACTACGCGCGCCACGGTCACCCCGTCCTGCCGCGCGTCTCGGCCACGATCGACGGGCTTGGCGACTTTTTCGCCGATGAATGGCCGACATCCTATGCGACCTGGATGCCGGGCGGATCGGCCCCGGCGCCGGGCAGCCTGTTCCGCAACCCGGATCTCGCCGACACCTGGGACCGGATCCTGTCCGAGGCCGAGACCGTCTCCGACCGCGCCGAACAGATGGAGGCCGCCCGACGCGCCTTCTACGAAGGCTTCGTGGCCGAGACGATCGACGCGTATCTGCGTGACGCGAAGGTCATGGACGCCGCGGGCGGACGCCGGAAGGGCGTCTTGACCGGGCAGGATATGGCTGACTGGAGCGCGAGCTACGAAGACCCGCTCTCGGTCGACTACCACGGCTGGACCGTCTGGAAGGGCGGGATGTGGACACAGGGCCCGACCCTCCTGCAATCGCTCATGACCCTGTCGGGTGCCGATATCGGCGCGATGGACCTGAACGGAGCCGAGTTCGTCCATACCGTGACCGAGACGATGAAGCTCAGCTTCGCCGACCGCGAGGCGTATTACGGCGATCCCGACTTCACCGATCTTCCCGTCGAGACGCTGCTGTCCGCCGACTACGCCGCCACGCGCCGCGCACTCATCGGCCGGACCGCGTCACGCGAGCAGCGGCCGGGCCATATTCCGGGCTTCGAGGCGTGGGCAAAGGCCGCCATTGCGCGTGCCGGACAGGACTTTGCCGACGGCCCCGGCGTCGGTGCCGGAGAGCCGACCATGGCCCACCTGACCGAGCGTCGCGGCGACACGGTCCATATCGACGTGATCGACCAGTGGGGCAACATGGTCTCGACCACGCCGTCGGGCGGCTGGCTGCAATCCTCGCCGGTCGTGCCCGGCCTCGGGATGCCGCTCAATTCGCGGGCGCAGATGTTCTGGCTCGACGAGGGGCTGCCGACGTCGCTCGCCCCCGGACGCCGGCCGCGCACGACGCTGTCGCCGTCGATGGCACAGGGCCCGGATGGCCGTCAGATGGCCTTCGGCACGCCTGGCGGCGACCAGCAGGACCAGTGGCAGCTGATCCTCTTCCTGCGCCTCGTCCATGGCCGGATGAACCTGCAGGAGGCGATCGATGCTCCGCTGTTCCATACCAGCCATTTCCAGGCCTCGTTCTACCCACGCGCGACGAAGCCCGCGCATCTGATGGCCGAACCGGCCTTCGGCGAAGCGGTGCTGGACGATCTGCGCAGTCGCGGCCACGCGGTCGAGGTGTCCGAGCCCTGGACCGTCGGCCGACTGACCGCCGCCACCCGCGATACCGACGGTCTGCTCAAGGCCGCCGCCACCCCCCGCCTCATGCAGGCCTACGCCGTCGGGCGCTGACGCAAAGGAGACTGCCATGACCTATTCGATCGTCGCCCGCGACCCCGACACCGGCCAGTACGGCGTCGCCGTCGCCAGCCGCTTCTTCGCCGTCGGCGCGCTCGTGCCGCATCTGCGCGGCGGTAAATGCGCCGTCGCCACGCAGGCCTTCGTCAGCCCGATCTGGGGGATCGAAGCGGCGGACCGACTGGCGCAGGGCGAAAGCGCGGGGTCCGTGGTGGCCGATCTCGTGGCCCGGGACGGCGGGCAGGCGATCCGGCAGATCCACATGATCGACGCTGAAGGAAACACCGCCGCCCATACCGGCGCGAACTGCGTCGACTGGTGCGGAGACGTGGCGGGTAGCGAAGTCTCGGTCGCGGGGAACATGCTGGCCGGACCGCAGGTCATCGCAGAGACGCTGGCGGCCTACGAGGCCAATATGGATCTTCCGTTTGCCGAACGCCTGATGACGGCGATGGAGGCGGGACAGGCCGCGGGTGGGGACAAGCGGGGAACGCAGTCGGCCGCGCTCGTCATCCACAGGACGGAGGATTACCCGTGGCTTTCGCTCCGGGCCGACGACCACCCCGATCCGCTGGAGGAACTGCGCCGGCTGTATGACGTCGCCTACGAGCGCTTCGTCCATGTCGCCGAAGCGATGCCGACGCGGGCCAACTTTTCCGGCACGACCGACCGGACCGGGATCGACAAGGCCATCGCCGAGGCCGACGCGGCCCGCCGCGCCGCCGGACGGCCGAGCCGGTCTTTCGCGACCGAACTGGAGAGCTGAGGGCGGCCGCCAACCCGTACCGTTGGCGGTTTAGCGATCAAGCAGCCGTCCCGGATGGCCCCGGCTCATCCTTCTGGTCGCCCTCGATCCATGCCAGCAGCATTTCGTAGATGACCGCCGTCAGGACCGGTCCGACGAAGACGCCGATCAGGCCCCAGGACAGCAGGCCGCCGACCGTCCCCAGGAACGTGATGATCCCCGGAACGTTCGATCCCTGGCTGGTAAAATACGGGCGGATGACGTTGTCGACCGTCATCACCACGCCCAGGAACCAGGCCGCGAGAAGCACGCCGGCCAGGTAGGAGCCAGTGGAGAGCAGGATCGCCTCGGCGACCAGCAGAACCACGAAGGGTCCGATCTGCACGAGCGCGAGCAGGAACGTGAAGCCCGCGAAGAGGACCAGCGCGGGCAGCCCTGCGACGTAGAGCCCGATACCGGCGAGGAGTGTCTGGGCGATGGCGGCATAGATCACGGCCGTGAACGCCGTGCGCGTCGTATCGAGCGCGCTTGTGAAAAGGCCGGCGGCAAACTTTCCGCCGAGCCGTCCGGCAAGCCGGTTGAGAAACGCACGCACGGCGAACCGGTTGTGCAGGATGAACAGCGAAATGATCGCACCGAGCACGAACTCAAACACGAAGGCGCCGAAGCTTCCGATCCGCCCGGCGGTCCAGGTGGCAAGGTTGCCGAGGCTGGAGACGATATTCGGCCCCGAGCCTCCCGTCTCCGCATCCGCTTGGCCCCAGGCGGACTCGATCGTCGGACCGAGGACCGGCAATTGTGCAAGCCAGTCCGGCGGCGCCGGGAGCCCGCGGGACGAAACCTGTTCGAGCCAGGCCGAGACGGCCGGGAAATTGGTGATCAGCTCCCAAGAGAAAAACGCCGCGGGGACAAGCAGGACGAGGAGCAGCACAATCGCGAACACGAGATCCGCCAGTTGCCTGCGGCCACGCAGCCGGCTGACGAGACGCTCGTAGGGATGGGCGCAGATGACGGCGAGAAGCAGCCCCCAGAGGATCGCCGGGAAAAGCGGCGAGAAGATCCGGTAGGCCAGCGCGACAACCAGGGCGATCAGACCGAGCGTAATGGCGTGATCGACGAGAACGCGTCTCAGCTCTTGCGAGGGCTGTGGCTTGGGCCGGTCGTTCATGATCGTTCCGCCGTCTTGTCGCAGGGTCCGCGGGCCGGGTCCGACGCCCTCACGGTCTACCGAGGTGACGCGGAACCGCGCGACGGCGCAAGAGCGGATCGAACACCATTAAGCGGCCCGGAACCTCGACAGGGCTGCGGCACGGTCCGGAAATGACCGGTCAGCTTGCGAGACCCGATGACGGCCCTTCGTTACGCAGCCGCTCTTTCAGTCCTTCAAGGGTCTTGCTGTAATGTTTGGTCAGAAGCTCCGTCGCCAGATCGGCGTCCCGGTCGAGCGTGGCCGACACGATCGCCTCGTGCTCGGCCAGCGCGTCACCGCGCCGTTCAAGCGTGTAGTTGACCGACAGGTTCCGGTAGCGGACGGCCTGATCCATCATCGTGTTGCAGAACTGAAGCAGCCAGGACGACCCGCAGCCGGACAGGAGCGCGAGATGGAAACTGTGGTGCCGTGTCTCCCAGTCGGGGTTGACCGAGACGCTGTTCGTCCGCTCCTCGAGCCGGTCGGTCCGGGCGAGCCGGTGGTAGGCGAGGATGATCTCGTCCTCCCACTCCTGGTTGCCGTTCGCGATGGATTCCCTGAGGCCGAGCGTCTCGAGCCAGATCCGGGTCTTCACCAGTTCCTCGAGGTCGGAGATCGAAAGTTCCGAGACGAAGAAGCCACGCTGGCTGCGCCGCTCCACCAGTCCTTCGGCCGACAGCCGGTTCAGCGCCTCGCGTACCGGAGCGATCCCGATCCCGTAGCGTTCGGATATCGCGTCGAGCTGGAGTTTCTCGCCTGGTTCCAGCAGGCCGGCGATGATGTCTTCCTTGATAATATCATGGGCCCGGTCCGAGAGGATCGGCTCGGAGACCATCGATACTTTCGTCCTCGCCATCTACGCCATGCCACCCGGTTTGTCGGATTTGTTCCAGAACACGAACGTCTTTTGCACCCAGACGACCGAGAGGAACAAGGCAAGACCCAGGAAACTGAGATAAATGATCAGTGAGAACACGCGGGGCGTGTCCAGTTGCGACGCCGAAACGCGGATGAGTGCGCCGACGCCCTGGCCACCGCCGAGGAACTCCCCGGTGATCGCGCCCGCCATGACGCCGACGGCCGCGATTTTCAGCCCGGTGAAGAAGTATGGCAGGCCGGTCGGCAGCTTGAGCCGGATCAGCGTCTGCAGGCGGCTCGCACCGATCGACTTGAACAGCATCCGTTCGTTCTCGGTCGCGGCGTAGAGGCCCGCGGCGGTCGAAACCACGATGGGAAAGGTCGCGATGAAGGTCGCGAGCGCCACCTTCGACGAGATCCCGAACCCGAGCCACGCGATGAAGAGCGGTGCGAACGCCACCTTCGGCATCGTGTCGATGGCCACGAGGTAGGGCATGACGGCCCGTTCGCCGAACTTCGTCTCGCCCACGAGAACGCCGAGCGAAAAGCCGATCGCCATGGCCAGAAGAAAGGCCAGGAGAACTGTCTTCGTCGTCGTGATGAGGGCCTCGAGCATGTAACCACCGTCGAGCATGTTCTGGCCGACGAAGAGGATGTCATCCCAGGTCTCTTTCGGCCCCGGCAGAATGATGTTCGAGACGACCTCGAGCGCGGTCGCGGTGTACCAGATGCCGACGATGAGGATGAAGAGGCCGGTCATCGCCACCCATCGCGGGATGCGGTCGATGAACGGCTCGCGCTCCGTCCAGACGGTATCGGTCTGGCCGGAACCCGCGTCGGAACTTGCAGTCTGGTCGGTCATGAGCCGTACATCTCCCGGCCAAGCTTTTCGCGGATATGGTGGACGATCTCACCGAATTTTGCGGTGTTGATCATGTCGAGACTGCGCGGACGCGGCAGGTCGATGTGGATGGTCTCCACGATCCGGCCCGGGTTCGCGTCCATGATGTAGATCGTGTCGGCAAGGATCACCGCCTCGGGGATCGAGTGCGTCACGAGGAACGCCGTCGCGTGCCGTTCGAGACAGATGCGCTGAAGCTCCATGTTCATGAAGTCACGCGTCAGCTCGTCGAGCGCCGAGAACGGCTCGTCCAGCAGAAGAACGGCCGGGTCGGTGATCAGCATCCGGCAGATCGCAGCGCGCTGCGCCATGCCGCCTGACAGTTCGCCCGGATAGACGTTTTCCGCCCGACCAATGCCGACGAGCTCCAGCAGTTCACGCGCCCGGTCGCGCGCAGCCCGCGCCGCCGCCTTGCCGTCCCGCATCTCGATCGGCAGGAGCACGTTGCCGAGCGTCGTCTTCCACGGAAGCAGCGTGGCCTGCTGGAACATCATGCCGATGTCCCGACGCGGCCCCATGACCGGCTTGTCTTCGAGCATGACCCGGCCCGAGGTGGGCGGCATCAGGCCCGCCATGATCTTCAGAAGCGTGGATTTCCCGCATCCCGACGATCCGATGACCGCGCCGAATTCGCCCTTGCGAAGCGTCAGGTCGACGTCCTTGAGGGCCTGGAACCGGTTTCTCGCATAGACTTTGGACAGGCGTTCGATCTGGTAAACCGGCCGATTTTCGGCCGGTTTCGCTTTTTCAGACGCCATGGAGACGACCTGGCTCACTCTGCGTTCCAGCCTTCGATCCAGGCATTGGAATAGCCGGCGGTCAGGTCATCGAACGGCGCATCAAGATCGCCGGCGGCCAGAAGGCTTTCCTGCCAGGTCTCCCAGTGCTCGGGCGGCTGGTAGCCATAGCCCTCGCCCATGTAGGTGTCGGTCGGCGTCATGCGCTCAACGACTGCGGCCAGCAGCGACGAGGCGAATTCACGATCCTCGCCTTCCTGCGGGTTGCCCGCGGCCATGTGGTTCAGCGCCGCTTCCTCGTTCGCGGGGTCGGAGATGAACCGCATTCCGCGCACGATCGCATTGCCGAAGCCCTCGATCACCTCGGGGTTCTCGTCGATATAGCCTTGCAGCGCTGCGTAGCCGTTGCCGAAGAAGGCAAGGTAGGGCTCCGGCGTGATCTCACGCAGGTTGAGACCGCGGTTGGCCAGGATCGCCGCGTCGCTGACCGCACCGGCATAGGCATCGACATCGCCACGCAGGAACGCGACCGCCGCGGTGCCGCCGTCACCGACCGGAAGGAAGGTGTAGTCCTCGCCCTCGGTCATGCCGGCATCGCTGAGGATGGCGCGGGCGAAGGACACTTCAGCGCCATCGGCCGTGCCGACGCCGATCGTGCTGCCCTGAAGGTCGGTCGGCTCGTTGAACTCGGAGTCCGCCTGAACCAGAAGGCCGAACACGCTCTTGGGATAGAGATTGTAGAGGAACACGACGTCGAGACCGCGCGAACGAGCGCCAAGAACCGGGCCCGGCCCCGGAGCGCCGATATCTGCCTGCCCGGCCGACATCGCCTGCAGCACCTGCGACGAGCCATCGACCGCCTGCACCTCGACGCTCAGGCCTTCCTCTTCGAAATAGCCTTCGCCGATCGCGGCCCACATCGGCGCCCAGGTGATCGCCGACGGGTTCGGCACCGCCACCGTGATTTCGGTTTGCGCGACAGCCGGCAGAGTGAGGCCGGCCGCGGAGATGACCGACAGGATCGCCGCGCTTGCAGCGGCTTTCAGGTCAGTCGGAAGCATTTTGCTCAAGTGCATGATTTTTCTTCCTCCCATGTCTGGCGGCACAGCCCTCCCCGGCGACCGCTCTCTGACAATCATATACGATTCGGACGGTCTGCATAGCTTTGTATATTTTTTGCACCTGCAGAAAATCCCGCATGAAGCCTAAATACCTATTTTTCATGGTATTTTGGCTATCTAGCCGCGTCACCGCAAATATATTATTCTCGGCTCAACCACGATCAGCAGGGAGAGAATGATGTTTGACTACGCCGTCGAGGCCCCCGGGAGCCCGACCCTCTCGATCACCAATTCAACGCAGGTCTTTCCCGTGCGCCGGATCTACTGCATCGGCAAGAACTACGTGGCCCATATCCACGAGATGAATGCCGATGAACGCGATCCCCCGGTCATATTCCAGAAGCCGGCCGATGCGATCGTCGCCGGCGGCGGCGAGATCCCCTACCCGGTCTTCACCAAGAACTTCCACTACGAGGGCGAGCTGGTCGTCGCGATGAAGTCCGGCGGCTACAACATCTCCGAGGATGACGCCTATTCGCATATCTTCGGCTATGCGGTCGGGCTCGACATGACCCGGCGCGATCACCAGGCCGAGGCTCTGGCCAAGGGTCTGCCATGGGAAGTGACCAAGGCGTTCGACAAGTCTGCGCCGATGGGCCCGATCAGCCGCGTCGAGGATGTCGGCCACATCGATCACCACGTGCTGCGCACCAAGATCAACGGCGAGACCCGTCAGGAGGCGAATGTCGAGCTGATGATCTGGAACACGCGGGAGATCATCTCGAAGATCTCCGAACAGCACGAGCTGAAGGCAGGCGACCTGATCATGACCGGCACGCCGGCGGGCGTCGGCGCGGTCGTCACCGGCGACACGATCGAAGTGGAAGCGGACGGTCTCGAGCCCCTGAAAGTGACGATCGGGGCGCCGGCGGTGTGACGGACCGCCTGACCCCGGCGCAGCTTCAGGACCTCGCGCGCCTCGGCACCGCGACCATCGGCGAGGTGGCCGGAAGCGCCTGCCGTATCCTCGACCGGTCGATCCGGCCGCTCGCACCCGCGGCGCATCGCGTCGCGGGCTATGCCCTTACGGTCCGCTGCCGACCCGGCGACAACCTCGCGATCCATCTCGCGCTGGCGCGGGCGCAGCCGGGGGACATGCTGGTCGTGGACTATGGCGGCAGTCTCGACAGTGGACCGTTCGGCGAAATCATGGCGCTGGCGGCCGTGACCCGGGGCTGCATGGGCCTGATCATCGATGGCGCCGTCCGGGATTCCGCCGAGATCACGACGCTCGGCTTTCCAGTCTTCTGCCGTGGCCTCGCCATTCCGGGCACGACGAAGTCCGATCGCGGCGACGTCGGCACCGGCTGCCGCGTCGGAGGCGTCGATGTCCGGCAGGGCGACCTTGTCGTCGCCGACGGTGACGCCATCGTGGTCTTCGACCCGGCCCGGTTCACACACATCATGACCGAGGGCGCTGCCCGCATGGCACGGGAAGCGACGATCATGGACCGCATCCGCCGCGGTGAAACCACCTGCGAGATCTTCGGTCTCGACTAACAAAGCAAGGATACCGAATGGCACTCGACACGATCGGCATCATCGGAACCGGCCGCATGGGAACGGCCTTTGCGAAGCGGCTGATGGAAGTCGGCCACCACGTGACCGTCTGGAACCGCACGCCCGACCGGACCGCCAAGGCGGTTGAGGCCGGCGCCGAAGGCGTTGAGACGCTCGCGGATCTCGTGGCGGCGTCGGACGTGCTGATCTCGTCCCTGACCGACCGCGAGGCGGTGGCGCATGTGGTCGATGGACCGGGCGGCCTTCTGGAAACTGGGATCCGCGGCAAGCTCTGGATCGAAATGAGCACCCTGCTCCCGGACGCGCAGGCGGAGTTCGCCGCCGCGGCGACCGGGGCCGGCTGCGACTACCTCGAATGTCCGGTCGGCGGAACCGTCGGCCCGGCGCTGAAGGGCGCGCTGCTCGGCATGGCGGGCGGATCGGATGGGGCCTGGACAAGGGCGAAGCCGGTCCTCGACGGCCTCTGCAAACGCGTCGATCACCTCGGCGCCATCGGGGCGGGCTCGGCGATGAAGCTGGCGGTGAACCTGCCGCTCGCGCTCTACTGGGCCAGCATGGGCGAGGCGCTGTCGCTTCTGACGGGATCAGGTGTCGCGCCCGGAGTCGCGGCGGACGTGATGTCCGACAGCTCCGCCGGGCCAGCCGTTCTGAAGAACCGGCTGAGCGTCGTGGTCGATACGCTCGGCGGGGAGGATCAGCCCGGAACCTTCGATATCAATGGCCTGCGCAAGGATCTGCTGCTCGCGCTGGAATGGGCCTCCCGCTCCGGCGCTCCGATGACGCTGTCGAAAGCGGCGGCCGAGCTCTACGAGGCAGCGGTCGAGCATAACCTCGGAGGCTTCGATGGCTCGAGCCTTACGCGGTTCATGCTGGAGGCCTGACGCCATGATCCGGTCCGGCATCCGGACGTGATGGACTTCGGGACACTCTTCAGCGATCCGTCGGCGCTCGCCATGCTCGCGCTGGCGCTGATCGCCGCCGGGGCGGCCATCGGCGTCCTTGCCGGTCTGTTCGGTGTCGGCGGCGGGGCGATCAGCGTTCCGGTCTTCTACGAGACGTTCCTCCGTCTTGGCATCGAACCGGATGCGGCCATGCCGCTGGCCGTCGGAACATCGCTCGCCATGATCATCCCGACGGCGATCCTGTCGGCCCGCGCTCATGCGCGGAAAGGCGCGCTCGACATGGAGCACCTTCGGGCCTGGGCCGTCCCGGTCCTGATCGGTGTCGTCGCCGGCACGGTTCTGGCCAGGTTCGCCCCGGCCGAGCTGTTCCAGGTGGTCTTCGTGGCCGTCGCCTCGACGATGTCGATCCGGCTCCTGTTCGGCAGCGGCTCCAAACCCCTGCGCGACGGGATGGGACGCGTGGGCCGCGCGGTCTACGGGGCGATCGTGGGCCTTCTGTCGGCCCTGATGGGCATCGGCGGCGGCGCGATTTCGAACCTCATTCTGACGCTGCACGGATGGACGATGCACCGGGCCGTGGCCACGTCCGCCGGGGTCGGTGTGCTCGTGGCCGTCCCGGGGGCCATCGGCTATGTCCTCGCGGGACTGGGCAAGCCCGGGCTGCTGCCGGATGCGATCGGCTACGTCTCGGTGAGTGCGCTGGCGCTGACGCTGCCGACCGCGCTTCTGACAACACGGCTCGGCGTCCGGCTCGCCCATGCGCTCGATCAGGCGGTCCTGAAGCGCCTCTTCGGCGCGTTCCTCCTGATGGTGTCGATCCGCTTCGTCCTGGAGCTTCTCTGAACAGAACGATGCCGGGATCGCCGCGGGCTCACTCCCCCCGCCGGGCGTCCAGATCCCGGTCACGTTGCAGGAAGTCCCTGCCCTCGTTGGCATGCGGGAACGGGACGTCGGGGACGGCGCAGCCGAGGAAGGCGCAGAGCGACGGCCAGCCGTCTCCGACCGCGTGAACGAGCAGCCGGTCCGGACCGAAAGCCGCGCGAACCTCCGCCTCGTTCCGGTCATAGGCATTCAGTATCGCCCGACTGTCCGAAACCCCGTCGGGAAAGACGCGTCGCGCCAGCGCGTCTGCCATTCGATTGTTGTCCGGATCGCGCATGAGCTGAAGGATCGTGCGGTCCATGCTTGCGTACCAGCTGTCCCGGTCCCGCGTCGTCAGCAGGATCTTCGCCTGCGGAAAACGCTCCGCGAGACTGCGCCAGTACAGCGCGACGGGCCAGTCCACGCTGGCCGTGTATCCGTCGAGAAGCCGGTCCCAGTCGGGGTCCGCCCCGCCGTCCAGCACCTCCAGCCAGCTGTCGCATTTCTGCTTGTCGGACAGGACCTCGTACATGTGATGGCACGGCCCGAAGCCGAGGATCTCGAGCGCCGTTTTCATCGACTCCGTTCCGGTCCGGCCAAATCCGGCACCGATCACCCTGAGCGTCATTGTCCCTCCTTCAAGGGGCCGAGCCTGCCGTGACGGGACAGGACCGGCCCCCTCCTCGTTTCAGGAGCAGAATACACAGGCGACGGGCGCCGCGAACCGCATCCGTGCGACGGTGTCCAGATCGGCCATCGCAGAGCTGTCCCAGGCCACCGGGAGCAGCCAGAGCTCGCGCGGTTCGACCGAGGTCGCGTGGAAGAGCGCCTCGAGATAGGCCTCGTTCCGCGCGTCGATGATGACGAACTCGCCGCCATCGTGGGAGAACCGGTCCACGATCTGGACACGCAGGATCTCGAGAAGCTGCGGGCTCGGGTCGCCCATCTGCGTGTCGAGCGAAACGATGTACTGGTCTGCGAAAGCGGCCGGTGCAAGGATCGTCAAAGCAGCGGCGGCGGCGCAGAAAGTCTTGGCAATGGTCTTCATCGGATTTCTCCATAAGCTGGTGTATCATGTTGATCCGCAGCTCCAATTTTCGGAGCCATTGGATGAGGAGAAGTGTGTTGCACTGTGCCTCTGCTGTCCTGAAACCGGCCTGAAATTTTCCGGAAATCGCAGGTGATGATTGCGTTAGGCACGTGCCGGTTCGACCCGGAGGAACTGCGGCTCTTCGATCGGCACGGTCAGCCGATCCACCTGAGGCGCAAATCGGCACAGACGCTGTCAGTGCTCGCCCGCTCGCCCGGGCGCCTCGTCTCCAGGGATCAGATCATCGCCGAAGTCTGGAACCGGGCGGTCGTATCGGACGAGAGCCTGTCGCAGTGCATCACCGATATCCGGCGTGGCCTCGGTGATACCGAGCGCAAGATCGTCGAGACGGTCGCGGGACGCGGCTTCATCCTGCACGCGGACGCAAGGCCTGCACCGCAACCGGGTCGGCTTCCGACGGTCATGGTCGACGTGGCGGCCATCGCGCCCGCGGATACAGCGGCCGGGGATCTCGCGCGGGAGATCGAGCAGGAGATCCTGAAAGCCCTGTCCCGTCGGCGTGGCGTGCGCATCGCCCCGGCGTCGCGCAACGAAGTCGAGGTCGACTACCGGATCTCGGGCAGCGTGCGCAGCGCCGGCAACCGGATGACGGCCTTCTTGCAGATTGACGAGATCGACGGGCGCGGGATCTTCTTCACCGAGGCGTTCGAACTGACCGAGGACCGCCGCGACGTCTTCGCCTCGCGCGTTGCGCGGAAGATCACCAACGTCCAGCGCGTTTCGGCCATCGCGCATTTCGGCGCGCGGCTTCTGCACGTGCCGGATACCGAGCTCGACCTGCAGGGCTTGCTGCAGAAAGCGGGGTATTTCTACGCCCGCATCACCCCCGAGGATACCGAGGCCGCACAGCGGGTTCTGGCCACCGCAGTGGAACGGTTCCCGTCCAGCCCCATGGCGCTGGCGATGCTGGCGGCGACCTATGTCCACATGTACCCGCTCACCCGGATCGACCGGTCGCCCGAGAGGGTTTCCGAAGCGCTCGACCTCGCAGACCGGGCCGTTTTCGCCGGGCCCGACGTGGACTACGTGCTCAGAACCCGCGGCAACCTCAGGTTCTGGCTTCTGCGCGACCTCGAGGCCGCTCAGGCGGATATCCGGCGCGCGATGACCATCACGCCGAATTTTCAGCTCGCACACCTGACGCTCGTCCAGATGGAGCTTTTCGGGGGCGAGATCGATCCAGCCTTGCAGCGCATGCAGCAGCACATCGAGGTCGATATCGCGCTGCCGCAGTATCACTACTTCCAGACCCTGCTGGCCGTGGCGGCGCTGGCGCAGGGAGACCTGGAGACGGCTCGCATCCACGCGAGAGAGGCGCACGACGTCGCGCCATGGTCCGACTGGGGCATTCTGGTCCTCGCCGCCGTTCTGGGGGAAGACGCCCCGCAGGGCGGTGGCACGCTCGGCACCCGGATCGCTGGCTGTGAGCTTTCGGCGGACCATTTCGCCGACATCCCGATCCGCGACGGAAGCCTCCTCGACCTGATGACTTCGCGCGCCCGGCTCGCCGGTTTGTAGGTCTGCAAGACACCAGAACCGGTCCGGCGGCAATCATCGAACCGTATCGTCTCAACTGGTTCGCACCCATGCACCCCTGACCCGCAGCAATCGCGCGGGTTCCTCTTGTCACCGGGCGCAGGGTTCAGGACAGTCGGCCCATATCAGAACCGGGGGAGGCCCGCCGAACGAGCGCGGCGGAGACGGCATCATGACCGCGTCAGACAACAGCGCCATCGACGAAGGCGACTATGACTTCATCGTGGTCGGCGCAGGGTCAGCCGGCTGTGTTCTGGCCAACCGCCTGTCCGCCGATCCGCGCCGCCGGGTGCTGCTTCTGGAGGCCGGCGGCAGCGACCGACGGTTCTGGGTCAACGTGCCGGTGGGATATCTCTACGCCATGGGCGATCCGACGCTCGACTGGTGTCTGAAGACCGAAGCCGAGCCCGGTCTGAACGGACGTGCGCTGAACTATCCGCGCGGCAAGGTCCTCGGCGGATGCTCGTCGATAAACGGCATGATCTACATGCGCGGCCAGGCGCGCGACTACGATCTCTGGCGCCAGATGGGCAATCCCGGTTGGGGATGGGACGATGTCCTGCCCTATTTCCGGAAGTCCGAACGCCACTATGCCGGCGAGACCGATCTTCATGGCGGCTCGGGCGAGCTGCGGGTCGAGAAGCAGCGTCTGAGCTGGCCGATCCTCGACGCCGCGATCATGGCCGCGGAAGAGTTGGGGATACCGAGAACGTCCGATTTCAATTCCGGCGACAACGAGGGCGTCGGCTATTTCGAGGTCAACCAGAAGGGCGGTGTCCGCTGGAATGCCCGGAAGGCGTTCCTCGACCCTGCAAAAGACCGGCGCAACCTGCGCGTTCTGACGGGCGCCGAAGTCAGCGGGCTCGTGCTCGAGGGACGGCGCGCGAAGGCCGTCGGCTTTCGGCGCAATGGCCGGGACTGTATTGCTCGTGCAGGGGCCGAGATCGTGCTGGCCGCGGGCGCGATCGGCTCACCCAAGATCCTGGAATTGTCCGGCATCGGTCGGGCCGAAATCCTGAAGCAGACCGGTGTCGAGGTCGTCCACGACCTGCCCGGCGTGGGCGAGAACCTGCAGGACCACCTGCAGATCCGCACCGTGTTCAAGATCACCGGCGCGCGCACGCTGAATGATCTCTACGCGTCGCCGGTCGGGAAAGTCCGGATCGCGGCGGAGTATCTGTTCCATCGGTCCGGACCGATGGCCATGGCGCCGAGCCAGCTTGGCATCTTCACGCGTTCGGGGCCGGAATTCGAGACGCCGAATATCGAATACCACGTCCAGCCCCTGTCGCTGGACCGCTTCGGCCAGCCGCTGCACACCTTCCCCGCTGTGACGGTCTCGGTCTGCAACCTGCGCCCCGAAAGCCGCGGATCGAGCCACATCACCGCGCCGGACGCCGCCGCCGTGCCGTCGATCCGGCCGAACTACCTCGGCACAGACGGGGACCGCCGTGTTGCGGTGCAGTCGATCCGCCATGCCCGCACGCTGATGCAGACAAGGGCGATGGCGCAGTTCTCGCCGCAGGAATATCTGCCCGGTCCGCAGATCGACAGCGATGCCGATCTCAGGCGCGCCGCCGGCGACATCGCGACGACCATCTTCCACCCTGTCTCGACCTGCCGCATGGGCACCGACGCCGACGCGGTCGTCACGCCCGAGCTTGCCGTGAAGGGCATCGGTGGCCTCTCCGTCGCCGACGCCTCGGTCATGCCCACGATCACCTCCGGCAATACGCATGCGCCGGTCACGATGATTGCCGAGAAGGCCGCCGAGATGGTCCTGGCGCGAGCCGGGTCTCACTAGAGCCAACCCGGCAAGGCAGGATGGCGCACGGAACAGTCCGTCAGCGCGCTACCGCTGAAGCGCCTCGGGATTTATCACGTGGATCGGCGACCCGGCGGCGAAGGCGTTGATCTGGTCGTAGATGTCGGAAAATTGCATGTCGAGTTCGTCCTCGGTCACGAAGCCGATATGGGGCGTAGCAATGACGTTCGGGTGGTTGACCAACGTATCATGCGGATCGGTCAGGGGCTCGGTGTCGAAGACGTCGAGCGCAAGGATTCCGGGACGCCCTGCCCTCAGCGCGGCTTCCAGAGCTCCGGGTTCGACGAGACCGGCGCGCGAGGTGTTCACGAAGGTGGCCGACGGCTTCATCGACAGCAGGTCGGCCGTGGTGATCAGCCCGCGCGTCGCGGATGTCAGCCGGACGTGGAGACTGACGAAATCGCTCCCGGCGAAGAACGCGTCACGGCTCTCCGCCACCCGCTCGCCCGCATTGCGTGCCCGGTCCCGCCCGTCTTCCGAGCCCCACCAGACCACGTCCATTCCGAAGGCTTTCGCGTATCCGGAGACCTGCCTGCCGATCCTGCCGAACCCGTATAGCCCAAGCTGCCGCCCGGCGAGCGTCTGGCCGGGCGCGAGTTGCCAGTTTCCGGCGCGCAGCGACGCCATCTGCTGCGGAATCCGCCGCGCGGAGGCGAGGATCAGCGCGAAAGTCAGTTCGGAGGCGGCAATCGACGGCATTCCGGCCTGCATGTTCGACGACAGCACGACAGCGTTGCGGGTGCACCCCTCGACATCCACATGCGGATAAACCGAGCGCTGGCTGATCAGGCGCAGATTGGGCAGACGGTCGAGCAGATCCCCGGAGATCGCCGTCCGCTCCCGGAACAGGACCAGTGCCTCGGCGTCCTTCAGCCGCCCTGCCAGCACGTCCCGCTCCTCGACATGGTCGGTCCACACGGTGACGTCGTGGCCTGCGAGCTTCGCGAAGCTCGGCAGGGTCCGGAGCGTGTCGAACCAGTCGTCGAGGATGTGGACCTGCATCGTACCAAGCCGGTGATCAGTGAGCGTATTTTCGTGATCTTGGATAAGACCAGCAACGCAAACCGTGCTCAAGCCGGGAACGGTCTAATGAGCAGTGCGCAATGCTCGGGACCAGGTACAGCGACGTTTTTCTTCAAAGTTGACGCTCTCAGCGGCCCGAGCCGGCCATTTCATAGCACCGCGACAATGAAGCCGCGACACGACGACACGAAGATCGTGGCGCAACGCGTTGATTTTTCTTGCTTGGTGGTGCCCCCAGAGAGACTCGAACTCCCGACCCTCTGATTACAAATCAGATGCTCTACCAGCTGAGCTATAGGGGCGCGTGTCCCGGCATACGCCCATCGCGGCGGCCGCACAAGCGCGGGACAGGCGGTTTGCCTCGCCCGACCCCCAAGTGTAGTATCCGGCAAAAGTTAACGAGAGCAGTCTGGGGCCAGTTCAGCGCATGCAGGTCGTCTACCATCTCGGGGCTCCGTCCACCGACGACAACATGCTCATCAAGTCGCTCCTGAAGAACAGAGCCAGGCTGGCGCCCGAGGGCATCGTCGTCCCGCCGCCGGGACGCTACCGGAACTTTCTGCGCGATACCGCGCGCGAGCTCGAGGGCCTGCCGGCAAGCCCGGAGATGCAGGACCAGCTTCTGGACGCCATCGCCGACGAGGACCATGTCGAACGGCTGGTCCTGTCCGATCCACGGTTCGTCTGCATCAATCGACTCGTCGTGCAGGGCCACCGGATCTGGCCGATGATCGAGCGGCGGACGCGGCTTCTGCGCAACCTCTTCCCCGGCTCTGAGACCGAATTCTTCATCGGCATGCGCGATCCCGCGACGCTGATCCCCGCACTCTTCCGCGCCTCGCGCTTTTCCGATTTCGCCGAGTTCACCGAGAACATGCTGCCGCGCGACGTGCGCTGGTCAGAGATGCTCGGACGGCTGAGGCGCGCCCATCCCGACGCGCGGATCACGGTCTGGTGCAACGAGGACACGCCGCTGATCTGGGACGAGATCATGTCAGCGATGGCAGGCCTTCCCTCGCCCGAAGGGCTGGAAGGGCGGGAGGATCTCGTCCAGCACATCATGGAGCCCGCCGGCTTCCGCCGCCTGACCGCCTATCTGGCCAAGCACATGATCGACAACGAGACGCAGCGCCGCCGCATCGTGGCGGCCTTCCTCGGAAAATACGCCCGCGCCGAGGCGATGGAGGAAGAACTCGTCGCGCCGGGCTGGACGCAGGAGATGCTCGACGAGATTTCCGAAGCCTACGACGCCGACATGGAGCGCGTGGCCGAGATCCACGAGGTCGATTTCATCACGCCGTGACGGCGCGCGTCACCGCATCCCGAGCGCTTCCTTGTACATCTCCAGCACCGCCTCTTCCTCGGCGATGTCGTCGGGTTCGCGCTTTCTCAGCGCAATGACCTTGCGCATCACGCGGGTGTCGTAGCCACGGGCCTTCGCCTCGGCCATCACCTCTTTCTGCTGATCGGCGATGTCCTTCTTCTCGGCCTCCAGCCGCTCGTAGCGTTCGATGAACTGGCGCAGTTCGTCGGCGGTGACGCGGTAGCTGTCGGGTGCGGGATCGGGCGCATCCATGGGCCGTGGCTCCTGTTCGGGAAATGGAGCGCCCCGGATAGCGCGCGCCCGCAGCGCCCGCAAGACTGGACGGCGCCCCGGCTTTGGGCTAGGCCCCGGCCCGCGTCGCTGAAGGGGATATGCGCATGACCTGGCTCGTCTGGACCGGCACGATCCTGGCCCTGATCGGGCTTCTGATCGTGGGCTGGTGCATCTTTGCAGCCATCTCGGCCAAGCGCGCCGGGCTCGATGACGCGGCACTGCGCGCCCGTCTGCAACGCATCGTGATCGTGAACATGGGGGCGCTGCTGGTATCCGCGCTCGGGCTCATGGCCGTCGTGCTCGGTGTGATGCTCGCCTGAGCCGGGCCGGGCCGATCCGGACCGGGAGGCTCATCCCCCGTGACACCACGAAGCTTCTGCCGGACATGACGATCTGTCCGGAGGCGGCGCTTCGCCATCCGGATCACAATTTCAAGCGGTGACGTCCGCCTCAGACGGGCATGTCGTTGAACGGATCCTCCGGCCCGTCCTCGGGCTCGGGCGGCAGGACCGCGCGCGGGCGCGGCTTGGTCTTCAGCCGCCGGACCTCGGTATGGGTGCCCGCCTCCTCGGCAGGGAGCGCGTCGTCGGTCTCGACCTCGGTCAGAGTCTTCGGGCGGGGCGTGGTCATCGGCGTCTCCTCTGGATTGGCAGCGCGCATGGGGGCCGGCGCGACCCTGACCCTAGCCCCCGGCTTGCCCCCGGACATTGATTTGGATCACTATGGTGGCGCGACCCACGGGGAGAAGGGAGGACCCTATCATGCATCCACGTGTGACAGCATTCTTCGACGACGCCACGAACACCGTTTCGTACGTCGCGGCCGAGCCCGAGGGGCGGAAGGCCGCGATCATCGACAGCGTGCTCGACTACGACCAGGCTTCGGGGCGCACCGCGACGGCAAGCGCCGACCGCATCCTTGAATTCGTGAAAGCCGAGGGGCTCGAAGTCGCGTGGGTTCTGGAAACCCATGTTCATGCAGATCACCTTTCGGCCGCGCCCTATCTTGCGGACGCGACCGGCGCGAAGATCGGGATCGGGGCGAACATCACGGTCGTTCAGGACACGTTCGGCAAGATCTTCAACGAAGGCACCGAATTCCAGCGCGACGGCAGCCAGTTCGACGCGCTCTTCCGCGAGGGCGACAGCTTTCATGTCGGCCAGATGCGCGGCGATGTCCTGCATACGCCCGGCCATACGCCCGCCTGCCTGACCTACGTGATCGGCGACGCCGCCTTCGTGGGCGACACGCTCTTCATGCCGGATTTCGGGACCGCCCGCTGCGATTTCCCGGGCGGTTCCGCCGAGATGCTCTACCGGTCGATCCAGAAGATCCTCGCCCTGCCGGACGAGACTCGGATCTTCGTCGGCCACGACTACAAGGCGCCCGGCCGCGACGACTACGCATGGGAGACGACCGTGGGCGAACAGAAGGCGCTCAACGTCCATATCGGGTCCGGCAAGCCGATCGAGGATTTCGTCGCCATGCGCGAGGCGCGGGACGCCACGCTCGGGATGCCGCGGCTGATCCTGCCCTCGATCCAGGTCAACATGCGGGCGGGCCAGTTCCCCCCTGCGGAAGACAACGGAACGCACTATCTGAAAGTGCCGATTAACCGCATGTGAGGACGCACATGATCGCGGACTACTGGATGGGCCTCGCCGGCGGCCTGATGATCGGGATCGCGGCGTCGATCCTGCTGCTCGGCAATGGCCGCATCATGGGGGCGAGCGGCATTCTCGGCTCCGTGGTCGACGGCAGCGCCAGGGGCCGCGACCGGACCGAGAAACTCTGGTTCATGGGAGGCCTGATCGGTGCGCCCGCGCTCGCCATACTCATATTCGGACCGGGAGAGACTCACCTGACCGGGAATATCAGTGTGATCATCGCGGCGGGGCTGCTGGTCGGCCTCGGCACGCGACTCGCCAATGGCTGCACGTCGGGGCACGGGGTCTGCGGTATCTCACGGCTTTCACCCCGCGGCATCGTGGCGACGCTCTGGTACCTGCTTGCCGGGGCGGTCACGGTCTACCTGTTCCGCCACATCATGGGTCTGATCTGACATGCGCCGCGCTGTTGCCGCCGTCTCGGGCGCGATATTCGGCCTCGGCCTCATGATATCGGGCATGACGGACACAACCAAGGTCCAGGGATGGCTGGATTTTCTAGGCGATTGGGACCCGACGCTCGCCTTCGTTCTAGGCGGAGCGATTCTGCCCATGGCCGTCGCATGGGCGCTGGCCGGCCGCCTCGGCGCACCCGCCTTCGACACGCGCTTCCCCGCGCCCCCCGACCCGCAGCTCGACCGGCAGCTCGCGATCGGCTCGATTCTGTTCGGCATGGGGTGGGGCCTGGCCGGACTGTGTCCCGGACCCTCCCTTGCCTCGCTTTCGTGGGGTGGTTGGGGCGGTGCCCTCTTTCTTATTGCGATGGTTGCGGGCATGCTGGCAGCACCGCCGGTCGCTCGAAGACTGCTGGCGGTGTGAACGGAGGGGACCACGACAATGAACCTGCGCCCGATAGCCGAGGGCTATTCGGTCAGTTCCCAGCTCGCGCCGGACCAGATGGCGGATCTGGCCGCGTCGGGTGTGAAGACTGTGATCTGCAACCGACCAGATACCGAAAACCCGCAAGAGCTTCAGGCCGCTGCGATTCAGGCGGCGGCCGAGGCCGAGGGCATGGCCTTCGTCTACAACCCGGTGATCGGCACGGGCATGTCGCCCGATGCAATCGACGAACAGGCGGATGCCATCGACGGCTCGGACGGGCCGGTCGTGGCGTATTGCGCCTCGGGAATGCGGTCGGCGCTCATGTGGGCACTGTCGATGGCCGGACGGATGCCGACCAGCGATATCCTGAAAGCGGTCGCTGCCGCGGGCTACCCGATGGACCATCTCTCGGGCCAGATCGACGGGATCGGCCAGTCGCGCCGCTGACGGCCGCCCCGTCCCGACCCGATGGCGTTGTTCCCGGCGCCGCCTCCCACTATGTCTGCCGACGCGATGCCCGGCCCCGCATTTCCGGGCGCCGGACCGAGGAGACCCGATGCCGTCCGAGCCCCACCGCTCCGTGACCCGCACCACCGGTGACTGGCTGGTGGACTGCGCACTCGGCGCGGCGATCGGCTTCGGCCGCATCCTGCCGCGAGACCGCCGCGTGCCCGCCGTCGCAGGGCTCGGCCGCCGGGTCATGGCGCGCACCAAGTTCCTCGCCCGCGCCGAGGAGCATCTCGCCTTCGTCTGGCCGGACATGCCCCCTGCCCGCCGGCGCGAGATCGCGCTCGGCTCGATCGACAACATGGCCCGGACGATCGTCGAGAACCTCGACCCGCCCTCGCTGTTGTCCCGCGCCCGCGGATGGACGCCCGAAGGACCGGGGGTGGAGGCGCTGGACCGGGCGCAGGCCGACGGCAGGCCGGCCATCATCGTTTCGGGGCATTTCGGCAACTGGGAAGCGGCGCGCGCCGCGCTGACCCTGCGCGGCCACCGGGTCGGCGCGCTGTTCCGGCCGTTCAACAACGGCTTCCTCATGGACCGCCAGATCGCCGCGTTGGAGGGCTTCGGCGTGCCCGCCTTCCCGCGCGGCCGGCAGGGCCTGCGCGACTTCCTGCGCCACCTGAAGGATGGCGGCATGGGCGGCATCCTGATCGACCAGTTCGTGGCCGAGGGGGTGATGCTCGATTTCCTCGGCCAGCCGGCGCCGACGACCCTGTCCGCCGCCGAACTGGCGCTGCGTTACGATGCCCCGCTGATCCCGTTCTACGGCATCCGCCGCGACAACGGTCTCGACTTCGACGTCGTGGTTGAGGGGCCTGTCCCGGCGGGTACGCCCGAAGAGATGATGCAGGCGGTCAATGACAGCCTGTCGGTACGCATCACGGAGCACCCGGATCAGTGGCTCTGGCCGCACCGGCGCTGGAAGCACGGGCGCATCCGGCGCCACAAGATGTTCGACCTGGATTGAGCTGGCCTAGCGCAGGCGCGCGGCTGCAAGGATCGGGCCGTAGCCGCTTTCCTGCACGATCACCACGTATTCGAGATCGCTCTGCGGCCGGATCTGCGACTGGAACGCGTTGCCGCCATCCCAGTTCGCGATCACCTGCCAGGAGGACACGATGTTGTGGTAGTCGATGGACCGGTCCGCATTCTCGCCGCGCCGGATGTCGACCCGCGCATGGGGGCGATAGCCAACGAGCTGAACCACCATATCCCTGCGCGGGGCACCGTTCGCGTTGGCGCGCACGGTGTAGCCATCGCCCGTCCGCTGGACCGAGACCGAAACCGGCGAGGCCTGCGCGGCATGGGCCAGTACGGCATCCATGACCTCCATCGGCCGATGGCCGATCACGTGGTCCTGTCCCTCGATCACCATCTGCGGCGTGTAGACGACGGTAGAGCCTGCGGCCCGGGCATAGTGATGCTGGCGTGCCGTATAGGCGGGATCGGCGAACGTATCGGCCCAGCCGATGTAATCCCAGTAATCGACATGCAGGGCGAGCGCGATCACGTCGTCCCGTCCGGCAAGGTCGGCCAGAAGTTCATCGGCCGGCGGACAGGAGGAACACCCCTGGCTGGTGAACAGCTCGACCACGACAGGGCCGTCGGCGCGCGCCATGCCGGCGGTGCCGATCGCCACCGCGAGCGCCCAAGCCATCGACCGCAGGATTGCCATGTCGCGCCTTTCGATTTTCCCCTGACGTTCCATCCTAGCTACGCATTCGGACGGCCCCGCGCCAATCAAGCCTTTGCGAGAGTGCGTTACAACCAGCGACGCGTGCGTTCCATGTAACGCCGGGCAGCCGGTCCGAATCCATCCCGCAGCCGCGCCTCCTCCGGCAACACGAAGCGCCGCGTCAGGATGTCGAAGAAGAGTGGCGGCAGGAGAAGCCCGGGAAGCGCGCCCAGCCACAGCACCTGCCCGGTCAGGATCGCCAGCATCCCGAGATAGATCGGGTTGCGCGACAGCCGGAACGGTCCTTCCACGATCAGGGCCAAGGGGTCGTGGTGCGGCTCGATCTTCGTCCGGCGTCGCCGGAACCAGTAGGCCGACCAGCCGATCAGGACGACCCCGGCAAGGGCGATAACGATCCCCACGGCCCTGAGGACCGGGCCGGCCACGGTCACCAGCGGAAGGTATCGCGCGAAGAGCCAGGCGAGCGCCATGAACCCGGCCAGCCAGACCGGCGGCAGGTCGGGAAAGCCCTTCAACGGCGCTCCATCAGGACATTGGTCCGGGCGCCGGCGGTCTTCACAAAGCCCTGCGCCGTCAGTTCGGCCACCAGGGCCTCGGTCGCCGCCTCTCCCACGACGTGGGGATGCAGTTCGACCACGATCGCGCGCAGGCCCGACAGGTCGGCCGAGGGCAGAAGATCGACCTCCGCGCCCTCCACGTCCATGACGAGCACGTCGGGCTTCACCTCGGCCAGCACGTCGGCCAGCGCGTCGCTCTCGACAGTGACTGCCCGCGTCGCTTCCGACCGCTCGCGCAAACTGGACGACACGACATTGTCGGACACGTGAAACGTCGCCGGCGCCCCGTCGGTCGTGACCGCCTTCATGCGAAGCTCCGGCGAGACGTCGTTCAGGGCGTAGTTCGCCTCGATGATCTGGCGAAGCACCGGGTTCGCCTCGTAGGAGACCACCCGGCCCGCCCCCGCAATCTTCGCCGCCACCAGCCCGATCAGCCCGATCCCGCCGCCGACTTCCAGAACCCGGTCGCCGGCCCGGAGACAGCGCGCCAGAAGCTCCCGTTCAGCGTCTTCGTAGGTGTCCTTGAAGATCAGGTCCCGCACGAGCTTCGGCGTAGTCTTTCGATCAGTGGAGATTCGCACGCCGTCCATCCGGGCGACCGAGGTGCCCATGAGGCGATGCCAGTGCAGGAACAGGTTTCTGAACGGATGCGCCATCTGGTACCAAGCTTGATCGGGCTTTCCCCTCATATGAGCGCCGCGACGCGAGGTCCAGCGTGGCGCTGGACCACGATCGATGCCGAACGGGTTCGCCAATCGTTCGGGCCCAGCCGATTCAGTCTGTTGGTGCCTTTGAGAGGATGTTGGCAGCCGGGTCAGGACGATGTTCGTGGAAACGCACGAGCGCATCGACCGCGCGACGCTGCCCCATGTCCGCGCGATGCAGGCCCGCTATGCGATCCGGGCGGAGCCTTACGTCAATCTTTACTGGGGCTGAGCGTCGCCCGGAACGATCTCGCCGCGGAAGATCGCGAGGTACCTGTCCACCACAGCGGATTTCGTGAACCGCGCAGCCAGCGTCTCGGCCCCATTTTCCGCGAGCCGGGCGGCAAGGCCTGGTTCGTCGCGGACGCGGGCGATGGCGGCGGCCATCTCGGTCACTCCGTCGATCGGTACCAGCAGACTGTCGGAGCCGTCGGTGCAGAACCAGGCCGGCCCCTCTGACGCCGTCGACACGCAAGGCACGCCGGTCGCCCAGGCCTCGAGGATGACGTTGCCGAGCGGCTCGTGGCGCGAGGGCATCACGAAGCAGTCCGACGCCGCGACGTAGTGCATCGGCTCCTCGACCCAGCCGATGAAGCGCACGCGGTCCGCGATGCCGAGCTCGCCCGCGAGCTGCTCCAGCTCGTCGCGCTTCTCGCCCTCGCCCATCAGCCACAGATAAGCGCCCGGCAGGTCTGCGACAGCCCGCAGGAGCGTGTCGAAACCCTTGCGATTCACGAAGCGACCCGACCCGGTCACGAGGAATGCATCCTTGGGCGTATCGAAGCGCGCCCGGTCCACTGGCACCGGATCGACGTCACGAACGAAGTTCGACACGACCTCGAGCGGCCTGTCCCAGCCGAGCTCGCGGCAGCGCTCCGCGATCCCCGGCGTGTTCGCCACGATCAGGTCGTTGTATCGGAAGTGCTTGAGATGCCTCGGGTAATCTCCAAGCCGCGTCAGCTTCACGGCGTGCGGCCAGTCCGGGACAAGGCGGGAGGAGCGCGACATCCACGCCATGATCGCGTCGGGGCGCCACTGCCGCACCATCCGGTGCACCCGCCAGGTCAGGATCGGGGAGGACAGCGACAGGCGGCGGTAATGGTTCTCGATCACCGGACCCAGCGGCGCGACCTCGGCCTTCCAGACCCGCCCCGGCCGCGTGACGAAGCGCTGCTCCACGCCGGCCTCGGCGAAGGCCGTGACCAGATTGACGAAGAACCGCTCCGCCCCGCCTTCCTTGCCGAAATGCATGTGCAGCACCTTCATGGCCGGGCATTGCCATGGCACCCCACCCGTGGCAAGGCCCGCGCCATGGGCCGAACCATTCCCGCCTTCGTCATCAACCTCGCCCGCCGCCCGGACCGGCTCGGGCGGATGGCAGAGCATCTGGCGGGCCGTGGCGTTGCCTTCACCCCGATCGGCGCCTGCGACGCGGCCGATGTGACGGACACGACGCTCGACGCGGTGATTTCTGCGTCGGGCCCGCTCGGCGCGCTCGGCAACGGAGACCGGGCCTGTACGGTCAGCCACACGATGGCCTGGGCGGCCTTCCTGAAGACCGATGCCGCCTATGCGCTTATCCTCGAGGACGACGTCTACCTGTCGGAGGACATCGCCGCCTGCCTCGCTGACGATGACTGGGTGCCGCACGGGCTCCTGAAGCTCGAGAAGTTCAATGACGGTGCATCCCGGATCCTGCTCGGGCGCGAGATCGGCCAGACCCCGACCGGCCGCGCGATCCGCCCGCTCCTGTCGCGCCATGCCGGCGGTGGCGCCTACATCCTGTCGCGGGCATCGGCCGAGGCGGGGCTTGCCCATCGCGGCCGCTTCAGCGTGCCGGTCGACCATGCGCTGTTCAATCAGAACGTCTCGCTCCTGGCCCGGCGGCTGAAGCCGGCGATGGTCGTGCCCGCCATGGCGACGCAGCGGCAATGGGCCTACAACTCGGACATCGCGAAACTGGGCAAGGCGGCCCGTCCGACAGGCATGGCGCTGCGCTGGCGCAAGCTCAAACGCGGGCTTTACGAGGCGAACCGTTTGCCGCAGCAGGCCATGGCACTCGCCAGTGGCCGGGGCCGGATCGAGGACGTGTCTTTTGCCGAGGCCCCGCCCGCGTCCTGACGGGCAGCGTCATCGCTGGCTGACGATTTCCCCGGCAGAAAACTGTGCCCCGGAGACCACTCCGTTCGGAATACCACGGCAGATCAGATCAATGTGATTACGAACCGGCGCGCGAGCCGATATTGTGCTCGTAACGATTTCTCGGAGTGAGAGACCATGACCAGATTTGCACTCGCCGCTGCCCTGACCATCGTCGCCGCACCCGCGCTGGCCGGAGGGCTCGACGCGCCCGCCCCGACGCCTGTCGTCGTCGCCCCGGCCGCCGCGCCCACGACCGACTGGTCCGGTGCCTATGTCGGTCTGCAGTACGACACGATTGCCGACGGTTTTCTCGACAATGGTATCGCCGGCTCTTTCACCGTGGAAGGCCAGGTCTACGGCATCTTCGGAGGATACCGGTTCGATTTCGGCCAGTTGGTGGTCGGCGGCGAAGTCGACTACATGATGGGCGACGGTGACATCACCACTGGTGCCGCCGTGACGGCCGTCGATTACGACCGGCTCCTGCGAGTCGGCATCGAAGGCGGTTTCGATCTTGGCCGGGCGCTCGTCTACGGGACCGCGGGCTATGCCGATATCGACATCACCGCCGGACCGGGCTCGCTGGACAGCAGCGGATACTTCTACGGCCTTGGCGTCGACATCCTTGCGACCGACCGGGTCGTGATCGGTGTCGAGGCGCTGCGTCACCAGTTCGACGATTTCGACGGCCCTGCCGCCGGTGCGGAGCTCGAGGTGACGACGGTCGGCGTAAACGTCGGCTTCCGGTTCTGACCGAGCCGCACCGACCGTAAGCTGCAGGGGCCCCGCGAGGGGCCTCTTTCGTCAGCGGGTCGCGATAACGACGTGACCCTGGATCTTGCCGGTGATGGCGCCGGTGCCGAACCGGGCTGCGAGGTCGCGCGCAGCACTGTCGGTCACCGCTTCGAGTGCTGACGCATCGCGCGCCTCGATCTCGTTCCGAAGCGGCGTGCCCTGGCAATAGGCGACGGCCGGATGGCGTGGGCTCGACGCCCGGCTCTCTGCCGAAACCGTCTCGATCTCGATACGGTCGAACCCCGCCGCGCGCAGATCGGCCTCGATCTCCGCGATGTCGTGATAGCCATGCGGCGTCCGGGCGAGGAAGCGCGGCGGGTCCTCGGCAAAATGCCGTCCGGCGCTTTCGGTCACGCTGTCGGCGAAGACATTCTCCTCGATCCGGTCCCACGAGTTGAAGACGAACCGACCGCCTCCACGCAGCACCCGATATGCCTCGCGGTAGCCGGCGGCGCGGTCGGGAAAGAACATCACGCCGAACTGGCAGCAGACCGCGTCGAAGCTCTCGTCCCCGAACGGCAGGCTCAGCGCGTCGGCCTGCTGCCATGCGATCCGGCTGTCGGCGGGCTGACGGCGGGCCGCGCGGTCGAGCATCGGCTGGTTCAGGTCGGTGACGACGTAATGCGCGCCGGCGTCCAGCTTCGGCGCCAGAGCCCGCGTGACGACCCCGCTGCCCGCCGCCGTTTCCAGCACCACTGACGGACCCGCGGAGGCGACCCGGCGCGCCATGTCCTCGGCGTAGCTTTCGAAGATCAGCGGAACCAGAAACTCGTCGTAGATATCCGGGATCGACCCTGCGAATACCTTGTCGGTGTCCGACATCGCGCCCTCCCCATGCCTCTCCCACGGCGGAGGATATCACGAAGACGGATCGTTACCTCTCGGGAAATGTCGGACACCGAACCGGTCGGGTCGGGCAGCGAGCGCCGCCCGCCCCGTCAGAAGGGTGTTCAGCAATCCCCGGCGGGCAGCATGGTGACCGAGGAATAGCGGCCGTCCGAGGTCACGATCTGGGCGCAGGCCCCCGTCGTCGGGTTGAACCAGTAGGCCGTCAGGCCCTCGGTCCGGATCAGTTGGTAGCCGAGGTTCTGGATCCCCATTTCGGCCTGTCCGGCGCGCGCACCCTGGAACTGGCTCAGATCGGACGAGCTGCCGACCGCCGGCATGCCGTCCGAGCCGGAGCCCCCATCGTCAACGCATCCGGCAAGAAGCGCGAGCGCGACGACCGCGAGACCATGAATTTTCATCTGGAATACCTCCCTGGAATGCCGGCCATCCGGTACGAAATGCGACCGTCGTGCCCGGCGTCTAAAGATATGTGAAAACTGTCATCGCCCGCCGGCCTCCAGTCAACATGGATATGCGTGACGATGGGAAACCGGCGGTGGCCGGCCCAGATACTCCCGAACGAAATAGGCCCCGGCGCTGCCGCCGGGGCCCGGATCTCAGGAATCAGTCCGTCTCACGCCGCCTTGGCGAGGTTCCGCAGCACGTAGTGCAGCACGCCGCCATGCTCGACGTATTCCTTCTCGATCGCGGTATCGATCCGGCACTTGATCTCGATTTCCTTGGTCGACCCGTCGGCGAAGGTGATCGTGCAGGGCACCAGGTCACCCGGTTTAAGATCGCCCGCCAGGCCCTTGATCGAGACCGTTTCGTCGCCCTTCAGGCCAAGCGACTTGCGGGTGTCGCCGCCAGTGAATTCGAACGGGATCACGCCCATGCCGACGAGGTTCGAGCGGTGGATGCGCTCGAAGCTTTCGGCAATGACCGCCTTCACGCCCAGTAGCGCCGTGCCCTTGGCCGCCCAGTCGCGCGAGGACCCCGCGCCATACTGCTCGCCCGCGAAGATGACGAGCGGCGTGCCCGCCTCCTGGTAGGCCATCGCGGCGTCGTAGATCGAGGTCTGTTCGCCGTCGGGACCCTTGGTGTAGCCACCCTCGACCCCGTCCAGCATCTCGTTGCGGATGCGGATATTGGCGAAGGTGCCCCGCATCATCACCTCGTGGTTGCCCCGGCGGGAGCCGTAGGAGTTGAACTCCCGCTGCGGCACCTGATGCTCGACCAGGTACTTGCCCGCAGGCGTGGTGTCCTTGAAAGAGCCCGCCGGGCTGATGTGGTCGGTCGTGACCATGTCGCCGAGGATGGCAAGCACGCGCGCACCCTCGATATCCTCGATCACGCCGGGTTCCGTCCCCATGCCCTGGAAGTAGGGCGGGTTCTGAACGTAGGTCGAGGTCGCGGGCCAGTCATAGGTCTGGCTGTCGGTCGTTTCCACGCCCTGCCACTTCTCGTCGCCCTTGAAGACGTCGGCATATTTCTCCTGGAACGCGGCGCGGGTCACGGTCTTCTCGACCAGATCCGCGATCTCCTTCTGGCTCGGCCAGATGTCCTTGAGATAGACGTCGTTGCCGTCCTTGTCCTTACCGAGCGGCGAATTGGCGATGTCGACATTCATGTCGCCGACGAGCGCGTAGGCCACGACGAGCGGCGGCGAGGCGAGGTAGTTCGCGCGGACGTCCGGGCTGATCCGGCCCTCGAAGTTCCGGTTGCCCGACAGGACCGACACGCCGATCAGGTCGTTGTCGTTGATGCACTTGGAAATCTCGGGCGCGAGCGGGCCGGAGTTGCCGATGCAGGTTGTGCAGCCATAGCCGACGAGGTTGAAGCCGATGGCGTCCAGATCGTCCTGCAGCCCTGCTGCTTCGAGATAGGCCGAGACGACCTGCGAGCCTGGTGCGAGCGAGGTCTTCACCCACGGCTTCCGCGTCAGACCCTTTTCATGCGCCTTCTTGGCCACGAGACCCGCGCCGATCATCACGTAGGGGTTCGAGGTGTTGGTGCAGGAGGTGATCGAGGCGATCACGATCGAGCCGTCATGGAGCTGGTAAGCGCCGCCATCAGCTGAGACATAGCCCCGCTTGTGGTGCCCCTCGTCGCCCGGGATCGCTGCCGGTTCGGGCGCGCCTCCCTCGCCTTCCCAGCGGACCTCTTCCTTCACGGCGGCATCCTTGCCCTCGCGCTGGCCCTTCACGTAGGCCCCGAAGGCTCCCGCAGCCTTGTCGAGCGCGATGTAGTCCTGCGGCCGCTTCGGCCCGGATATCGCGGGCACGATGGTGCCCATGTCGAGATGCAGCGTGTCGGTGTAGACCGGCGAATAGTCCGCGTCGCGCCAGAAGCCGTTCTCCCTGGCATACGCTTCGACAAGGTCGACGACCTCGTCCGGCCGGCCGGTGGCGCGGAGATAGCGGATGGTTTCGGCATCGACCGGGAAGAAGCCGCAGGTCGCGCCGTATTCCGGCGCCATGTTGGCGATGGTCGCGCGGTCGGCGAGTGGCAGATGGTCCAGACCCTCGCCGTAGAACTCGACGAATTTCGAGACCACGCCCTTCTTGCGCAGCATTTCCACGACCTTGAGGACGAGGTCGGTGCCTGTCGTGCCCTCGACCATCCTGCCGGTCAGCTCAAAACCCACGACCTCGGGGATCAGCATCGAGACCGGCTGGCCCAGCATCGCCGCCTCGGCCTCGATTCCGCCCACGCCCCAGCCGAGCACGGCCGCGCCGTTGACCATCGTGGTGTGGCTGTCGGTGCCGACGAGCGTATCGGGATAGGCCACCGTCTCACCGTTCTGGTCCTTGTCGAACCAGACGGTCTTGGCGAGGTATTCGAGGTTCACCTGGTGGCAGATGCCGGTGCCCGGCGGAACCACGCGGAAATTGTCAAAGGCCGACTGGCCCCATTTCAGGAACGTGTAGCGTTCCATGTTGCGCTCGTATTCGCGGTCGACGTTCATCTGGAACGCGCGCGGATTGCCGAACTCGTCGATCATGACCGAGTGGTCGATGACAAGGTCCACGGGATTGAGCGGGTTGATCTTCTCGGCGTCGCCGCCGAGCGCCACGATTCCGTCGCGCATCGCGGCAAGGTCGACGACGGCGGGCACGCCGGTGAAGTCCTGCATCAGCACGCGCGCCGGGCGGTAGGCGATCTCGCGCGGGTTCTGACCGCCCTGCTCGGCCCATTCGCCGAAGGCACGGATATCGTCGACCGTGACCGTCTTACCGTCCTCGAAGCGGAGCAGGTTTTCCAGCACGACCTTGAGCGAGGCCGGCAGCCGCGAGAAGGCGCCGAGCCCTGCGGCTTCGGCCGCCGGGATCGAGTAATAGGCGTAGCTCTTGCCACCGACCTTCAGTGTCTTGCGGGTCGCCTGGCTGTCATGGCCGACGGTGATGGGCATCTCGAAGGGCCTCCGTGATCCGGGTGGAATGCGTGGGACTTTCGTCCGATCAAAACGCGTGCGCCGCCCGCGATCAAGGGGCAGGACGCCGCGCCTGTGGCGTTTGGTATACCGCGGTATACACAATGTCAAGACGAGCCGCGCATAGCCGGGCGAGCGAGGGGCGCTGCCCCTCGCGCCCCCCGGAGTATTTCGAAAGCAAAGAGAAGAGGATGGTGGACTGACACGACAGGTCGGAATTCCTGCGATCAACGCGGCCTTCCCCTTCGCCGGTCCAGAGGCTACGGCTTTTGCCATGACACTCGGCGTTCACGATCTTTCCGTCGGCCGGGGCGATGTCCAGGTGCTGACCGGGGTCGGCTTCACCTGCGCGCCCGGCTCGGCGCTGGTTCTCAGGGGGCCGAACGGGTCCGGGAAGACGACGCTTCTGCGCACGCTGGCCGGGCTGACGCCGCCCATTGCCGGCCGGATCGAGGCCGCGCCCGAGGCCATCGCCTATGCCGGTCACTCCGACGGGATCAAGGCGCAGATGACCGTTGCCGAGAACCTGACCTTCTGGGCCCGGATCGCCGGCCATCGCGACATCGCGACTGCGCTCGACGCCTTCGATCTCGGATCGCTGTCCGAGCGGCGGGCGGGCGAGCTGTCGGCGGGGCAGAAACGCCGGCTGTCGCTCGCGCGGCTGATGGTGACCGGCCGGCCGATCTGGTGTCTCGACGAACCGACGGTTTCGCTCGACACCGAGAATACCGCGCGCTTCGCCAGGGCGATCGCAGGGCATCTCGGCCGCGGCGGGATCGCCATTGTCGCGACGCATATCGATCTCGGGATCGGCGGCGAGACACTCGATGTCTCGCGGTTCGCTGCGCAGAGCCTCCGGCCCGATGATCCTTTTGCCGGAGACTGGTCGGCATGAAAGCCGTGCTCGCCCGCGATCTGACTCTCGCCTTCCGCGCCGGTGGCGGCTTCGGTCTGGCGCTGGCCTTCTTCCTGATCGTCGTGATCCTCGTGCCCTTCGGCGTCGGACCCGAGACCGACACGCTGCGGCTCATCGCGCCCGGCATCCTCTGGCTCGGAGCGCTTCTGGCCTGCCTTCTGTCGCTCGACCGGATCTTCCAGCTCGACTGGGAGGATGGCAGCCTCGAGCTTCTGGCCACCTCGGCCCTGCCGCTCGAGACGCTGGCGCTGGCCAAGGCGCTGGCTCACTGGCTGACCACCGGCCTGCCGCTCGTCGTCGCGGCGCCCGCCTTCGGGCTTCTGCTGAACCTCGACCCGGCGGCCTATCCGTGGCTTGTCGCGGCGCTTCTGGCCGGGACGCCGGGGCTGTCGGCGATCGGGACTTTCGGCGCAGCCCTGACCGTGGGCATCCGGCGGGGCGGATTGCTGCTGTCGCTCCTCGTCCTGCCGCTCTACGTGCCGACGCTTCTCTTCGGGGCGATGGTGGCGAGCCGGGCCGCCGAGGGGCTCGACCCGCTGCCGCCGCTCGCGCTTCTGGCCGGGCTCACGCTCGGCGCGGTCGCGGCGATGCCGTTCGCCGCTGCCGGCGCGCTCCGGATCGCGCTGCGATAGCCGTTCGCAGGGCTGCGGCGGTACGGGGATTCCCGCCCCCGTTCCGGCGCCGATCCGCCACTGACGAGCGGCCCTCCGCCCCGCGTCAATCCGCCCGACCTTGCGCCCCTCTGCCGCGTTGTGGGCGCGCGCGGACGGGCCTAGTGTCCCGTCCATGGCGTCGATCTGGGAATACGCGAACCCGCGCAAGTTCATGGCCACGTCCGAGGCGCTCCTGCCCTGGACGGTGGGCCTTGCCGCGGCCACGCTCGGGGTCGGCCTCGTCTGGGGATTCTTCTTCACGCCCGACGATTTCCGGCAGGGATCGACGGTCAAGATCATCTACCTGCACGTGCCCTCGGCGGTCATGGCGATCAATGTCTGGATCATGATGCTGATCGCCTCGCTGATCTGGCTCGTCCGCCGCCACCACGTCTCGGCGCTCGCCGCCAAGGCCGCGGCCGGAATCGGCGCCGTCTACACCATGATCGCGCTTCTGACCGGTGCGATCTGGGGCCAGCAGATGTGGGGCACCTGGTGGGAATGGGATCCGCGGCTGACCGCCTTCCTCGTCCTGTTCCTGTTCTATCTCGGTTACATGGCGATGTGGCAGGCGGTCGAGAACCCGGACGCCGCCGCGGACCTGACCACCGTCCTCTGCCTCGTCGGCTCGGTCTTCGCGGTGATCTCGCGCTATGCGCTCGATTTCTGGAACCAGGGCCTGCACCAGGACCGGTTCCAGCTTCTGGACGGGGAGTCGGACGTTTCGCCCGTCTTCGCAGTCCCGCTTCTGATCTGCATCGCTGGCTTCGCGCTCGTCTTCGTGGCTCTGGTGCTCTACCGCACGCGGACGGAGATCCGGGCCCGGCGGCTGCGCGCGCTGCTCACGCAGGAAAGGCTCGCCTGATGCCCGATCTCGGCCAATATGCCGTTCAGGTTCTGGCGGCCTATGGCGCCTCGCTCGTGCTTCTGGCCGGGCTGATCGTGGTCTCGGTCTGGCAGGCGCGGCGCGTGCGGCGGCGGCTGGACGAGGTGGAGGCACGACGGACGGTCAAACCATGAAGCGGCTGAACTGGCTCCTCCTGATGCCCGTGGCGCTTGCCGGCGCCTTCATCGCCATGGTCGCGATCGAACTCGGGCGCAACAATTCCGACCTCCAGCACGGGGTCGATACCGCCGCCCTGCCCTCGACCCGCGAGGGTCTTCCCGCGCCGGGCCTCGATCTGACGCCGCTCGGGCAGACGCCGCTTCTGACCCGCGCCGATCTCGAAGCGGGCGAGCTCGTCATCGTCAACTTCTGGGCCTCGTGGTGCCCGCCCTGCCGGGCAGAGCATCCGAACCTCACCGCGCTGGCTGACGCCGGTGTGCCGCTCTACGGCGTCAATTACCGCGACCGGATCAATCAGGCGCTCAGCTTCCTCGACGAACTGGGCAATCCGTTCGACCGGCTCGGCCGGGACGAACAGGCGCGCAACGGCACCGACTGGGGCGTCATCGCGATGCCCGAGACCTTCTTCGTCGACGGCGATGGCGTGGTCGTGCTGCATTTCCGCGGGCCGATCACGCAACGCGCTCTCGAAGCCCAGATCCGGCCCGCACTGGCCGAGGCAGGCTACGAGCTGCCCGAACTCGCCGGCCCCGCGCCGGGCGGCTGAAAACGCTTGGGCGCCACGCGCGCCCCGGGCTAGGCTCGAGGCCAATGTCCCGGGGAGGTGCCATGTTCCGCCAAACGCTCGCCATCTGCCTCGCTCTCGCGCCGCTTTCCGCGGCCGCGCAGGAGGGCGAGATGTCCTGGCAGACCTACAGCTACCAGCCGTCGGAGCCTGGCGATGTCGGCCTCTCGGCCGTTTATGGCCTGCCGGAAAGCGATTTCGCGCTCGTGTCCGCGCAGTGTCGTCTCGGCGAGACGGGTCCCGTCATCGTCGCCGACATGGAAACGGACGTATCCGGCCAGACGACCGAGGGCACCCCGGTCCTCGTCGAGTTCGAGGGACTCGGCGGCGGGTTGCCGGTCGTGTCCGGCCGCATCCAGGGCCTCGGCGCCGAGATCGGCATCCAGGGCGTCCGGATCGAGGCGCCGGTCGACGACCGGCTCTGGGCGCATATCGCCGCCGCCGACCCGATCCGCTACCGGCTGCGCGCCACGCCGCCGCGAGGCTGGATGCAGATCCCCGGCGACCCCGGAACGACGCTGTCGGACTTCGTCGCGCAATGTGCCGCCGCAGGGGCCGCCCCGGCAGAGCCCGCACCGGCCACCGATACGGTCGCGACCGACGCCGGCTGTGACAGGTTGGCCGAAGCGCGCTCGATCGAGGGCGGCAACGCCCGCGAGGTGCTGGTCGTGAACAATTCCGGCTCTGACCGGGGTGTCGTCTGGATCGACGAAAACGGCGACGAGGTGTCGATGGGCACCCTGCCCGCCGGCGCGACCGGGACGCTCGACACCAAGACCGGCCATGTCTGGATGTTCACCGACGAGACGGGCGATTGCGCGGCGGTTTTCGAAACCGGCCTGACCGACCAGTTCGTCCTCGCCCCGGCCACGGCGGCCCCGGCCGAGCCTGCGCCCGCCCGCGTCGATACCAAGTGACCGGCTAGTCCCCGGCCCCAGACCGGCCCGCCTTCTTGCGGACCAGAACGCTGCGCAGGTCGTGCATGGCCAGAAGCAGGCGATCCGTGCAGGCGTCGAGGTCCCCGTCCGTGGCCTTCGACTGCACCCAGTGCGCGGTGAGGTTCAGCGCCTCGATGCAGGCTTCGGGGGTGGCTGCGTCGCGCGCCGCCAGTTCGGCTGTCCTGTCCGCCATCCAGCGGGCAATCGCGGCCTCGTCCTCGGCGCTCAGTTCGTGCTGGCCATGGGCCTTCACGTTGCCGTTGCGGATGTTCACCGCCGCGATCTCGGTCATCTCCAGCCGCTTGTGCCGGGTCTCGGCCTCGACCCGGAACACGGCCGCCCCGTTTTCGCGAATACGGAAGTAGTAATCTGGAAGCTCTGCCATCGCCCCGCCCCGTTTGGAGCGGAGCCTAGGCAGGGCCGCGGGTGCTGTCAAAGCTTGCGCGCCACGATGTAGCGGGTGCGCGTGAACCGCTGGTAGGTCCTGGTCTCGATCAGCTCGAACCCGGCGGCCACGATCCGCCGCTCGAGCTGCGTCGCGGTGAAGAGCGAGACGTGCGGCGCCTTGCCGAGCAGGTGGAGGACGCCGATCATCACGCGAAAGAGTCCGAAGCGCCGGGCAAGGCACGGCGTCTTCGAGATGAAGAGCCCGCCCTTCGGCAGAAGCTTCGCCACTTCGGCGAAGGTGTCGTCGAGATCGGGGACGAGGTGCAGGAGGTTGAAGGCGAGCACCGCGTTGTACGGACCAGAGCCGAGGCTCGGGTCGCCGAGACCACCTTCGACCACCGTCAGCGACGGGATCGACGCTTCCCAGGCCTTCTCCTGCCCGATCTCCACCATGCCCGCGGAGTAGTCGGACGAGACGTAGCGCTTTACCGACGGCGCGAGGCGCAGCGCGGTCGAGGACGTGCCGGCCCCGATCTCCAGCACCTCGTCGGTCTTGCGCAGGTAGGATTGCGTCCGGGCGAGCGTGGCTTCGTAGGATTCCGGATTACCGATCGGGCTTTCTGCATATTTCCGCGCGGCGCGGGTCCAGAAGTCGGGCGAGCTGTTGTTTGCCATGCTGGTCATCTTGGTCACTTTCGGTGCGAGGTCGATAGCGATCCTCTACGACCGCACCATTCACAAGAAAATTGCATATTTTCGTATCTGGGTTATGCATTCGCGCATGAATTGGCAGGCCATCAATTTCGACTGGAATCAGGTCCGGGCGTTTCTCGCGACGGCCGAGGAAGGCACGCTGTCAGCGGCCGCCCGCGCGCTGCGGCTGACGCAGCCGACGCTCGGGCGGCAGGTGACGGCACTCGAGGAGACACTCGGCGTGACGCTCTTCGAGCGGGTCGGCCGCAGCCTCGTGCTGACCGAGGCGGGGACGGCGCTCCTGACCCATGTCCGCGCGATGGGCGAGGCCGCGCACCGTGTCTCGCTGGCTGCTGCGGGCCAGAACGATGCCGTGGCGGGCGACGTCCGGATCTCGGCCTCGGACGCGCTGTGCACCTATCTTCTGCCGGACCTGCTGCGGGATCTCCGCCGCAAGGCGCCGGGCCTGACGATCGAGCTTCTGGCCGACAATCGCGTGAGCGACCTGATGCGGCGCGAGGCCGATATCGCCATCCGCCATGTCGAACCGACCGAACCCGAGCTGATCGGCCGAAGGATGAAGGACGGTCATGCGAAGCTCTATGCCGCGACGCGCTGGCTGGCCGAAAACCCCGCGCCGCGAACGGTGGCCGAACTCGCCGCGGCGCCGATGGTCGGCATGGACGATCCGCAGGCGATGCGCGCCGGTCTTGCCCGCTTCGGCGTCGAGGTTCCGGAACTGACCGTGCCGATCCGCTCCTCGAACGGCGTCGTCGGGTGGGAGCTTCTGCGCGCGGGGCACGGTGTCGGGCTGATGGCCGACGCCGTGGCCAGGCGGACACCGGGCATCGAGGAGATCACGATCGACGGCTTCGACGGCGTACGCTTCCCGATCTGGCTGATCACCCACCGCGAGCTGCGCACGAGCCGCCGCATCCGCGTTGTGTTCGATTTCCTCGCCGAGGGGCTGAACCGGGTGATCTGAGCCCGGTCTGGCCGGCGCGAGGCCGAGCCAGATCCATGTCACGCGCCGGCATCGAGCACGCGTGACGGTCGCGCCGGAAGGACATCGGTGACGGGCCGCGCGGCCGGGTCGAGCAGTTCCCACCGCACGATCAGGCGCGCGGCCGCATCGGCCTGGGCGTTGGGAACCGTGGCGCCGCCGCTCACCTAAGCGCGGCGCAGAACCGCTGGATCCGGGTGCAGGCATCCTTCAGCGCCGCATCCGAGGTCGCATAGCTGACCCGGAAGTTCGGGCTGAGGCCGAAGGCGGCGCCGAAGACGACGGCGACGCCCTCTTCCTCGAGAAGCGCCGTGCAGAACGCCTCGTCGCTGTCGATCTTCGTGCCGCCCTTCGAGGTCTTGCCGATGCAGCCCGCGATCGACGGATAGACGTAGAACGCCCCTTCCGGCACCGGGCACGCGATCCCCTCGGCCGCGTTCAGCATCTCGACGACGAGGTTCCGGCGCCGGACGAAGGCCGCGTTGAACTCGGTCAGAAAATCCATCGGCCCGTCGAGCGCCGCGACCGAGGCCCATTGCGAGATCGAGCACGGGTTCGAGGTCGATTGCGACTGCACCTTGCGCATCGCGGTGATCAGATGCTCCGGCCCGCCGGCATAGCCGATCCGCCAGCCGGTCATCGCGAAGGCCTTGGAGACTCCGTTGCAGGTCAGCGTGCGGTCGTAGAGACCGGGTTCGACCTGCGCGGGCGTGGCGAATTGGAAGCCGTCGTAGACGAGGTGCTCGTACATGTCGTCGGTCATGACCCAGACGTGATCGTGCCGCATCAGCACGTCGGTCAGCCCCTTGAGCGCAGCCGCATCGTAGCCCGCGCCCGTCGGGTTCGAGGGCGAGTTGAAGATGAACCATTTCGTCTTCGGCGTGATCGCGGCCTCGAGCGCTTCGGGCGTGATCCGGAAGCCGTCCTCGATCCCCGCCTCGACGATGACCGGCGTGCCGCCGGCCAGCTTCACCATGTCGGGATAGCTCACCCAGTAGGGCGCCGGGATGATCACCTCGTCGCCCGGGTTCAGCGTCGCCACGAAGGCGTTGAACAGCACCTGTTTCCCGCCCGACGAGACGCTCACCTGCGACGGGGTGTAGGTCAGCCCGTTGTCGCGCGCGAACTTGCGGCAGATCGCGTCCTTCAGCTCCGGGATACCGTCGACGGCGGTGTATTTCGTCTTGCCCGCGGCGATGGCGGCGCGCGCGGCATCCTTGATATGCTCCGGCGTGTCGAAGTCCGGCTCGCCGGCGCCGAGGCCGATGACGTCGCGCCCCTGCCGCTTCAGCTCGGCGGCGAGGTTCGAGACGGCGATGGTGGGCGAGGGTTTCACCCGGGCGAGCGTGTCGGAGAGGAAGGCCATCTGGGGCTCCGGTTTACATCTTGCAATCGCAGCACTAGGTTCCGCGGCTCAGGGGTGCAAGCCAAACACGCACAATGTGACGGGAGAGGCCATGACCGACCAGGACACCACCGCGGCCGGCGAGTCCGGCTGGTACACGGACGAGAATTCGACCTTCGGAGACAGGCTCGCCGCCGCTCGCGAGGCGGCCGGGCTGAGCCAGGCTGACCTGGCTCGCCGTGCAGGCGTTGGCCTCGCCTCGGTGAAGGCGTGGGAGAACGACCAGAGCGAGCCGCGCGCGAATACGCTGCAGCGCGTTGCCGGGATTCTCGGCGTGTCGCTGATGTGGCTGATGGCCGGCGAAGGCGACGGAATCGTCGGCGCCGAAAACCTCGGCGGCCTGCCGGACGAGGTTGGCGCCCTGCTCGGCGAGATGCGCGCGCTGCGGGCGGATCATGCGCGGATCGGCGAAAAGCTCGGCCGTCTGGAAAAGCGGCTCCGGCTGGCCGTCCTGGCGCGCGAGGACGCATGAGCGAGGCGCCCGAGATCCGGCGCAAGCGCGTGCGCATGCGGGCGGAACATCGCGGCATGCGCGAGATGGATCTGATTCTCGGCGCCTGGGCCGCGGCCCGGCTCGACGGCGCCGATCCGGCCACGCTCGACGCCTTCGAGGCGCTGCTGGAAGAGCCCGATCAGGACATTTACGCCTGGGTCACCGGGCGCGAGGCGGCCCCCGTCAGTCACGCCGCGCTGGTCTCCGACCTGGCCCGCGTCATGGATGACCGCGCCTGATCGGCACAAAATTCGACGTCAATTAACCTAATCTTCGGTTTTCTCGGGCAAATCGGGTGTCGAGCTGACACGCGAGGCCGATGATGAGTATGCATGCCCCCCTGCAGGACAGCGCCCGCCACGGGATGATGGCCGGGTATCTCGACACGTTGTCGATGGTCGAACGTCTGCACAGGCTCCTGCTCGACGTCATCAAGGACGAATTCGAACGTCTCGGCATGCTGGAGATCAACGCGGTTCAGGCGCTGCTGCTCTTCAACATCGGTGATAACGAGGTGACGGCCGGCGAACTGAAAAGCCGCGGTTACTACCAGGGCTCGAACGTGTCGTACAATCTCAAGAAGCTGGTGGAGATGGGCTTCATGCACCATCAGCGCTGCGAGATCGACCGCCGATCGGTCCGAGTCCGCCTGACCGAGAAGGGGCGCGAGGTGCGCGATACGGTCGCCGATCTCTTCGCCCGCCATGCCGAGGGGCTCGAGAGCAAGGGCGTGATCGGCTCCGACCAGATGGACCAGGTGAACCACCTGTTGAAGCGCGTGGAACGCTACTGGTCCGAACAGATCCGCTATATCTACTGAGGCGCATCCCGACGGGGCCGCGTACCGTCGCCCTGCTGCTGGTGCGATCCCGTACGACGGCTGTCCGAATGTCCCCTACTCGGCGCGGACGAACCGGCTCAGGATCACCGCGTCCTTCCGCGGACCGGTGACATGCCAGCGGCTTTCCCAGGCCGGCCAGCCCGTGAAATCGTAGCGCACCCGGTACGTATCGGGTGCGCAATCGTGCAGCGCTTCCGGCTCGCCGGGTGAGAAGTCGTGGAACGGCCGTCCGTCCTCGAATAGGACGACCAGCCGGTGCGCCTGCCAGCGCCAGAGATAGACCCGCGTCGCCCGCATCGGTGCCGCAGAGCCGAAGTGAAGCACGCCCGTTTCGGTCTGGCGCAGGCCGGCGCCTTCCGGCTCCCACTCCGCGAGCCCCTCGAACCGGCCATCGAGGCCCAGACGGCGGTCCTCGATCTCGCGCCGTAGCCGCCAGCGGCCCGCGAAGTCGGCCAGCGTGATCACGCCGCACCCTCGCGGCGCATCCCGCCGGCTGTCTTGTTCCCGTCCGCCATGGCGTCTAACAGAGCGCGAACCCCGGTAGAGACGCAAGGCCCGCCCATGATCCCTCGTTATTCCCGCCCCGAGATGACCGCGATCTGGGAGCCGGCGACCAAGTTCCGCATCTGGTACGAGATCGAGGCGCATGCCTGCGACGCGCAGGCCGACCTGGGCGTCATCCCGAAGGAAAATGCCGAGGCCGTCTGGAAAGCGAAGGACGCCACGTTCGACGTCGCCCGCATCGACGAGATCGAGGCCGTGACCAAGCACGACGTCATCGCCTTTCTCACCCATCTGGCCGAGATCATCGGCCAGGACGAGGCGCGCTTCGTCCACCAGGGCATGACCTCGTCGGACGTGCTCGACACCACGCTGAACATCCAGCTCACCCGCGCCGCCGACATCCTGCTCGCCGACCTCGACGCGCTTCTGGCCGCGCTGAAGCGGCGCGCGCTCGAACACAAGGACACGGTCCGGATCGGCCGCAGTCACGGCATCCATGCCGAACCGGTGACAATGGGCCTGACCTTCGCCCGCTTCTACGCCGAGATGGACCGCAACCGCGCGCGGCTCGAACGGGCCCGGTGGGAGATCGCGACCGGCGCCATTTCCGGCGCGGTCGGGACCTTCGCCAATATCGACCCGGCGGTCGAGGCACATGTCTGCGAGAAACTCGGCCTCCGGCCCGAGCCGATCTCGACCCAGGTCATCCCGCGCGACCGTCACGCCATGTTCTTCGCCACGCTAGGCGTCATCGCCAGTTCCATCGAGAACATCGCGACCGAGATCCGGCACATGCAGCGGACCGAGGTGCTGGAGGCCGAGGAGTTCTTCTCCAAGGGCCAGAAGGGCTCGTCGGCGATGCCACACAAGCGCAACCCGGTCCTCAGCGAGAACCTGACCGGGCTCGCCCGGCTGGTGCGCTCCGCCGTGGTTCCGGCGCTCGAGAACGTGGCGCTCTGGCACGAACGCGACATCTCGCATTCCTCGGTCGAACGCGGAATCGGCCCGGACACGACGATCACGCTCGACTTCGCGCTGCACCGGCTGACCGGCGTGATCGACAAGCTTGTCGTCTACCCCGAGGCGATGATGGCCAATCTCGACCGCTTCCGCGGCCTGGTCCATTCGCAGCGCGTCCTGCTGGCCCTCACGCAGAAAGGCGTCAGCCGCGAGGACGCCTACGCCATGGTCCAGCGCAACGCGATGCGGGTCTGGGAGGACGGCGCCGATTTCAAGGAAGAGCTGCTGGCCGATCCGGACGTGACGGCGGTGATGAGCCCCGAAGAGATCGAGGACAAGTTCGATCTCGGCTACCATACCAAGCATGTCGACACGATATTCGCCCGCGTCTTCGGCAGTTGAGCCGTAACCTGCGTGATGACGCATTCGTGAGCAGCGGACGTTTTGCCGCACCGCGGGCACGTGCTACCCTTGCGGTGCACCTAAAGACGGACGTGACAGACAGCATCTCAGGGAGACTTCCATGCAGATCAAGACTGCCCTCGCCGCGATCGTCCTGGCTATCGTTCCGGGCTTCGCCCTTGCCCAGGGCTGCTCGCACGAACAATCCTCGATGAGTTGCGCCGACGGCACGGTTTGGGATGCCGAAAGCCGCACCTGCGTGCCCGAAGCCACGAGCTGACCCTCGGGGGCCCCGGCGGACCCTCCCGCCGGGGCCTTTCCATATCCGGAAATTCTCCAAGACCCTGCGCGCCTGGTCCGCGTGGGCATTTGGTTGTCTGCCAGTCAGCACCGACCCCGACCACGACGGAATGCCCCGAGGACCGGGTCTGGGACGCCGATGCCGCGCCTGCGTGGCGATCCAGGATGCACGGATGGACGACGACCCGCTCTACGGTACGGTCCTCGAAACCTGTTCTTAACACCCGTCCGCCATTCTCGGTCTTCGGGTGATGGCATGGTTTGGGGTGGTCCGATGGACGACGTACTCGAAGGGCCGGCGGCTGCGCCGGCGCGCCGCCGTGGCGACCGCGTGCCGGCACAACTCACTCAGGGACAGAAGGCGGCGGTGATCGTGCGGCTGCTTCTCATGCACGAAGTGCCGCTGCCGCTCGAACGGCTGGCCGCCCGCCAGCAGGAACGTCTGGCCCGCTGCATGACCGAGATCCGGCGGATCGACCCGATGTCGCTGCATGCGGTGGTGGACGAATTCACTGCCGCGCTCGACGGGATGGCGCTGACCTTCCCGCGCGGCCTGCCCGATGCGCTCGAGATGCTGGAACCCTACCTGTCGCCATCGGCCCGGGACGAGCTGAAGGACGCCGCCAGCAAGGCCAATCGCGGCGAGGCCTGGGACCGCATCGCCGAGCTCGACATGCAGGAACTTCTGCATCTCGTCGGGGAGGAAAGCGCCGAGGTCTGCGCGATTCTGCTGTCTAAGCTGCCGGTCGCCAAGGCCGCGCAGCTTCTGGCCGAACTGCCACCGGACCGGGCCGAGGTCATCACCCACACAGTCGCGCTGACCGGCACGGTGGGCCCGCATACCGTCAACAGGATCGGCCGCGCGCTGGTCGCGCAGGTCGACGCCCGCCCCGCACCCGCCTTCCGGTCGAATGCCGCCGACCGTGTCGGGCTGATCCTGAACTCGGCGACGCGCAAGCTGCGCGACGCGATGCTGACCGCGCTCGACCAGCGCGACACCGACTTCGCCGAGGCGGTGCGGCGCACGATCTTCACCTTCGACCACATCCCCAAGCGGCTCGATGCCGGCGACATTCCCGCGGTGCTGCGCGCCGTCGAGAACGACACGCTGAACCTCGCACTGGCCGCGGCACTCGAGCAGTTCCCGCTCTCGGCCGATTTCATCCTCGAAAACATCTCGAAACGCATGGCCGAAACCCTGCGCGAAGAGGCGGTCGCGCTCGGCACGCCGTCCGAAGAAGAGGGTGAGGCCGCGATGACCGCCGTCATCACCGCGATCCGGCAACTGGAGGCGACAGGCCAGATCAAGCTGGCCGATCCGGCGACGGGCGGCTGACGCCGGGGGCGCGCGGCGCACGCCCTTCCCCGGGCGCGCGATCCCGCTATCCTCCGGTCCATGGTCCTGACCTTCACCGACAGCGGCATCTACTGCCCGGCCGCCGATGCCCATATCGACCCGTGGCGCCCCGTGCCCCGGGCGCTGGTCACCCACGGCCATGCCGACCACGCCCGCCCGGGCATGGGCGCCTATCTCGCGACCGAGGCCGCCGCGCCCGTCCTGCGCCACCGGCTTGGCGACATCGCGCTCGACACCGTATCCTACGGCCAGACGATCACGATGGGCGGGGCGCAGATCTCCTACCATCCGGCGGGCCACGTCCCGGGCTCGGCGCAGATCCGGGTCGAGGTCGATGGCGAAGTCTGGGTCGTGTCGGGCGACTACAAGACCGTGGCCGACGGTCTCAGCACCCCGTTCGAGCCGGTCGCCTGCCATGCCTTCGTGACCGAATCGACCTTCGGCCTGCCGATCTACACCTGGCCCGATCAGGCCGCGCTGGCCGCCGAGATCAATGGCTGGTGGGCGGCGACGGCGGCCGAAGGGCGGACCTGCGTGCTCGGCTGCTACTCACTCGGCAAGGCGCAGCGGGTCATGGCGATGCTGGATCCATCCATCGGGCCGATCCTGACGCACGGCGCCATAGAGGGCACGAATGCCGTCCTCCGCGCGCAGGGGCTGCCATTGCCCGATACGGTCCAGGTCACGCCGGCGACCGCGATCGCGGATTATCCCGGCGCCATGGTCATCGCGCCGCCCTCGGCGCTGAACTCAACGTGGATGCGCCGGTTCGGCGCGGTATCGACGGGCATCGCCTCGGGCTGGATGCGCCTGCGCGGCGTCCGCCGCCGCCGCGCGGCTGACCGGGGCTTCGTCATTTCGGACCATGCCGACTGGGACGGGTTGAACGACGCCGTGAAAGCCACTGGCGCGGAACGGATTTTCGTCACCCACGGCTATCGCCAGCAATTCGCCCACTGGCTGACCGAGCAGGGCTACGACGCTGGCATCGTCACGACGGATTACGGCGGGGAAAGCCTCGACGAACCGACGGAAGAGACCGCGCCGTGAAACGCTTCGCCGCCCTCTTCACGAAACTCGACCAGACCACCAAGACCTCGGTCAAGGTCGCGGCGATGGCAGAGTATTTCCGGGACGCGCCCGAACCCGACCGGCTGTGGTGCGCGGCACTCCTGTCGGGCCGCCGGCCGCGGCGGGTCATCACGACGACGAAGCTGCGCGAATGGGCGGCGGAACGGGCGGGCATCCCGCTCTGGCTGTTCGAGGAATGCTACCCTGTCGTGGGCGACCTGTCGGAAACCATTGCGCTGGTCCTGCCGCCCAACACGCGCGAGGACGACGCGAGCCTGTCGGAGACCATCACCGCGCTCCGCAAGCTCGACAAGGCGGACGAGGAGACGCGCAAGGCCGCAATCCTCGACGCCTGGGACCGGTTCGGCCCGACCGAGCGCTTCGTGTTCAACAAGCTGCTGACTGGCGGCTGGCGCATGGGCGTCAGCCAGAAGCTGATGACCCGCGCCCTGTCGCAGGCGACCGGCATCGAAGAGGCCGAGCTGACCCATCGCCTGATGGGCAGCTGGACGCCGGACAGCGTCACATGGGAGAGCCTGATCGCCGCGCCCGATCCGGGCGCCGACCTCTCGCGCCCCTACCCGTTCTACCTCGCCTACCAGCTCGAGGACGCGCCGGAGGATCTCGGCGAGACGTCCGACTGGCTGGCCGAGCGGAAATGGGACGGCATCCGGGGTCAGCTGATCCTGCGCGGCGGAGAGCATCACCTGTGGTCGCGCGGAGAGGAGCTCATCACCGACCGCTTCCCGGAACTGGCGCGGGCGAAGGACTTCCTGCCCGACGGGACTGTGATCGACGGCGAGGTGCTCGCTTACACGGACGGCGCACCCCTGCCCTTCGCCCGGCTTCAGCCGCGGATCGGGCGGAAGACGGTGCCGAAGAAACTTCAGGCCGAAGCGCCCGTCATCCTGATGGCCTACGACCTGCTCGAATGGCAGGGCGAGGACATTCGCGACCGGCCACTTTCCGACCGTCGCGGCCTGCTGGCGGAGGCCGTCGGGGCCCTACCGCCCGACGCCGCGATCCGCCTCAGCCCGCGCGTCGAGGCCGACACCTGGGACGGCCTGGCCCACGCGCGCGCCATCTCCCGCGATGTCGGCGCCGAGGGGCTCATGCTGAAGCGCCTCGCCGCGCCCTATCTCGCCGGCCGCAAGAAGGGCGACTGGTGGAAATGGAAGGTCGATCCGCTGACCATCGACGCGGTGATGATCTACGCGCAGTCGGGGTCGGGCCGGCGCGCGACGCTCTATACCGATTTCACCTTCGCCGTGTGGAAGGGCAACGACCTCGTCCCCTTCACCAAGGCCTATTCCGGCCTGACCGACGCCGAATTTCGCGAAATCACCGCCTGGGTCCGCAAGAACACGCTGGAGCGGTTCGGCCCGGTCCGCGCGGTCCGTCCCGAGCATGTCTTCGAGATCGCCTTCGAAGGCATCCAGCAAAGCCCGCGCCACAAGTCCGGCGTCAGCCTGCGCTTTCCGCGCATGGCGCGCTGGCGGAAGGACAAGCCGGTGTCGGAGGCGAACACGCTGCAGGACCTGCAGGAGATGCTCAATCAATATGGCTGAAATGCCGTAAAAAACCTGTTATGATTTCATCTGCAACCAAGGGAGGCGACTATGAACATTTCCGATATCGCAGCCCAGGCCCGGGCGCTTTACGCCGCGCTCGGCGACGATGCAGAGGCCGAGGCGCAGCGCCGCGCCCGCTGTGCCATCAGCTTCGGTGACACCGCCACAGCCGCGGAATGGTCGCGCATCCGCGCCATCATCCGGCAGATGCGCGGCGCGCTGGCAAGCTAGCGGAATACGAAGGACCGGTCCCATTCGGCGTAGTCCGAGGAGGACACGCCATTTCGGCTGCTGCCGACGAAGAGCGGCTGCGCGGCGAGGATCGTGATCGTCACCACCCCGCCCGAACCGGCATCGATGATCCCGCGATGTGCGGCCGCGACGCAGACCGCACTGTCCGAGGTATAGACGTCCGTGCCCCAGATCGCGGCGGTGGTCCCGTCATATGGCGGACAGGCCAGAGAAAAACTGTCGCCGACGGATGCGCCGATCCCCAGACCGTCCGCGGTGTCGGTCCAGCCGATCGACTGCGCGCCGGTCGGCACCGGCCCGAGCGGCGCAGCGCCGGTAATCTGAAAGCTCAGGCTCCACGTGCCGTAGTCGCTCGAGGTCACGCCGTTCTGCGCGCTGCCCTGATAGCTGTCCATGCCGGGCACGGTGCGGTAGCTCACGCGGCCGCCGCCCGAGGCGGTGATCCAGCCGAAATGCACTGCTGCGGTGCAGATCGAGCTGTCCGAGGTGTAGGTCCCGGTCCCCCAGACCGGACCGAACGGGCCGCCCGGCGGGCAATCCACCGCCCCTTCCAGCCCCGGTGAGCCCTGGCCCTGCGAGATCAGGTTGTCGCCCCAGTCCGCCGCGGCTGGCCCGGCCAGCGCGATCGAAGCGGCCAGAGCCGCCGCAAATCTCGAGTCCATTTCGAAAAATCTCCCGATCCAATGCCGGGAAAGCCTGCCACCGCGCCGTGCCCGGCGGCAACTGCAAAAGCGATCAGGCGACGGCGCCGACCGGAACCGGGCGCCGGCCGGCAGCCCAGGCGCGGGCCGCATCACCGAAGGCGCGGAAAAGCGGGCGCGACACCGGGTCCTCGGAGGCGCGGTATTCCGGGTGCCACTGCACCGAGAGCGTGAAGCCCGGCGCGCCGTCGATATAGATCGCCTCGGGCGTGCCGTCGGGTGCCGTTCCGTCGATGACCACGCGGGCGCCGGGCCGCTTGATCCCCTGCCCGTGCAGCGTGTTCGTCATCACCTCGCGCGCGCCCATCAGCCGGTGAAACGGACCGCCCTCGGTGAAAGACACCTTGTGACGCAGCGCGAATTTCTCCTCGATCGTGCCGTCCGGCGGCATCCGGTGGTTCATCCGGCCCGGAAGATCCCGGATCTCGGGATAAAGCGAGCCGCCCATGGCGACGTTCACTTCCTGGAAGCCCCGGCAGACGCCGAGGAAGGGCTGCCCGCGCTCGACGCAGGCCCGCACCAGCGGCAGGGCCACGGCGTCGCGGGCACGGTCATGGGCGCCATGCGCCTCCGTATGATCCTCGCCGTATTCCTCGGCATGGACGTTCGGCCGACCGCCGGTGAACAGGAAGCCCGCGCAGATCTCCAGAAGCTCGTTCGTCGACACGAAGCGGGGATCGGCGGGGATGAGAAGCGGCACACCGTCAGAGACCTCGGCGACGGCCTGCGTGTTCATCACGCCGCCCGCATGGGTCGCGTACTGATCGTTGATCAGGTGATGATTGCCGATGATGCCGATAACAGGTCGCGACATTGCACTTCTCATGTTTATGACAAGTATGTAGCGCCCTGTTCGTGCGCGGAAAAGCCCGACCAGCGCTCAGACAGCCGTTCATCTGCGCACATGCCCGGTTTTCGGGCAGCGGGGCTCAATCGGGCAGCCGCGCCGTCACCTCGATCTCGATGCGCATCCGTTTGTCCTGCAGGCCCGCGGCGATCATCGTCGCCGCCGGCATCGCCGCACCCAGCCATTTGCGGGTGATCGGCCAGCAGGCCGGCCAGTCCTCCGGATCGGGCACGATATAGGTGACCCGCACGACCTGTTCGAGCCCCGCGCCCGCCTTCGCCAGCGCGTCCGAGACGTTTCGGAAGGCCTGTTCGCACTGGGTTTCCACATCCGGCGCGATGTCCATCGTGGCATAGTCGAAGCCGGTCGTCCCGGCGACGAAGACCCACCCGTCCTCCACCACGGCGCGCGAATAGCCGATCGTGCGCTCGAAGTCCGAGCCGGAGGAGATGCGGCGCCCGGTCATGGCTCGGCCTTGAACCCGGCCGCCTCGATCCCGGCAACCGCCGCCGCCGCATCATTGTCGGACGTGTCGCCGGTGACGCCGACGGCGCCCACAATTGCGCCCGAGCCGTCCCGCACCAGCACGCCGCCCGGCACAGGCACGACCTTGCCGCCGAAGGCGCCGTTGACCGCCGCCATGAAGTAGCTCTGCGCCTCGGCGCGCGCCATCTGGGCCGATCCCGGCATCCCGAGCATAACCGCGCCATAGGCCTTGCCGCGCGCGATCTCGAACCGCCCCGGGCTCGACCCGTCCGACCGCGCGAAGGCGATCGGGTGCCCGCCGGCATCCAGCACGACGACCGAGAGCGGCTTCAGCCCCATCTCCGCGCCCTTCGCCATTGCGCCCGCCACCATCGTCTGCGCCGCCTCAAGTCCGATCATGTCTCACCCTTCTCGCTTGGTGCCCCACACCTTCATCTTTCCCCAAATACTCTCGCCGAAGGCAAGCGGATCACGCCGCCTTCCATTCCAGCCGCCGGGCATGGAGCACCGGCTCGGTATAGCCGGACGGCAGCTCGCGCCCCTTGAACACGAGGTCCGAGGCCGCCGCGAAGGCGATCCCGTTGAAGCCCGGCGCCATCGGCGTGTAGGCGGGATCGCCCGCATTCTGCCGGTCCACGACCTCGGCCATGCGCCGCAGGATCGCCTCGACCTCGTCGCGGCCGATGACGCCGTGATGCAGCCAGTTGGCGATGTGCTGCGCCGAGATCCGGCAGGTCGCGCGGTCCTCCATCAGGCCCACGTCGTTGATGTCCGGCACCTTGGAGCAGCCGACACCCTGGTCGATCCAGCGGACGACATAGCCCAGGATGCCCTGCGCGTTGTTCTCGACCTCGCGCAGGATCTGGTCCTTGGTCCAGCGCCGGTACGTCGCGAGCGGGATCTCCAGCAGACCCACGACATGCGCGCGCCGCCCGCCGGCCTTCAGTTTCGCCTGCACCGCGGCCACGTCGACCTTGTGGTAATGCAGCGCATGCAGCGTGGCGGCGGTCGGCGACGGCACCCAGGCGCAGGACGCCCCGGCGCGCGGATGTTCGATCTTCGCCTCCAGCATCGCCGCCATCCGGTCCGGCATGGCCCACATGCCCTTGCCGATCTGCGCCCGGCCCATCAGGCCGCATTCCAGCCCGATATCGACGTTCAGCGCCTCGTAGGCGCCGATCCAGCCCTTGCGCTTGATGAAGTCCTTGCGGCTGAACGGCCCGGCCTCCATCGAGGTATGGATCTCGTCGCCCGTCCGATCGAGGAAGCCCGTGTTGATGAAGGCGACCCGGTGCTTCGCGGCGCGGATGCATTCCTTGAGGTTGACGGAGGTTCGCCGCTCCTCGTCCATGATGCCGATCTTGACGGTGTAGGGCTCGAGCCCGAGGACCTTCTCGACATGACTGAAGATCCGGTCGGTGAAGCCCACCTCCTCCGGCCCGTGCATCTTCGGCTTCACGACGTAGACCGAGCCGGCGCGCGAATTGCCCGGCCCGTTGCCCCTCAGGTCGTGCAGCGCGATCAGTACGGTCACCATCGCGTCCATCAGCCCCTCGAACGCTTCCGAGCCGTCCTCGAGCAGGATCGCGGGGTTGGTCATCAGGTGGCCGACGTTCCGGATGAGCATCAGGGCCCGGCCGGGACGCGTGATCGGGTTTCCGTCCGGCCCGAGATAGTCCGGGTCGGGCGACAGCGCGCGGGTCATCTCGACCCCGTCCTTCTCGAACGTGTCGGTCAGGTCGCCCTTCATCAGGCCGAGCCAGTTGCCGTAGGCCAGCACCTTGTCCTCGGCATCGACGCAGGCGACCGAATCCTCGCAATCCATGATGACGGAGACCGCCGCCTCGAGCCGCACATCGGCAAGCCCCGCCTGGTCGCGCGCACCGACACGGTGGGCGCGGTCGAAGACAAGCTCGACATGGAGGCCGTTATTGACCAGCAGCACCGCCTCGGGGGCCCGCGGATCACCGCGATAGCCGGCGAACTTGCCGGGGGTCTCGAGCGGGCGGTCATCGACCAGCAGCCGCCCCTTCTCCACGTGGTACCGGCGCGCATCGCCGTGGCTGAGGCCCTCGACCGGGAAATGGTCGTCGAGGAAGACCCGCGCCCGGGTCACCACCCGCGCGCCGCGTCCGCGCTCGTATCCGCCCTTGGGCGGCAGGCTGCCCATGGCGTCGGTGCCGTAGAGCGCATCGTAGAGCGAGCCCCACCGCGCGTTCGCGGCGTTGAGCGCGAAGCGGGCATTGGTGATCGGCACGACGAGCTGCGGGCCTGCGACGGTGGCGATCTCGGGGTCGATCTTCGAGGTCTCGATCTCGAAATCCTCGCCCTCCTCGACGAGATAGCCGATCTCGCGCAGGAAGGCCTGGTAGGCGTCGCTGTCATGCGGCTTGTCCCGGCGCTCGATATGCCAGGCGTCGATCTTCGCCTGCAACGCTTCGCGCTTGTCCAGAAGTGCCCGGTTCTCGGCCGCGAACCCGGTCAGCAGGTCCGAAAAGCCGGTCCAGAAGGCATCCGGGTCAACGCCCGTGCCCGGCAGCGCCGTCTCCTCCAGGAACGTGGCGAGTTCTTCCGCCACCTGCAATTGCCCCCGCACGACGCGTGCCGTCATTCCCGCTCTCCCTGTTTTGGTCTTACATCGCTAGGCGATCTGTCCTTTCCCGGCAAGCAGATGAAGGATAGTTAGGACATCTCCTCAGTTTTTCCTTGATCGGCGCGCCGGCTTCACTTAGGAGACTCCCTAACAAATCCGGAATTCGCCGATAGCACCGATGTCCGCCACCCCACTCGACCGCCTGTTCCTCGCCCTTGCCGACGGCACCCGCCGTGCGGTCCTGGCGCGGCTGGCGGCGGGGCCGGCCAGCGTCGGCGAACTGGCCGAGCCCTTCGACATGGCGATGCCGAGCTTTCTCGACCACATCCGCCGGCTCGAGGATCTCGGCCTGATCGAGACGGAGAAACAGGGCCGCACGCGCATCTGCCGCCTGCGGCCCGGCGCCCTTGCCCCGGCGCGGGCCTGGATGGCCGACCAGAGACAGCTCTGGGAGGACCGGACCGACCGGCTGGAGGCGCTTCTGGCCGAACTTCAGCAGACACCAAAATCCGACAGTGGAGATACGACATGACCGAAACCACCCTGACGCTCCACCGCATTCTCAAGGCGCCCCGCGCGCTGGTCTGGCGGTGCTGGACCGACCCCGAACTGATCCCGCGCTTCTTCATCCCGAAGCCGCACCAGGTCTCGGTCGTCAAGATGGAGGTTCGCCCCGGCGGAGCGTTCACAACGCTTTTCAATGTCGACGGGAACGAGTTTCCGAACGATGGCAGCTTCCTCGCGGTCGAGCCCGAAACGCGGCTGGTCTTCACCGACATGATGGTCGCGAACTGGCAGCCGGTGGACAATCCGGGCCTGGGCTTCACCGCAGAACTGATCCTGGCCGACCATCCCGACGGCACGGATTACACCGCCGTCGCGCGGCACCGGACGACCGAAAGCGCCGAGGCGCACGAGAAGATGGGCTTTTCCGAGGGATGGGGCACGGTCGCCACGCAACTCGAGGAACTGGCGCAGCAGCTGCAGCGCGAGGGGGCCGGGGTATGACCGCGACACACGACAATCCCGCCGACCGCACCATGCGGATCGAGCGTGTCATCAACGCGAAGCCCGACGAGATCTGGCGCGCCTGGACCGATCCCGACCTTTTGCCGCGCTGGTGGGGGCCGGATGGATTTTCCTGCGACACGACCCGGATCGACCTGCGCGAAGGCGGCGAATGGGTGTTCGACATGATCGGCCCCGACGGCACGCGCTATCCCAATCAGCACGAATTTGTCGCCTATGACCGCCCGAACCGGATCGAGTACAACCTGAACCGCGGCGCGGGCGGCCCGAAACATGCCGACGTGACCGTCACCATCGACGATCTCGGCGACGGCAAATCGCGACTGACGCTGACCATGATCATGTCCGATCAGGCTGATTACAACGCGGCGATGTCCATGGGGGCGGAACGGCTCGGCCTTCAAACCCTGGGCAAGCTGGCGGCATTGGTCGAAGCCTGACGGAGAATACGGCGGACGCGGTGCGGATTGTGTCCGCATCGCGTCCGGTCCCCATGGCTGCAATCATTTCGATATAATGATTGTGCAAATTCACGCCAATTCCGCCCAAGATTCTCCGCGATCCGGGGGCAAATCTCCGTCCATCGACAGCTTTCTATGATGGATATCGAGATGATCACGAGTTTCATGGGTAACCAGTCCGGCACGGTCAGCGTGCCGTGGGTCGTTCTGACCGCGGGCATTGTCGCCCTTTCGGTCTCCGTCTTTCTCGTCGTCGCCCCGGGCACGGCGAACCTCTCCTGCGAAGTCGCGGCCGAAATGGCGAGCGAAGCCTCCCGCGGCGATGCCGGCGAGGACTGCACGAACTTCCAGGTCGCCATGGCCGATGCGCGCACCCATCCCGGCGCCAACCGGCCGCGGCCGCAGCCGATCAATCCGCCGGCCGATACCGGTGCCGACGTCCCGCCGCCGGACCGGCCGGCAGACACGCCCTACGAGCCCGACCCGATCCTGACGGCGCGCCACGACGATCCGTCCGACGCGGCCACGGGTTCCGGCGCGCAGACGGGCGGGACCCCGCAGCTGCCGGATGCCAGCGCCCCGGTCCAGGTCTCGGCCACTCCGGACCCGACGCCGACCGTCGACACGCCGGCCCCGTCGACCCCGCTGCCGCAGGTCACCGCGCCCGTCGCGTCGGCCGACTGGTCGGGCTTCGTCCCGCTGGATCCGCATCACCGTGAGGCCTACGGCACCGCCGGTGTCGATGCAAACGGCCGCACCTGGGTCGAGGCGACCTATGCGACCTGGAGCACCTGGTCCGACGCCCAGATCGTGTCGAGCTACCACGCCGCCTACGCTGCTGCGACCGCGTCGAAGAACAATAGCCGCGCCCGCCGCGGCGAGATCGACAACGTGACGGTGCTGGAGCAGATCATGGTCGATCGCGGCATCGCGACCCCGGCCGGCAACCAAGACGCCGCAACGCTGCGCGCCGCTGTCAGCTGAGACCATTCCGGCGCGGGGTATCCTGCCCCGCGCCGCCCCGCGCCCGCCGGCACCTGCACGAGCAGTAGCGCACCTCGTCCCAGACCTTTGCCCATTTCTTCCGCCACGCGAACGGGCGGCCGCAGGTGGCGCAGGTCTTGACCGGCAGGTCGCCCTTCTTCCGCATCAGAGATCGAGGCTCATCTGGCCCGGGTCACGCTTCGCGGCCCGGCGTTTCTTCGGCGCGCGGTCGTTGACGAAGTGCCGACCCGCGCCCTGATCCTTCCGGCTTGCGTGCTTTTCGACGATCCGCGCGGCGTCGGCCCGGTGATCCGCGCCGGACCGCACCGCCCAGACCTTCTGTTTGGCCGCGCGCGCCGCCTCCACCGGATCGACGATGGGCGCAGGATAGCGCTTGCCTAGAAGCCCGCCGGCACCGTCCCAGGTCCAGGGCGTCTGAAGATGGCGGTCGGGCACGTCGGCGAGTTCGGGGCACCAGCGCCGAGTGAAGACGCCATCGGGATCCTGATCGCGGCCCTGCTTTACCGGATTGTAGATCCGCACCGTGTTCATGCCGGTCGTGCCCGACTGCATCTGCACTTGCGGCCAGTGGATGCCGGGCTCGTAATCGGTGAAATACCGCGCCAGGACGGGGCCCGTCGCGCGCCAGTCGAGCCAGAAATGGTAGCTGGCGACCGCCACGAGCATCGCCCGCATCCGGAAATTGATCCAGCCCGTGGCCTTCAGTGAGCGCATGCAGGCATCGACGAAGGGCAGACCGGTCTCCCCTTCGGTCCAGGCATGCAGCCGCACGGCGTCGGGCTCGGCGGGGCGCAGGCCCTCGTAGGCCGGATGCAGGCAGCGAAATTCCAGCGACGGCTCGTCCTCCAGCTTCTGCATGAAATGCGGACGCCAGGCCATCCGCGCCTGGAAAGACCGGAGCGAGCCGATCCAGCCGTCCCGCGTGCCCTTCACCTCGCGCTGACGCCGCCAGCCTGCCTGCACGGCTTCGCGCTCGCCAAGCGTTCCGAACGCCAGATGCGGCGAGAGCCGGGAACAGGTGGTCGCGCCGGTGAGCGGGGATGACATCTCGCTTCGGTAGTGCTGTCCGCGTCGGGTGAGGAACGTGTCGAGAAGCGCCAGCGCCTCGGACCGCCCGCCCTTCTGACGGTCCGGACAGGGATCGGGCGCGAGGCCGAGGTCGCGCGCGGACGGAATCGCGCCCGGATCCTCGGCGACATGCTCGATCCCCTTCGGTGCGGGCGTGACCGCCTTGCGCATCTCGCGCTCTCGCAGCGCTGCCCATCCGTCCCGGCTGGCCAGCCGTCGCACCACGCCGGGCTGAGGGATCTCGGTCCAGACCACGCCGTGTTCCCGTGCCCAGGCCGCGACGGCACGGTCCCGGGCGAAGGTCCAGCCATTGCCGGTTTCCTCGTGGCTCACGATTTCGGCCACACCATGCCGGGCATGTAGATCGGCCAGAACCGTCACCGCGTAGCCCGTCCGGACGACAAGCGGCGCGCCGAGACGGCCAAGATCGGCGTGCAGACCGTCGAGCGACTCGGCGATGAAAGCCCAGTGCCGACCGGACGCGTCCGGCTGCCGCCAATATTCCGGCTCGGCGATGTAAAGCGGCAGGACCGGCCGGCCCGAGGCCACGGCCCGCGCAAGCGCCGGATTGTCCTCGATGCGCAGGTCGCGCTTGAACCACAGAACGGTGATCATGCGGTCCCGCCGCCCGTCGATCAGTCGACCGCCGGGCTCGCCTCCTCGGTTTCGGTCAGGCCTTCGTCGGTGGCGTCGGGGCCGATCGTCTGCGTGGCGATGAAGCCGATCAGCAACAGGACCGCGAGAATGACGAGGCCGCGCAGGATGATGAGGACCGGCTTGTGGCGGCGTTCCTGCGTTTTGGTATTGGTGTCGGGTGCGGACATTGTGTCCTCCTGTCTGCTCTTCAGGTCCGTTTGTCTGCGTCTTGAGCTAAGGGGCGGCCGGGATGTGTCAACCGCGCCGCCTTGCAGCCACCGGCCCCGCGCCCTACCCTCCACCCCGCTCTGCCGAGGAGGCCCAGGCCCTTGAAAGATCCCCAGAACGAGACTGCCCATCCCGTCCGACTCGCGGATTATCGTCCGCCGTCCTACCTGATCGACGCGGTGCGGCTGACCTTCCGGCTCGACCCGAAGGCGACGCGGGTGACGGCGACGATCGCCTTCCGCCCGAACCCCGAGGGGCTGGCCGATGGCAACCTCGTCCTCGACGGTGAGGGGCTGACGCTCATCAGCGCAACGATCAACGGCAAGCCTCTGACAGCGCTCGATTATCTTCTGACCGAGTCAGGGCTGACCGTGCCTGCCGAACACCTGCCCGACGGCGCCTTCACCTGGGAGGCCGAGGTCGAGATCGACCCGTCGTCGAACACCGCGCTCGAGGGGCTCTACATCTCGAAGGGCATGTTCTGCACCCAGTGCGAGGCCGAAGGTTTCCGCAAGATCACCTTCTACCCGGACCGTCCCGACGTGATGGCGCCCTTCACCGTCCGGATCGAAAGCGACCTGCCGGTGATGCTGTCCAACGGTAACCCCGCCGCCTCGGGCCCCGGTTGGGCGGAATGGCACGACCCGCATCCGAAGCCGTCCTATCTCTTCGCGCTCGTCGCGGGTGACCTTGCGGCCTATTCCGACAGTTTCACCACCGCTTCGGGAAAGACCGCCGATCTCAACATCTGGGTGCGCCCGGGTGACGAGGACCGCTGCGCCTACGCGATGGACGCGCTGAAACGGTCGATGGACTGGGACGAGCGCGTGTATGGCCGGGAATACGACCTCGACGTGTTCAACATCGTTGCCGTCGACGATTTCAACATGGGCGCGATGGAGAACAAGGGCCTCAACATCTTCAATTCGAAGTATGTCCTCGCCTCGCCCGAAACCGCGACGGATGTCGATTACGACTTCATCGAGGGCATCATCGCGCACGAATACTTCCACAACTGGACGGGCAACCGGATCACCTGCCGTGACTGGTTCCAGCTTTGCCTGAAGGAAGGGCTGACGGTCTTCCGCGACCAGCAGTTCAGCGCCGACATGCGCTCCGCACCGGTGAAGCGGATCGAGGACGTCCTGCAACTGCGCGCGCGCCAGTTCCGCGAGGATGCCGGGCCGCTGGCCCACCCGGTCCGGCCGGAAGAATACATCGAGATCAACAACTTCTACACCGCGACAGTCTACGAAAAGGGCGCCGAGGTCATCCGGATGCTGAAGGCGCTGGTCGGTGACGACGCCTATGACGCGGCGCTGCGCCTCTATTTCGACCGGCATGACGGGCAGGCCTGCACGATCGAGGACTGGCTGCAGGTCTTCGAGGACGTAACCGGCCGCGACCTGTCGCAGTTCAAGCGCTGGTACGGACAGGCCGGCACGCCGGTCGTGACGGTCGATACCGCGCTCGATGGCGGGATCTACCGGATGACGTTCCGCCAGACCGTCCCGCCGACCCCGGGCGAGCCCCTGAAGGAGCCGGCGGTCATACCGATCCGCTTCGGCCTGCTGCATCCAGAGGGGCCGGAACTGGTGCCCTCGATCCTGATGGAACTGACCGATCCCGAGCAGGAGATCGAAATCGACCTCGCCCGGGCCTGCGAAACGGCGGGCCTGCCGCTGGCCGAGCCGGTGCCGTCGCTGCTTCGCGGCTTCTCTGCCCCGGTGATCCTGCGCACTGAACAGGACCGTGCGGCGCGGCTGACACTGATGGCCCACGACACCGACCCGTTCAACCGGTGGGAAGCCGGCCGCAGCCTCGCGAAAGAGGCCCTCACCGCGATGGTGACCGACAATGCCCCGGCTGATCCCGACTGGCTCGGCGCGCTTGGCGAACTCGTCGGCGACCAGGGGCTGGATCCCGATTTCCGCGCCCTCGCCCTGGCGCTGCCGTCCGAAGACGACATGGCCGAGACGCTGGCCCGCGGCGGCATCACGCCAGACCCGACGGCGATCCACGACGCCATGGCGAAGGCCGAAACCGCCATCGCCGAAACCCATGTCGGATTGCTGACCGGCCTCTTCGACCAGATGGCGGTGCCCGGCCCCTACTCGCCCGACGCCGCGTCGGCCGGCCGGCGGTCGCTGCGGCTGGCGGCGCTGCGCTATCTCAGCCGCATCGACGGCGGCGACCGCGCGGCGGCGCTGTTCGAAGCACGGCCCAACATGACCGAGGAGATGGCTGCCTTCACCAGCCTGCTGCGGATCGGCCGGCGCGACGCCGCCGCGACATTCGAGGCGCGGTGGCGGCACGACTCGCTGGTCATGGACAAGTGGTTCATGGCGCAGGTGGCGACGGCCGAACCGGCCGAGGCCGTGGCGACGGCGAAGCGGCTGACCGAACACGCCGATTTCGACTGGAAGAATCCCAACCGCTTCCGCTCGGTCATGGGCGGGCTGACGGCGGGCAACCCGGCCGGGTTCCACTGGCCCGACGGCTCCGGCTACCGCTTCCTTGCCGACTGGATCCTCACGCTCGACCCGAAGAACCCGCAGACCGCCTCGCGCATGTCCACCGCGTTCGAGACGCGGTCGCGCTACGATGCGGATCGGAAAGGGCTGATCGACGCCGAACTGGCGCGGGTCGCGGCCACGGACGGGCTCAGCCGCGACGTGGCCGAGATGGTCGCGCGGATGCGCAGCGCCTAGATCGTGGCGCCAACAAGCGCGCCGATGGCCGAGGTCGAGGCCATCGCGACAACGCCCCAGATCGCCACGCGCCCCGCGGCGCGGATGCGCGGCGCGCCGCCGGCATGGGC
>WVSN01000040.1 GCA_015689705.1 Rhodobacterales bacterium HKCCE3408
AGCGCGGCCAGCGTGTCGGGCCGGTCGGGCACTTCGCCCGGCGCCTCTCCGCCGGCCTCCGGCAGCGCCGGCGCAGCCAGGCCCGGCGGCGTGGCGGGCGCAGGCGCTTCGTTTGTGACCGGCTGAAGCTCCACCGGCTGCTCCACCGGCGGGCGGTCGAATTCCGAACGTGCGGGCAGCGGCACGGCCTGGGCGGGACCGGATGAAGATGGTTCGGCATCGGCCGCGGCGACCTCTGGCCCGGCCTCCTCCACCGCTGCGCCGGGCTCTCCCGGCAGGGCCGGCATGCTCGGCACCGGGCGCAGATCGTCCGGCCGTACCGCGGCCAGCAGCAGCACCAGAGACAGGATGCCCGAGACGATGCCGCCCCAGGCCAATCCGATCAGTATGCCCTTGAACATGCCCGCTCCTCGGCTGTCCCGCGCAGTTCTTCTCCGGGGCGCTTGACCCCGCGCTGCGGCTGTCCGACAAGTATATCCCGGCCAGCCGCGGCCTTCACCCCTTAATTCGCGAGCCCGCGCGATGCTGCTCCTGATCGATAACTACGACAGCTTCACGTACAACCTCGTCCAGTACCTGGGCGAACTCGGGGCCGAGATCGAGGTGCGCCGCAACGATGCGATCGACGTGCAGGGGGCGATGGCGATGCGGCCCGCGGGCATCGTGCTGTCGCCCGGCCCCTGCGACCCGGACCGCGCCGGTATCTGCCTCGCGCTGACCGAAGCTGCGGCCGAGACACGCACGCCGCTTCTGGGCGTCTGCCTCGGCCACCAGACGATCGGCCAGGCCTTCGGGGGCCGCGTCGTCCGGCATTCGGAGATCGTGCACGGCAAGCTCGGCCAGATCACGCACAAGGGCCAGGGTGTCTTCGCCGGACTGCCCTCGCCGCTGGCCGCCACCCGCTACCATTCGCTCGTCGTGGAGCGTGACAGCCTGCCCGCGTCGCTCGAGATCACCGCCGAACTCGAGGACGGCACGATCATGGGTCTGCGCCACCGCGAGCTGCCCATCGAGGGCGTCCAGTTCCACCCCGAGAGCATCCGGACCGAGCATGGCCATGCGCTCCTGCGGAACTTCCTGTCCACCCTGCCGGCGCCCGAACCCGCATGAGCGACCTGATGAAGCCGCTTCTGGCCGCCGCGATGGAGCGGCCGCTGACCACGTCCGAGGCCGAGGCCGCCTTCGGCCTGCTGTTCGAGGGCGAAGCGACCGACGCGCAGATCGGCGCGCTGCTGGCCACGCTCCGGATGCGCGGCGAGACGGTCGGGGAGATCGCCGCCGCCACGTCCGTCATGCGCGCCAAATGCCGCAAGGTCCGTGCGCCCGAGGGCGCCATGGACATCGTCGGCACCGGCGGCGACGGCAAGGGCACTCTCAACATCTCGACTGCGACGGCCTTCGTCGTCGCCGGAGCCGGCGTGCCGGTCGCCAAGCATGGTAACCGCAATCTCAGCTCCAAATCCGGCGCGGCGGATGCGCTGACCCAGATGGGCGTCGACGTGATGGTCGGCCCGGATGTCGTTGAAAAGGCTCTGAAAGAGGCCGGGATCGGCTTCATGATGGCGCCGATGCACCACCCGGCCATCGCGCATGTCATGCCCGCCCGCCAGCAGATGGGCGTGCGCACGCTGTTCAACCTGCTCGGGCCGATGACGAACCCCGCGGGCGTGAAGCGCCAGCTCACCGGCACCTACGACCGGGCGCTCACGCGCCCGATGGCCGAAGTGCTCGCCGCGCTCGGCTCCGAGGCCGCCTGGATCGTCCATGGCAGCGACGGAACCGACGAGATCTCCATCGCCGGCCCGACCGCCGTCGCCGCGCTAAAGGACGGCGCCGTCACCGAGTTCGAGATTACGCCCGAGGATGCCGGCCTCACGCCCCACCCATTCGAGGCGATCCTGGGCGGAACGCCCGAAGACAACGGCAAGGCCTTCGCCGCCCTCCTGGACGGCGCGCCCGGCGCCTATCGCGATGCGGTTCTCCTGAACGCCGCCGCCGCCCTCCTCGTCGCGGGCGTGGCCGCCGATCTGCCCGAGGGCGTCGCCCGCGCGGAGACGAGCATCGACAGCGGCGCGGCGAAGGACCGGCTGGCCCGGCTGGCGGCCGTCACGCGAAAGGACTAGTCTGCCGCCATGCTGGCTGGCCTCCTCAGACATGGCGGGATCATCGGTGCGGGCGCGCTCGTCGCCGGGCTTCTCATCCTCGCCATCGACTGGCTGACCGTCCTCGACAGCGAAGGCGAGCGCATCCGCGAGAGCATCGTCGCCGATATCGGCGGCGCGGCGCTGGTGGTCACCGGGCTTTTCATCCTCTGGGTGCTCTGGCGGCAGAAGGCCGACGCGCGGGATTTCCAGACCGAGGGCGTCGCGGCCGAGGCCGAGATCGAGGACATGCGGCTCGGCTTCTACGGCACCGACATCACGATCCGCTTCACGGATGCCCTGGGGCAGGAACACCGCGCGCATCTGGCCGGCAACAACCTCGCCACCCGGCCCGGCTTCGGCCCCGGCACGCGGCTGGCGATCCGTTACGACCCGGCCAACCCGCGGCGGCTGCGGTTCCAGGACACCCTCGACAGGCTCGCGCCGCGGGCATAAGGCAGGGGCATGAGCACCATCCTCGACAAGATCAAGGCCTACAAGCTGGAGGAGATCGCCGCCGCGAAGGCCGCGCGCCCGATGTCCGAGATGGAGATCGCCGCGCGCGAGGCGAGCCCCGTCCGGCCCTTCGGCACGGCGCTGCGTCAGGCGGCAGAATCCGGCTATGGCCTCATCGCCGAAATCAAGAAGGCGAGCCCATCCAAGGGCCTCATCCGCCCCGATTTCGACCCGGCCGCGCTGGCCCGCGCCTATGCCGAGGGCGGCGCGACCTGCCTTTCGGTCCTGACCGACACGCCCTCTTTCCAGGGCGCGCCGGATTTCCTGACGGCGGCACGTGCGGCCGTGGACCTGCCGGCCTTGCGCAAGGATTTCCTCTACGATCCCTACCAGGTGCTCGAGGCGCGCGCACTCGACGCCGACTGCATCCTCATCATCATGGCGAGCGTGTCCGACGCGCAGGCGCGCGAGCTTGAGGATGCCGCCTTCTTCTGGGGCATGGATGCGCTGATCGAGGTTCACAACGCGGCCGAACTGGACCGCGCGTTGCAGCTCCGCTCCGATCTGATCGGGATAAACAACCGCGATCTCAATACCTTCGTGACCGATCTTCAGACCACACGCGATCTGGCCGCGCGCATCCCCGAGGGCCGGTTGGTGATCTCGGAATCCGGGCTCAACACGCCCGAAGATCTTGCCGACATGGCCCGTCACGGCGCCCGCGCCTTCCTGATCGGCGAAAGCCTGATGCGGCAGGAGGACGTCGCCGCCGCGACCCGCGAGATTCTCTCCCGCCCCGAGGCCGCCTGACATGGCCGATCTCACGCATTTCGACGCCGAGGGCCGGGCGCACATGGTCGATGTCTCGGGCAAGCCCGACACGGCGCGCATCGCGATGGCCGAGGGGCACGTCCGGATGGAGCCCTCAACGCTTGCCCATGTCACCGGCGGCACGGCGAAAAAGGGCGACGTGCTCGGCGTCGCGCGGCTGGCGGGCATCATGGCCGCCAAACGCACCGCCGAACTCATCCCGCTTTGCCATCCGCTGCCGCTGTCGAAGGTCGCGCTGGAGCTTCAGCCCGACGACGCGCTGCCAGGCGTGCGCATCGTCGCGACCGTCAAGACGACCGGCCCGACCGGCGTCGAGATGGAGGCGCTGACCGCCGTCTCGGCCGCCGCGCTCACCGTGTACGACATGCTGAAGGCCGTGGACCGGGCGTTGGAGATCGGCGGCATCCGCGTGCTCCTCAAGGATGGCGGGAAGTCCGGCCGGTTCGAGGCCGGAACGTGATCTCCGTCGCCGAGGCGCTCGACCGCTGCCTCGCCCTCGTCCGGCCGCTCGGAACGGAAACCGTGCGGCTCGACCGCGCCGGCGGCCGCGTGCTGGCCGAACCCGTCGCCGCGCTCCGCGACCAGCCGCCCTTCGCGACCTCCGTCATGGACGGCTACGCGCTGTCAGGCGGCGCTCCGGGGGACAGCTTCCGCGTCGTCGGCGAAGCGCCGGCGGGCCATGCCTGGGACGGCACGCTTGGACCCGGAGAAGCGCTCCGCATCTTCACCGGCGCGCCGGTCCCGCAGGGCGCAAACCGCGTCGTCATCCAGGAGGACGTGACCCGCGAGGGCGACACGATCACCCTCGGTCAGAATCTCGATGAAGGCCGGCACATCCGCGCTGCCGGTGCCGATTTCCGCAAAGGCGAGACCATGGCCGCCCCACGCCGCCTCCGCCCCGCCGACATCGCGCTGGCCGCCGCGATGGGCCACGCGAGCCTGAATGTCGCGCGCCGGCCCGATGTCGCGATCATCGCGACGGGGGACGAACTGGTTGCGCCGGGCGTGACCCCCGGCCCCGACCAGATCACCGCATCGAACAGCTACGGGCTGAAGGCGATGGCCGAGGCCGCCGGCGCCGTCCCGCGCCTTCTGCCCATCGCCCGCGACCGGACCGATGCGCTGGCCGACGTGCTGAAGCTTGCCGCGGGCGCAGACCTGATCGTAACCATCGGCGGGGCGTCCGTCGGCGACCACGATCTCGTCGGACGTGTTGCGGAGGGGCTCGGCCTCGATCGCGCGTTCTACAAGATCGCCATGCGGCCGGGCAAGCCGCTCATGGCCGGACGGATGGGCGGCTCGGCCCTGCTTGGCCTTCCGGGTAATCCCGTCTCATCAATGGTTTGCGGGCAACTCTTCATGTTGCCGATGATCGATGCCTTCCTCGGCCTGCCCGCCGGCCCCGCACCGCGCCGGCAGGCCGTGCTCGCCGCCGCGCTGCCGAAGAACGGCCCGCGCGAGCATTACATGCGCGCCACGCTCGAACCCCGCGACGGCCTGCCCGCCATCCGCCCGGCCGACAGCCAGGATTCCGCGCTGCTGACGCGCCTCGCCTCGGCCGACGCGCTTCTGGTGCGCGCGCCCGACGCCCCCGCGCTCGACCCCGGAGAGACGGTCGAATACGTCCCGATCCGCGGCTAAGTCACTGATTCGTTGACACAGACCGGGAACAGGGGTAGAACATTACCCGAACCGAGGGCGTTAAGAGGGATGCCGACGTGCTGACGAAGAAACAGCTGGACCTTCTGGATTTCATCAATCGCAGGATGCAGCGCGACGGCGTACCGCCGTCATTCGACGAGATGAAGGAGGCGCTCGATCTGCGCTCCAAATCCGGCATTCACAGGCTCATCACGGCGCTGGAAGAACGCGGCTTTATCCGCCGCCTGCCGCACCGCGCCCGCGCGATCGAGGTGGTGAAGCTGCCCGATGCGCTGGAAAACCGCGGCGGCTTCGCGCCCCGCGTGATCGAGGGCGACCGCGCCGACCAGCCGGCGGGCGCGATGCCCGTCACCGCCTCGGCCGGAGAGGTTCCGCTGATGGGCCGCATCGCCGCAGGTACGCCGATCGAGGCCATCGCCCATGTCTCGCACCACGTCGCGGTGCCGAATGCCATGCTCGCCACCGGCAAGTCGCATTACGCGCTCGAGGTGAAGGGCGACTCGATGATCGAGGCCGGGATCAACGACGGCGATGTCGTCGTGATCGAGGAGCGGGCGGATGCCGACAATGGCGACATCGTCGTGGCGCTGGTCGACGACCAGGAGGCGACGCTGAAGCGCTTCTACCGTCGCGGCGGCATGATCGCGCTCGAAGCCGCGAACCCGGCCTATGAGACGCGGATGCTCCGCGGTGACCAGGTGAAGGTGCAGGGCCGGCTCGTCGGACTGATCCGCACCTACTGATAGCCCCAGGCGCTCCGTACCGACGGATCGGACCAGAGCCGCGCCCCCTGCGCGGCTCTTGCCGTTCGGACCACCAGCGCGCCGCCCGATACGTCGAAGGACAGCGCGCCGGTCCGGTCCAGTAGCGCCGGCGTGATCCAGGTGCAGGGCGCGTCGGGCCGCAATGCCACCAGCGTCAGCGCCTCTGCCGGCGGCGGCGCCAGCCCCTCCGGCGGCGCTTCGTTCACCACGACGATGTCATGGGTCGCGCAGGCCTCCGCCGCCCCGGCAACGCCGCGCCGCCCCGTCCCGTGCCAGAGGCTCCGTCCGCGCCACTCCGCCGCCACGCCCGTCCCCGCCGTGCGCCAGAGCACCCGCCCCGCCGCCACCTCCTGCCCCGCCCGGTCACCGTCGTTCTCCAGCCGGATCCCGGCGACGAACCCGTCGCCCCGGTCCCGGCTCACCGCCCGCCCCTCCGCCGTCATCACGCCGACCAGCCCGCCCGACGGCGCGATCAGCACGTCGGGCCGCTCCGCGAACGGCCAGAGCGCCAGCGCCGCGCCGACCGGCAGCACGCCGATCCACCGCGCCCGCCCCTGCCAGATGATGATCACCAGCGCGCCGAGCACGAGCATCGGCATCACCACGTCGGGCGGCGTCACGATCGGGCGGACGGCGTTCGGCAGGCCCGACACGCCCTCGGCCACGCGCAGGATCAGCGACAGTCCCCGCTCCATGACCCACAGCGCCGGCCCGGCCAGCCCGAACGGCGCGAGCAGCGCGGCAATCACGGCGGCCGGGATCACGACGCTGCCCATCACCGGCACCGAGACGAGGTTCGCGATCAGCCCGTAGCTCGCCAGCATGTTGAACTGCGACGCGGAAAACGGCGCGGTCGCCGCCCCCGCCACGGCAGACGAGATGACCAGCGCGATCCCCCACCGCGCCCAGGCCGGCCGGCGCGACAGCCATGCCGCGCCCCGCAGCGCGGTGAAGACCGCGACCAGCGCGGCCGTCGCGGCGAAGGACATCTGGAAACCCGGCGACAGCAGAGACTCGGGCCGGTGCAGCAGGACGATCACCGCCGCGATGGCGACCGACCGCAGCGTGATCGCCCGCCGGTCGAGCAACACCGCCGCCAGCATGACGGCGATCTGGATGAAGGCCCGCTCCGTCGCCACGTTGCCGCCCGACAGCACGAGGTAGAAGGCCGCCGCCGCCAGCGCCCCGATCGCCGCCCATTTCCGGATCGGGTAGCGCAGCGCCAGAGCCGGGATCGCCGCGAGGCCGAGCCGCAGCGTCCCGAAGACGAAGCCCGCCAGCAGCCCCATGTGCAGGCCCGAAATCGCCAGCAGATGCGCGATGTTCGACCCGCGCATCGCCTCGAGCGTCGCGGGGCTGAGGCCCGACCGGTCGCCCGTCGTCACCGCCGCCGCGAAGGCACCCGCCTGCCCCGGGATCGCCGCCTGCACGGCGCGCGACAGCTGCATCCTCAGATGCGTCAGCGCCCGCGCCCGCTCCGGCCGCGGCTCGGCCAGCAGGACCGGGCTGCGCGTGTAGCCGACCGCGCCGAGCCCGAGAAACCAGGCATGGCGCTGGAAATCGAACCCGCCGGGCTCGGCCGGACCCTCGGGCGGCGACAGCCAGCCGGTCAGCATGATCCGCGCGCCGGGCTCGGGCCGGACGAAGCCCTGCTCACCGAACAGCGACACGCGCACCCGGCGCGGCGTGTCCGCCGGCGCCATGCGCTCAAGCCGCACCCGGTCGAGAGTCAGCCGCAGCGCGTCCGATCCCGACCGGTCGATGGCGACGACCCGGCCCTCGACCGCGCCGTAATAGCGCCAGTCGAGCACGGGGCCGGCGACCATGTGCGCCCTGAGCCCGGCGACGCCGACCCCGGCAGCGAGGCACACTGCCGCCACGGCAAGCGGCCC
>WVSN01000041.1 GCA_015689705.1 Rhodobacterales bacterium HKCCE3408
CGCCTCGCGACGACGACCGCGACCGTGGCCGCCCGTCCAAGGGCGACCGCGATGGCGGCCGCCGCGCCGGCAAGCTGACCGTGAACCAGGCGCTGGCCGGTGGCGAAGGCGGGCGTCAGCGCTCGCTCGCCGCGATGAAGCGCAAGCAGGAACGCGCCCGGCAGAAGGCCATGGGCGGGTCGCAGGACCGCGAGAAGGTCGTGCGCGACGTGCAGGTGCCCGAGACGATCGTCGTCTCGGAACTGGCCAACCGGATGTCCGAAAAGGTCGCCGACGTGGTCAAGGCGCTGATGCAGAACGGCATGATGGTCACGCAGAACCAGCCGATCGACGCCGATACCGCGGAACTGATCGTCGAGGAATTCGGCCACCGCGTGCAGCGCGTGTCCGACGCCGACGTGGAACAGGTCATCGACACGGTCGAGGACAAGGCCGGCGATCTGGTGAACCGGCCGCCGGTCATCACGATTATGGGCCATGTCGACCACGGCAAGACCTCGCTTCTGGACGCGATCCGGAACGCCAAGGTCGTTGCCGGCGAGGCGGGCGGGATCACCCAGCATATCGGCGCCTACCAGGTGACGACGGACAGCGGCTCGGTTCTGACCTTCCTCGACACGCCGGGCCACGCGGCCTTCACCTCGATGCGCGCCCGCGGTGCGCAGGTGACGGATATCGTGGTGCTGGTCGTGGCCGCGGACGATGCGGTCATGCCGCAAACGGTCGAGGCCATCAATCACGCCAAGGCCGCCAAGGTCCCGATGATCGTGGCGATCAACAAGGTCGACAAGCCGGATGCGAACCCCGAGAAGGTGCGCACCGACCTGCTTCAGCACGAAGTCATCGTCGAGAAACTGTCGGGCGACGTGCAGGACGTCGAAGTGTCCGCCGTCACCGGCAAGGGCCTCGACAACCTGCTGGAAGCCATCGCGCTTCAGGCAGAGATCCTCGAGCTGAAGGCGAACCCGAACCGGGCCGCCGAAGGCGCGGTGATCGAGGCGCAGCTGGACGTCGGCCGCGGCCCCGTCGCCACCGTTCTCGTGCAGCGCGGCACCCTCCGCCAGGGCGACATCTTCGTCGTCGGCGAGCAGTGGGGCAAGGTCCGCGCGATGGAGAACGACAAGGGCGAGCGCGTGAAGGAAGCCGGGCCGTCGGTTCCGGTCGAGGTGCTCGGCCTGAACGGCACGCCCGAGGCCGGCGACGTCCTGAACGTCGTCGAGACTGAGGCGCAGGCCCGCGAGATCGCCGAGTACCGGGAGCAGGCCGCCAAGGACAAGCGCGCCGCCGCCGGTGCCGCCACGACGCTCGACCAGCTTCTGGCCAAGGCCAAGGAAGACGAGAACGTCAAGGAACTGCCGATCCTCGTGAAGGCGGACGTGCAGGGTTCGGCCGAGGCGATCGTCCAGGCGATGGAGAAGATCGGCAACGACGAAGTCCGGGTGCGCGTGCTGCATTACGGCGTCGGCGCGATCACCGAGTCCGACATCGGCCTCGCCGAGGCGTCGCACGCGCCGGTCATCGGCTTCAACGTCCGGGCCAACGCGCCCGCACGGAACGCCGCGAACCAGAAGGGCGTGGAGATCCGCTACTACTCGGTCATCTACGACCTCGTGGACGACGTGAAGGCGGCGGCGTCGGGCCTTCTGGGCGCCGAGATCCGCGAGAACTTCATCGGCTATGCCGAGATCAAGGAAGTGTTCCGGGTGTCGGGCGTCGGCAACGTCGCCGGCTGCCTCGTGACCGAAGGCGTGGCCCGCCGCTCCGCCGGTGTGCGTCTGCTGCGCGACGACGTGGTGATCCACGAAGGCACGCTGAAAACGCTCAAGCGCTTCAAGGACGAAGTGAAGGAGGTCCAGTCCGGCCAGGAATGCGGCATGGCGTTCGAGAACTACGACGACATCCGCAAGGGCGACGTCATCGAGATCTTCGAGCGCGAAGAGGTCGAGCGGACGCTCGCCTGATCGCCGTGCCAGAGACGACAGAGGGCGCCCGCCGGGCGCCCTTTTCTTTGCCTTCATCTTTCCAGAAATACTCCGGGGAGCGCGAGGGGTGGAACCCCTCGCCTATCCCGCCAGCGACGCCGGCTGTACGCCCGGGTTTCGCGCATAGACGCTGTAGTTCAGCGCCCCGGCGACCGTCACCCACACGAGATAGGGCAGGAACAGCAGCCCAGCGATCAGGTCGGCGGCGAGGAAGGTAACCGTCGTGCCGGCCACGGCGATCCAGAGGCCCGCCATCACGATCAGCGACGCGCCCATGCGGCGCAGGCCGAAGAAGACCGGCGACCACAGCGTGTTGAAGGCGATCTGCATCGCCCAGAAGGCCATCGCCATACCGGCGCCGGGCAGCATGGCCACGCGCGTCGCGGCATAGGACGACGCGATGTAGAGCGTCGTCCAGACGACCGGAAAGGCCCATTTCGGCGGGGTCCAGGACGGTTTGTCGAGGCGCTCGTACCACTCCCCCGGCTGGAACAGCGATCCGGTCGCGGCGGCGGCGCCGCTGGCGGCCAGGAAGGGGAGGAACAGGAGCCAGTTCATGACTGTCAGATAGGTGCCGGGCCGTCGGGTTCCAGTCCGCGCCCGCGCCGGTCGCGCTTTTCAAGCTCCACGAGGACGCCGACGACCCGGTCGCTCCAGCCGCCGGTATCTGTCGCCGGGCGCGCCGCGGCATCGACGAGAAACGCGGTTTCCTCAAGCGGGCGGGCATAGATGACCGAACTGCGCGGCAGGACGCTGACGATCCCGGCGCGTGCGACCGACAGCATCAGCCAGCCGAGTTTCTGGCCGGTATTCGTCCGGGCGCGATGCGCGATGCTGTCGTAGTTCTTCCGCTTCAGCGCGCCGCCGATCCCCGCGTAGATGTGCCGCGCGGCGAAAATGCCGGGGCGGGACGCCAGCGGCAGAGCGGCGATCCCGGCCTCCGAACGGACATAGAGCCGGTCGGCCTCGACGAGCAGGCGGCGGTTCAGCTTTGCCACCAGCGGCGTCATCCGCGGGTCGGCGAGGAAATCCTCGGGCGTCGTTCCGGCCTCGGTCAGCCAGTCCGTCGGCAGATAGAGCCGTCCGGCGCGCGCATCCTCGCCCACGTCGCGGGCGATGTTCGTGAGTTGCATCGCCACGCCGAGATCGCAGGCGCGAGCCAGCGCGTTCCGGTCGCGCACCCGCATCAGGACGCACATCATCGCGCCCACGGCCGAAGCGACACGGGCGGAATAGGCGCGCAGGTCCGACATCGTGGCGTAGCGCCGCCCCATCCCGTCCCAGGCAAGACCTTCCAGAAGCGCCTCGGGCAAGGCGCGCGGCATGTCGAAATCCTCGACGATCGACGCGAAGGCGCGGTCGGCGGGCGCGTTCCGGGGACGTCCCTGATAGGCCAGTTCGAGACGATCCCGGAGGGCGAGAACGGCCGCAGGCTTCTGGCCCGACAGGTCGACCGCGTCATCGGCAAGGCGGCAGAAGGCATAGAGCGCGAGCGCGGGATCGCGGACCGAGGCGGGCAGCAGGCGCGAGGCGGCGTGGAAGGAATAGGACCCTTCCTGGATCGCTGCCCGGCAATGGGCCAGATCCGACGGCGCGATCATTCCGCCGCAAGCCTCTGGGGCGCCGCGCGCGGCGCGGCGGGAACGAGTTTGCTGAGCACCTCGGCCGAGGAGACGACGCCGGGCAGCCCGGCGCCCGGATGCGTGCCGGCGCCGACGAGGTAAAGCCCCGGCAGTTCCTCGGACACGTTGTGCGGCCGGAAGAAGGCCGATTGCAGGATCCGCGGCTCGATCGAGAAGCCGGCGCCGTGGGGCGAGAGATAGCGGTCGCGGAACGTCTCGGGCGTGAAGATCTCGGACGCGGTCAGGTGCTGGCCAAGGCCGGGCAGAAGCTGATCCTCGAGCACGTTCTGCACGCGGGCGCGGTAGGTCTCGGCGACTTCGGACCAGTCGACCGGGTTGTCGTGACCCAGATGCGGGACGGGCGACAGCGCGTAGAACGTGTCATCGCCCGGCGGCGCGACGGTCGGGTCGGTAACGCTCGGTCGGTGAACATAAAGGCTCATGTCGGGCGCGAGGCGGCCCTTGATGAAGATGTCGTTCACGAGGTCCTTGTAGCGCGGGCCGTTCAGGATCGTGTGGTGACCGACATCGCGCCACATGGCCCGCGTGCCGCGTGTGCCGAAATACCAGACGAACAGGCTCATCGACCAGCGCGTCCGGGCGAGGCGCGGGCCGGTCCAGCGCTTGCGCGGGCGATTGCGGAGGAGCTGGTCATAGGTGTGACCGGCATCGGCGTTCGAGACGATGACGGGCGCGCGAAGCGTCTCGCCGTCAGAGAGGCGCACACCGGAGGCACGGCCGTTTTCGACGAGGATCTCGTCGACCTCTGCCCCGTGGCGAACGATACCGCCCTGCCCTGTCACCACGCGCGCCATGGCCTGCGCGATCGCGGCGACGCCGCCCATCGCGTAGTGGACGCCGAACGCCTTCTCCAGGTGGCTGACGAGGATATACATCGAGGTCACCCGGAACGGGTCGCCACCGATGAAGAGCGGATGGAAACTGAATGCCATCCGAAGCCGCTCGTCCCGGAAACGGCGGGCGGCATGGGCATGGACGGAGCGGTCGGCGCGCAGGAGGCCGAAGGTCGGCAGGACCTTCAGAAGGTCGGCCAGCTTGTGCATCGGCCGCCGGCCCAGATCCTCGAAGCCGAATTCGTAGCGGCGTTCGCTGTCGGCGAGGAACTTGTCGTAGCCGGGCAGATCGCCGGGCGAGAGCCGCGCGATCTCGGCCTTCATCTTTTCGGTGTCCTGACTCGCCGAGAAGCGGGAGCCATCGGGCCAGCGGATCTCGTAGAACGGATCGAGCGGGCGGAGGTCGACATCGGCGTCGAAGTCGCGCCCGCAGGCGGTCCAGAGATCGCGGAAGACCTGCGGAACGGTGACGATGGTGGGGCCGAGATCGAAGCGGTGGCCGTCGCGGTGGATCGCGGAGCCGCGCCCGCCGGGTGTGTCGAGCCGGTCCAGAACGGTGACACGGTAGCCCTTGGCGCCAAGCCGCATCGCCGCCGCCAGGCCGCCGAGCCCGGCGCCGATCACGATCGCCTCCGCCGTGGCGGGGCTGTCCTGCGGCTGGTCGTCCATTCCGGGAAAAGTGTAAGGTGTCCAGTTTGATTTACAATAGATTTCGCGCCGGACCGGGATGCCATCGGCAATTTCCGGATTTTTCCTTCCCTCACTGGCGAAACACTGTCAGAATAAGTTGACAGACCGACGATACGACCGATGCAATCCGTGACCCTCAGCCTGTACCGCTTCGGCTCGCCTGGCGCGCGCCTCTGGGCGCTTGCCCAGATGGGAGCGGCGCGAATCGCGATGCCGCATGTGCCGGGCATCGGGTTCTGGAAGCTGTGCGGTTCGGGTATCGGCGAAGGCTTCACGCCGGTGCCGAACGTGTCGGTCTACGCGATCCTCGCGACGTGGTCGGGCCGGCTCGAGGCGATGCGGGGTGTAACGCAGGCGCCGGTCTTCCGGCGCTACGCCGACCGGGCGACCGAGAGCTGCACCTGGTATCTCTCGGCGACGAGTGCGCGGGGCAAGTGGTCGGGCGCCACGCCGTTCGAGGCCGAGGGGCCGATGCCGCTCGGCCCTGTGGCGGCGCTGACACGGGCGACGATCAAGCCCTCGATCCTGATGAAGTTCTGGGGTCGGGTGCCGGCGATCTCTGACGTGATCGGGTCCGACCCGAACGTCATCTTCAAGATCGGCGTGGGCGAGGTGCCGTGGCTGCACCAGGTCACGTTCTCGGTCTGGCCGGACGTAAGCGCGATGGATGCCTTCGCGCGGGCGAGCGGCCCCCACGCCCGTGCTATCCGCGCGGTGCGCGAGGGCAAGTGGTTCGCCGAGGAATTGTATGCCCGCTTCGCCATCGAGGACGTGCAGGGCAAATGGGAGGGACGCGACATGGCTCAAGAAATCGCGCGGGCGGCATGAGCACGCCCTATCCGTTCACCGCAATCGTCGGGCAGGAGGCGATGAAACGCGCCATGGTCCTGACCGCAATCGACCCGGGGATCGGCGGGGTGCTGGTCTTCGGCGACCGCGGCACGGGCAAGTCGACCGCCGTGCGCGGGCTCGCCAACCTGTTGCCGCCGATCCGCGCCATCGCGGGCTGCCCGGTGCATTCGCCGGACGAGGCCGAGATCCCGGCCTGGGCCGAGGTGAAGGACCGCCGGCTGATCGATATGCCGACGCCGGTGGTGGACCTGCCGCTTGGCGCGACCGAGGACCGCGTCGTCGGCGCGCTGGATATCGAACGGGCGCTGACCCGGGGCGAGAAGGCGTTCGAGCCGGGACTGCTGGCGCGAGCGAACCGCGGGTATCTCTATATCGACGAGGTCAACCTGCTGGAGGATCACATCGTCGACCTGCTGCTCGACGTGGCGCAGTCGGGCATCAACGTGATCGAACGCGAGGGGCTGTCGATCAGCCACCCGGCACGTTTCGTCCTGGTCGGGTCCGGCAACCCCGAAGAGGGCGAGCTGCGGCCACAGCTTCTTGACCGGTTCGGGCTGTCGGTCGAGGTCCGGTCCCCGGCCGATATCGAGACGCGGATCGAGGTGATCCGGCGGCGCGACGGCTACGAGCGCGACCCGGTCGCCTTTCTGAAGACGTGGCGGCGCAAGGAACTGGCGCTTCGTCGCAAGATCCTGGCGGCCCGCGACCTTCTGCCCGAGGTCGTGGCGAACGACACTATCCTGCGGGATTGTGCCGAAATCTGCATCGCACTCGGCTCGGACGGGCTGCGGGGCGAGCTGACGCTTCTGCGCGCCGCCCGGGCGCTTGCCGCGTTCGAAAGCAAGCCCGGCGTCACCCGGGCGGAACTTCGCGCGGTGGCGCCGATGGCGCTGTCCCATCGCCTGCGCCGTGACCCGCTGGACGAGGCCGGATCGGGCATCCGGGTCGAACGCAGCCTCGAAGAGACCTTCGGATGAATGCCGACTGGGCGCGGGTCGCGCGGGCGGTCGCCGCCCTCGCGGCCGGCGGACCCGCGCTTGGCGGCGTGGTCCTG
>WVSN01000042.1 GCA_015689705.1 Rhodobacterales bacterium HKCCE3408
GGGGTCACGGCGCCCGGCCAGGACGGCGGGCAGGCGTGGCATCCGGCGCTTCGGCGGCGCTTCCGGCTGTGTCTCGGGCGCGGCCTCGGCCTGCGGTTTCGGCTCGGGCTCGGGGTCCCGCCGGGCGACGAGGCCCAGACGCGAGGGCCGGGCCCGCACCATCTGCCCGACCGTGCCTGATGCGGCGGTCAGGGTGCGATGGGCGCCAAAACGCAGCACCGGCAAGGACTTGTCGGCCTCCACGGCGAAGGCGGCGGCGTCGTGATCGGCGGCTTCGACCGCCGGGATGCGCGCAGGCTGCGGGCCGGACTCCTCTCGGGCCGCGATCTCGGGGACCGGCTCGGCGTCTGTTTCGGTCGGCGCGGGCTCGGTGTCCGGGGCAGGGCCGTCGTCCGGGGTGTGTTCGATTTCGGCGGGCCCGGCCTCGGGGGCCGCGTCCTCGTCCGCTGCGGCGTCGTCCGGTTCGGTCTCCGCCACCGATTCCGGTTCAACCGGTTCGGCGTCGTCTGCCTCGGCTGGCTCGTCCGGCCCAACGGCGGTTTCCTCCTCGGCGGCAGTCTCCTCCAGCTCCGCGGCGGACTCTTCTTCCGCAGGGGCGTCCTCTTCCACCTCGACCGGTTCGTCGGCACCTGCGACCTCGGCATCCGCCTCGTCCGCCATGGTCGCCGCAGCTTCGTCCTCCGGCGCTTCCGCTCCGGTCTCGGGGTCGTCGGACGTGTCCGCGGCGGCAGGCGTCACGTGGTCGGGCGTTTCGGCCGCAGCGGGCAATTCGTCCTCCGACGCGCTGACCGTGGCCTCGGGCAGGTCCTCCGCCTCGGCCACGAACCCGTCGACCGGTTCGGCATCCTCGGCCGGCGCGTCGGGCACCAGATCTTCGCCGGTCTCCTCGGCTGGTGTCTCCTCCGGCGCCGCTCCGTCGTCCTGCTCCTCCTCCGGGACGGCATCTTCTTCCGCGGCGGCGGCTGCCTCGGCCTCCGCGGCTTCCTCCGACACGCGCTCGACCTCGGTCTCGGCCACCTCCACCACAGGCGCGGTCGGATGGGCGGCCTCGGTCACGAAGATGCCGGCCGGTTCCGGCTCGGGCGGTTCGGCGGACAGCGCGTCCGTCTCGGTCCAGTCGTCCCGGCCGAAGGCCAGCCCGTCATCGTCCATCGGAGGCAGGCTGTAGCCCGGCAGCATCTCGAAGACCGGCACGCCCGGGAAACGCGAGGCCGGCGGGGTCGCGGCGAAGCCCGCGCCGTTGAACCCGGCGGCGCGGGCGAAATCAAGCGCCTCGGTCAGGGTTTCCTGCGCAACCGCCGCCACCTGCGCCTGTCCCGGTCCGGTCCGGCGGAAATCGAAGGCAAGCTCGCCAAGGGCATAGGGCGTCCGGCCGTCCAGCGCGCGCCCGACTTCCAGCCGCAGATCGGTTCCCGGCCCGTCCATGATGTCGAGCGGGGCGTAGAGGATCTGGTCATCGGGCAGGATCAGAAGCGTCGGAAAATCCTCGCCCCCGCGCGCCTCGCCAAGCATCCGCAGATAGCCGAGCCGCCGGGCGAGGTGGGTTCCCTCGAGCCCGGTTTCGCCGATCAGCGCCCAATGGCCCGCGGGCTGGCGATGAGCCAGCGCGATACCTTCCGGCGACAGGAACAGCGCAAAATCGACTGTCATTCAGACCTTTCCGGGGCTCCGGATCCTTTGCCGTCCGTGCCCCGAGCTCGTACCCGGTGGCCGTTATAGCAGGTTCCGCGCGGCAAAAAACCGTGTCCGTCCACAGGGGTCAGCCAGCGGCGGAAAGCGCCCGGTCGAGATCGGCCATCAGGTCGTCGGCATCCTCGAGCCCGATTGACAGGCGCACCACGTTGGGCGCCGCCCCCGCCGCCACCTGCTGCTCGGGCGAGAGCTGGCGGTGCGTGGTCGAGGCCGAATGGATCACGAGGCTGCGGGCATCGCCGAGATTGGCGACATGGCTGAAGATCTCGAGCGCATTCACGAACTTGATGCAGGCGTCGTAGCCGCCCTTGAGCGCCACGGTGAACAGCGCACCGGCCCCGCGCGGGCAGATTTCCTTGGCCCGGTCGTAATAGGGCGAGCTTGGCAGACCGGCATAGGTCACCTTCTCGACCGCCTTGTGCTTCTCGAGCCAGGACGCGATCTTCACCGCGTTCTCCACGTGCCGGTCCATCCGGAGCGACAGCGTCTCGATGCCCAGAAGCGTGTAATGCGCACCCTGCGGGTTCATCGTCATCCCGAGATCGCGCAGGCCGACGGCGATGCCGTGGAAGGTGAAGGCGAGGGGGCCGAAGGTCTCGTGGAACTTCAGGCCGTGATAGGCGGGTTCCGGCTGGCTCAGCGACGGGAACTTGTCCGAAGCCGACCAGTCGAACTTGCCCGAGTCGACGATGGCCCCGCCGGTGACCGTGCCGTTGCCGGTGAGGTATTTCGTGGTCGAATGGACGACGAGCGTCGCGCCATGCTCGATCGGGCGGCAGAGATACGGCGTGGCCGAGGTGTTATCGACGATGAGCGGGATGCCCGCGGCATCGGCGATCCCGGCGATGGCCGGAAGGTCGGTCACGTAGCCGCCGGGGTTGGCGATGGATTCGCAGAAGACGGCGCGGGTGTCCTCGTCGATCGCCTCGCGCACGGCGTCCACATCGTCGAAGTCGATGAATTTCGCCGACCAGCCGAAGCGTTTGATCGTCTGCGAGAACTGCGTGATCGTGCCGCCATAGAGCCGGGTCGAGACGACCACGTTCCGCCCCGGCGCCATCAGCGGGAACAGCGCCATGATCTGCGCCGCGTGGCCCGAGGAGCAGCAGACCGCACCGACCCCGCCTTCGAGCGTTGCGATGCGTTCCTGCAGCACGGCGACCGTCGGGTTGGTCAGGCGCGAATAGATGAAGCCGACTTCCTGGAGGTTGAACAGCGCCGCCGCATGGTCGGCGTCGCGGAAGACGAAGGCGGTCGACTGGTAGATCGGCGTCTGCCGGGCCCCGGTGGCGGGGTCGGGGCGCGCCCCGGCGTGGATCTGCAGCGTGTCGAAACCGTAGGTCGGGCCGTCGGTCATGGGTTCGTCTCCCCTCCTGTCCTGTCGCACCGGCATACGCGATGCCAGAAGGCGTCTCAACGGCAATCCCGCGGGGGTTGCGCGAGCGGCGGCCGGCTGCTTGGGTAAGGCATGCGAACGTTCACGATATCCACGATCATGCTGTTGGCGGCCGGAGCCGTCGTGGCTGAAGAGCACACTGACGGCGTGACTGCCCAATGCCTCTATTACGACAACGCCGAAGACGTCTGCGCCTGCGCGACCGAGACGCTGGCCGGAGGAGAAGCCGCGGAGGACATCGCGCTTTACGGTGCGATCGGCGAGGCTGCCCTGTCGCGCCGGGCCGAGGGCGCGGATTTCATGACCGCGTTCACCGAGGCCATCGACGAAGTCGCTGCGTCTGAGGGTATGTCCGCGACCGCGCTCAGCACCCTCAATACCCGGATTGCGCAGGCCCATCGCGACGCGATCGGACATTGCGGCGGCTGATCGCCCGCGCGCCTTTGTCTCTGGACCGCGCGGGCCCCATGCGGCACAACCGGGACGACAGAACGGAGTGGCCCCATGCTCGATTTCCTCAAACGCGCCGTGACCTGGTGGAACGGCCAGACACTCGGCACGCAGCTCTTCACCGCGCGCAACGGGGTGAAGGTGGGCGAGGATGCGCAGGGGAACATCTTCTACCGCTCGAAGACCGGCGACCGGCGGTGGGTCATCTTCAACGGTGAGGCCGAAGCCTCGCGCATCGACCCCGAATGGCACGGCTGGCTGCACCACACCTGGGACGAGCCGCCGAGCGACAAGCCGCTGCCACACAAGGCGTGGGAAAAGCCGCACCTGCCGAACCTGACGGGCACGCCCATAGCTTATGCCCCGCCGGGTTCGATCCGGCGTGAACAGCCTGCCGAGATGAGCGATTACGAGGCGTGGAGCCCGGAGTGAGCCTGCGCCTCGCACTGCCGGTCCTTCTGCTGTCGGCCGCCGCCGCGCTGGCCCAGACCGACCCGAACGGATTCGTCGTCCAGCCGCTGCCGGACCTGCCGCAGCCGGGTGAACCGGGGCAGGGCGCGGAAAGCTCGGGCGAAGGCTTCGGCTTCTCGGTGAACCCGGAAATGGGGCTGGAAGGGACCGGCGTGCCGGACCAGAACGGCGGTTTCGTCACCACGCCCGACGCGGCCTCGGGGCAGGACGGCGTCTTCGTCCAGATCAATCCCGGCGGGCAGGACGGCGTCGCGCTGATCCAGGCGCCGAATGGCGGTGAGGCGACGTCGGTCAACCGCGTCGCGGCCGAAGTTGCGCCGGGCGCCATGCTGCGCGGGCTCGACAAGACGATCGGCAGCCGGACGGATTTCGAAATGGAGCAGGGCGAGACCGTGGTCTTCGGCCGGCTCGCCATCCGGATGCTCGAATGCCGCTATCCGGCGGACAACCCGGCTTCGGACGCCTTCGCGCATCTGCAGATCGCGGATCTCGACGGGCAGGAAATCTTCGACGGCTGGATGGTGGCGAGCTCTCCGGCGCTGATGGCGCTGGAGCATCCGCGCTACGACGTCTGGGTCCTGAGCTGCAGCACGTCCTGAAGGCCGACCGGGCCCGGGAAGAAATCCGCCGGTTGCATCAGCGCGGCCTCCAGCATCGCGTGATAGCGCGCCCGCGGCACCTCGATCCCGCCGAGCGACGCGAGGTGCGGGGTCAGGAACTGGGTATCGAACAGCGCGAAGCCGCCTTTCCGCAGCCGAGCCACCAGCCAGGCCAGCGCGATCTTCGATGCGTCCCGGCGGCGCGAGAACATCGACTCGCCGAAAAAGGCCGCGCCGAGCGTCACCCCGTAGACCCCTCCGACCAGTTCCGTGCCGTCCCAAAGCTCCAGTGAGTGGGCATGGCCGGCCAGATGCAGCGCCTGGTAGAGCGCCGCGATCTCACCGTTGATCCATGTCTCGTCGCGCGCCGCGCAGCCCGCAACGGTCCCGGCGAAGTCTGTGTCCACCCTAACCTCGAACTCGGCTTTCCGGATCGTCCGGTAGAGCGAGCGTGACATGTGGAAGCCGTCGAGCGGCAGGACCCCCCTCTGCGCCGGGTCGACCCAGAAGATATCGGGATCGGTGCGCGAATCGGCCATCGGGAAAATCCCCGAGGCATAGGCGCGCAACATCAGCTCCGGCGTGATGGATGGCCGTTTTCGCGGCCGGAGGTCATGTGCCATTGCCCAAGCATATCACATCGGCGTGGCGCGGCGAGGCAAACCGCTTTCACGCAAGAGGGTTCAGAGCTCGGCCTCGGCCAGCCACTTCTCTAGCCAGTGGATCGTGTAGTCGCCGGTCAGCACCGCCTCCTGCTCGAGGAGCGCGTTGAACAGCGGGACGGTCGTGTCGATCCCGTCCACGATCAGCTCGCCAAGCGCGCGATGCAGCCGCGCGAGGGCGGCGGGCCGGTCCTGCGCGTGGACGATCAGCTTCGCCACGAGGCTGTCGTAATAGGGCGGGATCCGGTAGCCGTCATACAGCGCGGAATCCATTCGCACGCCAAGGCCGCCCGGCGCGTGATACTGGGTGATCCGCCCCGGCGAGGGCGCGAAGTTCGGCAGCTTCTCGGCGTTGATCCGCACTTCGATCGCGTGGCCGTTCACCTTCAGCGCGTCCTGCTTCAACGACATCGGTTGGCCGGCCGCGACGCGGATCTGCTCGGCCACGAGATCGACGCCGAAGACCGCCTCGGTCACCGGGTGTTCGACCTGGAGGCGGGTGTTCATCTCGATGAAATAGAACTCGCCGTCCTCGAACAGGAACTCGATCGTGCCGGCGCCCTCGTAACCGAGATCGCCGATCGCCTTGGCGCAGGTCGCGCCGATGCGGGCGCGGGTTTCGGAGTCGATGACCGGACCCGGGGCCTCCTCGAGCACTTTCTGGTGGCGGCGCTGAAGCGAGCAGTCGCGCTCGCCCAGATGGACGGCATTGCCGCGCCCGTCGCCGAAGACCTGAACCTCGATGTGGCGCGGACGGCCGAGATACTTCTCGATATAGACCTCGTCGTTGCCGAACGCGGCCTTGGCCTCGGACCGGGCGGTCTGGAATGCGGTGTCGATCTCGGCGGCCGATTTCGCCAGCTTCATGCCGCGCCCGCCGCCACCCGCGGTGGCTTTCACGATGACCGGGTAGCCGATCTCGCCGCCGATCTTCCGCGCGGACTCGAGATCCGGAACCCCGCCTTCGGACCCCGGCACGCAGGGCACGCCAAGGTTCTTCATGGTGTCCTTGGCGGTGATCTTGTCGCCCATGATCCGGATATGCTCGGCCGACGGGCCGATGAACTTGATCCCGTGATCCTCGACGATCTGGACGAAATTCGCGTTCTCGCTCAGGAAGCCGTAGCCCGGATGGATCGCCTCTGCGCCGGTGATCTCGCAGGCGGAGATGATCGACGGGATCGACAGGTAGCTCTGCCCCGATGGCGGCGGGCCGATGCAGATCGATTCGTCGGCCATGCGCACATGCATCGCGTCGGCATCGGCGGTGGAATGGACGGCGACGCTGGCGATACCCATCTCGCGGCAGGCGCGGACGACGCGAAGGGCGATTTCGCCGCGATTGGCGATGAGGATCTTCGAGAACATCGTCTTATTCGATGATCATGAGCGGCTCGCCGTATTCGACCGGCGCGCCGTCATCGACGAGGATGCGCTTGACCGTCCCGGCGCGCGGGCTCGGGATCTGGTTCATCGTCTTCATCGCTTCGATGATCATCAGGGTCTGGCCTTCGGACACCTTGTCACCAACCGAGACGAAGGAGGCCGAACCGGGCTCGGGCTGAAGATAGGCGGTGCCGACCATGGGCGAGGTCACAGCGTTGGGGTCATCTGCCGGATCGGCGGCGGCCGACGGTGCGGCGGGTGCGGCCGGAGTGGCGGGCGTGGCCGGCGCCGCAGGTGCGGCCGGCGC
>WVSN01000043.1 GCA_015689705.1 Rhodobacterales bacterium HKCCE3408
GCCAGCCCATCCCGGCCAGCGCGGCCAGAAGCGACACTGCGGCCAGCGCCGCGAAGCGCCCCGGCCCCGGCTCGGCCGGCAGGGCGAAATAGGCCGCGACGCCCAGGCCGAGGAAGACCGGGCACCACGGCAGAAGGGCGCCCCGCTGACGCTGCAGCGCGCCCCGGGCAAAGCCGATCAGCCGCACCCTTGCCTCCTGTCGCGCCGTTTCCTAAACAGCCGCAGAATAGCCTCTGCCATGGTTTCCATAAGGTTAACGCGGGCCCGGACGCGGCGCGCGAGGAAGGCCGGTCATGTCCGAACCCGTCGTCACCCGCATCGCGCCGTCGCCCACGGGCTTCATGCATATCGGCACCGCCCGGACGGCGCTGTTCAACTGGCTCTTCGCCCGTGGCCGGGGCGGAAAGTTCCTGCTCCGGATCGAGGATACCGACCGCGCCCGCTCGACGCCCGAGGCGACCGAGGCGATCCTCGACGGGATGCGCTGGCTCGGGCTCGACTGGGACGGCGACGTGGTCAGCCAGTTCGAACGCGCCGACCGCCACGCCGAGGTCGCCCGCGCCATGCTGGCCCAGGGAACGGCCTACAAGTGCTTCTCCACGCAGGAGGAAATCCAGGCCTTCCGCGAGGCCGCGAAGGCCGAGGGCCGCTCGACCCTGTTCCTCAGCCCGTGGCGCGACGTGCCGGAGACCGAGCACCCCGACGCGCCCTACGTGATCCGCCTGAAGGCCCCCCGCACCGGCGAGACCGTGATCGAGGACAAGGTGCAGGGCACCGTCACCTTCCGCAACGACCAACTCGACGACATGGTGCTGCTGCGCTCGGACGGGACGCCGACCTACATGCTCGCCGTGGTGGTCGACGATCACGACATGGACGTGACCCACGTCATCCGCGGCGACGATCACCTGTCCAACGCCGCCCGGCAGGTCCAGATCATCCACGCGATGGGCTGGCCGGTGCCGGTATACGCCCATATCCCGCTGATCCACGGGCCGGACGGCAAGAAGCTTTCGAAGCGGCACGGCGCGCTCGGCGTCAGCGAATACGCCGCGATGGGCTACCCGGCGGCGGCGATGCGCAACTACCTCGCCCGGCTCGGCTGGAGCCACGGCGACGACGAGCTCTTCACCGACGCGCAGGCGCTCGAGTGGTTCGACCTGTCGGGCATCGGCCGGTCGCCCGCCCGGCTCGACCTGAAGAAACTCGACCACGTCTCGGGCTGGCACATCGCGCAGATGGAGGACGATGCGCTGCTCGCCGCAACCGGGGACTACCTCGCCCGCACCGGACAGCCGGCGCTTTCGCAGGCGCAGAAAGACGGGCTGCTCACGGCAATGTATTGCCTCAAGGATCGCGCCCGGACCCTGCCCGATCTTCTTGAAAAAGGTCAATTTGTATTGAGTTCCCGGCCGATTCGACCCGACGAGAAGTCGGCCGCCGCACTCACCGATGTATCCCGTGGTATACTGTCGGAATTGACTGCGCAGTTGCAGAATGCTAGCTGGACACGGGACGCGCTCGAGGGCACTCTCACCTCGGCGGCAGAAGCCCACGGCCTCAAATTTGGCCAGCTCGCCAGCCCGTTGCGCGCAGCCCTCGCCGGCCGCGCAGCAACGCCGAGCGTGTATGACATGATGCTGGTGCTGGGCCGCGACGAGAGCCTGGCCCGGATCGACGACGCCAGCCGTCCCTGACCTTCGGGGACCGTGGCACCGGCGGGGCAGACATCGGCCCCGACCCGCGACACTACCGGCCTGGCGCTCCCGCCGGCCGCCCTACGGGAAAGGGATTCCGATGCCTGACACCAAGACCGAAACGCGCACCGCGACGCTGAGCTTCGACGGCAAGAGCTTCGAGCTGCCGATGCACTCGCCGACAGCCGGGCCGGACGTGATCGACATCCAGAAACTCTATTCCAGCGCCGGCGTGTTCACCCACGATCCCGGCTTCACCTCGACCTCGTCCTGCGAAAGCGGTCTGACCTTCATCGACGGCGACGAGGGCATCCTGCTGCACCGGGGCTACTCGATCGACGAACTGGCCGAGCAGTCGCATTACCTCGAGGTCTGCTACCTGCTGCTCTACGGCGAACTGCCGGACAAGAAGACGCTCGACAACTTCGAGTTCACGATCACCCGCCACACGATGATCCACGAGCAGATGCACAACTTCTTCCGGGGTTTCCGGCGGGACGCGCATCCGATGGCGACGATGGTGGGCGTCGTGGGCGCGATGAGCGCCTTCTACCACGACTCGACCGATATCCACGATTCCTGGCAGCGCGAGGTCGCGTCGCACCGGCTGATCGCGAAGATGCCGACGATCGCGGCGATGGCCTACAAGTACTCGATCGGCCAGCCCTTCGTGTATCCGCGCAACGACCTGAGCTATGCCGCCAACTTCCTGCGCATGTGCTTCGCCGTTCCGGCCGAGGAATACGTGGTCGATCCGGTTCTCGAACGCGCGATGGACCGGATCTTCACGCTGCACGCCGACCACGAACAGAACGCCTCGACCTCGACGGTGCGGCTCGCCTCGTCCTCGGGCGCGAACCCCTTCGCCTGCATCGCCGCCGGCATCGCCTGCCTCTGGGGCCCAGCCCATGGCGGCGCGAACCAGGCCTGCCTCGAGATGCTGCGCGAGATCGGCACGCCCGACCGGATCCCGGAATTCATCGCGCGCGCCAAGGACAAGAACGACCCGTTCCGCCTGATGGGCTTCGGTCACCGCGTCTACAAGAACTTCGACCCGCGCGCCCGGGTGATGAAGAAATCGGCCGACGAGGTGCTCGACCTGCTCGGGATCGAGGACAACCCGACGCTTCAGGTCGCCAAGGAACTGGAGAAGGTGGCGCTCGAGGACGATTACTTCGCCGACAAGAAGCTCTACCCCAATGTCGACTTCTATTCCGGCATCATCCTCGACGCGATGCAGTTCCCCACCGCCATGTTCACGCCGATCTTCGCGGTCGCGCGGACCGTCGGGTGGGTCAGCCAGTGGAAAGAGATGATCTCGGACCCCGCGCTGAAGATCGGCCGGCCGCGCCAGCTCTATACCGGCCCGGTGCAGCGCCCCTACGTGCCGATCGAGAAGCGCTGAGGCGCCCCGCCCCTTGCCAGCGCCGCCGCCCCGCCGCATGACGGGGCGGTGGAGGACGCCATGCCGAAGAAGATCATCATCGACACCGATCCCGGCCAAGACGACGCGGTCGCGATCCTGCTCGCACTCGCCAGCCCCGAGGATGTCGAGGTGCTCGGCGTCGTCGCGGTCGCCGGCAACGTGCCCCTGCCGCTGACCGAGCGGAACGCCCGCATCGTCTGCGAACTGGCCGGCCGGACGGACACGCCGGTCTATGCCGGCTGCGACAAGCCGATGATCCGCCCGCTGGTGACGGCCGAGCATGTCCACGGCAAGACCGGCCTCGACGGCCCGCAGCTGCCCGACCCGACCATGCCGCTCCAGGCCCAGGGCGGTGTCGACTTCATCATCGAGACCCTGCGCCGCGAGCCGCCCGGCACGGTCACGCTCTGCCCGCTCGGCCCGCTCACGAACATCGCCACGGCCTTCACCGAGGCCCCCGACATCGTCGGCCGCGTCGCCGGAATCGTGCTGATGGGCGGGGCCTATTTCGAGGTCGGCAACATCACGCCGGCGGCCGAGTTCAACATCTATGTCGATCCGGAAGCCGCTGATATCGTGATGAAATCCGGATGCAACATCACCATCTTGCCGCTCGACGCGACGCACAAGGCGCTGACCACCCGCGCCCGCGTCGACGCCTTCCGCGCCATGGGCACCGAGGTCGGCCGCATGGTCGCCGAATGGACCGATTTCTTCGAACGCTTCGACAAGGAAAAATACGGCTCGGAAGGCGCGCCGCTGCACGACCCCTGCGTGATCGCCTGGCTGATCCGGCCGGATCTGTTCTCGGGCCGGCACGTCAATGTCGAGATCGAGACGGTCTCGGACCTGACGCGCGGCATGACCGTGGCCGACTGGTGGGGCGTCACCGACCGGCCGAAGAACGCGACCTTCATCGGCGACGTGGATGCCGACGGGTTCTTCGCGCTCCTGACCGAACGGCTCGCCCGGTACTGAACGCCGGGCCGCCTCCGGCGGGAGTATTTCGGGAAAGATGAAGGGGCGGCGCTTTGCAAGGAGCGGCCGCCGGTCCTAGATGGAGGGCAGGAGCGAGACTCATGACCCTGCACATTCCCTTCGACAATTCCTATTCCCGCCTGCCCGACCGGTTCTTCACCCGGCTCGACCCCGAACCGGTGGCCGAGCCGCGGCTGATCGCGGTGAACGAGACGCTGGCGGCCGAACTCGGGCTGACGCTGCCGCAGGACGGGGCCGAGATCGCGCGCGTCTTCTCGGGGACCGAGGTGCCGGAGGGCGCGACGCCCATCGCGCAGGTCTATGCCGGCCACCAGTTCGGCGGATGGGTGCCGCAGCTTGGCGACGGGCGGGCCGTGCTTCTGGGCGAGGTGGTGGACGGCGCGGGCCGCCGGCGCGACATCCAGCTCAAGGGCTCGGGCCGCACGCCCTATTCCCGCATGGGCGATGGCCGCGCCTGGCTCGGGCCGGTTCTGCGCGAATATCTCGTCTCCGAGGCGATGCATGCGCTCGGCATCCCAACGACCCGCGCGCTCGCCGCCGTGGCGACGGGCGAAACCGTGCTGCGCGAGGCCGCCCTGCCCGGCGCTGTCCTCACCCGCGTCGCCGCGAGCCATATCCGCGTCGGCACCTTCCAGTTCTTTGCCGCCCGGCAGGACAAGGACGCGCTGCAGGCGCTGACCGACCACGCCATCGCGCGGCATTATCCCGGGGCCGAGGGGCCGCGCGGGCTGCTGCAGGCGGTCATCGCGGCGCAAGCGAAGCTGATCGCGCAATGGATGGGCGTGGGCTTCATCCACGGCGTGATGAACACCGACAATTGCGCCATCTCGGGCGAGACGATCGATTACGGCCCCTGCGCCTTCATGGACACCTATGCCGCGCGGCGGGTGTTCAGCTCGATCGACCAGTTCGGGCGCTACGCCTATGCCAACCAGCCGAATATCGCGATCTGGAATCTCGCGCAGCTTGCCACCGCGCTGATCCCGCTGATGCCCGACCAGGACGAGGCGATCGAGGTCTTCACCGAGGACGTGAACGCCTTCCCCGACCTGTTCAACGATCATTGGGGCGGCATCTTGCGGGCGAAGATCGGGCTGTCGACCGTCGAAGAGGGCGATATCGCGCTGGCGCAGGCGCTGCTGACGGCGATGGAGACCGGCGGCGCGGATTTCACCCGCACCTTCCGGGCGCTGTCGGGGCCGGAGCCCGAACGTGCGCGCGACGAATTCACCGACCGGGCCCAGTTCGACGCCTGGCTTCCCGACTGGCAGGCGCGGCTTGCCCGCGAGGACCGCAGCGCGGCGGACCGCATCGCGGCCATGCAGGCGGTGAACCCCGCTCTCATCCCGCGCAATCACCGCATCGAGGAGGCGATTCAGGCCGGCGTGTCAGGCGATTACGGCCCGTTCTTCCGGCTGGACGCGGCGCTGAAGTCGCCCTTCGACCTCGCGCCCGCGGATGACGATCTCGCCCGCGCCCCGCTCGAGGACGAGGCCGTGACGCGGACCTTCTGCGGCACCTAGCGCCGGGTGATCAGCCAGAGCCCAAGGCAGACCAGTGCCAGCGCGCCGACGATGGACACGGTCAGCGGCTCGCCCAGGAAGAACGCGCCGAAAGCCACGCCGAAGATCGGCGTCAGGAAGGCGAAGGAGGCGACGATCCCCGCCGGGTAGATCGTCAGGAGCCAGAACCAGAACAGGAAGCCCGCGCTGACCACCAGCACGGTCTGGAAGCCGAGCCCGGCCCAGGTCCAGAGCGTCGGGTCGCGCAGGAGCGGGCCGAAAGCGGGCGCGACGGCGACGAGGACGGGCGCCGAGACGACGAGCTGCCACAGAAGCTGCGTTTCCGGCCGGACCTTCGAGATCGGCGTCGCCCGCGCGATCAGCGCGATCCCGGCCCAGCAGATCGCGGCAGCGAGCGCCAGCAGGTCGCCCGTGACCGGCCCCGGCGTTAGCACCGCGCCGCCCATCGCCCAGGCCACCCCGGCCAGCGCGATCGCCAGCCCCGCGACGGTCTTCGGCCCCATCCTTTCGCCCGGGATCAGGAAGTTCGCCGCCAGCGTCAGCCAGACCGGCATGGAGTAGAACACGACCGAGGCGCGGGCGACCGTGGTCAGGTCGAGCGCGAGGAACAGGCAGACGAATTCCAGCGCGAAGATCAGGCCGAGCAGCACGCCGAAGGGCCATGTGCCCCGCCTGAGGTCCGGCCGGATGCCGCGCCAGGCCATCCAGAGCAGGATGCAGGCGATCCCGCCCGTGGACCGCAGCCCGGCGGCGAAGACCGGCCCGAGCCCCTCGTTCGTCAGCTTGATGACCACCTGGTTCGCGCCGAGCAGGACCGAGAAGGCGGTCAGCGATGCCGCGCCGAAGGCGTCCAGCCTCTGCTTGCGATCCATGCCCTCTCCCCCGTGTCTCCGCCTCTGGCTAGCCGCTTTCCGCCGCGGGCGAAAGACCGGCGGATTTGTCCGCGAATCGTCGCACCGGCGTGGCAGACTGGTCCGGTGATGCATTTCATTCAGGGGATTCGGGATATGTCCTTGCTCAGAACACTTGCAACGCTGGCCGCCGGGGCGGCGCTGGCGAAAGGGGCCGAGGCGCTGGCCCGGCGCGGTGGCGACGAGGGGCTGCTCGGCGGTCTGCGCGGCGCCGGCGACGATCTC
>WVSN01000044.1 GCA_015689705.1 Rhodobacterales bacterium HKCCE3408
TGCTGGCGGCGTCCGGCGGTGATGTCGCGGCCTGCGTCGCCGCGATGCGCGCGCTCAAGGCGCGTCGGGCTGGACTGGGCGCGGCCATCGCGGCGCACGAGGCGACGATCGCGCCCTCCGCGCCCGAAGACCTGTCTCAGCCGCCGGTCACACTGGACCGGCAGGTGCCGCCGGACTGGGTCGACTACAACGGCCACATGAACGAGGCCCGCTACCTGACCGCGTTCTCCGACGCCACCGACCGGCTCCTGCTCTGGGCCGGCATGGACGCGGCCTGCATCGCCGAGGGCCATTCGGTCTTTACCGTGGAGACGCATATCCGCCACCTCGCCGAGGTCGATATCGGCGACCGGATCACGGTGCGGACGCGCGTCCTCGACGGGGCGGGCAAGCGGCTGCATGTCTGGCACGAGCTGTTCCGGGGCGAAACGCTGGCCGCGACCGGTGAACAGCTTCTGCTGCATGTCGACCTTGCCTCCCGGCGGGTCGCGCTGCCGCGGGCGGATGTCGGCGCCTGGCTTGGCGGCGCGGCTGAAGCGCAGGCGGACCTGCCAGTGCCCGAGGGGCTCGGCCGGTTCGTCGGAGAGAAACGCGGGGGATGAAGGGGGCCCGGGCGGACCACGCGCCCGGGCCTAGCGCTGTGCTGCCCCGTTCGGGGGCATGAAGCGGTCGGTCTCGGACTCGTCTGGGGGAAACAGCCCGGTCCCGAGCGCCTCTGCGCATTTCGTGGGACTTTCGCACTTGCTACCCTGGAACTGATCACCGTTCCCAGGGCCCATCGGGGCCATGGGACAGAAGATGCCCCCGGAACCGGGCGATTCTGGGACGCCGGATTGGTGGCAATCGGGTGATTTGGTGCACTTGTGTGTACCGGGGCGTATGTAATCGGGGCCGCAGCCCTTACGCCACTTTCCCGCGCAGGTCTTTCAAAAGGACCGGAACCTGTCGCGCTGACGAGAGGCTTTCGCGGATCAGCCAGTCAAAATGACGGGTGAGCGCCTGAACGCGGTCGCGGTCACGGAAGGCGATGTTGTAGCGGCCGAGGTAGATCGCGGCGATTTTCGGTCCGAACACGGTCAGCGGCGCCGAAAACACCCGCCGCGCGTCGAAAACGAAGACCCGGAGAGTCGGGTAGAGTTCGTCATAGGCGTCGAGGAACCAGTCGAACTGCTCGCGCCGTGTGTCCGCGTCCAAGCCGAAATAGTAGCCCGAGCCCTCGCTCAGCGCGGCAAGCTCGTGGAAGGGCAGGGCGATTTCGTAGTCACAGCGGGTCGAGCGCATCCAGTCGCGCCGCGCTTCGGCCCGGGCGATGGCCTGGTGCGGGGTCTCGTTGAACGTCGCGCGGTATTCCCAGTCCATCAGCGCGGTCGTCTTCAGCATGTCGGGCAGAGTCGCGGGGACGTGGCGGATCTTGTAGCCCGCCGCCTCTTCGTGCCAGCGGAAGATCTGGTCGTCCACTTCCGTCGCTCGGCCGGTCTCGGAGATCGAGAGGGTGGTGGCGAGCAGTTCGCCCGCCTGTTCCGGCCGGTCGGTCAGTCCGAGCAGCCAGTCGGCCGAGACCCCGAGGGTCTGTGCCGCGCCGGCGACGACATGTGCGCCGGGCATCCGCCCGTCCTCGGCCGAGAGGATCTGGCTGATCGTGGACCGGTCGATCCCGATGGCGCGGGCGAGCGCGGCCCGCGAGGTGCCGCTGAGCGTCATGCCCGCGGCGAGGCGTTCCCGGAACAGTGTCGCACGGCCACGTTTGTCGGATATTTCCAGCATTGGTGATATTCCTAAACAAACGTGATCTTCTGATTAGAAAACCCTGACTGCCCGGAAAACGCAAGGTATTCTATCACTTAGGGCAAGGGACAGCTTCACGTTTCGTAAATGTCGGGGATTGAATGCGCGTCGAGTGGCCGACGGTCTGGCTTGTGGCCGGCTGTTATCTGGTCTGGGGGTTGGGGATCACGGTGGCAGCCGTCTTCTGGCTGCCGGGGGCCATCGCGCTGACGGCGCTGACCATCGCGCTGCATGCCTCGATCCAGCACGAAATCATCCACGGTCACCCGCTGCCCTCGCGTGGCTGGAGCCAGGCCCTCGTCTTCCCCTCGCTGAACCTCGCCATCCCCTACCTGCGGTTCCGCGATACGCATCTCGCGCACCACCAGGACGCGAACCTGACCGACCCCTATGACGATCCGGAGACGAACTACCTCGATCCGGAGGTCTGGGCGAAGCTGCCAGTCTGGCTGCGCGCCGTCCTGTCGGCCAACAATACCCTGATCGGGCGGCTCCTGATCGGGCCGGTCGTGGCGCAGGTGACCTTCATGGCCGCCGACGCGCGGGCCATCGCAAGGGGCGACGGTCGCGTTGCGGCGGCCTGGGGCTGGCATGTGCTGGCCTCCGCCGCGATCCTCGGGCTGGTCTGGCTGTCGCCGATGCCGGTCTGGGCCTATCTCGTCGCGGCATATGCGGGCCTGTCCATCCTCAAGATCCGGACCTTCCTCGAGCATCAGGCGCATGAACGCGCGCGCGGCCGGACGGTGGTGATCGAAGACAGGGGGCTGCTCGCCTTCCTGTTTCTCAACAACAATTTCCACGTCGTCCACCACATGCACCCGCGAGTGCCATGGTACCGGCTGCCGAAGCTCTACTTCGCGAACCGCGACAAGTACCTGACGCGGAATTTCGGCTACCGCTACGGCTCGTACGGCGAGATCTTCCGGCGCTACCTGTGGCGCGCCAAGGATCCCGTCGCGCATCCGCTGCACCACCCGCGCTGACTTGCCCTTTCCGCGCCGCGGCGCGATAGGGAGCCATGCCCGCCTGGATCCCGATCACCATCTTCGCCGCCTTCATGCAGAACCTGCGGTTTCTGCTGCAGCGGCATCTGAAGGTGACCGAACTGTCGACCGGCGGCGCGACATGGGCGCGGTTTCTCTACTCGGCCCCGCTCGTGGCCATCCTCGCCTTTTCCTACCTGTCACTCTCGGGGCAGGCGCTGCCCGAAGGCGGCACGCGGTTCTGGACCTTCGTCGTCTCGGGCGGGATCGCCCAGATGGTGGCGACGATGTGCGTCGTCGCCCTGTTCGCGCACCGCAATTTCGCCGTCGGCATCACGCTGAAGAAGACCGAGGTGATCCTGACCGCGCTGATCGGCCTCGTGGTCCTGGGCGAAGGCGTGTCGCCCGCGATCCTCGTCGCGATCGGGATCGGGTTCGTCGGCGTGGTGCTTCTGTCCGACCCGCCGAAGACCGAAACGCGCCTGTCGTGGAGCCGCCGGCTGTTCAACCCGGCCTCGGGCTACGGGCTCGCCTCGGGCGTCCTGTTCGGCATCTCGGCGGTTGCCTATCGCGGCGCATCGCTGTCGCTGTCGGACGGGGACGTGTTCCTGCGCGCCTCGCTGACGCTGGCCGCCACGACCGCAGTGCAGACCGTCACGCTCGGCCTGTGGCTTGCCTGGCGCGAACCCGGTGAGATCGGGCGGGTGTGCCGGAGCTGGCGGGTCTCGGGCCTTGTCGGCATCACCTCGATGCTCGGCTCGCTCGGCTGGTTCACCGCCTTCACGCTGCAGACCGCGGCCTACGTCAAGGCGCTCGGCCAGATCGAGCTGGTCTTCACCTTCCTGTTCTCCGCGCTCTGGCTGCGCGAGAAATCCTCGGCGCAGGAGATCGCCGGAATCGGGCTGATCGTCGGCTCGCTCGTGCTGATCTTCTGGCGGACGGTCTGAGATGTCGATCGCACTCGCCATCGCCCCGGTCTTCGTCCTCATCCTGACCGGCTACGCGCTGCGGCGCGGCGGCATCCCGTCGCTCGAATTCTGGAACCTCAACGACCGGCTGGTCTACTTCATCCTGATGCCCGCGGTCTTCTTCGTGCAGATCTCGACTGCGGACCTGAGCGGCGCGGGGCTCGGCGCCTATTCCGGCGTGCTCTATGCCGGGTTCTTCGCAGGCTTCGCCATGGGGCTCGTCGCGGCGATCCTGATGCGACGGGGGGGCGCGGTCGGCACGACGATCCTGCAGGGGGCGAGCCGGTTCAACACCTTCATCGCGCTGGCCGTGGCCGAGGCGCTCTACGGGCCCGAGGCGCTGCAGATCGCGGTGCTCGGCGCGGCGGTCCTCGTGCCGGTCGTGAACCTGACCGTCGTCTCGGCATTCGCGGTGATGCTGCCGCGGGCGGGCAGCGGGGCGGTGATCGGAGCGGCGAAGAACCTCGCCACCAACCCGCTGATCGTGGCGATCCTGGCCGCGATCCTGTGGAACCTCGCCGGGTTCGGGGCGGTGCCGGTCCTGCACGACTCGCTTCGCATCCTTGGCCAGGCGGCGCTGCCGATCATGCTGCTCTGCGTCGGCGCGAACCTGAAGATCCGGGGGCTTCAGGCCGATCTCTGGCCGATGCTCTGGGCGGGACTGGCGAAGCTGATCCTGTTCCCGGCGATGATCGCGGCCGTGGCGCTGGCCATCGGGTTGCCGGGGCCTCAGGCGCAGGTGGCGCTGATCTTCGGCGCACTGCCGACGGGCGTCGCGGCCTACACGCTGGCGCGCCAGCTTGGCGGGGATGCGCCGCTGATGGCGGCGATGATCACCGTCCAGACGCTGGTGAGCTTCGTCACGATGCCGGTCTGGATCTCGCTCGGGGAGCGGTGGTTCCTGTGAGCAGGCCGGGGGGCTCCGCCCCCCGGACCCCCCGGAGTATTTCCGGAAAGATGAAGGGGTCAGAGCCGCAGGAAACGGCTTCGGTCGCCGGAATTGTCGAAGAACGGCACGCCCGGAGGCGCGCGGCCGGCGAGGCGGGCGGCGAGCTCGGCCAGCACGACCTCGGTGATGAAGGGCATGTCGAACCGCCGGGCCTCGTCCAGCGGGACCCATTGCAGGTGGCTGAGCTCGTCCTCGGCGCCACCGAAATCGTCCGGGTCCGAGGCGAGATGGGCGGCGTCGACCATCAGGAACCGGGCGTCGAAGCGGCGCGGGCGGCCGGGCGGCGTGATGGCGCGAAAGACGAACTCGACCGCTTCGCCGTCGGGAAGGTGGCCGGTGGCGAGATAACCGCGCCACCCTTGCGGCGGGTCGATATCGGCCTGGCCCGGCCGGCCGAGGAGCAGGCCGGTCTCTTCCCACAGCTCCCGCGTGGCCGCCGCGACGATCGCATGGGGCGCGAGATCGGAGCGGACGGACAGCGCCGTGGGGCCGACGGGCCGGGCCAGCGGAATGGTGGCGTCGACCGCATCGACCGCGCCTCCGGGAAAGACGAATTTGGAAGGCATGAAGGCGGCATCCTTGCCGCGCTGTCCCATCAGGACCGCCGGCCGGTCGCCGCGGTCGCGCACGACGATCACCGTCGCCGCATCGCGCACCGCACTCTTGTCTAGAACCCGTGCATCCGCTTGGCCCATTGCACGCCCACGATCAGCCCCTTCATTCGCGGCAGAAGGTAAAGCGCCATCGCGGTCGCGCCAAGGCAGAAGGTCACCGCCATGACCACCGGATGCGGCTCGAACCAGATGTAGGCGTAGAGCATCGCCGTGCCGAGAAGCTTGGCGGTGATCAGGATCGTGAGATAGGCCGGCCCGTCATCGGCGCGCGCATGGCTCAGATCCTCGCCGCAGGCGGGGCAGGCGGGGGCGAGCTTCAGATACGAGGTGAACAGGCGGCCCGAGCCGCAATTCGGGCAGCGGCCGCGCATCGCCTTGGCGACCGCCGGCCAGGCCGGACGATCCGGCGGGCCGGGTTCGAATGCGGTGTCGGGAATGTCGGTCATGGCCGGACCTTTCGCGGTTCGGCCCCTGCTAGCAGAGACCGGCGTGAAAAAAAAATCGACGGAACGCCGCATGTGGTCCGTGACAGGAGGGCAAGCAAGAGCTGAAGGAGCTTTTCGAGATGACGACGATGAAAATTCTCGCCCTGACCGCGCTGATCCCGCTCGGGGTCGCGGCCGGAACCGCCGCCAGCGCCCAGGAGGGCCCGCGCGGCCCGTTCGGCGGCGGCATGTTCGAGATGATGGACCTGGACGGCGACGGCGGCGTGACGCTGGAGGAACTGCAGTCGCAGCCGCGGGGCATGATCGCGCGGGCCGATACCGACGGCGACGGCGCGGTCAGCCGGGACGAGATGATCGCGCAGGCCACCGCACGGATCGACGCGATGATGGCCGAGCTTGACGCCGACGGCGACGGGCTGGTGACCGAGGACGAGGTCGCGGCGCTCCGCGACGCCCGCCGGGCCGAGCGGCGCGAGGAGATGGCCGCGCGCATGTTCGAGCGCATCGACGCCGACGGCGACGGCACGGTGACGGCCGAGGAGTTCGACGCCGCGCGCGAGGCGATGCACGATCAGATGGGCGAACATGGCGGCCGCTTCGGTCGCGGAGGCGGCCATGGATTCGGCGGGTTCTTCGGCCATCGCGGCTGAGGACATGCAGGCAACCGGCAGAGGGCGTTCGCGCCCTTTGCCTCCCATCGCAAGGCGCGCTACGGAGCGACATGGAGCCGGCCCGGCAAGACGACCTCACGTCCCTGTCCGACGATGCGCTGATGGTGCTGTTCGCGCGTGGCGACGCCGCGGCTGCGCGGCACCTGACGGCCCGGCTGTTGCCGCGTGCGCTGAGCCACGCGGCGCGCGTGCTCGGGTCGCAGGCCGAGGCCGAGGACGTCGCGCAGGAGGCGATGCTGCGGCT
>WVSN01000045.1 GCA_015689705.1 Rhodobacterales bacterium HKCCE3408
CCGGCCCGCGCTCCGCGCCGCGCTCGCGTCCATCGGCGGCCCCCGCTCCGAGGCGCTGCCGGTCACGCTGTCCCTCGGCCTCGGCCTCTCGATCCTCGCCGCGATGGGGCAGATCGACGCCAATCTCCGCGCCGCCATCGACCGGGACCTGCCCGCCGTCGCGCCGTCCTTCTTCTTCGTCGACATCCAGCCCGACCAGATCGGCCCGTTCCTCGATCGCATGAACGGGGACCCTGAGGTCTCCCGAACCGACAGCGCGCCGATGCTGCGCGGCGTCATCACCCGGCTGAACGACCGCCCGGCGGCCGAGGTCGCGGGCGATCACTGGGTCATCCAGGGCGACCGCGGCATCACCTACCAGGCCGAGGCCCCGCCGCCCGAGGAGATCGTCAGTGGCGAATGGTGGCCGCCCGACCATGCCGGCCCGCCGCTCGTCGCCTTCGCGGCGGAAGAGGCCGGCGAGATCGGGCTGACCGTCGGTGACACGCTCACCGTCAACGTCCTTGGGCGCGAAATCACCGCCGAGATCGCCGCGCTGCGCGAAGTCGATTTCTCCGATGCCGGGATCGGCTTCATCCTGACCTTCTCGCCCGACGCGATGGCCGGCGCGCCGCACACCTTCATCGCCACCGTCTACGCCGAAGAAAGCGCCGAGGCCGCGATCCTGCGCGATATCTCCGACGCCATGCCCAATGTCACCGCGATCCGCGTCCGCGACGCGATCGAACGCGTCACCGAGGCGCTCGACGGGCTCGCCGCCGCCACCGCCATCGGCGCGGCTGCGACGCTCCTGACCGGCGTCGTCGTCCTGATCGGCGCGGCGGCGGCCGGCGACCGGGCACGGGTGTTCGAAGCCGCGATCCTCAAGACCGTCGGCGCGGAACGCCGCACGATCCTCGCCAGCTTCGCCCTCCGCGCCGCGATCCTCGGGGCGGCGGCGGGTATCGTCGCGGTCATCGCCGGCGCGCTCGGCGGATGGGCCGTGATGCGCTTCGTGATGGACGCCCCCTTCGCCTTCGAACCGGTCTCGGCGCTTGCCATCGTCCTTGGCGGCGCCGCACTCACGCTTCTGGCCGGTCTCGGCTTCGCACTTCGCCCGCTGGCTGCGCGACCCGCCCGCGTCCTGCGCAGCGCAGCCTGACAGCGACCCCGTGGCCCTTGCCAAGCCCGGGCCAAAGGCGCAGGTCTTTGTCCCATGAAGCGGCCGTTTCCCTTCCTGTCCCGATCCGCGCCGGCCCCGGCTCCCGGGCCGGACCAGACGGATGCGCCGCGACCGCGCACGCATACCTACATCGTCGGCGACCTGCATGGCCGCGCCGATCTGCTCGAGCCGCTTTTCGCCCGGATTGACGCGGATATCGGCGCCACGGCCGCGCCCGAGCCGCAGCTCGTCTTCGTCGGCGACTACGTCGATTTCGGCCCGGACAGCGCGCTGGTACTGCGCCGGCTGATGGACCTGTCGGACGAATTCCCGAAGAACGTCACCTGCCTCATGGGAAACCACGACCGGATGATGCTCGACTTTCTCGCCGACCCGGTCCGCCGCGGGCCGCGCTGGCTGAAGGCCGGCGGGGTCGCCACCCTGCGCAGCTTCGGCCTGCACGATCCGGGCGACACGATCGACCCCGGGACGCTCGGCACCGTCGCCCGCGATCTGGCCACCGCGATGCCCGCGGGCATGCTCGACTGGCTCGCCGCCCGGCCGCTGAGCTGGAATTCCGGCAATGTCTGGGCCGTTCACGCCGCCGCCGATCCCTATCACCGGATGGACGAACAAAGCGCCCGCGTCCTGCTCTGGGGCCACCCGGAATTCGACGTCCTGCCGCGCAATGACGGCGCCTGGATCGTCCACGGCCATACCGAGGTCGAGACGCCGACAGCCGTCGAAGGCCGGATCAACGTGGATACCGGCGCCTGGCACAGCGGCCACCTGACCGCTTGCGCCATCCGCCCCGACGGTCAGTGGGTTTTTCTAGGCAGTGACGATTAGTTTTTTCTATTGATCGGTGGTGAAATTTATCGTTTCCCCATCCTTGATTGAATTTATCTATGAGCCATGGCCTTTCCCGCGTCGCCCATAACGCTCCGACAGCTCCGCTATCTCCTCGCGCTCGAGGAGACGCGGCACTTTCGTCTCGCGGCTGAGGCGTGCGGCATCTCGCAGCCGTCTTTGTCCGTTCAGATCAAGGCGTTGGAAGAGACGCTCTCCCTGAATCTGGTCGAACGCGGCGGTGGTCAGGTGCAGATGAGCGTCGCTGGACGCGAAGTCTGCCGCCGGGCTCGCGAAATCCTCAGCGCCGCCCAGGGGTTGATGGATCTCTCGGTGCTGATGAAGTCCGGCCTTGGCGGAACGCTCCGGCTCGGCACCTCGACGACGCTCGGGCCCTACCTCATGCCGCACGTCATCGGCGATCTGGCGAAAAAGCATCCCGATCTCCGGCTCTATATCCGCGAAGGCCGGCCGCGCGACCTGCTCACCTGGCTGAACGAGGGTGAGCATGACCTGATTCTCACGCAGCTGCCGGTTGCGGGTGCCAACCTGACCGTCGCGCGGCTGTTCCGCGAACCGCTCTTCGTCGCGCTGCCGACGGAACATCGCCTGGCCGAGCAGAAAGCCATTCACCCGTCGGATCTCGCGCGGGAAACCGTGCTGGCGCTCAGCCCGAACTACACGCTTCACGACCAGATCGCGGCGCTCGCCTTCGAAACCGGGGCAGTGCTCGCCCGTGACTACGAAGGCACCTCGCTCGACGCGCTGCGGCAGATGGTGGCGATGAAGATGGGCATTACGCTTCTGCCCGCGCTCTACGTCGCCTCGGAAATCACCGGCAAGGCGCGCGATGTGGCCATCCGGCCGATCGTGGGCCGGACCGAGCAGCGCTCGATCGGGCTCGTGTGGCGGTCCAGCGCCGGGGCGGCCGAAGCGTATACCCGGCTCGCGCAGTCGATCCGGGAAACCGCGAGCCGCCTGGGCCAGCTCACCATCGAAGGCTGACGCGATCATTTTTTCGCAAGTCGTCCAGACTTCATTAAGGAAGTCGCGGGCAACCTGACGAAAAGACAGATTGCCGGGGGCCGGTGACCCATGAATCATCCTGAATACCTGCATCAGGGACGGCGGCAGGCGGCATATCCGATCACGATGGCGCCCGGCCGGCAGTTCGGTCCGGTCATCCGGGCCGCCGGTCGCGGCCCGCGTGACGAGTAAGGGAATAACCATGGCACATGGAATTGAGCGGCTCGGGCTCGACGAGGTGGAAGCGATCGCGCGCGACTGCCTGCTTCGGGCCGGGGTCGCACCGGCCGGCGCGGGTGCGACAGCCGCAGCGGTCACGGCGGCCGAACGCAACGGGATGCGGACCGCCGGGTTCGACCGGCTGGCCCGGCTGCTTGAAGGCATCGCCATGGGCGCCATCGCGCCGGGCGCCGCGCCGCAGGCGTCCCGCGACCTGCCCGGCCGCATCACGGTGGCCGCGCGCGGCGGCCTGTCCGATCCGGCCCTGTCCCTCGGCCTGTCCCTGCTTGAACCCGTGGTGCGCGAGGCCGGCATCGCCACGCTCTCGGTGACCGGGGCGGGCGAAACCGGGCATCTCCTCGTCTGGGCCGAACGCCTGTCCGAGGCCGGTCTGACCGCCGTCGCGCTGTCGGCGACGGGCGGGCTTCTCGTCATGCCGGGCGGGCCGAACGCCGCGGGCCCCGTCGTGCCGCTCGGCACGGTCGGTGACATGACCGCGGCCGGGGCGCTCCTGACGGCGCTCGCCGGCGCCGGGCCGGGGATCGAGATCGACGCCGACCTGCCGCTCGACCGCCCGGCCGAGGCCGCGCTTTGCCTCGTCGCGCTCAGCCCGGCC
>WVSN01000046.1 GCA_015689705.1 Rhodobacterales bacterium HKCCE3408
CGCCAGCAGGCCCGCCGTCTCGTCCAGCGCCGCCGCCTCGTCGGCCAGCGCGATCCCGAGGCCGGCCAGCACCTCGCCGGCCCGCCGCGACCCGTCGAGATGCGCGAGCGGCCAGAGCCAGACCGGATCGGCCATGCGCACCCGCGCAATGCGCTCGGGATGATCGCCGAGCGCCTTCAGCGCGCCGGGCGCGATGATCCGGGCGCTGGACAGGATTACGGCATTGGCCGGCAGGTGCGGAAGCGCGGCGGCGATCACATCGCGGCGCAGGCCGGCGTCGTTCGGCAGCGCCTCCATCACCGCCCCGGCCCCGGCCATTACGTCGGCCAGATCGCCGAAGCGGAGGCTGCCACGCGCAGGCAGTGCGACGTCGTAGAGTGCGGGAAGGGCGGCCTCGGCGGCGGCGAGCGACGCGGCGATGCGGTCGGCCGCCCCGGCATCCGGATCGGTCACCGCCACGTCCACCCCCATCAGGATGGCGCGCGCGGCCCAGTCGGCCCCGCGCCGCCCCGCGCCCAGGATCGCCAGGTGCCCCATCGCGCCCTCCCTCCCCTTCAGGTCAGTACGGCATCGGGTGCGCCCGGTGTGCCGCGTCGATCTCGTCCAGCACCTCGTCGGACAGGTGCGTGTCGAGCCCCGACAGGATACGCGACAATTGATCGGTCGTCGTGGCCCCGAAAATGGTCGAGACCGGGAAAGGCCGCTGCACGGTGAAGGCCAGCGCCATGTGCACCGGGTCGAGCCCGTGCCGCTCGGCGATCCCGAGATAGGCGGCCGTCGCCGCGTCGACGCGGTCCGAGGCGCGCCCGCCCATGTCCGGGATGTGGGTCTTGCGTGATCCCTCCGGCACCGCGCCGCCGAGATACTTGCCCGTCAGGTAGCCGGCGGCCAGCGGCGAGAAGGCCAGAAGCGTCACGTCCTCGTTGACGGCCAGCTCGGCCATGTCGGTGTCGTAGAGACGGCAGAGCAGCGAGTACTCGTTCTGCACCGAGGCGACGCGCGGCAGCCCGTGATCCTCGGCCATCCGGAGCCACTGCGCCGTGCCCCAGGTGCTTTCGTTCGACAGCCCGATCGCGCCGAGCTTGCCGGCCTCCACCAGCCGTTGCGCGGCCTCGAGCACGCCGCCGATATGATCGAGCGTTGCGGCGCGGTCCTGCCCGGACGGGTCGTAGCTCCAGTTCTGGCGGAAATGGTAGCTGCCACGGTTCGGCCAGTGCAGCTGGTAGAGGTCGATATGATCGGTCCGGAGCCGTTTCAGCGAGCCCTCGAAGGCGGCCACGAACGTCTCGGGCGTGATGTCCTCGTCGAAGCGCACGAACGACGCGTTCTTTCCGGTGATCTTGGTGGCGATCCGGTAGCGGTCGCGGTTGCCCGGACTGGCGGCGATCCAGTTGCCGATCACGTCCTCGCTCCGGCCCACCGTCTCGGCGCGGACGGGGGCGACCGGATACATTTCGGCGGTGTCGAGGAAATCGATCCCGGCCTCGGCGGCCATGTCGAGCTGACGGTGCGCCTCGGCCTCCGGCGTGTGGGTGCCGAAGGTCATGGTTCCGAGGCAGTAATCGGTGACGCGGGTCGCGGTGCGGCCCAAGGGAATGTGTCGCATGTCGGGATCCTGCCGTGGTTTGCTGCGGGCGCACACTAAGCACTGGACAGGGGGATGCAAGCTTGAGAACATAAAGTGAACATCCTGACGGAGTCGCCGCCCATGGACATCACCCGCCTGACCCGCCAGTCCCACCGCCGCGACCGGCCGGGCCTGCGCCTGCTCGACCGGTTCGAGCTGGCCGGCGCCCGCGCGCACGAGGCCTGCGGCGGCGCGCGCCG
>WVSN01000047.1 GCA_015689705.1 Rhodobacterales bacterium HKCCE3408
GTCCGCGCAGCTGACCTTTGCGCTCCGAGCGGGGTGCCTCGTCGCTCTCCCGTCTGCCGCGAGTTTCAGCAACGAACCCATACTGGACTGTATCGAAACTCACAGCGTGTGCTCGCAGGCAAAGCAACTCGTTGTGTGTTATGATTGAGTGACGGCCTGAAGCCCTATTCAGTCCGACCCAGATGTGAAGAACAGAGAAAGTTAGGCAGCATATTGCCCCGTGATACCAAACTCATTTTTTGTCCCTTGAATCTCCGTCATGCGAAAGTGGATCACAGCGCCTACGAGGAAGCCGTAGCGATGGCGAAACGTCGTGGCGCAAGGCTACTCGTTGCAACGATCGCACCGGAGATGGAGCGCAATCTCAACATCCGTGACTCTAAAGCCTTCTGGGGCGAGCAACTGGACAAGTTCATCAAGGACCACCCAGCAGACGGGGTCGAACTCGAAACGGTCGTTCGCACGGGCGCCGTGCATCGCCAGATCGTAAAGCTGGCCGAAGAGCGAAACGTGGATGTGATCGTAATGGAGTCTGCAAACCCGAAGGTTCAGGACTACCTCCTAGGCACAACGGCGAGCCATGTCGTAACGCACGCAAAGTGTTCGATCTTTGTTGTGCGCGCGTGATGGCACATGGAAGCAGGCACGGCCGGCGCCCCGAGGACGTCATTCGGTTGTTGGGGCGAGCAGCTGGCCTGTCGCTGGTTTGCTGGCTCCTGGCGATGTCCGCAGCGAAAGCCCAGTCAGGGCGGTTCTCCAGCTCCTGGCCGGGCACAGACTTTTCGCGCACATCGGTTGATCTGGACGAAATCATTTCGGGCGGACCGCCTCGTGACGGCATCCCAGCCATTCTTGACCCAGACTTCATCCCCGCGTCCGAGGAGGCACGCCTGGACGATCGTGAGCCCGTGATCACTTTTTTGCCAGATACCGGCCCGGCCCGCGCCTATCCGATCCGCTACCTGATCTGGCATGAGATCGTGAATGATGTCGTGGACGGCGAGCCCGTCGCCGTGACGTTCTGCCCGTTGTGCAACACGGGAATGGTGTTCGAGGCAGAACTCGACGGACTGGTGCTGACATTCGGCGTGTCCGGCCTGCTGCGCCATTCAGATATGATCATGTATGACCATCAAACCGAGAGCTGGTGGCAACAGGCGACGGGTGAAGGCATCGTCGGAGAGATGACGGACCAGCGGCTGAACCAGCTGCCGGCCTGGATGGAAAGCTGGGCGGCATTTCGTTTGGCCCACCCTGACGGACTGGTGCTGGACGAGCCGGATTGGCAAAGAGCCTACGGAACGAACCCATACCGAAGTTACGATACGACGCGGCCGTTTCTTTATTCGGGAGAGGACCCGCCGCACGATGTCCCGCCTTTGGCACGGGTGGTTCGTGTCGGGGAGCGTGCTTGGCCCCTTTCCCGTGTGCGCGAGGCAGGCCGCATTGCTGAATCCGGCTTTACGCTAACCTGGGAGGAGGGACAGGCCTCAGCGCTCGACACGGGAGAGATCGCTTCGGGACGCGAGGTCGGAAACGTCCGTGTCGTAGACGCGGATGGTCAGAACGTGGTCCATGACAT
>WVSN01000005.1 GCA_015689705.1 Rhodobacterales bacterium HKCCE3408
CTCGGCATGGGGCCGCCCGCCCGGCGCGGTCCAGCCGCGCCCGACGACGCGGCCGTCCTTCACGATCACGCAGCCGACGGCCGGATTGGGCGCAACGCCGCCAAGCCCGCGGGCGCCGAGGCCGATGGCCAGGGCCATCCAGCGCCGGTCAGCCGCGCCATCCAAGGGCTCAGCTTTCGCCTTCGGGGGCCGGCGGGGCCAGTTCCTTCAGGAAGTCCTCGAAATCGTCCGTCGCCTGGAAGTTCTTGTAGACGCTGGCGAAGCGGACATAGGCGACCGTGTCGATCGCGGCGAGCCGCTCCATCACGATCTCGCCGATCGTCTTCGACGGAATGTCGGTCTCGCCCATGCTCTCGAGCCGCCGGACAATGCCGGAAATCATCTGGTCGATCCGCTCGGGTTCGACCGGGCGTTTCTGCATCGAGATCCGGATCGAGCGCTCCAGCTTGTCGCGGTCGAAATCCTCGCGCCGGCCGCTCGTCTTGATGACCACGAGGTCGCGAAGCTGCACCCGTTCATAGGTCGTGAACCGTCCGCCGCAGGCGGGGCAGAAGCGCCGCCGCCGGATGGCGACGTGATCCTCGGCGGGCCGTGAATCCTTCACCTGGGTGTCGATATTTCCACAGAACGGACAGCGCATTGGCTGATGCCCCTCTTCCTTCCCCTGACCCGTGGCGGCCGCCCCTGCCCGGGCGTCTGGGCCTCCGGCCCATGCCATCCACAGGCACTATAGGGGCATACATAGAGGTTGGGTAGTGGTGAATCTTCGCTACAGGATTTGGGGTTAGATCCGCGCCACACCGGTCGGCCCTCCGTGCTAGGATCGCGCCATCACCCCAATTTCCGAAGGAGATATCAACATGAGCATTGCCCGCGTTACCGAGATTTCCGCCACCTCGCCCGAAAGCTTCGAGGCCGCCACCCGCGACGGCATCGCCCGCGCCAATTCCACGCTCCGGAACGTCACCTCGGCCTGGGTCAAGGAACAACGCGTCACCGTCACCGACGGCCAGATCAGCCATTTTCAGGTCAACCTGATGGTGACCTTCATTCTCGACGACTGACCGGGGTCAGTCCGGCGCGAAATGCACCGCGACCCGCCGATCATGCGGGCGGTCGCGGTGCTCGACCACGTAGATCCCCTGCCATGTCCCGAGCGTCATGCGCCCGTCCGATACCGGGATCTGCAGCGACACCGGCAGATGCGCGGCCTTGATATGGGCGGGCATGTCGTCCGGCCCCTCGGTCACATGCGTGAGCCAGCCCATCGCCGCGTCGTCGGCCGGCGGCACGAGGCGGCGCAGCCAGTTCAGCAGGTCGGTCTGCACGTCCGGATCGGCGTTCTCCTGGATCAGCAGGCTGGCCGAGGTATGCCGGATCATCAGCGTCAGCAGGCCGTCGCCCGCGCCGATCCCGGTCAGCCAGTCCTCCACCTCCGCGGTGATCTCGGTCAGGCCCGGGCCGCGTGTCCGGCAGCCGATTTCGGTCAGGGGCATGCCCGCTCCTCCGTCCAGTGCCGCAGTCCGGCCGCGCCGGCCTCGGTCAGCGCGTAGACGCCCGGGGCGACGCGCTCGAACCAGCCGTAATGGTCGGTGCGCATGATCTCGGTCGCCCGCGGCACACCCGTCGCATCGCGCACTTGGGCGCCCTTCGTCGGTCCCGATACCGCCAGATGCGCCGCGCAGGCCAGCGCGTCCTGCCGGTAGGCCGTCAGCACCTGCCCCCGCGTCCCGCCCCGGTTCGGATCGCCCTGCCGCCGGGCAAACTCCCGCAGCAGCCGTACCGTCCGCGGCTTCGACTTGCGCGGCGCGTAGGGGCCGGGGTCGCACAGCGCCTCGACATGCCCGTCCCGCGCCCGAACCGTCAGCAGCCCGAGACCGAGCCGCCGCGCGAGCCGCACGTTGTCCGCCAGCGCCCGCCGGAACGCCGCGCCAGGAGCGACCGGAACGGCGAGGTAGACATGGTCGCTCACCGTCAGCCGCGCGATGCCCTGGTGGAACAGCTTCAGCGAGAACCCGGTTTTCAGTTCCACGATCACGGGCGGCTCGTCGCCGCGGATCGCGACGACGTCGGCGCCCGCGATCTCGGCCTTCACCTCGTAGCCCTGCGCCTCCAGATACGCCTTGACCGGCGCATACAGTTCGGTTTCCTGCCCCATGGGCGAAGGCTACAACCCCGCCCCCGTGCCGTCACGCCGAATTCCCGCGGATCGGCGCTTGACAGCCCGAGGCCCCGGCTCTATCCACCGCGCGATCCGGGCGCGGCTTCCCGCCAGCGCCCCTTTGATTTTCTGACCCGAGGATATCGCCATGTCGCGTATCTGCGAACTGACCGGCAAGGGGCCGATGACTGGCAACAATGTCAGCCACGCCAACAACAAGACCCGGCGCCGCTTCCTGCCGAACCTGTCCGAAGTCACGCTTGGCTCGGACCTGCTCGACCGCCGCTTCAAGCTGCGCATTTCGAACGCCGCGCTGCGCACCGTGGACCATCGTGGCGGGCTCGACGCCTTCCTGATGCGCGCCAAGGATGACGAGCTGTCGCCGAAGGCGCTGAAGATCAAGCGCGAGATCGAGAAGGCGCAGGCCGCAACCGCCTGAGCCGTTCCGCTCTGCCGAATTCGACCGGCCCCGATGCATCCGCATCCGGGGCCGGTGTCGTTTTGCCCCATGGCAGCCGGGCACGCACAGGCGCAGAACCGGACCGAACGGCGCACCGGGACTCGCACGACATGATCCGCACCACTCTCGCCTTCCTCCTCGCCCTCGCCGCCGCGCCCGCCGCGGCCCAGATGCAGGTCGAGCACGCGACGATCAGCGCCGCCGGCCCCATGGCGCAGGCCGCCGCCGCCTATTTCACCGTCACAAACACATCGGACACGGCCGACCGGCTGGTCGGCGTGACCACCGGGCTGGCGGCAATGGCCGAACTGCACCGGACCGAGGAAACGGACGACGGACTCGTCCGCATGGTGCCCGAGCCCGACGGCTTCGCGATCGAACCGGGCGAGACGCTGGTGCTGGAACAGGGCGGACGGCACGTCATGCTGATGGGCCTGTCCGAACGCCCCGAGGACGGGGCCGAGGCCGAGATCACGCTGCAATTCGAACACGCTGATCCGGTCACGCTTACGGTGCCGGTCACGACCATCCTCGGCGGCCATTCCGGCCATGACAGCGACGGCTGACGCCCTTCCCGGACTGGCCACAATTGCGCGTCGATGGCACCTCATCGTCGCAATTGTTCCTGCCTTGGTCTCAAATTAGACCGAATCAAAGTCGAAAAGACTAACTGTAGTGAATGTGTAATTAGTGGAACGGGTGCTGAAATGGCGACTTCCCACAGCTTTGCGAATTCGAACGAAGGCGGCGACATCGGCCTCCTTCCCATCCTTGTCGGCTTCGTCTTCTTCGTGGCCGTCGTAGTCTCGATGATCGATACGGACATGAGCGCCGGCCTGACCATCGTTTTCGGCGACGGATCGGCGGCGGGCGGCCAGCAGGAGGTCCGGGTCAACCAGCTTCCGCATATGTGATCCGGGCGCGCGGCCTAGCCCGCGCCGATCACCTCCGCGACCCAGGCCGGGACCGCCTCGGTCGCCGGGCCGGCGATGACGCGGTCGAAGCGGCCGCGCGACGGCTCCAGATTGATCTCGAGGGTCCGCGCCCCCGTCCGGCGCGCCTCGTCCACGAAGCCGGCCGCCGGATAGACCTCGCCCGAAGTGCCGATGGCGACGAACAGGTCCGCCCGCGCCAGCCGCGCTCCGATTTCCTCCATGTGATAGGGCATCTCGCCGAACCAGACGATGTCGGGCCGGGTCGCCGGACGCGCGCAGTCCGGGCAGGCATCCTCCGGCGCCATCTCGTCCGGCGCCGTCCACCGCGCCCCGCAGGCCCCGCACAGCGCGATGTCGATTTCCCCGTGCATGTGGATCACGCCGGTCGACCCCGCTGCCTCGTGCAGCCCGTCGATATTCTGCGTCACCAGCGTCAGGTCGTCGCCCATCGCCGCGCCAAGCCGCGCCAGCGCGGCGTGACCCGCATTGGGCAGGGCGGCCCGGGCATTGGCCCGGCGGGCGTTGTAGAAATCGTGGACCAGCCGGGGGTTCCGCGCGAAGCCCTGCGGCGTCGCGACCTCCTCGAGGTCGTATTGCGACCACAGGCCGCCGACATCGCGAAACGTGCCAAGCCCGCTTTCGGCCGAGATCCCCGCCCCGGTCAGAACGACGATCCGGGTCATGCCGCGCCCCTGTCCATGGTGCCAGTCTTGGGAAAGCCCGGCCACGGTGGCAAGCCCCGACCGGCGCGGCCGGGCTTAACAAGCCCGCCGATGCGCCCTATGACCGGCCCATGCGCATCCTCGTCGTCTGCCTCGGAAACATCTGCCGCTCACCCGCCGCCGAGGCGGTGCTGCGCGACCGTCTCCCCGCCGCCGAGATCGACTCGGCCGGGACCGGGAACTGGCATGTCGGCAAGCCGCCGCACCCGCCGATGATCGCCGCCGCCCGCGCCCGGGGCTACGATCTCTCGCAACTGCGTGCGCGACAGGTCCGCCCCGACGATTTCCACGACTTCGACCTGATCCTGGCCATGGATCGCGACAACTTGGCCGATCTCCAGGCGATCCGTCCCGCCGGTGCTCGCGCGGAACTGCGCCTCTTCCGCGACGGCGGCGAGGTGCCCGATCCCTATTTCTCAGGCGATTTCGACGGCGCGCTCGACCTGATCGAGGCCGCCGCCGACGCGCTCGTGTCTCAGCCGCACATATCCTCGGCGACGCGCGTGAAGACGGTGTAGCGCTCCCAGAACGACGCGTCGCGGTTGCGGCTCGACTGGCTGATCTCCTGCGCCCGCTGCGGATCGGTGAACAGCTGCGCCGCCTGCCGCTGGTCGCGGTCCGACAGCGTCAGGCTCGCCGCCGCGCCCACGCAGGCGCACAATTCGAACGTCGCCGCACTGCGGCCCGAGGCCAGGCAGGCCTGCGAAACCGGATTGGCCCCGGCCGACGTGGCGCAGACCAGCGCCAGAAGGCCCGGGGCAAGATAACGGATCACCAATGCGATCTCCCTGTCCTCAGCGCGCGCAGAATGCCAAGGACGGGCGGTCCGATCAATTCACATCTCAGGCAGCGTCGGGCGTCCGGATGCGCTCGGCCACAATCGCGTCGGCCACGGTTTCCGGCCCGGTCCCGCGCCGCGCGGCCTCGGACAGGATCGCGTCCAGCGTCGCGTCGAGCGTCGCAAGCTTTTCGGACACGAAGGCGCGGCGGTCGGCGATCCGCAGGATCTCGGTCGCGACGTTGATGATGCCGCCCGCGTTCACCACGTAATCCGGCGCGTAGAGGATGCCGCGCGCCCGCAGCGCCGCGCCGTCCTCCGCCGTGGCGAGCTGGTTGTTCGCCCCGCCGCAGACGGCCCCAACCTTCAGGCCCGGAATGGTCGCGGCATTGAGAATGCCGCCAATGGCGCAGGGCGCGAGGATGTCCGCCTCGACGCGAAGGATCTCGTCCGGCGCCACGACCCGCGCGCCGAAGCATTGGCCGGCCTGCGCCGCGCGCATCGCATCCATATCCGCCACGATCAGCTCCGCCCCGCCGGCGCGCAGAAGCTTCGCAAGCTCCCACCCGACATGGCCGAGACCCTGCACCGCGACAACCCGCCCGGTCAGCACCGCAGAGCCGAAGCGGTGCTTCGCCGTCGTCCGGATCGACTGGAAGATGCCGCGCGCCGTCACCGGCGACGGATCGCCCGAGGCGTAGGGCCCGTCCGCCAGACCGGCCACGTAGGGCGTCACGCCGCGGATCACGGCCATGTCCTCGGGCGCCATGCCCATGTCCTCGGCCGTCCAGTAGCGCCCGGCCAGCCCGTCGATGGCACGCCCGAAGGCCCGCAGCATCCCGGGCGTCTTCGCCGCCGGATCGCCCACGATAACCGCCTTGCCGCCGCCAAGCGGCAGGCCCGCCGCGGCGTTCTTGAACGTCATCCCCCGCGACAGCCGCAGTACGTCGTCCAGCGCCGCGCGCTCGTCGCCATAGACCCGCATCCGAAGCCCGCCGGCCGCGGGGCCAAGCGCCGTGGAATGGATGGCGATGAAGCCGAGAAGCCCGGTCGCGGTTTCCTCGACCCGGATGACCTCTTCGTGCTCGGCACTGGCGATGCGCGTGATCTGCATGGGGAACCTCCTGTTCTTGTCCGCAAGCTTAGCGCAGCCCGGTCAGCGAAAATCGCCAAAGACTGCCTTGGCGCAAGGCTCAGACGCAGGTATTCTCTACATATCACCGGACTTTCAGGGTTTATCACCATGGACAGCATCGACCGCAGGATTCTCCAGCAGTTGCAGTCCGAAGGCCGCCTGCCCGTCATCGAACTGGCCGAACGCGTCGGCCTTTCGCCCACGCCCTGCGCCCGCCGCATCGCCAAGCTCGAAGAGGCCGGGATCATCCGCGGCTACGGCGCCCGCCTCGACCAGGCCGCCGTCGGCCTGCCGCTCACGGTCTTCGTCTTCGTCGAACTCGAGGGCCATGCCCGTGGCACCCTCTCGGCCTTCGAACGCGCCGTCTCGCGCTTCGACGAGGTGGTCGAATGCCACCTGATGACCGGCACCCGCGACGTGCTGATGAAGATCGTCGCCGCCGACCTGACCGCCTTCGACCGCTTCCTCGAGGAAAGCCTGCTCCAGGTCCCCGGCATCCGCGCCACCCGGACGAGTTTCTCGCTCAGGCCCATGGTCGTGCGCGAGGGGCTGCCGGTTTGAACCGGGCGGGATGCCCGCGCGACCCATCGGGGACTTCCAAGCAAGGACCCCGGGCATGCCCCTTCAACTCATCATCCTCGCCGCCGAGACCGATCCGTCCCGCGACGCCAAGACGGTTCAGACCTTTCTCACCGCCGACGATCTCCTCACGCTCGAAGGCGACGAAAAGATCGCCTATTTCGACGGCGGCAAGACCCGGATCGGCGACCTGACCGACGGCGAGGACAGCCATGACGGCTATCCCGGCGGCTTCCCCTCCTCGACCGAGGTTCACGGCACCAGGGACGACGACGACATCGACCATTTCGCGGTCGGCATCGCCCAGGAAATCTACGGCTTCGCCGGAAACGACACGATCTGGGCCGGCACATCCGACGACTCGATCTTCGGCGGCATCGGCGACGACGAGATCTATGGCGGCGAAGGCGACGACCTCGTGGTCGGGCAGGACGGCGACGACTTCCTCTTCGGCGACGCCGGCAACGACTCGCTTCATGCCGGCGACGGCGCCGACGGGCTCTACGGCTTCGGCGGCAATGACTGGATCTTCCTCACCGACGACGGCGACGTGGACACGATCTACTTCAATGTCGGAGACGACGCGGACGTGATCGACAATTTCGAGCACGGCGTCGACAAGGTCTACCTCGCCAATCTCGGCGTCTCGGCGTTCGGCGATCTGACCATCGTCTACAACGCCGACGGCACCCAGGCGCAGATCGATTTCGGCGGTGGCGACATGCTGACCTTCACCGGGCTCGAACAGGCGCTCGAGGCGGGCGACTTCCTGTTCTGAGGCCCCCAAGGGTCGCGCCCCTCGATCCCGGGGCGCGCTCGCTCCACCCGCCTCCCCCGCGATATCGCGGGAAGGGGGCCAATCGCCGTGGCAACTGCCCTTCCCCCTTGCCGCGTCCTCCTATATCTCCCCCTGCAACCCAGTTCCCAGACGGCCGATCCATGACCGACCTCTCCCGCATCCGTAACTTCTCCATCGTCGCCCATATCGACCACGGTAAATCCACCCTGGCCGACCGGCTGATCCAGCTCACCGGGACGGTGGCCGAGCGCGACATGAAGGAACAGCTCCTCGACGCGATGGATATCGAGCGCGAGCGCGGCATCACCATCAAGGCGAACACCGTGCGGATCGAGTATCCCGCGAAGGACGGCCGGACCTACATCCTCAACCTCATCGACACGCCGGGCCATGTCGATTTCGGCTACGAGGTCAGCCGGTCCATGCGCGCGGTCGAAGGCTCGCTTCTGGTCGTCGATGCCTCTCAGGGGGTCGAGGCGCAGACGCTCGCCAATGTCTACCAGGCCATCGAGGCCGACCACGAGATCGTGCCGGTCCTCAACAAGGTCGACCTGCCGGCGGCCGAGCCCGACCGCGTGCGCGAGCAGATCGAGGACGTGATCGGGATCGAGGCGCATGACGCCGTCGAGATCTCGGCCAAGACCGGCCAGGGCATTCCGGACGTGCTCGAGGCCATCGTCCACCGCCTGCCGCCGCCGAAATCCGGCGACCCGGACGCGCCGCTCAAGGCCATGCTGGTCGACTCCAAGTACGACCAGTATCTCGGCGTCATCTGTATCGTCCGCATCATCGACGGCACGCTGAAAAAGGGCGACCGCATCCGCATGATGAAGACCGGCGGCACCTACGATGTCGACGACGTCGGCATCTACCGCCCGGCCATGACCCCCGTCGACAGCCTCGGCCCCGGCGAGATCGGCTATCTCAACGCCTCGATCAAGCAGGTCCGGGACACCCGCGTCGGCGACACGATCACGCATGAAAGACGCCCCTGCGCCGAGGCGCTGCCCGGCTTCAAGCCGTCCGTCCCGGTCGTCTTCTGCGGCCTCTTCCCGGTCGACGCCAACGATTTCGAGGACCTGCGCGACGCGATCGAGAAACTCGCGCTCAACGACGCCTCCTTCACCTACGAGATGGAGACCTCCGCCGCGCTCGGCTTCGGCTTCCGCTGCGGCTTCCTCGGGCTTCTCCACCTCGAGGTCGTCCGGGACCGGCTGGAACGCGAATACGACATCGACCTGATCACCACCGCGCCGTCGGTCATTTACCACGTCTTCCTCAAGGACGGCGAACGGATGGACCTGCACAACCCCGCCGACATGCCCGACATGACCCTCGTCGACCATATCGAGGAGCCGCGGATCAAGGCGACGATCATGGTCCCCGACGACTATCTCGGCGACGTGCTGAAGCTCTGCCAGGACCGCCGCGGCATCCAGATGGACCTGACCTATGCCGGCACCCGCGCCATGGTCGTCTACGACCTGCCGCTGAACGAGGTCGTGTTCGACTTCTACGACCGGCTGAAATCGGTGACGAAGGGCTATGCCAGCTTCGACTACCAGATGATCGGCTACCGCGAGGATTACCTCGTGAAGATGTCGATCCTCGTCAACGAGGAGCCGGTCGACGCGCTCTCGATGATGGTCCACCGCGACCGCGCCGAGGGCCGGGGCCGGATGATGGTCGAGAAGCTGAAAGAGCTCATCCCCCGCCACATGTTCAAGATCCCGATCCAGGCGGCGATCGGAGGCCGCGTCATCGCGCGCGAGACGCTCTCGGCCATGCGCAAGGACGTGACGGCCAAGTGCTATGGCGGCGACGCGACCCGGAAGAAGAAGCTGCTCGAGAAGCAGAAGGCCGGGAAGAAGAAGATGCGCCAGTTCGGGAAGGTCGAGATCCCGCAGAGCGCCTTCATCAGCGCGTTGAAGATGGACTCGTAGGGCGGGGGCCACCCCGCCATTCCGCCAGCCCGGACGACACCCGTAGGGCGCGCTTCAGCGCACCTCCCCCGCCCGATCCCACCGACGACCGCCGGGCGAGCGCCGGCCCGTAGGATGGCGCCCCGGCGCCGGGGCGGCGCGCTTTATGCCAGCCATGTCATTGAATGGACTCTTCGGATCGGAGAGAGTGACACAGCGCCAGCCCGCCGGGACGGGACGGCGCTCGCCCGGCGCGCCTCCGGCGCTTGATTCCGGGCGGGGGATTATTGAATGAAGTTTAAAGATGGTATTCTAGGGGATCTTCCTGCCGAGGAAATTGGTCGGCTTGTGGAAGATGAATCCGCTCAGAGCTACGCCACACAATATGGAGCGCTGCTCCGGCTGGCAGCAGATTGCCATGCGAGCCGAAATTACGATGGTCTGGCGTTGGCAGTGTTTGGCTGGATGCCGACAATCCTCAAGAAGACGGAATTCTCGGGATACGATTTCGACAGCATCCGGTCGACGACATGCTTTGATCGGACGGAATTCGAAAAGTGGACCTCAGGTACAGCAGCAGTAAACGGGTCCTGGGTTGGCACGAGCAAGTTTCTTCACTTCCTGAATCCTGATGTTTTCCCGGTATGGGATCAAAATCTGCACAAAGCTGTAACGGACACGAAGGCGCAATATTGGTGGAGAAGTATTTCCATCTACTCGGATTGGACAGCTCTTTGTCATGAGAAGCTGACGCGAGAACCGCAGGGCCTAAAAAATTTCAGAAAATTCCTTTCGCAGAAAGCGAACTGCGAAATAAGCCGGCTTCGAGCCCTTGAATTCATGGTTTTCCTGCGATCGAAATCCCTTTCTGGAAATAAGCAGGAAAAATCACAACCGTAAATCAGGGCTCGAGTGCCGGGACAGGTCCCGTCTTTACCGAAGTCGATGCTGCCTTCTGTTCGAAGGCAGCCCCCCCGGAACCCACCCCCGCCCCACCTCGTTGACCTCCTCAAAAGGAGGACAACGCACATGCCCACTCCCGCCGAACTCGAAACCCACTTCTGGACCGCGCTGCGCAAGGACATGACCGTCCTGCTCGCCTGTGACGGCGCGCCGCCGCGCCCGATGACCGCGCAGGTCTCCACCGACCGCGACGCCGGCCCGCTCTGGTTCTTCACCGCCACCGATACCGACATCGGAGAGGCCGTCGCCTCCGGGCCGAAACCGGCCGTGCTGACCTTCGCCTCGCAGGGCCACGACGTCTTCGCCTCGGCCTCCGGCACGCTGACGAAGGACATGGACCGGGCGAAGATCGACGAATTGTGGAATCCCTTCGTCGCCGCCTGGTACGAGCAGGGCAAGGACGACCCCAAGCTCTGCCTCGTGCGGATGGACGCGACCGACGCGCATATCTGGGAAACCGGGAATTCGCTCGTCGCCGGTCTGAAGATCCTCCTCGGCTCCGATCCGAAGCAGGATTTCGAGGACCAGACCGCGCAGGTCCGCCTCGACCACTGACCGCGACGCGCCGGAGCGGAACGGCCCCGCCGCACCTTCCCGGGCGCGGCGGGGCCGTCTGTCGTCAGGCTCAGTTCTGCGCCTCTTCGGCCTCCTCGTCGATCGCCTGACCGGCGGCCTCGACGTCTTCGCCGAAGCCTTCGACGGTCTCGCAGGCGGCCAGCAGGCCGAGAAGGGTCAGAAGCGTGGCGGTGCGGGCAAGGGTGCGGGTCATGTCGTCTCCTGTGTCTGTCTCCGGGCCTCAACACGCCCGGCGCGCGACAGTTCCGCCGCCCGAGCGGCTGCGCGAAGCGTAGAGGCGTCCACTGCCTCTCTCCGGCCTTCGCAGGCGCGGCAAGACCTGTCCCGGCAACGCTTTTCCGGGGCCGTCCCCCGGCTGCACAATACTTACCCACACGTTTACCAACCCTTTGATCCCCAACAAATATCCGCGCCCGCCCGAATCCGTCTTGCGCGACTCGGTCCCGTATTGTGACAGTTCAGTTACCGGCACGGGGTCGCAAGACAGCGGGTCGGGGCGCGGCGGTCTCCCTGGGGTCCGCGTGGCGCAGGACCGGGACGCGAGCTCCGGGCCAGTGTCACGAACGGTGTCAGGGGCGGTCGGAGCGGATCGGGACGGGACATGTGCCCGGACCGGAACGAACCGGCAGCAGCAGATCACGTGCGCCGTGACCGGCCGCAAGGTCGGAGACGGCAGCCGGCGGGTGCAAGCCCGGCGGGGTCCCGGACAGGCCGTGAGGCAGGCCGGGGCGGCGGGTCGGCGAGAGCCGGGTCGCGAAAGTCCGGGGGTCAAAGCCCGGGCGAGCGACGGGCCGCAAGGTCGGATCGCGAGCGTTCGGGGGTCAAAGCCCGGGCGGGCGGCAGGCCGAAAGGCCGGGTCGCGAGCGTCCGGGGGTCAAAGCCCGGGCGGGCGGCAGACCGAAAGGTCGGGTCGCATGGGAACGGTCGAAGACCGGGGCGAGACGTGGCTGCGTCGGACCCGGGACGGAAGCCGGACCCGACTGGGCCATCGAGCCCCCTGGGGGGAGATCGGTTCAGGAAGGCGTCAGGATCGTGCTCCCATCGGGCACAGCGACGGACCGCGTCTGAAGCACCTGGCGCCTTCTACCGATCCCCCAGCCCCGGGCCTCTCCGCGCATGCGAAGGGGCCCGAAGTGGCTGCTTCGGACCCCCGTAAGTCAGGATCGAACCGCGTCGTTAACGCACCTGTAAGGCGCATGTAGCGCGGCGAGTCTGGCCGTACAATCCAAATCTCGGGGCGTCCGCACGATTATCCGCCAGATGCGGTGTGCGGGCCCCACATCCTGCGGTTTCGGCCATGCGAATTTTCGTGCCTGTGCAGGCATACCGAAAGGCATACGGCCAGGCATACCGCCAGGCATACGCCCCGATCCGGCCCTATGGGGCGAGGAACGCCGCCGCGGCGGCCTCGAAATCCCGCGGTTTCTCGGCATGAAGCCAGTGCCCCGCCCCAGGCAGTTTCGCGAACCGGGCGTTCGGGAAATATCGTTTGATCTCATCGCGATAGTCGCGCTTCACGTAATCCGACGCGCCGCCCGACAGGAACAGGACGGGCCCCTCGAACGTGCCGTCCAGATCCTCCGGCCAGCCCGTGATCCGGTCCATCTCGGCCTCCAGCACATCCAGGTTCAGCCGCCACTTTTTCTCTTTGATATCCATCGATTGCAGCAGAAACGCCCGGACGCCAGCCTCCGGAATCGCGGCCTCCAGCGCCCGGTCCGCATCGCCCCGCGTCCCGATGGACGACAGGTCCAGCTGGCGCATCGCGTGGATCAGGTGGCTCTGCGAATGCCTGTATGCGACCGGCGCAATATCCGCGACAATCAACCGGTTGACCCGCTCCGGCGCCGTCAGCGCCAGCACCATGCCGGCCTTCCCGCCCATCGAATGCCCGATCACGTCGGCCACTCCGCCATGGGCCTCGATCACCTCGGCGAGATCCCCCGCCATGTCGCGATAGCTGTTTGACTCAGCGCGAAAACTTTCCCCGTGATTGCGCATGTCCACGGTGAGAACGCGCCGCTCGGCCGACAGGCGCTTCGCGATCACGCCCCAGTTCCGGGCCGAGCCGAACAGGCCGTGCACGATCAGCACCGGAACGCCCGACGCCTCGCCGAAAGTGTGCGTCGCCAGCATCCGCTCAGTGCTGCGCCGCGATGAAGGTGCCGTTGCGCAAGTCGCTGATCGCCTTGCGGATTTCGTCCTCGGTGTTCATTACGATGGGTCCGTGCCAGGCCACCGGCTCCTCGATCGGCGCGCCGGAAATCAGCAGGAACCGCACGCCCTGCGGCCCGGCCTGAACGGTCACCTCGTCGCCGGTGCCGAAGCGCACCAGCGTCCGGTCGCCCGACATGTCGCGGATGTTCACCTCGCGCCCCATGACCTCCTTCTCCAGCCGCACGCCGCTCGGGCGCGAGGCGTCGGCGAAAGACGCGGAGCCCTCGAACACATAGGCGAAGGCGCGGCGGTAGGTGTCGATCTTGAAGGTCTTCTTCAGCCCCGCCGGCACCGAAACGTCGAGGTATTGCGGATCGGCCGCGATCCCGTCGACCGGGCCGGTCTTGCCCCAGAAACTGCCCACGACGACGCGGACGACCGTGCCGTCATCGTCGATCACTTCCGGAATCTCGGTCCCCTTAACGTCCTGGTAACGCGGAGCTGTCATCTTCAGGCTCGAGGGCAGATTCCCCCACAACTGGAATCCGTGCATCTGCCCCTTCGCGTTGCCCTGGGGCATTTCCTGGTGAAGGATGCCCGATCCCGCGGTCATCCACTGCACGTCCCCGGCGCCGAGCCGCCCGGTATTCCCGAGCGAGTCCCCGTGCTCCACCGTACCGGCCAGCACGTAGGTGATCGTCTCGATCCCCCGGTGCGGGTGCCACGGAAAGCCGCGCATGTAGTCGCGCGGGTCCTCGTTGCGGAAATCGTCGAACAGCAGGAACGGGTCGAGCTCCGTCGGGTCCTGGAAGCCGAAGGCGCGGTGCAGATGCACGCCTGCGCCCTCCATCGTCGGCATGGCGGATCGGGTCTCGAGGATCGGTCGGATCGACATCGGTCGCATCTCCTTGTGATGGCGCAGAAATAGCGTGCGCCGCGGCCGGGGTCCATTCCGCGGGGCGTCACGGTCGATGTGCGCCCCCGCAGAGGTCGCAAACGGGCGCGACGGCGGGACGGCAAGGATCATTCTCGCGTCAAATCGGTGGAGGACAAGATGCGGATCGGTTTCATCGGACTGGGCAATGTCGGCTCAAAGCTGGCCGGGACGCTGCTGAGAAACGGGCACGACATCGCGGTGCGCGACCTCGATCCCGCCCGCGTCGCGGCCTTCGTCGCCAAGGGCGCGGGAACGGCCGACTCGCCCGCGGCCCTGCTCGACTGGGCCGACGTGGTCATCACCTGCCTGCCGCGCCCCGAGATCTCGGCCGCCGTGGTCGAGGGCCCGCACGGGCTTCTGAGCGCCATGCAGCCGGGCAAGATCTGGCTCGAGATGAGCACGACGGACGCGGCCGAGATCAAGCGGCTCGGCGCGAAGGTCATCGAAGCCGGCGGCGCCGCGGTCGACTGCCCGGTCTCGGGCGGCTGCCATCGTGCGGATACCGGCAACATCTCGATCTTCGCCGGCTGCGACCGCGCGACGTTCGAGCGTGTCCTGCCGATCCTGACGACGATGGGCCGCCGCGTCCTGCACACCGGCGAGATCGGCACGGCCTCGGTCCTCAAGGTCATCACCAACTACCTCGCGACCGCCAATCTCGTGAGCTGCGCCGAGGCGCTGACCGTGGCGAAGGGCGCCGGCCTCGATCTCGGCACCGCTTACGAGGCGATCCGCATATCCTCGGGCACCTCCTTCGTGCACGAGACCGAAAGCCAGGTCATCCTGAACGGCAGCCGGGACATCTCGTTCACGATGGATCTGGTGATGAAGGACATCAGCCTGTTCCAGTCCGTCGCCGACCGGGCCGGAATCGCGCTCGATCTCAATCCGCTCCTGATCTCGATCTTCCGCGACGGCATCGCCCGCTATGGCGAACGCGAGCTCAGCCCGAACATCATCCGCCGGCTGGAGGACGCGACCGGGCTCGATATCCGCGCGCCGGGCTTCCCGCCCGAGATGGTCGACGACGAACCCGAAGAACGGGGCGCCGAAGTCGTCGTGCGGCGCTGACGTCTTTCCCTCCGCGCGCGGCCGCCCTATGAGGCCGCCATGACGGACGTCGTGATCGGACGCATCAACCCCAACCCCGCCCGCCGCATCGCCGCGACGGGCGTCAGCGCGCTTCTGGGCGTGCTGCTGATCTATTCGGTCGCGACCTTCCCGCCGCCGAGCCTCGCCGGGATCGTCTTCCTGCTTGCGATCGGCCTTGGCAGCCTGTGGCTGTCCACGGTGATCTGGCGGGCGACCGGCCGCGCGCTCGAACTCACGCGGGAGCAACTGCGCGAGACCGACGGCCGCCAGCTCTGCCGGGTCGAGGAGATCACCAAGATCGAACGCGGCTTCTTCGCGTTCAAGCCTGCCTCGGGCTTCGCGCTGATCCTGTCCGAACCGAAGCCGCGCGTCTGGGCGCCCGGCCTCTGGTGGCGGTCGGGGCGGCGCGTGATGGTGGGCGGCGCGACGGGCGGAGCCGAGGCCCGCGCCGTCGCCGAACTGATCGAGGTGATGCTGAAGGAACGGAAGGGCCGCTAAAGCCCCTTCGCCTGATAGCTGGCCGCGACCCGCCCGATGGCCACAAGATACCCCGCCGTCCGCAGGTCCGGCACGTCCTGCCGCGACCGCCAGACATGGCGCATCGACTGGTAGGCCTCGCGCATCGTGTCGTCGAGGCCCGAGCGCACCAGCTCCAGCTCGCCCGCGCCGCGCAGGTACTGCTCCTTGAAGTCGGGCGAGAGCGTCCAGCCGAGTTCCTTGTCCTTCGACAGCCGCTCGAGCTCGTTGACGATGAGCAGGTGCCGCGCCTCTTCCTGCCGCCGCTGCATCCGTCCGAAGCGGATGTGGCTGAGGTTCTTCACCCATTCGAAGTAGCTGACCGTCACCCCGCCGGCATTGGCATAGAGATCGGGGATGATGACGACCCCGCGCTTGCGCAGTACCTCGTCGGCCGAGGCCGTGATCGGCCCGTTCGCGGCCTCGATGATCAGCTTGGCCTTGATCCGCTCGGCGTTGCCGGCATGGATCACCCCTTCGAGCGCGGCGGGGATGAGGATGTCGCACGGCTCTTCCAACGCGGCGGCGCCGTTCTCGGAATAGGTGCCGTGCGGGCAGCCCTTGACCCCGCCGTGATGCGCGATCCAGTCGCGGACATGGGCGATGTCCAGCCCGTTCTCGTTGATCAGCACGCCGTCGCGCTCGATGATGTGGGTCACCTTGCAGCCGTCCTCGGTCGAGAGGAACAGCGCGGCGTGGTAACCGACGTTCCCGAGACCCTGGACGATGACCGTCTTGCCCTCGAGCTTGCCCGACAGCCCCGCCTCGGCGACGTCGTCGGGATGGCGGAAGAACTCCTGCAACGCGTATTCCACGCCGCGGCCGGTGGCCTCGGTGCGGCCCTGGATCCCGCCGCCGTTGACCGGCTTGCCGGTGACGCAGGCGCGCGCGTTGATGTCGGTGGTGTTCATCCGCGCATACTGGTCGGCGATGATCGCCATCTCACGCTCGCTCGTGCCCATGTCGGGCGCGGGGACGTTCTGCGACGGGTTGATCAGGTCGCGCTTGATCAGCTCGTAGGCGAAGCGGCGGGTGATCCGTTCCAGCTCCTCCTCCTCGTAGTGGCGCGGGTCGATGCACAATCCGCCCTTCGATCCGCCGAACGGTGCTTCGACCAGCGCGCACTTGAAGGTCATCAGCGAGGCCAGCGCCTCGACCTCGTCCTGGTTCACGTTAGGCGCATAGCGGATGCCGCCCTTGACCGGCTCCATGTGTTCGGAATGGACCGAGCGATAGCCGGTGAAGGTCCGCATCTCGCCCCGCATCCGGACGCCGAACCGGACCACGTAGGTCGAGTTGCAGACGCGGATCTTTTCCTCGAGGCCGGGGGGCAGGTCCATCAGCGCCGCGGCGCGGTTGAACATGAGCTCCACTGACTGACGGAAACTCGGTTCGGCTGACATGGCTTTCCCTCCCTGCGCCTGTCCGGACACCCGAACACGACCACAGGCGGCACCGTGCCGCAACACCCCATCCCCGCGACAGAGCTTGTTCATGAGTGGTCAACACCGCGTTTCCAACTTCGCTTCGTCGCAATGTTGCCCTTTTTGCAGCGGAAAACGGCTCCGGGAAATTGGGTCGAGTCTGTCTGCGACTCGCGTGTTTATAGATATGAGGCTGTCATGATCGTCCTGACGTCGGGGGCTTTGCTGCACAAGGGACTTGATCGTTTGCCGTCGCGCTTTCTGAGGCGCGAGGACGGTACCATTACGATCTTCGGACTTCTGATCTTCATCCTGATGCTGGCCATTGGCGGCGTCGCGGTGGACATCATGCGATACGAAACACAGCGCGTTCAGCTGCAGTACACGCTCGACCGGGCGGTTCTGGCGGCTGCCGCGCTCAACCAGACCCTCGATGCCGAGGACGTGGTGCGCGACTACTTCGCGCGCTCGGGTCTGGAGCGGTACCGTCTGAACGTGACCGTCGACCAGGGCGTGAACTACCGCGAGGTGGAAGCCTATGCGGAGATGGATATCAACACGTACTTCATGGACATGTTCGGCATCCGCGCGCTGACCTCGCCCGCGGCCGGTACTGCCGAAGAGCGCATCCAGAACATCGAGATCTCGATGGTTCTCGATACCTCGGGGTCCATGCGCTACAACAGCAAGCTGACGAACATGCAGACGGCGGCGCGCGAATTCGTCTCCGCGGTCATGGAGTCGAACGACTACGACACTGACGAGATGCTCGTCTCGGTGTCGCTGGTGCCTTACAACGGCTTCGTGAACGTCGGATCGACGGTTGCCAGCGTCTTCACCTTCGATGACCTGCACACCAACTCGACCTGCTCGCGCTTCGACACCGCCGATTACGCGACGACCGCTCTGGATCCCTCCACGCCGATCCAGCGTCTTGCGCACTTCGACTACGACTACCGGAACTACAACAGCTACTTCCGCCGGCCCTACTGCCCGACGGACGACGACAACGCGATCTTCCCGTGGTCGAACTCGGTGACCGCGCTGCACAGCCAGATCAACGGCTACGTCGCCGACGGCTGGACGGCGATCGACATGGGCATGAAGTGGGGCGTCGCCCTGCTCGACCCGTCGACGCGCCCGGCTCTGACTGCGCTCGAGGGTGCGGGCACGGTGCACGAGGACTTCCTCGGCCGGCCGGTCGACTTCACCGATGACGAGACCATCAAGATCGTTATCCTGATGACCGATGGCGAGAACACCGAGCAGTGGGACGTCAGCGAACCCTTCCGCAGCGGCGGATCGGGCATCTACTACCACGAAGACGACGACATGTGGTCGATCTGGGTTCCGTCCGAGGACCGGTTCTGGATCCCGACGCCGCGCTACAACGACAACACGACGTTCAACAACCCCTACGGCACCTGGGATGACGAGCCCTATGGCGGCTTCCCGGTCAGCCTCGGCACGTCGAACGAGTCGCAGGAGCTGTCGTGGCAGTGGGTCTGGTCGAACTTCACCGAATATGCGGTCGCCCGGAACTTCTACTACTACCCGGCCTACTGGACCGGCGACTGGGACTACTACAACGAGCTCCGTTACGACGGTCTCGAGATGTTCTCGGGCCGTGAAGTTGGCTCGAACGGCGATCCGTTCGATCCGCGGCGCTCGGAGAATGCCAACGCCAACCTGCGTTCGATCTGCGACGCGGCGCGTGCGAACGGCATCCTGGTCTTCACGATCGCCTTCGAGGCACCTCCGGGTGGCCAGGACGTCATGCAGTACTGCGCGACGTCGGCGGCCCACTACTACGACGTAGACGGGATCGAGATCTCGGACGCGTTCGCCTCGATCGCCAATACGATCAACCAGCTTCGTCTTACCCAGTGAGGCCGACCGTGGCATCCTCCATCACCAACAGGCTCCTCCGGTTCGCCCGCGCAACGCGGGCGACCGCCTCCATGGAGTTCGTGATCGTCTTCCCGATCATCATGATCATGTTCATCGCGGTCTTCGAAAGCTCGATGATCCTGATCCGGCAGGTGATGCTGGAACGCGCGCTCGACAACACGGTGCGCGTGCTGCGCCTGACAAACGACGCGACGGTGACCGACGAGCAGATCCGCGACAACATCTGCGAGAACACCGTCGTGATCAACAACTGCAACGACATCCTCGTGGTCGATCTGCGGATCGTCGACCAGGTGAACTACGCGCTGCCGACCGCTGACTCGCTCTGCGTCGACCGCGACGGCGTGGTCAACCCGGCCAACCAGTTCGTGCCGGGCGCCGAGAACGAGCTGATGCTGATCCGCGTCTGCGCAGAAGTGCAGCGCATCATTCCGCTTTCGGGTTGGGGCCTGAACCTGACCCGCGACAACAACGGCAGTGTCCATATGACATCGGCCTCGGTCTTCGTGAACGAGCCGGATTGAGAGGTAGGACCATGCTTCGCCCTGTCCGCATATTCGTCCGCAACGAACGCGCCGCCGTCGCCCTCGAGGCGATCATCATGACGCCGATCCTGGCGTGGCTGTTCACCGCGTCGTTCATCTTCTTCGACGCGTTCCGCACCTACAACACGTCGCTCAAGGCGACCTACGCGATCGCCGACGTGCTGTCCCGGCAGACCGACCTGGTCTACGGCTCCGACATCGAGGGGCTGGCCAACATCTTCCAGCATATCAGTCGGAACCCCGGCGGATCGTCGATGCGGGTGTCGGAAATCCGGTGGGACGCCGATGCCGGCAGTGACGGTGAATATGCCGTCGACTGGTCCTACCCGACGGGTGGCGAAACGCGCCTGCGCGACAGCGACATCCCGAACATCATCGACCAGCTTCCGGTCATGGCGAACGGGGAGCGCGTGATCGTTGTGGAAACCTTCGTGCCGTACGACCCCTACTTCACCGTGGGGATCGACGACATCGAGTTCACCAACTTCACCGTGACCCGCCCCCGCTTCGCCGGCCAGCTGCCGTTCGACGACGGCTCGAACCCGAGCTGCACCAGCTGCAACTGGGGTGAGAACCAGACCACGACGGACGGCACGAACCCGCTGAACGAAGGCATCCTCTGACGCCCGAGCCTGTCGCGCAGCGGCTATTCCATGTCGCGGAAAGAAGCGTGAAGCGGTGACGACCGGCTAAGGTCGCGCAACCGACCGAAGGTTGCACGAGAATGCGCTATTCCGCCTGGGCCATCCTGAAACAGGGCCTGACCGGCAATGCCGGCTGGCCGCAGGCCTGGCGCAGCCCCGATCCCCGGCCCGAATACGACATCGTCATCATCGGCGGTGGTGGCCACGGGCTGGCCACCGCCTTCTACCTCGCCAGGGAACACGGGCTGACGAATGTCGCCGTGGTCGAGAAGGGATACCTCGGTGGGGGCAACGTCGGCCGGAACACCACGATCGTCCGCGCCAACTACATGCTCGAGGGCAATTCGCAGTTCTATTCGCATTCCCTGAAGCTCTGGGAACGGATGGAGGGCGACCTGAACTACAACGCGATGCATTCGCAGCGCGGCATCCTCAACCTGTTCCATTCCGACGGCCAGCGCGACATGTTCGCCCGCCGCGGCAACATGATGATCAGCCAGGGCGACGACGCCGAGCTTCTGGACACCGAAGGGGTCCGCGCGAAGGTCCCCTTCCTCGATTTCGAGAACACCCGCTTCCCGGTCTTCGGCGGTCTCTACCACGCCCGCGGCGGCACGGCGCGGCACGACGCAGTGGCCTGGGGCTTTGCCCGTGGCGCCGATATGCGCGGTGTGGACATCATCCAGAACTGCGCCGTCACCGGTATCGATATCGAGAACGGCAGGGTGCGGGGCGTCCAGACCACGAAGGGCGCGATCCGCGCAAAGAAGGTCGGCATCGTCGTCGCCGGCCGCTCGGGCCAGGTGGCGGCGATGGCGGGCATGCGCCTGCCGATCGAGAGCCATGTCCTCCAGGCCTTCGTGACCGAGGGGCTGAAGCCCTGCCTCGACATGGTCGTGACCTACGGCATGGGGCATTTCTACATCAGCCAGTCCGACAAGGGCGGGCTGGTCTTCGGCGGCGACCTGGACTTCTACCCGTCCTACGCCGCACGCGGGAACCTGCCCATGGTCGAGCATGTCATCGAGGCAGGCATGACGCTGATGCCGATGATCGGCCGGGCGCGCCTGCTTCGGTCCTGGGGCGGCATCATGGACATGTCGCCCGACGGCTCGCCCATCATCGACAAGACCCATATCGAGGGGCTCTATCTCAACTGCGGCTGGTGCTACGGCGGCTTCAAGGCGGTTCCGGGCTCGGGCTACAGCTTCGCCCACCTCATCGCGACCGACCGGCCGCACGCACCGGCAAGCCGCTACCGGCTGGACCGGTTCGAGACCGGGATCGGGCTCATGGACGAGGAGGGCACCGGTGCGCAGCACAATCTGCACTAGCCTCGTCCTCGCGCTTCTGGCCTCGGGCGCTCGCGCCGCAACCGGCTGCTACGCGGCGGAGGATGGCGCGCTCACGATGTATTTCTACCAGAGCGCCGAGCTTCATGGCCGCTACGTCGTCGTCGCCGCGCTGAGCGACGGGACCTGGACGGAAACGCTGGCCGCCTGCCCGACCGACCGCGCCTGCACCGCGCCCTGCGGCGGCGGTGGGTTCGAGATCGTCGCCTACGCGGAGGCCGGAATCGAGATCGCTTTCGACAGCCTGCGGCTTGGCTGTGACAGCGCCGATATCGGCGCACCGGGCGCGGTCACTCGTCTGCAGCTTTCCGCTGCCGCGCCAGACATCTGCCGAGGCCCCTAACATGCGTGTCCCCTGCCCTCTCTGCGGCGACCGCGACCTGCGCGAATTCACGCCTCGCGGCGCTGCCGTCCTGCTCGACCGGCCCGCGCCCGACGCCGATGCCGCGACATGGAACGACTACATCCACCTGCGCGACAACCCGGCGGGCGCGAGCGAGGAGCTCTGGTATCATGGCGGCGGCTGCGGCGCGTGGATCGTCGTGTCGCGCGATACCGTGACCCACGCGATCTCGGCCACGAAACTCGCCGCGGAGGCACGCGATGCGGGTTGACGGATACGGGCGGATCGACCGCGGGCGCGAGATCCGGTTCAGCTTCGACGGCAAGGGGTTCCGGGGCCATCCCGGCGATACGCTCGCCTCGGCGCTGCTGGCCAATGGCGTGACGCTGATGGGTCGGTCGTTCAAGTATCACCGCCCGCGCGGCCCCCTGACCGCCGGCCCGGAAGAGCCGAACGCGCTGGTGGAAATCGGCACCGGCGCGTCACGCACACCGAACACGCGGGCGACGGTGCAGGAAATTCACGAGGGCCTCGTCGCCACCAGCCAGAACCGCCTTGGCCCACTCGACATGGACCTGATGGCGGTCAACGACCTGCTGCATCCGTTCCTCGGCGCGGGCTTCTACTACAAGACGTTCATGTGGCCGCGCGCATTCTGGGAAAAGCTCTACGAGCCGGTCATCCGCCGCGCCGCCGGGCTCGGGCGGCTGTCGGGCGAGCACGATACCGGCCGTTACGAAAAGGCCTTCGCCTTTTGCGACCTGCTGGTGATCGGCGCCGGTCCGGCGGGCCTGATGGCCGCGCTAACTGCCGCCCGTGGCGGGCTCGACGTCATCCTCGCCGACGAGACCGCCGAGCCGGGCGGGCGGCTTCTGTCCGAGTCCGAGAAGATCGACGGTGCGCCCGCATCCGACTGGGTGGCCGCTACCCTGGTCGAGCTGCGCGATGCGGGCGTCCGGATCATGCCACGCACAACCGTGACCGGCGCTTATGACGGCGGCGTCTACGGCGCTCTGGAACGGGTCGGGCTGCATCTGCCCGAAGCCCCCGACATGCCGCGCGAGTGTTTCTGGCGGATCACGGCGCAGCGCGCGATCCTCGCCGCCGGCGCATTGGAACGCCCCATCGCCTTCCCGATGAACGACCGGCCCGGCATCATGATGGCCTCGGCCGTGCGCACCTATCTGCACCGCTACGGCGTCGCGCCCGGCCAGAAAGTCGCGCTGTTCGCCACGAACGATGACGCGCACCGCACCGCGACCGACCTGATCGCCGCCGGCATCGATGTTGCCGCCGTGGTCGACCCGCGCGAGGACGTGACGACAGCCGGCGAATACCGCCTGATCCGGGGCGAGATCGTGGACACCGCTGGCCGCCGGGCGCTGCGCGAGATCACGGTGCGCGCGAATGGCGGCGAGACGCGGATCGAGGCCGATTGCCTCGCCGTTTCGGGCGGCTGGAACCCGAATGTCCATCTGACCTGCCATCTCGGCGCGCGGCCGGTCTGGAACGACCGTCTCGAAGCCTTCCTGCCCGCCAAGGGCGCCGTCCCCGGGTTGATCCCGGCCGGTGCAGCTGCGGGGCAGTACACCACGGCGGCCTGTCTCTCATCCGGTCGCGACGCGGCGATTGACGCCCTGTCTCAACTCGGCCGGAAGGCGCCCAAGCTCGCGATCCCGGTCGCCGATGACCGGGCCGGGACCTCCAGAGCGCTGTGGCAGGTGACGGGCCACGGCCGCGCCTGGCTCGACTTCGCCAACGACGTGACGACCAAGGACGTGAAGCTTGCGGCGGCCGAAAACTACGCCTCGGTCGAGCACATGAAGCGCTACACGACGCAGGGCATGGCGCCGGATCAGGGCAAGAACTCGAACATCTCCGCGCTCGCGGTGCTGGCCGACGCGACGGGCCGCACCATCGCCGAGACCGGCACGACGACCTACCGCCCGCCGTTCACCCCGGTCTCGCTCGGCGCGATCGGGGCCGGAGCCCGCGGCAAGGGGTTCGCGCCGGAGCGGCTGACGACCTCGCACGACGCCAGCCTCGACCGCGGCGCACCGATAGTGGCGACGGGGCTGTGGTACCGTCCGTCCTACTTCCCCCGGTCGGGCGAGACGACGTGGCGCGAGGCCTGCGACCGCGAGGTCGGGATGGTCCGGACCTGCGTCGGCGTCGCCGACGTCTCGACCCTCGGCAAGATCGACATCCAGGGAAAGGACGCGGCCGCCTTCCTCGATTTCGTCTACACCAATACCTTCTCGACGCTGAAACCGGGCCGGGTCCGCTATGGCCTGATGCTGCGCGAGGACGGGCACGTGATGGACGACGGCACGACCGCGTGCCTGGCCGAGAACCATTACCTGATGACCACGACCACGGCCGCCGCCGGTCAGGTCATGGCGCATCTCGATTTCGTCTCGCAATGCCTCCGGCCCGATCTGGATGTCCGCTTCATCTCGGTCACCGAGCAATGGGCGCAGTTCGCCGTCGCGGGTCCGCAGGCGGCCGCGCTGATCGGAACTGTCCTCGATGACGCGCCGGAGTTGCCCTTCATGGGCTGCGCAGCGGTCTCGGTCATGGGCGTCCCGGGCCGGTTGTTCCGCATCTCCTTCTCGGGCGAGGAAGGCTACGAAATCGCCGTGCCCGCGCGTTATGGCGCCGGCCTGTTCCGCGATCTGGTCGGCCGGGCCGAGACGATGGGCGGCGGCGCCTACGGAATGGAGGCGCTGAACGTCCTCCGGATCGAGAAGGGCTTCATCACCCACGCCGAGATCGACGGGCGCGTGACGGCAGGCGACCTCGGGATGGGCAAGATGGTCTCGGCCAAAAAGGACTGCATCGGCAAGACTGCCTCGGAGCGGCCGGGCCTCGCCGACCCCGCGCGGCCGGCGCTGGTAGGACTGCGCCCCGCGAACGGCAACGATCCGATCCCCGCCGGCGCGCATCTCTACGACGAGGGTGACGCGCCGACGCGGGTCAACAAGAAGGGTCATGTCACCTCGACCTGCTACTCGGCGACGCTGAAGACGCACATGGCGCTCGCCTTCCTCGTGAACGGCCACGACCGGCTTGGGGAGCGGGTACGGGTGAAGGACCACCTGCGCGGCGCGGACCTGATCTGCGAAATCACCGATCCGGTCGTTTTCGACCCCGACGGAGGACGGATGCGTGGCTGACCTCATCGCGACGACGCCCTTCGCAGGCCTCCTGCCGCTGACCCGTGGCGAGACGACGGCGACCGAAATCGTGTTCGACGCGATCACCTCGGTCGCGCCCTACTCGGGCAGGGAGAAGGCGGTGTCGAAAGCGCTCGCGGCGCGGACGGGCGCGGCGTTTCCCGAACCGAACCGGACGACCGGCAAGGCGGATGCGCGAGCGGTCTGGAGCGGGATCGGACAGGCCTTCGTGCTCGGCCCGCGTCTCGAGCCGATCGACGGCGCCGCGATGACCGACCAGACCGACGCCTGGGCCTGCCTCGCGCTCGAAGGTCCGGCGGCGCGGGACGTGCTGGCGCGCCTCACGCCTCTCGACCTCAGACCGGAAGTGTTCGAGATCGGCCACGCCGCGCGGACACTCCTCGGCCACATGGCCTGCGTCCTGATGCGGACCGATGCCGACCGCTACGGCCTGATGGTCTTTCGCTCGATGGCTTCGACCTGCGCGCACGAGATCGACACGGCCATGGAAGGCATCGCCGCCCGCGCCCGGCTCGGCTGACCGGAAAAGTTTCGTGGCCGATCAACGGGGGCCGTTCGGGGTATCTGGTCTTCCCCCCGGGCGACCTGCATTATCGGCGGCATGAGTCTGCCCCCCGGTTTCCTCGAAGAGCTGAAGACCCGCGTCTCGCTGGCCGAGATCGCCGGGCGCAAGGTCATATGGGACAACCGGAAATCGAACCAGGCGAAGGGCGACATGTGGGCGCCCTGCCCGTTCCACCAGGAAAAGACCGCGTCCTTCCACGTCGATGACCGTAAGGGCTTCTACTACTGCTTCGGCTGCCACGCGAAGGGTGACCTTCTCGCCTTCGTGCAGGAGACCGACAATATCGGCTTCATGGAAGCGGTCGAGATGCTGGCGGGCGTCGCCGGGATGCCGATGCCCGCGCCGGACCCGAAAGCGCGCGAAAAGGCCGAGGCGCGCACGAAGCTCGCCGATGTGACCGAGGCCGCGCTGACGTACTACCGGCTGCAACTGAAGACCGCCGCTGCGGCAGAGGCGCGCGCCTATCTGGACCGTCGCGGCCTGAGCGCGGAAACCATCGACCGCTTCGAGATCGGCTTTGCGTCCCCCGCGCAGCAGGGCGCGTTCAAGGCGCTGACCGACAAGGGCCTGCCCGCCGATGCCGTGATCGCATCCGGCGTCGCCTCGAAGCCCGACGATGGCGGCGCACCCTACGACGCCTTCCGCAACCGGATCATGTTCCCGATCCGCAATCCGCGCGGTGTGGTGATCGGCTTCGGCGGCCGGGCGATGGATCCGAACGCGCGGGCCAAGTATCTCAACACGCGCGAGACGCCGCTCTTCGACAAGGGCCGTGCCCTCTACAATCACGGACCGGCGCGCGAGGCGGCCGGCAAGGGCCAGACGCTGATCGTGGCCGAGGGCTACATGGACGTGATCGCGCTGGTCGAGGCCGGTTTCGAGGCGTCCGTCGCGCCGCTTGGCACGGCGATCACGCCCGACCAGCTCGCCCTTCTGTGGCAGATCGCCGACGAACCGGTGATCGCGCTCGATGGCGATACAGCCGGCCTCCGTGCCGCAATGCGGCTCATCGATCTCGCGCTTCCGCTTCTGAAACCCGGCAAATCGCTTCGCTTCGCGCTGATGCCGCCCGGACAGGACCCGGACGACCTGATCCGCGCGGGCGGCCCTGCGGCGATGGCGAAAATCATCGACGGCGCGCAGCCGATGATCGATCTTCTCTGGCGGCGCGAAACCGAGGGCCGGACCTTCGACAGCCCCGAACGGCGCGCCGCGCTCGACGCCGCGCTTGGCCGGGCGATCTCAGTCATCACGGACTCGAACCTGCGCCACCACTACGACCGGGAGCTGAAAGACCGCCGCTGGCAGTTTTTTCGCAACACCAGTCGCCCGAACCGGCGTGCCGCGCCCGAGGTGGCGCCGAGGCCGGAGACGGCCGGCTCGCCTCTGGTCGCTGGATCGGCCGGCGACCTGCGCGCGCCGCTGATTCTCGCGATCCTGGCCCACCATCCCGGCCTCATCGACCGGTTTGAAACCGATCTCGACAAGCTCGAGCCGGGGCAGCCGGATCTGGCGCGGCTTGCGCGCCATCTCCTGGGCACCGCAGCCCGTGACCGGGCCGCGCTCCATGCCGAACTGGAACGTGAGAATTTGCTGGAAACTCTTGAAAAGCTGATGGCGCTCGGCCATGTCCGCCTCCAGCGATGGATTCCGGCCGAAGACGCATCCGAAACGGCCAGGGCTTGCCTGGCAGAGGAATTCGCCAAACTGGCGGCCCGGCGCGGAATCGATCACGAACTGGCCGAAGGACTGGAGGATCTGGGCGACACCGATGCCCCCGCCCACCTGTCCTGGCGAATCAATCACGCGGTCCAGACACGCCTGCGCGCGGAACGGGCCGGGGTCGAACGCGATTCGGAAACCGCACCGGATCTGGATCGAGAGCGAGAATTGTTCCTGCGTGTCATTAAAAACGCGGGGAAAAAGGAAAATCGGCACTGACCCGGGTGTGCGAATCACTGAGTCGCGCTAGTTAGGTTTGTTAAGCGGGCAACCCGAATCAGTTGCGCTTGAAAGGAGCCAGTCTGAATGGCCAAGGACACCGAGGATCGTAAGCAGGACGGTGACGAGCCCGAGATCAGCCTCGACATGAGTCAGACGGCGGTCAAGAAGATGATCGCCGATGCCCGATCCCGCGGCTACATCACCTACGATCAGCTCAATTCCGTGCTGCCTCCCGACCAGGTCTCGTCCGAACAGATCGAGGACGTGATGTCGATGCTCTCCGAGATGGGCATCAACGTAATCGAGGACGAGGAAGCGGAAGAGGACGGCGACAAGGCCCAGACGACCGAGGTCGTCGAGACGTCGACGTCGCGCGAGATCGCGGTTTCGCAGTCCGAGACCGAAAAGCTCGACCGCACCGATGACCCGGTGCGCATGTACCTGCGCGAGATGGGATCGGTCGAACTTCTGTCGCGCGAAGGCGAGATCGCCATCGCCAAGAGGATCGAAGCCGGCCGGAACACGATGATCGCCGGGCTCTGTGAAAGCCCGCTGACCTTCCAGGCCATCACGATCTGGCGTGACGAGCTGTTGGACGAGGACATCCTGCTGCGCGACGTGATCGACCTCGACGCGACGTTCGGCCGGTCGATGGGCGACGATGACGACGAGCCGGTGGTCACTGCCGACAATGGCGGGGACGCGAGCGCGCGGAAGACCGACTCCGAGCCGGAACTGGACGCCGACGGCAACCCGATCGCGACAGACGACGACGAGGACGAGGACGATCAGGCCAACATGTCGCTGGCCGCGATGGAGGCCGCGCTGAAGCCGCGCGTGCTCGAAACGCTCGACCGCATCGCGCTCGACTACGCCAAGCTGTCGGAGATGCAGGACCTGCGCATCTCGGCCACGCTGAACGAGGATGCGAGCTTCACGCAGAAGGACGAGGAAGCTTACCAGAAGCTCCGGTCCGAGATCGTGGAACTGGTGAACGAGCTTCACCTCCACAACAACCGGATCGAAGCACTGATCGACCAGCTCTACGGCATCAACCGCCGGATCATGTCGATCGACAGCGGCATGGTGAAGCTTGCCGACCAGGCGCGGATCAACCGCAAGGAATTCATCGACGAATACAAGGGCGCCGAGCTCGATCCGTCGTGGGTTGATCGCATGGCCGACAAGTCCGGCCGGGGCTGGCAGGCGCTGCTCGAAAAGAGCCGCGAAAAGGTCGAGGAACTGCGCGGCGACATGGCCCAGGTCGGGCAGTATGTCGGTCTGGACATCAGCGAGTTCCGCCGCATCGTGGCCCAGGTCCAGAAGGGCGAGAAGGAAGCCCGCCAGGCCAAGAAGGAAATGGTCGAGGCCAACCTGCGCCTCGTGATCTCCATCGCCAAGAAATACACCAACCGCGGCCTGCAGTTCCTGGATCTGATCCAGGAAGGCAACATCGGCCTGATGAAGGCCGTCGACAAGTTCGAGTACCGCCGCGGCTACAAGTTCTCGACCTACGCGACGTGGTGGATCCGGCAGGCGATCACCCGGTCCATCGCGGACCAGGCGCGCACGATCCGGATCCCGGTCCACATGATAGAGACGATCAACAAGCTCGTCCGGACCGGCCGCCAGATGCTGCACGAGATCGGCCGCGAGCCGACACCGGAGGAACTGGCCGAGAAGCTGCAGATGCCGCTCGAGAAGGTCCGCAAGGTGATGAAGATCGCCAAGGAGCCGATCAGCCTGGAGACGCCCATCGGCGACGAGGAAGACAGCCAGCTTGGCGACTTCATCGAGGACAAGAACGCGGTCCTGCCGCTCGACTCCGCAATTCAGGAAAACCTGAAGGAGACGACGACGCGGGTTCTGGCCTCTCTCACGCCGCGCGAGGAACGAGTCCTGCGGATGAGGTTTGGTATCGGCATGAACACCGACCACACGCTCGAAGAGGTCGGCCAGCAGTTCAGCGTGACGCGCGAGCGGATCCGCCAGATCGAGGCGAAGGCTCTTCGGAAGCTGAAGCACCCGAGCCGGTCGCGGAAGCTGCGGAGTTTCCTTGATCAGTAGACAAGTCTGGCCCGTTTTCCGCGGGTCAGTACGACAAGGCATAAAGGGCGGCCGGCGAAGACGGCCGCCTTTTCCATGTCAGCCTTTCGCATCGGGCCCGGTCGGCATAGACTTGGGCTGACCTTTCCCCGATCGGAGGCCTCCATGTCCCTCCTCTCCAAACTCTTCGGGTCGAGCCCGAAATCCGGGCCCGAGCCCGAATTTCACGGCGATTTCCGGATCTACCCGGAACCCAAGTCCGAGCAGGGCAGCTACCGGGTTGGCGCGCGGATCGAGAAGGATTTCGGCGAGGAAACGAAAGTCCACCATCTCGTCCGGGCCGACACGATGGCAAGCGTCGACGAAGCCATGCAGTTCTCCGTACTCAAGGCGAAACAGGTGATCGACGAGCAGGGTGACCGGCTGTTCGGCTGACCGTCCCGGCTAGACACCCAACCGCTTCAGCACATGCTCTGCCGCCATCTCGACGCTGATCTCGCCTGCAGCGACAGCCTCCCGCAGCCGCGCCATTTCGTCGGCCAGCGCGGGGTCTCGCAGCCTGGCGAGCAGCCCCTCGCGTACCGCCTCGCCGAACCAGTGTGCTGCCTGCCCGGCCCGCGTCCGCGCCCACCAGCCGTTGTCGCGCCGCCACCCAGCCAGGGCGGTCATCTCGTTCCACGCAGTGTCGAGCCCCTTCTCCTCGAGCGCCGACACGGCCATTGCCTTGGGGAAGCCCTCGGGATCCTGCGGCCGCTTCCGCAACAGCCTGAGCGCCCCCGAATAGTCGGCGACGGTACGACTGGCCGCCGATGCCAAGTCTCCGTCGGCCTTGTTGACCAGAATGAGGTCCGCCATCTCCATGATGCCGCGCTTCACGCCCTGCAACTCGTCCCCGCCCGCCGGCGCGAGCAGGAGCACGAAGAGATCGCACATCTGCGCCACCATCGTCTCGGACTGGCCGACGCCGACCGTCTCGATCAGCACCACATCGAAGCCCGCCGCCTCGCACAGCGCTACGGCTTCGCGTGTGCGCCGGGCGACGCCACCCAGATGGGTCGCCGATGGCGAGGGACGGATGAAGGCGTTCCGCTCGCGGCTCAGCCGTTCCATCCGCGTCTTGTCGCCGAGGATGGAGCCGCCGGACCGCGCCGAGGACGGATCGACGGCCAGCACGGCAACACGCAGCCCCTGCCCGATCAGCATCAATCCGAACGTCTCGATGAAGCTCGACTTGCCGACGCCGGGCGTGCCCGAGAGCCCGATACGCAGCGCCTCGCGGTCCGCGCCGCGCAGAGCTTCCATGAGCGCCGCAGCCTCGGAGCGATGATCGGGCCGCGTGCTCTCGACCAGAGTCACCGCCCGCGCAAGTGCCCTGCGGTCGCCCGCCACGATCCGCGCGGCCAGCGCCTGGGCGCCGCCGCTGTTCCGCGTCATCGAAGGGTCGTCGTTTGCCATTACCATCCCGCCCGATTGGCGCCAGCTTGTCGCCGGGCGGCGGATGTTGTCCAGTGACGGCGGGCAAAAAGGCGAAGGCAGGCAGATACCGATGCTCCGGTTTCTCTTGGCGGGCGTGGCGCTGGTCATCGCGACCGGAGCCTCGGCACAGACCTACCGGCAGGATTTCGACGTGCGCTGGAACGGGCTGCGCGTGGCCCGGCTCGTCCTCGCTGTCCGCGACGAGGAGGCCGCCTACGCGCTGGCCGGCCGGGCCGAGAGCACCGGCATGGCGGCGATCTTCCGCTCTGTCCGGGCAGAGATGTCGGCGCAGGGCAGCTTCGACGGCGACCGCCCGCGCCCGTTCGCCTATTCCGAGGACCTCGATACCGGCCGCCGCGCGTCGACCGTGACGCTGTCCTACCGTGACGGCGTGCCGGAGATCGTGGCCCGGAATCCCGACGGCCCGCCCGAGCCGTGGGATATCGACCCTGCCGACCAGTCCGGCACGATCGACCCGCTCTCGGCGCTCTTCTCACTCGTCCGGCCACGCGCGGCGGAGGCGACCTGCGGCTGGAGCGAGGACGTTTTCGACGGGCGAAGACGCTCACGGCTCATGCTTGGCACGGCAGAGCCGTCGGCCGATGGCATCTCCTGTCCGGGCCTTTACGAACGGATCGCGGGGTTCCGTCCGGAGGAACTCGCCGACCGCACCGATTTCCCCTTCCGCGCAACCTTCCGCGAAGGTCCGGACGGGCTCTGGGTGTTGACGGGGATCGAGCTGCAGTCGCTCTATGGTCCGGTGGAGATTTCTCGGATATCCGACTGGTGAGCCTGCCGATCGAAGCGGTCCTGCCGGACCTCGTGACGGCCCTGAAGGCCGAGGGTCGGGCCGTGCTCGAAGCGCCGCCCGGCGCGGGCAAGACGACGCGTGTGCCGCTGGCCATGCTCGAAGCCGGCCTGACGACGGGCCGGATCGTCATGCTGGAGCCGCGGCGCCTTGCCGCCCGGGCTGCCGCCGAACGCATGGCCGAGACACTTGGCGAGACACCCGGCCAGACCGTCGGCTACCGCATCCGGGGTGAGTCGGCGGTGGGACGCGAGACCCGGATCGAGGTCGTCACCGAGGGCATTCTGACACGGATGCTGCAGAACGCGCCGGACCTGCCGGGCATCGGCGCGGTTATCTTCGACGAATTCCACGAACGCTCGCTCAATGCCGATCTCGGCCTCGCCCTGACATGGGAGGTGCGGCAGGCGTTGCGGCCGGACCTGATCGTCCTCGTGATGTCGGCGACACTCGATGCCGGGCCGGTCGCCGCGCTGCTGGACGATGCGCCGCGCATTTCGTCCGAGGGCCGCGCCTTCCCGGTCGAAACCCGCTGGCGCGACGCCCCGCCACCGAAGGAGGCGCGGTTTGAGACCACCTTGGCCGATCTGGTCCGGAAGGCCATTGCCGAGACCGAGGGCGGCGTGCTGGTCTTCCTGCCCGGCGAGGGCGAGATCCGGCGCGTCGCCGCCGCGCTTGGGCCACATCTGCCCGCAGACGTGGTCCTTCAGCCACTCTACGGCGCGCTGCCCCTGCCCGAGCAACGCGCCGCGATCCGGCCGCTGCAGACCGGACGGAAACTGGTCCTCGCAACCGCAATCGCCGAGACCTCGCTGACGATCGAGGATATCCGCGTCGTCGTCGATGGCGGCCGGGCGCGGCGAGCCCGGCACGATCCCGGCGCAGGAATGACACGGCTGGTGACCGAGCCCGTGTCGCGCGCCGAGGCCGATCAGAGACGGGGCCGCGCCGGCCGGGTCGCGCCCGGGATCTGTTACCGGAACTGGACGCGCGGCGCCGAGGGCGCGCTGCCGCTCTTCCCGCCTGCAGAAATCGAAACTGCCGATCTCGCCGGTCTCGCGCTCGACCTGGCGCTTTGGGGATCGGCCGAGGGGCTGGCCTTCCTCACGCCGCCACCCGAGGGTCCGCTGGCCGAGGCCCGGTCGCTTCTCACCTCGCTCGGTGCCCTCGACGCGGAGGGACGGATCACCGATCACGGACGCAACCTCGCCGCCATGCCGCTGCACCCGCGCCTTGCGCATATGCTCGCGCTCGGCGGGGCGCCTGCGGCGGAGATGGCGGCGCTGCTGTCCGAGCGCGATCCGGTGCGGGGAGCCGGCGCCGATCTGGGACTGAGGCTCCGCGCCATCCGCGACGGCAGTGGCGATCGCGCGACGGTCGCGCGCATCCGCACGGAATCGAAGCGCCTGCGACCGCTGGCCTCCGGCAGCCCGCAGCCGCCCGAGGTACTGGCCGCGCTGGCCTATCCCGACCGGATCGCGCTTCGCCGCCCCGGCGATGCGCCGCGCTATCTCCTCTCCGGCGGGCGTGGCGCCGCGCTCGATCCGGGCGATGATCTCGCAACGCAGCGGCTGCTTGTCGTCACCGATCTGGACGGCGACCCCCGCGAGGCGCGCATCCGCGCCGCCCTGCCGATCGCCGAGACGACCGTGCGCGACCTGTTTGCCAGCCAGATCCGGCAGCAGTACATCTGCGAATGGTCACGCCGCGAGCGTCGGGTCGTCGCCCGCCGGCAGGACAGGCTCGGTGCGATCGCCCTGTCCGACGCGCCATGGCCGGACCCGCCGGCCGAGACTGTGGCGGCAGCCCTGCTCGACGGGATCCGCGATCTCGGAATCGAGGCGCTTGGCTGGCGTGATGCAAGCCGGCGGCTCCGCGCCCGGATAGCCGTTTCCGGTCTGCGCGACGTGTCGGATGCCGGACTGCTCGGCGCGCTCGAGGATTGGGCCGCACCATTCCTTGCCGGACTGCGGAGCGCCGACGACCTGCGCCGCTTCGACCCCGGCGAGGCGTTGCGCGCCTGGCTCGGACATCACGGCATGGTCGAGCTAGATCGCATGGCACCGGCAAACTGGCAGAGCCCGCTCGGCCGTGCTGTCCCCATCGAGTATGGCGACGACGGGCCCGAGATCGCGCTCCGGCTTCAGGAGGTTTTCGGCACCACGCGCCATCCGCAGGTTGGCGGCCAGCCCCTGAAGATGACACTTCTGTCGCCCGCGGGACGGCCTGTGCAGGTCACGACCGATCTGCCCGGCTTCTGGGACGGGTCCTATGCGGATGTGCGGAAGGACATGCGCGCGCGCTATCCCAAGCATCCGTGGCCCGAGAACCCGCGCGAGGCGGCCCCGACCCTGCGCGCGAAGCCGCGGGGATGAGCGGTCCGGCGGCCAATGGGTGAAACGAGCCGTGCAACCGGCGGCCGCGACCCGGGTCACTCCCCAGGCGCGGGCGGCGCTCCGATAGGAAGCCGGAGCCCGGCGCGCTCGGCGGCGGCGCGGGCGGTCGGATGGATGCGTTCAGACGGATCGATTCCGATCTTGCGCCGCCTCCGGGCAAAGAACAGCTTCGCCCATCCCTGCAGAGACCCCACCGACGGCGCCTTCGGATCGGTCAGGAACCGGTTCCGCCAGTAAAGCGGAAGGGGCAGCCCGGCGGCCTCGGCCTCGCCCAACATCCAGACGAGCGAGATGTTCGACAATGGCCGGGCCTGGTTCCAGCCATTGAGATGTCCGCCGATGTCGCCATGGGTTCCCCGGAACCACATCTGGATGACTGGCCCGACCCGCTCGGGCGGCACCTGCCACAGGACTGGCGCGAACGCCTCACGCGTCTCGTGCATAGCCAGCGCGTGCCGGCCGATCCGGACCGACGGGCCGAGCGCGTGGTTGTGGTAGGGGTGGGGCGTTCCCGAGAAGCGCCAGAGCAGCGGCCAGCGGACGCCGAGAGCGCGGACCGTGTCGTAGACGCCCATGAAGGCGATCGGCACCTCGGCGTGGCAGAGCGAGGATTTCAGCGCCTGCGCCTGGGTACCCTGCGGATCGGTCCGGTAGAGATCATAGACCCGGTCGAGCGTCTCTTGCCGGATCTGGGCCGGCCGCAGGAGACCCATCGTGTCGATCAGCCCGCCGAGCGAGCGGATCGCGTAGGCCCCGCGTGAAAAGCCCATCATGATGATCCGGTCGCCCGGCCGGTAATTGCGGGCGAGAAACAGGTAGGCGCGACGGATCATCCGGTTGATGCCGATGCCCGCCAGAACTTCGTGGGTGTGACGCCAGCCGCGCCACTGAATGCCAGGCTCGTAGTAGATCGTCAGGTTTGCCGACGGACCGACTTCGCTGAGCAGCCGGTAAGTCAGCCCGATATTGGTCTCGCGTCCGCGGACGAGCGTGGAATTGGTGCCGTCAAGCAGCACCACATGGGTACAGGGAGGGCGCGTCTCGCGCAGTCGGACCGGCGGGTTGCGGAAGCCCCGAAGACGGGACCATATGGAGTCACTCCGCCGCAATCGCCTCCTGTCCTTCCTGCAGCAGCGCCCAGACGCGGGACGGCGTGAACGGCATGTCTACCTTGTGGATACCGAGCGGCCAGAGCGCGTCCTGCACGGCGTTGGCCACGGCGGCCAGCGCGCCGACCGTCCCGGCCTCGCCGCAGCCCTTCATGCCGAGCGGGTTGGCGGTGGATGGCACCGGTTCGGAATAGAACGCAATGAACGGCGTGTCACCGGCGCGCGGCATCCCGTAATCCATGAAGGTCGCGGTCAGAAGCTGGCCGGTCTCGTCATAGACCACATGTTCGGTCAGCGCCTGACCGAGGCCCTGGACGACACCGCCATGCACCTGCCCTTCGGCCAGCATCGGGTTCATCAGGTTGCCGAAATCGTCGGTGACGGTGTAGCGATCGACGCGGACCGAGCCGGTCGCGCGGTCGATCTCGACCTCGCAGATATGGCAGCCGTTCGGGTAGGACCGGCCCGGGAGCGTCGCCTTGACCTCGGCCGTCGCAAGGTCCGCCTGGCCCTGTTCGCGGGCCGCGTTCCCGGCCTCGACCAGCGTGACGACGACGTTCGATCCCGGCGAGCGGAACACCCCCTCCTCGGCGTCGAAGCTGACCTTGTCGGCCTCGAGCATCCCTTCGACGAAGGGCACCAGGCCGCCGATCAGCGCCGACACGGTCTCGCCCATGGCCATGCCCTGCACGGTCACCGAACGCGAACCGCCGGTGCCGCCGCCGGTCTTGATCCGGTCGCTGTCGCCCTGGATGACCTCGATCTGGTCGAACGGGATGCCGGTACGCTCGTGCAGCATCTGCGCGAAGACCGTCTCGTGGCCCTGACCGTTCGATTGCGTGCCCACATACACATTCGCACCTGTCTCGGTGAGCTCGACCTTCGCGGTTTCGCTCGGGTCGCCGAGGATACTCTCGATATAATAACAGATCCCCAATCCGCGAAGGGCACCGCCGGCCTCGGACGCCGCACGCCGCTTGTCGAAGCCGGCAAGGTCGGCGTGGGCCTCGGCCGAGGACAAAACGCGCGCGAATTCGCCAGTGTCGTAGAGCTCTCCGGAGGCGGTCTTGTAGGGCATCTTTCCCGGCGCGATGAAGTTCTTCCGCCGAAGCTCGCGCGCATCGAGGCCGAGGACACGCGCGGCGTGGTCCATCGTCCGTTCCAGCGTGTAGATCGCCTCCGGTCGCCCGGCGCCGCGATAGGCATCGACCTGCGTCGTGTTGGTGTAGATGCCCTTGTTGTTCACGAAAGCCTTCGCGATGTCATAGACGCCCGTCAGCACGCGGGACGAGGCGTTCGACTGGATCGGCTGGCCGAACTGGGAATTGTAAGCTCCGAGGTTCGAGCGGCTTTCGACCTTGTAGGCGGTGATCCGGTAGTCGGCGTCGAAGCCGAGGGTCGCGACCGAGACGAGATCGCGGCCTCCATTGTCCGACAGCATCGACTCGGTGCGCTCGGCATACCACTTCACCGGCCGGCCCAGGTCGCGCGCGGCGAGCCCGACGAGCATGTTTTCGGGGTAATTCATCGCCTTCATGCCGAATCCGCCGCCGACATCAGGCGTGGTGACGAGGACGTCATCCTCGGGCAGGCCCATCCAGTTGGCGAAATCGGTCTTGATGCCCCAGACGCCCTGCCCGGAGAACGCGATATGGACCCGGTCTCCGATCATCTCGGCCCATGCGCCGCGCGGCTCCATGGAATTGCAGATGATCCGGTTGTCCTCGATCTCGAGCGTGACCCGGTGGGCCGAACCGTCGAGTGCGGCGTCGACCGCGGCCTCGTCGCCGAGCGCCCAGTCATAGGCGACGTTGTCGGGCGCTTCGGGGTGCAGGGTCGGACCGCCGGCGGCGATCTCCATGTGCGGGTCGAGCTCGTCGTAGTCGAACTCGATCAGTTCGGCGGCATCCTTCGCGGCCTCGCGAGTTTCGGCCACGATGAAGGCGATCGGCTCGCCGACGAAGCGCACACGGCCCTCGGCCAGGATCGGCCGCGCCGGCGCGGCACCATCCGACCCGTCACGGTTCTTCACCGTCGAGAAGCGCATGCCGTTCTTGAGCCCCTTTTCCGCCAGATCGGCAGCGGTGTAGATCGCGACCACGCCATCGGATGCCGCGGCATCGGTCACGTCGAGTGTGGTGATATCGGCATGGGCGACGGGCGAGCGGAAAACGTAGGCAACCAGCGCATCGGCGGGCGCATCGTCATCGATATAGCGGCCGGATCCGGTCAGGAACCGGATATCTTCCTTGCGGATCACGGGCTGGCTCGTACCGAACTTGCTCATCGCCATCTTCCTCGCGCACTTCATGGGACGTATTCGGGGCGACAGTAGCGGTCTTCGCTCCGAGGTCCAGACCGGCTTGGCCTTTCCCGCGCGGTTCGCTAGATCATTCCCCCGAACTGGGACGGCATGAAGGCAAGCTCATGGAAAAAACCTTCGACGCGAAGGCCGAGGAGCCGCGGATCTACGCCGCCTGGGAACAGGCCGGTGCGTTTCGTGCTGGCGCCAATGCCAAACCCGGAAAACCCGCCTTCACCATCATGCTGCCGCCGCCGAACGTGACCGGCGCGCTGCATGTCGGCCATGCCTTCAACCACACGCTGATGGACATCCTGACCCGATGGCACCGGATGCGCGGCTACGACACGCTGTTCCAGCCCGGCCAGGACCATGCCGGGATCGCCACGCAGCTGCAGGTCGAGAAGAAGCTGAAGGCCGAGGGCAATGTCCGCCGCACCGATATGAGCCGCGAGGAGTTCGTGGGCCATGTCTGGGACTGGAAGACGCAGTACGGCGACACGATCATCAACCAGATGAAGCGGCTCGGGAATTCCTGCGACTGGGACCGCAACGCCTTCACCATGTCGGGTGCGCCCGGCGCGCCCGAGGGCAACGACGGCAACTTCCATGACGCCGTCATCCGCGTCTTCGTCGAGATGTATGACAAGGGCCTCATCTACCGCGGCAAGCGGCTGGTGAACTGGGACCCGCATTTCGAGACCGCGATCTCGGATCTCGAGGTGGAGAACATCGAGACGCCGGGCTACATGTGGCACTTCAAGTACCCGCTCGCCGGTGGCGAGACGTATGAGTATTTGGAGAAAGATGAAGACGGTAACGTCGTGTTCCGCGAGGAGCGGGATTACATCTCGATCGCCACGACGCGGCCCGAGACGATGCTCGGCGACGGCGCGGTCGCGGTCCATCCGTCGGACGAGCGCTATGCGCCCATCGTCGGAAAGCTGTGCGAGATCCCGGTCGGGCCGAAAGAGCACCGCCGGCTGATCCCGATCATCACCGACCATTACCCCGATCCGACCTTCGGCTCGGGTGCGGTGAAGATCACCGGCGCGCATGACCATAACGACTACGCCGTCGCGCAACGGGGCAATATCCCGATGTACCGGCTGATGGATACGAAGGGCCACATGCGCGATGACGGCGCGCCCTATGCCGAGGCCGCGGCGCGCGCGCAGGAGATGGCGAACGGCGCGGAATTCACCGAGGCCGAAGTCGACACGCTGAACCTCGTCCCCGATCATCTGCGCGGTCTCGACCGGTTCGAGGCGCGGGCGAAGGTCGTCGAGGAGATCACGGCCGAGGGCCTCGCGGTGATGACCGTCGCCACCGATCCGCGGCTCGGCAAGCCGGCGAAGGCCCCCGTTTCGCCGGAGGAAGGCGGCGAGGACCGGGTCGAGGAGGAGAACCTCGTCCCCCTCGTCGAGGCCAAGCTCATCATGCAGCCGTTCGGCGACCGGTCGAAGGTCGTGATCGAGCCGATGCTGACCGACCAGTGGTTCGTCGATGCCGAGACCGTCGCCAAGCCCGCGCTCGACAGCGTCCGCGAGGGACGGGTGAAGATCGTCCCGGAGAGCGGCGAGAAGGTCTTCTATCACTGGATGGAGAATATCGAGCCCTGGACGATCTCGCGGCAGCTCTGGTGGGGGCATCAGATCCCGGTCTGGTATGGGCCGCCCATCGCATCACGACCTGCATGGACCGATCGGCAGCGAGAGCTGCAAGAGAAGCACGTCAGGACCGGAGGTCCTTTCAACGGGAAACGGGCCGAATTCTGCGGATCTTCGTGGGACGAGGTCCACGCGATGGCGGCCGAATATTACGGCGACGATCGCATCATCGAGGTCGAAAGTCTCAAGGAGCTGGAGAGTTTTTTCGAGACCAAAGGCTTCGCAGATGGAACGCCGCTCGTGCGCGACCCCGACGTCCTCGACACGTGGTTCTCCTCCGGTCTCTGGCCATTCGGCACACTCGGCTGGCCGGAACAGACGGAAGAACTGAGTCGCTATTTCCCGACCGACGTCCTCATCACCGGGCAGGACATCCTGTTCTTCTGGGTCGCGCGGATGATGATGATGTCCGAGGCGATCATGGGGAAGGAGCCCTTCCACACCGTCTATCTTCACCAGCTTGTCCGTGACGAGAAGGGCAAGAAGATGTCGAAGACGACGGGCAACGTCATCGACCCGCTCGAGATCGTCGACGAGTTCGGTGCCGACGCGCTGCGGTTCACCAACGCGTCGATGGCCGCGCTCGGCGGCGTGCTGAAGCTGTCCAAGGACCGGATTGCAGGCTACCGCAACTTCGGCACGAAGATCTGGAACGCCGCGCGCTTTGCCGAGATGAACGAGGCACGCCCGGTTCCCGGCTTCGATCCCGCCGAAGTCACGCAAACGGTGAACCGCTGGATCGTGGGCGAGATCGCGCGCGCCCGGCTCGCCCATGACGAGGCGCTGGAGGGCTACCGGTTCAACGACGCGGCGAACCTCCTTTACGCTGTCACCTGGGGCAAAGTCTGCGACTGGTACCTCGAATTCGCGAAGCCGCTGCTGGCCTCGGACGACGACACCGTCGTCGCCGAGACCCGCGCGACGCTCGCCTGGGTCATTGACCAGTGCCTCATCCTGCTCCACCCGGTCATGCCCTTCGTGACCGAGGCGCTCTGGGGCCGGATCGCCAAGCGCGACGGGATGCTGGTGACGACCGACTGGCCGGACTACGGCGCAGAGCTGATCGACGCCGATGCCGACCGCGAGATGAACTGGGTCATCGCGCTGATCGAGGAGGTGCGTTCGGTCCGGGCGCAGATGGGCGTGCCGGCCGGCGCGCATGTGGCGCTTGTGCACACGAGGCTCGACCCGGCGGCGGCCGCCGCGTGGGAGCGGAACGCCGCGATGATCGAACGCCTCGCCCGGATCGAAAGCCTGACCGGCGTGTCCGAGATGCCGAAGGGCGCCGCGACGCTGACCGTCGAGGGCGCGGCGATGGCGCTGCCGCTTGCCGACCTGATCGATGTCGGCGCGGAGAAGGCGCGGCTCGAGAAGGCGATGTCGAAGCTTCAGAAGGAGCTCGGCGGGCTGCGCGGGCGGCTGTCGAACCCGAAATTCGCCGAGAGCGCGCCCGAGGACGTGGTCGAGGAGACGCGGCATAACCTCTCTCTCCGCGAGGAGGAGGAAGCGAAGATCCGCGAGGCGCTGAACCGGCTGGCGGAGATCGCGTGATGGCGCTAGGCGAAAGGCGCGCGGCGGCATAGATTACCGCCTATGCGATCTTGGCACCGTCTCACCGAACAGCGCATCAAGGCCGCCGAGGCCAAGGGCGAACTGCGCGGTCTGGCCGGCGAGGGCAAGCCGCTGCCCGAGCGGCCGGAGGAGGCGTATATCGACGCCGGAACGGCTGTCGGGCACCGGATGATGGCCGAGGCGGGCGCCCTTCCCGAGGAAGTGATCCTTCGCCGCCGGCTCGAGGAGGCGAAGGCGGCCTGGCGCGAGGTCCGCGGGACGGAGGCGGAGAAGCCCGCCATGGCGCGGATCGCCGAACTGACACAGAAGCTAGCCATCGCCGAGGAAGCGCGGAAGAAGTTCTTTCGCTGACCCTTGCGTCGGCGCGCGGATTGCGGCTTCTCTCCGCTTCATGACCGGTCCGCGTCTCACACCTCTCGTCTCCGGCCTTCCGGCCACGGTGCCCTTCGTCGGGCCCGAGACGCAGGAGCGCGCCAATGGCCGGCCCTTCCTGGCCCGGATCGGAGCCAACGAAAGCGTCTTCGGCCCTTCGCCGCGCGTGATCGAGGCGATGGCCGCCGCCGCGCCAGAGGCGTGGATGTATGGCGATCCGGAGGCCTACGACCTGCGTGCCGCGCTCGCCCGGTTCCACGGCGTACCGATGGAGGCCATCGTCGCGGGCGAGGGCATCGACGGACTGCTCGGGTATCTCGTCAGGCTGCTGGTCGCCGAGGGTGACGCCGTCGTCACCTCGGACGGCGCATATCCGACCTTCAATTACCACGTCGCGGGGTTCGGCGGCGTGCTCCACAAGGTGCCGTATTCAGGCGACAGCGAAGACCCGGACGCGTTGGTCGCGAAGGCTGCGGAGACGGGCGCAAAGCTGATCTACTTCGCCAATCCCGACAACCCGATGGGAAGCTGTCACGACGCCGGGACCGTCACGCGCATGATCGCGGCGGTGCCCGATGGCTGCCTTCTCGCGCTCGACGAAGCGTATGGCGATACGGCGCCGGGCGGGACGCTGCCGCCGCTCGATCCGGAGGACAGGCGCGTCATCCGGCTGCGGACCTTCTCGAAAGCCTATGGTCTGGCGGGGATGCGGGTGGGCTATGCCGTCGGCCATCCCGACCTGATCGCGGCATTCAACCGGGTCCGGAACCATTTCGGCCTCGGCCGGGTGGCGCAGGCGGCCGCGCTCGCGGCGCTGGCAGACCAGGGCTACCTGACCGATACGGTCGCGCGCATCGCGGCGTCCCGCGAACGGATCACGACCATTGCCAAGGGCCTCGGCCTGGCCCCGCTGCCCTCGGCCACGAACTTTGTCACCATCGATTGCGGCGGCACCGGCGACCGGGCGCGCGCGCTGATCGCGGAACTCGGCAAGCGGGGCATTTTCGTCCGGATGCCGTTCACCCCGCCACAGGACCGCTGCATCCGGATTTCCTGCGGGACGGAGACCGATCTGGACCGTCTAGAGGCGGTCCTTCCCGAGGCGCTCGCTTCCCTGCGTTGAGCACGCGCGGACACGCAGTCGTGTCTTGCGCGGGCGCCTGCGCAGAGCCAATGATCCGCGCGCATTTTCCCATGGAGTCGCCGATGCGATCCCCCCTGAAACTCGCCGCACTGATATGTCTCGTTCCCCTCTACACCATGGCACAGTCGAACCATGCCGGGCATACCGCGATGGCGGAAACCGGGCCGGCAGAGGCCGCATACCGTGCCGCGAATGCCGACATGCATACGGGCATGAACATCGAGTTTACCGGGGATGCGGATATCGACTTCGCCCGCGCGATGATCGCCCATCACGAAGGCGCGGTGGAGATGGCCCGCATCCTGCTCGAATACGGGCAGGACGCGGAGCTTCGTGCGCTGGCCGAGGACATCATTTCCGCCCAGGAGACCGAGATCGCGTTCATGCGCGACTGGCTGGCCCGGAACGGAAGCTGACGCCTAGCCGGCCAGCCGCGACGCCGCCGCTTCCAGCCCGCCGGCCCCATGCGGTATCTGCAGCGCGCGCATGCCGGTCTCGATTGCGCCGAGAACGCCCATGACCATCTGGCCGTTCACGTGGCCCATATGACCGATGCGGAACAGGTTCTCGGGCGAGGTGTCGCCGCCCCGCCCGGGCCCGAGCGGGATGCCGAGCGTCACACCGAGATTGTCCGGCAGCCAGGTGCGCAGCCGCTGCCCGTGCCCGCTTCCCATCCGGACAGTCGTGACGGCATGGCTTCGCTTCGACGGCTCGGCGATGTTCGCGCGGATGTCACCGCCCTGCCCCCAGACGTCGAGCGCTGCCCAGATCGCGCCGGCAAGCGTTTCGTGCCGCGCCCAGACTGCTTCGATCCCTTCCTCGAGGATCATGTCGAGCGCAGTCCGGAGCCCGTAGAGGTGATGCGTCGGCGCCGTCCCGAAGAAGTGCTTGTAATATTCCTCGGGGTTCGCGCGCGGCCGCCAATCCCAGTAGGGCGTGACCAGACCGGCGGAATCGCGCAGGGCCGCGGCGCGGTCGTTGAAGAAGACGAAGCCCATGCCCGGCGGCGTCATCAGGCCCTTCTGGCACCCCGTCACCATCACGTCGACGCCCCAGTCGTCCATGTGGAACTCGTCGCAGGCGAGGCAGGCGATATTGTCAGTCATCAGAAGCGCCGGATGCCCGGCCGCGTCCAGAGCCGCGCGGATCGAGGTGATGTCGTTCTTCACGCTCGTCGCCGTATCGACCTGCACGACGAGCACGGCCTTGATCTTGTGCTCGGTGTCGGCGCGCAGGGCGGTCTCGACCTGCGCCGCGTCCACGTCGCTCTCGATGCCGAAATCGATGATCTCTGTCTCGACACCCATCGCCTTCGCGACCTCGCCCCATCCGAGGCAGAAGCGTCCGGTGCCGAGCACGAGGATGCGGTCGCCGCGGCTGAGCACGTTGACCAGCGCGGCCTCCCAGACACCGTGGCCGTTCGAGATGTACATCGCGACATCGTGCTTCGTCCGGGCCACGGCCTTGAGGTCGCGCACGATGCTCGCCGTCATCTCGACGAGCTCGCCGGTATAGATGTTCGGTGCCGGGCGATGCATCGCCTGAAGGACACGGTCCGGTATCACCGAGGGCCCGGGAATGGCGAGGTAATGGCGACCCTGGGCGAGGCTCATCGGCGGCATCCTTTGCGATCATCACACCGGCTGAGACCTATGCCGCGGCGCAGCCATGGTCAATTGCCCTCACCCCCCTTGGGTCCGGGGCCTGCCCGCGCCTATATGGGACCCGAACGCAGGAGGACGACATGACCGGAGAACGCGCTGAAGGCCGCGCGATCATCGCCATCGGCGGTGCGGAGAGGGGCAAGTTTCTGAAGGGGCTCGTCACCAACGACGTGAAGCCCGTTGGGCAAGGCCTGTCCTATTCCGCGCTGCTGACGCCGCAGGGGAAGTTTCTCGCCGATTTCTTCCTGCTCGACCGCGGGGACGATATCCTGATCGACACGTCCGAGATGTTCGCGGCCGGGCTGATGCAGCGGCTCGCGATGTACAAGCTGCGCGCCGACGTGACGATCGGGCTCGAGGACATCTCCGTCGCCCGCGGCCTCGGCCCGGCGCCCGAAGGCGCCTTCGAAGATCCGCGCCACCCCGAGCTTGGCTGGCGCGCCTACGGTGTCGAGGGCAGTGAGCCGGAAATCGACTGGGACGCGATCCGCGTCGCCCATGCCATCCCGGAATCCGGCGTCGAGCTGTTGCCCGAGGAAACCTACATCCTCGAAGCCGGGTTCGACCGTCTGCACGGCGTCGATCATCGCAAGGGCTGCTATGTGGGCCAGGAGGTCACGGCGCGGATGAAGCACAAGACGGAGCTTCGGAAGGGCTACGTGACCGTCGGGATCGAGGGTGAGGCGCCGATCGGCACGCCGGTGCGCGACGGTGACCGTGCCGTCGGGATGCTCTTCACCCAGGCTGCGGGCCACGCGATTGCTTTCCTGCGCTTCGACCGCGCCTCACCCGTCATGAGCGCCGGTGACGCGACCATCCACTGGCAGGCGGCCTGAGCGCCGTCAGATCAGCAGGCTCGCTGCGCCCTCGTGCCTCAGAAGCGCGACCTTGGTCTCGATCCCGCCGGGAGCCGAGAACCCGCCGAGGCCGGACGCGCCAAGCACCCGGTGGCACGGGATGATGACCGGCACCGAATTCGCGCCACAGGCCTGGCCGACGGCCTGAGCTGATGCGCCGACTTCCGCCGCGATCGCGCCGTAGGTCCGGGTTTCACCGAACGGTATTGCCGACATCACGGCCATCACCTCCGCCTGGAGGCCGGTTCGGCCATGGGCGACGGGTACGGAGAACACGGTCAGCTCGCGCGCGAAATAGGCGCGCAGTTCCTCGATGGCCTGTTCGAGGACGGGATGGCCAGCCGGTCCCGGCGCAACGCCCCACCCGGCTGACCGGATCGCGGCCTCGTCGGCCTCGATCCAGAACGGACCTATGGGCGTATCGAGCCCGGCTTTCATGCCCGGCGCGCCGGCCTGTCGATCCGGGCCGGGCTCGTTGTTCTGACATTGGGGGCGGGCGCGTGATCCGACATGCCGGGATGCTGCGCCTCGGCCCGCCGATGGTCAATCGGAACCGGCGAGCGACAGCCGGATCGGACCCCGCGCCGACAGCGGATCGACCGGCCTGCCGCGCTGCGTCGCGACGAGCGGCAGGGTGGCGGCCACGCGGCGGATCTCCGGCATCAGCGGACGCCAGTCAGAGGCGAGCGCCCGCGCCGCCTCGGAGGGACAGAAGGTCTTGCCCCGCCCCCGCGCCTCGGCCAGATCCATCAGCACGGCGGCGATCACCTCGTCGCCGGGGCCGCTCACTCGGCCGCCGACTCCAGCTTGTCCTGCGTCTTGGTCTCGAAGTCGGACGCGTCGTGCCGTTCGTGCAGCTGCATGTGCGGCTCGCCGAAGGCGCGATTGACCATGCGCCCGCGCTGAACCGCCGGGCGCGCGTCGATCCGCTCGGCCCATGCGACGACGTTCTTGTAGCTCGCCACGTCGAGAAACTCGGCGGCGTTATACTGGCGCCCTAGGACCAGCTGACCGTACCATGCCCAGATCGCCATGTCGGCGATGGTGTAGGTCCCGCCGGCCATCCACTCGTGGTCGGCCAGATGCCGGTCGAGCACGTCGAGCTGGCGCTTCACCTCCATCGCGAAGCGGTTGATCGGATATTCCCACTTCTCCGGCGCGTAGGTGTAGAAATGGCCGAACCCGCCGCCGAGATAGGGCGCGGAGCCCATCTGCCAGAACAGCCAGGACAGCATCTCGGGCCGGTCCCCATCGCTCAGGAAGGCGCCGAATTTTTCGGCAAGATGGAGCATGATCGCCGCCGACTCGAAGACGCGGACGGGTTTTGCCCCCGACCGGTCCATCAGCGCCGGAATTTTCGAGTTCGGGTTCACCTCGACGAAGCCCGAACCGAACTGCTCGCCATCGCCGATGCGAATGATCCAGGCGTCATATTCGGCGGCGTGACCGGCGGCCAGAAGCTCCTCGAACAGCACCGTGACCTTCACCCCGTTCGGTGTCGCCAGCGAATAGAGCTGGAAGGGGTGTTTGCCGACAGGAAGCTCCTTGTCGTGGGTCGGTCCGGCGATCGGCCGGTTGATGCTGGCGAATTGTCCGCCGCTTTCGGTGTCCCAGGTCCAGACCTTGGGGGGCGTGTACGTGTCGGGCATTGTGCATCCTCGCTGTCTTTGTGTCCGATCTAGGACAGGCGGGGCCGGAACCCAAGCGGACAGGACGGATCGCCGGAAAACTTGATCCGCATGCCGGCGCATTGAAGCCGTGCCCCACCGCTTCGACGCGGCCCGATCCGGGCGGCTCCGTCGTCAAGTGTCAGCCGAGCGCCTCGTCGCAGCGCGCGCAGACGCCGGGATGAGCGTGCGTGCCGACATCGGGCAGAATCTTCCAGCAGCGCTGGCATTTCTCGCCCTCGGCCCGTTCGAACACCACGCCGACGCCCTCGACTTCCGGCAGCCGGAACGCCTCGGACGGGATCGGATCGCCGGTCACGGTGATGGCCGACGTGATTGCGATGTCCTCGAAATCGACGGACCGCAGCGCCGCGAGCAGTTCGGCATCCCGCGCATGGACAACCGGCGCGGCCTCGAGGCTAGCCCCGATCACCTTGTCCCGCCGCTGGATCTCCAGCGCCGAGGTCACCACGCGCCGCGCCCGCCGGACCATCGCCCATTTCGCCGCGAGCGGCTCGTCCCGCCATTCGCCGGGCGTCTCGGGGATGTCGACGAGGTGGACCGAGCTCTCGTCACCCGGATAGCGCTCCAGCCAGACCTCTTCCATCGTGAAGACGAGGATAGGCGCGAGCCAGGTCGTCAGCCGGTGGAACAGGAGATCGAGCACCGTCCGCGCCGACCGCCGCCGCAGCGTGTCGCCGTCGCAGTAGAGCACATCCTTGCGGATGTCGAAGTAGAACGCCGAGAGGTCCGTCGTCGCGAAGGTGAAGACCGCCTGGAACACGCCCTGGAAGTCGTATTTCGCGTAGCCGGAGCGCACGACATGGTCGAGCTCCGCCAGCCGGTGCAGCACCCACCGCTCCAGTTCCGGCATCTCGGACGCCGCGACCCGGTCGGCCTCGGTGAAATCGCCGAGCGAGCCGAGGAGGAAGCGCATCGTGTTCCGCAGCCGCCGGTAGCTGTCGGCCACGCCCTGCAGGATCTCGTCGCCGATCCGCTGGTCGGCCGTGTAATCCGACTGCGCCACCCAGAGCCGCAGGATATCCGCCCCGTACTGGTCCACGACCTTCTGCGGCGCGATGATGTTGCCGAGCGACTTGGACATCTTCATGCCCTTCTCGTCGAGCGTGAAGCCGTGGGTCAGGACACCGCGATAGGGTGCGTGGCCGGTCGTGCCGACCGATTGCAGGATCGAGGAATGGAACCAGCCGCGATGCTGGTCGGTCCCTTCGAGGTAGAGATCCGCGATCCCGTCCGCCGCGCCGTCCGGCCGGTCGCGCAGGACGAAGGCGTGGGTCGAGCCGCTGTCGAACCAGACGTCGAGGATGTCGAAGACCTGCTCCCATTCCTCGGCGTCGTGCTCGTTGCCGAGGAAGCGTTCCTTCGCGCCGGGCTTGTACCAGCAATCGGCGCCCTCGCTCTCGAACGCCTCGACGATGCGCGCGTTGACCGCCGGATCCCGCAGCAGGAATTCGGGATCGGTCGGCAGCGCGCCCTTCTTGACGAAGCAGGTCAGCGGCACGCCCCAGGCGCGCTGGCGCGACAGCACCCAGTCCGGCCGCGCCTCGATCATCGAATACAGCCGGTTGCGCCCGGATTTCGGGGTCCAGGTGACGTTGTCGATTTCGGTCAGCGCACGCTGGCGGATAGTCTCGCCGTGCTCGTCCATCCCGTCGCCGAGCTTGCGGTCGATCGCGGCGAACCATTGCGGCGTGTTGCGGTAGATCACCGGCGCCTTCGACCGCCACGAATGCGGGTAGGAGTGCTTGATCTTGCCGCGCGCCAGCAGCCCGCCCACTTCGACGAGCTTGTCGATGATGGCCGCGTTCGCGTCACCTTCCTTGCCGTTCGGCTTGAGGATCCGCTTGCCGCCGAAGAACGGCAGGTCGGGCCGGAAGGACCCGTCGTCCATGACGTTGTACGTGATGACCTGCTCGAGCATGCCGAGATCGCGGTAGAGTTCGTACTCCTCCATCCCGTGCGACGGCGCGCAGTGGACGAAGCCGGTGCCCTCGGTATCGGTCACGAAGTCGGCGGCGCGGAAGTCCCGCAGGTCGTCCCATTCGCCGTTGGAGCCCTCGGCTCCGGCGAGGGGATGCATAAGACGAAGGCCTGCCAACTCAGAAGCCGTTACATCGCGAATTCTGCGATACATCGACGGCTCGAGCCGGGCGCGGCGCATCACGTCCTCGGCCAGCGTGTCCGCGAGGAGGTAGCGATCACCGATCCTTGCCCAACATTCCTCGGGCCGGCCAGTGACCTCGTAGAGCCCGTAGGAGATGTCGTCGCCGAAGACGACCGCCTTGTTCGACGGCAGCGTCCAGGGCGTCGTCGTCCAGATGACGACATAGGCACTATCCAGCCCGCTGTCGCCGGCGCTCACGACCTGGAACTTCACCCAGACGGTAAAGCTCTCCTTATCGTGGTACTCCACCTCCGCTTCGGCGAGCGCGGTCTCCTCGACCGGCGACCACATCACGGGCTTGGAGCCCTGGTAGAGCGAGCCGTTCATGAGGAATTTCATGAACTCCTCGGCGATCACACGCTCGGCGTGGTAGTCCATCGTCAGGTAGGGCCGGTCCCACGACCCGGTCACGCCGAGCCGTTTGAACTCGTCGCGCTGGACGTCGATCCAGTGCTCGGCGAAACGGCGGCATTCCTGCCGGAATTCGACGACGTCGACGGCGTCCTTGTCCTGCCCCTTGGCGCGGTACTGCTCCTCGATCTTCCATTCGATCGGCAGGCCGTGGCAGTCCCAACCCGGAATGTAGCGCGCGTCGTGGCCCATCATCTGCTGGCTGCGCACGACCATGTCCTTGAGGATCTTGTTCAGCGCGTGGCCGATGTGAAGGTTGCCGTTCGCATAGGGCGGGCCGTCATGCAGGATGAACGGCTTGCGGTCGCCCGCGTCGCGCAGGCGGTCGTACACCCCGATCCGTTCCCAACGGGCCAGCCAGTCGGGTTCGCGCTTCGGCAGGCCCGCGCGCATCGGGAAGTCGGTCTTGGGAAGGTTTATCGTACCCTTGTAGTCGGGCACGTCGGTCGTGTCGGCGCACATCGCTGGCGTCCTCTGTCCGTGTGTCGTCGGTGGAGTGGCATGGTCGGTGCGATTGCTCAAGCACCTGTTCCCGGCGTCTCAGTCGAGAGCCGGGCCCGTAATTCGAATGATGAACCGGTACGCCATCGTCATGGGGCGGGCTTATACGCGCGGCCTGCGCGGGTGACAAGCGCCCCACCGCCCATTGGCTCCCGTGCCAGGTCGGCGATCGCGGGGCGTGAATGGCGCGCGACGAGGTGACCGGGCATCGCCCTCGCCGGCGCGGGGATTCTCACCGGGCCGGTCTGCCGGGAGCTGCTGCTGCCGTTGGCGACCGCGATGCCGCGCGACTGACGGCGCGTTCCCGCGCGATGATGTAGAGCCCGGCGGCAATCGTCAGGACGATCCCGGCAGCGGCCAGCCCGTCCGGCAGCTCGCGGAAGATCAGCCAGCCGATCAGCGTGGCCATGGGGATCTCCAGGTACTGCATCGGGGCCAGGGTGGCCGAAGGGGCGAACCGCAGGCTTGCCGTCATCAGAAGATGGCCGACGGCCCCGCTGATCCCGAGCGCGACCAGGAGCGCTGCGGTCTGCCCGTCGACGGCAATCCAGGCCAGTGGCGGCGGGTCGCCGGGCAGATCGAGAAGCAGGAGCGGCAACAGGATCGGCAGTCCGGTCAGCGCCGATCCCGCCTGCAGCGCGACGGGCGAGACGTCGCGCGCCACGGCCCGTGTCACCAGCATGAAGAGCGCGAAGATCAGCGCAACGCCGAGCGGCAGGAGCGCCGGCGCACCCACTTCCGCGAAGCTCGGCTGCACCACCATCAGCGTGCCGCAGAAGCCGACCGCGCAGGCCGCGAGCCGCCGCGGACCGACCTCCTCGCCGGCGACGAAATGGCCGAGGAGGAGCATGATGAAGGGCATCACGAAGGCGATCGCGACCGCGTCGGCCAGCGGCAGGATGCGCAGCGCGGTGAACATCATGCCGATTCCGCAGACCTGCAGGACCGAGCGGAGGATGGTCAGTCGAAACACCCGCGGCGTCGGGAACAGCCGCGCGCCGGTCATCGCGGCGGCCGGCCAGAACAGGACCGCCTGCGCGACGTAGCGCACGAGGATCAACTGGAGGAGCGGCACGGTCGCACCCAACAGCTTGGCCAGAGCATCCGAAAACGGGATCACCGTGCAGAAGCCGAGCATCAGCGCGATCCCAAGAAGCGGGCGGTCGGCGGCGTGTGTCGGGACGGCGGTCGTGCTCATGGGCGAAGGCCATTGCACGGATCCGGGACGCTGTCAGGTCCGCTTTTGCTTCTGACGGCCAATTTTTTGCGGAGTTTGACGCAGGTTTTGCGCCTGGCGCCGGAACGGGTTTGCGCCGGCCTGACGGGAACGGGCGACAACGGGACATCAACTAACGGAGGACACCATGAACACCATCGCCCAGACCCTCGCCGCCCCGTTCCGCAGCGCTGACCGTCCGTCGCTGTTCCTTCTGCACCGCGCCTGGGTCGAGCGCCGCCGGCTTCAGCGCCTCGATGCCGCAGCGCTCCGCGACATGGGTATCTCGCTGGAGGAGCGCGACCGCATCACCGTCTCGGACATCGTGCAGCGGATGCAGGCGCGCGGCTGAATCTCAGCCGCTCCACCCCGCCCGCTGGAGACCGTCGAAGATCGCTTCGAGAAGTTCCGGCCGGGCATAGGGGTAAGTGTCGCGGACATAATCCGCGTCGAAACCGGGCTGAAGCGCCATGACACGTTCCAGCGCCTCGGCCGCCTCCCCGGTCTCTCCGGCCAGACCGAGCGTTACCACCACCCGCTGCATCCCCCGCAGGTAGTTGGGCGCGATGGCCCTGAGCTGTCGGGCCGTCTCGACCGCCGGTTCGACCTGTCCGGACAGGATCTGGCAGGTGGTGATGTCGCCAAGGACAGCGGCGCGGTTGAAGTGGTTCGGGTTGAGGTCGAAGACCCGGTTCAGGTGATGCAGTGCAAGATCGAGTTCGCCGAGCCATTCGAGTGCGCAACCAAGCCCGTGCCGGGCCACCGGGGCCGAGGGGTTCAGGCGCACCGCCTCTTCGGTGTGGAACCGGCCCGCCTGGAAATCATGCACACCGAAGATCAGGGACAGCCCGCAATAGGCCTGCGCTTCCCAGTCCGCGGAATCGAGTTCGATCGCCCGGCTGCAAAGCTCGATCGCCTCTGCCGTGGCTTCTTCACGGTCGTCGCACCATCCTTGCATCGCCGCGCGGAAATGGTACCGGCCGAGCCGCGCCCAGGCCCGCGCATAGCCGGGTTCGCGGGCGATGGCCTGTTCGAGCAGTGGCACCTGCGCCCGGTTCGACTCGGGCGTACCGTAGCCCTCGCCCCCGGTCCGCTCCATCTCCTCCGTCCGCGCGACGAGTTGCCAGGCCGCGAGATCGGCCGGGCGGGCGCGGATGACGCGGGCGGCCTCGGCCTGGCCGATCGCGGGCGTGACACGGGCGACAACGGCCCGTCCGATCGCCTCCTGCATCTCGAAGATGTCCGACATCGAGCCGTCGAAGGTCTCCGACCAGATAAGCCGTCCGCTCTCGACATCCGTCAGACTGGCGGAAACGCGGATCCGCTCGCCCGCGCGCCGGATCGCGCCGCCGATGGCATAAGCCGCGCCGACATCGGCCGCGAGCTCGCGCAGGTTGCCGTCCCGGTCGGTCTGCCAGCCGATCGCCTCGGGCCCGATGACCGGGAACCAGCGCCAGTTCGACAGCGAGGTGCGCAGGTCTATGACGAGGCCCGTGGCGAAGGCGACATCGTCCGGGTCATCCGTCGCAGGCACGAAGCCGAGGACGAGGACGGACGGGTTCTCGAAGATGTCATGGCCGGGGCCGCCGGCCTCTGCCGCAGCTTCCGCCCGGCGCCAGTCGTCGAACGGCTCCGATTTCAGGTCCAGCCCGTCGAGGAAATCGCCGTCCTCGGGGCCTCCGGCGGTTTCGACGGCGGACCGGTCGAGGCGCACGTCTATCCCGTCGGCCGTGACAAGGTCACCGATCGCGCGGCGCAGGGTCGAGAGTTCCTGCCGGAGAGAAGCGCGCGCCTGTTCTTCCGCCCGATCCGGCCAGAGCGTCGCGGCCAGCCGGTCGCGGGACACCGCACCGGCCGGGGCACGCGCCAGCATCGCCAGCATCGCCCGGCTGCGGCGCGAGGCGATGGCCAGCGGCTTGCCGTCGAGAGCCGCGTCGAACGGGCCGTATAGGGTCAACGTCAGGCGCATGGTCCGACCCTGCCACGCGTCCCGCGCTCAGGAAAGACTTTGGTGTTCAGCCCGGTTGGCGGTCGAACAGCCCGGACAGCGCGCGCCGGACGATCCGCGTGACGCTTGGCCGGCGGCCCGGCCCGAATGGCAGCGGGCGGCAGACTTCCAGGGTCGCGACCCCGACCCGGGCGGTCAGCGCGCCGTTGACCAGCCCCTCGCCGAAGCGGCGAGAGATCCGCGACAGGACCGAGCCGCCCGCGACCGAACCGAGGAGGTCGTCGCCCACGGCCACCGCCCCTGTCGCCACGAGATGCGTCATCACGGCCCGGGTCAGGCGCCAGGCCCCGAGCGTGCCGCCCCGCCCGCCGTAGATCTCGGCGATACGACGGATCATGCGCAGGTTCGAGAACAGCGCCGCCGCGACGTCGGCGAAAGCCAGCGGCACGAGCGCGGTGACGGTCGCGACCCGCCGGGCTGCCGCCTCGATCTCGGCGATGGCGGCGGCGTCGAGCTGTGCCATCACTTCGGTCTCGGCCAGCGCGAAGAGCGCGTCCGGCTCGAAGCTCTCATCCCGCCGCCGGTCGAGCGCTTCACGGCCGAGCCGGAGTTCGGGCCGTCCCGAATAGAGCCCGGAAAGGGATTTCGCGACCGACCGGGCCGCCGCGATATCGGCGGTCGACAGCGCGACCTCGGCGTCGCGCCGGATGCGGTCGAGCCGACCGAGACGCGCGATGCTCGCCAGTTCACGGAGCGCGAGAAGCAGAGCGGCGAGGACAAAGAGCGCGAGAAGCGCGATGGCGATCCAGCCAAGGACCGGCACCCGCTCGATCAGGTTGCGCGCAAACTCCCAGGCCGCGACGGACATCACGAAGCCGAGGAGCGCAGCAGTCGCGGCCCAGAAGAACCGGGCGAGTCCCGAGCGGCGGCGCGCGGCAAGCGTGGCCATCGTGCGCATCGCCTGTCCCTCGGCGCCGGTCGTCCCGGGTACCGGTGGGGCGTCGGCGGGGCTTGGCGCCGCGGCGTCATCGAGCTCGATCAGGACGGGGCCCTTGCGGTCGGTCATCGGCGGCTCCATTCGAGACGGATGTCGGGCAGGCCCTCGTCATTGTCGCCTGGCGTCCCGCCGGCCTCGGCGAAGCCTTCGCGCGCATAGAACCGCCGCGCGGGCGTATTGGCGGCAAACGTCCAGAGCGCCAGTCGCGGTTCGGCCGCCTTGGCCCTGGCAAGAAGAGCCGCGCCGATGCCGCGGCCCCGTTCGGAATCCGCGACGTAGAGCGTCAGGATCTCGGGGCCGCGACGGCTGATGAACCCCGCCACGTCTCCGCCGAGCAACGCGACATGCGTCCGGGGAACCAGCATCCGGCAGAAATCGAGCGTCGCGGCGTCCGAATGAAGTCGCGGCATCCAGGGCGTCGCCTCGATCCAGTCGGTCAGTATCCCGGCCATGGCAGGTGCATCCGCAGGGACGGCCGGCGCGACAGCCGGACGCGCGCTCACAGCCGCCCCCCGAGAAGGAACTCAGCCGCAGCGTCGAGCCGGATATGCGGCGGCCCCTCGCCCGGCGCGAGCTTGAGCGCGGCCGGCGCGAAATGCATCGCGGCGTAGTCGCCGTCGAGCCAGTTGCCGCCATTCAGCAGCGCGGACGGGTCCTCGGGCAGATCGCCGGGATGGAACGCCGCCTGCTTGCCCGTGTCGATCAGACGGCCGCGAACCAGATCGAGCGGGCGTCCCCCGACCTCGCGCGTCTCCTCGGTTGTCGTGCGCAGTGCCGCGATCGCCATGGCCCGCGTCTGGGCCCCCGCGAATTCGGCCCGGTCGCGGGCTGAACGCAGAAGCGCCTGCATGATCGAGGTCAGCCGCGGATGCTGCGTGTGGTGCAGATGGTCGGCCTTGGTCGCGGCAAACAGGATGCGGTCGACGCGCCGGCCCATCAGCGCGGTCAGGAAGGAATTCCGCCCCGGACGGAAAGCACCGAGGATGTCTGTCATCGTGCGGCCGAGATCGTCTAGCGCCTCGGGCCCGGCATGGATTGCCTGCAGCGCGTCGACCAGCACGACCTGCCGGTCGATGCGGGCGAAGTGGTCGCGGAAGAACGGTTGGACGACCTGCGCCTTGTAGGCCTCGTAGCGGCGCGCGAATTCCCGGGCGAGCGATCCGCGCGGCGCCGCCCCCGGTGGGAGCGGCGCAAAGGTCAGGACGGGCGAGCCCTCGAGCTCGCCGGGCAGCAGGAAGCGGCCGGGCGTGCAATCGGCGAATCCGGCATCGCGTGCGGCCTGAAGATGCGCCGTCCACGCCCTGGCGAGCCCTGCCGCGACAGGCTCGTCCAGCTTGGCCTGCGGATCGACAGCGCCGAGCGCCGAGAGGAAGTCCGCACCACCCGGCCGGCCCTCGGTCCGCTTCAGTGCCTCCGCTGACCAGCTCGCGAAATCCCGGTCGAGGAGGCTGAGATCCAGAAGCCATTCGCCGGGATAGTCGACGATGTCCAGGTGAACCGTGCGCGCGCCTTGCAGACCAGCCAGCAGTCCCGCCGGCTTCACCCGGAGCGACAGCCGGAGCTCCGACACCGCCCGCGTCGACTCGGGCCAGTGCGGATCGGGGCCGAGAAGCGCGGCGCGATGGGCCTCGTAGTCGAAGCGGGGAATGGTGTCGTCGGGCTGCGGTTGCAGGAACGCCGCCTCGATCCGGCCCGACCGCGCCGCCTCGAACCCCGCCATCCGGCCGCGATCCATCAGGTTGGCGACGAGCGAGGTGATGAACACGGTCTTGCCCGCCCGTGCGAGCCCGGTCACGCCAAGCCGCACGACGGGCTCGAAGAAGGTCTCGGAGAGGCCGCGCGTTGCGCCCTCGATCCCCCGGCCGAGCGTGTCTGCGATTGTCCCGATGACCACGCGGGCCGTCCTTTCCAAGTTCGTCGCGCCAGAGAATAGGCATTCGGAGGAGCGGATGACAGGGGTGGCGAGCGGACCGGGTTTGGGATACGCGCAGCGCCATGCCGCGCTATGCCATGAAGATCGAATATGACGGCGGTCCCTTCGCCGGCTGGCAGCGCCAGGACGGGCTGCCGACCGTGCAGGGCGCGGTCGAGGCGGCGCTTGCGCGGCTGGAGGACGATCTTCCATCCATCGCCGCGGCCGGCCGCACCGATGCGGGCGTTCACGCGACCGGGCAGGTCGCACAATGCGACATGGCCCGCGAATGGGACCCGTTCCGGCTGTCGGAGGCGGTGAACTACCACCTGAAGCCGCAACCGGTCGCCGTGACCGCATGCGCTCGTGTCTCCGACGACTGGCACGCCCGCTTCTCGGCTATCGAACGGCGCTATATCTACCGGATCGTCAACCGCCGCGCGCCCCTCGCGCTGGAGGCCGGGAAGGCCTGGGCGGTGAAAGCGCCGCTCGAGGTCGATCCAATGCGCAAGGCGGCTCTGCACCTGATCGGCAAGCACGATTTCACCACCTTCCGCTCGACTCTCTGCCAGGCGAAGAGCCCGGTGAAGACGCTCAATGAGCTCCGGATCGAAGCGCTCCACGGGCCGTCGGGGCCGGAGATCCGGTTCCATCTCCGCGCGCGGTCCTTCCTGCACAACCAGGTGCGGTCGATCGTCGGCACGCTGGAGCGGGTCGGTGCCGGGAAGTGGGCGCCGGAAGACGTCAAAGATGCGCTCGAAGCCCGCGACCGGTCGCGCTGCGGACCGGTCGCGCCGCCGGAGGGTTTGTGCCTCAATGGCGTGCGCTATCCCGAACCCGTGTTCTGAGCGGGCCTTGACCTTGGCCGTGCGGATGCGTCGATAGGGTCAGGAGGCGAGACATGCGACGACCCCTGCCGCTGACGCGGGATCTGGTGCTTGTGGGCGGCGGACATGCCCACGCGCTCGTCCTGCGCCGATGGGGGATGCGGCCTGTGCCCGGGGCGCGTTTGACACTGATCCATCCCGGTCCGACCGCGCCATACACGGGCATGCTGCCCGGTCATGTCGCCGGCCACTACTCCCGCGACCAACTGATGATCGACATGGTCCGTCTCGCGCGGTTCGCCGGCGCGCGGCTGATCCTGGGCGAGGCCGAGGAGATCGACCGCAGGGCGGGCGAGGTGCGAATCCCGGGGCGCGGAGCGATCGGGTACGATCTGTTGTCCATCGACATCGGTGTGACTTCGGCGATGCCGGATGTGCCGGGCTTCGCGGAACACGGCGTGCCGGCGAAGCCGCTCGATACCTTCGCCGACAGGTGGGACGCGTTCGCGGAGGCGCCGCCGGATCAACCGAAAATCGTGGTCGTCGGCGGCGGTGTCGCGGGGGTGGAACTGGCCATGGCGGCGCAGCATCGCCTCGGGGCGTCGGCCGCAGTCACCGTTGTGGAGCGTGAAAAACTCCTGTCCGTCCTCCCGCACCGCGCCCGTCACGGGCTGACAGCCGAATTGCGCGCTGCCGGGATCACGACGCTCGAAGGCACCGGCGTCGCGAAGATCGCGGCAGACCATGTGGACCTGACCGATGGACGGTCCCTCCCCGCCGATCTCGTCGTTGGCGCGGCCGGCGCGCGGCCACATGCATGGCTGGCAGCGACCGGGCTCGACACGAAGGACGGCTATCTCGTCGTCGACGAGCAGCTTCGCACCAGCGACCCTGCGATCTACGCCGCCGGCGACTGCGCCCATTTCGCCGCCGACCCGCGCCCGAAGGCCGGGGTCTACGCCGTGCGCGCCGCCCCTATCCTTGCCTGGAACCTCGCCGCCGATCTGACCGGCCGCCAGCGCCGCAGCTTCCGGCCGCAGCGCGATTACCTGAAGCTCGTCTCGCTCGGGCGGAAGGCCGCGCTTGGCGAGAAATCCGGGATCGTGCTGCGTGGCGACTGGGTCTGGCGCTGGAAGGATCGCATCGACCGCCGCTTCATGGACAAGCTGAACGACCTGCCGGCCATGCCGGGCGAACCGGCCCCCAGGGACGCCGCGAAAGGCGTCGCGGCGGAGCTCTCCGGCCCGATGCCCTGTGGCGGATGCGGCGCCAAGGTCGGGCCTGCGGCACTGGCCGAGGCGGTGGCACGTCTGGCCGGTGGCTCGCGCGCGGATGTCATCGCGCGGGCGGGGGATGACGCTGCCGTTCTGGCAGTCGGCGGCGCGAAGCAGGTCGTGACGACCGACCACCTCCGCGCCTTCGCGGAGGACCCGGCGCTGGTCGCCCGGGTCGCAGCATTGCACGCGATGGGCGATGTCTGGGCGATGGGCGCGCAGCCGCAGGCGGTGCTGGCGCAGGTGATCCTGCCGCCAATGACCGACCGCCTGCAGCGCCGCTGGCTGGCCGAGATCATGTCCGCCGCCGGCGATGCGGTGGCGGAGGCCGGCGCGGAGATCGTCGGCGGCCACACGACGCAGGGATCCGAACTGACGATCGGGTTCACCGTCACCGGCCTGCTCGACCGGGACCCTCTGCTTCTGTCCGGCGCGAGGCCTGGCGACGCTCTCCTGCTGACCCGGCCGATCGGGTCGGGCGTGCTGCTCGCCGCCGAGATGGCCGGGAAAGCTCGCGGCGCCGATATCGCCAGGCTGTGGGAGATCATGGCGACATCGCAGGCCAGGGTCGCACTCGCCCTGTCCGGACACGCAAGCGCAATGACCGACGTGACCGGGTTCGGCCTTGCCGGCCATCTGCTCGGGATGTGCTCGGCTTCCGGCCTTTCGGCCGAGATCGACCTCGGAGCAGTGCCGGTTCTCGACGGCGCGCTTGCGCTGGCGGAGGCCGGGATAGCGTCGACACTGGTGCCGGCGAACGCACAGGCAGCCGCAGGTCGGGTGATCGGCGGCGCGGGTGCACGGCTCGACCTGCTGCACGATCCGCAGACCGCGGGCGGGTTCCTCGCGGCTGTCCCGGACAAGCTTGCCCAAACGGCGGTTCAGGCGACAGACGGCGCGGCCGTCCGGATCGGCCGGCTGACCGACGGCCCACCTGTCATCACGATCCGCTAGACAGCCACCCGGCGATGCGGTCGGCCAGTGCGCCAAGGGCTTCCGGGTCCAGCGTCCCGGTTCCGAACCGCTCCGCAACGGGGCCGGGATCGCGCTGGCGCAGACGGCCATAGGCCGGGTCGTAGTGCCGTTCGACCAGTTCCCGGGCAAGTGCCTCGGTCTCGCCGGCCTCGGACAGCGCCCGCCACGCCTCGACGACCTCGTGCCCAACGAGCGGGCGCAACAGGTCGAGCCGCGCGGACAGGGCGACATGATCGGCGGCGAGATCGGCATAGGCCCGGGCGAGATAAGCTGCCCGCGCCGGAACGGGTGCCTCCACAACCAGCCGCGGCGCGTCCCGCATCGCCGTCCAGAGCGCGGGCGGCACGCGGAGCGCTCCGATCCGCGCCGATTCCGCCTCGACCACCAGCGGCCGCGCAGGATCGAGGCCAATGATCCGTTGCGCCAGGTGGGTCTCGAACGCCTTCTGCGCAGGCTGCCCGCCGGGACGGTCGCCAAGAGCCGAGCCGCGATGCCGCGCCAGACCCTCGAGATCGATCACCTGCACACCGCGGGCCGCCAGCAGCCCGAGGATTTCCGTCTTCGCCGTGCCGGTATAGCCGTCGAGCCGGAACACCCGGTGCGGCAGCGTCGGGCCGTAGAGGAGGTCCACGACCGCGCGCCGGTAACTGCGGTAGCCGCCCGACAGGGTCTCCGCCCGCCATCCGATCTGCGACAGGATCGACGCGAACGATCCCGACCGCTGCCCGCCACGCCAGCAATAGACCAGCGGCCGCCAGCCGCCGTCGAAGCCCATCAGCCGCTCCTCGATGTGCCGGGCGGCGTTGCGTGCGACGAGGGCGGCGCCGATCTTGCGCGCGCGGAACGGGCTGTCCTGAACGTAGATCGTGCCGACCTCGGCCCGCTCCTCGTTCGACAGGACCGGCAGGCTGATCGCGCCCGGGATGTGATCCTCGGCGTATTCGGCCGGGCTGCGGACGTCGATGATCGTGTCGAACTCCGCCCAGGGCGGGGTCGCGAGGTCCTTCAGCTCAACCGGCATCGATCGCGGCGATCAGATGTCCTGCCCCGTCATGTGCCGGAAGCGCTGGATCAGGCTCGACGTGTCCCACCGGCCGCCGCCAAGCTGCTGCACCTCGGCGTAAAACTGGTCGACCATGGCCGTCACCGGAAGGCTCACTCCCATTTCTCGCGCCTGCGCCAGTGCGATGCCCAGATCCTTGCGCATCCAGTTGACCGCGAAGCCGTGCTCGAAATGGTTGTCGACCATCGTCTCGTGCCGGTTGGCGAGCTGCCACGAGCCGGCGGCGCCCTGAGAGACGAGCTTGGCGACCTTCTTCGCATCGAGTCCGGCCTGCATGGCCATGAAGAGACCTTCGGAGACGGATTGAATCGCACCGGCGATGCAGACCTGGTTGATCATCTTCACAAGCTGACCGGACCCCACCGGTCCGAAATGGACAGCGGCCTTGGCATATGCCGCGATCACCGGCTCGGCCTTGGCGAAATCGGGCTCCTCGCCGCCGCACATGATGGCGAGCTGGCCGTTCTCGGCCCCCGCCTGTCCGCCGGAGACGGGCGCGTCGACCCATCCGATGTCCCTTTCGGCGGCGGCGTCGGCGAGTTCCTTGGTGACGATGGCGGAGACCGTCGTGTGGTCGACGAAGATCGCGCCGGGCGTCATTCCAGCCAGCGCGCCGTCCTCACCGAGAACGACCGAGCGCAGGTCGTCGTCGTTGCCGACGCAGGCCATCACGAATTCCGCGCCCTTCGCCGCCTCGGCCGGCGTTGCCGCGTGGCTGCCGCCATGCTGCTTGGCCCAGGCCTCGGCCTTGGCCGCGGTCCGGTTGTAGACGGTGACATCATGGCCCGCCGCCTGCAGGTGCCCCGCCATCGGATAGCCCATCACGCCAAGCCCGAGAAATGCCAGTTTCGCCATTGTCCCCTGTCTCCCCTTGTCGGTCGGGGCAGAGGTAGCAGGGGCGACCGGTGGCTTCCAGTCCAAGGTGGCGCCGGGCGGCTTGACTCGCTGCCGGTCCGCGACCGACGATTTGCCGGCCTCACCGGGGAATTGGCCGACATGGACGAAACCGACCGCCGCATCATCGCGGAACTGCGCCGAAACGCCCGCGAGGCGACCTCGAACATCGCGGCGCGGCTCGGGCTTGCCCGTTCGACCGTTCACGAACGCATCCGCCGGATGGAGCGCGACGGACCGATCGAAGGATATTCGGTCGTCCTGTCCCGCGACCCGTCGGGCAGCCGCGTGCAGATCCTGATCCTCGTCGAAATCCGGCAGCAGGACACCCGGAAGGTTCTGCAACGCCTGGAATCCTTTCCCGAGATCCAGTCCTGTCTGTCGATCAACGGTGACTACGACCTTGCCCTTACGGCCGAAGCCCCGCGGATCGAGGAACTCGACCGCCTGATCGACCGGATCGGGCTTCTGCCCGGAGTGGTAAGGACGAACACCTTCGTCGTCTTCGGCCGCCGGTTCGATCGCAGCCGCGCCGAAACGCTGGCTGATACCGACGTTTTGCCGGAACAACTGGCAATACGTCGCGTTTCGGCTTCATTTCTGCCATTTTGATTGCTCCAAATTCGACAATTCGCCGTGCAAGCTGGAAAAAACACCAGTTTCGGAGGCAGGACGATGGCACAATGGCGCGTGGCGATCGTGGGGGCGGGCAAGATCGGGCAGATGATCGCGACGCTGCTCAGGCGCTCGCCGAACTACGTTCCGCTCCTGATCGACGCCGACGAGGGCAATCTGAAGCGCGCAAAGGCGCTCGGGCTCGACACCCGGCGCGCCGATGCGAGCGACATCCCGGCGCTCACCCGTGTCCTCCGCGGCCATGATGCGGTTCTAAGCGCCGCGCCCTTCTTCCTGACGCCCGCCATCGCCGAAACGGCCAAGACGGCCGGCGCGCATTATTTCGATCTGACAGAGGATGTCGCCGCGACACGGGCAGTGCGCGAACTGGCCGAAGGCGCGGCGACCGCCTTCATGCCGCAATGCGGCCTCGCGCCCGGTTATGTCGGCATCGCCGGCGCGGATCTTGCCCGCGGCTTTGACAAGCTCGACACCCTGTCGCTCCGCGTCGGGGCGCTGCCGCTCTATCCGACCAATGCGCTGAAGTACAATCTGACCTGGTCGACCGACGGCCTCATCAACGAATACTGCAATCCCTGCGAGGTCATCGAAGGCGGACAGCGCATGATGGCCGCGCCGCTCGAGAACCTCGAGACGATCACCCATGACGGCGTCGATTACGAATGCTTCAACACGTCGGGCGGACTCGGCACGCTCAGCGAAACGCTGGAGGGCCATGCCCGTCGGGTCAGCTATCGGACGATCCGCTATCCGGGACACAGGGATATCGTGAAGCTGCTCCTGAAGGACCTCGGGCTGGAGAACCGGCGCGACCTGATGCGCGACATCTTCGAAACCGCCCTGCCCCGCACCGACCAGGACGTGGTGCTGGTCTTCATCACCGCGACCGGCTGGATCGATGGCGAACTGCGCGAACGGACGTTCCTGACAAAATCCCGTCCGGTCGAGATCGACGGCCGGCTCTGGAGCGCGATCCAGGTCACCACGGCGGCAGGCATCTGCGGTGCGATGGACCTGATGCGTCAGGGCCAGCTACCTCGGAAGGGTTTCGTCCGGCAGGAAGAGGTCGCGCTGGCCGATTTCCTCGCGACCGAATTCGGCGCGCTCTACGGCGCGGGAAAGGTCGCGCGGCTCGACGCGGCGGCCTGAGGCCTCAGGCCGGGGCCGCCTCCGCCGCGTCCCGACGCGCCACGCCCGAGAAGAACAGGCGGTAGAGGACCGGCGCGGCGATCAGGGTCAGGATACTCGCGAAGGCGAGGCCGCCCATGATCGTCACGGCCATCGACACGAAGAACGCATCGCTCAGAAGCGGCACCATGCCGAGGATCGTCGTCGCCGCCGCCAGCACGACCGGACGGACACGGCTGACCGAGGCCGAGACGATGGCAGGCTCCAGCTTCTCGCCGGTTTCCCGGACAAGGTCGATCTCCTCGACCAGCACGATCCCGTTCTTGATCAGCATCCCCGACAGCGACAGCAGCCCGAGAAGCGCGGTGAAGGTGAACGGAAGCCCCGTTCCGAGCAGGCCGAGCACGACCCCGTTCACCGCCATCGGCACGAGGAGCCAGATGATCAGCGGTTGACGAAGCGCGTTGAACAGCAGGATGGAAATCAGAACCATCACCAGCAGGCTGACCGGAAGCTGCGCCCCGAGGCTCGCATTCGCCTCGGACGAGGCTTCGAATTCGCCGCCCCATTCCATCGAATAGCCCGGAGGAAGCTCGATCGCCTCGACGGCATCGCGGATTTCTGAGTGGACGGCGGCTGCCGTCATGTCGCCTGGGATACCGGCCTGCACGGTGATCGTCAGAAGCCGGTCGCGGCGATGAACCAGCGTGTTCTGCGCCTCGTAGGCGAATCCGTCGATCACCTGGCCGAGCGGGACGAAGGCGTTTGCACTGTCCGACCAGACCACATGGTCACCGAGACCGATGCCCTGTTCGGGATCGATCCGCGCGATGATCGGGATCAGCCGCTCGCGTTCGCGGTAAACGCCGGCGGGAATGCCGTCGGTGCCGAAGCGCAGCGTCTGTGCCACGTCCTCGCGCGCGATCCCGGCCGCCTGCGCCCGGTCGTTGGCGTAGAGCGGCGTCAGCACGAGTTCCTCTTCGCGCCAGTTCGTCCGCAGATCGAGGACGTTGTCCGACGCCTCCTCCATCACCGCCATCGCCTCGTCAGCGAGCGAACGCAGCACGGCCGGATCCTGTCCGGCGAACCGCGCCTCGATCGGCGCGCCGCCGCCCGGGCCGAACACCAGTCTCTCGGTCCGGAACTCGCCAACCGGCAGATGCTCCTCGGCGAATGCTTCGAGATCGGCACGCAGTGCGGGAATCTGGTCCAGGGTCTCGGTCCGGATGATGATATGGCCGTAGCTCGAATTCTGGCTCTGGCCGGAATAGGTCAGCAGGAAGCGCGTGGCCCCCTGGCCCACAAATGTCGCGGTCGAGACGACCTCCTCGCGGTCCGCGAGCCAGGCTTCGACCGGGCGCAGCCGCTCGGATGTCTCGGCGATCTCGGTCCCCTGCGGCAGCTTGTAGTGAACGAAGAACATCGGCGTGTTCGAGTTCGGGAAGAACTGTTGCTGGACCTGACCGAACCCGGCGTAGCAGGCGACGGTGATGCCGATCAGCCCGATGAGCACGAGCCAGCGCAGCCGCAGGGCGCCGCGCAGAAGTGACCCGTAGGCCCGGAAGATCACCCCGTCATAGCCGTCGCTGCCGCCCTCCTTACCCTGCCGGAACAGGTAATGGCCGAGAAGCGGCGTGACGGTGACGGCCAATACCCAACTGAGCAGGAGCGAGATGCCGACGACCGCGAAAAGCGAGAACAGGAACTCACCCGTCGCGTCCGGACTGAGGCCGATCCCCGAGAAGGCCATGATGCCGATCACCGTCGCGCCAAGAAGCGGGATTTGGGTCTTCGACGCCGTGTCCTCCGCCGCCTCCCGCGACGGCTGGCCGCGTCGCATCGATATCTGCATTCCTTCGGCCACGACGATGGCGTTATCGACCAGCATCCCCATCGCGATAATGAGTGCGCCGAGAGAGATCCGCTCCATCTCGATCCCGAAGACGCCCATGAAGAAGAACGTGCCGACCACGGTCAGAAGCAGAGTGGCGCCGACGACGATGGCGGCGCGCCAGCCCATGAAGAGCGTCAGCACGCCGACCACGATCGCCACCGACAGCGCGAGGCTGCGCAGGAAGTCGGTCGAGGACCGGTCGACGACGACGTGCTGCTGGTAGATCGGGTGGAGCGACACGCCGAGCGGAATGTTCGTGATCAGGTCGTCGAGATGAGCGTCCACCGCCCGGCCGACCTCGACGATGTTGGCCGTCTGCTGACCGGCGATGCCGATCGTGAACGCCTCTTCGCCATTGAAGCGGATCATCACCGCCGGATCTTCGGCGCGCGCCCGGGTCACGCGGGCGATGTCGGTCAGGGTCAGCAACTCGCCCCCGACGCCGACGGTCAGCGACGAGATCTCCGACACGCTGTCCCTGCCCTCGGGCGCCTGGATCCGCGTCGCCCCGAGCGATCCCGCCTCAACGACCGAGTTGGCCGACGAGATGGCGCCGAGAAGTGCGGCTGGCGGAACATGCTGATTGACCGCCAGCACAGGGTTCGCGTCGACGAAGATCTGCTCTTCCGGAAGGCCCGAGACCGCGACATCGGCCACCCCTTCGACCGCCAGCAGCTCTCGCCGCATGAAGCGCGCAAGCTCGTGGATTTCCGCGTCCGACAGGCCCTCGGCGGTCACGGCATAGAACAGGCCGAAGACATCGCCGAAGCTGTCATTGACCGACGGCTCGCCCGCGCCGTCCGGCAATCGCCGCGCCGCGTCCCGCATCTCGGCGCGCAGCTTCGTCCAGATCGCCGGCAGCTCGTCCCCGCCATAGGTGTCGTCGACAGTGACTTCGATCCGCGACCGACCCGGCTGGTTGACCGACGTGATCATGTCGACCTCGGCCAGTCCCTGGATCGCCGTCTCCAGCGGCTCGGACACCTCGCGCGCGACCTGTTCGGCCGAGGCGCCGGGATACTCGGTCACCACGATGGCGACCGGGATCGTGAAAGCCGGATCCTCGAGCCGGCCGATCGACAGGAACCCCCAGAGCCCGCCCAGAAGGCAGCCGAGCATCAGGAGCCAGGTCATCAGCGGACGGTCGATGGCTCCGCGCGCGATGGACATCAGTCCGGGAACCCGTCGAAGCGGCGGACCTGCATCCCGTCACTCAGCGCGTTGACGCCGGCGATGACGATCTCCTCGCCGGGTTCGAGGCCCGACAGGACAACCGGGCGGCCATGGGCATCGGCGCCCAGTTCGATCGGGCGCTCAGACACCGTGTCGGTCCCGGCGTCGAAGACGAAGACCGAGGTCGAGCCATCGGGCCCCATCGCCACCGCTGTCGGCGGAATGTGCGGCGGACCGTCGCCCGAGCCGATTGTCGCGACGATCGTGGCCGACGACCCAGGCAGGACGGACAGCCCCTCGGGCGGCGCCATGCCAAGCGTGATGCCGAAGGTCTGGCCGACCGAGGACGCCTCGGCGTTGAACTCGCGGATCGTGACCGGGTATTCCTCGTCCGAGGCCGGGAAGCGGGCGAATATGGACAGGTCCGGATCGGCGCCGGCACGCTGGAACAGGATCTCGGGCACGTCTATCTCGATCCGGATGTCGGACATGTCGTGCAACCGGACGACCGGCGTTCCCGGCGAAATGGTCGTGTAGTTCGACACGTTGCGCGAGGCCACCAGCCCGGCGAACGGCGACCGGAGCGTCGCGTGTTCCAGATCGAGCCGGGCCGAGTCGACCGCGATTTCGGCAAGACGCGCCTCGGTCTGCGCATCCTCGAGCGCCACCGGGCTCGCCGCCGTTCCCTGCAAGCGGGTCAGCCGGTCGACCGCGCGCTCCGCCTGGTCGAACCGCGCCTCGGCCTGTTGCAGCGCCAGTTCGAATGGCGCCAGATCGAGCTGCGCGACAAGCGCGCCTTCGGGTACGGTCTGGCCCTCGATGACCGGAAAATCCTCAAGCTGGCCGCCGACCTGGAAGGCAAGATCCACTGTCTGTGCCGCGGCCACCTGGCCGAAGAACTGGCGGGTGAGGCTTCCGTTCCCACCCTCGACCTCCGCCACGACCACGGGACGCGGCGGCGCCGGCGACGACGCGTCCTGGGCCGATGCCGGCACAATGCCAAGAAGAAGGGCTAGGGCAGGTCCGATCGGTCGCATTCCGGTCTCCCGTTGCGGGTCGTCGTTTCCGTTTGCGACGCGTGGCCTGCCGGGTTCAGGTTGTCAACCTGGCCCGCCGGTTCGCCATGACCCGGCGCAGGAAGGCCACGACGAACATCGCGGTCAGGACCAGGATGATGGTGGGCGCGGGCGCGCTGTCGAGGAAAAAGGACAGATACGTGCCAAGCGTCATGGCAAACGCACAGACGATGACCGCAACGATCATCATCCTGGCAAAGGTACGGGCGGTCAGAAAGGCGATGGCGCCGGGCGCGATCAGAAGCCCGATTGCCAGGATGAGCCCGGCCGCCGAGAGAACCGCGACGATGGTCAGCGAGATCGCGGCAAGCAGCCCGTAATGCAACCAGCCCGTCCGCAAACCGGAGGCCTTGGCCTGCGCCGGATCGAAGGCGTGGAGCACGAGATCGCGCCAGCTGAGCAGCAGTGCCGCGGCCACGCCGGCCGAAATCAGGCCGGCGCGCCAAAGCTCGTGCGTCTCGACCCCGAGCATGTTGCCGAACAGGATGTGATCGAGATGGACGTTGGTATCGACTGAGACGTAGAGAACGATCCCGAGCCCGAACATGCCCGAGAAGACCACGCCCATCACGGTGTCTTCCTTCACGCGCGAGTTGTCCGACAGGTAGCCGGTTGCCAGAGCGCAGACCATTCCGGCCGCGAAGGCGCCGACGATCAGCGGGATACCCGTAATGTAGGCCAGCACGATACCGGGCAGAACGGCATGGCTGGTCGCGTCGCCCATGAGCGCCCATCCCTTAAGGACGAGAAAGCAGGACAAGAGCGCCGTCGGCACCGCGACCATCAGCCCGATGTAGAAGGCGTTCTGCATGAAGCCGAACTGGAACGGGAGAAGCAGAGTATCCATCAGGTCGCCTCGGCCCGCGCCTTGACCAGCGCCGCCCGCGCCCGCCGCCGCGAGGCGATGACGCCGTGCTTCGGCGCGAAGGTGAAGGCGAGAAGGAAGATCGCGGTCTGCAGCGTCACGATGATCCCGCCTGTCGCCCCGTCGAGGAAATAGCTCGAATAGGCACCGACGAAACTCGTGAGCGTGCCGATCAGGACGGCGATGGCGATGAGCCGCGGGAAGCGGTCGGTCAGGAGGAAGGCCGTCGCGCCCGGTGTGACGACCATCGCGATGACGAGAAAGGCGCCCACGGTCTGCATGGCGGCGACGACCGAGGCCGACAGGAGCGTGAAGAACACCGCCCGCAGCATGCGGGGTCTCAGGCCGATGGTGCGCGCGTGGTTCTCGTCGAAGAAGGCGACCATGATGTCGCTCCACTTGGCCAGCAGAACGGCAAGCGAGATGCCCCCGATGAGAGCCAGCTGCAGCGTGTCAGCCGGCGTGATCGCGAGGATATTGCCCATCACGATGGTCTGGATGTCGACGGAGACGGGGTTCACCGAGACGATGAACAGGCCGAGGCCGAAGAAACTCGTGAAGATGAGCCCGATGATGACGTCAGTCTTTAGGCCGGAGCGTTCGGACAGGAACAGCATCGACCCGGCCGCCAGCCCGCCCGCGATGAAGGCGCCAAGCGCAAACGGCAGCCCGAGGAGATACGCCCCGGCCACACCCGGCACGACGGAGTGCGAAAGCGCGTCTCCGATCAGCGACCAGCCCTTCAGCGTCAGGAACGCCGAGAGAAACGCGCAGACCCCGCCGACCAGCGCCGAGACCCACATGGCGTTCAGCATGTACTGATAGGTGAAGGGTTCGAGGGCGGTCACTCCTCCCGCTCCCTCTCCCCGTACTGCACGAAGGGCCGTTCGTCGTCGGTCAGGATCGTCACCTCGCGGCGGTCGTCGTCGTCGTGCAGTTCCTCGCCACCAAGCGTGAAATGCCGCAGGACGCCTCCGAAGGCGCGCTGGAGGTTCTCGCGGGTGAAGGTCGTCTCGGTCGGGCCGTATGCGAGCACCGTGCCCTTCACGAAAATGGTCCGGTCGCAGAATTCTGGCACCGAGCCGAGGTTGTGGGTCGAGACCAGCATCACCCGACCCTCGTCCCGCAGCTCCCGCAGGAGCTTCACGATCTGGTCCTCGGTCGTTACGTCGACGCCTGTAAAGGGCTCGTCGAGCAGGATCACCCGTCCGTCCTGCGCCAGCGCGCGGGCGAGAAAGACGCGCTTGCGCTGACCACCCGAGAGCTCGCCGATCTGGCGGTCGCGGTACTGGCTCATGCCGACGCGGGAGAGCGCATCCTCGACGGCGCGATGGTCCTGCGGACGCGCGCGGCGGAGAAAACCCATGTGCCCGTAGCGGCCCATCATCACGACGTCCTCGACGAGAACGGGGAAGTCCCAGTCGACCTCCTCGGCCTGCGGCACATAGGCGACGAGGTTCTTCCGCAGCGCGTCCCGGACGCTCATGCCCATGATCCGGATCGTGCCCGCGGCGGCCGGGACGAACCCCATGATCGCCTTGAAGAGCGTCGACTTGCCCGCACCGTTGACGCCGACGAGCGCGGTGACCGATCCGCGCGGCACAACGAAGGTCGCATCGTGAAGCGCCGTGACGCCATTTCGGTAGGTCACCGTCAGGTGTTCGGCGAGGATCCCGGGTTCCTGCATCATGATGCGCCGTAACCGTTGACGATGGTCTCGATCGTCACGCGCAGAAGATCGAGATAGGTCGGCACCGGTCCGTCCGCCTCGGACAGGCTGTCGACATAGAGCACACCGCCATAGGTGACCCCGGTCTCGCGCGCGACCTGCTCGGCCGGGCGGGTGGAGACTGTGGATTCGCAGAAGACCACCGGGATGTCGTTCTCGCGCACGCCGTCGATGACCGCCCGCACCTGCTGCGGCGTGCCCACCTGGTCGGCGTTCATCGGCCAGAGATAGAGCTCCCGCATGCCGAGATCGCGGGCGAGGTAGCTGAACGCGCCCTCGCAGGTCACGAGCCAGCGGTTCTCCTCGGGGATGCGGGCGATGGCTTCGCGCAGCGGTTCGAGCGTGTCGCGGAGCTCGGCGGCGTAGGCCTCGGCGTTCGCGGCATAGGTCTCGGCGTTGTCCGGATCGGCCTCGGCGAATGCGGTCGCGATGTTGTCGATGTAGATCAGCGCGTTTTCGAGACCCATCCAAGCGTGCGGGTTGGGCAAGCCCTCATAGGCGCCGACGGCGATCGGGATCGGGTCGATGCCCTCGGAGATCGTGACCGACGGGATGTCCCCGAGATTGGACAGGAACTGCTCGAACCAGAGTTCGAGGTTGAGGCCGTTCCAGAGGATCAGGTCGGCCTCCGAGGCGCGCAGGATGTCGCGCGGCGTGGGCTGGTAGCCGTGGATCTCGGCACCGGGCCGGGTGATCGAAACGACGTCGGCGGCGTCGCCGGCGACGTTCTGCGCCATGTCGGCCAGAACGGTGAAAGTGGTGGCGACGGTCAGCCGGTCCTGCGCCTGCGCGGGAAGCGCCGCGGCGAGGAGAGCTGCGATGAGTGTGGCGCGAAGCCTATGTTGCATCTGCATGATGCGTAATCTGCGAATGGCTCGCAAAAAGTCAACTGGAATGATAATGAGTCGCAGTTTGCCATGCCCTTTCCCGTTCCGCGCAATGCGCGTACAGCACAGGCTGCAAGCGGATTTCGGAGGACCGACACGATGGCGAGCGAACTCAAGGGGGTCGTCACCCCGCTTCTGACCCCGTTCAACGACACGGGCGCCATCGCCGAAAGCCTCTATCACGCCCATGCCGCAGACATGCTGGCCGGGGGCAGCCACTACCTGTCGCCCTTCGGCACGACCGGTGAAGCCACGAGCGTTCCGACCGCAGCGCGGATGGTCGCGCTGGAGCGGCTGGTCGAGAGCGGCACCGCGCGGCCGGATCAGCTCATGCCCGGCACGGGTCTCGCAGCCCTCGCCGACAGCGCGTTCCTGACCCGCCATGCCCTCGACCTCGGCGTCGCGGCGGTGATGGTCCTGCCGCCCTTCTTCTACGCCGATGCCTCCGACGAGGGGCTCTACCGCTACTTCGCGACACTGATCGAGGATCTTGCCAGCGACCGGCTGCGGGTCTGTCTCTACCACATCCCGCAGAACACGCGGGTCGGGATCAGCCCGGAGCTTGCCGGCCGGCTTGCGAGGGACTTTCCAGGCATCGTCGCCGGCTACAAGGACAGTTCGGGCAACTGGGAAAACACGCTAACGGTCATCCAGGCGGCACCGTCTATCTCGGTCTTTCCGGCGTCCGAAGCGCTCCTGCCCCAGGCACTCGAGGCCGGGGCCGCCGGGTGCATCTCGGCGACGTGCAACGTGAACATCCGGGCGATCCGGGCGCTTTACGACGGGCTGATCTCGGGCGATGGCGGGACGGACGACCGGATGCCGGACATCCGGCGCATCCGCGAGGCGGTGGCTGCTGCCGGCCTGATCCCGGCGATGAAATCGGTGATGGCGAAGAAGACGGGGGATGACCGCTGGCTCACCTGCCTGCCACCGCTGCGCGATGCGCCAGAGAAACTGCCGGCCGGGCTCGAGGATCTCGTCGGGCTCTAGAGCCCGCCCCGCCGCGCCCGCCGCAGCGCCATGGCATATCTCAGGTCGTGCCGCAGCGCGCGCCAGGTGCGCAGGATCCCCGGTCCGGCCTCACCGCCCACAGTCGGGCCGGCGCTCTCGACCGGCGCGTCCTGAAGCGCGAGCGTGATCGGGACGGGCCGGACCAGCGCAACCGACAGGCCGCTTTCCCAAAAGAACTTGTGATCCTGGTCCACCGGCCGGAAGAACCGGCGCGACCGGGCGATCAGCAGCGAAGCCGTTTTCGCCCGCAGGACATAGCCGGGCGCACCGTCCGGCACGTGATAGGGCGTGCCGATCCGGATGCCCGGGGCAAGCCAGCGGTCGTCCAGAAGCCACTGGCCTGGACGGAAGGTGAAGAGCTTCCCGAGCGTCCAGTCCCCGTCATCCGCGGCGAGAGCCGAGAGCGTGCCCTTCAGATCGCCCGTCACACGGATGTCGTCCTCAAGAACGACACCTCCTGGCGCGCCGGATGCGACGATCGCCTCCCAAGCACGGATGTGGCTCAGATAAGCGCCGATCTCGGGCAGTGTCATGGGCTGGCGGGCGCGGACCCGGTTCGCCTCGGCATCGTAGACCGAAGCAACCTCGCGCGGGGTCAGCGCGCGTCCGTCCACCGCGGGCAGCCGTGTCCAGGTGACGCCTGCCCGCGAAAGTTCGGCCGAGACCTTCCCAAGCCGTGAGCGGTCCCGGTCGAGGTTGATGACGAATACCGGCCAGTCGGCCATGGCGTCTCCTCTCCGGCCGGTCGGATCCGGATCAGGCGGAGACCATCATCCCGTCGGCCTCGAGCGCCGCGTGCGTTTCGTCCAGCGACTTCACAGCACGCTCGATCAGCGTATCGATCTCTTCACGATTGATGACCAGCGGCGGAGCGATGATCATGCGGTCCTTCACGTGCCGCATCACGAGCCCGTTCGAGAAGCACCGGTCGCGGCACCGGAGGCCGACCGTTCCCTCGGGCGACGCGAACTTCGCGCGGGCCGCCTTGTCGGGCGTCAGCGCGATCGAGGCCATGAAGCCCTTGATCTTCGCTTCACCAACCAGCGGATGATCGACGAGCTGCCCCCATTTCTCGGCAAGGTAGGGCATCGCGTCGGCGGCGGCCTCCTCGACGATCTTCTCTTCGGTCATGATCCGCAGGTTTTCGAGTGCCACGGCGCAGGCGACCGGGTGGCCGGAATAGGTGTAGCCGTGGTTGAAATCGCCTGCATCGGCCAGCGTCTCGGCGACCTCGTCGGTCACGACCGAGCCGCCGATGGGCGCATAGCCGGAGCTCAGCCCCTTCGCGATGGTGATGATGTCGGGTGCGAGCTCGTAGGTCTCGACACCGAACATCCGGCCGGTGCGTCCGAAGCCGGTGATGACCTCGTCGGCGATGAACAGGATGTCGCGCTCGGCGCAGATGCGCCGCACTTCCGGCCAGTAGGTTTCCGGCGGGACGATGACGCCGCCGGCGCCCTGCACCGGCTCGGCGATAAAGGCCGCGACCTTGTCCTCGCCCAGTTCATCGATCTTCGCCTCGAGCTGACGGGCGCGGGCGAGGCCGAATTCCTCGGAGCTCATGTCGCCGCCCTCGGACCACCAGTCGGGCTGGTCGATATGGACGATGCCGGGGATCGGCAGACCGCCCTGCTTGTGCATCGCGGCCATCCCGCCGAGCGACCCGCCCCCCACGGTCGAGCCGTGGTAGCCGTTCTTGCGGCTGATGATGACCTGCTTCTCGGGCTTGCCCTTCGCCGCCCAGTAATGCCGGACGAGACGGATGTTGGTGTCGTTCGCCTCGGACCCGCCGGATGCGAAGAAGGTGTGGTTCAGCGTGCCCGGCGCCAGTTCAGCCAGTTTCGCCGACAGCTCGATCACGGCCGGGTGCGAGGTCATGAAGAAGGTGTTGTAGTAGCTCAGCTGAAGCATCTGCGCATGGGCCGCATCGGCAAGCTCGCGCCGGCCGTGGCCGATATTCACGCACCACAGACCGGACATCGCGTCGATCATGTCGACCCCGTCGCTGTCGGTCAGCCACACGCCGTCGGCACCGGTGATGACGCGAACTCCGCGCTTGGCCAGGTTCCTGCTGTCCGAGAACGGGTGCAGGTGGTGCGCGGCATCGAGTGCCTGGAGTTCTGCCGTGGGGGCGTGATTGGCGCGAATGTTCATTTCGGGTCCTCGTATCGGTGCGGCCGTCTGCTCAGTTTGCCCAGTTGTTGGGCATTCGCATCGCCATTGGGCAATTGATTGCCCCTCCGCGCGATCTGGCCACTTGTGGATGGCTTCGAATCTCGTTTGACTTGAGCGCAGGAGCGACGGTGCGATCCCGTGTAATACGAGGCGCCGCCAGCCCACAACCACAATACGTCACGACAGGGGGTGACACCATGAGACGACGTCCACTCAAGCTGAACCGCCGGCAGGCCCTCGGGGGCATGGGCGCGGTCGGCCTCAGCTTCACGCTTCCCAAGGGCGCTCGCGCGCAGGGCAACTCGGTCAGCTTCTACAACTGGGACACCTATATCGGCGAGACGACGCTCGACGACTTCACCGAGGCCACCGGGATCGAGGTCAATTACGACCTGTTCGCCGACAACGCCGAGCTCTTCGCGAAATTCCGCGGCGGCAACCCGGGCTATGACCTGATCGTGCCGACGAACGACTTCGTCGAGCGCTTCATCGCGGCAGACCTCCTGCAGGAGATTGACCACAGCCGGATCCCGAACCTGTCCAACATCAACCCGGGCTTCATGAACCCGGCGCACGATCCGGGCCGGCAGTACTCGGTCCCGTACATGTGGGGCACCATCGGCATCGGCTACCGGATCTCCGAGACGGACGGCGTGCCGGACAGTTGGGCCTACCTCTACGACTCCGATCAATACGCGAACAAGATCGCGCTTCTTTCGGAACCGACGACCGTCCTGCAGATGGCGATGAAATACATGGGCCATTCGCTGAACGACTGGTCCGACGAGAACATCGCCGCGGCCGAGGCGCTTCTGATCGCGCAGAAGCCGAACATCACGGCCTTCGCGCCCGACAACGGGCAGGATCTCCTGTTCGCGGGCGAGGTCGACCTTGCCCAGGAATGGAACGGCGACATCCAGCAGGTCATGCTGGAGGACGACGATGTCGGTTACGTCGTGCCGAACGAAGGCGGCCTGATCTGGGAGGACGATCTCTGCATCCCGGTCGGGGCCCCGAACCCCGAAGGCGCGCACGAGCTGATCAACTACATCCTCGATGCCGAAGCCGGTGCGCAGATCGCCGACTACATCCAGTACGCGACGCCGAACGATGCGGCCCGCGCGCTTCTTCCGGATGAGTACAACCAGAACCCCGCGATCTTCCCGCCCGAAGCGGCGATTGCGGCGTCCGAGGTGGCGCTCTTCCCGGGTCAGGAGGTGCTCGAGAAGATCGACGCCGCCTGGACCCGCATCACCGCGGCCTGACGCCTTCCGGGGGCCGGCCCGGCCGGCCCCCGACCGCGCATGGAGAGTTTCCGCAGCAACATCCGCGTCTTTCTCGCGTTCTTCGCACCCAGTTTCGGCTGGCTGGTGCTGTTTTTCGTCGCGCCGCTGGTCATCATCTTCCTGTATTCCTTCGGCGAGAACGTCTCGCTGACCGAGGTCGAGACGACCTGGACCTGGCGCAATTACAGCCGCATCCTCGAGCCTGAAATCGCAACGCTGTTCTGGCGGTCGCTGGCGCTGTCGGGCATGTCGACCATCGTCTGCCTGGTGATCGGCTACCCGATCGCGCTGGTGATCGCGACCGCGCGCGGGGCGTGGAAGCCGTGGCTTCTGCTGGCGATCATCCTGCCGTTCTGGACCAATCTGCTGATCCGGACCTATGCGCTTCTGAACATTCTCGGGAACCGCGGCCGGGTGAATTCCGGCCTCGAATGGTTGTGGGAACGCGGTTACGCCGCGCTCGACGCCATCGGCCTAAACGCGACCGCCATCATGGGCGAGGATTTCGAGCCGATCATCTTTCTCGGCCGCTGGTCCGGCGTAATCATCGGGCTCGTATACGTCCACCTTCCATTTACCGTCCTGCCGATCTACGCCGCGCTCGAACGGCTCGACCGCAGCTATCTCGAAGCCTCGCTCGACCTTGGCGCGTCGCAATGGCGGACCTTCCGCTCGGTCCTGATCCCGATGACCATGGCCGGTCTGGTGACCGCGGCGATCATTACCTTCATCCCGATGCTCGGCAGCTACCTGACGCCGGCGCTTCTGGGGCGCGGACAGGTCGACATGATCGCCAACGTGATCGAGCGCCAGTTCAAAGGCGCGAACGACTGGCCGTTCGGTGCCGCGATGTCGCTCTTCCTGCTTTACGTAACCTTCATCATACTCGCCATCCAGGCCTTCGCGTCGATGCGGCGGAGGGGGGCCGATGGCTGAAACGAGCCTGAGCCGGCAGGCGCGCGCCGCCTCCCCCGCCCGCAAGCGCCGGACAGACCGGCCCGGACCCTTCGACTATGCCCGCAAGCGCTGGCTGCAACTGGTCTTCCTGCTTGCGACGATCTTCCTCTACGCGCCGATCGTCGTTCTGATCATCTTCTCGTTCAACGACAGCCGGCGCGGCGGCAACGTGATCTGGCGCGGCTTCACCACCGACTACTACGTGCGCGCGGCGCAGAATTCGGAACTGCTCGAAGCCTTCGGAAACTCGATGACCATCGCGGTCATCTCGACGCTCTTCTCGGTCATCCTCGGCGCGCTGACCGCGGTCGTGCTCTGGCGCTTCCGCTTCCCGCTGAAACCCGGATTCGAGGGGCTGGTGGCGCTGCCGATCGTCGTGCCCGAGATCTGTCTCGGCGTCGCAATCGCGGTCTTCTTCAGCTATTTCGGCCTCTACATCCCGCCCGGTACGCCCTGGCCGTTCAACCTGACGAACATCATCATCGCGCATATCACCTTCAGTTTTCCCTTCGCGGCCATGGTCATTCGCACGCGGCTTCAGACCTTCAACCGCGAGATGGAGGAAGCCGCCAAGGATCTCGGCGCATCCGAATTCCAGGTCTTCCGCGACATTCTGCTGCCGCACATGAAACCGGGCCTGATCGCTGGCGCACTTCTCGCCTTCACGCTGTCGCTCGACGACTTCGTCATCACCTTCTTCACCAGCGGCCCCGACACCGTGACCTTCCCGGTCAAGGTCTACTCGATGGTCCGCTTCTCAGTGACGCCGGAGATCAACGCGGCCTCGACCGTGCTCATCCTCATCACCCTGATCCTGACCGCAGTCGCGATGCGGTTCCAGACTTTCGGAGACTCGCGCTGATGGCCGAACCGATCATCTCCATCCGGAACGTGTCGAAGTATTTCGGCGATTTCACCGCGCTCGAAGACATCACGATCGACATCCGCCCGGGGGAGATCTTCGCGCTGCTCGGGCCGTCGGGCTGCGGCAAGTCCACGCTGTTGCGCTGCATCGCCGGGTTCGAGACGCCGTCGACCGGCGATATCCTGATCGACGGCAAGGATATGACCGAGGTGCCGCCGAACAAGCGGCCGGTGAACATGGTGTTCCAGTCCTACGCCGTCTTTCCGCACATGTCGGTCGAACAGAACGTGGCCTACGGGCTGAAAATGGACGGCATGTCGAAATCCGAGATCGCCCCGAAGGTCGCCGAGGCACTGGAGCAGGTGAAACTCGGCCAGTTCGCCAAGCGGATGCCGGACCAGCTTTCCGGCGGACAGCGGCAGCGGGTCGCTCTGGCGCGCGCGCTGGTGAAGCGGCCGCGCGTGCTTCTGCTGGACGAGCCGCTCTCGGCGCTGGACGCGAAGCTACGCGACGCGATGCGGCTGGAACTGGTGAAGCTGCAGCAGGAGGTCGGCGTGAGCTTCGTCATGGTGACGCACGACCAGTCCGAAGCCCTTGCGATGGCCGACCGGATCGCGGTGATGAAGGACGGCCGGCTTCGGCAACTCGCCGACCCGGTCACGCTCTACGAACGGCCGGCGGATGCCTTCGTCGCCGACTTCATCGGCCGGGTGAACCTGTTCGACGTCACCGGCCGCGCGCCGTTCACGGCGAAATCGCTCGGCGCGCTGGAGCTGCCGCCGGGGGCGGAGGTGCCGCCCGTGGGCGATCTCGTCCTCGCCATCCGTCCGGAATACATCCACCTGCATCCCGACACATCGGGCCCGATCCCGGCCAAGCTCGGCGACGTGGGGTTCCAGGGCGACATTTCAGTCGTCGAGGTCACGCTGTCGGATGGCCGCGCGATCCTCGTGCAGGTGGAACACGACGAGACGCCCGCGCTGCTCGCCCTGCCGCTCGGTGCGCCGGTGTCAATCTCGCTCGACCTGACACGCGCCTCCGTCCTGCCGGTCAGCGACGCCTAGCGGACGACGCGCAGCAAGCCCTCCGCCGTCACCTCGACCGGATCGGGGTCACTGATCGCCCCGACAAACGGTCCGCCATCCCGGTCGAACCAGCGAAAGCCAAGAAGCCGCATCGCGTCGCCATCGGGCACGATGCGGCCGGCATAACGGCGGGGGAAGAATGCTCCGTCGAGGAACGGGCGCGGGGCCATCCGCCACGGCCCGCGCGGATGGTCGGCCACGAGGTAATGCGTTCCGGTCATCGCCGGTCCGATCCGGTCCTTGGCGGCATCGGACCAGTGGATGGCAGATGTGCAGAAAAGGCAGTACCAGCGGCCGCCGACGGTGAGGACCTGCGGCACTTCCAGTTCGCCCATGCCGCCAGTGAAGACGGGCGGCTGAAGCGTCCATGTCTCGAGATCCGGCGACGTCGCGAGGCCAATGCAGCCCGCCGCCTTCGTGTCGGCAACACGCGCATCCCGCGCGGTGAAGAACATCAGCCAGCCATCTCCGTCGGGATCGGACATCACCCATGGGTCACGGAACGCGCGGTCGTGCCAGCGGGCCGGATCGTATTCCTCGTAGGGCGGCGCCAGATCGAGAATCGGGCCGCCCAGCCGCGTCCAGTCATGCAGATCGTCCGAGACCGCGTGGCCGATCCGTTGTTTCTTTCGATCCTCAGAAAAGCTGGTGCCCGTGTAGAACAGGTGCCACAGGTCGTCGGGGCCGCGCAGGACCGATCCGGTCCATGTCGTCCCGTCGTCCCAGGCCGGCGCAGGCGCCGGTTCGAAGCATCGGCCGAGCGGCGTCCAGGTCACGAGATCCGGGCTGATGGCGTGCAGGTAGCTGACGTTCCAGTGACGCAGCTCGGGATCGCCGATCGCCTTCGGGGCCTGCAGGAAATACCCGTGCCACGTATTGCCGTCGCGGACGTACCAGCTGTCCCAGAGCCACATGTCCTCGACCGCGAAGGCCATTGCCGATCTCCTGTCCGCCGTCCCTGATCCGTGCCTATCAACTGGTCACCCGCCAGGCCAACCCGACCCCGCCAAATACGCAGCTTCCGGGTCGCTCCGGTGTCTCCCGGGCGCATCTTCGGGGCAAGAAGGAGATCCCAGATGCAAATCCGGTTCGAAGCCCTGCCGACCGACATCGTCGCCCACATCCGCGAAAGCGGCACGGACGCCTACGGAAACCCCGTCGAGCGCGCGGTGTCGGACGGTGACGGCGTTCCCTGCCGCCATTGCCTGAAACAGGTGCCGGAGGGGTCCGCGTACCTTGTCCTCGCCCACCGTCCCTTCGCTTCGGTCAACGCCTATACCGAAACCGGCCCGATCTTCCTCTGCGCCGACGATTGCGCGCGGGCCGAGGACGCGTCGGACCTGCCCGAGATCCTGGCCTCGCCGGAATATATCGTGCGGGGCTACAGCGGGGCCGAGCGGATCGTTTATGGCACCGGGCAAGTGACGCCGACCGCGAACATCGCCGGCTATGCCGAAGCGCTGCTCCGGCGGCCGGAGATCGCATTCGTCGACATCCGGTCGGCGAAGAACAACTGCTTCCAGTGCCGGGTCCGCCGCACGGCCTGATTCAGCCGCGTTGGAGAATGGCGGCAAGCCGGTCGAGCCTTGTCCTTGCGACGTCGTCACCGGACAGTGCCAGTCCCGCGAGGTGCCCGATCCAGTGGCTCAGCGCCACGCCATGTCCGTTGAAGGCGTATGCCGCGACGACATGCGGCCCGACCGTCACGACCGGCATCCCGCCCTCGCGACGCCATATCCGGCCCTGCGCGACCTCGCGCAGCGGGCCCGGTGCCGCACCAAGCCGTGTCTCGGCCAGCGCGGCGGCAAATTCCTCGTCCGGTGGCGGATCGGCCCGGATGCCGAACCGAAGCTCACCGCCCTCGATCCAGTAGTATTCGACGCGCATGCCAGACAGGCAGACGGCCAGCGGATCCGTCTCCGACGGCGCGTCGAACCGGAAGGACGTGGTGGTGAACCCGGCGAGATGGATGTCCTGCCCCAGAAGCTTAGGGCAGGCCGGACCGGCGGCGCAGACCGCGGCGTCCGCATCGAACGAACCGTCGGCGGTCTCGACACGCACGCCGTCCGTTTCCTCGACGACCCGGCGCACCTCGGCCCGCTCGATCACCACCCCGGCCTCGCGGCACTGCGCGGCGAGGGATCGAAGCCGGACCTCGCCCCGCAGCGTGCCTGTCAGGGGATCCCGGTAGCCTGCCGCTGCGCCGGACGCTCCACCCGCCGCAAGCGCATCTGCATCGAGCAGCGGCGCGTCGTAGCCCAGTGAAGCGAGCGCTTCGGCCTCACCAGCAACGTCATCCTGGTCCTCGTGACCGATGATCGTCGGGATCGCCCGGGCATCCGCGGCTCGCAGGACATGATCGACGGCATCCCCGGCGAACCGCAAAAGCCACTCGGCATCCGCCCCGCCATACCGCGCCAGAAGCCCGTGCGCCCCGACAGCGAAGCCCGGCAGGATATGCCCGCCCGTCCGTGACGACGCCGCGTTCTCGCCGATCTCCGCCTCATCGGTCAGCACCCGAACGGACGCTCCGGGCCGCGCCGTCGCGTAGGACAGCGCCGCAGACAGGCCGAGAAAACCCGCCCCGACGACGACGAGATCAGGGCGCGGGGGCATCGTGGTACGGACAGGCGACAAAGTGGCCGGGGCCGGCGGGCTCCAGCATCGGACGCCGCTCGGCACAGGCGGGCCGCGCGACCGGGCAGCGGGTGCGGAAGGCGCAGCCCGAAGGCGGGTTCATCGGCGACGGCAGCTCGCCCTGGAGGATCTGCCGCGTCCGCGCCCGTTCGGCCGCCGGATCGGGGATCGGGACCGATGCGATGAGCGCCTTGGTGTAGGGATGACGCGGATTCTTCGCGAGTTCCGCCGCATCGGCAATCTCGACGATGCGTCCGAGATACATGACGGCGATGCGGGTCGAGATATGCCGCACCACCGACAGGTCGTGCGCGATGAAGAGCAGCGACAGGCCCATCTGGCGCTGCAGTTCCTTCAATAGGTTCACAACCTGCGCCTGCACCGACACGTCGAGCGCCGAGACCGGTTCGTCGCAGACCACCAGTTCCGGCTCGGTCACGAGGGCCCGGGCGATGCCGATGCGCTGGCACTGGCCGCCGGAGAATTCATGCGGGTAGCGGTTCACGAGGGTCGGCAGCAGGCCGACGCGCTTCATCATCGCCTGCACCTTCTCGCGAACCGTCTCGCGCGGCATGTCCGGGAAGTGCGTCCTCAGCGGCTCGGCCACCACCTCGCCCACCGTCATGCGCGGGTTGAGCGCGGCGAGCGGATCCTGGAAGACCATCTGGACGTGGCGTCCGTGCGCGCGGCGCTCGCGCGGGCCCAGGCGGGCGAGATCGTCGCCTTTCCACAGCACCCGGCCGTCAGAGACCGGGACGGTGCCCACGACTGCGCGCGCGAGGGTCGATTTCCCGGATCCGCTTTCACCGACGAGACCGAGCGTCTCGCCGGGACCGATGGTCAGGTTGGCGCCGCTCACCGCCTGAAGCGTGTCGGGCGGTGTCCAGGGCCAGGAACCCCGGCGGGGAATAGAGAAAGTGACCGACAGGTCCTCGACGTTCAGGATCGGCGCGCTCATGCGACCGCCTCCAGCGCCGCGTGGCAGGCCCGGCGTCGGCCCCGGCCAAAGCCTTCCAGCGCGGGCATCGTGCCGGCGCACGGCTCGAAGGCCAGCGGGCAGCGCGGCGAGAACGGGCAGCCTGCCGGTAATGCGGTCAGGTCCGGCGGATCGCCCGGGATGATCTGCAGATCCTCCTGCGGCACGTCGAGCCGCGGAACCGCAGCCAGCAGCCCATGCGTGTAGGGGTGGCCCGGCGCGGCGAAGACGGCATCGGTCGGACCCTTCTCCATCACCCGGCCGCCATACATCACCAGCGTCTCCTCGCAGGACCCCGCCACGATCCCGAGATCGTGGGTGATGAGGATGATGGCCGTACCGAACTCCTCCCGGATCTCGGTCATCAGGTCCATGATCTGCGCCTGCACCGTGACGTCGAGCGCGGTCGTCGGCTCGTCGGCGATGAGCAGGCGCGGGCGGCAGAGAAGTGCCATGGCGATCATGATGCGCTGCCGCATCCCGCCCGAAAACTCGTGCGGATACATCCCAAGCCGCGCCCGCGCGTCGGGAATGCGGACGGCGTCGAGCATCTTCGCCGCCTCGTCCCAGGCCGCGCGCTTCGACCGGCCCTTGTGCAGGACCAGCACCTCAGCCATCTGGTCGCCCACGCGCATGTAGGGGTTCAGACTGGTCATCGGGTCCTGGAAGATCATCGCGATCTCGTCGGCCCGGATCCGGTTCAGCTTGTCCTCCGGCAGGTTCAGGATCTCCTGCCCGTCGAACCGGACGCTGCCCGCCGCCGTCCCGTTCTTCGCCAGAAGCCCCATCATCGCGAAGGCCATCTGCGTCTTGCCCGACCCGCTCTCGCCCACGATGGCGAGTGTCTCACCGCGGTCGAGCGACAGCGACAGCCCGTTCACCGCGCTCACGGTTCCGTCCGGCGTGTCGAAGGAAACGGTCAGGTCGGTGACGTCCAGAAGCGGCATCAGCGGTCCTTGGGGTCGAGTGCGTCACGCAGCCCGTCTCCGACGAAGAAGAAGGCGAAGAGCGTGACGACGAAGAAGAAGAGCGGGAAGGCCAGCATCCAGAGCGTCCCGTTGACGATTTCCCCCGCGCCCTCGGAGATCAGCGCACCCCAGGAGGTCAGCGGCTCCTGCACCCCGAGGCCGAGGAAGGAGATGAACGACTCGTAGATGATCATCGAGGGAACGAGGAGCGTGGCGTAGACGATCACGACGCCAAGGAGGTTCGGCACGATATGGCGCAGGATGATCGTCAGCGGCGCGACTCCCGTCGCGACGGCGGCCTCGACGAATTCCTTTCCGCGCAGGCTGAGGGTCTGACCGCGTGCGATCCGCGCCATGTCCAGCCACGAGATCAGCCCGATCCCGACGAACAGCATGATCATCGATTTGCCGAAGACGACGAGCAGCAGGATCAGGACGAACATGTACGGCACGCTCATCAGCACGTCGACGATGCGCATCATCAGGTTGTCCGTCCGGCCGCCGAAATACCCGGCGATTGCGCCATAGAGCGTGCCGACGACGACCGCGATCACGGCGCCGACGATCCCGACCATGAGCGACACCTGCGTACCCTGCACCGTGCGCGCGAAGAGGTCGCGCCCGGTCCGGTCGGTCCCGAACCAGTGCGTGGCCGATGGCCGCCCGGCCGTGTCGACCTGCCCGAGGACGTTCCAGTCGATCTCGTCGTAACGCCACGGGCTGATGAAGGGGCCGACGATGGCGAAGATCGCGACAAGGACGAGGATCACAAGCGAAACGAGCGCGGCCCGGTTGCGGAAGAACCGCGCCCGCGCGTCGGCCCAGAGCGAGCGTCCACGGACGGCTTGCCCCTCGGCCAGGTCCTGTGCGGCTGTCTTCGTCGCGAACATCGGCTCAGTACCTGATCTTGGGGTCGATCCATGCGTAGAGCAGATCGACGACGAGGTTGAACAGTATGGTCAGGGTCCCGAGCAGCACCGTGATCCCCATCATCACGCCGTAGTCGCGGTTGAGCGCAGAGGCGGTGAAGAACTGCCCGATCCCGCCAGTCGAGAAGTAGACGTCGATGACCACCGATCCGGTGATCATGCCGACGAAGGCGGGGCCGAGATACGAGATGACCGGCAGAAGCGCCGGCTTCAGCGCGTGACGCAGCACGATCCGGCGCATGGGCAGCCCTTTGGCGCGCGCGGTGCGGATGTAGTTCGACGTCAGCACTTCGAGCATCGAGGCCCGCGCGATCCGCGCGATCGAGGCCATGAACGAGGTCGACAATGCGATGACGGGCAGGATCACGTACTGGATCTGTCCGCCCTGCCAGCCGCCGCCCGGCAGCCAGCCAAGCCAGAGCGTGAAAATCAGGACGAGGATCGGCGCCATGACGAAATTCGGCAGCACCTGCGCCCCGACCGAGATGCCGACGGCGGTGTAGTCGAGCCAGGTGTTGTGCCGGACCGCGGCGACGATGCCGAGCGTGCCGCCGACGAGGACGGCGACGATGAAGCTCCAGAATCCGTAGGTCAGGGTGACCGGGAAGCCCTGCGCGATCAGGTCGTTCACGTCCTGGTCGCGGTAGATGAAGGACGGGCCGAAGTCGAATTCGAAGATGATGCCCGAGATGTAGCGCCAGATCTGCACGAGGAACGGCTGGTCGAGCCCGTATTCGGCCTCGAGATTGGCCATCACCGCTGGCGGGATCCCCCGGTCAGACGCGAACGGGCTGCCCGGCGCCGCGTACATCATCACGAAGGTCGCGACGATCAGGATCAGAAGGACCGGAACCGCGATCAGCAGGCGCTTGAGGATGAAGGCGATCATGAAGACGAGATAGCGCCGGGGCGGGCAAGGTCACCCGCCCCGGCAATCGTGATCAGGAACCGTCTGCGACGCGGTAGATGTCGCGGACGTACCAGTTGTTCTCGGCGTTATCGAACGGCCAGTTCCGGATCGTCGGATCGAGCACGAAGGTCTGCGTGTAGTGGTAGATCGGAACGATCGCCGCCTCGTCGGCGAGGATCTGCTCGGCCTGCGTGTAAAGCGGCTGAGGATCCGAGGACGTCGCCGCCTCGGCCAGCAGCGCGTCGTATTCCTCGTTCATGAACTTGCCGTCGTTGTTGGAGTTGTTCGACGTCAGCAGGTCGAGGAAGGTCGAGGCCTCGTTATAGTCCGCACACCAGCCGCCCCGGGCGAGGTCGAAGTTCTGGTTGCCGCGCAGTTCCAGATACGACTGCCATTCGTAGTTCGACAGCGTCACCTCGATCCCGATCGGGCGCCACATCTGCTGCAGCACCGCCGCGACCTGCCGGTGCGCTTCGGAGGTGTTGTAGATCAGGTCGAGCTCGAGCGGATTGTCGGGTCCGTAGCCGGCTTCCTCGATCAGTTCGGCCGCGCGCGCCATCCGCTCTTCCTGGGTCCACGTCGAGTAGTCGATGGTCGGCAGTTCGAAGCCGGCGGTCGCCCAGTGGGTGAAGCTGTAGGCCGGAGCCTGTCCTTCCTGCAGCACCTGGTCGGTGATGACGTTGCGGTTGACGGCGTAGCTCAGGGCCTGGCGCACCCGCACATCCTGGAGCGCGGGGTTGCCGCTCTCGGACTGGTTGATCACGTAGTAGTACGAGCAGAGGCGCGGGACCGAATGGGCCACGTCCGGCGTCTCGGCCTCGAGCCGCGGGTAGGTCGCGGGCGGAAGCGAGTCCATCATGTCGAACTCGCCCGCCTGGAACCGCGCGAGCGCCTGCGAGGAATCGTTGATCACGTAGCCGGTGATCTCCTCGATGATGACGTCGTCGGCGCCGTAGTAGTTCGGGTTCTTCGCCAGGTGGAAGAATTCGTTCACCGCGATCTCGTCGAGGATGTAGGCCCCGTTCACGACGATGTTCTCGGGGTCGGTCCAGTCGGCGCCGTACTGTTCCACTGTGGCCTGATGCGTCGGCATGAACGTGTAGTGGACGGTCATCTGCGGGAAGTAGGGCAGCGGGTTGTTCAGCGTCACCTCGAGCGTGTGATCATCGATGGCGCGAACGCCGAGCTCGGAGGGATCCATCTCGCCGGCGATGATCTCGGCGGCGTTCACGATCTGCGACAGCTCCACATACCAGGCGTATTCCGACGCGGTCGCCGGATCGGCCGCACGGCGCCAGGCGTAGACGAAATCGTTTGCCGTCACCGGGTCGCCGTTCGACCAGTTGGCGTCCCGGAGCGTGAAGGTCCAGGTCTGGTTGTCATCGGACGACCATTCGGTCGCCATGCCCGGCCGCAGCGTGCCGTCGGCGTTCTGCGTCAGGAGCCCCTCGAACATCTGCCGCGCGACGTGGCCGCCGGCGGTTTCCTCGATGAGCTGCGGATCGAGCGTCGGGAACTGGTCGAGCAGCCGGTAGCTGAAGCTCTGATTCTCCGACAGCGCCTCTCCGGTATCGGGATGAGTGGCCTGCGCCAGCGCGGCGCCGCCGAACGCAATCATCGCGATTGCGGCGGTCGTACCCAGAAATGCCTTGGTCATGGTCGTCTCCCTGTTGATGGGTCCGCGCGGGATCTCTTGTCCCCATTTGCGGTGAATGCGGGATGGTCCCGCAATTCCCTGTTCTCTGCAACAGATTGTGTCCGGTCCCCCGGGCTGACGCTGCGGCAGCGGCAGGCGCGGTCTATCCGAGCAGCGCGCGCCCCCGTTCGAGGTCCGCGGCGGAGGTGATCTTGAAATTGGCCTCGTCGCCGGGAACGACCTGCACGGTCAGCCCGGCGGCGCGCGCGACGGCGACATCGTCCGCGGCCTCGGCGTCGCTCGCGCGGTGGGCGGACAGGATGGCCTCGAACCTGAAACCCTGCGGGGTCTGCGCCCGCCACAGGCCCGCCCGCGGGACCGGATCGATGGCCAGACCGTCCTCGGCCCGCCACAGCGCGTCGACCACCGGCAACGCCGCGAAGGCGCCGTCCGCCGTGTCGAGTGCCGTTCGCACGGCCGAAATGACATTCACGCTGATGAACGGCCGGGCCGCATCGTGGATCAGAACCTTGGCCGGCTGCCGCTCGGCCAGCGCCTCGAGCCCCGCCCGGACCGACGCGGCGCGGTTCGCTCCGCCGGATACCGGCGCGACGAGGCGCGGATCGCCCAGGCCCGCGACCGCCTCATCGTAGAGCGTCCGGTCGTCGGGATGGATCACGCAGAGCACCGGCCCGTCGATATCGGTCGCGAGAAAGGCCTCGATCGTGCGGCGCAGCACGCAGCGATCGCCCAGAGGGAGATACTGCTTTGGCATCTCGGCGCCGAGGCGATGCCCCCGCCCGGCCGCAACGATGATGACCGCGTCCGTCACGTCGCCCTCTTCCACATCACACGCGATCAAACAGCGCCGGCGGGGCTTTGTCCATCACGCGGCAGGCTGTTCCGGAACCGGTGGATGCCCCGTTCCCGCGATACATCGCCCGCATGGCACACAGCACCACCGTGCCGCCTGCGCGGAAAAGCGCGCGACCCGGCATCGTCGGCTGGCCAGCGCGACCGGAACCTCCTAGCAAGGGCCGACCATTCTCACGGCTGATCCATGACCGATCTTCGCACCCCGTGGCGCGCCGTCGCGGCCGCCTTCGCGCTCAACGGCACGCTCCTCGGTGTCTGGGCCGCGCGCATCCCCGCCGTCATGGAGCGGCACGACCTCGACGAGGGCGAATTCGGCCTGATGCTGCTCGCCATGGGTCTCGGCGCGCTGATCTCGTTTCCGATCGCGGGCAAGGTCGCGGACAGCCGCGGCGCGGTTGGCGTCACCCGATTTCTCGCGGTGACAGCCCCGCTGACGGTGCTCGTTGTCGGCCTTGCGCCATCGCCCTGGATCCTCGCCCCCGCCCTCTTCGCCTTCGGCATGACCTACGGCGCGATGGACGTGACGATGAATTCCTGGGCGACGGAAGTCGAAAGGGCGATGGGACGCTCGGTCATGTCCTCCTTCCACGCCATGTGGAGCTTCGGTGCCGGCTTCGGCGCCGCGACCGGCTATGTGGCCGCGAAGGCCGGGCTGCCCGTCCCGCTTCATTTTCTCCTCGCCATCCTGCTCGCCGGCCTGCTCCTCGGTCCGTTCCTGACGCAGCCCTGGACCTCGGACCGGCGCGCGTCGACCGGGTCCGAGCCGTTCCTTGCCATTCCGCGCGGTGCGCTGATCCTCGTCGGCGTCATTGCGCTTGCCTCCGGTCTGGGCGAAGGCGCGATGGCGGACTGGAGCGCGGTCTTCCTGCGCGATGTCGCAGGAACCGGCGAGGCGCGGGCGACGCTCGGCTACACGATCTATTCGGTGACGATGGTCGCGATGCGGCTTGTCGTCGACCGCCTGGTGACGCGCTTCGGGCCACGTCTCGTCGCGCGGGCCAGTGGGCTCTCGGCGGCGCTCGGCCTCGCGCTTGTCACGGGTATCGCGACCTATCCGGCCGCGCTCGTCGGCTTCGTCCTCATGGGCTGCGGCTACGCCGCGCTCATCCCGCTTGCGTTCAGCCGTGCCGGGGCGGACCCTGTCCTGCCACCGGGTCAGGGGATCGCGGCCGTGGCGACCTTCGGCTACGGCGCGATCCTGCTCGGGCCGCCGGTCATCGGCTTCATCGCCGATATCAGCTCGCTTCGGGTCGCCTTCGTTCTTCTCGGTGTCTTTGCGCTGGCGGTCGCTGCACTCGCCCCGGTGCTGGAGCCCGCCGCCCGCCGGCAGACGGCTGCGGCCTGAATTCAGGTCAGCCGTCCGCGCTGCATCATCGGGGTGACGCCGAAGGTCGTGCGGTAGACGCGCGTGAAGTGGCCGGGGCTCGAGAAGCCGCAGGCCAGCGCCACCTCGATCACCGACATCTCCGTCTGGAGTAACAGGTGCCGCGCGCGTTCGAGGCGGAGGCCCATGTAGTACTTCTTTGGCGAGGTGTTCAGATACTTCCCGAACAGCCTTTCGAGCTGGCGAACCGAAATGCCGAGGCGCACGGCGATGTCAGCCGGAGGCACGGGGTCGTCGATACTGGCGCGCATCGCCTCTATCGCGCGGGTCAGATGCGGATTTCGGATGCCGGTCCTTGACTGCAGCGACACGCGCTGCCCGGCCGAGGCCTCGCGCACCGCGTTGTAGACCATCTGATCCGCGACGGCGACAGACAGGTCATACCCGTGGTCGCGCTCGATCAGGTGCAGCATCAGGTCGGCCGTGGCGCTGCCACCCGAGGCCGTCACGTATTTCTCGTCGGCAACGAACACGTTCCGGACGAGGTTCACCTCCGGGAAGGCCTCGGTGAAGGCGTCGTGATATTCCCAGTGGATCGCCGCCTTCATGCCATTCAGGAACCCCGCCTGCGCGAGGATCCAGCCCCCGGAGCAGAGCGCGCCGATCTTTGTCGGGCGCGTCCGGGCAACCTTGCGGAGGACGACCGCCAGATCGTGATGGTCGCGCTTCTGCATGCCGATGCCCGACAGCACGAACAGCCGGTCGCAGTCAGGTAATTCCGCAAAGGAATGGTGCACGAGAATGACCGTGCCGTCCGAGCTTTTCGCCGTGGCTCCGTCGGCCGAGGCATAGGACCAGCGATACAACTCCTTTCCGCTGACGAGGTTCGCGATCCGCAGGGGGTCGACGGCGCAGGAGAAGGCGAGATGGGTGAAATCCTCGACCAGTGCGAAGACGAAATGCTGCGTGCCCGCCGCGCGAAGCAGAGCGCGGTCCGGAGCCGTCGCAGAAGCGCCGCCCTCATCCTTCATGGACGTCCCTCTCGATGTCACGCCCGGCCTCGCCGAGTCGCAACTCTATTGTAGACATATTGTATTATGTGAGTCTATATCGCAGGGACTCAGGTAAACGGGGGACGTGACGTGGCTGCGGGCGGCAAGAGCAGACGGGCGGAGTGCGAGAGCGATCTGCGCCAGCGTATCCTGACGCAGGAGCTGGAGCCGGGCACCTACCTCGACGAGACGCAGCTTGCCGACCACTACGCCATGTCGCGCCCGCCTTTGCGGGAGGTGCTGCGTGACCTCGCCGGCGAAGGTTACGTCGTCCTGCATCGAAACCGGGGCGCGCAGGTCGCGCCGATGACGCACAAGACCCTGCGCAACTTTTTCGTCGCCGCGCCGATGATCTACGCCGCCGTCACCCGGCTTGCCGCGGAACACGCCCGCCCCGCCCAGATCATGCAGCTCAAGGATATCCAGCTTCTGTTCCGCCGCGCGATCCGCGACGGCGACGCGGCCGAGCGCGCGCTGATGAACGAACGCTTTCATGCCCAGATCGGCGACATGGCCGACAACGAGTATCTGATGCCGAGCCTCCGCCGGCTCCTCATCGACCACACCCGCATCTCGATGACCTTCTACAATCCGCGCCATCCGAAGCTGGCTGCGCAGCGCGCCGTCGCCGCCGACCAGCACGATGAGTTCATTGCCTTGATCGAGGCGGGTGACGCGGACAGTGCGGCCGACCTGGCTGTCGCGCACTGGGAGCTGTCGCGGGCCGAGATCGAAAGCTTCGTCACGCCGCAATCGATGGACATTCCGCTCGGGCTCGCGCCCGGCGCCGTATCGGGACAGGGAAAATCATGAAGTTCGAGGGAATCTACACCCCCGTCATCACGCCCCACGCGGCGGACGGCAGCATCGATCGCGAGGCGTTCGCCGCACAGATCGAATATCTGATCGGCGCCGGGGTCCACGGCCTCATCAACGGCGGATCGACCGGCGAATATTACGCCCAGTCCATGGCCGAGCGGGTGGAGATGGCCACGTTCGCCAAGGAGATCATCGGCGGCCGGGTGCCGCTGATCGTCGGTACGGTCGCGATCCGGCTGGAGGACTCGGTCACCATGGCTGAGACGGCGGCCAAGATTGGCGCCGATGCGATCCTGATCGGCAGCCCGCCCTACGCCGTTCCGACGGAACGGGAGAACGCGCTGAACGCGCTCGCCATCGACAGGGCCGCGGACCTGCCGATCATGCTCTACAACTACCCGGGCCGGATGGGCGTCAACATGGGCGAGGAGTTCCTCGACCGCGTCGGCCGGTCCCGGAACTTCTGCGCCATCAAGGAAAGCTCGGGCGACATCAACCGGGTGCACCTGCTGGCCCGCGACTACCCGCACATCCAGCTGTCCTGCGGGATGGATGACCAGGCGCTCGAATTTTTCGCCTGGGGTGCGCGTAGTTGGGTCTGCGGCGGCGCGAACTTTCTGCCGGCCGAGCACATTGCGCTCTGGCGCGCCTGCGCCGTCGACGGCGACTTCGAGCGCGGGCGTCGGATCATGTCGGCGATGCTGCCGCTGATGGCGGTGCTCGAACAGGGCGGCAAGTTCGTCCAGTGCATCAAGCACGGCGTCGAAATGGGTGGCCGCCGCGCCGGCCCGCCGCGGCCGCCGCTCCGCCCGCTCAACAAGGACGACAAGCGTGAACTGGAACAGGTGGTCCGGGTGCTGAAGCGCACGGTGGCCGAGATCGAGGCAGGGACGAAAGCGGCATGAGCGAGCTTCTGACGACGGACGAGTACAAGGCGATCGCGGCGAAGCTCGACCTGCCCGACCAGGCCTTCATCGACGGCAGCTTCCGGCCGGCGAAATCCGGAAAGACGTTCGACACGGTGAACCCGGCGACCGGCAAGATGCTCGCGAAGGTCGCTGCGTGCGGACAGGCCGACGTCGATCTGGCCGTGGGGAAGGCGCGCGACGCGTTCGAGGACGGCCGCTGGTCGAAACTGCATCCGGCCGAGCGCAAGGCGGTGCTGATCCGGCTGGCCAAGCTCATCAAGCGGAACGCGCGCGAACTGGCGGTGATGGAAAGCCTCGACAGCGGCAAGACGATCTTCGATTGCGAGACGGTCGACCTGCCCGAGACGATCAACTGCCTGATCTGGCACGCGGAAATGATCGACAAGATCTACGATCAGGTCAGCCCGGCCTCGGACGATCACATCGCGATGGTGGTACGCGAACCCGTCGGCGTCGTCGGCCTCGTCCTGCCGTGGAACTTCCCGCTCCTGATGCTTGCCTGGAAGATCGGCCCGTCGCTGGCCGCCGGCTGCTCGGTCATCGTGAAGCCGGCGGAAGAGACCTCGCTGACCGCGCTTCGTGTCGCCGAACTGGCCATGGATGCAGGCGTACCCCCGGGCGTCTTCAACGTCGTGACCGGCACCGGCCCCGAGGTCGGCGAGCCCATCGGGCGGCACATGGATATCGACGCGGTGTCGTTTACCGGCTCGACCGAGACCGGGCGGCTGTTCCTGAAATACGCGTCGGAGTCGAACCTGAAGGAAGTCACGCTCGAGATGGGCGGCAAGAACCCGGCGGTCGTGCTCGACGATGCGGAAAACCTCGACCGCGTCGCGGCCCACGTCGTGAACGGCGCGTTCTGGAACATGGGCGAGAACTGCTCGGCCTCGTCTCGACTGATCGTGCAGAAGGGCGTGAAGGACGCGCTATTGAAGCGGATCGCGGCGCATGTCCGGGAATGGCCGGTGGGCGACCCGCTCGACCCGGTGAACCGGGTCGGCGCGCTCGTGTCGGACACCCACTTCAGAAAGGTCGCATCCTATCTCGGCAAGGGGCCGAAGATCGTGGTCGGCGGCAAAGCCGAGCACGGTTTCGTCGAGCCCACCGTCCTGGAAATCGAGGATCGCGATGCGGCACAGTTCCGCGAGGAGATCTTCGGGCCGGTCCTGTCGGTCGTGACGGTCGACGGCTTCGACGAGGCCATCGCGCTGGCGAACGATACACAATACGGCCTCGCCGCGTCGATCTTCACCGGCAACGTCAAACGCGCGATCCGGGGCGCGCGCGCGATCCGCGCGGGCACGGTCACGGTCAACAGCTTCGGCGAAGGCGACATCTCGACCCCGTTCGGCGGCTTCAAGGCGTCCGGCTTCGGCGGGCGCGACAACGGCATCCAGGCGCATGACCAGTACACCCAGGTCAAGACGATCTGGGTCGATCTCGCCGACGACGCGCCAGACGCGGTGGACTGATGTCCTTCGTCGCGCGCCGCTTCCCCGTCCATCGCGGCCCGGCGGGATGGAGCGCGATCCTCGGCCAGCAGGCTGCACCACGCGTCCTGACCGGCGAGATGACGGCCGATTTCGTAGTGGTCGGCGCGGGCTTCGCCGGACTGTCGGCGGCCCGGCGACTGATGCAGCTGCAGCCGGGCGCGAAGATCGTGGTGCTGGATGCCGGCCGGATCGCCGAAGGTGCGGCGGGGCGGAATTCCGGTTTCATGATCGACCTGCCGCACGATCTGACCTCGGACGACTATGCCGGGCCGGGTGACGATCGGACGATGATCCGACTGAACCGGAAGGCCATCGCCTTCGCGCGCGATGCGGTCACCGATTACGGCATCGACCGGAACTACTTCGACGAATCCGGCAAGGTGAACGGCGCAGCAAGCGAGGCCGCCGACGCCGACAATCGCAGCTACGCCCACCATCTCGACGGCCTCGGCGAGACTAGCGAGATGCTCGACGCCGAGGCGATGCACGAGATGACCGGCTCGCGCCATTACATCTCGGGCCTCTACACGCCGGGCACGGTGACGCTTCAGCCGGCGGGTTACATTCGCGGCATTGCCGGCGGGCTGGCCGCGCGGGGGATCGACATCTTCGAGAACAGCGCCGTGACCCGCTTCGACCGGGTGAGTGGCGACTGGCTGGTTCGGACCGCCTCGGGCAGCGTTTCGACCGCCCGCGTGATCCTGACGGTCAACGGCCACCTCGAAAGCTTCGGGATCGAGCGCGGTCGGCTAATGCAGATCTTCCTCTACGCCGTCATGACGCCCGAGCTCGATGCCGACGCGCTGGAGAAACTCGGCGGGCGGCCGCGATGGGGCATCACGCCGTCCGATCCGATGGGCACGACCGTCCGCCGCATCGACCGCGGTCAGGGCGGCAACCGGATCGTCACGCGGACCTGCGCGACGCTGAGAACCGATCAGAAGACCTCGATCGCCGAGCTGAACCGCGCCCGCCGCGTGATGCAGCGCAAGTTCGACCAGCGCTTCCCGCAGCTCGCCGGAATGGCGATGGAATATGCCTGGGCCGGGCATCTCTGCCTGACGCGGAACGGTGTTTCGGTCACGCGGGAACTGGATACCGGCGTGGTCTCGGGCTGCGTGCAGAACGGCCTCGGCACCGCGCGCGGCACGCTGACGGGGATCGCCGCGGCGGAGCTGGCCTGCGGCGAGACAAGCGAGATCACCGCGCATTTCACGGCCGAACCGCGCCCGAACCCCCTGCCCCCGCAGCCCTTCCGCCAGATCGGCGCCAACGCGATCCTGCGCTGGCGCGAATGGAAGGCACGGGACGACTAGTAGTCCTGGTTCAGGGCGTCGGCTGCCGGGATCTCGCGTTCGCGCCGGGCGATATAGTCGAGCAGCGCCTCATTCACGCCCTCGTCCAGCCTGGGCTCCTCGTAGGCGTCGAGGAGTGCGCGGGCATGATCGAGCGCGCGCCTCGTGATCTCTTTCGCGCCTTCCGCCATCCACTGCTCGATCGAGTTGTTGTCGAACAGCTCGGGCATGAAGAACGCGGTCTGGAAATTGTCCTGCGTATGTGGGTGACCAAGGTAATGGCCGCCCGGGCCGATATCGGCGACAGCGGCCAGCGCCTCGTCGAAATCACCCCATTTCGGGCCTTCTGCCATGCGGTAGGCCATCGCGCATTGCTCCGCGTCCACGACGAATTTGGCGACCGAGCAATGCATGCCGGCCTCGTTCCATCCGGCCGAATGCCAGATGTAATTGGCCCCGGCATGAAGCGTCGCCGACAGCGTGGCGGCGCTTTCGTAGCCCGCCTGTGCATCGAAGGTCTTGGCCCCAGCCAGAAGCGACGAGGTCCGCCACGGCACGCCGTAATGCCTCGCCATCTGGCCGATCATGAAGTTCATCAGGCTGATCTCGGGCGTCCCGGCCATCGGCGCGCCAGACTTCATCGAGACGGTCGAGAGGTAATGCCCGTAGATCGCGGGGCAGCCGCGCCGGATGACCTGCGTGTAGGCCAGCGCCGACAGAGCCTCTGCGTTCAGTTGCGCGACCGAGGCCGGGACGGAAGCCGGCGTGTTCGCACCGCCGAGGACGAACGGCGAGCACAGCACCGGCTGGTTCCGCCGGCAGAACGCCCGCATCGCGCCAAGCATCGTCTCGTCCCAGACAAGCGGCGAGTTGCCGTTGCAATTGCCGGTCGTGACCGGGTTTTCCTCGAGGAACGCCTCACCGAACAGGATGGCGCACATCTCCATCACGTCCTCGGCGTTCTTCGGGCTCGTCGTCATGCCCATGAACATCTTGTCGGAATGCTTCATGGACGAATAGGTGATCCGCAGATGCCGCTGGCTGATCGGGTGGTCGTAAGGCTCCACAATGTGATGCGCGGTTGAATGCAGCGCCGGCGCCATATGGCTCAGCTTGTGGAACATCGCGAGGTCGGCGAGCGTCGGGTTGCGGCGCACGTCGTCGAGGTCGCGCAGGTAGGGTGCGCCGGTCATGGGCACGAAGACCGAATGCGCGCCGCCGAGCCGGACGTTGTTCGCCGGGTTGCGCGCCGAATAGGTGAAATCCGACGGGATCGTCGCGATCAGGTCACGGACCAGGCCTCGGTCGAGATAGACCCGCTCGCCCACCACCTTCGCCCCGGCCTGCGCCCAGTCCTGCAGAGCGATCCGGTCGCGGAAGACGACGCCGACAGTCTCGAGGATGTGCATGGAGGCCGCGTCGATCCGTTCGACACCTTCCTCGTCCATGACCTCGGTCACGGGGATGCGCCGGGTGAGGCCGGGCAGCATGGTGAAATCGCGCGTCATGCGGAGCGTCCGCCGGGCCGAACGCCCACCGCTGCGGGTCCGCTGTCGGGTGATCGTCTCGTCCATCGCTCGTCCCTCCGTCACAGGACGATCCTGCGCGTTCCGGCCCGAAGGCGCGCGCCGAATTGCGATATCGCGTTGCAGGAAGCGACGCGGGACCTTCAGGCGCTGGCGGAGCCTCCGGCGACGAGGATATCGGTCGGCGGATCGCGGACGAGGTCGGCGGCGAAGGCGCCGAGCCCAGTGAAGGACAGGCTTCTTGTATGCGCGCCGACGGCGAGAAGGTCGGGCTTCGTCTCGCGCACGCGCCGGTGAAGCACGTCGACGACCGCCCCATGCACCAGTTCCACCTCGGGCAGACCCTCGGGCAGGCTCGCAGACCATTCGGCTGCCAGCGCCCGAGTCTCGGCCTCGACGGCATGGGCCATGCCAGATGTCTCGCCGCCGGTCAGTCCTTCGAACGGCGCGAGCCAGGCGTGGATCATCTGCATCTCTGCCGCCGGGGCGATCATCTTCGCTGCTTTCACCGCGCGGCGGCACGCCCGCGAAAAGGCGACCGAGGCGAGGGCGGTTTCGTACGGGCCGTGGACAGGTGAGGTGACGAGAAGAACGGGCTTCAGCGACTCTGAGGCGAGCCGTTCGACCGTCGTCGGTCGCAACCGGTCCATCAGGCCCCGCGGCCGGTGCCGTCCGGCGACGACGAGGCCGGTTGCCGGATCGTTGGCCAGCGCGATCAGCCGGTCGAGCGCATCGCCCGTCTCCACCAGGATGTGCGGCGCTGCGCCCTTCGCTTGGGACGCCACATACGCAAGATGCTCCCGCGCCCGCTCTGCCATCTGGGCCGCGATATCCTCGGGCAGGTTGTCATCCACGATCGTGACGATCGTGGCCGATGCCCCGAGCATCTCGGCGATCATGATTCCGCGCGCGACGGCCCGGTCCGACCGGTCCGACAGGTCCGAGGCGATCAGTATGTGTCCGATATCCATGGGCAAATGATATGACAGGCCGCCCCGGCCGGGCAACAATCTCAGGCGTAGCGCTGCACGATCCGATGGATGTTGACCCGCGCCTTCAATCGCGCTGCGATCAGGTAGGTTCCGGCCACCTTGCGCTGAACGAAGATCGCGTCGGTCGCGGGCACGGTCCAGAAATCGCGCTCCATCCCGATCTCCATCCCCATGTCCCGGAGCCGGACGATCAGATCGCTCGCGCCGAAGTCGAACACCCGGTCGTGCCGGATCGGCTCCATGCCGAAGTCGAACATCTCGCGCATGATCCGCAGGTGCCGCTCCGGCGCTTCTGCGTGGACTAAGCCGAGTGTCAGCGCCGCCTCCCGGCCCGCCTCGGGATCTCCGTCTAGGCCAGCCCGCATCAGCCGATGGAAGGCATCGACGACTGGCCCGGCGATATCCCGCACCGCGCCGAAATCGAGTAGGACGATCCGGCCACTGTCCGGCTCGTAGCGGAAATTGGCGAGGTTCGGGTCAGTCTGCATGGCGCGGAAGGTGAACAGCTCGCGCAGGACGAGGTCGATCAGCGTCGCCGCGATCCGGTCGCGGTCCGCCTGCGGCGCGTCAGCGAGGCGCGAGAGCGGCACGCTTTCGATGAAATCCATCGCCAGCACGTTCGGCGTGGTCAGGTCGGGCTGCGGCCCCGGCACCCGGAAGGCCGGATCGCCGGCCAGCAGGTCGCCGAACCGCGCCAGTTGCTCCGCTTCGCGGGCGTAATCCGTCTCGTCAATAAGCTGCTCGCGCGCCGCATCCAGCACCGGCTGGAGGTCCAGAGAGCGGGGCACCACGCCCGAATAGCGCAGGATCGCGCCGATGTTGCGGAGGTCGCTGTCGATGGCGCCGCGCACACCCGGGAACTGCACCTTGATCGCCACGTCCCGGCCGTCCAGCGTGGTCGCCCGGTGCACCTGCCCGATCGAGGCCGCCGCCATCGGCCGCACGTCGAAGCGGGAGAACCGCTTCATCCAGCCCGGCCCCCATTCGGCATCCAGCACGTCGCGGAGCTGCTTCGGCGGCATCGGGCTCGCGTCTTCGCGCAGCCGTTCGAGAATGGCGGCGAATTCCGGCGGCAGCACGTCGCCCGCATCCATCGACAGAAGCTGGCCCACCTTCATCGCCGCGCCGCGCAGATGCGCGAGATCGCGGGCGACGCGTTGGGCATTGGCGGGCGTGAAGAGCAGATCGGCCGGTGTCGGCCGCCGCCCGCGCGCGACCTGGCCGAGGCCATGGCCGATTGCGCGGCCGGCGATCCCGCCGGCCAGACCGCCGAGTGTCAGAAAACGCGACAGCCTGTCGGCGGGAACCGGGCTGCCGGTCTCCGTTTCGGGCCGGTCGGGACGCTCTGTCATGCGACGTGAGATAGCACCGCTCAGGCCGCGGTCACGCCCCCTCTTCGAGCGGGAAGAAGCACGCCGCCATGTGCCCGCCATCGGCGAATTCGCCGAGGCCCGGAACCTCCTCGCGGCACCGGGCCTGCGCGCGCGGACACCGGGCGGCGAAAGCGCAGCCGGGCGGCGGGTTCAGGGGGTCGGGCAGCTCGGTCTCGCGCCCCTCCGGCGCTGTCAGGTCGCGGCCGACGACCGGCGCGCTGTCGGCGAGAAGCTTCGTGTAGGGATGGCGCGGCGCACGGAACACGTCCTCGGCCCGACCGAGCTCCACGACCGCGCCGAAATAGAGCACGGCGATCCGGTCGCTCACCGCCTCGACCACGGCGAGGTCGTGCGAGATGAACAGGTAGGTCAGCCCGAGCCGCGCCTTGAGATCGGCCAGCAGGTTCAGCACCTGCGCCTGGACCGAGACATCGAGCGCGGAGACCGGCTCGTCGAGGATCAGGATGCGTGCCTCTGCGGCGAGCGCCCGGGCGATCCCGATCCGCTGCGCCTGCCCGCCCGAGAACTCGTGCGGGTACCGTTCGAGGAACTCCTCGCGCAGCGACACGGTCGCGAAGATCTCGGCGATCCGCTCGGCCCGCTGCTTCTGGTCCATGCCGTGCAGCAGCTTCAGCGGCGCTTCCATGATCTGCCGGATCGTCTTGCGCGGGTTGAGCGAGCTGATCGGGTCCTGGAAGACGTACTGGATGCGCTTGCCGAACACCGCCGGATCGGCGTTGTCGAGCGCGGCGCCGTCGATTTCGATCGTGCCGGTCGAGGGCGGCAAGAGGCCGACGAGCATTCGCGCCAGCGTGGACTTGCCGCAGCCGGACTCGCCCACGATGCCGAGCGTCTCGCCCTCCTGGATCTCGAGCGTGAGCGGATGGACGGCGCGGACGCCGGGCTTGTCCTTGCCGAACAGCCCGCCCTTCATCTCGAAAGTCTTCGACAGGTCGGTGACGCGAAGTGCAGCGGTCATTCTGCGGCCTCCCTGAGGTTGACCGGATAGAGGCAGCGGACCTTGCGCCCGCCCGACCCGTCGAGCGGGATGTGACCGCGGCGGCAATCGGCATGGACCCGGTCGCAGCGGTCGGCGAAGGCACAGCCCTCGGGCAGCTTGTCGACGACTGGCGGCAGGCCCGGAATCGCCTCGAGCCGCCGCTTGCCCTGCCCGAGTTCCGGCACGCAGGCGATGAGCCGTGCCGTGTAGGGATGCTGCGGCGCGTCGAGCACGGCACGCGTCGGTCCCTCCTCCACGATCCGGCCGGCATACATGACCGCGACCCGGTCGCAGAGTTGCCCGACCACGCCGAAATCGTGCGTGATGAAGATGATCGCGAGCCCACGGTCGCGGCGGAGATCGTCGAGCAGCGACAGGATCTGCGCCTGCACCGTGACGTCGAGCGCCGTCGTCGGCTCGTCCGCGATGATGACCTCCGGATCGTTCGCCAGCGCCATGGCGATGCCGACGCGCTGGCGCATGCCCCCCGACATCTCGTGCGGGTAATTGTCCACGCGCGACTTCGCGTTCGGAATCCGCACGGCCTCGAGCAGTTCCACCGCCTTCTTCCGCCCTTCGTCCCGCCCGATCCGCCGGTGTGCGGCAATCGCCTCGATCAGCTGGTCGCCGACCTTGTAGAGCGGGTGCAGCGTGGCCAGCGGGTCCTGGAAGATGTAGGCGACCGCCCGTCCCCGCATGGAGCGCAGCGTCTCGTAGGGCGCGCCGACGAGATCGGTGCCCTCGTAGCGGACCGAACCGTTGGTGATGAGACCCGGCGGCGAGGCGACGAGACCCATGACGCTGAGCGCCGTTACCGATTTGCCCGAGCCGCTTTCCCCGATGATGCCGAGCGCCTCGCCCGGTTTGACCGCCAGATCGACGCCGCCGACGGCGCGGTAGACGCGATCCTTGACGTGGAACTGGGTCTCGAGCCCCGACATGGTCAGGATGCCCGGTGCATGTTCCGGTGCCGGCTTCCGGTCCTTCGCGACAAGCGTCGCCGGCAGCGGCCGGTTCAGCGCGCCGGATTTCAGCCGCGGGTCGAGCGCGTCGCGCACGCCGTCCCCGAGCAGGTTGATGGCCATGACGATCACGAGGATCATCAGGCCAGGCACGACCGAGGTGTGCGGGTTCGATATCAGCGCCGAGCGCGCCTCGCCCAACATCGAGCCCAGGTCCGCCTGTGGCGGCTGCGAGCCGAGGCCGAGGAAGCTGAGGCCCGCCGTCTCGAGGATCATCCAGCCGATCGTCGTCGACATCGCGATGACGATGACCGGGATCACGTTGGGCAGGATCTCGGTCAGGATGATGCGCGCGTTCGACATCCCCGACAGCTTCGCCGCGTCGACGAATTCCTTGTGCGCGATGCCGACGGTGATGCCGCGAATGTTCCGCGCGAAAAACGGGATGTTCACGGCCGCCACCGCGATCAGCGCGTTCATCAGCCCGGGGCCGAGCGCAGCGACGATGGCGAGCGCGAGCAGGATGTAGGGAAACGCCATCAACATGTCGACGCCGCGCATGATGATGTTGTCCGTCCGGCCGCCGTAGAAGCCCGCGACGATACCGATGGCGGCACCGATCGTGGCGGCCAGCAGCGCGGCCGCGAAGCCGACGGCGAGCGACAGGCGCGTGCCCCACATCAGCCGCGAGAGCAGGTCCCGCCCGAGATGGTCGGTGCCGAGCAGCCCCGCGCCGGAGAACGGCGGCTGGAACCGGTCGGCCGTGTTCGTCACGTCCGGATCGGCGAGCGGCAGGACCGGCGTCAGGATCGCCAGCAGCACGACGATGCCCATCACGATCAGCCCGCCGAGCGCGAGCCGGTTGCGGGCGAGGAGCTTGAGGAACGCGCTCATGTCTTGATCCTCGGGTCGAGCATCGACTGCGCGACGTCGACGACGATGTTGAAGAGCACGTAGCAGGCGGCGACGAAAACGACCCCGCCCTGCACCAGCAGGATGTCCCGCCGCAGGATCGCGTCAACGAGCATCCGGCCTATGCCAGGCCATTGAAAAACAACCTCTATATAGACCGCGCCGGACAGGACGAAGCCGGCCTGGATGCCGAGGACGGGGATGATCGAGACCATCGCGGCGCGCAGCGCGTGGCGCCAGACGACGCCGCGTTCATGCACGCCCTTGGCCCGCGCTGTGCGGATGAAATCCTGCCGCAGCACCTCGAGCATCGCCGACCGCGCGAGCCGCGCGATGACGCCCGTGGCCACGACCGACAGCGCCAGTGCCGGCATCGCGAGATGCCTCAGCAGCACCCATAAATTGTGGTCTCCGTAGATCGGCCACATGCCGGATGCGGGCAGCACGCGCAGCTGCACGGCGAAGATCAGGATCATCATCATCCCGAGGAAGAACGACGGGATCGAGATGCCCAGAAGGACCACGAAGGTGATGCCCTTGTCGGCCCAACCGTATTGATTTGCCGCGGAAATCACGCCCGCGATGATCCCGAGGATCGAGCAGAGAACGAAGCTCGTCCCGGCCAGGACCAGCGTCGCGCCGAAGCGTTCGAGCACCTCATCGAGGACCGGGCGGTTGAGCGCGAAGGACCGCCCGAAATCGCCCTGAAGCATGTTGCCGAGCCAGATGAAGAATTGCTGCCATTTCGGCTTGTCGAGGCCGAGATCGGCGTTCAGGCGTTCGACGTTCTCGGGCGTCGCGAAGGAGCCCAGGATGGCCGTCGCCGGGTCGCCGGGGATCAGCGCCATGATCAGGAAGACGATGACCGAGATGCCGAACAGCACCGGAATCGCGGACAGAAGTCGCTTCAGGATGTAGCCGGCCATGGGGTCCCTCCCGGCGGGTCTGGGGGGCGGTTAACGGCATGTTGGTACCGGTATGCCTTTCGGTATGCCTACCGGTATGCACGCGCGGCCAAACCGCGGCGAGGAGGTTAATCCCCGCCGCGGACGTTCATCAGTTCTTCACCACATCGTCCAGAAGCAGGAAGAAGGACGGCTCGAGCGCGAAATTCTCGACCCGGTCCGAGGTCACGGCGTTCTGCACCCAGTTCGCCACGAAGACCCAGGGCGCGTCCTCCTGCACGATGGTCTGCATCTCGCGATAGAGCGCCGCGCGGGTGTCCTGGTCGGTCGCGGTCCGCGCCTCCTCGAGCAGGGCGTCGACCTCGGGGTTCGAATAGTAGCCCGAGTTGAAGCCGCCATTGTCCGGCATCGCCTCGGTCCGGAGCGTGAGATAGGGCAGCGTGTCCGGATCGTTCGTCATCCACGCCATCTCGGCCATGTCGGCCTCGCCCTCCAGCCCCGGGTTCACCCGGCCGAGGAACGTGTTCCACTCGTAGGTCTCGATGGTGACGTCGAAGCCGACGGCCTCGAGATCGGCCTGGATCGCGGTGCCCATGGCGACCGGATCGAGCATCCCCGATCCGCCCTCGGTCACGTAGAAGGTCACCTCGGGCGCTTCCATCCCGGCCTCGGCCAGAAGCTCGCGCGCCCGGTCGGGATCGTAGGGATAGGGATCGAGATCCTCGTTATAGGCCCAGGCGAAGGCGGGCGGCGTCGGGCCGGCGGCCACGGCGGCGGTGCCTTCGAGCACGTCGTTGACCAGCGCCTCCTTGTTGATCGCGTAGTTCGCGGCCTGGCGCACGGCCTGCTCGGTGAACGGGCCCTCGCGCATGTTCAGGATCAGGAACCAGACATGGGGTCCGGCCTGCTCGACCACGTTGAACGCGTCCCCCTGGAATTCCGACAGCGCCACCGGCGGCACCTCGACCATCAGGTCGATCCCGCCCGACAGCATCTCGGCCACGCGTGTGTTCGCGTCGGTGATCGGGCGGAAGACGACCGCCTCGAGCTCGGGCGCGCCGTCCCAGTAATCGGGGTTACGCTCGACCACCACGGCCTCGTTCGAGCGCCATTCGACGAAGCGGAACGCCCCGGTGCCCGAGGGATTGCGGCCGAAATCCTGCCCGTTGTCCATCACCGCCTGCGGCGAGACGATCAGGCCCGTCGGGTAGGCGAGGTTCGACAGGAAGGGCGCGTAGGGCGAGGACAGGGTGAACTGCACCGTCAGGTCGTCCAGCGCCTCGACGCTCTCGACCGCCGAGAAGAAGAAGGACAGCGGGAACGGCCCGGTGTCGTGATAGGGGTGATCCTCGTTCAGCATCCGTTCGAAGTTGAACACCACCGCCTCGGCGTTGAACGGCGTGCCGTCGTGGAAGCTGACGCCGTCGCGCAGGTTGAAGGTGTAGACGGTGCCGTCGTCCGAGATCTCCCAGTCCGTCGCCAGCGCCGGCTCGACCTCGAGCGTGCCGGAGGCGTAGCGCACCAGCCCGTCATAGACGTTCATCAGGATGCGGAAGTCGTTCACCGCGGTGACGGCATGCGGGTCGAGCGCCTGCGGCTCGGCCACCTGGCCGACCACCAGCACGCCCGGCGGCGTCTGCGCGGCGGCCGGAAGGCCGAGCGCCAGCGCGGCCGCCCCGCCCAGCACCGCGCGCCGGGTCCATGTCAGAAGTCCCATATCTCTCCCCTCTCCTGTGGGTCCGAATTTTTCACTATAAATTCGATGACGCCAAATTATCATGATAAAAGCAAGCCTGCGGAGGGAGAGGCGACGCGATGACCATCTCGATCCTTGCGATTGATGAAAAAACGGGCCGGATGGGCGGCGCGGCGGCGACCGGAAGCCTGTGCGTGGGCGGCTGGGTCCTGCGCGGCGCGCCCGAATCGGGCATGTCGGCCAGCCAGGGGACCGCGCCCTCGACGCTCTGGGGCGACGGCGTGCTGGCGGCGATGCATGGCGGTGCGACGGCGGAAGACGCGGTCGCGATGGTCGTGGCGCCCGATACCGGCCGCGATCACCGCCAGCTCGCCGCGCTCGACCCCACGGGCGGGACCGGGCATTTCACCGGCGCCGAGAGCGTCGTCCATGCCGGCGCGGTCGTGGCGCCGGGCGTCGTCGTCGCGGGCAACATGCTGTCGGGCCCGCGCGTGCCCGACGCGGCGCTGAAAGGCTTCCTCGAGGCCGAGGCGCTCGACTTCCCGCTGCGCCTGATGGCCGCCCTTTCCGCCGCGGCGGCCGCGGGCGGCGATGCGCGCGGGCTGAAATCGGCCGCACTTCTCGTCGTCTCGCGCAAGGCCGCGCCGCTGACGCTCCGGATCGACCATTCCGACCGGCCGCTCGCCGCGCTAGCCGATCTCTACACCGTCTCCCAGGCCGAGCCCTATCACAGCTGGACCGAGGTCGTGCCCGTGCTCGACGATCCGTGGCGCGCGCCCGATCCCGCCGACGTCCCCGAGACGCCCGAGCCGATCGTCAAGGCATCCCCCGCCGTCCCGCGCTGAGCCCTTCATCTTTCCAGAAATACTCCGGGGAGCGCGAGGGGCGGAGCCACTCGTTCACTCCGCGATGAACCGGCGCATGACCTGCGCCTCCTGCGCCTGCATCAGCCGTTCGGCGGTGTCCATATGCGCGGCCATGACCGACCGGGCGCGGGCCGCGTCGCCGGCGCGGAGCGCGGCGATCAGCTCTTCCTGGTAGGCCCGCCCCTTCTCGTAGAGCTCCCGGTTCGGCGGGTCGTAGAGGCGGCGGTAGACGGTCAGGTCGGACAGGATCCGGGCCATGAAGCTGACGACGAAGGCCAGGAGCGGGTTGTCGGAGAAATTCGCCAGCCGCCGGTGGAAGGCGAGCGAGGCGACGTGCTGGTCGCGCTCCTCCTCGGCCGAGCGGGCGGGCGCGGGGTAGCGCGCGACGATCGCCTCGAGCTCGGCGAGCTGGTCTTCGGACAGCCGTCCGGCCAGCGTCGCGGCGATCTCGGGCTCGAGCAGGCGGCGGAGCTGGTAGATGTTCCCGATCGAGAGCTCGCGGAAATAGAAGTAGTTGGCGAGCAGGGCCTTGGCCCGGTCCTCGGTCACTTCGCCGACGAAGCAGCCGCCGCCGGGGCCGGTGCGGCTTTCGATCAGGCCCTGCGCCTCGAGGATGCGCATGGCCTCGCGGATCGTGCCCTTGGCCATGCCGAAGCGGGACATCAGCTCGGTCTCCGACGGCAGGCGGTCGCCCTTCTTCAGGCTGTGTTCGACCACCCAGTCCTTGATCGCCTCGGCCACGCGGGCGGGGCGGGAACGCTTGGGACTGGGCGGGGTCGTCTCGGGCACGGGCACTCGTCTTTCGGGATCCCGGGTCCGGGTTTAGCCCGCGGGCGGAATCCGACCAAGGGAAAAAGCCCGGGCCAAAGCGGTTTGAAACTGCCAGGGGCGGTCTTATAGTCAATGAGCATGACCCGCAGCACAGCCGCCCGCCCGCTCGCCGCCGCCGACGACGCCCTGAGCCGCATCGCCGCCGGCACCTTCGACGACCCCTTTGCGGTGCTTGGCCCGCACGAGATCGACGGGACCCGACACGTCACCGCGTTCCGGCCCGACGCGACGGCCGTCAGCGCGCGCGGCGTGGATGGCGAGGCCCATCCGCTGGCGCCGGTTCGGGGCCATGAGGGGCTGTTCTCCGGTCCGGTTCCAGGCGGCGGGGCCTACCGGCTGATCCTGCGCCGCGCCGATGGCAGCGAGACCGAGACCGACGATCCCTACCGCTTCGGCCCGGTGCTCGGTCAGATGGACGAATATCTGATGGGCGAGGGCACGCATCGCCGGCTGTGGCAGGCGCTTGGCGCGCATGTGACGGAGCACGAGGGCGCCGAGGGCACGCATTTCGCGGTCTGGGCGCCGAATGCCTCCCGCGTGGCGGTCGTCGGCGCGTTCAACGACTGGGACGGCCGGGTGCACGGGATGCGCCGCCGCGGCGCCACCGGCGTGTGGGAGCTGTTCCTGCCCGGCATCGGCGAAGGCGCGGCCTACAAGTACGAGATCCGGGGACCCGACGGCGCGCTTCAGCCGCTGAAGGCTGACCCGGTCGGCTTCGGCGCAGAGCATCCGCCGGCCACGGCGAGCGTGGTGCGCGACATCCGCGGCTATGGCTGGTCCGACGACGACTGGATGGAGCACCGGCACGGCCGGCAGTCCCGCACCGCGCCGATCTCGATCTACGAGGTCCACCTCGGCAGCTGGCGCCGGAAGGAGGGCGGCCGGCCGATGTCCTATGTCGAGGCCGCGAAGGAGCTGGTCGATTACGTCGCCGACATGGGCTTCACCCATATCGAGCTGATGCCGGTCAGCGAGTATCCGTTCGACGGGTCCTGGGGCTACCAGCCGGTGGGCCTGTTCGCGCCCACCGTCCGGCACGGGCCGCCGCACGAGTTCCGCGATCTCGTCGCTGCTGCGCATGACAAGGGGCTAGGCGTGATCCTCGACTGGGTGCCGGGGCATTTTCCGACCGACGCCCACGGTCTGGCGAAATTCGACGGCACGTCGCTCTATGAGCACGCCGACCCGCGCGAGGGGTTTCACCAGGACTGGAACACGCTGATCTACAATTACGGCCGGACCGAGGTGAAGAACTTCCTCGTCGCCAACGCGCTTTACTGGCTGGACGAATACCATGTCGACGGGCTGCGCGTGGATGCCGTCGCCTCGATGCTCTACCGCGACTACAGCCGGAAGGCCGGTGAATGGGTCCCGAACAAGGATGGCGGGCGCGAGAACTACGAGGCGATCGCCATGCTGCGCGAGATGAACACCGACACCTACGGCGATCATCCGGGCATCGTGACCGTGGCCGAGGAATCGACCGCCTTTCCCGGCGTGTCGCAGCCCGTGGACCAGAACGGACTGGGCTTCGGATACAAGTGGAACATGGGCTGGATGAACGACAGCCTGGAGTACATGAAGAAGGACCCGGTCTACCGGCGGCATCACCACAACCAGCTGACCTTCGGGCTGGTCTACGCCTTCTCGGAGAACTTCATCCTGCCGATCAGCCATGACGAGGTGGTGCACGGCAAGGGCTCGATGCTGGAGAAGATGCCGGGCAACCGGGACGAGAAAATCGCCAACCTGCGCGCCTTCTACGGCTTCATGTGGGGCCATCCGGGCAAGAAGCTTCTGTTCATGGGCCAGGAATTCGGCCAGCCGGCGGAGTGGAACCACAACGCGGAACTGGACTGGGGCAGGCTGGACGATCCGGGCCATGCCGGGCTGAAGCGGCTCGTGCGGGATCTCAACACGCTCTATCGCGGAACGCCGGCGCTGCATGCGCTGGACGCCGATCCGGCCGGGTTCCAGTGGATCGAGGCCGACGATGCCGACCGCTCGGTCTTTGCCTGGCTGCGCAAGGGCGGTCCGGAGGATCCGAACGTCGCGGTCATCTGCAACTTCACGCCGGTCGAGCGGACGGATTACCGCGTCGGCCTGCCCTTCGCGGGCCGCTGGCGCGAGGCGATGAACACCGATGCCGACATCTATGGCGGCGGGGGACGCGGCAACATGGGCGGCGTGACCGCCACCAAGACGCCGGCCCACGGGCAGGCGGCGAGCGCCACGGTGACCGTGCCGCCGCTGTCGACTGTGATCCTCGTCCACGAACCCGGGGAGTGACGCCGTGAAAGACCAGCCGGAAGGTCGGCTTGCCGATCGCATCGCCTATGACGAAGACGCCGCGCGGGCCGAGGCCGCCTTTGCCCGTGACGCTCTGACCAATTCAGAGACGACGTTCGACGCCGAGCGCGCGATCGCCCGGCGGCTTGGCGGCCGGGTCGAGGGTGACCTGGCCATCTTCGGGTTCTGGGCACCCGAGCTTCTGGACGCGCGGGTGCCGTCGGGGGACGTGTTCCTCGAGGTGCTGGCGCCGACCGAGCCGCTCGACCTGACGAGCGCGCACCAGGAGCAGCGGTTCGAGCGGGTCTGGGTGCCGGTCGTCCGCGAAGAGGCGCATGTCTTCACCGCAGTGCGCGGAATGCGCGCGGGGCGGCGCGAGCGGCTTGGCGATTTCTACGCGCTGAGCTGGCGGGATGCCCATGGCGAGTGGCACCGCGTGCTCGACCCCCTGGCCATGTCCCTGCCCTTCGGCGCGATGGCCCCGGCCGAGCTTTACGACGTCGCCTCGATGCACGAGGGCCGCGCCGACGCGGCCTATTTCGAGGCGCTGAAGGGACCCGAGCCGCACAAGTTCGGTCCGCCGGTCAATATCCTGCAGATCCACATTCCGACGGCGACGGCAGGCGGCACGCTGGCCAGCCTGACCCGGCATTACCAGCGCCTGTCCGACCGCGTGGCGCGCGACCTGCCGCTGGAACCGGCCGACCAGATCTTCCTCGGCTACGACGCGGTACAATTGCTGCCGGTCGAGCCGACGACGGTCTACGAGACCGGCCCCGAGTTCTGGCAGGAATCCGACGGCGAGACGGATGGCGTGACGGTGTCCCTGCTGCGGCCCGATACGACGAACTGGGGCTACGACGTCGTCCTGTCGGGGATGGGCGGGGTCAATCCCGTGCTGCTGGAGACCGGGCGTCCGGACGAGCTTGTGGACCTGGCCGCCGTGCTGCACACCTTCCCCAAGAAGCCGAAGCGGCTGATCTTCGACGTGGTGTTCGGCCATTCCGACAACCAGGGCCTGCGGGCACTGTCGAGCCATTTCTTCGCCGGGCCGAACATGTACGGCCAGAACATCGACTACCAGAACCCGAGCGTGCGGGCGATCCTGCTGGAGATGCAGCGGCGCAAGGTCGATTTCGGCGCCGACGCGGTGCGGGTCGACGGCGCGCAGGATTTCAAGTGGTGGGATGCGGGCGCCGAGACGCTGCGCCATGACGACGATTACCTGCAGGCGATGGCCGACATCGTGCAGGAGGTCGCGGGGACCGAGTACCGCCCGTGGTTCATCTTCGAGGACGGCCGCCCCTGGCCCGAGGAGGACTGGGAGCTGTCCTCGACCTATCGCGCGGTGATCGAGAACCAGCGCGACGACGACGTGTTCCAGTGGGGGCCGCTGACCTTCGCGCACAACACGCCGTTCCTGTATACGTTCTGGCTGTCGAAATACTGGCGCATCCGAGAGATCGTGCAGGTGGGTTCGAACTGGATTTCCGGCACGTCGAACCACGACACGCTGAGGCGCGGCACGCAGGTCAGCCCGAAGCTGAACGTGAACACACGGCTTGGCCGGACCCGGATGGAGATCCTCGACAAGGCCTATGACAACCCGGCGGTGCACGTGCTGACCTATGTCGCGCTGCCGGGCGTGCCGATGGATTTCCTGAACGCGATGGCGCGGGCGTCCTGGGGCTTCATCCGCAACCAGGACGACAAATACGGCGTGAAGGTCGTGTCCGAGGAGGCGATCAGCCTGAAATGGCAGGTCGACGAATACAGCTACTCGGTGCCGTCGAATTTCCGCCGGCTGAAGGAGCTCGGCTTCGAGACGCGCGAGGAGCTGGTGCGGTTCATGGAGTTCCTGCCGGCGCTGGTCGAGGTCACGGAATACGACCTGAACGAGATCGCGCGGCTGCTGTCGCTGGCCGAGCCGCCGCTGGCCGGGCCGGATTTCACCGTCGGCTCGCTCAAGGCGATCGCGCGGGCCTGGATGGACGACATGCACGATTACTGCAACGTGTCCCATTCCGTCCCGTCGCTGGACGCCGACCAGGCGGCGTTCACGCTGGCGGCGCGGAATTTCCGCCGGGCGCGGCCGTGGCTGCGGGACAATTACGGACCGAAGGACCATTTCGACTTTCTCCAGCCGATCGACGGGCGGACGGTCTTCACCTCGCTCCGGCACGGGCCGGACGGCGAGCAGGTCTTTGCCGTGATGCACATGGAGGGCCAGCCGACGGCCGAGCTCGATCCGCTGGTGCTGCCGGTGCCGGGGATCAAGGGGACCGGCTGGAAGCTGGCGCTCAGGACGCCGTCGATCGGGAGCGATTACATGGGCGGGCCGCTGACGCTGCGGGATTCCATGGCGCTGGTCTACGTGCGGGAGTGAGGCCGGGGGGCCAGCCCCCCGGACCCCCCGGAGTATTTCGGGAAAGATGAAGGGTCAGGCGGCGCTGGCGAGCTGACGGGTCACGAGATCCGGCAGAGCGGACCAGTCGTCGAAGGCGGCCGCGTGGGGGATCCGGTCCACGGGCGTCTTCCGGTAGCCGCCGGTGAAGAGCAGGAACGGGATGCCGGCGCGCTGCGCGGTTTCGGCATCGACCTCGCTGTCGCCGACATAGAGGCGGGGACCGGTGCCGAGCCGGTCGAGCGTCGCGTGGAGCGGCGCGGGGTCGGGCTTGCGCTCGGGCAGGCTGTCGCCGGCGAGGATGACGGGGAAGCGGCGGTCGAGGTTCAGGTGGGCAAGGACCGCGCGCGTGGGCGAGAGCGGCTTGTTGGTGCAGAGGCCGAGCGAATGGCCCGCGGCTGCGAGCGCGTCGATCGCATCCTCGACATGGGGGTAAGGCCGCGTGAGGTCCACCGCGCCGTCGTAGCGGGCGAGGTAGGTGGCGAGCAGGCGCTCCTGCCCGGTGTCCGGCAGCTCGCGGGCGGCGCGCATTCGTTCGATGAAGGCAGGTGCGCCGTTGCCGACGAAGGACATCGCTTCGGGGCGCGAGAGCGGCGGGCGGCCTTCTTCGGCGAGGAGCGCGTTCGCGATTTCCATGATGTCGGGCAGGCTGTCGATCAGCGTGCCGTCGAGGTCGAAGGCGATGCGCGCCACCTCAGGCGGCTTTCCACTTGATCGAGCAGCCCATGGACGGGATCTGGTCGCGCGGCCCCTGCCCCGTCTCCGCCACCTGCACCATCGCTTCGTAGAGATCGCGGCGGAGATCGGCGGGGCCAGCTTTGTTGCGCGAGGCATCGAGCCGGCCGCGGTATTGCAGGCCGAGCCCGGCATCGAAGCCGAAGAAGTCCGGCGTGCAGGCGGCGCCATAGGCGCGCGCGACGTCCTGGCTTTCGTCGTAGAGATAGGGGAACGGGAAGCCGTGTTTCTTCGCGAGTTCGCCCATCTTCTCGAAGCTGTCGGCCGGGTAGGCGGTCACGTCGTTGGAGGAGATCGCGGCGACGCCGATGCCGATCTTCTGCAGGTCGCGCGCGTCGCGCACGATCCGGTCGATCACGGCGAGCACGTAGGGGCAGTGATTGCAGATGAACATCACCAGCGTGCCCTTCGGCCCGGCGATGTCCTGAAGCGAAAGGATGCGGCCGTCGGTCGCCGGAAGCGTGAAGCCCGGGGCGGGCCAGCCGAAATCGCAGACGGGGGGCGTGGCGGCCATGGCTCAGGCCGCCCGGGACGCCTGCGCCGCGGCGGCGCGGATGGCGCGGATGTTGTCACCGTAGACCTGTGGCGCATCGACCGAGCCGCCGCGGAAGACGGCGGAGCCGGCGACGAGGACATCGGCCCCGGCCCCGGCCACGATGGGGGCGGTCGTCGGGTCGACGCCGCCGTCGATCTCGATATGGACGGGCCGGTCGCCGATCATCGCGCGGAGCTGGCGCACCTTGCCGGTCAGGTCGATGAATTTCTGCCCGCCGAAGCCCGGGTTCACCGTCATCACGAGGACGAGGTCGGCGAGGTCGAGGACATGCGCCACGGCCTCGGCCGGGGTGCCGGGATTGAGCGCGACGCCCGCCTTCATGCCGGCCGCGCGGATCGCCTGGAGCGTGCGGTGGATATGCGGGCCGGCCTCGACATGGGCGGTCAGGATATCGGCGCCGGCGTCGGCATAGGCCGCGATCGAGGGATCGACCGGCGCGATCATCAGGTGGACATCCATGACGGTCTGCACGTGGCGGCGGAAGGCCTTCACCGCCTGCGGCCCGAAGGTCAGGTTCGGGACGAAATGGTTGTCCATCACGTCGACATGGACCCAGTCCGCGCCCTGGTCCTCGATGGCCCGGATCTCGCGCCCGAAATCGGCGAAATCGGCGCTGAGGATCGAGGGGGCGATCTTGATGGAGCGGTCGAAACTCATGGGGCCCTCCGGTGTGGCTGCATCGGCCTTAGCATGAACTTTCCGGCGACCCTAGTCCGCCCAGGGTCCGTGCTGGCCGGACTTGCCGTCGTCGAGCCGGGCGAAGCCGTGGAGGCCGAAATAGTCCCGCTGGCCCTGGATCATGTTCGCCGTGCCGCGGGCGGTGCGCATCGCGTCGAAATAGGCGAGCCCGGCCGAGAGCGCGGGGACCGGGTGGCCCTTCAGCGCGGCGGTCGAGACGACGCGGCGGAGGGCGTCGTGGGTTTCGGTCAGGATGCCGGCGAAATGGGGGGCCATCATCAGCTCTCGCGACGGGTCGTCGGACAGCGCGGCGGCCATGTCGTCGAGCATCGCGGAGCGGATGATGCAGCCGGCGCGCCAGACCCGCGCCACCTCGGGCAGGTCGAGCGGCCAGTCGAACTGCGCGCCGGCGGCGGCGATCATGCCGAAGCCCTGGCTGTAGCAGAGGATCTTGCCGGCGATCAGCGCGCGTTCGAGATCGTCTTCGGACAGCGCGCCGTCGAGCGGCTGCGGGCCCTTGCCGAAGCGGTCTTCGGCGGCGGCGCGGGCATCGCGGCGGGCGGAGAGGTTGCGGGCCACGACGGCGGCCTCGATCACCGGGACGGGGGCGGCGAGGTGCTGCGCCTCGATCGCGGTCCAGCGGCCGGTGCCCTTCTGGCCGGCGGCGTCGACGATCACGTCGAGAAGCGGGCCGCCGGTAGCGGTGTCCTGCGTGCCGGCGACGATGCCGGAGATCTCGATGAGATAGCTTCTCAGCCGGCCCTCGTTCCAGCGGTCGAAGACCGTGCCGATGGCGGGCGCGCCCATGCCCATGCCGTCGCGCATCAGGCCGTAGACCTCGGCGATCATCTGCATGTCGGCGTATTCGATGCCGTTATGGACGGTCTTCACGAAATGGCCCGCGCCCTCGGGGCCGAGGAAGGCGGCGCAGGGCGTGCCTTCGAAATCGGCGGCGATGGCCTTGAGGATCGGGGCGATGCGGTCCCAGTGTTCGCCGTCGCCGCCGGCCATGATCGAGGGGCCGTGGCGCGCGCCCTCTTCGCCGCCGGAGACGCCGATGCCGAAAAAGCCGATCTCGCCCGCCTCTGCGGCGCGGCGGTTGGTGTCGCGGAAATTCGCGTTGCCCGCGTCGATGATGAGATCGCCGGGCGACAGGAGCGGCGAGAGCGCCTCGATCTGCTCGTCGACCGGCGCGCCAGCGGGAACCATCAGGATGATCGCGCGCGGCGGGCGGATCGCGGCGACGAGGTCCTTCAGGGTTTCGGTCGGCGTGATCTTCGGCGCGAGATCGCCCGCGCCCTCGGCGAAGGCGTGGGTCTTCTCGGTCGTACGGTTCCAGACCGCGATGTCGAATCCCTTCTCGGCGATGTTGAGCGCGAGCGCCGCGCCCATCGTGCCGAGGCCGATGAGGCCGATTTCGGATTGTGCCATGGTGCATGCCCCTGCCGCGTCGGTTCGCGCGCAGGTGACCAGAGTTGCGCGCCGGTGTCCACGTGACAGACGCGCCCGGCCCGGGGTCAGTTCCCGAGGATGCCCGGCAGGCGCAGACCATGCTCCTTCGCGCAGGCGATGGCGTCCTCGTAGCCGGCATCGGCATGGCGCCAGACGCCCGAGGCCGGATCGTTCCAGAGCACGCGTTCCAGCCGCCTGGCCGCTTCGGGCGTGCCGTCCGCGACGATCACGACGCCCGCGTGCTGTGAGAAGCCCATGCCGACGCCGCCGCCGTGGTGAAGCGAGACCCATGTCGCGCCGGAGGCGGTGTTGACGAGCGCGTTCAGGAGCGGCCAGTCGGAGACGGCGTCCGAGCCGTCCTTCATCGCCTCGGTCTCGCGGTTGGGGCTGGCGACCGAGCCGCTGTCCAGATGATCGCGGCCGATGACGACGGGGGCCTTCAGTTCGCCCGACGCCACCATCTCGTTGAACTTCAGACCGGCGCGGTGCCGGTCACCGAGGCCGATCCAGCAGATCCGCGCGGGCAGGCCCTGGAAGGCGATGCGTTCGCGCGCCATGTCGAGCCAGGTGTGAAGATGGGCGTTGTCGGGGAAGAGTTCCTTCATCGCCTGGTCGGTCTTGTAGATGTCCTCGGGGTCGCCGGAGAGCGCGCACCAGCGGAACGGGCCAATGCCGCGGCAGAAGAGCGGGCGGATATAGGCCGGGACGAAGCCGGGGAAGGCGAAGGCGTTTTCCAGCCCCTCGTCCTTCGCGACCTGGCGGATGTTGTTGCCATAATCGAGCGTTGGCACGCCGTCGTTCCAGAAATCGACCATCGCGGCGACATGGACCTTCATTGAGGCGCGGGCCGCTTTCTCAACTGCCTTCGGGTCGCTCTCGCGCTTCGCGCGCCACTCCGCCATCGTCCAGCCCTGCGGCAGGTAGCCGTTGACCGGGTCGTGGGCCGAGGTCTGGTCGGTCACGATGTCGGGGCGGATGCCGCGGCGGTAGATCTCGGGGAAGATGTCGGCGGCATTGCCGAGGAGGCCGACGGATTTCGCCTCGCCCGCCTCGGTCCAGCGCGCGATCATCTCGAGCGCCTCGTCGAGCGTCTCGGCCTTCTCGTCGAGGTATTTCGTTCTGAGCCGGAAATCGATCGAGTCCGGGTTGCATTCGACCGCGAGACATGAGGCTCCGGCGAAGACCGCCGCGAGCGGCTGCGCGCCGCCCATGCCGCCGAGCCCTCCCGTCAGGATCCATCGGCCGGTCAGGTCGCCGCCGTAATGCTGGCGCCCGGCCTCGGCAAAGGTTTCGTAGGTTCCCTGAACGATGCCCTGCGTGCCGATGTAGATCCAGGACCCGGCCGTCATCTGGCCGTACATCATCAGGCCCTTGCGATCGAGTTCGGAGAAGTGATCCCAGTTGGCCCAGTGCGGCACGAGGTTGGAGTTCGCGATCAGGACGCGGGGCGCGTCCGCGTGCGTGCGGACGATGGCGACGGGCTTGCCGGACTGCACGACGAGCGTCTCGTCGGCCTCGAGGTCCTTCAGCCCGGCGACGATCCGGTCGAAATCCTGCCAAGTCCGCGCGGCCCGGCCGATCCCGCCATAGACGACGAGCTCATGCGGGTTCTCGGCGACGTCGGGATGCAGGTTGTTCATCAGCATCCGCATCGGCGCCTCGGTCAGCCAGCTTTTTGCGGTGATCTCCGTTCCCGTGGGCGGGTAGACGTCGCGGGTGTTCTTGCGCGGATCGCTCATGCGGGTCTCCAGTCGGACAGGGCGGCGAGGATGGCGGACAGGTGCGTGCGGAGGCGGTTGGCCTTCGCGGTGTCGTAGGTCCAGGGCGGGGCTTCGGCGGCGAGGTATGCGGATTGCGCGAGTTCCATCTGGATCGCGTGGATGCCCTCGGCCGGGCGGCCGTATTGCCGCGTGGTCCAGCCGCCCTTGAACCGGCCGTTTGTGACGGAGGTGTGGCCTTCGGCGGCCGCGCAGATCCCGGCGACGGCATCGGCAATGCCGGGATCGCAGGACGCGCCGGAATTGGTGCCGATGTTGAAGTCGGGCAGGACGCCGGCGAACAGGAACGGGATGCGCGACCGGATCGAGTGGCAATCGTAGAGGATCGCGTAGCCGTGGGCGGCGCGGATGCGGTCGAGTTCCGCCGCCATCGCGGCGTGGTAGGGCGCGTGGAAGGCCACGCGGCGGCGTTCGGTTTCGGCCGCATCGGGCGGCGTTGTCCAGATCGGGACGCCGTCGAAATCCGTCTCCGGCACGAGGCCGGTGGTGTTCTGGCCGGGATAGAGGCTGTCGCCCGTGGGATCGCGGTTCACGTCGATGGCGTAGCGGTGGATGCGGGTGCGCACCGTCGTGACGCCGGGCAGAAGGCCGTCGTAGAGGCGCTCGATATGCCAGTCGGTGTCTGCAAGCCCACGCCCGGTCTCGTTGAGGTTCCCGGCGATGTCGTCCGGCAGGTCGGTGCCGGTATGCGGCAGGCCGAGGAGGATGGGGCTGTCCCCGCGGGTGATTTCGAGAAAGCTCACGGTGTCAGCTCCAGCCCCGCGGCGATGGCCAGCGCGTCGTCACGGACCAGCCGCGCGGCGATCTCCATGTCGGGGGCCAGCGCACGGTCCTGCCCGAGGCGCGGCACCTCGGCCCGGATGGTGGCGATAGCGGATTGCAGCGGGTCGGAGGTCAGGAGCGGCGCGCGCGCCTCGACCCCCTGCGCCGCGCACAGCGCCTCGACCCCGAGGATCACCGAGAGGTTGGCGTTCATGCGGGCCAGCCGCCGCGCGCCGTGGGCAGCCATGCTGACATGGTCCTCCTGGTTCGCGGAGGTCGGGGTGGAGTCGGTCGAGCAGGGATGGGCGAGATGCTTGTTCTCGCTCATCAGCGCGGCGGTCGTCACTTCGGCGATCATGTAGCCGGAGTTCAGGCCCGGCGCCGGCGTCAGGAAGGGCGGCAGGTCGAAGCTGAGCGTCGGATCGACCATAAGCGCCACGCGGCGCTGCGCGATGGCGCCGATCTCCGAGAGGGCGAGCGCGAGCATGTCGGCGGCGAAGGCGACCGGCTCGGCGTGGAAGTTGCCGCCCGACAGGATGCCGTCCTCGACCACGAGCGGGTTGTCGGTGACGGCGTTGGCCTCGATCTGCAGCGTGCGGCCGGCGAAGCGCATCAGGTCGCGCGCCGCGCCCGCAACCTGCGGCTGGCAGCGGATGCAGTAGGGATCCTGCACGCGGGTGTCGCCCTCGCGGTGGCTTTCGCGGATCGCGGAGCCGTCCATCAGGCGGGACATCTCCGCGGCGACATCGATCTGGCCGACATGGCCGCGAAGCTCATGGATCTCGGGGCGGAGCGGTTGGGTCGAGCCCATGATCGCGTCGGTCGACAGCGCCGAGACGACGACCGAAGCGCGGAGCATCCGGCCCGCATCGAACAGCGCGGCGAGTGCGCAGGCGGTCGAGAACTGGGTGCCATTGATGAGCGCGAGCCCTTCCTTCGGGCCGAGGACGACCGGCGTGAGGCCGGCGGCGGTCAGTGCCGCGCCGCCCGGCATCCGCTCGCCGTTCAGCACCGCCTCGCCCTCGCCGATCATCACGGCGGTCATGTGGGCGAGCGGGGCGAGATCGCCCGATGCGCCGACGGAGCCCTGCACCGGGACGACCGGTGTGACACCCTTGGCGAGCATCGCTTCGAGCAGCGCGCAGATCTCCCACCTCACGCCCGAGGCGCCGCGACCGAGGGACAGGAGCTTCAGTGCCATCATCAGCCGTGTGGTGTTCGCCTCGAGAGGTTCGCCCACGCCGCAGCAATGGCTGAGGATCAGGTTTCTCTGCAGCGTCTCGGTATCTGCGGGGCCGATGCGGACGGAGGCCAGTTTGCCGAAGCCGGTATTGATGCCATAGACGGGCGTGTCCGCCTGCGCGGCCTGGCGGACGCGCTCGGCGGAGCGGTCGACGGCCTGTCGCGCGGCGGGGTCCAGCACGGCCGCCACGCCATCGCGCCAGAGCGTCTCGAGCGTGGCCAGCGTTGTCGATCCGGGGTGGAGCGTGACGGTCATCCCTGCCCTCCGAAGATGCGCGCATGAAGCGGATTGACCCCGATCCGGTAGGCCAGTTCCGCCGGCTCCTCGACGTCCCAGATCGCGAGATCGGCGCGACGGCCGGGCGCGATGGTTCCGCAATCGGTCAGCCCGAGTGCGCGGGCGGCGTTCCGCGTGGTGCCGGTGAGCGCCTCGGCCGGGGTCAGGCCGAAGAGCGTGCAGGCCATGTTCATGGCGAGAAGAAGCGAGCCCATCGGCGAGGAGCCGGGGTTCCAGTCGGTCGCGACGGCCATCGGCACGCCGTGGCTGCGGAAGGCGTCGACCGGTGGCTTTTGCGTCTCGTGGAGCGTGTAGAACGCGCCGGGCAGAAGGACGGCGACACTGCCGGATTGGGCAAGCGCGATGGCGTCGTCCTCTGTCGCGTACTCGACGTGATCGGCTGAGAGCGCGTGGTAGCGGGCCGCCAGTGCCGTGCCGCCGAGATGGCTCAGTTGCTCGGCATGGAGCTTGACCGGCAGGCCGAGGGCCTTTGCGCGGTCGAAGACGCGGGCGATCTGGTCGGGCGAGAAGGCGATGCCTTCGCAGAAACCGTCGACCGCATCGACGAGGCCCTCGGTATGGGCGGCGACGAGCGCGGGGAGGCAGATGTCGTCGATATAGGCGTCGGCGTCCGTGCTCTTCGGGACGGCGTGAGCGCCGAGGAAGGATGTCACGATCCGGACGGGGCGGTGTTTTTCGATGGCGCGCGCGGCGCGCAGCATCCGGAGCTCGGTTTCGATGTCGAGGCCGTAGCCGGATTTGACCTCGATGACCGAGACGCCCTCGGCGATGAGCGCGTCGGCGCGGGTCAGGGCCGCGGCGAGAAGCGTCGGCTCGTCCGCGGCGCGGGTCGCCTCGACGGTCGAGACGATGCCGCCGCCGGCCCGCGCGATCTCCTCGTAGCTGGCACCCTCCAGCCGCATCTCGAATTCGCGCGCCCGATGGCCGCCATGGACGATATGCGTGTGGCAATCGATGAGCGCCGGTGTGACCAGTCGGCCGTCGAGCCGCAGCGGATCGGCATTTGCGAAATCGGCGGGAAGGTCTTCCGACGATCCGACCCACGCGATGGTCTCGCCGTCGATCGCGATGGCCGCGTCCTCGATGAGCCCATAGCCGTCCGGCGCCGCCATCGTGGCGACCCTTGCCCCGGTGATGAGCTGAACCTGCGTCATCTCGCCCTTGCTTAACAGACGACATATTCATATTATGTAGCTACTTATTTTGTCAACGGAGAGAACCCCGGTGCCGAAAATCCATGCAAGGCAAGCCCTTGGGCCGACGGGGTGGCTCCGGGACGTAAGCGTCGAGATCGGGGGAGACGGGCGAATCGTGGCGGTGCAGGCCGGGATGGACATGCCGGCGGATGCGCTCGACCTGCTCCTGCCCGCGCCGGTGAACCTGCACAGCCATGCCTTCCAGCGCGCCATGGCCGGGCTGACCGAGGCGCGCGGCCCCGACCCGCGCGACACGTTCTGGACCTGGCGGCGGCTGATGTACCGCTTCCTCGACCGGCTGACGCCGGACCAGGTCGAGGCGATCGCGGCGCTCGTCTTCATGGAGATGCTGGAGGCGGGCTACGCGGCGGTGGCCGAGTTTCACTACCTGCATCACGATGTCGGCGGCACCGCCTATGCGAACCGGGCGGAGATGGCGGAGAGGATCATTGCGGCGGCGCGGCGGACCGGGATCGGGCTGACGCTTCTGCCGGTGCTCTACATGCAGGGCGGCTGCGATGGGCGGGCGCTTGAAGGCGGTCAACGGCGGTTCGGTTGCGATCTCGACGGCTTCGCACGGCTGTTCGAGGGGTCGGCGGCGGCGCTCGCGGGCGGGCCGACGGATCATGCCATCGGGGTCGCGCCCCATTCGCTCCGCGCCGTGCCACCCGGCGCGCTGGCGGCAGCGCAGGAGATTGCACCAGACCGGCCGATCCACATGCATCTCGCCGAGCAGGAGGCCGAGGTCGCAGAGGTCGAGGCGCATCTGGGCGCTCGACCGGTGACGTGGCTTCTGGACCACGCGGACGTCGATCCGCGCTGGTGCCTGATCCATTGCACTCAGATGACGAACGAAGAGACTGAACGGCTGGCTGCGACAGGCGCAGTCGCGGGGCTCTGCCCGATCACGGAATCGAGCCTCGGCGACGGGATCTTCAACGGCACGACCTACCGCGCAGCGCGAGGCCGGTTCGGAGTCGGGTCGGATTCCAACATCCACGTCGCGCTCTGGGAGGAGCTGGCGACGCTCGAATATTCGCAGCGGCTGCGCGACCGGAGCCGGGCGGCGATGGCGACGGCGGATCGCACGACTGGACGGGTGCTGTTCGATGCAGCAGTTGCCGGCGGGCCTCAGGCGGCCGGGCGGTCATCCGGGCAGATCGCGGAGGGACAGTGGGCCGACCTGATCGGGATCGCGACGGACAACGAAGTGCTCTGCGGCCGGGCGGGCGACACCGTCCTCGACAGCCTGATCTTCACCGGCCGCGGGCGGTCCTGCGTCACCGATGTCTGGAGCGCGGGACGCCATGTCGTCCGCGACGGGCGACATCCCGAACGCGACCGGATCGCCGCGGATTTCACCGCGGTGGCACAACAGCTCGGACGGGCGACATGACCGCCGACGGTCGCCTGTCCTGGCGCGCAGTTCGGGACCGCATCCACGCGCGCATCCTTTCGGGCCACTACGCGCCGGGCGACCGGTTGCCGCGCGATGCGGATATCGCCGACACGCTCGGCTGCGCGCGCTCGACCGTTCAGCGCGCGATGCAGGACCTGTCCGACAGCGGCATCGTGGAGCGACGGCGCAAGGGCGGCACGCGCGTCCGTCCGGACCCGGTGACGCGAGCGACATTCGAGATTCCGGTCACCCGGCGCGAGGTCGAGGCCAAGGGCGGGCGCTATGGCTACCAGCTGATTCGCCGAGCGCTGGAAGAGACGCCGCGCACCATCGCCGCGACGCTCGAGATCGGCGCGCCGGAGCGGATGCTGCGGGTCGAGGCGCTGCATCTTTCGGACGGACGTCCGTTCATGCTGGAGGACCGCTGGATCTCGACCGCGACAGCGCCCGAGATTCTCGACGTCGACCTCTCGGTCGAAAGCGCCAACGAATGGCTCGTGGTCAACCGGCCCTACAGCCGGTGCGACGTCCGGTTCTCGGCCGAAGCGGCGGGCGAGCGGGAGGCGGAGCTGCTTGGCTGCGCACCTGGCAGCGCGCTGTTCGTGATCGATCGGACGACTTGGATCGGGACGCGCCCTATCACGACCGTAAAGGCGGCCACGGCGCCGGGTTACGAGCTTCTGACCCGCACGCCCGGCGATCAGGGCGCGATGTAGGCCGTCGCCTCGATCTCGATCAGCGCCTCGTCCTCGACCAGATCCTTCACGACGAGAAGCGACATGGCCGGGAAGTGCTTTCCCATCACCCGGCGGTAGGCCTCGCCGACCTCGCGCTGGTGCGCGAGATAGGTGGCCTTGTCGGTCACGAACCACGTCAGGCGGCCGATATCGGTCACGTCGCCGCCCGCCGCGCGTACGATTTCGGCGATGTTCGACAGGGCCTGTTCCATCTGCGGAACGAAGCCACCCTCGACGAACCGCTTGTCCTTGTCCCAGCCGATCTGGCCGCCGATATGCAGCGTTCCGTCCGGCATGAGCATGCCGTTGGCGTAGCCGAGCGCGGGGGCCCAGCCCTCTGGATGGATCGTCCGGGGTTTCATGGCTGTTCCTCCGTCATCCGTTCCGCTGCCGCGCGCACCGCGTCGGGCCAGGGCTGCGGTTTTCCATCCGAGCCAATGCAGACGAGAGTCTGGCGCGCGCGAAACCGGACCTCGTCCCCTGCACGCGCTGTCGTCTCGAGCGTCAGGCTGGTCCGGCCCACACCGCGGCCGGCGATCGACAGGATCAGCTCATCTCCGTGGCGGCTTGGCGCGGAGAATTCCATCGCAATGGCGACGGTCGGAACGGCGGCGTCGGGATGCATAGCCTCGAACGGCCAGCCGAGCACGTCGGAAAACAGCGCCTCGACCGCGTCGTTGACCATTTCGGCGTAGCGCGGAAAGAAGACGATCCCGGCCGGATCGCAATGGCGGAACAGGACCTTCTGGTGATAATCGAACGCCATCAGGTCACGCGGGATTTCGTCTGGTATTTCGGGTCGCGCCAGAGCTCCTCGGCGATGACCCGTTCGAGCACGTCCACCCCCGCCCGCACGTCACCGGCATCGAGATACAGCGGCGTGAAGCCGAAGCGCATGATGTCGGGCGCGCGGAAATCGCCGATCACGCCATGGTCGATCAGCGCCTGCATCGCGGCATAGCCATGTTCGAAGCGGAACGAGACCTGGCTTCCGCGGGAGGCGTGATCGCGCGGCGAGGCGAGAGTCAGGCCGGGGCAGCGCGCCTCGACCTCCGCGATGAAGAGGTCCGACAGCGCGAGCGAGGCGGCGCGGATCTCTTCCATGTCGATCTCGTCGAAAATGTCGAGCGCCGCGTCCAGGATCGAGAGCTGGACGATGGGCGGTGTGCCGACCCGGAGCCGTTCCGTCGACATGGCCGGGCGATAATGCCGCTCCATCGCGAACGGCGCATCGTGGCCCATCCAGCCGGCAAGCGCGGGGCTGATTTCTTCTACAAGATCGGGGCGGGCATAGATGAAGGCAGGCGCGCCCGGACCGCCGTTCAGGTACTTGTAGGTGCAGCCCACGGCGAACTCGGCATTCGAGCCTGCGATATTGACCGGCAGCGCCCCGGCGGAATGGGCAAGGTCCCAGATCATGACCGCGCCGGAATCGTGCGCGCGTTTCGTGATCGCCGCCATGTCGTGCTTCCGGCCGGTCCGGTAGTCGACCTCGGTCAGCAGGACCACCGCGACCTCATCGGTGATCGCGTCCGCCACGTCCTCCGGCGCAGGCGTCCGCAGTTCGTAGCCCTTTCCGATGGTCTCCATCAGCCCTTCAGCCATGTAGAGATCTGTCGGGAAGTTTCCGTTGTCGGACAGGATCACACGGCGGTCGGGCCGCATCTTCAGCGCTGCATCGAGCGCCTGGTAGACCTTGATCGACAGCGTGTCGCCGGTCGCGACGCTGCCCGCAGGCGCGCCGATCAGCCGCGCGATCCGGTCGCCGACGCGCATCGGCAGCGCCATCCAGTCAGCGGTGTTCCAGGCCCGGATCAGCTCCTGCCCCCATTCACGGCCGATCACTTCCGCCGCACGCGACGCCGCGCCTTTCGGCAGCGCGCCGAGCGAGTTGCCGTCCAGGTAGATCACGCCATCGGGCAGATCGAAGAGATGCTTCTTCGGCAGGCTCACAATTCGCCTCTCAGGTGCCAGAGTTCGGGGAAGAGCTCGACCGAGAGCATCCGGCGGAGGTACTGGACCCCGGACGTACCGCCCGTACCGCGTTTGAAGCCGATCACCCGCTCGACGGTCGTGACATGGTTGAAGCGCCAGCGGCGGAAATAGTCCTCGAGATCGACAAGCTTCTCGGCCAGTTCGTACAGCTCCCAGTGGGCGGAGACGTCCTGGTAGACGATCTTCCAGCGCGCCTGGATCTCCGGCACCGCCTCGTGCGGACGGTCGAGCTGCGGCTCGGGCACGTTGTCCTCGTGGCCGTCGAGACTGCGGAAGAGGAAGCGGACGACTTCGTCATAGAAGCTCGGCCGCGCGAGTTCCGCCGCCAGCGTCTCACGCACCTCCGGCACATGCTCGTGCGGCTTCAGCATATGCGGGTTCCGGTTGCCCAGGATGTATTCGATCATCCGGTACTGCCAGGACTGGAAGCCCGAGGACGGACCAAGGCTTTCGCGGAAGGCCGTGTAATCCGCCGGCGTCATCGTCCGCAAAACCTCCCACTGGTTGTTCAGCTGCTCGAAGATCCGGCTGACGCGGGCCAGCATCTTGAACATCGGCGCCGTATCGCCTCGGATCAGAGCGGCGCGCGCGGCGGCCAGTTCGTGCAGGACGAGCTTCATCCAGAGCTCCGAAGTCTGGTGCTGGATGATGAACAGCATCTCGTCATGGGCCTGGCTCAGCGGGTGCTGCTGCGCGAGAACGGTGTCGATATGCAGGTAGTCGCCGTAGGACATGGCGCCGCGAAGGGCCATCTTCGCGCCCTCGGACCCGGGATCGTATCCGCCGCTCATGGCTCGGCCCTCAGGCGGAAGCGCTGGATCTTTCCGGTCTGCGTCTTCGGCAGACTCTCGGTGAAGACCACGCTGCGCGGGTACTTGTAGGGTGCGATCGTCGCCTTCACGTGATCCTGCAGGAGCTTGACCATCAGCGCGTCACCGGCATGGCCCTCGGCCAGGACGACATGGGCCTCGACGATCTGGCCGCGATCCTCGTCCGGCACCCCGATGACGGCGCATTCGGCGACTGCCACGTGGGACAGGAGCGCCGCCTCCACCTCCGGCCCCGCGATGTTGTAACCGGCGCTGACGATGATGTCGTCGTTGCGCGCAGCGAAGTGGAAATAGCCGTCCTCATCCTCGATGAAGGCGTCGCCCGTGATGTTCCATCCATCCTTCACGTAGTCCTCCTGCCGTGCGCCGAAGAGATAGCGGCAGCCGGTCGGCCCGCGGACGGCGAGCTTGCCGACGGTCCCGCGCGGGACCTCGGCCCCGCTGTCGTCGACCACCTTCGCCTGGTAGCCCGTCACCGGCTTGCCGGTGCAGGCCGGGCGGTGGTCGTCGAAGCGGTTGGTAATGAAGATGTGCAGCATCTCGGTCGCGCCGATCCCGTCGAGCATCGGCTTGCCGGTCTTGGCCATCCACTCGTCGTAGACCGGGCCTGGCAGCGTTTCGCCGGCGGACACGGCGGCCCGCAGCGAAGACAGGTCAGCGCCCTCGTCCATCGCCCGCATCATCGCGCGATAAGCGGTTGGCGCGGTGAAGCAGACGGTGGCTTTGAAGGTCTCGATGATCTCGATCATGTTGGGCGGCGAGGCGGTCTCGAGCAGCGTCGCTGCGGCCCCGAACCGCAGCGGGAAGATCGCGAGCCCGCCGAGCCCGAAGGTGAAGGCGAGCGGCGGGGAGCCGACGAAGACGTCCTCGGGCGTCACGCTCAGCACCTCTTTCGCGTAGCCGTCCGCGATGATGAGAAGATCGCGGTGGAAATGCATCGTCGCCTTGGGATTGCCGGTGGACCCCGAGGTGAAGCCGATCAGCGCAACGTCGTCCTGCGCCGTGTCGACGGCCTCGAACCGGACGGACTTCTGCAGCGCAAGCCTGTCGAGCTCGGCGTCGTGGTTCGCTGTGCCATCGAAACCGACGACGGTATTGAGCGTTTCGCTTCCCTTCGCACAGGCGATCATCTCGTCCATCAGCCTGGTGTCGCAGAGCGCATGGGTGATCTCGGCCGTCTCGACGTACTTGCGCAACTCGCCCGCCCGCAGCATCGGCATCGTGTTCACGACCACCGCCCCGGCCTTCGTCGCGGCGAGCCAGCAGGCGACCATCGCAGGATTGTTAGCTGATCGGATCAGTATTCGGTTTCCCGGCGTCACGCCCAGATCGTCGACCAGCGTATGGGCGAGACGGTTGGTCCAGTCCGACAGCTCCTTGTAGGTCCGCCGCCGCCCGTTGCCGATGAGCGCGGTGTGATCGCCGAAGCCCTTCGCGACCATGGCGTCGGTCAGCTCGACCGCGGCGTTCAGCCGGTCGGGATAGTCGAACCCGTCGAGCAGGAGATCGGGCCAGGTCTCCTCCGCCGGCAGGTTGTCGCGGGTGAAACTGTCGAGATGGGCAGAGGGTCTCAGCATGGGTCAGCTCCCCTGGAATTGGCCGAGCGTGGCGCGGGCGATGACCACGCGCTGCACGTCGGAGGCGCCTTCGTAGATCCGAAGCGCACGGATGTCGCGGTAGAGGCGTTCCACGGTCTCGCCGGACTTCACACCGTCGCCGCCGTGAAGCTGGACCGCCTTGTCGATCACGATCTGCGCCCGGTCGGTGGCGAAAAGCTTGGCCATCGCCGCCTCGCGGGTGACCCGTGGCGCGCCGGCATCCTTGGTCCACGCAGCGCGGTAGACGAGCAGCGCCGCGGCGTCGACATCGAGCGCCATGTCGGCGATGTGCCCCTGCACCATCTGCAGATCGGCCAGCGGCGCGCCCTGAACGTGCCGCGTCGTGACGCGCGCCAGCGCCTCGTCAAGCGCCCGCCGCGCGAAGCCGAGCGCTGCGGCGGCAACGGTGGCGCGGAATACGTCGAGAACCGACATCGCGATCCGGAAGCCCTGCCCCGGCGCGCCGATCATCGCCGAGGCCGGCACGCGGCAATCGGTGAACCGGAGACGCGCCAGCGGGTGCGGCGCCATCACCTCCAGCCGCTCGACGACCTCGAAGCCCGGCAGGCCCGCCGGCACGACGAAGGCCGAGAGCCCTTTCGCCCCCGGCCCCTCGCCGGTCCGGGCGAAAAGCGTGTGGACATCGGCGATCCCGCCGTTGGAGATCCAGGTCTTCTCACCGTTCAGGACGTAGTCGTCGCCGTCGCGCGTGGCCGTCATGGTCGAGTTCGCCACGTCCGATCCCGATTGCGGCTCGGTCAGCGCGAAGGCCGCGATGGCGCGCCCGGCCCGCGTTTCCGGCAGCCATTCGGCCTTCTGCGCGTCGGTGCCGAACAACGATATCGCCCCGGTCCCGAGCCCCTGCATAGCGAAGGCGAAATCCGCGAGCCCGTCGGCACGGGCCAGCGTCTCGCGCATCAGACAAAGCGTGCGCACGTCTAGCGCATCCCCGCCGGTATGCTGCAGGAAGCCTGCCTCGCCCAGAGATGCGACCAGCTTCCGACAGGCGCCATCGACATCGCCGTGATCGACAAACAGCCCGGCCGCGAAGCCCTCGGCCTCCGCCGCCAGCGCCCGGTGCCGGTCATCGAAGAACGGCCAGTCGAGATAGGTCCTGTCACTCATGCCTTCATCTTTCCCGAAATACTCCGGGGGTCCGGGGGCTGGCCCCCGGCCTCCGTCAATCCCCCTGGAACACCGGTTTCTCTTTCGCGACGAAGGCCTCGTAGGCGCGCCGGAAATCCTGTCCCTGCATGCAGATCGCCTGCGCCTGCGCCTCGGCCTCGATCGCCTGGTCGATCGTCATCGACCATTCCTGCGCAAGCATCGTCTTCGTCATCATGTTCGCGAAACCCGGTCCCGCCGCGATCCTGCCAGCCAGGTCGCCCGCCGCGTCCATCAGATCCGCCGCCGGCACGACCCGGTTCCAGAACCCCCAGGCGAGCCCCTCTTCCGCGCCCATCGACCGGCCGAGATAGAGCAGTTCCGCCGCCCGTCCCTGACCGATGATCCGGGGCAGGATCGCGCAGGCACCCATGTCGCAGCCGGCAAGTCCGACGCGGTTGAACAGGAACGCGACTTTCGCCTCGGGTGTCGCGACGCGCAGGTCGGCGGCCATGGCGATGATCGCTCCGGCGCCGGCGCAGATTCCATCGACCGCCGCGACGACCGGCTTGCCGCAGCCGATCATCGCCTTCACGAGATCGCCGGTCATCCGGGTGAAGGTCAGAAGCTCCTTCATGCTCATCTTCGTCAACGGCCCGATGATGTCATGGACGTCGCCGCCGGAGCTGAAATTGCCGCCGTTCGGGGCGAAGATCACCGCCTTCACCTCGTCGTCATAGGCGAGGTCGCGGAACCAGTCGCGCAGCTCCGCATAGCTGTCGAACGTCAGCGGGTTTTTCCGCTCCGGCCGGTCGAGTGCGATCGTGGCGATCCCGTCTTCGACGGCGCATCGGAAATGGGTCACGTCGGTCCGCATCAGCGTGGCGCCTCCAGATGTTTGGACAGGTGATCGAGCCGCTGGATCATCCGCGCGACGGCGCCCTCGTCGAGCCCGCCGAGGATCTCGTCGATCCAGGCCTCGTGCAGTGCGGCGTGTTCAGCGAAGACCTCGCGGCCGCGGGCGGTGAGCCGCACCCGGCTCGCGCGCCTGTCGCCCGGCACGGCGACGCGCAGCGCGAGGCCCTCGTCGGTCAGTTTGTCGACGATGCCGGTGACGTTGCCCGCCGATACCCGCAGCCGTTTGGATATGTCGCCCATGCGCAGCCCGTCGGGCGCGCGGGCGAGGACCGACATGACGTCGAAGCGCGGCAGGGTCCAGTCGCATTCGGCGCGGAGGCGACGGCGCACCTCGTCCTCGACGAGACGCGAGGCCTTGAGCAGCTTCAGCCAGAGGCGCAGCCGGTCCTTCGACAGCGCGGACTCGGCGGGCTGCGGGGCGATGTCGGTCATATCTCGCCCCCCGAAAGCGCCAGGGCGTGACCGTTGACCGAAGCCGCGCCGGGAGAGGCGAGCCAAAGCGCGGCCGAGGCGACTTCCTCCGGCGCGATCATCCGTCCCATCGGGTTGTTCACCACGACTTTCGCGATGGCGTCGTCGCGGTCGATACCGAAACGGCTCATCATTCCCGTAATCGCGGCCTCGGCCATATCGGTCTGGGTGTAGCCCGGGCATATCGCGTTGCACGTGATACCCGCCTTCGCGACCTCATGGGCGAGCGACCGGACGAAACCGATGACGCCATGCTTCGAGGCCGCGTAGGCCCCGATATTGGCCGAGCCCTTAAGACCCTGCGTCGAGGCGATCGCGATGAGCCGCCCGCCCGACCCCATGCCGCGCAGCGCTTCCCGGAAAGTCAGGAACGTTCCTGTCAGGTTCACCGCCAGCGTCCGGGACCAGAGGTCAAGCGACGTTTCCTTCACTTTCGCCGCCTTGCCCGTGCCGGCATTGGCTATGACCACATCGAAGGCCTCGTCGAAGAGGGCCGCGACCTGCGCCTCGTCGCTCACATCCGCGGTCTTCGCGGTCAGGCCATACTCTTTCGCGGCCTCTTCCAGCGGTTCGGGCCTGCGGCCGGTCACGGTCACCGCGTCGCCGGCTTCCGCGAAGGCCCGCGCGATGGCAAGCCCGATCCCGGTGCCGCCGCCGGTGACGAGGACCCGCCGGCTCACGCCCGGATCTCCATTTCGGCTTCCCGATCGGCAAGCCGCCACGCCTGCTTCTTGCCCGCCTCGTAGGGCTTCGGCCAGACCTCGTGCCGGTCGCCGATCGCGGTTGCCGCGTGAAGCGTCCAGTAGGGATCGGCGAGATGCGGCCGCGCAAGGCAGACGAGATCGGCGCGGCCGGCCATCAGGATCGAATTGACGTGGTCGGCCTCATAGATGTTGCCGACCGCCATGGTCCTGATGTTCGCCTCGTTCCGGATGCGGTCGGAGAACGGGGTCTGGAACATCCGGCCGTAGACCGGACGCGCATCCGTCGTCGTCTGACCGGCGGAGACGTCGATGATATCGGCGCCGGCTTCCGAGAACAGTTTCGCGATCCGGACCGCGTCTTCCGGCGTCACGCCGGACTCGCCAACCCAGTCGTTGGCGGAGATGCGGACCGACATCGGTTTTTCTTCCGGCCAGGCCGCGCGCATCGCGCGGAAGACCTCGAGCGGCCAGCGCATCCGGTTTTCGACCGACCCGCCGTAGTCGTCAGCGCGCCGGTTCGACACCGGCGAAATGAAGGACGACAGAAGATAGCCGTGCGCGGCGTGAAGCTCGATCATGTCGAAGCCGGCGCGCTCCGCCATGCCGACAGCGGCGACGAATTCCGCCGTCACCTGGTCCATGTCCGCCCGGGTCATTTCGCGCGGGACGGGGTGCTTCGGCGACCACGCCAGGGGCGACGGTCCAATGATCTCCCAGCCGCCGGAGGTCAGCGGCATCTCGTTATCCTGCCACGGCACCTGAACCGAGGCCTTCCGCCCGGCATGGCCGATCTGGCAGCAAATCTTCGCGTCGGTCTCGGCATGGACGAAGTCGACGATACGGGTCCAGGCCGCCTCGTGTTCGGGATCGTAAAGGCCGGGACAGCCGGGTGTGATCCGGCCCTCGGGGCTGACGCAGGTCATCTCGGTATAGACGAGGCCCGCCCCGCCTTTCGCCCGCTCCCCCAGATGGACGAGGTGCCAGTCGGTCGGGCGACCGTCGACGGCCTTGTACTGCGCCATCGGCGAGACCACGATCCGGTTCTTCAGCTCCATCTCTCGCAGGCGGAATGGCGCAAACATCGGCGCGCGGACGGGTGCGTTGTCGGCGACGCCGGCCTGCGTCTGGAACCACTTCTCCGCCGAGCGGAGCCAGTCCGGATCGCGCAGGCGAAGGTTCTCGTGGCTGATCCGCTGTGACCGGGTCAGCAGCGAGTAATTGAACTGGACCGGATCGAGATCGAGGTAGCGCTCCACCTCCTCGAACCATTCAAGCGAGTTCCGCGCCGCCGACTGCAGGCGCAGGACCTCGAGCCGCCGCTCTTCCTGGTAGCGTTCGAACGCCCGCTCCATCGACGGCTCGGTGTGCAGAAGCTCTGCCAGCGCGATGGCGCTGTCGAAGGCGAGCCGGGTGCCCGAGCCGATCGAGAAATGCGCGGTGGCCGAAGCGTCACCGAGAAGGACGACGTTCTTGTGATGCCACGTCTCGCACAATACGCGGGGGAAGTTGATCCACACCGCCGAGCCGCGCAAATGGTCCGCGTTCGACATGAGCGCGTGGCCGTCGAGATGCTTTTCGAACGTCTTCCGGCAGGTCTCGACGATCTCCTCCTTCGTCATGTGCTCGAAGCCGAAATTGTCCCAGGTTTCCTGGCTGCACTCGACGATGAAGGTCGCGGTGTCGGCATCGAACTGGTAGGCATGGACCCAGATCCAGCCATGTTCGGTCTTCTCGAAGATGAAGGTGAAGGCGTCGTCGAACTTCTGATGCGTGCCGAGCCAGATGAACTTGCACTTCCGCGTGTCGACGTTCGGCCTGAAGGCGTCGGCATAGGTCCGGCGCACGACCGAATTGATGCCGTCGCATCCGACGACGAGGTCGTAGTCGCGCCGCCAGGCCTCGACGTCGTCGAACGGAGTCTCGAACCGCAGTTCGACGCCAAGCTCCCGAGCCCGCGCCTGAAGCAGTTGCAGCATCTTCATCCGGCCGATCCCGGCGAATCCGTGCCCGCCCGAGACGGTGCGGACACCGTCATGGATGACGGCGATATCGTCCCAGTAGGCGAAGTTGTCGCGGATCGCCTGCGCGCTTTTCGGGTCGTTCGCCTCGAGATTCCCGAGCGCGTCGTCGGAGAGGACAACGCCCCACCCGAACGTGTCGCCGGGCTTGTTGCGTTCGACCACGACGATCTCGTGCGACGGATCACGCAGTTTCATCGAGATCGCGAAGTAGAGACCGGCCGGTCCGCCCCCGAGACATGCGATGCGCATCTGTCGCTCTCCTTGCATCCGGGACGCCGACCGCATCCCGCGTTGGACGCAACCGTAGCTCGGTCATCAATTTACTTCAAGCTTGAAATGTTCATGCTTGATGTGTATCCCACTAGACAAGGCCGCGCAGGCAGAGGAGAGATGTGACATGGACGCCAGCGGAGATCCCCAAGCCCACGCGGCAACCCCGGAAGAGGCGCGCGCGAAACCTGCCGCGCTGGTCTGGGACGACCCGTTCCTGCTCGACTCGATGCTGACCGAGGAAGAGCGGATGATCCGCGACAGCGCGCACGCTTATTGCCAGGAAAGGCTGAAGCCGCGCGCCATGCTCGCCAACCGGCACGAAACCTTCGACCGCGACATCATGAGCGAGATGGGCGAACTCGGCCTTCTCGGCGTCACGATCCCCGAGGACTATGGCTGTGTCGGCGCGGGGTACGTCGCCTACGGGCTCGTCGCGCGAGAGGTCGAGGCGGTCGATTCGGGCTACCGGTCCGCGATGTCGGTGCAGTCGTCACTCGTCATGCACCCGATCTTCGCCTACGGCACCGAAGAGCAGCGGAAGAAGTACCTGCCGAAGCTCGCCACCGGCGAATGGGTCGGCTGCTTCGGCCTGACCGAGCCGGACCACGGATCGGATCCAGGCGGCATGATCACCCGGGCCAAGAAGGTCGATGGCGGCTATTCGCTGTCCGGCGCCAAGAACTGGATCACCAATTCACCCATCGCCGATGTGTTCGTCATCTGGGCCAAGTCCGACGCCCATGACGGGAAGATCAAGGGCTTCATCCTCGAGAAAGGGATGAAGGGCCTGAACGCGCCGAAGATCGAGGGCAAGTTCTCGCTGCGCGCCTCGATCACGGGCATGATCCAGATGGACGAGGTCTTCGTCCCCGAGGAGAACCTGCTGCCAAACATCCACGGGCTCGCAGGGCCGTTCGGCTGCCTTAACCGCGCCCGCTATGGCATCTCCTGGGGCGCGATGGGCGCGGCCGAGACCTGCTGGCGCGCCGCCCGGTCCTACACGATGGACCGCAAGCAGTTCGGCAAGCCGCTGGCTGCGAACCAGCTCATCCAGAAAAAGCTCGCCGACATGCAGACCGAGATCTCGCTCGGGCTTCTCGGCGCCCTTCGCCTCGGGCGGATGATGGACGACCATTCCGCCTCGGCCGAGCTCATCTCGCTGATGAAGCGGAACAATTGCGGCAAGGCGCTGAATATTGCTCGCGAGGCCCGCGACATGCATGGCGGCAACGGCATCTCGGACGAATACGGCGTCATTACCCACGTGATGAACCTCGAGGCGGTCAATACCTACGAGGGCACGCACGATATCCATGCGCTGATCCTCGGCCGTGGGATCACGGGTATGCAGGCCTTCCAATAATCGCGCGAAGGCGGCGGCTCAGTCCGCCGCCGCGTAGGCCGAAATAGCCTCGGCCACGAGCGGGTTCGGGAAGCGGCGCTGCAGCGTGACTGCGAGAAAGTTCTCGGAAATTCCGTCCAGCCGTTCGAGCTCGACCAGCGTTCCGGCCGCGAGTTCGTCGCGAACCACGATCGGCGGAATGACGACCAGCCCGGCCCCGGACCGCGCCAGAAGTCGCAACATCGCCATGTCGTCGGCCTCGGCCGCTATGCGCGGCACGATCGCGAGCCGTTCGAGCATCGCATCGAACGACGCGCGCAGGGCGGATTCCGGTGTCGGCAGGATAAGTGGCTCGGCTGACAGCAGATCATGCAGGGACCGCCCTGCCCGCCCGTCAGATGGCACGCCGATCAGGCTGACCGGCTGTTCGGACAGATCGTGCACAAGGTAAGGACTGGCCGCGTCACGCGCCGGCACGAGGTTCGTCAGCACGACATCGAGCGCCATCGACTGGAGACCGCGCAACAGGTCGGCCTGCGACCCGGATCGCACGACGACCTCGATATCCTCGCGCCCGATCAGCGGTTCGAGGAAGGCGATCTGGAAGTTACGTGACAGTGTCGCGAGCGCGCCGACCCGGAGCGCCCGGCGGGCGGACCCGGCATCGCGCAGAGTCGCGGCCAGGTCGTCTGCAGCTCGGAAGATTTCCTCGGCGTGGTCGAGCGCGATCCGCCCGGCCTCGGTAAGGACAAGGCCCCGCCCTCGCCTCTCGAACAGATCCTGACCAAGCGACGCTTCGAGCGCGCGCACCTGAGTCGACAGCGCCGATTGCGAAAGGTTCAGCGCGTGCGCCGCTCCGGTCAGCGTACCGTCACGCGCGACCGCACGGAACAGACGCAGGTGGTGAAGGTTCAGTGCCATAGTTCTACTCAATAGAACGTTAATAACCAAAGTATGTAATTTTCTGGATATGTGCAAGGCGCTATCTGCTGCCACGAACCGCATCGAAGCGAGGCTTGCCATGCCGACCATCCTGCCCCTGACTTTCCTGGCTCCGCTGATCCTGCTGGCCGCCGCGGCGCTTGCCGCGACGCGCCCGGGCCGCCGGCCGCGGCTGGTGCCAATGCTTTCGGAAGGCGCAGCACTGGTCGTCCTGCTGCTTGCGGTGGCAGGGCTCGGGCAGCTTCTAGCCTTCGGCCCGGCGCGCGCCACCCTGTTCGATGGGGCCTTCACGCTGATCCTGTCGATGGACGCGATCAGCGCCACGATGGCGCTTCTGGTCGCTTTCGTCGGCTGGATCGTCCTTCGCTACGCGCGCAGCTACCTCGACGGCGAGTCGAGGGAGGGTGCGTTCCACGCGCTGATGCTGGCGACCCTTGCCGCGGTGATGATCTTGGTCCAGGCGGGAAGTGTCGCGGTGCTGGTGCCGGCCTTCGTCGCGGTCGGCACAGGTGTCCGCCAGCTTCTCCTGTTCTACCGCGGACGGCCGGCAGCGCGGCGCGCCGCCGTCAAATTCGCCATGGTCTGGCATGCCGGCGACGCGGCTCTGGCCGTGGCGGCCGTCCTGATCGTGGTCGCGTACGGCACCGGCGATCTCGCCGCCCTGCCACTCGGCACCATCGCTGAAACCTCGGTGGCCGCACATGTCGCCGCCGCGCTCCTTGTCCTTGCCGCGGTGCTGAAGACCGCCTCGTTCCCGCTGCACGGCTGGCTGACGGAGGTCATGGAGGCGCCCACGCCGGTCTCGGCACTGCTGCACGCCGGTATCGTCAATGCGGGCGGGGTGCTGCTGATCCGGATGGCGGACCTCATGCAGGGCAGCCCGGGCGCGATGGCAGCTCTGGTGATGATCGGCGGCTTCACGGCGCTTTTCGGTGCGACGGTCATGCTGACGCAAAGCGCGGTGAAAACGGCGCTGGCCTGGTCGACCGTGGCGCAGATGGGCTTCATGCTCGTGCAGTGCGGGCTCGGCCTCTGGCCGCTCGCGCTTCTGCACATCGTCGCCCATTCGCTCTACAAGGCGCATGCCTTCCTGTCGTCGGGTGGTGCGGTCCAGGCGGTCGCCTCGATCCGGAGGCCCGGCCCGGTCGCAGTGCCGAGCGTCGGCGCAGTGCTGAAATCCTTTGCGCTCGCCCTCGCGCTGTTCGCCGGGATGGCCGCGCTCTTCACCGCAATTTCGGGGCCGAAGACGGCGCAGGAACTGGCGCTCGGCGCGATGCTGATTTTCGGGGTCGCATACCTCGTCGCTCAGGGCATCGCGGACGCGGCGCCCGTCGAGCTGACCCGGCGGACGGCGCGCGCCGCGCTTGCCGCCGCGGCCGCCTACTTCCTGTTCCAGATCCTCGCCGAGAAGGGTTGGGGTCCGCACCTACCGGCCGCCCCCGTGCCCGGCCCGCTCGAATGGGCGATGATCGTTCTCGCCGTTCTCTCCTTCGGCCTCGTCGCCTTCGCACAGGCGGTCTTCCCGCTGTGGTCGCATCACCCGGCCGCGGCCGGTGTGCGGGTTCATCTTGCCAACGGGCTTTATCTCAACGCGCTGCTCGACCGCCTGATCGGCGGGTTCCGGGTCGTGAAATCCAGCTGATCGGAGGGACCGCAGATGTTCATCAAGCACAGCCAGATCGCGCCCAAGCGCGTCTCCGGATTGCTGGACGCCGCCGAGGCCGCGATCCGCGCGATCCCACCCGCCTTCCCGCTGGAAGCAACGGTCGCGGTGAACCCCTTCCTCGGCCAGACCGGCGAAAGCCTCGCGACGACAGCAGCACGGCTCTCGCGAGTGGCCGGAGTGCCGGTGACGCGGGACCGCGCGGACTATGCCGCCGAGATCAAGTCGGGCGCGATCACCGAGGCCGATCTCTCGGCCGCATTCGAGGCTGCGGGCGGCCCCAAGCCGGACACGCTTGCCGGAATCATGGCTGCACTTGGAACGGAGGCGCCCGCTCCCCAACCCCTGCCAACCGTGGCCGATCTGGCGACCAGGGCCACGGGCACGGACTGGCCATCGGTCATCGAAAAGACCTTCGGGCTCTGGGCTGCCGGGCATTTCGACACCGGTCAGGCGCTCTGGTCGCCTGCACCGGGCCGCGGCGCCTATGCCGCGTGGCGGGACTGGGCCTGCCATGACCTGACACCGGAAATCGCCGGGCTGACAGGCTTTGCCTCTCATGTCGCCGATGCGCCCGACACGGCCGAACGCGCCATCCTGCGCGCCTCCGAACGGCTCGGCATCACCAGCGCCGCGGCGGAAACCGTGTTCCACCGGCTGCTCGCCGATCTCGGCGGGTGGGCACAACATGCGCGCTGGCGTCTCTGGCAGGCCGAACTCGCCGGAGAGACCGATCGGGCGCTCGCCGATCTCCTGGCCATACGGCTTGTCTGGGAGGAGGCGCTGTTTGCCCATCTGCCAACGCTCGAGGCGGAATGGCGGCCGGTCGTCACGGCTCATCAGGCACAATTGACCCCGACAGCGGACCAGGTCATCGACGCCATCCTTCAGGACGCAGCCGAGCGCGCCTACCAGCGCCGGCTGGCCCATACGCTGACCGGTCCGGCGGAGCGGACAGGGCGGCCTGCCCTGCAGGCGGCGTTCTGCATCGATGTCCGGTCCGAGGTCTTCCGCCGCGCGCTCGAGGCGCAGGATGCGGGCATCGACACGATCGGCTTCGCCGGTTTCTTCGGTCTGCCGCTGTCGCACACGGCGCACGGCTCTGACGTCGTGGAGAACCACCTGCCGGTCTTGTTGCAACCGGGCATGGCCGCGACGAGCCACACCGATCCGGCCAACGAGACCGGAGCGCGGATCGACGCGCGGGCCACGCGGGCCTGGGGCCGGTTCCGGCAGGCCGCGGTGTCCTCCTTCGCCTTCATCGAGGCGGCCGGCCCTTTCTACGCGGCGAAACTGCTGAAACAGGCCCTCGGCTTCGGCGGCCACAAGGCAGCCACGTCGCCGGCGCCCAGGCTGTCGGAAGCGCTCGACGCCGAAGGAAAGGCCAAGCTCGCAGCGACGGTGCTCAAAGCCATGAGCCTGACCTCGGGCCACGCGAAAACGGTTCTGCTGCTCGGGCACGGCGCGCAGGTCACGAACAACCCTCACGAAAGCGCCTATCATTGCGGTGCCTGCGGCGGACATACGGGCGAGGTTTCGGCCCGCATCCTCGCACAGCTTCTGAACGACCCGGAGACCCGGGGCGGCCTGCGGGGGCACGGCATCGAACTCGCCGATGACACCGTTTTCGTCGCAGGCCTGCACGACACGACCACCGACGACATCACACTCTACGCGGCCGATACCGAAATGGGCCGGTCGGCTGACCTGTCCGAGATCCGTGGCTGGCTGCGCGGCGCGGGCGCCATGGCACGGGCCGAGCGCGCACTGCGGATGGCCGGCGCCACGGCGGAGAGCGTTCCGGCACGCGCAACGAACTGGGCCGAGATCCGGCCAGAATGGGGTCTTGCCGGATGTGCCGCGTTCGTCGCCGCTCCGCGCACAACGACCGCCCGCAGAGATCTGGGCGGACGGGCTTTCCTGCACAGCTATCACTGGCAGGCTGACGAAGGTTTCGCGACGCTGGAGCTGATCCTGACCGCGCCGGTCGTCGTGGCGAGCTGGATCAGCCTGCAATACTATGGCTCTGCCGTAGCCCCGGACGCCTTCGGTGGCGGCAACAAGCTGATCCACAACGTGGTCGGCGGCATCGGCGTGGTCGAAGGGAATGGCGGCCGGCTGCGGCCCGGCCTCCCGTGGCAAGCGGTCCATGACGGCGAGAGGCTGGCCCACGAGCCGCTCCGGCTGTCGGTTCTGATCGAGGCGCCGGAAGCGGCGATTACGGAGATCCTGAAGCGCCATCCGGACGTTGCGGCGCTGTTCGACAATGGATGGCTGCATCTCTTCACGATGTCTGGCGGGCGTGTTGCGTCGCGCTATCGGCCGGGCGGAACATGGACGCCCGAGCAGAGTATCAACGCGGCCGCATGACGACCGGCTGCCACCGATCGGGCTGACAGCCGCCATCGACGCCAGGCGAAGAGAAAACCAGGCGGCAGGTTCAGCGATGCAGGACCTGCCGCATTTTCGTGCGGAGATGGGAAGATTTCCGCCGATCCCGGCAACAATCTGCCCAAGCGATCGCGGATCGTTCGATCCCGATTGTTTGCAGGCGCAGAATCCGCCACGGCTACGCCTGTGGGGGCTCCTCGCGATCGGTCGCAAGGCTGTCGCGGATCAGCCCGAAGGAGGACGTCACGTGGTGACTGCCCTCGTAGTTGATCGTTCACCAGTACCCCTGATCGTGATCCCGAGCCTCGACGAGGCGGCGCATATCAGGCGGATCGTCGAGCAGATGAGTGACGCTGTCGGCCGCCATGGCGGATCGGTCGTTGTCGCCGACGGCGGAAGTACAGACGGAACACGCGCCATCGTCGCGGAGATCGCCGCGCGGGACGAGCGTGTGCGACTTCTCCATAACCCGCGGCGCTGTCAGGCCGCCGGGATCAACCAGGCCGTGGACGTCCACGGATCCGGCCACACCCACCTGATCCGGGTCGACGCGCACAGCCTTTATCCGGACGATTTCGTGGACGTTCTGCTTGCCGAAGCCGCCGCGACCGGCGCGGCCTCGGTCGTCGTCGGCATGGTCGCGCTAGGCGAAGCACTGCTGCAACGGCTGTGCGCGCTGACCCAGAACGCACGGATCGGCAATGGCGGCTCGCGTCACCGGCGCCGGGGCGACGGCGCATATGTCGATCACGGACATCACGCCCTCATGGACCTGACCGCGTTCCGGGCCGTCGGCGGCTACGACCCCGACTTCACGCATAATGAGGATGCCGAACTCGATCACAGGCTTCAGGCCGCCGGCTACCGGATCTGGCTGACCGGCCGGACGGTGATCGGCTACCTTCCGCGGACGAGTCTGACCGGCCTCGCCCGGCAGTATTTCAATTTCGGCCGCGGCCGGGCGCGGAACTTTCTGAAGCACCGCAGCAGACCGCGATTGCGTCAGGTCGCGGTGATCGCGGTCCTTCCGATTCTCGGGGCATCCTATCTCGCGCCGGTTCATCCCGCGTTCGCGCTTCCGGCGATCCTGTGGGCCGGGGTCGTGGCGCTCGGTGGCGCAGCGCTGGCGCTGTCCTCCCGCTCACCGCTTGCTCTGCTGTCCGGGCCGCTGGCCGTGCTGATGCATACCTGCTGGTCGCTCGGCTTCTGGAGCTGCGTGCTTCGCCCACCCCGCCCCGTGCCACAGCCGGAGGCCGCGTGATGCAGGTCGATGTGTGCATCTGTACCTTCCGGCGCGACAGCGTAGGCGACGCCATCCGATCGGTCCTCGCACAGGAGGTCGATGCCGAGGTCTCGATACGGATCATCGTGGCCGACAACGACGATGCACCGTCAGCCCGGGAGCGGGTTGCCGCGCTGGCAGAAGCCGCCAGCCTGCCAGTCGCCTATCTCCATTGCCCGGCGCGCAACATCTCGGTCGCGCGCAATGCGGCGCTCGAGGCAAGCGAGGCACGATACCTGGCCTTCCTAGACGACGACGAAATCGCGGACCCCGGATGGATCGCGGCGTTGCTCCGCCGCGCGGAGGAGACCTGCGCAACGGTGATCCTCGGGCCGGTCGAAGCGCGTTATGCGGATGGTGCGCCCCGCTGGATGCGTCGCGCCGCAATCCACGACACCGCACCCGTCATCGTCCGGGGCGAGATCCGCACGGGGTATACATGCAACGTTCTGATCGACCGTGCCCGGCCGGAGATCCGCGCCCTGCGGTTCGAGCCGGCTCTTGGCCGGACGGGCGGTGAGGACACCGCCTACTTCACCGCGCTGCACCGCATCGGCGGTACGATTGCAAGCGCCACCGACGCCCATGTGAGGGAAGTCGTGACCCCCGAACGGGCCTCATTCGGATGGCTCGCACGGCGGCGCTTCCGGATGGGGCAGGTCCATGCCCGGGTGGTCCTTGGAGATACATCGGACGGCCGCTGGCGTGCCGTCACACTGGCCGCTGCAAAACTTGTGGCCTGCGGCGGTCTTGCCCTTCTGAGCATTCCGGACGCGGCGCGACGCAATCCGGCAATCCTGCGCGGTTGCCTTCACGCCGGGGTCATTTCCGGACTGGTCGGCGGGCGGATGGAACAGGTTTACGGCGTGACCGGGGCAGGTGCGCGATGAACCAGGGCTTCCAGTCGAGGCGCGGTTTCGGGCGCGATTTCATCGCCAAGCCGGCGGCCCAGGCCCGCACCGACACCCTGGGCGAGCTTCTTCTGGCCGCGCGCCGGCAGATCTGGATCGCGGTCCTGGGTATCGCTGCCGGACTCGCCCTCGGCGTTCTTCACTACGCGACCACGCCCAAGACCTACCAGGCCGCGTCCACTATCCTGGTCGAGGAACGGCAGACCGAGCTGCGCGAGGAGATCGCGGCGACGCTGCCGACTGCGCGCAGCGACACGTCGATGATGAACGAGATGCAGATCCTCGGCTCACTCGACATCGCCGCCGACGTCGTCCGCACCCTCGACCTGACCGAGAACCCAAATTTCACCGACCCGCCGGAGAGCCTTCTGGGCAGGATCGCGGGCAGTGCAAAATCGCTGATCCGCGCGCTGATCCCGCAGCCCGCACCGCCGCCCTCCGCGGCGCCCGGAGCCGCCGAGGCAGAGACCGACGGGGCCGTCCTGCGGGCGGCGCAGCGCTTGCGGCTGCAGACCGACCTTCGCCGCGTCGGACGCAGCTTCGTGGTCGAGATCTGGTACGAAAGCCATGACCCCGCACTCGCCACCGCAATCGTGAACGCCTACGCCGATGCCTATCTGGCGGACGGTATCGAGGCCAATGTCGAGGCGGCGATGCGGACAGCCGACTGGATGGATGCGCGGTTGGAGGAACTTCGCGCCGCAGCCCTTGAGGCGGCGGATGAGGCCGAGCAGTTCCGGCTGGAGAACGGGGCCGCGGACCAGCAGGGTCTGCGCGAACGTGAAAGCCGGGCCGATGCGCTGAACGACCTCGTCGAGCGGTTCACGGCGCGGTCGCAGGAAGCCGCGCTGGAAACGTCTTTCCCGACGTCAACGGGCCGCATCCTGTCCCGGGCGCTGCCGCCGCGCGATCCCTCTGCGCCGAAGGGATGGCAGGTGCTGGCCGGCGGTATGGTCCTCGGGCTTCTCGCAGCGCTCGGGATCGCGACGTATCGCGAGATGCGCGAGACCGGGTTCCGCACCGGCGCCGACGTGACCGATACGCTTGGACTGCCGTTCCTGGGATACCTTCCTACCATCCGGCCGCGCGATACCGCCGGGGCCGATGCAGCCCAGTCGCCTCGCATCCGGTTCGCGTCGATCCGGAATGCAGACGGCGACGGGGCGCCCGAGCTCCAGCGGCTCATGGTTCGCGATGGTGCCGTTCCGCTGGATGTCGGAACGCCGGGCGACGCTCTCATGCCCTTGCCGGCGACCTCATTCCTGGCCAGTCGAGCGCCCCGATCAGAGGCCGGCCGTTCGTTCATGAGCCTCTATGCCAACCTCGACCTCAGCCTGCCGGCCGGACCGACCGGGCGCATCGTCGCTGTTGGGGCGTTGAACAGCGGCGAAGGCGCAAGCCACGTCGCCGCCAACCTCGCGCACGCGGCGGCCTGCGCCGGGCGCAACGTCCTCCTCGTCGATGCCGATCTCGGGGCCTCGGCGCTGACACGGCGGATGCGGGCAGAAGGCGCGCCTGGCACGATCGATGTGCTCGACGGCCTCGTGGGCATCCGCGACGCCGTCAGGCACGTCCCGAAGGCCGGACATTCCTTTCTGCCGACCGGCGCCCAGCCCGATGCTGGCCCGGTCACGTCCTACATGGCCGATTTCGCGACTCTTCTTGCGGAACTACGCGCCGCCTACGACGACATCGTGGTCGACTTGCCGCCCCTCGCCAGGGCGCCCGAGGTCAAGTCACTCCTTCGCAGCGTCGAACACATGATCCTTGTGACGGCATGGGGTCAGACCCCGAGGACCATGCTGGCGCGCTGGCTCGAGCATGAAACCGATGTGCACCGCCGCATCCTCGGTATCGTGCTGAATAGGACTGACACTCAGCGTCTGCCGCATTACGGCGTTCCACAGCCGAGGCTTCAGGCCCGCCCGGCCTGAACGGCCACGTCTCCAGATTGACGAAACGAACACGCAAGCGGCATAATCTTGCCACTTCGTCCGGTATGCTTGGTTCGTCCACCCCAAGCCGCGAGTGCGTGTCAGATGCGTTTGCCCTTGTTCATCCTTGTCAATCTGGTTGCAGCAGTCGCGTTCGGCGCCTTGGCATACCGGGAGGGATACGGGATCGGGGGAATCGCCCTGAGGGTCGTCGTCGTCCTGATCGCGATACAGGTCTGCTACGTGCTCTGGCTCGTGATATCGGCCTGGCTGTCTCCGTCGGCCGACGAAGACACCGCCGAGACCGAGACCGCAGGCGACACCGTCAATGCGGCCCGGAAGACGGCGCAGCGCTCCGCGCGCTGAGAAACGCGCCGAGGCTCGGTTCAGGGCGGCCAGTCAGCCGGATCAGCAGACCCCGCAGGAGAAGCGCCGCGATTTCACGGCGCGGCAGCACACCCCCGGTATCGACGCTGACGAGCGACTTGACGAGTCCGCGGGCACGATCCTCGCGCGGGTAGGAGAAGGCGGGGTCGTTCAGGAAAGCGGCACGTTCGGCCGGACCGGCCCGTCGCCATGCCCTCCGGCGCAACCGGCCGATGGCAGCTTTGAGCGCCAGCTCGCGTTTCAGCCAGGATGCCGACGCCCCGAGGTTTCGCGTGGTCGCCGCTCCGTTTTCGGCCCAGACAGCGAGAGGTTCCATGGCGACGAAGATCGGCTCTTCAATCGCGAAGGTCCGATAGAATTCCTGAAGGGTCGCGGTGCAATCGACCTGGATCTCGAGATCTGACCTGGCCCGTACGGACCAGAAGAGCCCACCATTCGACACGCCGATCCCGGCCATGAGCGCAAGGCGGAAATGATCGGGATCGTAGCGCCGCTCGGTCAGCTTTTCGTCGAGAAGTCCGCCCCGCGACAGGCGTGCATCCGCAGTGCCGCTGGCGAATTCCACAAGCTGGTTGCGGAATACAATCTCGACACCGGCGTCCCTCGCCGCGGCGATGTTCGTCTCGAGGAAGCTCGGCAGCAGGAAATTATCGTCCTCCAGCACGCAGAAATATTCCGCACGGTGCGGGTTCGCCCGGCCGAAACACTGGTCGATATTGCCGGACGCGAACCGCTGGACCGGATTCTGGCGGTACCGGATTCGCGGATCGCCGAGCATCGCCACGACGGCACGTCCGGAGCCCTGCGGATCGTCGTCGTAAACGTCGCAGATCCAGTCCGCGTGGGTCTGTTCGATCAGCGTGCGGAGGCACCGGGTCAGACCCTCAGGGCGGCGGTAAGTCGGCGTTCGGACATGGACCCGACCCGGCACAATCGGTGCGTCGGTCATGGTCACCAAGCCGGGCAACGCGGCGATGCGCGCAAGCTCGGCTTCGGTCCATCCGTCTTCGGGAGGAGAAAGCTCCGCGGCGCGCCAGCCCGGAACGTAGCTGAGCGCGTGCAGCCCCGCTCTGCCGGAGGCACGGATATGGCCCGCGCCGGCGCCAGTTCGCGCCACGAATGCTGCAACGTCCGAGGCGCTCCAGTCGTCTGGCGCGGCCTTGATCGGCACCACGTCCGGACCGCGCTGTTGAAGCGAAAGCGTGACCGGTGCTGTCGGCGATGGCACCGACCGGGACGCCATCCGACGTGACCAGCCCTCGATGCCGGCGCGGGCCAACGGCACCGAAAGCTGCGGCTGCCGGATCATCGTCTTCACCGCACCGGTTGCGTCGCCCGCTTTGATCCGGCTGACCAGGCCGGCAAAGGTGAGCTCGCGTTGGAGTGCTTTACGTCGGGCATTTATCGCATTCCCAAGCGCACCAGCAGCGTCCGGAAAGTCGTGTTCGAGATCGCGCAGTGCCTGCAGCATGCCGACCACGTCCGCCTCGGCGAGACGGTGCGAGATGGACGACCCGTGGCGGCGATAGAGGTAATGGGCCTGCGGAACGACCACGCCGGTCGATCCGGACACGAAAAGACGAAGGAGCAGGTCGAAATCCTCGCCCACCGTCATGTAGTCTCGGTAGCGCAACGCACCGAGCGCCGACCGGCGGATCAGCGGCTTGAGATAGCCGACCGGCACCGCGGGACGTCCGGCTTCGGCCGCGAGGAGCGCGGCAGCATCCGGCCGCCATGGTTCAGTCAGGGTCATCGATTGCAGAAGCGTCCGCCCGCTTTCCTGCCCGAAATACACTAAGTCATCGGCAACGATGTCCGTGGCGTATTGTCGGGCGGCATCGAGTAGGGCGCCAGTTCGGCCCGGATGGATCATGTCGTCAGCATCGACGATCGCGATCCAGTCGCCTGTCGCGGCATCGAAGCCGCGATTCCGCGCCACGCCGGGTCCGCCCTGCCGCTCCGAGCGGAGGATGGTGACCCGACCGTCACGCGCAGCCCAATCTGCCGCGATCGCGGGGCTGGTGTCTGTGGAGGCATCATCGCAGAGCAGGAGCTCAAGCTCCGAATGATCCTGGCCGAGCACCGAGGAAATGGCGGGCTCGAGGTAGCGCGCACCGTTTCGGAAAGCCATGACGACTGAGACGAGGGGGGTGGAGGCGGGCATTCGCTCTGACTCTCTCGCAGGGCCAGGTCCCGCTCAGTCGCGATGCCCGGCGGAACCACCCACCGCTAATCAAGTTAGACTTCCGGTGCCTGCAAAGACAGGAAAATTCCGCGCCGCAGCATGGGCCGGCGAAGTGTCGCCGATGAGAGGCGTCAAGCGTGAATTGCCCTGTCCCCGCCCCAATTCCCGTTCATTCTGATCCCGCATCCACGCCGACAGCCGCAGGCGGAGTTCCTGTCATCTTGCAAAGACTTGCATCGCTCCTTGCCGTCCTTGTCGCCTTTCCCGCCAGCGCGGAGGGCTTCTTCGACGACTTCGATCATCTCGACCGGGGCCGGTGGAGTCGTTCGGACGGATGGTCGAACGGCGACTGGATGAACTGTGTCTGGTTCCGCGATGCAGCGCAGGTTCGCGACGGCATGCTGAACCTCTCGATCACGCCGGGCGACCCGCTGCGATGTGGAGAGATCCAGTCGACCGCGGAATACGGCTACGGCACCTACGAGGTGCGGATGCGGACCGGGGCCGGGTCCGGGCTGAACGCCGCCTTCTTCACCTATATCGGGCCGGTTCACGTCAGGCCCCACGGTGAGATCGATATCGAACTCCTGCTGCGCGATACGGGGCGGTTGTCGGTGAACACCTATGTCGACGGGGAGCCTGCGAACGGCACAGACGTACCGATCGGGCAGGCCTCGGATACCGGCTTCCAGAACTACGCGTTCGCCTGGACGCCAGACGGGATCACCTGGTTCGTCAATGGCCGCGAAGTTCACCGAACGGCACCCGGTACGCCGCTGCCGGAGCCGCCGCAGAAGATCTACGCAAGCCTGTGGAGCAGCGGGACATTCACTGACTGGATGGGACCGTTCGACCCCGATGCTGTGCCGTCAGAGCTGCTGATCGACTGGATCGCCTATACGCCGCTCGGCGAGGAATGCGCGTTCACGGCATCGATCCTGTGCGGGGAAAACTGACCGTGCCGGCGCGGGCGGGTGAATTCGGCCGGATCGGCCTGCAACTCTCGATGGTCGAGAGCTGGCTCGCCGCCGCGGCTGTGATGGCCGTAGTGGTCGAACCTGTCATCGGCTCACTCGGCGCGCTGGCCTTCCTTCTCGCCGGTATCTCGCTTCTGGCCGCGCGGCCGGCGGACGCCGCGTCCGAACTGTTGCGCGCGTGGCCCATACTCGTTTTGCCGGCATTCGCCACGGTCAGTCTCGTCTGGTCGGACGTTCCCGCCGCGTCGTTGCGCTACGGGTTGCAACTCTTCGTCACCTTCGCGATCGCGATCATCGTCGCGCGTCGCCTTTCTCCGGACAGGTTTCTCCGGGTCATTTTCGTGACTCTCGGACTCGTCGTGATGCTGAGTGTTGCGGCCGGCAACTATCGCAGCGGTACTGGCGCCCTGACCGGGTTCTACGCGAGCAAGAACGCTATGGGCGGCGCGGCGGCGATCTTCACCGTGCTTTCGGCCGGCCTTGCCTTCGGGCGCAGTTCGACAAGCGCGAAGGCCGGGTTCGTGCTGGCCGCCGGCTTCGGGCTGCTGGCCGTTCTGCTCGCCCAATCGATGAGCGCGCTGTTGTCCGTCGCCATGGGGATCTCCGCGCTGATCGCCGTCGCGATCCTTCGTCCGCTTTCTCTCCGAGGCCGCATCGTGGGCACACTCTTCTGCGTACTGATCGGCGCCTATGCCTCGATCCAGGTGGCAGCACATTCGGATGCGATCGCGGCATTCGTCCTCGACGCGACGGGAAAGGATGTCACGCTGACCGGCCGCACCGACCTTTGGCGGATCGCGCTCGACCGGATTGGTGAGCGGCCGCTGCTCGGGGTCGGTTACCAGGCGTTCTGGGTGCCCGGAAATCCTGCGGCCGAAGACCTGTGGTACGCCTTCGGGATCGAGTCCCGCTCGGGCTTTCATTTCCACAACACCTATCTCTCGAACGCCGTCGAGATCGGGCTGATTGGTCTGGGCGTCCAGGTGCTGCTGCTGGCCGCGATCGGAATTCAGAGCGCGCGGCTGGCGATCACTGGCCGTGATGGATTGTCCCCCGGTCTTTTCGCCCTCGCGGTCATGGTGCTGTCGATCACGCCGATCGAAGTTCCGATTTTCTTCCAGTTCAGCCTGCACACGGTGATGATGATCGTGATCCTCATCTACGCCATGGATGGGCTAAACGCGCGCCGAAGCTGACACTCAGCCGCCGGGCGATAGCAGAACGCGAGCGTCGACGGTGGCCGGCTGCGCTCCTCGCGCTGCGGCAATCTTGTCAGCTGCCACGCCGCGCAGAATGGGCAGGAACCGCGCCGGCGACACCAAAGCGAAACGGAGCGCCGCCGGCAGACCTCCAGTTGCCTTGGCGTCTAGGCAAGCGCGCAAAAGATACCGTCGACGGATATCACGGTTCTGACGGCGCAGCAGCGCAAAGGCCGGATCGCCCGCCGCCACGCTGGAAAGATGCACTTTGGTGGCTTCGCTCAGGGCAGCGAGATCAGCTGTGTCATGGCGGCCGCTCAGTGAGGCCTCCCTGATCCGGGCGCAATATCCGACGCGATGCGAAAGCCGGAACCGCGCCCCTGCCATCAGGGCCCGAACATAGAGATCGTAATCTTCGCCGAGCCGCAGGGCAGCGTCGTAGCGCAGCCTGTGCCGGTCCAGGAACGCGCGCCGGATTAGCGGCTTCAGGAACCCAAGCTCGCCTCGCTGCGCTCCCGGGCGCGAGATGTTGCCAGCGACGAAGGCGGCGAGTGATAGCTCCCGCGCTCCTTCGTCCGTCGGCCAGTCCGAAGACCGGGTGTCGAATCCATCCTCGGGAAGGAAGACGATGTTGTCCGCCGCGAGATCCCAGCCAGGAAATGACAGCAGATGACCGAACCGACCGGGCAGGACCGCGTCATCAGCGTCGAGAATAGCGAGGACCGGGGCCGTGCTTTCGTCGATCGCCCGGTTCCGCGCGGATGCAGGTCCTGAATTGACCTCCTGCCTCAGGATGCGCAGGCGTGGATCGCCACCGGCTGCGTCATTAGCCGCCGCTGCCGTTTGATCCGTAGACGCATCGTCGACCACCATGACTTCTGTGACTTCATCGGCCGCGAGCGCCGATGCGACGGCGGTGCCGATTGTGGTCTCGGCATCCTTGGCGGCGATTATGACGGCGACAGAGTCTGTCACTGCGGCATTCCAACTATGGAGTAGGCTTCGTAACGATCCACGGGTGGTCCTGAATGGTTGAGACAAGATTTCTGCTGAGTATCAGATATTCACGGAATCCAAGAATCTGGAATTTGACCCGGGTGCAGCCAACTTCGAAATCTGCCTGAATTCCGCGCATCAGCTGAATGCAATCGGCAATTCTCAGCCGAAATTCGCATGGATTATCCGGTCAGACTGAAGTCCTGGTCAATTCATTTGAATCCCGGCCGGCATGGCGGGATAAGGGCTTCGGGGGCCCGGATCGAACCAGGTGGACTGGGCATAATGAATCTTTACCGATCGCAGTTCGCCGAGGCGCTGGACATCGACGGAGCCCCGGCCGTTGAGCGGACTGTCCTGATCGCGTCGACGCCTCGTTGCGGCAGTCACATGATCGGCCATGCGATGACGGCCACAGGCCTGCTCGGTCGTCCCTTCGAATACCTCAACCCGGCCAACCTGGCCGAATGGCGCCGCCGCCTTGGCACATCTGGCGCAGCAGACAGCCTCGCGGCGCTCATCGCCCGGCGGACCACGCCGAACGGTGTGTTCGCTCTGAAAGCCCATCATGACCATTGCGCGACGATCGGCGGTCCGGAACGGCTTCTTGCCGCACTGCCGAACGTGTACGTCGTTCACCTGCGGCGGGCCGATGTCCTGCGGCAGGCAGTGTCCTACGCCATCGCGCGTCAGACCGGCGTCTGGATCGCCGGGCAGGAACCGGTCTCAGAAAATGTCGAATACGACCGCGATGAAATTGCCACCTGCCTGGACGATATCGCCATCCAGAACGCGCGCTGGTCGTCGTTCTTCGCCCGTGCGGGCATCCGTCCGCTGACACTGATCTACGAAGAAGTCGCGGCGGATCTGCCCGGGGCGATCACCCAAATCGCCCAGTACTCCGGCGTGATAGGCCCAGACGAAACCCTTCAAGTCGCCGCAGCGACCGAACGGCAGGGCACGTCAGGCCGTGCCGACGAATGGATCGAACGATACGCGGAGGAGCGCCGAGGGGATCCCTCGCTCGGCCAGCGCATCGCAGGATCGGCCCGGCGGCGGCTTCAGCGGATTACATCATGACGGCGCTGATTTCCGAGACACGGTCGGGCCGCAACGAAGCGGCCTCCGGCGCGCTCCGGGTCGCTTTCGCCGGCGGAAACGGCTTTCCGCCCGAGGACAGCGGCGGAGTGCAAAGCAGTACGCACGATCTCGCCCTCCGTCTTCTGGCGCAGGATCATGCCCCCGCAGTTCTGGCGCCGCTTTATGGTGCAGGGGCCTTCGGGCTCCTCGCGAGGACGCGACTCAAACTCGGCCGCAGCCAGGCGGTTGGCGACACACGGATGGGATATCCGGTCTACCGCGCCTGGACGCCGCCGGAGGCGGTCGCCGATTTCTGCGCCGCGGCTCGGCCCGACGTCGCGGTTGTCCAGTGTCACGGCACCGTCCCGATTGCGCGGGCGTTCCGGGAGCAGGGCGTTCCAGTGATTCTCTACTTCCGCAACGTCGAATTCGATGAGCTGTGTGGCAATCCGTCAACCGTGGGAGCTGCGGGCTTCATTGCGAATTCCCGTTTCACTGCATCGCGTTATCGCGAACGCTATGGCATCGAAGCTGTCGTCGTTCCGCCGACCCTCGATCCAGAGCGCTACGCGGTCGACGGTCCCGGCAAATTCGTCACGATGATCAATCCAGTGGCTGAAAAGGGGGTCGAGCGTGCCGTCGAGATTGCGGCGCGCTGTCCAGATATCCCGTTTCTCTTCGTCGAAAGTTGGCTTCTGGATGACGACGCTTTGAGGCGTCTGAAGGCAGCGATCGCGCCGCATTCCAACATTCGGTTCGAACGGCGTGCCCCGGACGTTCGCGAAATCTACCTTCGCACGCGTCTCCTCCTGGCACCCAGCGTCTGGGAAGAGGCGTGGGGCCGCGTTGCGTCCGAGGCGCAGTGCAGCGGGATCCCTGTCATCGGCTCAACCCGCGGCGGCCTGCCAGAAGCGATCGGGTCAGGCGGGCTCGCACTCGATCCCGATTGGCCGGTTGAGCACTGGGTCGACGCGGTGCGCGAGGTCTGGTTCGATGAGACGCGCTATGCGTCCCTCTCCACCGCAGCACGCGCACATTCGGAACGCCCCGAGGCAAGCGCAAAGCGGCAGTTCGAGATGTTCCTGTCCGTCGTCAGGGCGGCCGCTTCGGCGGGCCGGTCATGACTGAAACGCGCGCCGTCGCCGTGATCATCCCCTACTACCAGACCGAACCGGGGATCCTTGCCCGGGCACTTCGCGGCGTTCTTGCGCAGCAATTGCCTGCGGACCTGTCGCTGAAGGTCCACATCGTCGACGACGCATCCCCACACCCGGCCGGCGCCGAACTCGCGGCTCATCCGGAGCTTGCCGATCTCGATCTGGTGTTGACCGAACAGGCGAATGCCGGACCCGGCTCGGCACGGAACACCGCTCTGGACCTGGCCCTTGCTTCGGATCAGACCCGGTTCGTCGCATTCCTGGACTCCGACGACATCTGGCGGCCCGATCACATCGCGGACGCCGTCGCCGCGCTGGATCAGGGATACGATTTCTATTCCTGCGACAACGCCAGGCCCGGCACATACGATCTCTTCTCGGAACACATCCCGCTGCTGACCGATGGCGGCTCAGGTCTTGCCGACAGGTCAGTCGTTGTCGATCCCGACGGACCCGTCCGTGGCTTCGCGCCACGCGAGCTGAGCGATGACGCTGCTACGAGCTATCTGAGCCATACATCGACCGTCGTGCTGCGGGCGGATGCGGTTCGCCGCATTCGGTTCGATCCCGATCTTCGGAATGCAGGCGAGGACCGGATGTTCTGGCTGAATGTCGCGCTCTCGGATGCACGCATTGCTCTGTCATGGCGCGTTAACGTCGATTGCGGTCGGGGTGTTAATCTATTCTTTTCCGCCTATGACTGGAATTCTAATTCCACGCTTGATCGGTTTGGATCTGAATTGCTTTTTGCTGAAAAGCTGATGCGTCAATCCGCCTTGTCGGAAAAGAAAAAGGAATTCGCGCAATCCCGGGCAGCGAGATCACGGCGGGCGTATTCATTTCTGTTCATCCGAATGCTGGTCAGACTTCAGCGCCCGTCCCTTCGGATGTTCCGGCAATTGCTTCGTTTCGATCCTTTTCTTCCGTTCCGAATGCCTCCCCTGTTTTTGTCGGTTTTCCTCGATCGGCGCCCGGCCGGAGAGCGGCTTTAGGATCCTGCCTGCCTCATCGGCAGTGCATCGGCGCGGGCGGACACGAAGCCGTCGATCGCCTCCAGACAACGGGACGTCGCCCGGTTGATCGCCGCATCACTGCTCAGTTGTGGATCAGCGGCCTCGACCAGCCAGCGCAACCTATGAGCCGCGCGATGGCGCATCGCCGTATTGACCGGCCTCGACATGCGGGAGCGGAGAAGACGCGCCGACCGCCCGCGCCCGCGCAACCCGGTTGCGAATGTGTAGGCTTCCAGAAGTGTAGATGGTGACAACCGTGCGGGTTGCAGGTCGATGTCCAGAGACTGTGCCCAATCGAGCCATTTCATCCGATGCGCTGCGTGGAAGGGCAGCACCGGAACCCACGGCGTCCTCAGCGCATCGGCGATGATCGCACCGTGCATCGCCTCGGTCACAACAAGATCGGCGCCGCGGAGACAGGCTATGAGCCTGGCCGGATCATCGCGCGGATCGAGATAGGTGACGCCGGCCAGACGGCACACCGCCCCCCAATCGCCGCGGGCTACACTGTCGAAATGGGGCATGAAAGCCGCGCTGATCCCAGGTTCCGGCGGTGGCAGCGGAATCTCTCGCAGGAGGATCGCGGCATCACAGATCGCGAGCGACGGATCGAGACCGAGCCGCGCCGCAGTCAGAGGCCCCCGCACCCAGACGACATTCCAGTCCGGACCGGAGATGTCGGGTGGATCGGTGTACCCGCCGAAACCCGAACCCATCACGTTCTTCAGCGAACCCGACGGATAAAAATCGTAGAGGATGGAGCCAGCCCCGAGGAAAAGCTCGTCCTCGTCGTCATCAAGGAACCCCGGCGGCAGGAGATGCGGCCACAGTATTCCGTTGATCTCGTCCCCGAAATTCGGCGGATCGCCCCTGAAATAGGTCAGCTTCATGCCCCGGCCTCCCGGCGGCTTCGGACCAGATCGAGTATCTCGGCCAGCCGTGCGCGCGAGGCAAAGGCGAGAACCGCGGCGTAGGCGACGGCTCCGGCAGCGATCTGCGCGGCCAGGTTCCAGAACGGTGGAAGTTCCTCGAAGACAACCGGTACCGTGGCCGCGGCGGCCAGCAACGCGAGGGCAGCTAGGACTGGGCCACGAAGGCTGGCGAGATAGGCGCCTAGCGTCATTTCCAGCATCCGCTGAGTCATCCGGACCGAGGCTGGCCAGAGAACCAGGGTCCGGACGACCAAACCCGCCATGATAGCGTCCAGCCCGAACCGCCAGAGCCCGAGGATGATCGGGATCGTCGAAAGTTGAACGACCGCCTGGTAGCCGAACCACCAGTCAGGCCGGCCGAGGTTTCGGATCAGCGATGCCTGAACAATCCCGATCGAGGCCATAAGCCCGATCACGCAGAAGCACTGAAGCGCGAAGACTGCCTCGGTCCACTGCGCGCCGAAAATCGGCGGCACGGCGGTCGGCGCGACCACGATCAGGCCGGCGAAAACCGGGAAGGCGAAAGAAGCCGAAGCATAGCTCGCGGTCAGGAAGGCGAGCCTGCGCTTGTCTTCATCGCCCTGAAGGCTCGCCATCAAAACGTTCGTCACCGGGCTGAATACGCCTGCGGTCATGTCCTTCAACATCGTGAAGAGCCGGCGGGCGAAATAGTAGAGGCCGAGCGCAGGGGCACCCAGAACAAGGCCGAGGACGAACTGGTCGATCCGCGCCTCGTTCAGCGCGCGCCCTCCCATCGCAAACAGACCGAAGTGGCGCAGGTCGGCGAGCGCCCGGAGTTTGGGAGCCGCCCCGGGCCGCCAATGCGCACCAAGTGCCGTGATGACCAGCGCGACGGCGGAGTTGACCAACTGAGACAGTACCAGCGCCCAGATCGCATAGCCCTGAAGCACGAGCCCGAGGCAAACAACGGCGCCAACCGCATTCGCCACCGTGGTGCGGATCGCCGTGTAGCGATACTGCATCCGGCGTGAGATCAGGCAGGATGGCACCGCGCTGGCCGCGTCGAGCAGGAGGCGTATCGCAAGCACCGGCAGAATTTGGGAGAGGACCGGCGTTCCGGTCCATGCGGCGACGGCTGGCGCTGCGAGAACGATCGCGGCGAACAGCACCGCTGCGATGGCAATTGCTGTCCAGAAAACCGCGTCGAGGTGCTCTGGCCGCAAGTCGGCACGTTGAATGATGGCCTCGCCAAACGCGACGGGCACAAGCGTGCCGACCATCGTCACAGAGGCTGCGGCAAGGGCCACCGCCCCGAAATCAGCCGGTCCCAGAATTCGGGACGTGACAAGGAACACACCCATCGCCAGCAAAGTTGACAGGCCGACATTCAGCAGGTTCCAGAACACACCGGCGACGGAAGCCCGCGCGCGGTTAGCCCGAACATGGCCAAAGGCCGGCGATGAGGCTGTGGTCGTCTCTGCCATCACGGATACTCTGTTGGCGGCTGGCGGATTTGCGCAGTGCGAGGGCCTGCCGGTTCAGCAGGCCCCACGCGAGCCGATGACGGCTGGAACGGTCCTGAGGATGATCCGGACGTCGCCGACGAAGCTCCAGTTCGACACGTAGCTGAGATCGAGCTGAACGCGTTCGCCATAGCTGGTGTCGCTCCGCCCGGAGACCTGCCAGAGGCCGGTTATCCCGGGCCGGGCAGCGAGGTAGTGCTCCGCCGCACTACCGTAGCGTGCCAGTTCGGCTGCCACGACCGGTCTCGGACCGACGATGCTCATGTCACCGCGAAGCACGTTCAGAAGCTGCGGCAACTCGTCGACGCTGTACTCGCGCAGGATACGGCCAAGCCGTGTGATCCTCGGATCCCGGCGAAGTTTACGGGTCTCTTCCCATTCCCGCGCCAGGGCCGGGTCGGAGTCGAGGTAGGCCGCGAGCACCGTATTGGCGTCGGCCCGCATCGTTCGGAACTTCCAGCACAGGAACGGCTGCCCGTTCAGCCCGATCCGCTCGTGACCGAACAGCGCCGGCCCGGGGCTGGTCAACCGGACGGCCAGCGCCACCAGCACCAGCAATGGTGCAAGCAGGCATATCCCAATCGAAGCTATGAGAAGATCAGCCGCGCGCTTGGGCACGCCGCCGATCGCGGAAAACCTGGAACCGTTGACCCCACCGTATCGAAGCTGTCGCACCGCACCGTGTTCGGCGCGCGCGAAGCCATCCTGGTCTGCGCTCATCATGGCCCACTCTTTCGCAGGGGCCCCCACGCATTCACTATGGTAGAGGTCTCTTCGCTTGTGCAGAAAAATCTGAGGGGGAGGGGTCGTGCCGGCGTGAACTCGCCGAGACTGGGTGGTTACTTGCTCATCATGGAACGACAGCGAGAAGCGCCTGAAATTCCAGTCGCTTATGTTGGGGCGCGGCGCAGCTGTATCGCAAAATGCGGCGCCGCATGGCAAAGCACCGAATCTCAGGGCCGTTTCCGGGCTCACCGAAATAAATGGCAGTTTGACTAATATGTTGTCAGGTTCGAAACCCGGATGCTGCACGTGCATCCCGCGGAGCGCCTTCCGAGCGAGAATCAGCGAGGTCCCGACCAGCACCCGGCGGTAACAGGACAGGCGCAAGCCGCGCGGCAAGTTCGGCGGGAAACATCCGGAACCGATCGTCCGGCATTCCCAGAATATGCGCGGTGACGGCGGTGATCTCGGCCCGGTCGAGACCGCGCAGGAACGCGATCAGGGCCTCGGGCGTCGCCGTGTCGAGCGTGAAGCCCAGGCCGTCGCTGGTGATCCGTCGACCAGTCTCCGTGCCCGAAAGCGCGATGGACGGACAGCCAAAGTAGCTCGCCTCGTAGATCCTGTTGGGCAGCAGCCAGTCGCTGTTGCCGCCCGTTTGCCAGAGATCCTGCGACCAGACCAGATCGCATGACCTGTAGATATCCGCCAATTCGGAAATCTCCCGAAACGAGCCGCCGAACCGGATATTCGGATGCCGCGCAATCGTCGCGTCGAAGTCGGGCAAGGCATGATAATGGACGCTGCCACGGCACAGGATTTCGATATCTGGCCCAAGGGCCTCAGCGGCCGCTACGAGTAGCTCGAGGCTGCGCGAACAACGGAGAGAGCCGACCCAGCCAAGCCGGATGGGGGCGCCTTGCCAGCGCGACGGCGGTGCTTCGGGCCGCGGCACATGTGCCCCTCCCAGCCAGATCTTGTTCTCCAGCATCGCGACCGGGCCATCATAGTCCTGCACGGGTTCGAAATAGCCGCGCAGGAAGCCTGGCGAGGAAACAATGAGGAGGTCGATCCGCGCCAGAAGCCGTCGTTCCGCCCATCGCATTGCAGCGCCGAGCGCGTTCGGCAAAGTGAAGAGGCCGTGGATGTCGAGGCATTCGTAGACGAGCCGTACATCAGATCGGGACGCCAGCCCCCGCATCGCCCAGGCCAACACCAGCATGTCGAAATTCCGGGCAATCCAGACGTCGCTTTCCTGCAGTTCCGCACGATGCCGCCAGAGACGCCCTAACGCCCGGACAAGCCGCGCGATCCTCAGCAGGAACCGGCCGTTGGTCGAGGGACCGAGGAACAGATCGGGCCAGTCCGGTACGAAATCCCGGTTCATGTTCTCGCGCCGGAACGAAACTGAAGCGACCCGATGCCCGAGATGCCGCACCATGTCGATTCGACGGATCTGCGCGGCCTCCGCGATGTCGAACGCGAAGAACAGGACCTTGGACATTGACGCCTCCGGCTTCAATATCCCCCACCGGTCCCATGTCAGCGCATACGGGCGACCGCATGGCAAGCCGGGGGCACGACAGGCCGGCCGTTTTCCGCCGGCCTGACACTCTATCGCTCAGGGAGCGGTCACCGTGATGACGACCGAGGCAAGGATGACCCGGTCCTGGTTCACTACATACCGGATCTCGTAGGACCCGGGCTCCTCCGGCATCTCCATGGCCAGCTTCGTTCCATTCCGCGTGTAGGTGTAGGACACGTAACCGGTATCGTCGCCGGGACGCGCGACGGAGATGAAGTCGTTGGCGTAATCAGGGCCTTCCCACGAGACTTCGACGGTCGATCCAGCTACCGCCGTCTCAGGCGCAGTTATCGAGGCGGTTACTGCTGTGACTTCGATCTGCCGTGCTGCGAGGATTGTACGGTCCTGGTTGGCAACGTAGCGAATTTCATACGTACCGGGCTGCGGTGGCAGCAGAAGCTCCAGAGGTGCGCCCTGCCGGGTGTAGGTATAGTTCTCATACCCCGTCCGGTCATCGGATCGGGCCACCGAAATGAAGTCATTCTGGTAGTCCGGCCCATCCCAGGCGACCTCGATCGTCGATCCCGCGGGCGCGCTGTCCGGCGCAACGAGGGATGCCGTGACGGTCGTCACCTCGATCTGTCGTACCGCAAGCACTGTCCTGTCCTGGTTCGCGACATAACGGATTTCGTAGGTTCCCGGTTCAGACGGCATCAGCAGATCGAGCGGCGAACCGTCACGGGTATAGGTGTAGTTCACATAGCCGGTATCATCATCCGGTCGGGCGACCGAGATGAAGTCGTTCTGGTAGTCCGGACCGTCCCACGCAACTTCAATCGTTGACCCGGCGGCGGTCGTCTCCGGTGCCTCGAGCGTCGCCCCGACGGTCGTGATCTCGATCTGCCGCGCTGCCAGGATCGTGCGATCCTGGTTCGCGACGTAGCGGATCTCGTAGGTTCCAGGTTCAGACGGCATCAGCAGATCGAGCGGCGAACCGTCACGGGTATAGGTGTAGTTCACATAGCCCGTATCATCATCTGGTCGGGCGACCGAGATGAAGTCGTTCTGGTAGTCCGGACCGTCCCACGCAACCTCGATAGTGGACCCGGCGGCCACGGTCTCCGGGGCCTCGAGCGTCGCACCGACGGTCGTGATCTCGATCTGCCGCGCTGCCAGGACGGTACGGTCCTGGTTCGCAACGTAGCGGATTTCATAGGTTCCAGGTTCGGACGGCATCAGCAGATCGAGCGGCGAACCGTCACGGGTATAGGTGTAATTCACGTATCCCGTCTCGTCGTCAGGGCGTGCGACAGAGATGAAATCGTTCTGGTAGTCGGGACCGTCCCACGCAACCTCGATAGTGGACCCGGCGGCCGCGGTCTCCGGGGCCTCGAGCGTCGCACCGACCGTCGTGATCTCGATCTGCCGCGCCGCGAGAACCGTCCGGTCCTGGTTGGCGACGTATCGGATCTCGTACGTTCCCGGTTCAGACGGCATCAGCAGATCGAGCGGCGAACCGTCACGGGTATACGTGTAATTCACGTATCCCGTCTCGTCGTCAGGTCGTGCGACAGAGATGAAATCGTTCTGGTAGTCGGGACCGTCCCAGGCGACTTCGATGGTCGATCCGGCGGCTGCCGTCTCCGGCGCCTCAAGCGTTGCGGCCACCGTAGTTATCTCAATCTGTCGCGCCGCAAGAACTGTCCGGTCCTGGTTCATTACATAGCGGATCTCGTAGACCCCGGGCTCGGAGGGCATCAGCAGGTCGAGCGGCGAGCCATCGCGGGTATAGGTGTAGTTCACGTAACCCGTTTCGTCGTCCGGACTCGCGACCGAGATGAAATCGTTCTGGTAGTCCGGGCCGTCCCAAGCGACCTCGATTGTCGATCCGGCTGCTGCTGTCTCGGGCGCGGTCAACGTGGCAGACGCCGGTGTTACCTCGATCTGCCGCGCAGCAAGGGTCGTCCGGTCCTGGCTCGCGACGTAACGGATCTCATAGGTGCCCGGCTCGGCCGGCATCAGCAGATCGAGCGGGGAGCCGTCGCGTGTATATGTGTAATTGATGTAACCGGTCTCGTCATCGGGGCCGGCGACCGAGACGAAATCGTTCTGGAGGTCCGGCCCTTCCCACGCCACTTCGATGGTCGATCCGGCGACCGCGCTTTCCGGTGCCAGAAGTGACGCAGACGGCAGCGGCGTATCGAACACCACGACGACCGTGCGGGGATCTGGTCCGAGAATGGCAATCTGGGTCTGCTGCGTCTGCTCGGCCGCCGTCCAGTATGCTTCGACGTCGTAGGATCCGGCCGTCAACTCTGCGCCCAGCGGGTTACCCTGCGTTTCGCTGTCAGCGCCCGAGATCGCCCAGATCACCGGATCGGTGATGAGCGGACCGTCGACGCTGTCGAGCCGGGCCTCGAACGTCACCGGGATCAGCAGGGCCGGAAGCGGCACGGTCACGGTCTGGGGCTCGCCGGACACAACGGTGAACTCGGCCGCGTGCGTCGTGCCCTGGGTCTCGCGCAGCACCTCGATCCGGTAGTCGCCGGCCTGCAGTTCGACGTTGAAGCCAGGCGCCGGTACGGGGCCCAAAAGGACCTCGCCCTCTCCGTTCGACAATGTCCAGATCAGCGGCGAGGCGGGTGGCGTCATGTCAGGCTCGACCGCCGCGGTGATGGTCACGACCGACACCGGCGGGGCGGGTGGCGCGACAGTGACCTGAGTCAGGGCGGCGGCAAGTTCGTCCGCCGTGTCCGCCGTCAGGAACTCGCCGCCTGTATTCTCGGCCAGACAATGCATCTGCGCACGCGCTTCGGGCTCGCTGGCCACGTCGAAGCCGATGACGTGCGCCGTGAAACCGACGCCGCTCGCCTCGAGCTCCGCTCCGATAGCGCAGGGGTCGGCCTCGCAGGTCTCGATGCCGTCAGAGACGAGGATCACGGTGGCAGCGTTCTCGGTGTAACGGAGCGCCTGCGCCGCGGCGACGACGGCGTCGGACATCGGCGTGCGCCCGCGCGGATTGATCGAGTTCACCGCATCGACTATGGCCCCGCGGGTATCCGGCCCGGGCTCGATCAGCATCTCGATGTCCGAGCAATCGCCGCGCCGGTTGTGACCGTAGGCCATAAGCCCGAGGTCGAGATCAGCCGGCAGCTCCGACAGCACGTCGGCGATCACTTCGCGCGCGATGACGATCTTGTTGATACCGTCGATCTGACCCCACATCGAGCCGGATGCATCAAGCACAAGGATCGTGTCGGGCCGATCGTCCTGCTGAGCGGCGGCCGGCAAGACAAGGCAGAAGATCGAGAAAAGGCAAGCGACAAGGCGGGCCATGGGCACCTCCGGTCAGGATTGCGGGGCGCGGGTGGCCTCCGGCGGAATTACGGTCAGGCTAGATGCCGCAAGGTCATTTGTGAAGCGCAAGGCGCACCGGCAGCCTCTGCAATGCGCCGGCTATCCCGCATCCATTTCCGGCGACGGACCGATGGCCTTTCGGGCCAGGGCCATGAACTGTGCCCGCTCGCCCTCGTCCAGGCCGCCGAGAACGTCGTCCTGCAGCGCCGCAACGACCGGAAGGATCGCCTCGAAAGCAGCGACTCCGGCTTCGGTCGGCCGGACCTCCCGGGCCCGACGGTCGCGCTTGTTGACGCTGCGCAGGACGTAGCCCTTCTGCTCCAGCCGGTCGATGACGCCGCCGATCGTCGCGCGGTCATAGGCGATGCGCGCGGCCACGCTGGCCTGGTCGATCCCTGGATCCGCGATGACCGCATCCATGGCCGCGAACTGAACCGGAGTGAGGTCGAACCCTGCCTCCTGCATGTGCTTCGTGAAGACCTGCGTCGAAATCTGGTTCAGCCGGCGGATCAGGTGCCCTGCCATTCCGTATGCTTTCATCCGGCCGCTTCCTCCCCATCAAGGCGTTGTCATATCAATATATTCTCGAAATTAGTTTGTATACTTATTTATCTTGACTCAGATTAGTAAGTATAGTTACTAGTTAGAGGGCAAGCGCCGACGGAGGACCAGCGATGCAATTCTATATGGACGGATTTCGCGGCGGCGACCCCGACATAAAGACCGCTGCGCGCGGCCGCCGGTTTTGCGGACCGCACGCCCCGTTGCCGGAACAGGTCGACGTTCTCATTGCAGGTTGCGGACCGGCCGGTCTTTGCCTGGCCGCCCAGTTGTCGCAGTTCCCCGGCATCGAGACGATGATCGTGGAGCGAAAGCCAGGCCCGATCGAGAAGGGTCAGGCGGACGGCATCAACACCCGCACCATGGAGATGTTTCAGGCCTTCGGCTTCGGAGAGAAGGTCAAGCGGGAGAGCTACTGGGTCAACCAGACCGCCTTCTGGTCACCAGACCCGGCCAAGCCGGAACACATTCGCCGGATCGGTCGGGTGCAGGACGTGCCGGACGACAGCTCGGAGATGCCGCACACCCTGATCAACCAGGCGCGCGTGCACGAGCTGTTCCTCGATGTGATGAAGAACTCACCCTCAAAGCTCGAGCCGGATTATTCCTGGCAGGTCGCCGATCTGACCGTCGATCCGACGACCGACGACCATCCGGTAACCGTCACCCTCGAGAATACCGGGATCAATGCCGGCGACACGAAAACCGTCCGGGCGAACTACGTCGTCGGCTGTGACGGGGCGCGGTCGAACGTCCGGAAGGCCATTGGCGGCACGCTGCACGGAGACTCGGCCCACCAGGCCTGGGGCGTGATGGACATTCTCGCAAATACCGATTTTCCGGACGTCCGGCAGAAATGCCTGATCACCTCGGCCAAGGAGGGCAATGTCCTGATCCTGCCGCGCGAGGGCGGGTACCTGTTCCGTATGTACGTGGAACTCGACAAGCTGAACCCAGAAGAGCGCGTCGCCCATCGCAACCTGCGGGCAGACGACATCATCGCTGCGGCGAACCGGATCATGCGGCCCTACTCGATCGACGTGAAACAGGTCGTCTGGTGGTCGATCTACGAGATCGGGCATCGCCTGACCGACCGGTTCGACGACGTCGCCGAGGGCGAGGACCGCAACCCGCGCGTCTTTACCGCGGGCGATGCCTGCCACACCCACAGCCCGAAGGCCGGACAGGGGATGAACGTCTCGATGCAGGACACGTTCAATCTTGGCTGGAAGCTTGCACATGTCCTGACCGGCCGCGCCGACCCGAGCCTCCTGCGCAGCTATTCGGCCGAACGGTGGGTCGAGGCGCGGCGGCTTATCGACACCGATCACGAATGGTCGCGGATCATGTCCGCCCCACCGGGCGAGTCCGAGCTGGACGGCGGGAACATGCCGCGTTTCCAGAAGCAGTTCATCGCGAACCTCGAATTCACCGGCGGGCTGGCTGTCAGGTATGACCCGTCCGCGATCGTCGCGGAGCCGGACCACCAGTCTCTCGCCACCGGGCTAGAGATCGGTCGCCGCTTCCATTCCGCACCGGTCGTGCGCGTCGCCGATGCGATGCGGATGGAACTGGGACACGTTGCGGAAGCGGACGGGCGGTGGCGCATCTATGCTTTCGCCGGCCGCGGGGACAGCTCCGAGCCCGGCTCCGCGATCCATCGATTGGCCGAGTGGCTGCGCTCTGATCCGGCATCTCCAATCCTGCGCCACACCCGCAAGGACGAGGACATCGATGCCGTGATCGACCTGCGCGCGGTGTTCCAGCAAACCTTCGATCAACTCGCGGTGGAGGACATGCCGTCGCTCCTGCGGCCGTTAAAGGGCCCATTCGGCCTTCAGGATCACGAGAAGATCTTCTGCACTGATCACAAGGGGGCCGGAGACATCTTCGATCTGCGCGGCATCGACAGGGAGAAGGGCTGCATGGTCGTCGTGCGGCCGGATCAGTATATCGCCCATGTGCTGCCGCTGGACGCGACCGACGAACTGGCGATGTTCTTCGCGGGGGTGCTCCTGCCGGCAGCTGGCCGCTGACGCGGCCGCGCATGCCAGCGCGCCTCGGGGTCAGCCGGCCAGTCGCGAGGCTGTAGGGACTCCGGCCTTACCCACTCTGGGCAGGGCGTCGTAGAGGCTCGTCGCACGCTCGACAAGCGGATGGGGCAGGTCTTGCGCGCGGCTGTCTGCGTTTCCACCGCGCCGGAAATCAATCTTTCCGGAAGCCGCAATGTCGATCCGGGCCGCGAGCTCCCGCCAGCATTCCAGATCGTCGCACAGATCTTCGTAGCGCACCCAGATCGCTTCGCGCGGCGCCGTCTCGCGCAGCCAGCCGTAGACCCCGACCCATTGCTCCAGCCAGTAGGCGAGCGATGCCGGGTCCCCCTCCGTGCCACGAACCATCGCAAAGGGCCGATGGTCTGGACCGAATTCGTGGTGGCCGAGCCAGCGCATGTAATCGCCAGTGAACCTGTCCCGGGAAACCGCCTCGGTGAAGCGCTCATGCTGCCTCAGAAGCGAGGCTGCCTGGTCGACCGGCTCACGATACGGGATCAGGATCGCAGCGTCCGGGAACGCCTGTCGTAGGGCGGGTAGACGCAGGATGTTGTTGTTGTTCTTGCAGAGATAGCGCGGCCGCCCGCCGGAATGCAGGATCGCCGCGACATAAGCGCGGTAGCGGTCAAGAAGCTCGACGTCCGGAGCGTGCGGGCTGAGAGACGCAGACCTAATGTAGTCGGGTCCCCCGAATATGCGCCAGAACACCTCCTCGAGCGCTTCGGGACTCGCCGCATCGACCATGATGCCGTCGCCATGCGCCCGCTCGCGAAATTCGCCGGTCCGGCCAGCACCGCCGCGCAGTCGCTTCCACAGGTTCGGCGCCAGGACGAACGGCATGTCCGCATAGGTCAGGGACCTGAAATCGCCGGTCTCGTTGATGCGGCGCATCAGGATCGTCGTGCCCGCCCGCGCGAGCCCCGCAATATAGACATGACGCCCCTGCTCCACCCCAGACCGCGGGACAAGGCGCTGGTCGATGTCGAAGCAGGTTTCCGCCACGGCCCGGCTGCCCAGGACCATCCGGTGCATGAGCCGCGCCGCCAGACCATAATCAGACACGGCGCCGCACCCCGGCGATCGAAAGCGGCACAAGCGAGCCGAGAGTAAGAGCAACCGCGCCCGATACTGTCAGAAGCGCCGGCCATGCTCCGGGAACCATGCCCTCCGCTGCCGCGCTCCCGCCGATCACGACAACTCCGAGAATGGCAATGCAGAGCACCAACCGGGCGACGCTGCCTAGCGTGCGACGGGCGCAGACCAGCAGGACCTTTTCCTTCCAGTGATCCGACACCCCGCGCCGCGCCATGACGCGTAGGCCTCTGTCAGTCTCGGCGTAGAACCCCGACAGAAGCGACAGCAATGGAAGCCGCAGAGCAAGGAAGCCGGCGATGGCCCCGAGCGCGGCGAGGACGGCGAGCGCGGAGACCGGAACGGGTGTCAATTGCCGTCCTCGGCCGCGGTGGCGGCCGCACGACGCTTCCGGAACAGCCGCTTGAACGGGTACCAGAGCAACGCCACGAGGGCGAGGAAGACAGAAACCAGCACGCCGAACACCGCGGTGATCGCACCGACACCCATTCCCGGGCCGATATAGGCCAGCGCGGCGTCAGGCTGCAGAACGGTCAGTGCAACGACGAGTGCGAGAGCTAGCGGGAGTCGCATGAGGAGTCCTCCAGGTCGAATTGGGCTTCGGGGATGAACAGGAATTCGGTCAGCACCAGGTTCCGGTCGCTCTCCTCTGGCCCGAGGTTGTAGAATTCTAGGGAGCGCGCGCCGTCCGAAATTTCGAATGCCCGCGCCTGCATCGGACTGACGACGGCGATGTCGCCCCGCGGCGTGATCTGTTGCCGGCCCCGGACGCGCGAATAGAAATCCTGCGCGGCTCCGTCGACCAGCGTCGCCAGCGCGCCCGTGGCGGGATCGACCGACACGATACGGCTAGGCCCACGGCCCATGCGGTTGTCGTAGATCGTGATGGTTCCGTCGGCCTGCCAGTCCGGGTCATGCTGCCGATGGGTTGCAGCCGTCAGGTGCCATTTCACTTCGAGCGTGTCCGGGTCGAGGACGAAGACCGTATTGAGTGTGCGTGCGCTGACCAGCAGATCGCCGGCTTCGAACCCGGGAAATGCGTCGGCAATCGACGCCGGCAGCGGCTCGACATCGTTGAAGTGGAAGGGGTCGGTTTCCCAGTTCGCCTCGAACGCCATCGCGTTAGAGCCATCGATCGCCATGTCACGGGCCTGGGTATGGAACAGGGCGAGATAGGGGTTCGCTTCGGCGATCTCGGCCACGGTGATCTCGCGAAGGATCGCTCCCGTCTCGCTGTCGAGTTGTACGAAGGCTTCGGCCGTCGGCTCGTAATCGGCGGGGTCATCCACGAAGTACCGGAGCGCCCAGATCGTCCCGTCGTCCTGAACTTCACTGACCGTGTGGTGATACCGGCCGCGATCGATCCAGACCGTCCCGCCGCAGGCATCGACCCGCTGAAGCGACATGCCCGAGTCGAACAGGACCAGAAGATCGCCGTTCGGCGCCATCTGAAGACCGTGGACGACCGTCCGGTTGTCCTCCTGCACGCCCTCGCCCAGCGCCGCCTCGCTCAGCCGCCAGATGCGGCGAATAGTGAAATCCGGGTCTACCAAAACCGCCCCGTTCACGACGCCATCGGACATTGCAAAGGCACCGGCGAAAAGCCTCCAGCCGCGGTCCGCGGCGGCGGCTTCGCCCGAGAAGACGAATCTGTCGAGAGTTTCACCGGCTTCCGACGGCAGCGGCGCAAAGCCGGTCATGTCCTCGCGAGCGCGTGGAACGGAGACGTAGAGATAGTCGTCCTCGCCGCTGATCCGGGCATGAGCCTCGAGTCCCGCGCGCTGCACGAGTTCAGGAAACATCGAGACAGTCAGGGCCACCTGTCCAACCGCCCCGCCCTGCCCACGCAGGCCCATGATCGCGGCCCACGAAAACAGGACCGCGAAGATGAGTCCGCCGAGCACGGCGAGAAGCGTGATGCGAAGTCCTTGGCTGAGCTGCATTTTCAACGTTGCCCGGAAGCTTGGGATTATCAACCGATCGGAGACAATACACCCTCTCAAGGCGGCGATATTGGGGCAGCCATGTGCAATTTGTTCGGATGCCCACGATACCTCGGCCGATATCGACCGGGCTGGAAGGTCAGCGCCCGACCGTGCCCGGGACAAGCAGACCTTCGGACTCCGCGGCGTCCACACCGGCATCCGGTCCAGTGGAGCGGATGCCAAGGAAGCCCCACAGGAAGCCAGCCATCACGGTCTGCGCCCCGAGAGACAGGCAGGTGACCGCAAAGGAAGCCGGGCGCGCGATCATGCTGGCCGTAAGGTCACCAAAGTCGGCCCGGCCCCAGATCACGACGGACCAGATCGCCGATCCGATGCCTACCAGCAGAAGCATCCCGCCGACCTGGCAACAGCGATCGACGGTTATCGTTTTCGACAGCCGCTCAAACCGCGGTGTGCGCGGCAGAAGCCCTGCCTGCACGGAATGAAGTCGCGCCAGCGCGTAGAAGCAGACGCACTGAAACCCGACGAGGACGAGCGCGCTTGCGAGGATCAGGGTCGCCGTGTCGAAGGTCAGCCCCCCGAGCGTGACCGGTCCGCCGAGAAGCGCGAGGAAGATCGCAGCGCCGATCCCGAGAAAGGCCAGGCCCGGATAGTAGAACAGCCATTGCGGCGCATAGGACAGCAGAAGCTTCAGATGCCGCCATCCATCGCGCCAGCTCCGCAGGTGCGGAGGACGCGACCGGCCGTCCGGCGACAGGGTCGTCGGCACCTCTTCGATGCGGAGACCCATGATCGAGGCCTTGATGACCATCTCCGACGCGAATTCCATGCCCGGCGCGGACAGCTTCAGCCCAAGGATCGCCCGGCGCGAGAATCCGCGAAGCCCGCAATGAAAGTCACCGACCGGCGCACCGAACAGGATGCGGCCGATCCCGGAAAGGACCGGGTTGCCGAAATACCGGTGGAGCGCCGGCATCGCCCCTGAAGCGATCCCGCCGCGGAAGCGGTTGCCCATGACGAGGTCGGCGCCGGCGCGAAGCGATGACACGAAGGCGTCGAGGCGCGAGAAATCATAGCTGTCGTCGCAGTCGCCCATGATGACGAACTGGCCACGTGCGGCCTCGATCCCAGCGATGAGTGCGGCGCCGTAGCCCCGGACAGGCACCGGCACTACGCGCGCACCAAGCCTCTCGGCAATGTCGCGGCTGCCATCGGTCGACCCGTTGTCGGCCACCAGTACCTCGCCGTCGATCCCGGCCTCGTCGAGATAGCGCAGGGCCTTCACGACGCAGACCTCGATCGTCTCGGCCTCGTTGAGGCAGGGCATCAGGATGGTCAGCTCGGTCATCTTCGTTCCCGTTCGGGCGTCGTCATGTCGACGGCGCTTTTGCCCGAGAGACCGCAGGAAGACGGCAAGAATGCGGAGAGCCAATGGCGCAGCAGGGGCTTTACCCTCCAGGCGGGCGGGAATGTTGCGAATTCGAGGACGATGGCGCCGCATGTCGCCGAACGATCCCCGAACCGTCACAATATTGACCTCATTTCCGGTTGGAACCGGCCCCGAGCGGAACGGGGCAGGCAGGCAATCCCGGGATGACCGACATTGCAGTTCAGACACGACGCCGTCCGGATGTCCTGACGCTCGCGATCTTCATCGCGGCGCTCGTGCTGGCATGGGACATCGTCAGCGCGTCGCATACCCCGATCGAGTCCCTGGTGCGCGAAGGCAACGACTCGATCATGCGGCTTGTCTCGGTCCGCGAATGGATGGCCGGATCGGGATGGTTCGACACCACGATCGACCGGGTTCTGCCGCCCGATGGCCTCTCACTTCACTGGTCGCGCTACTTCGATATCGGGATCGCCGGAACGATCAGGGCCCTGTCGCTTGTCCTTCCTGCAGACAGGGCCGAGGCCGTGGCGATCGTCTTGTGGCCGACATTTCTGCAAATGGCCTTTCTTGCGGTTACCGGGTTCGCGGCTGCGCGGCTGTGTGGCCGGCTTGCCGCCGCGGTGGCCATCCTCGGCGCGCTGACATGGCTTCTGACCGGCACGGTCTATTTCGGGCCGCTCAAGATCGACCACCACGGCATGCAGATCCTCCTGTCGGCCGTCGTCATCTTCTGCCTCTGCACCCCATCCGACAGTCGCTGGCCGGGCCTCGCTGCCGGTCTCGCCGCCGCCCTGTCGCTCGCCATTGGTCTTGAGACTCTCCCGACGATCGGAATCGCCGGAACCATTCTCGTGCTCCGCGGTCTGGTCGCCCCTGATCGCGGTGTCGGGCAGCTCACTGGTTTCGGGGCAAGCCTCGGTCCGGCCACCCTGCTGCTCTACGCGGGGCAAACGCCGCGCGCGGAATGGCTGATGTCACGGTGCGACGAACTTGGCCCTGCCATCCTCGTGCTCGCCGTGGCCGGCAGCGCCGCGGCGCTCCTCGTCGCAATCGTCGCCCCTCGGATGGCGCAAATGCGGACGCGGCTGGCGTTCGGTGCTGTCGTTGCCCTTTGCACCTCTGCCGTCTGCCTGCCCGCCCTGTCGTCTTGCGCCGGCGGGCCCTATGCCGACCTGCCCGAGGATCTCCGCCTCGCCATCTCGACCTGGATTCCCGAGGCACGGCCGGCGCAAAGCTACATCGGCCTGACCAACCAGACGTTCTTCGCCTTCGTGCTGCCGGCCTGGGCGACGACCACCGTGGCCACGATCGTTCTTCTGTCCGGGGCGGCCTGGCGCAGGGCGCCGGATACCGCTGATCGCGCCGCATCGGTCCTGCTGATCTTCGCGTGGCTCGGCGTTGCCGGATCCCTCGTCCAGCTCCGCCTTCTTGTACTCGCTGCGCCGGTGGTTCCGGCCCTCATGGGCTATATTGCCAATCGCTTGCTCACAACCGAAACCGGCCAGAACCGGTCCGCATCGACAACGATCGCGGCGCTTCTCTGCCTCGTCGTATTGCTTCTGCCGGGGCAGATTCACCGAGCCCTTCTTCCGGCACTGCAGACAGGTGGCCCCGCCGAGGCCGCCCCGATCCGTCCGTCCGTCTGCCGCGACGCGGGGATCGTCGAAAGCCTCGACACCCTGCCGCCGAGCCGCCTGATGACGACCGGCAACCTCGACCGCCCGGTCCTGCTCTTGACCCATCACACCGTCCTCGGGTCGCCCTACCACCGCAGCGCAACGGCCCTGCGGAATGCCGCGATCTCGCGTGAACCGGACGAGACCGTCGTCCGCGCGATGCTGGCCGAGTCCAGAGCCGACTATCTCGTGCTCTGCCGTGGCGCCCGTTACAGCGACGGCTCGGGCTTCGTGAACCGCCTTGCCGCAGGTGCGATCCTGCCCGGGTTCACGCCGGTTGACGGGCCGGACCCGGCGCTCCTCGTCCTGAGGGTCGAACCGTGAGCCGGCGCGATGAAGCCGCAAGGCTCGTCCGTTTCGTGGCCGTCGGCGGAGCTTTCGCTGGCGGCTATGCCGTCCTCACAGCACTTCTGGTCGGTCGCGCCGGGCTTCCGGCCTATGCAACATCCGTCGTTCTATATGCGCTGTGCATCCCTGCGGCGTTCCTCGTTCAGAAGCGGGTGACCTTCGGTCTTCGTCGAACCCATGCAGTCGGGTTCCCGGTTTATGCTGCGACGCAAATCGCGTGCCTCGCCTGCATCTCGGCCGTGACGACCCGTTGGGTAACCGGGCAGGTCGCAATCGATACGGTGATTTTCCTGGCGTCGGCAGGGGCAGCGGCGCTCTTCAGCTACCTGGTATCGAGCCGCCTTGCGTTCAGGCCGCCGGGGTAAGGCTGGCCACGAAGTGCAGGCCACGGCCGAAGATCGCGCTGAACGGCGCGGGATAGAGCGGAACGTCGGTTGTAAAGCTGTCCATCTCGAGACCCGCCGCCTCGAACCACCGGTCCCAAGTCGACCGGCTGGCATAATTGTACGGCAGCACGACCCCGTGCGGCGCGTTGCCGACCCAGTCCATGAACCGCAGGGTGGCATGGTCCAGCAGTGTCTCGGACAGGTGATCCTTGATGAGAACGGCGCGCCGCGCAACGCGCGCGGCCTCGGCGATCAGGGCCCCTGGATCGTCAGTGTGATGCAGCACATCGACGAAGCTGACGGCGTCGAAGCTGTTGTCGGGATGGGGAATGGTCTTGCCGTCGAACAGCGTGACAGGGATGTGCGTCGACGGACGCAGCATCACGTCGATCCCCTCGACGGACGCACCGGGCGCACGACCCGCGATCATCGCGGCAATCCGGCCATCGCCCGTACCGACATCCAGAAGACGCGCCCCGGCCGGCAATAGCGGCGCGAGCGTGTCGGTTATCGCGCTGACACGGCGTTCGAATACGGTCCTTGCGTGGACCTGGCCGAGAACGGCTGCGACCATCGGATGCCCCTTTTCCGGATGCGCCCGGCAAGGGGCGCGGTCGGCACGTTCTCGTCGATAATGTCGGCGAGATTATGACGCCGCAAACCCGGATGGGACACGGTCAGATTGCGAGGTATTCCTCGCGCAGCTGCGAGTTGTCGAGCACTTCCTTGGCGCTGCCGTCGAACACCACCCGCCCGGTATCGAGAATGACCGACCGATCCGCGAGGTCGAGCGCGGCGATCGCGTTCTGCTCGACGATGATCGTCGTGATGCCCTGTTCGCGGATGACGTTCAGGGTCTTGGCGATCTCCTGCACGATGACCGGCGCCAGACCCTCGTAGGGCTCGTCGAGCAGCAGGAGCTTGATGTCACGTGCCAGGGCCCGGGCGATGGCCAGCATCTGCTGTTCGCCCCCCGAGAGCGTGACGCCCTCCTGCTTACGGCGCTCGCCGAGGCGCGGGAAGAGCTCGTAGATGCGGTCGAGCGACCAGCCGACCGGCGGCGCGATCTGCGCGAGCCGCAGATTCTCCTCGACCGTCAGACCGGGAATGATGCGCCGGTCCTCGGGCACGAGCGCCAGACCGATCCCGGCGGCCTGGTGGCTGCGCATTGAATGGAGCGGCTGGTGGTTGAGCCAGATCTCACCGTGGCGAAGCTCGGGATTGTCGACCCGCGCGATGGTCCGCAGCGTCGACGTCTTGCCGGCGCCGTTCCGGCCGAGCAGCGCCAGGATCTCGCCCTCGTGCACGTTGAACGACACGCCCTGCACGATGTAGCTCTCGCCGTAATAGGCATCGACGTTCCACACGGAAAGATAGGCCGGAGCCGTCGCGGCGTGGTTCGAATTCGGATCCCAGTTCGGGTTGGCGGTCATGTGCTTCTGTCTCCGTCAGACGTGCGCTTCGCCGAGATAGGCCTCGCGAACCTTCGGGTTGCCCTTGATCTTCTCCGGCGTGTCCTCGACCAGCGGCGTGCCTTGCGCCAGCACGGTCACCCGGTCGGCGAGGCTGAAGACGACGTGCATGTCGTGTTCGATGATCGCCATGGTCAGATTGCGCTTCTGGCGGATCTGCTTGAGCAGTTCGATGGTATTGTTGGTGTCCGCACGGGCCATGCCCGCCGTCGGCTCATCCAGGAGCAGAAGCTTCGGCTGCTGCACTAGGCACATGGCCATCTCCAGCCGCCGCTTGTCGCCGCGCGACAGAGACGCGGCGTGCATGTCGCGCTTGTCCAGCATGTGGACCTCGTCAAGCATCTCCTCGGCTTCTTCGATAATCGCGCGTTCGTCGGTGATGGTCTCGTAGGCATGCATCCGGAACGACCCGTCGCGGCGCGCGAAGCACGGGATCAGCATGTTCTCCATCACCGTCAGGTCGCCGAAGATCTCTGGCGTCTGGAACACCCGGCTGATGCCCATCTGATTGATCTCGTGCGGCTTGCGCCCCAGCAGGCTCTTGCCTTCGAAGGTGACCGACCCGGTGTCGGGGATCAGCTTCCCGACAAGGCAGTTCAGCAGGGTCGATTTGCCCGCGCCGTTCGGCCCGATGATCGCGTGGCACGATCCCTCGGCCACACTGAGGTTGACGTCTCCAAGCGCCTGCAGGCCGCCGAAGCGCTTGTTGACGCCCTTGATCTCGAGAATGCCCATCTCTGTTCCGTCCCCTACTCGCCCGGCCGCCGTTCGGGTTCACCCGACAACGCGCCTACTTCGCCCCGATTGCGCCGGAAGAACCGGGCGATCAGGCGACCGGCCTGAACGATACCGCCGGGCAGGAAGATCACGACGAGCATGAAGACCGCGCCGAGCGTCAGGTGCCAGCCTTCGCCAACGAAGGGCTCGACCACCGTGACCAGCGTATTCTCCGCCCAGTCGGGCAGGCCGCCAAACCACTGGTGCAGCACGTTCTCGTTGATCGTGGAGATGATCGACTCGAGATACGCGATGACGCCTGCGCCGAGGACGGGACCGATCAGGGTGCCGGCACCGCCGAGGATCGTCATCAGCACGACCTCGCCGCTTGCCGTCCACAGCATGCGCTCGGCACCAGCCAGAGGATCCATCGCGACCATGAGCCCGCCCGCAAGCCCGGCATACATGCCGGAGATAACGAAGGCGGCCAGCGCATAGGGGCGCGAGTTGAGGCCCGTGTAGCTCATCCGGCTCTGGTTCGATTTCACAGCACGCAGCATCAGGCCGAAGGGCGACCGGAACAGGCGGATCGTCAGGAAGAAGGCGACCGCGAAGATCACTGCCGCGAAGTAGTACCCGGCGGAGAAGGTGAACGACCACGCGCCGAAGTCGATCGTCGTGGCGCTGTTCATCTCAAGCCCGAAGAAATGCGGAACCGGGATGTTTCCTGACTCGGTCCGGCTGATCCCGATGATCCGCGGATCGTCGAGCGACAGCTGCAGACCTGTCTCGCCGCCCGTGATCGGCGTCAGCACCGAATAGGCCAGTGAATAGCTCATCTGGGCAAAGGCGAGCGTCAGGATCGAGAAGTAGATCCCCGACCGCCGGAGAGAGATGAATCCGATCAGGAGCGCGAACACCCCGGCCGTCAGGGTCGACACGATCAGCGCAGGGACGACGTTCATCGTCAGCAGCTTGAACATCCACACGCCGGCATAGGAGCCGACGCCGAGGAACGCGGCGTGACCGAAGGACAGGTATCCCGTGAGGCCGAACAGAATGTTGAAGCCGACCGCGAAGAGACCGAAGATGATGAGCTTCTGCATCAGGTCCGGATAGCCCGCGTTAAACTGCGCGAGGCCCGACGTGTCCGGGAACGGGTTCAGCAGGAAAGGCGCGAAGATCAGGAGCGCCAGGACGATGAGATACAGGCGGAGATCGCTCTTTTTCAGACCGAGCATCGGTTATTCCTCCATCACGCCCTTGCGACCCATCAGGCCGCGCGGACGGGTCAGCAGGACGATGATCGCCACGAGGTAGATCACGACCTGGTTGATGCCGGGAATGAGTTCGATCACTTCGGTCATCGATGCGAAGCTCTGCAGGATGCCGAGCAGGAAACCGGCGGCGACGGCACCGGGAAGAGAGCCCATGCCGCCGACCACGACGACGACGAAGCTGAGAACAAGAAAGTCCATGCCCATGTGGTAGTTCGGACTGAGGATCGGCGTATACATCACCCCGGCCATGCCGGCGACGATGGCCGCCAGCGCGAACATCACGACGAACCGTTTGTCGATGTCGATACCGAGAAGTCCCACGGTCTCGCGATCGGCCATGCCGGCCCGGACCACCATGCCGAAGGTCGTGAATTGGAGGAAGGCGAAGACCCCGCCGATCACCACCGCGGCGAAACCGAAATAGACCAGTCGCCAGTATGGATACATGATCGTGTAGGGATCGAAGCCGAGAACCTGCCCGAAGTCGAACGAGCCGACGAACACGTCAGGGGCGGGTGTCGGGATCGGGTTCGCGCCGTAATAGTGCTTGATGATTTCCTGCAGCACGATGGCGAGGCCGAACGTGACCAGGATCTGATCGGCGTGCGGGCGCTTGTAGAAGAAGCGGATCAGGCCGCGCTCCATCGCGACGCCGATCAGCGCCATCACGGGGATCGCGACAAGGATCGAGATCGGGACCGCCCAGTCGATGATCGTACCGCCGACCTCAGGACCGAACCAGTGCTCGACATACGGCGTTTCCCGTGCGGTGCCGAAGCTGAAGCCCCCGGCCGACGTGCCGGTCGCCCCTTCCGGGACGAAACCAAGCGTCAGGACACGCTGCATGGTGACGGCGACGAAGGCCCCGAGCATGAACAGCGCACCGTGTGCGAAGTTCACCACGCCGAGCGTGCCGAAGATCAGCGTAAGCCCCAGGGCGATCAGCGCGTAGGCCGATCCCTTGTCGAGGCCGTTCAGGATTTGCAGGATGATCGCTTCCAACGCGTGTCGCCCCCCGTCAGGTGTCCCGTCTTTCAGTGCGAAGACCGCGCTTCTCCCCGTGCGCGGTCAAAACTCCCGGGCGCATCTCTGCGCCCGGGAGCATGATCAAGTCAGGCCTCAGGCGCCCGGGTTGCAGGTGCCGAGTTCGCCGCCCTGGAAGTCCGGGTGATCCGGCGCGTAGGTCGCATCCTCGCGCGTCGTCACGTTGACGATCTCCACGAGGTCGAACTCGTTCTCCGGGTTCTCCTTGCCGCGCACGACGACCACGTCCTTGAAGCACTGGTGGTCATCGGCCCGGTAGAGCGTCGGCCCGTTGCCGAGACCGTCGAACTCGAGCCCCTCCAGAGCCTCGACCACCGCGCAGGGGTTGAAGCTGCCAGCACGGGTGACGGCGTCGGCGTAGAGGATGGTTTGCGCGTAGCACGTCTGCGCCGCCTGGCTCGGCGGGCGGTTGTACTTCGCGGCAAAGCTCTCGACGAAGGCGTTCGTGCCGCGGTAGCGGTCGCCAAGCTGGTTCTCGAGCTTCCAGTCCCAGTTCTGCGAGCCGGGGATCCCGGCAATGGCGGTACCGGCACCCTGTGCCATGAGCTCGGAGTAGAGCGGCACGACGATGGCGAAGTCCTTGCCGTTGACCGTGAGGTCGCGCAGGCCGAACTGGACCGCCTGGGTCAGCGAGTTGACCATGTCGCCGCCGTAGTGGTTCAGGACCAGCACGTCGGCACCCGAGTTCGCGACAGGCGTCAGGTAGGCCGAGAAGTCGCCCGCGCCCACAGGCGTCAGAACGGTGTTGACGGTCTCCCATCCGAGCGCTTCGGTGTAGGTCCGCATCGAGCCTTCCTGCGACCAGCCCCAGGTGTAGTCGGCGGTCAGGTGGTAGGCCTTGCGGTCGTTGCCGAACTGTTCGCTGAGGATCGGGGCAAGCGCCCGGCCCGACATCTCGGTGTTGAAGAAATGCCGGAAACCGTTGGCACGGCGGTCCTTGCCCGTCGTGTCGTTGGAGTGCGTCAGACCGGCCATGAAGATCACGCCGGCGTCCTGGCACAGACCCTGGACGGCAATGGCGACGCCCGAGGACGAACCGCCGGAAATCATGATAGCGCCGTCACGCTCGATCATCGAGCGGGCCGAAGAGCGGGCCGCATCCGAAGACGTCTGCGTGTCGCCAGTCACAAACTCGACGCGGCGGCCGAGGATACCGGAGCCATCGAGGTTCTGCTCCGAGAAGGTGTTCAGCATACCGCCGTCGCCCTCACCGTTCAGGTGCTCGACGGCCAGTTCGAAGGCGCGAAGCTCGTCGGCGCCCTCGTCGGCATATGCGCCGGTCTGCGGCACGTTGAAGCCGAGCGTGACGACATCCGGGCCCGGGGCGTTGGTGAAGCCGGTGTGGGCATCGGCCCAGACGGCACCGGTGAAGATTGTCGGCGTTGCCAGCGTGACACCGGTCGCGGCACCGACTTTGAGAATCCCGCGGCGCGAGACGTTCCTGTCTTTCATAATGTCCTCCCTGTTCGGAATGCCCGGCGGCGAGTGAACCCGCACGGCCCGGCATTCGCGAGGAGGCTCCTCATTGACAAGAAAATTAGCAACCGGTGTTTCGGCGCGAAAGATCATGTTGTAAATTTTTTCACACCAGAACTCGGCCAGATTTTAATTTCTTTACTCAACTGGCTTCTGGCGCTCAGGAGGCCTGAGATCACTCCAGGAAATAGTCGTGAATTATCGGCTGGTAACCCGAACCAAGCGCGCCCGCCATCCGTCCGAGCCGTCCCTCACGCAGCGCAAATGGATGAATACCCCGGGTGTCGAGGGACGCGACGGCTTCACGTGTGCCGTCGACCAGCCGGGTCAGGATGGACCGGGGCAGGTTACCGTCGATCACCACCGTTGGGACGTCCAGGAGCGCGACGGCGGCAACGCTCGCTGCGGCCAGCGCTTCGACGGTTTCCCCGATCCACGTATCGAGCAGATCATCGTGCCCGGTCCAGCCCGGCTCGTCGAAAAAACGTGGCGCCCCGCCGGGCATCCGCGCCTCGATCCGCGCCTCGAGCGTGTATTTGGACGCCAGAGCGATGAGCTGCTGCCAGCTTCCATCGGAAGCCCGGATCGGCAGCGAGCCGAAGGCACCGGCATTGCCGGTCGATCCGACATGCAGCCTGTTGCCGAGCACGAGCCCGCCGCCAATGAACGACCCGATATAGAGATACGCGAAATCCGTCAGGTCGCTGGCCGCGCCGAACATGTGCTCACCCGTGCAGGCCATCGAAGCGTCATTGCCGATCGTGACGGGCAGTCCGGTCACGGCGGCGAACTCAGCCTGCATGTCGAAGTCCTTCCAGCGCAGCATGTCGTCGCGCGGCACCGGCGTGTCATCGAGCCATTTCCACATCTCGAACGGGGCACCGACCCCGAGCCCGGAGATCCGCGACCGCGCGCCCGGGGCGAGTGGCGCTGCGAGACGGTCGACCCCCTCGGCGACAATGCTCCGGATCCTGCCGGGGGCCGGATAAGGGAAGCGTTCGGTCAGGTGTCCGTGAACCCGCCCGACGAAATCGAGCAACACGAGATCAGCCGTCCGTCGACCTATTCGCAGTCCGACGGCGTAGGCTCCGTCCGGGTTGAGCCCGATTGGCGTCAGCGGCTTGCCGACCTTTCCCCGGACAGGCTCTCCCCGTCGGACCAGCCCGTCAGCCTCGAGACCGCGCGTGATGACCGACGCCGACTGCGCCGACAGCCCGGCAAGCCGCGCCAGATCGACCGAGGCCAGCGGCCCCAGCCGCTGGATGAGCGCCAGGATACGGCGCTCGTTCGCGCTTCGCCGGGGCCGAAGAACGTCGACCGGCCCCGTATCGGCGGGTCCGCCGTCATGCGCCGCCATGCCCAGTCCTCCTTGGCCAAAATGAAACCATTGGCCTATTTATAAATCAAGTTGATTTATTTATTGACGTCGCGTCGCGACTCACGCACAATCCGTCCGTCCCGCATCTGAAGCGGGTGAACTGCCGTCCCGGGCTGAAGGAGCCCGGACAATTGGGAGGAACGACGGATGAAGAAACTGCTCGCCACTTCGGCGGTCGGTCTGATGATCACCAGCGGCGCGGCGCTTGCCGATGCCCACGGCGATGTCAGCGCCTGCCTGATCACCAAGACCGACACCAACCCGTTCTTCGTGAAGATGCGCGAAGGTGCCACTGCGGCGGCCGAGGAACTCGGCATCGAGCTGTTCACGTATGCCGGCCAGATCGACGGGGACAACGAGACCCAGGTCGCGGCGATCGAAACCTGCATCGCCAACGGCGCGTCGGGCATCCTGATCACGCCGTCGATCCCCGACGCCATCGCGCCGGCCGTGCAGCAGGCACGCGATGCCGGCCTTCTGGTCATCGCGCTCGACACGCCGCTCGATCCGGCCGACGCCGCCGATGCGACCTTCGCGACGGACAACTTCGAGGCCGGCCGCCTGATCGGCGCCTGGGCCGCGGCGCAGCTTGGTGACGATGCCGCCAACGCGCGCATCGCGTTCCTCGACCTGTTCGAGGCGCAGCCCACCGTCGACGTCCTGCGCGACCAGGGCTTCATGACCGGCTTCGGCATCGACACCGTGAACCCCGACGTCATCGGCGACGAGGATGACGACCGGATCGTCTGCCACGAGATGACCAACGGCAACGAAGAAGGCGGCCGGACCGCGATGGAGAACTGCCTCGCGATCGACCCGTCGCTGAACGTCGTCTACACGATCAACGAACCCGCCGCGGCGGGCGCCTACGAGGCGCTGCGCGCAGCCGGTCGTGAAAACGACGTGATGATCGTGTCCATCGACGGCGGCTGCCCGGGCGTGCAGAACGTCGCCGAGGGCGTCATCGGCGCGACCTCGCAGCAATACCCGCTGCGGATGGCGCAGCTCGGGATCGAGGCCATCGCGCAGTTTGCTGCCGACGGCACCGTTCCGCAGCCTTCCGAAGGCCTCGACTTCTTCAACACCGGCACGTCGCTCGTTACCGACCAGCCCGTAGACGGTGTCGAGTCGATTTCTGTCGAGGAAGGCCTCGAGCTCTGCTGGGGCTGAGGCCCGGTTGCGGGGGCTGACAGGCCCCCGCCGTATCCGGTAACCTTGCACAAAACAAGAAAGTTCCGCGCCCGATCTTGCTGGCGCGGAACACCCGGAGGGGCTTGCGCCGTGGGAGGGCCGCCACCATGACAAATCAGGACAGCTACGAATCCGCCGTCAATCGCGCGGAATCTGTCGCGGCGTTCCGCGACGACAGGAAAGGCTTCATCCACCGCGTTCAGCATGCGCTGCATGTCACGCCGTCACTGGTCCCGATGATCGTCCTGCTGACGTCGATCGCGGTCTTTGGCCTGATCCTCGGCAGCCGCTTCTTTTCGACCGGGACGCTGACCTTGATCCTGCAGCAGGTGCAGATCGTCGGCATCCTCGCCGCGGCCCAGACGCTGATCATCCTGACCGCCGGCATCGACCTCAGCGTCGGCGCCATTGCGGTCCTGTGCTCGGTCATCATGGGGCAATTCACGTTTCGCTACGGCATCCCGCCGGCGATTTCGGTCGCCATCGGCCTCGCCCTGGGCTCCGCCATCGGTGCGGTATCGGGCTGGCTGGTCAGCCGTGTGAAGCTGCCGCCCTTCATCGTCACGCTTGGCATGTGGCAGATCGTGCTGGCGGCGAATTACCTCTATTCCCGCAACGAGTCGATCCGCAGCCAGGACATCCAGGAAAGCGCGGCCTTCCTTGGGCTGATGGGCGCGCGGTTCCAGGCGGCCGGGGCCACGATCACGCTCGGCATCGTCGTGATGGTCGGCCTCGTCATCGTCCTCGCATACTGTCTCCGTTCGACGGCCTGGGGCCGCCACGTCTACGCTGTCGGCGACGATCCCGAGGCCGCCGAGCTGGCCGGGGTGGACCGCCACCGTACGATCATGTCGGTCTACATGCTGGCCGGATTCATCTGCGCACTGGCCGGATGGGTGATGATCGGCCGGCTCGGCTCGGTCTCGCCCTCGGCCTCGACCGGGGTCGTGGGCAACATCCAGTCGATCACCGCCGTCGTGATCGGAGGCATCTCGCTCTTCGGCGGCCGCGGTTCGATCTTCGGCGCCTTCTTCGGAGCGCTCATCGTCGGCACGTTCGAGCTTGGCCTGCGCATGGCGGGGGCCGACGCGCAATGGACGCTGCTGCTCATCGGCATTCTCATCATCGGCGCGGTCGCCGTCGATCAGTGGATTAGGAAGGTGTCGGTCTGATGGCTCAGGAACCCATTCTCTACGCCCGCAATCTCGTGAAGCGCTACGGAAAGGTCACCGCGATCGACCATTGCGACTTCGACCTGATGCCGGGTGAGATCCTCGCCGTCATCGGCGACAACGGCGCCGGCAAGTCCTCGATGATCAAGGCGGTCTCCGGCGCCGTCATCCCGGACGAGGGCGAGATATATCTCGACGGTAAGAAGGTCTCGTTCGCCAGCCCCATCGAGGCGCGCGAGCACGGGATCGAGACCGTCTACCAGACGCTTGCCATGTCGCCTGCCCTGTCGATCGCCGACAACATGTTTATGGGGCGGGAGCTGCGGAAAGAGGGCATCATGGGTACCCTCTTCCGGAAGCTCGACAAGAAGAAGATGGAGGACTTCGCGCGCCAGAAGTTGTCCGATCTCGGGCTGATGACGATCCAGAACATCAACCAGGCCGTCGAGACGCTGTCGGGCGGCCAGCGCCAGGGCGTCGCCGTCGCCCGGGCGGCGGCGTTCGGATCGAAGGTCATCATTCTCGACGAGCCGACGGCTGCACTTGGCGTGAAAGAAAGCCGCAAGGTGCTCGAGCTGATCCTCGACGTCCGGTCCCGCGGTATCCCGATCATCCTGATCTCGCACAACATGCCGCACGTCTTCGAGGTCGCGGATCGCATCCATGTCCACCGTCTGGGCAAACGGCTCTGCGTCATCGACCCGAAAGAACACACGATGTCGGACGCGGTGGCCTACATGACCGGCGCGAAAGTGCCCGAGGGCGTCGCTGCCTGAACACGGCCGGCTGCGCCAACGCCCTAGGATCTGACCGGGATAACGCCGAACGGCGCCGGTCCGGACGAGGGGTGTGGCGATGGAGATTCTTTCCAACCAGCGAGGCGACTGGCGCCTGCCGGACTGGGATGTGCTGCCATCGTCGGACGCCGGGCCGGTCTCGGACCTGCTGTCGCTCTGCCCGGCCCATGCCGAAACGCCGCTCCTGTCGCTGCCCGAAATGGCTGCCGAGATCGGCGTCGCGTCGGTCTCGGCCAAGGACGAACGCGGCCGAATGGGCCTTGGCAGTTTCAAGGCGCTGGGCGCCGCCTATGCCATCGCCCGCGAGGCGGCCGAGGCGCGCCAGGACCAAGACTGGTCGAATGCATTGGCGGGCCGGGTCTTCGCGACCGCAAGCGCCGGCAATCACGGCCTGTCGGTTGCCGCGGGCGCGCGCCTGTTCGGCGCACGAGCGGTCATCTACCTGTCCCGGACCGTGCCGGAGGACTTCGCCGGCCGCCTGACAGCAAAGGGCGCCGAAGTCCGCCGAGCCGGCGCGACCTATGAAGAGAGCATGGCCGCCGTCGAGGCCGATGCGGCGGCGGAAGGCTGGACGCTGCTCTCGGACAGCTCCTGGGACGGCTATTCGCACATGCCCCACCGCGTTATGGAGGGGTATCTCCAGATGGCTGCGGAGATGGCCCGGGAAGTGCCGGAACCGCCAACCCACATCCTGCTTCAGGCCGGCGTCGGCGGGATGGCCGCCGCAATCGCGGCTTATGCGCGACAGAGCTGGGGTGACGCACCGACGATCGTCGTCGTCGAACCTGCCGCCGCGCCGGCCCTGTTCGAAAGCGTCAGGGCCCGGAGTGCGGTGACGACCGAAGGTCCGGTCTCTGCGATGGGCCGGCTCGACTGCAAGACGCCGTCGCTGATCGCGCTGGCCGGGCTTGCCCGCGACGCCGACCTGTTCGTGACGATCACCGAGGAAGAGGCGGACCGGGCCGTGGCCTGGCTCGACGGTCGGGGTGTCGCGACGACGCCGTCAGGCGCCGCCGGTCTCGCCGCCCTTCTTGCCGGGCTGCCGGGGCTGAGTTCGGACGCCCGCATCCTCGCGATCCTGAGCGAGGGGCCCGAAGATGGCTGAGTGCGACATCTTCCCGAAAGAAGAGTTCCACGACCGTTGCGACCGGCTGCAGGCGGCACTGGCCGCCAGGGATCTCGATGCGCTCCTGCTGACCTCGCCGGCCGACGTGTTCTACACGACCGGCTTTCTCACTCGGTTCTGGGAAAGCCCGACACGACCCTGGTTCGTGGTGGTCCCGCGCCGCGGCGAACCCGTCGCCGTCATCCCGGCGATCGGACGAGACCTCATGGCGCGGAACTGGCTGTCGGATATCCGGACCTGGGACGCGCCCGACCCCGTTGATGACGGCGTATCGCTCCTTGCGGCAACGCTTTGCGACCTGGTGCCCGAAAGCGGGCGCATCGGACTGCCGATGGGTCCGGAAACCAGCCTCAGAATGCCGCTGGCCGATCACGCCCGCGTCGCCGCGGCCATCGGACGCCGCAGCTTCACCGATGCGACGGATTGCGTGCAGCGGGTGCGCGAAATCAAGTCAGGGCGCGAGATCGAGCTCATCCGCGAGATCTGTACAATCGCCGGCGACGCCTTCGACCGCGTGCCCGGAATCGTCTCCGCCGGTCAGACACAGCGGGCGGTCTTCGCCGCGTTCCAGATCGCGCTTCTCGAGGCCGGGGCGGACTGGGTCTCCTACGTCGCGGGCGGCGCCGGACCGGGCGGCTATGGCGACGTCATCTCGCCCGCGACCGACCGGCGGCTCGGGGACGGCGATATCCTGATGCTGGATACCGGTGCCGTGCGGAACGGGTATTTCTGCGATTTCGACCGCAACTTCGCGATCGGCCGGCCCGACCCGGCAATCGTCCGCGCCCATGCGGCGCTCCACGCGGCGACCGACGCAGCGCTTGCCACGATGCGGCCGGGGCTGCTGGCCCGCGACGTGCATCGGCTTCTCTGCGACCATCTGAACGACGAGGGAATGACGCCGCTTGGCGGACGCCTTGGTCATGGGTTGGGAACCGTGCTGACCGAATGGCCGTCACTCAGCGATAAGGACGAGACGCCACTGCGCGATGGCATGGTCCTGACGCTGGAACCCGGGGTCGAAATCAGCCCCGGTCGCATCCTCGTCCACGAAGAGAACCTCGTCCTGCGCGCCGACGGGCCGGAGCTTCTGTCACCGCGGGCACCGGCCGAGCTCCCGGTGATCGCGTCATGACCGGGTTTCCCTACAGGCTTGCCTCGGACGAAACCGCGCCGCCGCGGATCGGAGTCGTGGTGCTTCAGGTGGACGAGACCATCGAGCAGGATCTGCGCCGCCTCCTGCCGCCCGATGCCGTCCGCCTGCACATCACCCGGATCGCCTCGGGGGCCGAACTCACACCCGAGACCATCGCGCGAATGGCCGACGATCTCGACGGGGCGGTCCGGCTCCTGCCCGACACGGGCTTCGACGTCATCGCATACGCGTGCACCTCTGGCACGACGCTGATCGGGGCCGGGCGCGTCACAGCGAAGGTGCGCGGCGCGCGCGACACCGCCCATGTCACCGAGCCGCTCAGCGCCGCTTTGTCCGCCCTCGGGCACATCGGCGCGCGCTCGGTCGGGATCGTGTCGCCTTACATCCCGAGCGTCGCCGAGCCGATCCGGGCCGCCTTCCAGCAGGCCGGGCTCGAGGTGCCGATGTCGATATCCTTCGGCGAGAAGATCGAGGCGCGGGTCGCGCGCATCGACCCCTACAGCGTGTTCGAAGCGGGTCGCGAAGCAACTCGGCGGGGGGACATCGACTGCCTGTTCCTGTCATGCACGAACCTCAGGACACTTGACGTTATCCCCGCGCTCGAGGCCGAGACCGGGCTTCCCGTCCTCAGCAGCAACCAGGTGCTGGCGTGGCACGCAGCAAGGCTTGCCGGGGCAAAAGTGTCGGCGGATGCGCCAGGCCGGCTGTTCACGGACGACGGTGAAACCCGGAAGCTTCCGTCCATAGCCACGGATCAGGCGCCCTAACGGGAAGTCTTCCGCTTCGGGTCGTCGTCAACAACGGTGAAGACGGACAGCGCGAGGCCGAGCATGTCCCTTATGCGGTCCGGGTCTTCGCCCGAGGCGCGTTGCGTAAAGGCAAGCGCGACCTGCTCGCCCAGATACCGCGCCGCGGCGTCGACCGGCTGCGGGCCGGTCCAGTCGCCAGCATCGCGGCAGGACTGCAGGAACGCCGCGTAGGCCTCCTGTGCCGCCGCATCCAGTTCCTCGACCCGGGCGCGCGTCTGCGGGCCAAGCCGGTGCTTTCCAGCCCGCATCTTGTAGAACAGGCAGCCGGTTTCCATGCGGCGGTCGGTGCTGGCGAATTCGATCAGGCCGTCGAGCGTACCACGCAGGCCGGCCCCGGTTTCGAGGATGCCGAACACATCCGACAGAACCCGGTCCGAATATGTGTCGAGCGTTGCCCGCATCAGCCCGTCCTCGCTTCCGAACTCGCGGTAGAGCGACGGCTTGGAGATCCCCGCCAGCCGGCAGACCTCGTTGACCGAGGTATCGGCCGGATCGCCGTGCCAATACGCCGTCAGGGCAATGTTGAGCACCTTGTCGGCATCCAGCGTCTTTGGTCGCCCGCGTGTGGGCCTGGGGTCGGAGTCAGTCATTTTATACCGTATGGTATTTTAAGTCTTGACGATCAGCTGGGGATATTCGTACCACTCGGTATGAAAGTCCGCAAGCCGGAGGTCTTCCCCGGCTTCGCCTTCGCCGCTTGGAACGTCTGAACAACCCGAAAGGACCAATCCGATGATGAAGATGCTGATGGCCGCCACCACGGCAATGCTGCTCGCCACCACCGCCTATGCAGACGGCCACGGCCACGGCGAGGCGCATGTCGCTCTCGGCGACGTCGAATGGGTCGATGCGCCAATCCCGGGTGTGCAGCTCGCACTCGCCTGGGGAGATGACGCGACCGGTGCCACCTGGCTGATCAGGATGGAGCCCGGCGTGGCACTGCCGATGCACACTCATACCAGTGACTACTGGGGCCTGAGCATCGAGGGCACGTGGGTTCACATCGAAACCGACGGCACCGAGGTCGCCACAGGCCCGGGCGATTACTCGCTGGTGCCGGGTGGCATCGTGCATGCCGACCGCTGCGACAGCGACATCCCGTGCATCGGCCTGCTCGCCTTCTCCGGTCCACGCGACGTGGCGCTGGCAGAATAGGCCGTAGACCCGGCCCCTGAACGTGCGGCTGCCCTTATCCGGGGCAGTCACCCTGCGTTCCGACGGCAAGACCTTTCCGCCCTACCCCGAACCCGGTCTTTCCAGCGCATACCCATTGGCCAGCGCGGCCAGGCTCTGAAATTTCTTGCGATAACTCGCCGGCGTCAGTCCGACGCGTTTCTTGAAGACCCGCCGGAACGACGAGCCGTCCTCGTAGCCGACCGCGGCCGCGATGTCGTCGATCGGGCACTGGTCGCGCTCCAACACCTGCTTGGCCTCTTCGATCCGCAGGGCCTGGACGTAATCGATGGGCGTGTAGCCGGTGGCCGCGCGGAAACGGCGCGCGAATGTTCTTGCGCCGATGCCCGACTGCGCCACCATCCGCTCGACCGGATTGTCGCGATGGTAGTTGTCCGCGATCCATGCCTGGCATTCCGCGATGAGCGCGTCCTTCACTTCCATAGGCCGCGTCATCACGGCGTAAGGGGACTGGCCCTCGATGTGGTCGGTCATCAGGAACACCTTCGCGGTATCGACGGCGTGACGGTACCCGCAGAAGCGCGAGATCAGGAAGAACGCGAGATCGTGCCACGCGCTGACCGCGCCGGCCGTGACGATCCCGGCATCCTGCGCCGTGAGACACAGGGCAGCCCCCTCCACGAACCTGACGGACGGGTAGTAGCTGTGGAACATGTCGCGATAGGCCCAGTGGGCCGTCGCTTCACACCCGTCGAGCACTCCGGCATCGGCGAGCACGAGCGCGCCGGAACAGACCGATGTCAGCAACACGCCAGCCTCGTGCATCCCCTTCAGCCAGGTGCATTCGCGGGGATAGCGCCCCGTCGGCACCGCGGTAACGGCCACGTACATGTCACAGACGATGACCGCGTCGGGAAGCCTGCCGCCCGGCTCGAATTCATCGATCGCGGTATGGGGGCGAACAGGGATGTCCCCGACGCAACTGAACGGCCGCCCGTCGGCCGAGACGATCCGCACGTCCAGCAATTCGCGTTCCGGCGTGCCTTTGACCAATTCGGGATAGATCCCGCCGACCGTCGTCAGAACATCGTACAGCCCATACAGCACCATTGCCGATGTTTCTGGCGAGGCGAGGAGCAGAATCGTCGGTCGCTGCGTGGCGGATGGGTCCGGCTCTGTCACTTTCGGCACGGTCCTGTCAGTTCTCGCCTTGTGGTTTGTCAATTTACGCACGTTTCCATCAGTTTTGCCACTGTCCGGGCTTGGCGCGGTCCGGAAAGATGCCTCATGTCCAGTATCGGGAGGCCCCAATGGACGTCCGGAACGCGACGATTGAAGACCTGAAGTCCGACTTTGCCGGCAGCGTGCTGACCGATGGCGACGCTGGATATGATGACGCCCGCGCCCTGTGGAATGCGATGATCGACCGACGGCCGACGCTGATTGCGCGCTGTCGCAACACGTCCGACGTGAGCCGGGCGGTGCGGTTCGCCCGCGCCCAGGGCCTGCCTGTTGCCATCCGTGGCGGCGGCCACAACGTCGCGGGCCATGCCGCCTGCGACACTGGCGTGATGATCGACCTCTCCGGAATGCGGGCCGTCCAGGTCGACCCGGACCGCCGGATCGCAAGCGTCGAGGGCGGGGCGACCTGGGCGGATGTCGACCGCGCGGCACAAGCGTTCGGTCTTGCCACTCCGGGTGGACTGATATCGGAGACCGGGGTCGCCGGCCTGACCCTGTCGGGCGGCTTTGGCCATCTGCGCGGCCGTCACGGTCTTACCATCGACAATCTGGTTGCCGCCGAAGTCGTGACCGCCGATGGCACCTTGGTGCGCGCGAGCGCCGACGAACATCCCGACCTGCTATGGGCGCTGAAAGGCGGCGGCGGCAATTTCGGCGTCGTCGTCCGCTTCGAATTCGCCCTGCACCCGATCGGCCCAGAGGTTCTCTTCATCGCGCCGATCTATGCCGTCGAGGACGGACCCGGGCCGATCCGGGCCTGGCGCGACTACGTCGCCGAACACGATGAACTGGCGATGATCTGCGAATTCTCCACAGTGCCGGAAGACGACGAGTTTCCCCACGAGGCCTGGGGCCAGAAGGTGTTCGCGCTGGTCGGAGTCGGACTGGGATCCGAAGCTGAGGCCGAGGCGCTCGCCGCGCCGCTGCGCGACCTGGGGCCGAAGGTGGCGGATTTCTCGGGTCGTATGAATTTCGCCGACATCCAGCAGCTGTTCGATGCACAGACGCCTTACGGTGCGATGCGCTGCTACTGGAAGGCGCGCTACCTGACCGAGCTTCCCGATGCCATGATCGATCTCGCGATGGAAAACGCGGTTCGCGCGCCTTCGCCCAACACGATCTCCTCTCTCTGGAACATGGGCCGCGCCGTGCGGTCGGTTCCGGCGGAGGCCACGGCGTTTGGCGACAGGTCCATGGGCTGGATGTATTCGGCCGACGGGGTCTGGGCGAACGCGGAAGACGACGAAGCGAACATCGCCTGGGCGCGCGACAGCTGGACCCGCGCCGAGCCATTCGGACATGGCGACCGGACCTATCTGAACTTTCCCGGCCATGGCGAAGACGCGGCCCTGACCCGGGCCGCCTTCGGCAGCGGATACGACCGGCTCACGCGGATCAAGTCGACCTACGACCCGGACAACGTCTTCCGCTTCAACCAGAACATCCCGCCCGCCACCTGACTTGCGGCCTCGAAGGCCATCAGGGCGTCGGTTCAGTCGCCGCGTACCCCCGTACAGGAGAGTCCTCCATGTCGTTTGCCCATCCCGCCCCGAGAGAAGATCTCATCTACCTGACGGAAGGCGGATTCGAGACCGAACTGCTGTACCTCCACGGCGTCGACCTGCCCTGTTTCGCGGCCTTTTCGGTCCTGTCGGACAAGGGCAACCGCGCCATCTTCAAGGGCATCTACGAGCGGGTCTGCGACGTGGCCGCCCGGCATGGCACTGGGCTTCTCCTCGGGTGGATCGGGTATCGGGCCAGCCCAGACTGGGGTGCGAAGCTCGGCCTGTCCCCCGACGGACTGAAGGAGGCGACGCTTGCCGCCATTGAGCTGCTCGAAGAGCTGCGCAAGGCCTATGCCGGCCAGGTACCCGACTTTCGCATCAGCGAGGGTGTGGGCCCGCGCGGCGACGCCTATGGCACCGGCGGTGCAATCACCGAGGCGGAGGCCGAGGACTACCATGCCGTGCAACTGGAAACGGTTCGGGGCAAGGTCGACGTGGCCTGGGCAGCGACGCAGAACAACATTCCGGAAGTGATCGGGATGGCCCGCGCGGCCCGCGCGCTCGGTGTGCCATTCGCGGTGTCGTGGAGTCTGAACAGCGAAAGCCGCCTGAATTCCGGTCCGACGCTGGAAGAGGCCGTGATGCGCGTGGATGCTGCCGTGCCCGGCGGCGTGGCGTGGCACAGCACGAATTGTTCGCACCCGTCCGAGTTCGAGCCGGCACTGACGCCCGGTGCATGGCGGGAAAGGCTTCGCTGCATCCGGCCGAACGCGGCGGCGATGGACAAGATCGCGCTGTGCAAGCTCGGGCACCTCGAAGACGGCGACCCGGAAGAGCTGGGTCGGCAGATGGCAAATGTCGCCGGACGCTTCCCGTGGATGGATATCTGGGGCGGCTGCTGCGGAACCGACCACCGCCATCTCGACGAAATTGTCCGGCAGGTGAAGGCGGCCCGGGCACCCGCGCCGCTGCGTGCGTGACCGAGCGGCGCCGACTGATCGGGCCCTAGCTTGACTGTCCGTTGAGCGGACGATGCAGACCCCGGCCCACCGGGACGGACCGGCTTCTCCTCTCTTGTCCGTTATTGACGGTCGGTGTTGTTTTGGGCCGCGGTAGGAATGGGGTGGGCAATTATCAATTCCGCTTCCGACTCCCGATAGCGAAACAGACTTCGTCTGGATCAGCGATCCAAACAGGGACGGACCACTTGCCGAGGCTGAAGACAACTGCATAAACTACGTCGCCAATACGCCTGAAGCTACAATTTTGGTCAGGCGCACATGTCCAGGATCTCCTGAAGTTGGACAATCAGGAATAGAGGTAAGTGAGTAATATTTTGTTAACGAGACTTAGCGGACCAGCCAGTTCACTCATCGCCCTTTTCATTGGATTGTTCATTGCATCCGCGATGGTGGCCGGCCTCTACCTTGCCGGTTTCGACGCAGTGGCCGCACTGAGAGACCGCAGTATGGGCGAAGGCCCGGAAGCCGGCCTGATCAGCAACCTAGGCATCCTGCTCATGGGGCTCGCCGCAGTGGCAGCCACCTACAAGGCGTGGCAGACGACCGGTCTGGCGTTTGGCATCCTGGCGCTGTTCTGCTGGCTCTTCGCCTTAGATGACGCCCTCCTTATCCACGAGGCATTTGGATCCCTGCAAATAATCTTCTTTGCCACCTATGGCCTGCTTGCCGCCTCAATGCTCTTCCTGTTCAGGGAACCGGGCCAGCCTATTGTCTGGCCAATCCTGATTGCCACCGCAGCGTTTGCTGTTTCGGTCCTGTTTGATGAGTTGTGGTCTCTGCTTATTCGCCATATCCAGATTCAGGACGACACCGAGAGTCTTCTGTTCCGGATCGGCTTTGTCCTCGAAGACGTGCCGAAGTTTGGCGGCATCTTCGTAATGACATGCTTTGCCCTTGGTATGGCTGTTGCCGGCGACGCCGGTCGAAGTGGTGACGGGCGTCAGTAATTTGCTTTGGACGAGCGCAGGGGTCCCTGTCTGAGACTCTTGCGGACGGATAGCTGGCTGATCTGGCGCGTATATTGAGCGGTTGCCAGTCACGGGCACCGCGATCGTCCCTTTTTTGGCCGATTGGTAGGAAATTCCCTGTTGACGCCGAAACACACCCAACCATCGTCCCGCCCCGGGACAAGGCCCGCAAGTCGCGCCAGTTCAAGCTGCAAGCACGAGCTGAAGCGACAGGCACGAAAGGAAGGGCAGAGCAAATTCCGCCTGTTACCGCAGCGTGAACAACCGTACGGTTTGTTGAGCCATGTGTCAGGATTGGATGGCGGAGACGAAGGGATTCGAACCCTCGAGACGGTTTCCCGTCTACTCCCTTAGCAGGGGAGCGCCTTCGACCACTCGGCCACGTCTCCGCGGACCCGTCTATGTGAAGCGGCCGGCGGGCACAACGGTTTCTTGGCGGGGTGCGGCAGCAGGGACACGCGGTGCGACAAGGCCCGCTCGCGCGGTCCGACCCGAGGTCGTCAGGCGTTGAAGAGGAAGTGCAGGACGTCGCCGTCCTTGACCTCGTAGCCCTTGCCCTCGACCCGGAGCTTGCCCGCATCGCGGGCCGCCGCCTCGCCGCCGAGCGCGTCGTAATCGGTGTAGGAAATCGTCTCGGCGCGGATGAAGCCCTTCTCGAAATCGCCGTGGATCACGCCCGCTGCCTGCGGCGCCAGCGTGCCCTTGCGGATAGTCCAGGCGCGCGCCTCTTTCGGTCCGGCGGTGAAATAGGTCATCAGGCCGAGCAGGTCGTAGCCTGCGCGGATCAGCCGGTCGAGCCCGGCCTCCTTCAGACCCATCTCTTCCAGGAACACCGCCTGCTCTTCGGCGTCGAGCTGGCTGATCTCCTCCTCGATCCGAGCCGAAATCACGACCGTCGCAGCGCCCTGCTCCGCCGCCATCTCGGCCACGCGGGCCGATTGGGCATTGCCGGTCGCCGCGGATTCTTCCTCGACGTTGCACACGTAGAGGACGGGTTTCAACGTCAGAAGCTGGAGCGAGGTCCAGACCTTCCGATCCTCGTCGGATACCTCGACTGTGCGCGCCGGGCGCCCCTCGGACAGCGCGTCGCGCGCGGCCAGAAGCAGACGTTCCTGCGCCACCGCCTCCTTGTCGCCGCCACGAACCTTGCGGGAGAGATTCTGGAGCCGCTTCTCGACCGATTCCAGATCGGCCAACATCAGCTCGGTCTCGATCGTCTCGGCATCGGCGATCGGGTCCACGCGTCCCTCGACATGCGTGACGTCGCCATCCTCGAAGCAGCGCAGGACATGGGCGATCGCGTCGACTTCGCGGATATTGGCGAGGAACTGGTTGCCGAGGCCCTCGCCCTTCGACGCGCCCTTCACCAGACCCGCGATGTCGACGAATGTCATCCGCGCCGGGATGACCTGCTTCGATTTCGCGATCTCGGCCAGCCGGTCGAGCCGGGCATCGGGCACCGCGACTTCTCCGACATTGGGCTCGATCGTGCAGAAGGGAAAGTTCGCCGCCTGAGCCGCGGCAGTCCGGGTCAGCGCATTGAAGAGCGTCGACTTGCCGACGTTCGGCAGTCCGACAATGCCCATTCTGAACCCCATGGCGCGCCTCCGGTCCCGTGTTCCGCGCGCCTTCTAGGCGGGTGCCGGGCAAAGGGCAATGGGATGTGCCGGGCGGGACCGGCGTGCCCGCAGCGGGTCGACCCCCGGCCTTCCGCCCATTGATTTCGCCGCAGCTTTGTCCCAAACCCCGCGGAACGAACGGACGGGGACATCGATGACACGGATCGCGGACACTTTCGCGCGGCTCAGGGCCGAGGGTGGCAAGGCCTTCGTCGCCTACATCATGGGCGGCGACTCGGACCTCGAAACATCGCTGGAGATCATGCGCGGTCTGCCCGGCGCCGGTGTCGACGTGATCGAACTTGGCATTCCGTTTACCGACCCTATGGCCGACGGTCCGACGATCCAGCTGGCCGGACAGCGCGCGCTCGAGGCCGGGCAGACGCTCGAAAAGACGCTCGGCATGGTGCGGGAGTTCCGGAAGGACAACGCGACGACGCCGATCGTCCTGATGGGCTATTACAATCCGATCTACAGCCGCGGCGTGGACCGGTTTCTGGATGACGCCAAGTCGGCCGGAGTGGACGGGCTGATCGTCGTCGATCTGCCGCCCGAGGAAGATAGCGAGCTCTGTCTGCCAGCACTGGCGAAGGGGATCGACTTCATTCGCCTCGCCACGCCGACGACGGACGATGCGCGCCTGCCCCGGGTGCTGCAGAACACCTCGGGTTTCGTCTATTACGTGTCGATCACGGGGATCACCGGGGCGGCAGCGGCCGCTGCCGGCGATGTCGCGCCGGACGTCGCGCGGATCAAGGCCGCGACCGACCTGCCGGTCATCGTAGGCTTCGGCATCCGAACGCCCGAGGCCGCTGCCGAGATCGCGGGCGTCGCGGACGGCGCAGTTGTCGGGTCCGCGATCGTCTCGGAAATTGCGGCCGGAAAACCGGTCTCCGAGGTGCTGTCCTTCGTGGAAAGCCTGGCCCGCGGGGCGCATTCTGCCGGCTGACCGCCAACCGGCCACCGTCAACAGCACCTGATCGACGGACGTCGCCGCCGCCTCTTGCTCCGGACGAAACCGTGTTGCGTCCATTGTCACGCCTGGCCCGGTTTTCTCCGACCCAGACACTGCGCGGCCTTCTGCCCGCTGGCTCCCGGAGCAATTCCGGGATAACGGCAAAACCGGGAGGACGGACCATGCCGGTGATCACGAATATCGAAGACCTCAAGCGCATCTACCAGCGCCGCGTGCCACGCATGTTCTACGACTACGCGGAATCGGGCAGCTGGACGGAACAGACATTCCGCGAGAACAGCAGTGACTTCTCCCTGATCCGCCTGCGCCAGCGCGTTGCCCGCGACATGGCCGGCCGGACGACCGCATCGACGATGCTCGGCGAAGAGGTCGCGATGCCGGTCGGCCTCGCCCCGGTCGGGCTGACCGGCATGCAGTCGGCCGACGGAGAGATAAAGGCTGCCCGAGCCGCAGAGAAATTCGGTGTGCCCTTCTGCCTCTCGACCATGTCGATCTGCTCGATCGAGGACGTGGCGAAGCACACCTCGAAGCCGTTCTGGTTCCAGGTCTACACGCTGAAGGACGACGAATTCATGCAGGCGCTGTTCGAACGGGCGCGCGCCGCGAACTGCTCGGCCATCGTCATCACCGTCGACCTGCAGGTCATGGGACAGCGCCACAAGGACATCAAGAACGGCCTGAGCGCTCCGCCGAAGCTGACAGCGAAATCCGTTGCCAACATGATGACGAAGATCCCCTGGGGCCTCGAGATGCTCGGCACCAAACGGCGCTTCTTCGGGAACATCGTCGGCCACGCAAAGGGTGTGACGGATCCCTCCTCGCTCTCGACATGGACGGCAGAGGCGTTCGATCCGTCGCTCGACTGGGACCGGATCGCCACGTTCAAGCGCTGGTGGGGCGGCAAGATGATCGTGAAGGGCATCATGGAGGCCGATGACGCTAAGCGCGCCGTCGATGCCGGGGCCGATGCGGTCATTGTATCGAACCACGGCGGCCGGCAGCTTGATGGCGCGATCTCTGCGATCCGCGCGCTTGAACCCGTCGTGGCCGCGGTCGGAGACCAGACCGAAGTCCATTTCGACAGTGGCATCCGTTCCGGGCAGGACGTCCTGAAGGCGCTCGCCCTCGGCGCCAGGGCGGCCTATGTAGGCCGCGCCTTCGTCTACGGGCTTGGCGCCATGGGACAGGCCGGCGTGACCCGCGCGCTCGAGGTCATCCAGAAGGAACTCGAAACGTCGATGGCGCTCTGCGGCGAGAAGCGGCTGTCCGATATCACCCGCGATCATGTCCTCGTGCCGAAAGGCTTTTCGGACGGGTGGGACTAGACCGGGCGGCGTCGACAATCGCACTGGCCAAGCGGGCGAATCTCGCCTATAGCCGCGGCTTCAATCGAGACCCGGGCCGACACCCTTGGAGGCGGCCCAATCTATGGAGACATATCATGGCTGGTGAGATTCCGGATCTTATCGCCGAGGCACGCGCGGGGACAGGCAAGGGGGCCGCCCGCCAAGCACGCCGCGATGGCAAAGTGCCCGGCATCGTTTATGGCGGCGGACAGGATCCGCTTCCGATTCAGGTTCCGTTCAACATGCTTCTGAAGAAGCTGAAGGATGGCCGCTTCCTGTCGACGCTGTACAACCTCAAGGTCGACGGCCAGGACGACGTGCGCGTGATCTGCCGCAGCGTCCAGCGCGACGTGGTCAAGGACCTGCCGACGCATGTCGACTTCATGCGTCTGAAGCGCACCTCGAAGGTGAACCTCTTTATCCACGTCGACTTCATCAACCACGAGAAAGCGCCGGGCCTGAAGCGTGGCGGCGTGCTGACCGTGGTCCGGCCCGAGGTCGAACTGATCGTGACCGCGGCCGACATCCCGGAAAGCATCACGGTCGATCTCGAGGGCCTGGACATCGGCGACACCGTCACGATTTCGAAGGTGACGCTGCCTGAGGGCGCCAAGCCGACGATCGAGCGTGACTTCGTGATCGCGAACATCACCGCACCGTCCGGTCTTGTTTCGGCTGAGGCCAGCGAAGCCGGCGAAGACGAGGATGCCGGCGACACCGAAGCCGAGGACGGCGACGAGGATTGATCTTCCGGCCGTCCGGCCAAACCGAACAGGCGCGCCGCGGCATCGTCCGCGGCGCGTTTTCGTTTGCAGCGCGACCAGCGGATGACTCTTGGCAACCCGCGACGCGGCTGGCATCACTCCGGCGAGACAGGAGGCGGCGATGCAACTCTGGGTCGGGCTCGGCAATCCGGGCGATCAGTATGCGATGAACCGGCATAATATCGGCTTCATGGCCGTCGACCGGATCGCCGGGGATCACGGCTTTTCACCATGGCGGGCTAAATTTCAGGGTCGGATCGCCGAGGGTCGTCTCGGATCCGAAAAGGTCGTCCTTCTGAAGCCGGAGACCTACATGAACCGCTCCGGCCAGTCGGTCGGCGAGGCCATCCGCTTCTTCAAGCTCGAGCCCACCGATGTCATCGTCTTCCATGACGAGATCGACCTCGCCCCCTCGAAATGCCGCGTGAAGTCGGGCGGAGGACATGCCGGGCATAACGGGCTCCGCTCGCTTCACGACCATATCGGCGACGCCTATTCCCGCGTCCGGCTCGGCGTGGGTCATCCCGGCGACAAGGCGCGCGTTCCGGGCTACGTGCTGTCGGATTTTCCGAAGGCCGACCGCGACTGGCTCGATGACCTCCTGCGTGGCATCTCGGACGGCGCCCCTGCGCTGGCCGATGGGGATACCGGACGCTTCATGAACGCGGTCTCGCTGCGCGTCGCCCCGCCGCGCAGCTCGAAGACGCCCGCGCCGGAACAGACCGAAGAAGCTCCGGCCAGGACAGCGACAGAGCCGGAAGACACTCGCTCGCCACTTCAGAAACTGGTGGACCGTTTCAGATGAGCGACCGACTGCGCCATGCCTTCGAGGTTCAGGCGCGGGCCTGCGAAGGGCTCGGGTCGCCCTTCATGGGCCGGCTCTGCCGCCTCCTGGCCGAGCGTCTCCAGCCGGGAGATCCGATCTCGGACCGGCTGTACGGCTGGCCAGGCGAAATTCATCCGGGCGCGCAATCCATCCCGCTCCGGCTCTGCGGCGCGCTTCATGCGCTGGTGCTGGACGGATCCGACGCCGGCCTTGCTTCAGCTTATCCGCCCAACAGCGTGCCCGATGACGAACTCTGGGACGCAATCACCGCCGCGTTCGCGGCGCACGAAACACGGCTGATGGACTGGCTCGACCAGGCACCGCAGACAAACGAGGTCCGCCGGTCCGTCGCCATGATCACCGCGGCCTGCGTCCTTCGGGCCCGGCACGACCTGCCGTTCGTCGTGTCTGAACTGGGCGCATCGGCTGGTCTGAACCTGCATTTCGACAGGTTCGCGCTGGCGGTGCCGGGAGGGCAGCGGGGCGCTGCGGACAGTGCGGTTCGTCTCCAGCCTGACTGGGACGGCCCGAGTCCGCCTGACCGGCCCATCGAGATTGCCGAGCGGGCGGGTGTGGATCTCCATCCTCTCGACCCGGGCGATCCGATCCGACTTCTCGCCTATCTCTGGCCCGACCAGCCCGAGCGGCTCGCGCTTACCCGGGCCGCCATCGAAATCGCGGACACCAGGCCGGAAAAAGGCGATGCCGCCGACTGGCTGGAAAGCCGGCTTCAGCAGCGTTTTCCCGGACGACTGCATCTCGTCTTCCACACGATCGCGTGGCAGTACTTCCCGGCCGAAACCCAGGCACGTTGCGCAAAAGCGCTGGACGAAGCCGGCGCGATGGCTGGTCCGAAGGAACCTCTTGCCCGGCTGTCGATGGAGGCGGACGGAACGCCAGGAAGCGCCGCACTTTCCCTGCAAATCTGGGACGGTAGCCCCGATCACGGCACGGTCCACAACCTCGGCCGGATTGATTATCACGGACGTTTCATCAAAATAACCCGTGCCGACTGGCCGTGAATGTGTCATACTGAAAACTGTCCGTTTTGCCTGACACATTGGAGGCTCCGCCACCGTGCCGAGCTACATGGCTCCGTCCGTCAACGTCCTCGGCGGCAAGCTCAAACCCTGCTCCACCGATCCCGTAACCGGTTTCTTTCGAAACGGCTGCTGCGATACCGGGCCGCTGGATGACGGCTCGCATACCGTATGCGCGATCATGACCGACGAATTCCTCGCCTACTCGAAATACGTCGGCAACGATCTGACCACGCCGCGTCCCGAATTCGGGTTCGACGGTCTGAAGGCTGGCGACCGCTGGTGCCTGTGCGCCTCGCGATTTCTTCAGGCCTATGACGAGGGCGTGGCGCCGCTGATCGATCTGGAGTCGACCCATCACCGCGCGCTCGACGTCGTGCCGCTGGCGGTGCTGACCGAGAGCGCGCTGACCGTCGACTAGGTTTCGGCGGAGGGTACGACCCCGTTCACATCCATCAGCTCGTCCACGAAGAGACTGAGCAGTTGCGTCCGGCCGGTGACGCCCGCCTTGCGGTAGATCGCATTGGTCTGCGCCTTCACCGTCCCCTCGGATGTGCCGCGCAGGCGGGCGATGTCCGACAGACTGAGCCCCTTCAGAGCAAACAGCGCCACCTCGCGCTCCGCCGGAGTCAGGCCCCAATTGTCCAGATGTTCGTCGACGACCTGCATGAAGGCGCCCGACGCCACGCGGAAGGCCGCCTCTGCCCGTCGGGTCCGGCGGATCGTGACCCGCAGGAGCATGGCACCTGCCGCAACCCCGAGCACAAGGCCAAGTGCAGCGCCCATCTCCATGATCTCGCGCAGCCGCCATGGCAATGGCGGCACCGGCACGCCGACGATGGAGAGCAGGATGTCCGACACGAAGACGGCGGCGCAGGCGGTCTGAACAGTTAGGACCGCGACGACCACCGCCGGTCGCGTCAGCATAGAGCCGTCCGGACAGCACTAGTCATCGTCGTCCCCGCCGCCGCCCGGACCGCTATTCTCGCCGGGCCCGCTGTTGTCGTCGTCGCCATCATCGTCGTCGTCGTCATCGTCGTCGTCGCGATCATCGTCATCGTCGCCGCCAGAGCCGGAACCGTCCCCATCGTCATCACCAAGGAGACGCCGGAGATCTCGCAGGATCACACCGTTTCTGGGATCGACGACGATCTCGCGATAGGTGCCGCCACGGGTGCCGACGACGCGCACCCGGCCTAGCCAGGTGCGCTCGACGAGGTTCACGTCGAACCCGTCATCGGCAAGATCCTCGAGAACCTGTGCGATCGGATCACGCGACTGCGCAAGCGCTGGGGACGCAAATGCTGCGAGTAGCAGGATCAGGACAAGTCGGCGTGCAGGTCGCATCAGGTTCGGATCTCAACCGGATCGAGGGTCAGCAGTGACGATCAGTCATGGTCTCCGCCATGATCGTCGTCGCCATCGTCATCATCATCATCATCATGGTCGTCGTCATGGTCGTCGTCATCATCGTCACCATGATCATCGTCATCATCGTCGTCGTGACCGCTCATGTGATGATCGTCGTCATCGCGTCCACGCGCAATATCGTCCGCATCGAGGAAATCGCGGTCTCGGTCCCGGATGCGCACGCCCGAACGGCCGAAATTGTCGTCATCGGTCGCCTGCTCTTCCATCTTCAGAACCGTGCCGGTCGCGATGTCGATGATGACCTCGACAGTCCGGGCGCCATCCACGGCCTCGACCTTGATCTGCGTCGGGCCGCGGTCGATTTCGACGAAGTCGAACCCTTGCGCCTGGAAATCGGCAGCGACGTCTTCGGCGGTGACCTGCGCCGCAGCGCGGTCGGCCACGAACAAGCTGCCAAGAAGGGCAGCAAGAAGAATGGGTTTGATCTGCATAACGCAATCCTTTCCGGGGCTCGCGACACGCACCGTGCGCGCCGTCGCTATCCCGGATGCCGGCAATCCGGCCCGTGCGCTATCGGGTATCGGTTTAGATCCGGCCGCGTAAACCCGTGGCCTGCGACCCTAAACCAAAGGTATACGCCTTCAGTCCATCTCCCAGCCGAGCGCCTTGGCGACGGTGAAGATGTCCTTGTCCCCGCGTCCGCACATGTTCATGCAGATGATGTGATCCTTCGGCAGATCACCCGCGATCTTCGCGACATGGGCGAGCGCGTGCGACGGTTCGAGCGCCGGAATGATGCCTTCCGTCTCGCAGGAAAGCTGGAACGCCTCGAGCGCCTCGGCATCTGTGATCGAGACGTACTGCGCGCGGCCCGTCTCGTGCAGCCACGAATGTTCCGGCCCGATGCCGGGATAATCGAGCCCGGCGGAGATCGAAAAACCTTCGAGGATCTGGCCGTCCTCGTCCTGCAGAAGATAGGTCCGGTTGCCGTGCAGCACCCCAGGGCGGCCGCCGGTCAGGCTGGCGCAGTGCTCCATTTTGTCGTTCACACCCTTGCCGCCGGCCTCGACGCCGATGATCCGGACCTCCGGATCGTCGAGGAACGGGAAGAACAGGCCCATGGCATTCGACCCGCCGCCGATCGCGGCGATGACCGTATCGGGCAGACGGCCCTCGGCCTCGAGCATCTGTTCCTTCGTTTCCTTGCCGATGATCGACTGGAAATCGCGGACCATCGCCGGGTAAGGATGCGGCCCCGCCACGGTACCGATGCAATAGAATGTGTCGCGCACATTGGTCACCCAGTCGCGCAACGCGTCGTTCATCGCGTCCTTGAGCGTGCCCCGGCCGCTCGTCACCGGCACGACCTCGGCCCCAAGGAGCTTCATGCGGAAAACGTTGGGCTTCTGCCGTTCGACGTCGTGGGCGCCCATGTAGACGACGCACTTCAATCCGAACTTGGCGCAGACGGTTGCCGTCGCCACCCCATGCTGCCCGGCGCCCGTCTCGGCGATGATCCGGGTCTTGCCCATACGGCGCGCCAGGATGATCTGGCCCAGCACGTTGTTGATCTTGTGCGCGCCAGTGTGGTTGAGCTCGTCGCGCTTGAAATAGACCTTCGCACCGCCCAGCCGCTCGGTCAGCCGTTCCGCGAAATAGAGCGGCGACGGGCGGCCGACATAGTGCTTCCACAGGAACTCCATCTCGTCCCAGAAGCTCTGATCGGTCTTGGCGTGGTTGTACTGCTTTTCCAGTTCGAGGATCAGCGGCATCAGCGTTTCGGACACGAACCGCCCGCCGAAATTCCCGAACCGCCCGTTTTCATCCGGGCCTGCTGTGAAGGTGTTGAGCTTGTCGTCGGGCATGGGTAGCGCTCCCTCGGTGTCGCCACTGCCTACCCTGCCGCGCATGTGGGGTTCAAGCGCCGCCCGTGTCGCACGAGGCCGCGGCCCGCGGTACGGGCCACGGCGGCGGCAGTGTCACCCGTCGCTTTCGGGCTCACCGCTCTGCATGATGATCTGGAAGTTCGTGACGACCGGCATCCCGTCGTTCATCGAGGGCTCGTCGGAGAAGTCGATATTCTCCCCCCACTGGTAGCCTTCTTCGTCGTTCGACTCTTCGTAGAGCTGCGCGGTGTAGGTCGTGCCCGCGCGAAAATCGCCCTCGACACGAACCATCGGGTTTTCGCCGGCATTGACCGGCGCGAACGCAACGCTCGCCGGCTCGGACGCCGTCGCATCCGCCGCAGGCTCTTCGGTCACTACGAGGTAGCCGTCCTTTTCCGCCATCACGTTACGGAACACGACGGACTGGCCGTCATAGCTCATGCCCTCGCGGTCGATCGTCGACTGAGCGGCGACTGGTCCGGCTGCCAGAGCGAGGCTCATGGCGGCAGCCGACAGAAACTTGGTCTTGCAGGTCATTTGCGAATCTCCCTTGCGGTTGAGGTTCGCAAACCCAACGATTCAAGCCTCGATGAGTTCCGATGTCACCGGTCAGGCGTCGCGCAGGGCTGCTGCGAAAGCCGCGATTTTCGCCGCGTCCTTGACCCCCTTCGCGGATTCGACGCCTGAACTGACATCGACCTGACGCGCCCCGGTCAGTCGGACGGCTTCACCCACGTTTTCGGGCGTCAGACCGCCGGCCAGCATCCAGGGCACCTGCCAGCGACGTCCGGCGACGAGACGCCAGTCGAAGGCGACCGCATTGCCGCCCGGCCGGTCCGCACCCGGCGGCGGCTTGGCGTCGACAAGGATCTGGTCCGCCACCTTCGCGTATGCGTCGAGCTCCGGCAGGTCCGCGGCTGTGGCGATCCCGACCGCCTTCATGACCGGCAGGCCGAAACGGCGCTTCACCTCGGCAACGCGGGCCGGAGTCTCCTCCCCGTGAAGCTGAAGCATGTCGAGCGGCACATTGGCCAGCAGCGCGTCGAGCTCGGCATCCTCCATATCGACCACCAGCCCGACCTTGGCGATACCCGCAGGCACCTCGAAGGACAGCGCCCGTGCGGCGTCTGGCGAAATCGACCGCGGGCTTGGCGGGAAGAAGACGAACCCCACGTAGCGCGCACCCGCATCGGCTGCCGCACGAATGTCGGCGGGCCGGCTCAGCCCGCAGAACTTGATCGCCACATCCATGAAACTCAGCCGGCGCGGCCGCCGCGATCGATCAGGGCCAGCACGTCGTCCTGCCCGTCCTCCGACCGACCCTTGAGGGTCTGCACCTCGCGCTCCAGCTTGGTGCGCTGACGGCGCTCGCGCGCTGCCTCGGCCCGGTGGCGGTGCTCACGCAGCCATTCCCAGACGAACCCGATCAGAAGCCCTAAGACGATGCCGCCGAGGATGACGAGGAAGAGCGGCAGCCGGAGCTGGAAAGACCACCCGACCCAGGCGGCCAGATCGGCCGGCAGCACCTCGATCACGACCGGATCGCGGTTGGCCAGCGCGATGATGACAAGCGCCAGCGCGACGATGATCAGGAACAGGTACTTCACCGCGCGGATCATGGGCTCAGCCCCCGTGGCCGTTCAGCCGATCGCGCAGAAGCTTGCCGGCCTTGAAGAACGGCACGTGTTTCTCGTCGACCTCCACGCTCTCGCCGGTACGCGGGTTCCGGCCGGTTCGGGAGTCGCGCTTTTTGACGGAGAATGCGCCGAAGCCGCGCAGTTCGACCCTGTCGCCGTTCGACAGGGCATCGATGATCTCTTCGAATATGGCGTTCACGATCCGCTCGACGTCGCGCTGGTAGAGATGCGGATTTTCTTCCGACAGCTTCTGGATCAGTTCCGACCTTATCATCCATCCCTCCCAAACCGCACGGCGCTGAGGGAGGACTATAGGCGATGGTCACCGGTCAAGAAACTGTAAAGACGCGGAATTTCGGTGGATAGAGCGCCTCTTGCGGCGGCTCGGGGCGGAATCCGGGGGCGGAGGGCCGCCCGCGCGCGCGATGTCGACCTTCCGGCCGGCATGATTCGGACGTCTGTCGGAGGGAGCCCAACCCCGGCAGCTGTCGTGCGCTGCAATGCGGCGGCGTTCAGCGATTGGGCGGCGCCCCGGGTCCGGGACGGCCTGAGCAGATCATTTTCGCGGCGCGCCTCCCACCGAACGGATGCGAACCAGCACGAGGCAGACACGCCGTTTCAGGAGGAATTCAGATTGACTGACCGACAGGGATGAATGGGACGCGGTGGGCTATCTCATGCCCTTGTCCGTCGGGTCGCTGCTGGCCGGGGCCGGACGCCCGGGGACCGGGGCTGTCGGCCGGTCCCCAGGCGTCCGTTCCGCCGCTGGCGGTGTCGCAGCGCTCAGGCGGCAACTTCGTTGCTGGACAGCATGGAATGGATGATGTCGTTCAGTTCGTTGGCCGATTTAGCGACGACGATCTTGCCAAGTACGATCGCCGCGTACTCCGATCGACCCGACCGGGGAGGCACCAGCGTTCCAACGAATTCGTCGGTGGAGACGCGCCGCAGTTCGGTTTGGTTTTTGATCTCAAAACTGTTCATGGGTCCACTCTCTTTGACTGAAACGAATTGACTGCCGAAACTTGGCAAGACTGTGAAAGGTTGAAGGAAAGTGTAGTCACCAAGGCTAGGAGAATTGGGGCCGATTTTGGCCGATTGGGCCGGGCTGTCACCCCGATCCTTCGCTGCATGGCCAACTGTTTCGCGGCCGGAACCCCGGCCTTGGACGAAAGGACAGCCGGTCGAAGTCAGATTGGGAATCACATTGCAGCAGCGATTCTGTCAGAAACCTGCCGGTCAGATGGCCGCGCGCAAACGGAGTGACTGCGACTGACCAGCCAGCCGATGGACTCTCAGCCGATAATGGCGTCCGGCCCGGACGGCTTTTCCCCGTTTCTGGCGGATGCCGGGCGAAAGGTGATCGAAGCTCGCGTGCCGGGCGCGTTGTCGCCAAGAACGATGCCTCCGCCGAACCGCGCCGCGATAGCCGCGACGAGCGACAGCCCCAGACCCTGCCCCGGCGACGTGCGGCTCCGTTCGAGCCGGTAGAAGCGACGCAGAACCTTGTCCCGCTCCGTCTCGGGTATTCCGGGACCATCGTCGGATACGTCCAGCCGCACCGCTCCCGGTGTGACGGAGACGGCAACCTCGATATGCGCGCCGGGTGGCGTATGGCGATGAGCGTTCTCGATCAGATTCGACAGGGCCTGACCCAGAAGGTCGGGATCCGCGCTCACCTCTGCCGGTTCGTCCGGCAGGTCGAGCGCGATACTGTCGCCGGCTTCCTCGATGGAGGGCTGGTACAGTTCGACGATCCGGCGCGCCAGGGCACAGAGGTCCACAGGCTGGACACGGCGGGCGAGCGTCCCGCTCTCGATATCGGCGATGCGCAGCATGGCTTCGAAGATGCCGGCGGCGCGGTCGATCTCCTCGGCCGCGGCCCAGGCGAGTTCGGATGTCCGCGGCGACTCGTCAACCTCGCGGCGCAGATCGTCGATCAGGGCCGCGGCGCGCTGGATCGGCGTCTTCAGATCGTGCGCGATGTCCGTGGTCACCTGCCTCAGCGTTTCGGTCGCCACCTCCTGTCGCGCCGCCAGCCGGTTCACGCCATCGGCGATCCGGCCGAGGTCGTCGGTTCCCAGCGTCCCGCCGACCCGCGCCGTCAGGTCGCCGCCCGAAAGCCGGTCGAGCGTACGCTCGATCCGGGCGACCCGGCTGGCGCTGCGCCGTGCAAACAGCACGCCGGCCCCCAGCGACACAATCGCGGTCGGTGCGAGGCTGAGCAGGAAGAGAGTCACGAAGGTGTCGGCGAGGTTCCCGAACGGCCTGAGACTTCGCGCCATGATCAGCATGCCGCCCGACTGCGCCCGCAGTTCGTGGATGTAGCCGTCGGGCGACAGGGGCGGGCCATCTGCCAGCGGCGCGAGGCGCAGATCCTCGGGACCGCTCACGACCCGGGCGTTGCCGACCTGTCCGCCATCGGCGCGGAGAAAGACGATCACGGTGTCGCGCGGGTCGGTCGCCCTTGCCCGCGCAGCGATGATCGCGGCGAGCGCTCTCGGTGTCGCGTCGAAGTCAAAGCTGCCGATTTCGCTGTTGAGTTCGGTGCGCAGGTCGGCCGCAAGATCGGCCCGCAGTTTGAGATAGACCCCGCCGAGGCTGGCCACGTCGACCGCGACGAAGACCGCCAGCAGCAGGATCGTCTGTCGCACGGGAGCCGAGCGCAGGATCCGGCGCAATCCGCGCCGCGGGCCGACCTCTCCGGCGGTATCAGCCATCGACGCGGTAGCCGGCGCCCCGGACGGTAGTGATCAGTTCACGGTCGAACGGCCGGTCAACCTTGGCCCGGAGCCGGCTGATATGCGTCTCGACGACATTCGTCTGCGGGTCGAAGTTGATGCCCCACACCGCCTCGAGCAGCATCGTCCGCGTCTGCACGCGCCCCTTCCGGCGCAGCAATACCTCGAGCAGCGAGAATTCCCGCGGCAGCAGGTCAATCGGCTGACCGGCCCGGGTCACGCGGCGCCGGATCAGGTCCATCTCGAGATCGCCGGCAGAAAGGACCGTTTCGGCCTGCTGCGTCGGCGGGCGCCGGGCGATCGCGCCGAGACGGGCCGACAGCTCGCCGAAAACGAACGGCTTCACCAGATAGTCGTCACCCCCGGCATTGAGCCCGTCGATCCGGTCATCGACGCCGCCGATCGCGGTCAGGAAAATGGCCGGAACCGGGTTCTTGGCGGCGCGCAACGCCCGGACCAGAGACAGCCCGTCAAGTCCCGGGAGCATGCGGTCCACGATCACCGCGTCGTAGGACGAGGTCATCGCAAGGGACAGCGCATCGCGGCCATCTGCCATGCAATCGACGGTGTGCCCCTCCTCGCGCAGGCCGCGCAGAATGAACTGCGCGGTGGTCGGGTCGTCTTCTGCAATCAGGATCTTCATGGGCTCGATCGTTCCGGTGGTCCTGCGCCATGCCATGCCTTGCACCTGAGTGGCGCGCCTCACAGGCAGATGGTCGCGGGATTACAAATTCGCAAGCCGGGGGGGGGGCGGGGCGACCCCATGTCGGCATGTCACGTGGATCGCAGCCCCCGGGCGGCATCGCGACAGGTGAAGATGCATTGCGATGCATCAATGCCTGCGGCGCTTACGGCCATCACAATGCCAAGCAAGGCAAAGGCACAGCCGCGCCGGACGGGGGCGTTGATGAGGGCACATATGTCCGGGTTTGAATTCAAGACCGCCAATGGCCGCTGGCTTGCCCTCTGGGCACTGGTAATCCTCGCGTTTCCGGCTGCCCTCTGGCTGATCGGCTATCTGGGAGACTGCGTTGCAAGCTCTTCTTCCGCGTATTGCAACAACATACCGGATTTCTTCGCGAGCCTTCTTTTCGCGTTCTACGTGTTCCAGGTCTTCGGTGGCTGGATCGTGTCAGCCATGCTCGTGATCCTGGCGATAGCAATGCTCGGCCTGGCCATCGCGGTAGAAGTCGCCGCACGCCGGGACTCCAACCGCTAGCCCGTTTCGAAGTTATCGGCCGAAAGATGACATCGACGCGCGCTTAGAAGACCATCATGAAATATGGCCTGTCGTCGATGCCCGGCTGATCGTTCCCGTTGCAGTACCCGACGTCACCGTTTGCCGTGCCGGAAATATTGCCTCCTGCCACGATTGAGCTTCCGCCGATCCCGTTGACCGCTGCTGCGAAACTGACGTCGCCCTGAGCGATGACACGGCTGCCATGCAGTTCCAGACCGTGGGGAACCCGCATACCGCCCCGTGTCGCGAAGATGGAGCCCCCGCCCGGTGCGCAATTGTCGGGATCACCGATCCGGATGCCGTTGGCACCGGTGATCGAGTCCACAGAAGTGGAGGTCGTGATGAGGCGCATGTTGATGGCGGTGGTGCCCTGACCGAACGCAACCTCGCAGTTGGTCAGGAGCACGCCGTCCCTCAGAACCGTGTCGTTCGAGATGCGCACCCTCTGTGTATCACGCGGGCATGTCACCCGATGGATTCGTCCCGGTCGCCACGTCGTGGAGTCGATGGGCTGGCGCCAGTTGAGATCGACGACGATTGTGTTGGTCACGAAGTCGGGGAAACCGGCCGCCGCAGGATTGCTCGCGTTTTCCATTGCCCGTTCAAACCGGGCCGGAACGTCGAGATCGTAGTAGGCGTCGCGCAGCGAGGCCTCGAGGCCGGGATTGCGGTCGAAGCCAGAGTTCGGGATCACGAGGCTGTCCCGGTTCGGCATCGAGACGATGGCCCCGGATTCAACCGAGTTGTTGTTGTTCATCTCCACGAAGCCGTTGGAGTGGACACAGAAGCCCCGGCGGAACGTATTGTTGGAGGTAATGTCGACATAGTCTTCGGCGACGAATCCCTCCTGGAAGCACCGCGGGTAATAGGTGGCGAAGACCGAACGGCGGACGATGTTCCACCGGTCCAGACCGATGATCCTGAGCAAGTAACTCGGCGACGCATTGGCGCGTTCGGCGATCTGGTTGGTGTCGATCAGAACGGCATTTCGCGAACCCGGCACTTCCGTGAACTGGCGCGTGGCCGCGTTCCATGTGCCGAAGACCACGTCCCCGGCCTCGACCACTTGTCCGTAGCGCGCGGCCGGCATCATCTCCTCGACGATGGCGATGGCGGCGGCGACGGCATCCGTTTCGCTCATGGTCTGGCGCCGGACGAGCGCGGCATGGGCGGCGCTGTCGGCCGTGACCTGCAGCCGCGTGCGCATCTGGTAGCTGTGACTGATGTCGAGCGCGATGCCACCCAGGCAGCAGCAGGCAGCGAACAGGTAGAGCCCCAGCACGGTCATCGCGCCGGATTCACTTTCGGCGGAGCGACGAAGCCGGGAGAATGCATTGACCAGTCGCAGCATCACGACCACTCCAGAATGTGTGCGGCGCGGAACTCGACATTCCGAGTACCATTTCGCGCGAGCCGCCCCATCAGGGGCAGTGAAGACCACGGGATCTGCACGACGGTCGAGACGACGTCGCCGTTGATCTGGCAGCTGACCGTGACGCTGCCGTAGATCTGTTCGAGTTCCGCCTCGAGCCGCGCGGCAGTGACATCGGGATCGCGTTCAAGACCGATGGACATCGCCCGGTTGCTGTCCTGCATGTGCCGCTGCACCTCGGAGAACCGGTAGAACGTGTTCGATGCCGACGAGATCAGCGTCATCAGGACCGAGAACGTGATGACCCAGAACAGGGCTTCGATGGTGATCGTGCCGGACTGCCTGTCCGCGAACCCCCGGATGTGGCGAAGCGTGCGCATGTTAGACCCCCATCGCCTCGACGATCTGCTGCGATCGGACGACGACGCTCAGGTCGGTGCCCATGCGGGCGACGATGCCGAACATGTCGATCGAGGTCACCGGCATCTCGATCTGGGTCACCACCACCGCAGAAACGACATGACTATCAACCTGTCCGATGACACTTCCGTCCGAACGGCGCAGGATTTCGGTGATCCGGTCTTCCACCGCCTGGTCGCTCACCAGGACGCCGATGGCGCGCTGGCGGTTTACGTCCTCGATGGCCCGCACCGCCATGGTGCGGTTGAACATGATCATCGAAATGTCCGAGATGATGACGAGGAAGGCCATGATGAACGGCAGCCACAGCACGAATTCCACGGTCACCGCACCGGAACCGGATCGGCTGAACGCGGAGAGCCGAGACCGAAACCACCTGATTTTCATCGCGAACCTGTATTCCAGAAAGAATGCCCCATACAGCTATTCTACTACCAATCTCGGAGGGATTCGGGCCGCATATGGGCATATCCGCGGCTTCGCTGCCGGGATAAAAAACGGCCATGCACCATGCTGCCATTCAAAAATTGAGGATTTGTGACCGCACGGTCGATTGGCGGGATCGCACCCCTGAGGAGGGGCCGAACAAAAGCCAGAATCCGGGTCGTCCGGCTTCCTCGTGCATCCGCATTTTCCGGCTGTAGTGACGACGCCTGAGGAATCAGTTGCAGCAGCGCGCGTGCCGGATCAGCCCCATCGATCCGCGCCACTAAGGTTCGCGATCGGCGCAGTTTCATCGACGTCCGGACACCGCCGTCCGAAGTCATCTTGATCCCGACTTATCGCACCGGAACGCTGCTCTTCATTCGACGGCTGTCACCAACTGTCGGCTTCGCGGACCCAAATCCGCGAAGCTGCTCATTCGTGGCTGGTGGGCAGATCGCTTACCTGCTCCCGGCCAGCAGGTCCTCGATCCGAACCGGGAACCGCCGGATGCGCGTGCCGGTCGCATGCCAGATCGCATTCGCGATCGCCCCGACGGTGCCGGTGATGCCGATCTCCCCCACGCCCTTGATGCCGAGAGGGTTCACGTACGGATCGTCCTCGTGGACCGTGATGACCTCGAGGCCCTTCACATCGGCATTGACCGGCACGTGGTAGCCCGCGAGATCGCCGTTCACGACGCGGCCCGTCCGCATGTCGTACTTCGCCTCTTCATGCAGCGCGAAACTGAGACCCCAGATCATGCCGCCCATCAGCTGGCTCTCAGCCAGCTTGGGGTTGATGATCCGGCCTGCGGCAAAGGCGCCGACCAGCCGCGTGACGCGGGTCTGGAACAGGTCGGGATCGACCTTCACTTCGGCGAAGACCGCGCCGTGGGCATACATCGCATGCGCCGCCCCGGCTTCCTGCGGGCGATTCGCGCCGCCGGTCCCTTCGATTTCCGCGCCGCCATTCCTGGCGAGGATGTCGGCGAACCCGTCGCTCCGGCTGTCGTCCCCTTCAACCCAGAACCTGCCGTCGCGCGCGACGATGGTCGCGTTGCCCGCACCGTGCAGCGGCGAGTCCGGATCTGCCGTCGCCATCTCGGCGAGCCGCGCGACGACATCCTGTCCGGCTGCATGAAGCGCGCCGCCCGCCGTCGCGGTATGACCCGAGCCACCGGCGACCCCTGCGTCCGGCAGGGTCGAGGCGCCGGAGCGGAACTCGACCATGTCGAGGGGAAGGCCGAGACTGTCGGCGGCAATCTGGGCGAGCACGGTCCACGCCCCCTGCCCCATATCGGCCGCCGCCGTTTCCACGAGCCCGGTGCCGTCAGGCCGGATGACCGCCCGCGCCTTGGCCGCAAACATAGGCGCAGCGAATAGCGCCGTGCCCATGCCCCAACCGACCAGCATCCCGTTTTCGTCCGTCATCTGGCGCGGCGCCAGTGGGCGCCTCGACCATCCGAACCGCTCAGCACCCTGCGCGTAACATTCGCGCAGCGCCTTCGACGAATAGGGTTTGCCGGAGCCGGGCTCGGTCTCGGCATAGTTCCGCAGCCGGAACTCCAGCGGGTCGATCCCCGCCTTCTCCGCCATCTCGTCCATCGCGCTTTCCAGAGCTGCGGACCCCGACGCCTCGCCGGGCGCGCGCATCGGTCCCGGAGTGCCGACGTCGGCCCGGACGCCCTTGTGGGCCGAGCGCAGCGCGCCCGCGGAGTAGATCCCCTGCGAGGCATTAGCCGCGCTCTCGATGAAGTCGTCGAAGCTCGAGGTCACGGCGAGGCTTTCGTGGTCGAGCACGGTCATCCGCGCATCTCCATCGACCCCGATCCGGACCCGCTGGCGCGTCGCGCCGCGATGGAAGACCGGCCCGAACATCTGGTCGCGCTTCAGCATCAGCTTCACCGGCCGGCCAATCAGCCGCGCTGCGTGGATCGCCAAGACGGTCGGCCCGTTGAGCGCCGCCTTCGACCCGAACCCGCCGCCGAGATAGGGGCAGCGGATCGTCACGTTCTCGGCCGGGATGCCGAGGTAGTAGCCGTAGGCCGCACAGGACATCACGAGGGCCTGGCTCGGCACGTCGAGAACCACGTGGTCGCCGTCCCATTCCGCCACGACGGCATGCATCTCCATCGCGTTGTGATACTGCTCGGGCGTCTCGTAGGTCAGGTCGACCGAGGCCTCGGCCGCCGCATGCCCGGCCTCCACGTCTCCGTGGACGGTCGTGCCCGGCAGCCCGAAGCCGCCGCCTTCGATCTCGAACGGCGCGTTTCCGTCGAGACCGATCCGCGGGGTCTCGGCCGCGTATTTCGGTGCGAGAAGTCGCGCACCTTCAGTCGCAGCTTCGAGCGTCTCAGCCAGGACCAGCGCGATCGGCTGGTTGGCGTAGCGCACCGAATTGTCCTGCAGCGGCTCGAACCGGAACGCGAACATGAAGGGCTTCGACGATGCGTCGCCCGGAAGCGGAGGGACGTTGTCGGGCGTGTAGACCTCGACGACACCGGGATGCGCCTTCGCGGCCTCGACATCCATCGACGTGACCGTGCCGCGCGCGATAGCGGCCGACACATAGACTGCATGGAGCAGGTTCGCCGGAGCATTGTCCGCTGCGAAGGTCGCCGTGCCGGTCACCTTCGCGATGCCGTCACGGCGGGTGACTGGTTGGCCCGAACTCGAGCCGAAGCGCATCGGGAACTGAACGGTATCAGGCATGGGCATTGTCTCCATGGACCGAGGCCGGCAGCGCGGGCATCCGTGCCGGTGTGCCGGCGGCAGCCAGCGTTAGCGCGCGGGCCGCAATACGGCGGGCAAGCTCGATCTTGTGGTCATTGTCGCCCGAGGGCGTGGCGCCCCCGGTTGCGGCTTCGGCAGCGCGGGTGAACAGCTCCGGTGACGGGCTCTGGCCCGCCAACAGCGCCTCGGCTTCGGCCGCGCGCCACGGCTTCGCAGCGACCGCGCCGAGCGCGAGCCGTGCCTCGGCGATCGTATCGCCCTCCATCCGCAGCGCCGCGGCGGCCGAGACGAGCGCGAAGGCGTAGGACGTCCGGTCCCGCAGCTTGAGGTACCGCGAATGGCCGCGGAACGCCGCTGCGCCCGCCGGAAGGCGCAGGCCGACGATCAGCTCGCCCGGGTCGAGGGCGGTGTCGATCTCGGGCGTCTTTCCGGGCAGCCGGTGGAACTCCGAAAACGGGATCTCGCGCCGTCCGTCCGACCCTTCGACCGACACAACCGCGCCGAGCGCGGCGAGCGGCACGGCGAAATCGGACGGGTTCGTCGCGATGCAGGAATCCGACCAGCCGAGCACGGCATGCGTGCCATTGACCCCGCCGACAGCCGCACAGCCCGATCCCGGCACGCGCTTGTTGCAGGCGCTCGACGGGTCGGTGAAGTACGCGCAGCGGGTCCGCTGCATCAGGTTGCCGCCGACGGTCGCGGCGTTCCGAAGCTGGCCCGACGCGCCGGCCAGGATCGCCTCCGCCACCATCGGGAAGGCCGCCGCAAAGGCCGGGTCGTGCGCAAGATCGGAGTTGCGCACCAGTGCCCCGATCCGGGCGGAGCCGTCGTCCGACACTTCGATGTCCTCAAGACCGGGGATGCCGGCGAGGTCGATCAGCCGGTCGGGCATGACCGCGCCCGTCTTCATCAGGTCGACGAGGTTCGTTCCGCCGCCAAGCCACGCCGATCCCGGCTGCCAGGCCGCGAGCGCCTCGGCCACGGAGGCCGGGCGCGAATAGTCGAAGCGCTTCATGCCGATTTCCTTTCGTCCGCGGACGCCATGCGGCGGGCGGCGTCTTGCACCGCCTCGGTGATGCCGTGATAGGCCGAGCATCGGCAGAGATTGCCGCTCATCCCTTCGCGGATGCGCTCGGCGTCGTCGCCCGCCTGCCCCTCGGCGATGAGGCCGACAGCCGACATGATCTGGCCCGGCGTGCAGTAGCCGCACTGGAACCCGTCATGCTCGATGAAAGCGGTCTGAACCGGGTGCAGGTCTTCACCTGCCGCGAGACCTTCGATCGTCGTGACCTCGGCGCCGTTGAGCGTAACGGCAAGCGTCAGGCATGAATTGATCCGGCGGCCGTTCACCAGAACGGTGCAGGCGCCGCACTGGCCGCGGTCGCAGCCCTTCTTGGTCCCCGGGAGGGCCATGCGTTCGCGCAGGAGATCGAGTAAGGTGACACGCGGATCATCGAGATCCACGTCGCAGCGGTCACCGTTTACGGTAAGGCTGATGGAGAGGGACATGCGTCCTCCATTGGCTTTTTGCTGTAGGTATGGTCGGTGAGCGGCGCGACCGAAGCCGCGGGGCCCTGTCGGGATGGGAATGTCTGTGCCGGTAGGTTCCGGCCGGGTCTTGTGCTATCAACTTATACGGAGGACCCCTCCGTTTATCAAGGGGGAACCTGTCGAAAGATGGGTGTCGGACGAAAACCAAGGGCGGACGCCGTCCAGAATCGCGAGCGGCTGATCGAGGCCGCCAAAGAGATTCTAGGACAGGGCGGACCGTCGGCCAGCCTCGAGGCGGTCGCCCGGCAGGCCGGCGTCGGGACCGGTACGCTCTACCGTCACTTCCCGACGCGCGAAGACCTGTTCCAGGCCGTCTACCATCGCGAGGTCGAACAGATGTTGACACTCGCCGCCGATCTCGAAAGCCGCAACGACAAGCTCGAGGCGGTCAGGAGCTGGCTACACGCCTATGTCGGGCTGGTAGCGACCAAGCGCGGACTGCTCGGAACTCTGGCCTTCACGGTCTCCGACTCCTCGAAGACGATGTACGAACAATTGTCGGTAAAGACGACGGAGGCGGTAGGCAGCCTGCTTCAGGCAGCCATCTCGGCGGGAGAAGTTCGGGGCGACGTCACCGCGGACGACCTTCTCAAGACCCTTTTCGCGCTCTGCTACGCCCGCGAACCGGCGCCGGGTTGGGAGAGCGATGTCCTGCGGCTCCTCGACATCTTCATCGACGGATTGCGTGTGCAGTAGGCGCAAGGTGCGCAAACTGAAAAAGGGAAAGCTGCCTGACAATCCGTCCTTGCGGTCACGTGCTGTCCTGCTCGAGCGTACCGATCGGGCGGTCGTCATTCTCGACTGCGACCTCGGTGCGTTGCATGATGGACAGCGGCCGCACCGATGAAACTTCGGTCATTCCTGGATGGCACGCAGGTAGTCCGTCAGAGCCGCAAGGCCGACCGGCGTCGGTGTCGGCACACCGTCGCCGGTGTCATAGAGCACCAGAGGGTCATTCTGAAGCGCCAGCCCGAATTCGGGCATGATGACCGGCCCCTCGTTCGCGCGGGTATATCCGTCGATGGTCGACATGACCTCGGCCACCGGGAACACCCCGCTGCGTCGGGCCGCGATCCGGGTCAGGTCCGGAACCGGTCGGCCGACATCTGCGGCCGATGGTCCGTCACCGTGGCCCGCCGTTCCGTGGCAGGCGACGCAGTGATCCGAGAACAGGCTTCGCCCGACCTCGACGTCCGGTGTCGAGCAGCCCGCGAGCGCAAAAGCGCAGCCGGCCCCGAGGATAAAAAGCGTTGTCCGCATGCCTGCCTCTCCGTTTCCGTCAAACTTTCGGATGTCAGTCCGATTCATACCAGACCCCGATCAGCAGGGGTCTTTTTCCTTCGCGCTCAGAGGCATCATGAAGCTGCGCTGACCGGGAATACACAAGGCGGGCGGCTGCCAGACGCTCCATCGCGTGCTGCCAACGGTCATGGGCGCGGCGGACCGTCGAGCCCGGCGCGCCGATCGTGCCCGGCCCGGGACGGGCGTCGGGCGGAAACCACGCCCTCACCTCGCTCAGCGTCACTTCGAGGTCGCGCTCGGCGCCGACATATTCCCGGTATGCCGCGATCAGCAGCCGCCGGGGTGCGGACCGCTGTCCGCGCATGTCCGCACTGTCCCGTGCGATCCGGGGCCACCGATCAGGCATCGTCGTCTCCCCGCAGCCTACGGAACCGCGACAGAACCGCATTCCGGGTTTCCACGGATTCGGCGCCCAGAGCCTCGGCCATGCACAGCAGGTCTTTCCGGACCGCGTGCATCCGGTCGATGAGGCCGAGCACGACCGGCAGGGCGTCGTGCGGCAACGCCATGTCCTTTCGCAGGTCGCAGAGCAGCCGAACACGAGCGATATCGAGTTCGTCGAAAACCGGCCCGGCCTCACCGATGCTCGGACGAACCCAGCCTTCGCGGACCCAGAGGCGGAGATCGCGAAGGGTGACCCGTTCGACACGGGCGACGACTGCGCGTTCGTCGAGGCTCATGTCATCCTCCTGAGTTGTTCCCGCGGATCGAATTTCGACGCCTTGCGCCAACGTTCCGCGACATCGCGCATGTCGTCGTCGATCTTCCGCGGCAGAACGATCTTTAGTCTGACCATCTGATCGCCGGTCGTCCGGCCGTGCTTGATGCCCTTTCCCTTCAGGCGCAGCCGCTGGCCGGAGTTCGCACCCGCAGGGATGGTCATGGAGACCGGACCGGCGATCGTCGGCACATCGATCCTTGCGCCCAGCACGGCCTCGTCGAAGGTGATCGGCAGTTCCATCTCGATGTCGTCTCCATCGCGAGTGAAGACCGGGTGCGGCTTGACCGAAATCGTCACCAAGGCATCGCCGGGCGGTCCCTTGCCGATCCCCGGACCACCCTTGCCGCGCAGCCGCAGGGTCTGGCCATCCCGGACACCGGCGGGGACATTCAGCTCGATCGACTTGCCGTCCGGCATCGTCACGGCGCGCTTCGCCCCCGTCACGGCGTCGAGAAATTCGACCTCGAGATTGTAGCGAAGATCGCGCCCCGCGGCATGAAAGTCCCGGAAGGCATCGCCACTTCCGCCGCGTTGCCGCCCGAAAAGTTCGGAAAACAGGTCGGAGAGATCCTCGTCACCGCCGGCTCCGAAGCTCCCGGAATATCGTTCGTAGGGCGAACGGCCTTCGTAGCGCCGCCCGTCGTCCTGGGTCGCGTATTGGTGGTAGTACTGGCGCTGAGGCCGCTCCTGTCCCGACGCGTCGATCTCTCCGGCATCGAAGCGGCGCCGTTTCTCGGGATCCCGCAAAAGGTCGTACGCCGCCGAAACCGCCTGGAACTCGGCCTGCTTGCCGGGATCGTCCGGGTGGAGGTCCGGGTGCAGCGTCTTCGCCAGCCGGCGATAGGCTTTCTTGATCTCGTCCTGCGATGCGTCTTTCGCAACACCGAGGACCTTGTAGGGATCATCGCTCATGGCGGCCTGTCACCCTGTCATGCGCCGGCGTTCGTGCTGAGCCAGCCGACGATATCCCGTGCGCTTGTTGCGCCCGCACGCCGGTCGATCTCGCGTCCGGCGCGGAACGCCACGAGCAGCGGTATGCCCCGGATGGCGAAGCGCTGCCCGGCCTCCGGAAAGGCCTCGGTGTCGAGCTTGGCGAAACGCGCCCGGCCCTTCAGCTCCTTCGCCGCCTTTGCGAACTCAGGCGCCATCATGCGGCAGGGGCCACACCACGCCGCCCAGAAATCCACAACGAGCGGCAACTCGTCCATCCTTCTGGCCTTCTCGAGGATGTCGAGAGATACCTCGACCGGGCCATCCGGGATCAGCCGCGCGCCGCACGTGCCGCATTTCGGCCCGGCCGCCAGACGATCCTCCGGAACTCTATTGCCCTGGCCACAGGCCAGACACGCCAGCTTCACGCTCATCCCACACCTCCGATCGGTTCCGGGACAATACAGCTTCAGATGGCTCCATCATTTGAGATCGATCAATTGAAAAACGCATTCGTGTCGAGGAGAGCTGGCGACCCCGGAAGGACTGCCATGTTTCTTGGAAACATTAGTGTTTCATCGTGGTTTCGATACTCAGGGCACCACGGCGGATCAATGGGTTACGGCCAAAGTGATACTGTCCCGTAGCCTATGATTTCCACGTGAGGCTGTCGGACTCCAATCACGGGCAGCAATAAGTTGGAATCCGAGCAGGACCCTGTGGATAATGCGGGTGAGCTTGACGACAAGCTGCGGTGGAGAGTCGATGTGCGCCAGCTATGGTGACTTCTCCGGCTCCGGGCTGCCGTTGGCCACGACACGACCTTCCCTGAATAGTCCTGAACATGCACTCGTAGCGACATGGTTCGGGGCTGCGTCAACATTTCTCCCTGAATACGTACCTGGCTGAAATTGTCAGGGCAGGTCGGTCCATCTCGGGATGAGGGGAGATCTGTTAGTCAATTCGCAAGAAATGTGAAGCAGACTGGAATCAACTGATTCTGCCAGCCACAGAGGACTTGGACCTTGTTGTGTTAACTGTGCCGGCAAAGCGACCAAAGCCCCAGATTGTGGCGATCCGTTGACGATCAATAGTCAGAACGGCCATGAACCTAACCAAAGGACAGCTATGCGCAGGGGTTGGGAACAGGCATATTAACTACATTAACGAGTTCAGGGTTATGTATTAACCAGTGTTTGGGTGAAGCGCTGTAACTTCCAGGCCCGGCTCCGCATGTGTGGGGCCGGGCCTAGTAGTCCCGGGCAACGAGGATGCGCGGCTCAAGCTGACCTCCCCGTTAACTGGAGAGACACTTGGTGGAGACAGGCGTTTCTCGGCGAAGATCACCTGCTGGCAGAAATCCGACCATCGCCGTCTCTTCCATCGACTATGTCTGCCGACGGGAGCCGCGACCCTGGTTGCCCTCCGCCGCCATCGCGTCTATCGGGCTGATGACGAACCTGGACCCGGGTACAATACCCGGTGGCTCTTCCGGCCGCCGATCCGCCGGACAATAAACATCGCAGATGCGATCGCCGGTAGCTCGAGCGGTGCTCCACCGGACTGGGACCCTTCTTCATGTTTTCTCTAGATGCTTACCGCAGCCAGTGGCTGGGCAACGTCCGCGGCGACCTACTGGCGGGCCTCGTCGTGGCGCTCGCGCTCATCCCCGAGGCAATCGCATTCTCGATCATCGCAGGCGTGGATCCCAAGGTGGGCCTCTACGCGAGCTTCTCGATTGCCGTCATTACCGCCATCGCAGGCGGGCGGCCCGGGATGATCTCGGCCGCGACAGCAGCCACCGCCGTGCTCATGGTGACGCTTGTGCGCGATCACGGGCTGCAATATCTCCTGGCCGCCACGATCCTAGCGGGACTTCTCCAGATCGTGATGGGAGCGCTGAAACTTGGCTTCGTCATGCGCTATGTGTCAAAGTCCGTTATGACGGGCTTCGTCAACGCTCTCGCCATCCTGATCTTCATGGCACAGCTGCCCGAGCTCGACCCGCGCGAGGTGACCTGGCTGACCTACGCGCTCGTGGCGGTGGGGCTCGCCATCATTTACCTATTCCCGCTGCTCACCAAGGCTGTGCCCTCGCCACTCGTGACGATCATCGTGCTGACTGTGCTGACGGTGGCCTTTGGTTGGGATGTGCGGACAGTGGGCGACATGGGCGATCTGCCCGACACGTTGCCCATGTTCCTGCTGCCCGAAATTCCACTGAACCTCGAAACCTTGCGAGTCATCCTGCCGTACTCCGTCGCCGTCGCCGTCGTGGGCCTTCTGGAAAGCCTCATGACCCAGAACATCGTGGACGACCTCACCGACACGAAGTCGAACCGGAACCAGGAATGCGTGGGCCAAGGCCTCGCGAATGCCGCGACCGGCTTCATCGGAGGCATGGCGGGATGCGCCATGATCGGTCAGTCGATTATCAACGTAAAGTCGGGCGGGCGCGGCCGCCTCTCGTGCTTCGTTGCGGGCGCCTTCCTGCTGATACTCGTCGTCGGCCTTGGCGACTTGGTTAGCATGATCCCGATGCCGGCACTCGTCGCAATCATGATTATGGTCTCGATCGGAACCTTCTCGTGGACCTCGATCCGCAATCTCGCGGTCCATCCTCGCTCCTCCTCGGTTGTCATGCTCGCGACCGTGGCGACGGTGGTCTACACCCACAACCTCGCCATTGGAGTGATTGTGGGTGTGCTGCTCTCGGGGATCTTCTTCGCCGGTAAGATCGCGCAACTCTTCCGCGTGGCCTCGGCGATCAGCGACGACGGACGCGTGCGGACCTACCATGTCGAAGGCCAGCTCTTTTACGGATCGGTCGAGGACTTCATGGATGCGTTCGACTTCAAAGAAGCGCCTGAGCGCGTCGTGATTGACGTCTCACGTGCGCATATCTGGGACATCAGCTCGGTCCAGGCGCTCGACATGGCTATCCTAAAGTTCCGTCGCGACGGGGCCGAGGTAGAGGTCGTCGGTATGAACGTGGCGACCGAGACGCTGATGGACCGGCTCAGCATGAGTGACAAGCCCGGCGCACTCGAGCAGTTGTCCGCGCATTGAGGGGGGAGACCATGACAGCCAAGATCATCGCGCTGGTGGACGGATCCATCTACTCAGAGAGCGTCTGCAAGCACGCCGCCTGGATATCAACGCGGACGGGCGCGCCGGTGGAGCTGATCCACGTTCTTGGCCGCCGCGAGTCACCGGAGGGCCGGGATCTCTCGGGGTCTATCCGCCTCGGCGCGCGGTCAGCGCTTCTGGAGGAGCTTGCAGAGCTTGACGCGCAGCGAGCGAAGTTGGTGAGCCACCGCGGCCGAGCCATACTCGAAGATGCTCGCGCCATCGTGGACCGCGATGGAGTGACCAACATCACCACGCGGCTCCGCCACGGCGATATCGTAGAGGCTATAGGCGAGATCGAGGGGGAGGCCCGAGTCATCGTCGTCGGCAAGCGGGGCGAGGCGGCAGACTTCGCGAAGGGGCACCTCGGCTCCAACCTCGAGCGAATCGTCCGGGCGGCGCATCGGCCAGTCTTCGTTACATCCCGCGCCTTCAGTGCGATCGAGAGCGTCCTGGTCGCCTACGACGGCGGTCGATCGGCGATTAGGGCCGTCGACCACGTCGCGCGGAGTCCTCTCTTCGCGGGGCTCTCGGTGACGGTCGTGACCGTCGGCTCCGGGACGGTAGCGGTCAAACAGGGTCTGGACGATGCGCGGGCGCTCCTCCGAGCCTCGGGGATCGAGGCGAAGACGCGGGTCTTGGACGGACGTCCCGAGGATCGGCTTGGCGACCTCGTCGAGGCCGAGAGTTTTGGCATGCTTGTGATGGGCGCCTATGGTCATAGCCGAGTCCGAAACCTCGTGGTTGGTTCCACGACGACCGAGATGGTGCGGTCCTGCAAGGTTCCCGTGGTACTGATACGATGAACGACGCACGGAGACCCTGGTAGGAAACGATTGCCGCTTTCGGTCACCAATCCGGTGCCGTGTTGTACGGCAGTCCAGAGCATCTACGGTAGCGACTTCTTTTCGGTCGAAAGATGCGATCTGGAGCCTAGCGGACCTACTGAATAAAAGCGGCACATCGATCAAGTGCTTCGCCGGCTCTCGAACTAAATCGAACGATCACTCCTGCGTCCATTTCGTCTGCAGAGCGGATCTTCGCGCACCAATCCTAAGGCCTCGTCGCGCTCGCGGCTACAGCGAATGTCAGCTCCGAGCCCTCTGTGCACTATGTTGCCATGTCAACGCGTGGTAGTCGTCGTTCCAGCGAACGCGGAAGGCAACTACTTTGAAGCGTCTCGAGAGCTTCATCCAAACCGTCGGCCTGGTCACGGCATGGGGCACCATCTTGCCGATCGCGTTCTTCGGCGGCCTGCAAATGATCGACCGGAAGCTTGGTCTCGGCATATCGGCGGAATTTCCCGACTGGTCGACCTCGCTCCTGTTCGTGCTCATTTTCATGCTCGCAGGATCCACCTATCTGCGCGACGGTCACGTCCGAGTCGACGTCTTTCGAAGACACTGGTCAAGCAAACGGCTGGCAGTGATCGAGGTAGCCGGCTGTATGTTGGTCATGGTCCCACTAGCACTCATCCTGATGTGGTATGGCTGGGACGGGATCTGGCGGACCACACACTTCGCTGACCTTCAGGTATGGGTCCGCCGCTGGGTGGCCTTCTTCGGGCCGGCTCTTTTGCTGCTTGCCGCCGTTGTCGTCATCTCGCGGAACGTCGCGTTACTCCGGGGCCGGGCCAACACGCCGGCGCCGAGCGCGGATCTTGAGCTGTTCCGCGATGAATGAAGCCCTGACGCTGGCGATGCTCGGTATCCTGGCGCTCGGGATCTTCTCCGGATTTCCGGTCTCGATGGTTCTCGCGGGAACGGGGTTTCTCGGTTTCATCGCTGCCGTCTGGATGGGCACCACGGATTTCGGCCATCTCGGCCTCATCTACCTTCGGATTCGCGGCGTCCTCACCAACGAGGGCATCCAGTTCACATCTGTCCCCATGTTGATCTTTCTTGGGCTCTTGCTCAATTCCAGCGGCATATCCGACTCCTTCTTTCGCTTGGTCGGCACGCTCCTGCGCAAGGTGCCCGGACGGCACGCGATCGCAACCCTGATCGTCGGTCTCATTCTCGCGCCTGCCACAGGTGTGATCGGCGCGTCGGTCATCACCGTGGCTCTTGTCGCCTATGACCCCATGCTGAAATCGGGATATCCGCCACGGACCGCTGGGGCCGCCGTCGCGGCCTCCGGCGCGCTCGGCGTGATCTTCCCGCCGGCAATCCTGCTCTTTTTTGTTGCGAGCCATTTCCAGCTGCGCCTCGGCATGATGTATGCCGCCCTCGTCGTGCCGGTCGCCCTCATGGTCCTGCTCTTCGCCGCCTGGTTCGCGTTCAGCCGCGTTGGCCATAGACAGGCGGACCATGATGCGGAGACAGGTCTGTCGGCCCCGGAACTTCTGACCTCCCTCGCAGCGGTCGCGGTCATCGCCTCGATCCCGCTCAGTATCGTCGGCGGCCTCGCAACCCTGTCCGAAGCTGCCGGCGTCGGCCTCTTCGGAGCAATTGTCGTTCTCGGGGCGCGCCGGCTCCTCAGTGTGCGTCTCCTAAGCGAGACGATGACCAACGCGGCCTCGATGACCTCAATGGTCTTCTTCATCGTGATCGGGGCCATGGTCTTCTCGCTCGGGTTCAACCTCGTCGGTGGGCCGGACGTGCTGTTCCGATGGATCACAGAATTCGCCCTCGGCCGGTGGGATCTGCTCGTCCTGCTCCTGACCGTTGTCACGGCTCTGGGGTTCTTCTTCGACTGGATGGAAATCCTGCTGGTTTTCCTTCCGATCCTGCAACCCGTGTTCGATACGCTGCAATTCTCTGACCATGTCGGCTCGCCCTATATGGCGAATCTTTGGATGGCCGCGCTTGTCGCGCTCGCGCTCCAGACGTCGTTTCTGACGCCACCCTTCGGCTACGCTCTTTTCTTCGCCCGCATGGCGGCTCCACGTCAGGTTCAACTCGCTGACATCTACTGGGGCGCCGTTCCCCTCGTCCTGCTTGAGATCCTCTTGATCGCGCTGCTCATGGCCGTGCCCGAACTCATCACCTGGCTGCCTGGTCTGGCTCCATCAGCCGTCAACTAAGCGCTCTGACATCCGGGACGAGTTCATCGGATCGACGGTCTGTGCGCGAGAGTCCACTGTGTTCACTTCGTCCGCACAGCCGACGTTGACACGCTAGGCTGAGCGCCCCGTCGTGCTCGCGGCTGCAGCGAACGTCTGCTAAGAGCCCATTGTGTGCATTGGTGCGCATAGCAGCATCCGTCGTGATGGGCGAGAGGCAGGCGCATGCCCTAGATCGTCGAATCCGGAAAAAGAAGATAAAGGGTTACCTGCGCCGAAAACTGAAGCCTGGACACCGTGCAAACATGCCAATGATGAGATTCAGCAAAGTAGGGAGGAATTGTCGGTAATGACAGGTGATTACCTTACGATTAACAAGAAAATTTGGAATGCCGACGCAGTGAACTGGGTTGGCTTCGCGCGCGAAAGATGGGCAGCAGAAACGCCGCTCTGGGGAAGCTGGAATAATCCCGAGACCGATCTGAATCTTCTGCCCGCCGACATGGCGGGACTGGACGCCGTCGAGCTTGGCTGCGGCACCGGGTATGTCGCGGGTTGGATGGCCGGGCGCGGCGCAACCGTTACCGCAATCGACATCTCCGCAGAGCAATTGACTACCGCCCGGCAGCTCGCCTCCGAACACGGCGCCAACATCACCTTTGTCGAGGCCAATGCCGAAACCACTGGCCTGCCTACTGCCAGTTTCGATTTCGCGATCTCGGAGTACGGCGCATCGATTTGGTGCCGGCCTGCGTCCTGGCTCGGCGAAGCCTGGCGCCTGCTGCGGCCCGGCGGGCGACTGGTCTTCCTTGGCAATCATCCGCTGTCGCTGCTTTGCTCACCACTTGATGGATCACCGGTCGACCGCACCCTCCACCGCCCCTATCGCCACATGTGGGGCGCGGACTGGACAAAAGTCGAGTTTGAACCAACCGGCATCTGCTTTAACCTGACACACGCCAGTTGGATGGAACAGTTCACCGATATCGGGTTCACTGTGAGTCGATATCAAGAACTTTATGCGCCCGACGACGAATATGGCACCCGAGCCGCTATTCCGGCCGAATGGGCGCGCGACTTTCCGGTCGAACAGGTTTGGCACCTGCAGAAACCCGGCTAGGCAAGTCGACCAAGCACGATGAATGTCGGCTCTGTCCGCTGAGCCGACCTTCAGGCGCCGATCTTAGAGCCTCATCGCGCTCGCAGCTGCAGCGAAGGACTGCTAAGAGCCCAAAGCGTACATGTGAGGCTTCAAGCTGCCGCTCAGCCAACGGCCCTTCCCGACCCGGGGCACTTGGCGGTGTTCAAAAGACAGGCTTCCGGATACCGACCTACGCTGCAGCGCGGCGCTCACGGTGGGGCAGCCAACTGTACGATCAGACATGCTTTGGGCGCTTTTCCCGCAACTGCAGACCAATCGGCCGGTCGGTTGCGACGAACCGTACTCGATAGACTAGCGGCGATCATTGCCACCGAAAAATTGGCTCCCGCTGCAATATTTCAGCGGGAGCCGTGGTGTTTCAGGCCGCCAGGATTGCGTCGGCCGGGTCGATGACCTCGAACGGTCGCATCATCTCGTGATCCTCGTGGCTCAGAATGTGGCAGTGCCACACATAGGGCCCGGGCTTCTCGAACTCCATGACCGCGCTGACCATCTCCCCCGGTCCGACCCAGACGGTATCCTGCCAGCCGTCGTATTCCGGGCCGAGCTCCATCGCCTCCTCGAAAACGAAGACATCGCCGGCGACGCCATCGGCATCGATCGCGGCCCAGTCGATCTCGTCGTCCGCCAGATACGTGTCGAGGAAGGCCCGGTCGACGTCGACATAGTCGATGTCCCCGTTGCCGTCACGGTCCGCCGGCACGACCGATCCGTGCATCCCGTCGGCCTCTTCGAACCAGAAGCGTTTCTTCTCGATCACCTGGTACTGCGTGAGATGAACGTGGATCGGGTGGGCATCCTCGGAGAAGTTGTACCACTCCCATATCTCCGTCGTGCCGAGCAGCGGATCCTCCGTGACCGGATCGGCCCACATCTGCGGGCCGTAGGACACCGCGTTGCCGTCGATGTCCGTCGTGTTCTCCGCCACGCCGAGAAGCGGATGCACCCGCCCGAACTCGTCGGCACCCTCATAGAGCCCGAGTCGTCGGACCTCGACCGCATCGGCAGGATCGAGGACCCGGAACGTGTCACCGGCAAGTTCGGTCCCCTCGTGCAGCGCCATGTTGTTGTTGGCGGGATCGTCGGGAAGGCTGACCGTGAACTGCATGATGTTGTCGACGAGCACCGGGTCGCCCTGGTCGTCGAACGCGATCTCGTCGGCGGCCACCACGCCCCCGGCGAGATCGCCATTCTCGTCGAGGCCCTTGAACGGCTCGAAGGCCGGTCCGCTGTTCTTCAGCGTGACGGTCGTGCCCTCTTCGAGCCCGGTGAAGTCGATCACCACGTCGAGGCGCCCGCCGGGCTCGAGCACGTAGGGATCCTCGAGCACCTGCGCGTAGGGCAGGAGCCCACCATCGGTCCCGACAATGTAGACCACCGGATCGGCATCCGGATCGCTGTCTTCCAGTTCGAGGATGTAGAAGCGGGAATCCGATCCATTCAGCAGCCGGAAACGGTGGAAGCCTTCATCCACGTCATGATTGGGCCAGGCCATTCCATTGACGGTAATGATGTTTCCGAAGAATTCCGGCGTGACGGATGCTTCACCGACGAAGTTCGGGTCGGTCGGCACCTCGACCGTGTCGGTGGTTCCCGGAAGGATATCGCCATCGAGAGCCGGGAAATACAACGTCCCGTCAGTGGTGAAGGCCTTGTCCTGTATCACCAGCGGGATGTCGTATTCCGATGGCGGCAGGACCGGATCAGCGTTGCCTTTCGGATCGATCAGCTCCTGCTCAGCCTCGTCGGTCAGAAGGTAGGCACCGGCCAGGCCCGAATAGACATTCAGCCGCGTGATGCCGAGCGCGTGGTCGTGGTACCAGAGACTCGCGGCCTGCTGGTCGTTGTCGTAGGTCTGGATCGGCCCGCTCCAGAGCGGACCCTTGTCCCTGTTGTGCTGGACGGCCCACTGGTCCGGCAGTCCGTCGCTATCGGAATCGGTCTTGCCGCCATGCAGATGGACGACGGTCGGGATGCTGCCGTCGCCATAGTCGAACCGATCCGGGTTCGCCATGTGCAGCGTGAAATCGATCGGCAGGATATGTCCGTCGAGCGGCAGCAGGTTCTTCCAGTTGACTTGGACGGTGCTTCCGGACTCGGCGCGGATGGTAGGACCAAGGTACCCGGCCTCCTGCCCCGGAAGGGCATAACCCCATACGGTCGTGGAGAAGTTCTCGTATCCATCCGCAGTGGCTTCGCCGATTCCGAACCACGTCTCACCTTCGCGGATATCGATGGTCCACCCCCGCCGTTTCGTGGCGTCGAGTTCCGGTGGCACTGGTAGGTTGAACTGGAAGATATCGTCTTCATCTTCGATCGCGAACTGTGCGCTCAGGAAATCGAAGTGATCGGTTGTTGAATAATAGTTTACGGCCATTGCGTCCCCCAGAGTTGGATCGGATGCGCAATACCGGCATCCGATAAACTCGGCAGTTTACGCTTTCGAAACATTCTCGAATTGACGACCGTCAATGTTTCCGATCTGAAACAAATAGTTTTCGGGCCCAGCCCATGACTTGTTATGCGCGCAGCCAGGCACGAAACCCTAGTCGAGCGTCCGATAGGTCCGCTCAGCAGACCTTCAGGGACCGATCTGAGCGCCGCATAGCGCTCGCGGCTGCAGCGAATGTCAGCTCCGAGCCCGAATCGGACCTGTGGGAACCACGCTTCAAACTTGCGCAATTCCAAAACGCTTGCACGATAATTGATCTCGTACTTAGCGTGGCGGAGATACGCCGCAGATGGCTTTTCATCTCATGGTTGTCTTAGAGGATTTCCCTGGTGCCGATGCGATGGGTCATACTGTTCGTGCTGTTTTTCGCCCGAACGGTCATGGCCATCCAGTTCCAGTCTGTGGCGGCGCTGTCTCCGTTTATCATGGACAACCTCGCGATAACGCTGACGGAGATAGGGATCTTGATCGGTCTCTACTCGGGACCCGGCATCATCGTCGCAGTAGCTGGCGGTGCGGTTGCAAGCTGGTTTGGGGACAAGCGGACAGTCACCGCGAGTCTGGTGCTCATGGTCGTCGGAGCAGCGATATTCGTGACAACGACGACCCTCGCGTGGGCTGTTGCCGGTCGGATCATTTCTGCCGTCGGGGGGCTGGTTCTCAACGTTGTGATGACAAAGATGGTGATCGACTGGTTTGCCGGGAGGAATGTTTCAACGGCACTGGCGATCTTCATAAGTTCTTGGCCCGTCGGTATCGCTCTTGGTCTGCTGATCTTGCCGCCCCTCGCCGTCAGCGCGGATTTGCCGACAGCCTGGATCGCGCTGACGATGCTCACCGTGGCGGCCCTTCTGCTCTTTGCTTTCGTCTACAAGGTACCGCCCGGCGCGGCACCCGATACTGCCCGGATCAGCTTCTCCTCTCTCCCCTGGACGCCACTGGCATTCGCCGCAGTTCTGTGGAGCCTCTACAATTGCGCCTTCGCGATGATCTTCAGCTTCGGCCACCTTGTTCTCGTTGAGCGCGGCATGCCCGTCATCTCGGCCAGTTCCGCGATCAGCACTTACATCGTTGCCGGCGCGATATCGGTTCCGGTCGGAGGATGGTTGGCGGATCGGACCGGACAGCCCGATCGGATCATCCTCATCAGTCTGGTTGGCGGCATGCTCGTATTTCCAGCAGTTCTGTATCTGCCAAACAGCTTCTTGCTCACGGCACTTGTACTGGGCGGCCTGCTTGCCGGGCTTGCACCCGGGCCCGTGGTCTCCATGCCCGGGCTTATCCTTGCGCCCGAGATGCGCGCCTTCGGGACCGGCGTGTTCTACTCGATCTACTATGTGCTTATGATGATCGCTCCGGCTTTGGCGGGCACCCTTGCTGATCATGTCGGCGATGTAAGCGTCGCCTTTTTTCTGGGTGCTGGCATGATGCTGCTCGCTATCTTTGCGCATTGGGCGTTTCGACAAACAGCCTCTCCGCTGCAGGTCACGGCACCATGATCCGGCCATAGCGGCAGAATACAAATTGGAGTGGTTCAAAGGCCTGGCTCATACGATGACAGCCTGCGAGGAAAGGCTATGAAGGACCTTGGTTTCACCGAGACCGAGAATGGCAGGATACTGGCCGGGATGGCCCAAAGCTGCCGCATGATTTTTTTTACCGGGCTGCCAGCGTCCGGAAAATCGTTCTTTCTCCGCGCGCTCATCTCGATCGCAGGGAATACCGGGCGCCGGGTCCATCTGATGCGCTGGGATGCGGGGCTGGCATCGTTTCAGACGGATGAAATCCTGGCACGCTACCCGGATGTCGCGGACGGAAGCCACCCGATCGTCCGAAAGGCCGCCGGATTATGGGGACGGCAGGCCGTCGCGCGGTGGCGGGACATGCATGCGGATCACGCGGACCTTCTTGTCGGTGAGGTCCCCATCGTCGGAAACAGGTTTTCCGAACTGGTGAAAGTGCTTCCCGACGAGGTCGAGGCAGCCTTGGCATCGCAGGAGACAGCGTTTGTATTTCCTGTGCCGACCAGGGAGATGCGGGCAAGGCTGGAAGCCCTACGAAGAGAGACCTTCGCGAACCCAAGGCACCCGGACGAGGCCAAAGATGCGCCTCCCGCGACCGTGGAGCTGGCCTGGAGGCTGACTTGCACGAAGTCCGCCGAACTCGGGCTGGTCCAAGCGGCGGAAGGCGAAACTACGCCCGCATATGACGCGGAATTGTACCGCCGGTTTTTCGACCATCTGCTCCGGCACCGGGACGCCCGGGCGCTGGACGTGGACATGTTCTATGCCACCAACGGATCGCCCCACAATATTACGGTTGGCGTTTCGGAAATCTTCGCCACGCCCGGAGAAGTTGCCGATGCGATCGCGGCGATCGAAGCTGCCATGGACCCCGAAGCCGCTGCACGGGAAGTCGAAAATTGGTATCTCATATGATGTGATGCCGGTGGCGGCATTGTCCGCGGAGCCGTCGTTCACGGCAGCTGAAGCGAACGTCGCCTCAGAGCCCATTCCCACGATTTCGGCGGGGCATTCGAATGTCGGCAATAGTTTCGGTCCCGATACCGAAACCGGCATTTCTGCAATCCTTGCGTGCAAGGTTGTTCGTCGACGCAGTTGATGGCCGCAGCTAGCCTTCTCGCGTCGGGAGCCAATCGAATCCCGGAACACCTTGGACTCGGCAGCAATATCCTTCCTTGCGAGGGGCGATGCCGCTCGACACGACGAAGGAGACCTCATGCCAATCTACACCGAAATGGAAGCCGCGATGCGGTCCGACGACGCCGACCGCTATGCCGCACTGCTCGCCGACGATTTCGAGTATGTCCGCCACAAATCCAAGGACACGATCGATCGCGATGCGATGCGGGAGCTGCTGAAAAAAGTCTGGCGTCCCGGCAATCGCATCATCGAGGATCTGCGTTGCCTTTACGAGAACGACGACATCCTTGTCGTTCATACGACCTTGTCCTTCGCCAGCGGATCGCGCGAGGGCGCCATGATTGTTCATCAGAAGCGCCACGGTCGGATCGTGCGGATCGAGTCCGGTGTCTCCGACCTGTCCGGCGGGGCGGGCGCACCGACGACGCAAAAGCCGGTAAAGGCACCGGCGGCAGCATCCGCCAACAGCCCGATCCCTCACGAAACTAGCACCTGAAACGAAAGGAAAATCTCATGCCCTACGTCATTTCTCATTTCTTCCCGTCTGGGACCGCCGCGCAATACGAAGCGGCCATGACAGCGATGAACGGAGAACTCGGCCGCATACCGGATGGCCAGATTGCGCATGTCGCGGGGCCCGTGCCGGGCGGCTTTCAGGTCATCGCGATCCAGGACTCGAAGGAAAGCTGGGATCGCTTCATGACCGAGGTCTTCGCCCCCGTCATGGGACGCGGGGTTGAAGGCAGCTTCACGGCACCGCCGACGGAGCTGGAATTCGAGGCGACCCACTTCTACCGCTGAGGCCGAGCGCCTTAGGCATCAGTTCGCACGACCGACCAGGGCTGCGCGCCGCTCGATATGGAAAGCAATCAGCAGATCGAGCACGGCGCGCAGTCGCGCCGAGCCGCGCATCGACTGGTGATAGACGATGTTCATGTCGATCACGTCGATCGGCTCGGCGAACAGCCTGACAAGCCGATCGTCCGCGTCCCCGGCAATGCAATAGAGCACCCCTATCCCCGAACCGCTGGCGATCCTGTGCTGGGCCATGTCGATGTTGTCCACGCGGACGCCCGATCCGCCTGGGTCTGCGAATTGTTCGACCCAGACAAAAGGCGGCATGTGCAGGAACGTTTCAGCATATCGCACAAGGGCGTGCCCGGCGATGTCCGCCGGCGTCGAAGGACGGCCCATCGCCTCGATGTAAGATTTCGCGGCGAAGACACCTGACCCGAGCCCGAACGAATGCGCGACAGCGAGGTCCATGTCGGTCGGTCGGACCGCCCGGATCGATATGTCGGCTTCACCCTTCGCAAGGTTCACCGGCACACGGCCCGACAGAAGCTCGACACCGAGGTCTGGATGCTGCGAGGCCACTGTCTGGGGAAAGTCTTCAAGATAGCGGATTGCCACCGGGGGGCAGGCAATGCGCACGACACCTTCCAGCGAGCCACGCGCATCGCGAACCGCCGAGCGGGCCCGGTCCGCAACCGCCTCCATGGCTTCAGCGGCTGCAAAGGCCGATTTCCCCTCGCTCGTGAGAGAAAACTCCCGAGCCTCTCGCACTACGAGGGTGGCTCCGAACGCAGCCTCTGCGGCCGACAGCCTGCGGCTGACGGTAGACGGATCGACCTTGAGCAACCGCGCCGCGCCTGCGACTGAGCCGGCCCGGCCAAGCGCCAGAATTACACGGAAATCATTCCAGTCCGGCTCAGCAGGCATCGTACATCAACCCCCACAATCAGGGACATGGGCTCCACGATTTGTGTGCCATGATTGGCGTTGGGACGTCGAGCGTCTTTGCCGCGATGGCCAGGCTGGCTGCATGAGCGACCAAAGCAGGCTTTCGACCGAAACGGGCGAGAGACAGATTTGTCCGCTGAGCTGTCGTTGGACGGCGCAGCCAACGGCGTCGGTTTCGGCCCTTCGCGGACGTCGGTGCCATCCGCAGCGAAGGTCGGCTTTGAGCCCTTATCTGACATTCGTGCAATCACGGCGGAATGCTGTCCGATGCGCCCTTGGTTCAATGCCACTATGATGGGAGTTCGGCGATCCGCGGAACTGGCGCAGGTAAGCCGAAGCCGCGCGGTAGTTCTTACTTTCGCGCTCGGGTGACAGCACCCGCGCCGCGATACAGTTGCGCAAATTGGATAGCTTCGTCCGAAAAAAAATCTCAGCATTAGCATCGGGGGGTTGCAGCGAGCGACCTGATTTACCTCGCGGGTCGTCGATACATGCAGCAACTCTCCAATCCACTCCAGCGCGCGAAAGGGATCGACACGGTGCCGGAAAGCCCGCGATCTCTCCTTAATTTCGAGAGGAGTTTGCGGTGAATCCTGAACAGATATTTGCACTTGTTGCAGCCCTTTTGGCCGGTGAGCCGGATGCGTCGAACTTTCCGGTGGTTGCAGGTGGCGGTGCCGACCCACGCTATCCCGTCGCCGTTGCTCCTTGCCCACGCCCAGTAGCACCGGACGAGATCGAGGGCGAAACGATCATCTGTGGGACCGTGACCGTTCCGCTGAATCACTTTGAACCGGACGGCGGTCAGGATGTCGATCTGCTGTTCGCAATCTACCGCGCCACCTCTCTGGTGCCGGCGCCGGACCCCGTCGTGCACCTCCATGGCGGCCCTGGCAGCGGCATCATGCAAAGCGTTGGCCTTACCAGCTTTGCATTCGAGGAATTGCGCCGCCGACGCGACATCATCGCCTTCGACCAGCGCGGCGTGGACACCTCGGGCGGCATCGACCGCTGTTTCGAAACCGTGGCTGACAATGTGGAACCAATCCTGGAAACGTTGACAGGCGAGGAATCACCTGCGCTGTTCACAGCACTCGTCGAGGCCTGCATTGCCGAACTCGACGCCTCCGGCATCGAATACCAGTATATAAACACGGAACAGAATGCACTCGATGTGGCCGCCGTCGTATCGGCACTGGGCTACGAGGAATACAACCTCTACGGCATATCCTACGGCACCAAGTTGGCCCTCGAAACAATGCGAACCGCGCCCGAGGGACTTCGCTCGGTGATTGTGGATTCGGTCGCCCCGCCCTCGGTGAACCTCTACGACACCCTGCTGTTGCCGATCTGGGAAGCGATCGAGAACACCGAGGCGCAGTGCAATGCCCAGCCCGCCTGTGCCGAGGCTTACCCCGATTTCGCCGACCGCTACTGGGCCCTCGTTGAAACCATGCTGGAGACACCCGTGCAGACGGATATGGGCCCGATCAGCGGCTTCGAACTGTTCGTCATCACCAAGGACCGTAACGACTGGCATGGACCCTATCGTGGTCTCACACCGTGGCTGCCGCTGATGGTCAGCGAACTTGAAGAGGGAACCACCACGACGCTGACGGCCATCCTGCGGGGCGACCTGCCGACCGAAGAGAACGCACAATCGATCATGGCAGGCGCGACAGGCCTCTCGGTTGCAGATACTGCGCTGGCGCGCACCGCTCTGGACGCTGCGGATCAGATGACCGTGCTGGAAAGGATGGCGCGCAACGCAATCCGAGCGCTTGAGGCCGATCTGGCCGAAGGGCGCGCTGCCTCCGGTCTCGCCGAGGAGTTCGACCGCGAGATGGAGGCGGCCCTGGCTGCAATGCCGGATCGAGCGGAACGTGTCGACTTCGCCCGCGATTATCTCGCGCTTCGCGGCGCAGCCCCAACGCCGGGTGCCCTAATCGTTCTGGTTGCCACCCATTTCGACCGAACGACCCAGGATCGGCTGTTGCCGATGATACGGTTAATGGGACCTTCAGATATCGCGGACACGTTCGACCGCATCGGCCGCGACAACGTAGGCATCGAACAGGTCCTTATGGGCCAGTTCGAGCAGTATCTGTTCGCGTGCCAGGAGGATATGGACTGGAATTCCAACGAGGGCACGGCAGCCGTCCACGACCAGATCGACGCGGCCCCTACGGTGGAGGCGGCGATCGCCGACCAGAACAGCAACTTTTTCTCCAATTGCGCTCTTTTCGAACCGCATCCACGGGAAGGCTTCCATGACCCGGTCACAGCCGACATCCCGACTCTGGTGATGGGCGGTGAGCTTGACGCTCAGACTGCATCGAGCTGGGTAGAGCTGACAGCCTCGACGCTGCCCAATGCGCAATCGGTCCTGTTCCCCGAAACCGGCCATGGCGCGCTTGTGTTCTCGCGCTGCGCGATCGATTTGGGCGTTGCATTCATTGAAAACCCGGGGGCGGAGCTCGACTTCTCCTGCGCAGAGGATCTGCGGCCGAGTTTCGTCCTGCCCGACGGCAGCTGGTCACACCCGGAATGAACCACCCGGCGCGAACGATCAATGGGACAGCGATGTGATACACCGTGAGGGGGTCCTTGGACCGACACGCTGATCGGCGGTAGGCTCCGGTTGCCGGCGCTCCGGCGATCGATGAGCGTGGCCGGCACTCGAACGAAGAAATTGAACGGGACAGGAACGATGGCACCGAAGGTCCGACCAAGCTTGCAGATCGGTATCGCGGTCTACATTGCCTACCTTCTGATCGTGATCGGAGCGATGTGGGCGGGCGGCGCCAACTACATGACGATGACGGCGCCAGATCAGATTTTCATCAACATCGTCGTGCCGCTGCTGCTCGGCGCAGTCTTGCTTGTTGGTGTGATCAGTTGGTTTGGCTGGTGGACGCCCGTCATGCGCGACCGCTCCCGGGCATCGCCGGAATGGCTGTTCTGGCCCATCGTCTTCATCGCAATCGCATTTATCGGCATCAATCTGAGCGCCGCCGACTGGTCGAACATCGCCGCCGCCCACCTTATCTGGCTCGTTGCGGCTGGTATACTCGTCGGCTTCAACGAGGAGGCGCTGACCCGTGGCGTCTTGCTCGTGGGATTTCGTGAAGGTGGACGAAGTGAGACCTTCGTCGCGATCACGTCGTCATTCCTGTTCGGGCTGCTGCATCTCCCGAATGCGCTGCTCGGACTGCCGTTGTATGGCGCCGCTATTCAAGTCGTCTTCGCCGGCATCATGGGCCTGGCATTCTACACTGTTCGCCGGACGACCGGCCTGCTCGTGATCCCGATGATCATCCATGGTTTGTGGGACTTCGCGTCCTTTTCACGGGCCTCTTCGGGTGCGGAACCGCATTCCATGCAAACCGTCCTTCAGTTTAGCGCTTACGCGGTAGCCATTGTCTGCGCGGTGACCCTGCTCTGGAAGAGTCGTGGGAACACGACCCACAACGAGTTCTGATCCGACTGAACACCGGCCTCGAGGCCGAGTCCGATCGATGGCAGCTTTGTCCGCATAGCCGACATTGACTTCTCAGCGTTCGCGCTGGTCAATCCCTACTCTGTGCAGCCGCTCGATCGGTGACGGCTGTTGAGACCGGCTCACCTGCGCGTCTTGTCCAACAGCCTGCTCGCTACGTTCCTGCGCGCGGCGCAACGCGCTCAGCAATGCATCGGTGCTGATCCGGTCAATTCGTAAGTGCTTGTCATCCATGCCGGCTGCCTCCTGGCAACAGCCTTCCCCGAGGTCGTTAACAATCGGTTAACGCGCTCGCCATCTCTGGCCGCTCAAACGTCAAAAGCTCGAACCGAAGTAGTCCACTCCCGAAACGCATTCGAGATCAGGATCTTGTCGGAGCCAATCATGAAGCACGAGACGCCTTCGGAGCTCCAGATCTCGACCAGGTCCCGGCATTCCGACCGGTCGGGCGAGAAGACCGGCATGATTGCAGGGATTCCGCTGTCACGCGCTGCGCCGACGAGGTGCCGAAGGGCATCAGTTACGCGGGTGTCGCGCCAGTTGCCGTTAAGGCCCATAGAGACAGAGAGGTCGAACGGCCCCGCCATCAGCGCGGCGAGGCCCGGTGTACGCGCGATTTCCCCGACCGCCGAGATCCCCTCGACGCTTTCCACCAGCGCAACGATGCCGGTACGCGCCTCCTCGGCCGCGGCGTAATCGTGCCAGTCGGCCACGAAATGGTCCCCCGATCGCACGCACGGACAAGCGCCGCGACTGCCATGCGGCGCGAAGCGGGTGGCGTCGACGGCCCGGGCGGCCATGTTCGCGCTCGACACGTCCGGCACGATGACGTGGGACATCCCGGCATCGAGCGCCTTCAGGATTTCGACCTCATCCAGACGCGAGACCCGGATGGCAGCGGCGAGCCTGTTCGCCGTGGCCGCGCGGGCCATGCGCTCGGCGGTCTCGATCCCGAAGGGGCCATGCTGGCAATCAATCACCACGAAGCTGAAGCCGGCGCTGCCGAGCATGTCGATGACCTCGGGCGCGTCGATCTGGCTCCAGGTACCGAAGCTGCGGCCAGGCGCGGCCAGGATGTCTCCGAGCCGTCTCATGCGTCGCGAAGTCCGAGGATCGCCTTGCACTTGATCTCGACGAGGATGCCCGGCATCGAGAAGCCCCTAACCGCAAAGCCGGTCCAAGTCGGGAAGCGGTTCACGAAGTAGCGGTCCTTCACCGCGAGGAAGGTCTGGAGGTCGGCCATGGAGTCGGCGAACCACGTCTCGAGCTCGACCACGTCATCAAAGCTCGCACCGGCCGCCGCCAGCACCTTGCCGACATTCTCGAAGGCCTGCACGAATTGCGCCTCAGTACCCTCGACGACCTTTAGATCGGCATCGCGGCCGACCTGCCCCGACATGTAGAGCGTGTCGCCTACGAGGATCGCGGGCGCGTAGTGGTAGGTGTCGTAGATGTTCTCCATCCCCTTCGGGATGATGACCTTGCGTGTCGCCATACTCACCTCCTGTAACAGACGGATTTGACGGCCTCGGCGATGCGGGTCGCGTCGGGCATCCACTCGCGTTCGAGCCGGTCGTTGTAGGGCACGGGACTTTCAGGCGCCCCAATCCGGGCCACGGGTGCATCGAGCCAGTCGAATGCGTTTTCCATAATCGCCGCCGCGATTTCTCCGCCGAAGCCGCCGAAGAGCGGCGCCTCGTGGACGACGACGGCGCGGTTGGTCTTTCGGACGCTGGAGCAGATCGTTTCCACATCGAGCGGCTTGATTGTGCGGGGGTCGATGACCTCGACCTCGATCCCCTCGCGGTTGAGGCGATCGGCGGCCTGCACCGCGCGCTCGACCATCGCAAGAGTGGCGACTACGGTGCAGTCACGCCCCTCTCTCACGATACGGGCGCGGCCCGGCGCGATCGCATAGGCCGTTTCCGGGACGGGCTGCTTCTGCCCGAGATAGAGGAGCTTGTGTTCGAGGAAGACGACCGGGCCGTCGTGACGGATGGCGGACATCATCAGGCCCTTGGCGTCGTAGGCGGTCGACGGCGCGTAGACGTCGAGGCCGGGGATGTTTGCAAAGAGCGTCTCGAGGCTCTGCGTGTGCTGGCCGGCCAAACGGATGCCCGCGCCTTGGGGCCCTCGGAAGACGATCGGAACGGTCGCCTTGCCGCCGAGCATGTAGCGCGCCTTCGCCGCCTGGTTGACAATGGCGTCCATCATCAAGGTGACGAAATCCCAGAGCTGCGCCTCGACGATGACGCGCTTGCCTCGGAGCGCTGCGCCAACGCCACAGGAGGCGATGACGCCCTCGGAGATCGGCGTGTCGCGGACCCTTTCCGGGCCGAAGCGGTCGTGGAGGCCCTTCGTCAGGCCGAAGATACCGCCCGTCCGGCCGACATCCTCGCCGATAAGGATCACGTTGGGGTCGCGCGCCATCTCGTCGGCGAAGGCCTCGGTGATGGCCTCGACATACGTGATCTCGCGAGTGCCGGGGGCAGGCTCCGAACCCCCGGACGGGCGCGCCGGCGCGACCATGGCCATAGCGCGGTCCATCTCGGGCTCGGGCTCGGCCATTGCCCATTCGATGGCGGCCTCGATCTCGTCGGCAACCTCCGCCCGCAATGCCTCGTCCGTCGCGGAGTCGAGGCCGTCGAGCCGCGCGATCTCGGCCTCCAGGCGGAGGATCGGGTCGGCGGCCCGCCATTCGGTCTCTTCGTCGCCAGTGCGGTAGGCGGGCAGGTTCGCGCGCATCGAATGGTCGTCCCAGCGATAGGTCAGCGCCTCGATCAGCGTCGGCCCCTCCCCGGCCCGCGCCCGGATCGCGGCCTGCATCACGGCCTCGCGGATCGCGGCGAGGTCGTTGCCATCGATCCTTGCGTTCGGCACCCCGTAAGCGTCGCCGCGGGCGGCGATCGAAGGCCCCGCGGTAACGGCCGAAGTCGGTGTCGTCAGGCCGTACTGGTTGTTCTCGCAGAAGAAGATCAGCGGCAGCTTCCAGATTGCGGCGAGGTTCATCGCCTCGTGAAAAATCCCCTCGTTCGCCGCACCGTCGCCGAAGAAGGTGATGCCTATGGCCCCGGTTCCTTTCAGCTGCTCGGCCAGAGCGGCGCCGGTGCCAAGGCCCATACCCGCCCCGACGATGCCGTTCGCGCCGAGGATGCCGCTGCCGAAATCGGCGATGTGCATCGAGCCGCCGAGCCCGCCGCAATAGCCCGAGGCCTTGCCCATCAGTTCCGCGAACATCAGCCGGATCTCCGCGCCCTTCGCGATGGTGTGGCCGTGGCCGCGGTGGTGGGTCAGGAGGAAGTCGCGCTCCTCCAGCACCGGGCAGGCACCGACGGCGATAGCCTCCTGCCCGACCGACGAATGCGCGGTGCCCTTGATGACGCCCTTGAGGAACAGCTCCTTCGTACGGGTCTCGAACTGGCGGATCAGGAGCATCAGACGCAGTGCAGCCAGCCGGTCTTCAGGGCCGAGCGCGTTCGTCGCGGCGCGAGGGAGCGTGTCGAGGATGGAGACGTTCGCCATCGCGCTCACCCGTAGACCAGCCGGGGCAGCCAGAGCGACAGCTCCGGCCACAGGACGACGATGACAAGTGCGACGATCTGCAGGCCAATGAACGGCCATTGCGCGGCGAAGATGTCCTGCAGGCCGACACCCTCGGGTGCCGCCCCCTGCAGGTAGAAACAGGCCGGGCCAAAAGGCGGCGTGAGATAGGCGATCTGCATCGAGAGGTTGAAGACGATGCCGAACCAGACCGGGTCGTAGCCGAGCTCGGTCAGGACTGGCAGGAAGATGGGCATGGTGAGGAACAGGATCCCGATCCAGTCGATGAAGAAGCCGAGGATGAGGAAGACCGCGACCATGACCGACAAGATGACGGCGGGGTTCTCGGAGACGCCGCCGAGCAGCCCCGAAGCGAAGCCGATGCCGCCGATCAGGTTGTAGACGCCGATGAGCGCGTTCGTTCCGAAGACGAGCCAGAACACCATGCCACAGGTCCGGAGTGCCTGGATCAGGACCTCGCGGATCATGTCGAGCGACAGCGTGCCGCGGACCCAGGCCGCGACGCCAGCCCCGAATGCGCCGAGCGCCGCGCTTTCCGTGATCGAGGCAAGACCCCAATAGATCGAGACGAGGACGCCGGCGGCGACCGCGACCGGCAGAGCCACACCGCGGAAGAGCCGGAGCTTCTCGCCAAGCGGCATCTCCGCATCCGGGCCGCTCAGCGCCGGTCCAAGCGATGGATTGAGGCCGCAGCGGGCGAGAACGTAGGCCGCGTAGAAGGACGCCAGAAGGAGGCCCGGGACTAGGGTCGCGAGGAAGAGATGCGAGATGTTCACCTCGGCCGTCAGCCCGTAGAAGATCAGGATGATCGAGGGCGGGATCATCGTACCGAGCGACCCGCCAGCGGTGATGATCCCGATCGCGAGCTTCTTGTCGTAGCCTAGCTGCAGCATCTGCGGCAGCGCGATGAGGCCGAGGAGCACGATCTCGCCGCCGATAATGCCGGTCGTGGCACCCAGGATGACGGCGACAAGGATCGTCACCACCCCGACTCCGCCCCTCAGGCTGCCTGCCCAGACGTGGAAGGCGCGGTAGAGGTCCTTCGCGACACCGGATTTCTCCATGAAGCTCGCCATGATGACGAACATCGGGACGGCCACGAGGGCGAAGCTGTCGAGGAAGTCAGCGGTGCGGCTCGACAGCACGAAGAGCGCGTTTGGGCCGAACTCGGCGACAGCGATGACGACTGCGATGGCGCCAGAGACGAAGGCGAGCGGGACGCCCAGCATCAGAAGCGCGGCCATCGACCCCACGATCAGGAGTGTGATCGTCCCGATGTCCAAGGCTCACTCCGCGCGGCGCAGGGCCTGGCGCAACAGCACCGCCAGGAAGAGGATCGCGCCGAGGAACAAGAGCCCCTTCAGATAGGCCGGCAGCGGAGAGTTCAGCGTCGAGCCGGAACGTTCCGGGTTCCAAGAACCGTCGAGGGCGAAGCGGAAGATCGCGCGTTCGGATTGCCGGAATGCGGCAAAGGCGAGACCGGAGAGGTAGACCGCGCCGACGCCGATGCCGAGCCAGCGCGAAAGGCGGGCGAGCCGTGGGCGGGGATCGACGAAGAAGCCGATACGCATATGGCTACCCTCTGCCATGCAATAGGCGCCGCCGAAGACGAATGCGAAACTCGCCAGCGCGACCGAGACCTCGTGCGCCCAGATCGTCGGGCTGTGGAAGACGTAGCGGGCCACAACCTCGTAGACCATCAGCAGAATGATCGCGGCGAAGGCCCACGCGGCCAGACGGCCGAGCGCCAGGGCAAAGCGGTCGATGCGTGTCATGGCGCCTCTCCGGGGAACGGGCCGGCGGCACGTGGCCGCCGGCCGAGATCAGGTCACTCGAGTCCGAGCGTACCGAGAAAGGCGCGGTGGCTGTCCACTATGGCCTGGGCGTCGGGGCTGCGGCTGCCCCAGTCGGTCCAGACCTCCTGCGTGATGCCGCGGAAGATTGCGGCTTCCTCCTCGCCAAACTCGATGAACGTCACGCCGGCCGCCTCGGCAGCAGCGATGGCCTCCTCGTCCTGCGCGGTCAGCGTATCGACGAGGCCGGCGGACATCGCGTTGCAGGCATCCTCGAACGCGGTCTGCGCCTCGGGGCTGAGAGCGTTCCACTTGTCCATGGAGACCGACATCTCGGTCACTGCCATCGAGTGGCGGGCGAGGATCGAGTACATGGCTTGGTTGTGCATCCCGAGTGCCCAGTTGAGCGCCACATTGGCGAGATCGGTGGCGTCGAGCTGTCCGGTCTCCATCGCGGTCACGCTCTCACCCACGCCCATGGTGACAAGCGAGGCACCGGCGCGGCTGAGGAGATCCGAGGCCAGACCGCCGGGCGCGCGCATCCGGAGACCGTCGAAATCGGCGACGGTCTCGATCGGCACCGTCGAAGGGATCTGCTCGGGCGGCCAGTAGACTGGGCAGATGAACATTAGGCCATTCTGGGCGTAGAGCGCGCGTGCGAGTTCCAGCCCACCGCCCTCGGAGAACCAGCGGTCGCGGGTCGCGCTGTCAGGATAGGCGGCGAGCGTATCTCCGAGGACACCGAGCGCAGGGTCAGAACCGGCGAAGTAGGACGGCGCCGTGTACTGGCCATCCAGGATGCCGTTCTGGATTGCCTCGATGGTCTCGGCGGCCCCAACGACTGCCCCGCCCGGCAGGACCGTAATCTCCACTTCGCCACCGGTCGCCTCGGCGAGCCCGGCGGCCATCTCCTCAAAGGCGACGGTCGTCGCGGCGGTCGCGCCAAGGAAGGTCTGCATTCGGAACTCCTCAGCCGAGGCGGTGCCTGCGGCGAGGAGGGCGACGGTGCCCAAGGCGACTGGTTTAAACGTCATCATCAATGTCCTCCCGTTGATGGATTTCGAGCGGTGCGGCCTAGGCCGCGATCTTGCGGTCCTGCATGTTCAGGATCTTGCGCGTCTCGGCGACAGTGGCGGGTTCGCGCCCGAGGCTCCGGGCCTGAGCAACGACCTTCGCGATCACTTCCGCGTTCGTCAGGTTCCGCGCCCCGTCGGCATAAGCATAGTCTCCGAGACCGATGGAGATGTGTCCGCCCTCGCGGATGATCTTCTCTGTGAGCTCGAAAAGGTCGCCTTTGTAGTTCACGACGGTCCAGACCGTCTCGAACCCCTCGGGCAGGAAGCCGGTATGCGCGTCGAGCCCCTTCGCCGTGCCGGGATGGCCCGCGAAGATGATCTCGTCGGTCATGCAGAAGCAGATGTAGGCAGGCTGCGAGAGGACACCCATCTTAAGGAACTGTTCGATCTGCCGGGTAAAGCTGACGTTCCAGCTGACAAGGTACGGTGTCAGGCCGTAGTGCCGGATCCGGTCGGCGAAATACATCAGCGTGCCGGTCGAGTTCTTGTAGATGAGTTCGGTCGTGTCGTAGGCGCCGGCCTCTGGGTTCCACCAGTCCACATTGACGCTGCCGGTATCCATCGGCGCGAAATCGGGCGCGGTGTCGGCCGACTTCATCATCTCCTCTATGGCGGCGAAGCGACCCTTCGCGTCGGTGTCGTTCGCGACGTAGCCGAGCGTCGGGTGTATCAGGATGTCGGATTGAGCGCGGATCCCGGCATTGGCTTCGAGGTAGTAAGCCGGATCGTGGTTCGGAGCGCCGTCCTCGGTCCGGCCATGGAAATGAACGATTGCCGCTCCTTCGTCGTAGCAGGCCTTCGCATCCGCGATGACCTCACGTGGCAAGAACGGAACGTGTGGATTACCCTTGCGGGTCGCGATCTCGTTCACGCGCGCTTCGATGATGATCTTGGACAAAGTCCCCTCCCTCTCCCTGCCTAGACCGTGCGGCAACGCGCGTCACAAATCCAGACTTTCGTTATAAGTAGCTTGCCATTTTGGCCAATTTGGTGACGTTAGTTATATGTCTGATCGTCCCACTGACCCTCTAAAGCCGGCCCGTGCGGTCGAGACCCTGCTCGGCCGAACGTTCCCCGGCCACACCATGCAGCGAGTGCGGACCGCCGCGGGAAAGTACCGCTACGGCTATGTCGGTTCCGGCGTGAAGGATCTCTTCGGACTCGATCCGCAGGACCTGATGTCACGGTCCGAAGTCGACCATTCATGGATCCACCCCGAAGACAGGGGGCGGTTCGTCGACGCACTGGAGGTCTCGGCGAGGGACCTCACGCCACTCGACGAGGAAGTGCGGGTCGAGAGCCCGTCAGGCCTCTATCGGTGGGTCCGGTCAATTGGTCACCCGCGCCACCAGCCGGACGGCTCGATCATCTGGGACGGTGTCGCGCTCGACATTCATGATCGCCGCGAAGCGTCGGAGACACTGGCGAAGATGCTGGAGAATGTCCGAGACAGCGAGACGACGGAGGACCGGTTCTCGGCCATTGCCGGTCAGGACCTTCAAGAAAGACTACAAGAGCTCGAGAGCGCCATTGCGGAGTTTGAGAAACTGGTCGCACCAGATCACCGCACGCTTTTTGGCCAGATCCGGAAACGATACACGGCACTCGCGGATGCCGTCGCGGCAGCAACGGATCTCTTCGAGACCGTGGATTACGCTGCGCCGCAATCGCGAGACATCGACGAAATTCCTAAAGCGAAGGGACTGACGAAGCGTCAGGTCGACATCCTTCGTCTCGCTGCCGCCGGCGCTTCGAACCGCGAAATCGGCCGGGCGCTGGAGCTTTCGGAGGGAACGGTGAAGCAACACATGACCCGCATCTTCCGACGGCTCGGAGTGCAGAACAGGACAGAAGCGGCGGCGCTATTGCGCTGAGCAGAGCCCCGCAGTGATTGGCCTGAAGTTGAAATTGTGCTCGTCGGAGCAAAGGGGGAAACTAGCTCTCGATCCGTTTCTGCTGCGTTGTATGGACAGGCGGTAGTCTTGTACGCACAGCGGAGGCGTAGCGTCATCCATGGCGCCCTCCCCTTCTGGTGGTTTTGTCCCTTCTTGGACATTTCTGTGCGCCTGAATACACATGCATCGATGCCGATGATCCAGGACCTTGAGCAAATTGAGACGACGGTCCTGCCGACCGACCCGAGCTTCCGATCCATCGGACGTGCCGAATTGAATCGTCACATCAACCAAGCCCGGCGGACTGCACTCGCGGACTCTAAGGATGATTTTCTTCTCTCCCTGATGCGCCTGCTCGCACTTCCCGGCAACGGACATACACGGCTGATCCCGAACGATGCCATTTCGGTTCTCCCGCTGAGGTTCGTCTCCATCGGTACGACAGTGCGTCTGCTCGGCGCAGCGTCGGAATTTTCCGAGGCGATCGGAGGAGAGGTGATGTCCATCAACGGCGTCCCCGTAGCCGAAATCGAAGCCGCCGCTGCGAGCTTCCTGGCGGGGACACAGCAACGCAGACGGGTCGTTGGGCCAATCCTCCTCGCGTGGCCCGGAGCATTGGAGCGGCTCGGTGTTCCTTCGGGCGGCGCATGCATCGAATACAGGATTCAGACCGAGACGGGACGGATCATCAAGCTGACCTTAGACACCGCAAAGCTGGTTCGCGGATCGAGGTTCTACCCGCGAAACGAACATGGAAGAGCCGACGCATGCTGGTCGCCCAGGTCTTACCTGGAGGTGCAGGATTTCGGCGAGACCGGACTGCTGATGGTCCTTCCGAGCTTCTTTGATGCCGGTGAAACTGCTCTGCCGAATGCGATCTCCGAGGCGGCCGACCTCGTGAGATCACGCCCGGGCATTCCCCTGCTCGTTGATGTTCGCGGAAATCCGGGTGGGGATTTTCTTCAAACCATCCCTTTGATCGACGCGATTTCGGCGGGCGAGAACCATCGCCGCGTCGGTGTGCTCGTCGACAAGTTCACGTTCTCGGCCGCGATCGTCTTCGTCGCCATCCTGAAGCACCGCCTGGGAGAACGTCTTGCGATCATCGGGGAAGAGATGGGGGACGGGCTTACATTCTTTGCGGAAGGCGGAACATTGGACCTGTCGTCCACCGGAGCTGTCGTTCGATACTCTTCAGCCTTTCATGATTGGGCGGGTGGTCGCACCGACGAGACAACTCCCGCTGCTATCGCAGAAATGATCGTCCCAGTTGGTACATTGAAGCTGAACCGTGTCTGGGTTGAGAACTCGAACGATGCTGAAACGCAGTTTCAGTTCTGCCGAGAGGTCCTTGAAAGTCTGCAAAGCTAGTCGACGGGCAGCACATTTCGCACTTTAGAGTTCCGGCCACCAAGCCGAGCTCATCGCCATGCTCGCGGTCACAACGAAAGTCTGCTTTGAGCCCTTGTCGGTCGTTGGTTCAAGGTGCAGCGATCGTCGGTTCAGAGCCCAAAGCTCCGGATGCTGCACGTCGCATCGACGTCCGTTATGTGCGGTGTGCTTACTCGCAAGAGCTGGTCGTCGCCAAGTTCGCCCCTGGTTGATTTACTTTCACCATCCGGCTTTTGCGCGATCGCCGCGCCGCGAATGTCGCCGACGCGGCAGCATCGCGGCGCGCGTTATCCATTAGGCGCTGGGCTGCGGCAGCACCGGACGGACCTCGACCGACCCGGCCGTGACACACGGCGCCTTTGCGGCCCATTCGAGCGCGGCGTCGAGATCGTGCACGTCGATGATAACATACCCCGAAAGCATCTCTTTAATGTCTGTAATGTCTGCGAAGGGTCCATCCGAGATTTGCCGCGAGCCGTTCTCAATACGCAGCGTCTTTGCGGTATCCGGCGAAAGCAGCCCTTCGCCGCTGACCATCACCCCGGCCTGCGCGATCGAGCCAATGTACGCCCCCCAACCGCCAAAATAGGCTTCTTGCTGCGCGGGGTCTTTGTGTTTGCTCTGTTCGTCGGCGTCCTCGCGAAACTGCAACATATATTTCATCGGAGTGTCCTTTCGTCTCAGGTTGACAGTCATAGCATTTAGATGTTGTTCGTCATCTAAATGCATTGATGATATTCATCATCGGAAATGTCAATCGCCAGCTGCACCGGTCGCGCAGTGGCCCGAAGAGCGAGGAGATTCGTATGGCGCGTAGCAGCCGGGAGGTGGCGACGGCGAACCGAGAACGTGTACTAGAACAGGCTGCGCGCCTGCTGCGTGAGCGCGGGATCGAGGCGGCCGGTGTGAACGATATCATGGCCGCTGCCGGGCTGACGCATGGCGGGTTCTACCGTCACTTCGCTTCCAAGTCCGACCTTGTGGCCGAGGCTGTTACCCGATCGCTGACGGAATCGGCACGCGAGTGGCGAGAGGTGTCAGAAGCTGCCCCTTCGGAGGACCGTATTTCGGGAGCGCTTGAGCGTATTGTTGAACGCTATTTGTCCGAGGCACATCGCGACGCACCGGGATATGGTTGCGCCCTCGCCGCCCTCGGCGCCGAGGCGGCCCGTCTGCCGCCAGAGGCGCGCGCGCAAGTGGCATCCGGGGCCGAGGCGATGGTCACGGCGCTCGCTGAAGCGATGCCGGGAAGCGATACAACCACAACGATGACGGAGGATCCACAGACCGGGGATGCGACCAGCATTTCGCCCGAAGCACGTGATCTCGCAATGGCAACGCTCTCTACTTTGGTGGGCGCACTGCTGCTGGCCCGACTAGGCGTAGGCCCTGATGGAGGGGCACGCGTGCTCGAAGTCGCACGTGCCAAAATCATGGGGGAGGCAGAGCGAGCGGTCGGCGGGCTTTAGGGCTCGTCGCGACACCTATCCGCGGTTCGCCTTGGCCTGAACTTAGAATGTGTAGTAAGGAGGGGTAGCGCCAGCCGGGAATAAAGCGGCCATTCGTGCAGCAGCAGCGAACTGGCGATTCGTCCGCAGAGCCGACACTGGTAAACCCCGCAGCGAAGGTCAGCTTTCCGCCCTTCCTAACATTCTGCTGCAACCTGTCCCGCAAAAGGTCGGGATACTCGGGTGCACGCCTCGTATCTACGGTTCGATTTCTGCTCCAACTCCACGAAAGCCACTGCTGTCGAAGTGTTCAGCTCCACCAAGTCGAAAATCGTTTCTGCTCAATCAGTGGCGGAGCTATTCACCAAATCCGCGCAGTCATGAGAGCCAGAGAATGACGGCCCGAGAGACCGGTTCGGGGCATCCCAGCGTAGGGGGCAGTGTTCAGCCCCTCCTGCATAACCCTTTAAAACAGCGGAAAAATTCGGCCGCAGCCTGATCGGGCGAACGCTTTCGCGGGGCAACTGGCGGAGCGGACGGGACCCACGTCAAACGTTCCCACGACCTAACGTATTGTTTTCGTTTGCACCCTTTGTTGCTTGGGTGACCAATCGGTACAGTCGCGACTCGCAGCGAACCGGTTGATTAGGGCCGCAAGAACACTTGCAGGGAGCACGGCCCGACCCTCCGGGGCCATTAACTTGGAAGACGCATCTTGCCGCCTAGGGAAAACAGGATCCATCCCATTTCCCGACCGACCATCGGTGCGGTCAATGGGGAGTTTCGTGCAACGGTGAACGAGCGTTGTCCCTCAGTGCTGCGCCGGCAGGTTGGCCAATATGTACTCCACAGCCCATCCGACGCCGCCACCATGCGCCAGCGTGATCGGATACATTCGTTGGTATTCCGGAGCTGTGTTGTCCGGGGCCCACTCGGCAGCGACCGCGAACCAGGACATGGGCACAGCGCCTGCCTGGATCATACGCTGACCGGCGCGGTCATGTGCCTCCGGCGACAAACCGCCCGAAGCGTCGGAGACGAAATAGACCTCGTAGCCGTCCCGCATCGCAGACAGCGCAGTCTGCGCCAGACAGACTTCGGTCCAGAGCCCCGCCATCACGAGCTTCCTGCGCCCCGTCGCCTTCACTGCCTCGACGAACGCGGGGTCGGACCATGCGTTGGTGTTTGTACGGTCGACGGGCTTCACGTCGGGCCAGAGCCCGGTGATTCCCTGGAAGAGCGGATCGCGAAGTGGTCCGCTCTCGCCATTGATGGTGGTCAGGACCGTCGGCACCTCCAGCGCCTTTGCCGTCTTGGCAAGCGCGAGGACGTTGTTCGTCAGATGCTCGGGAGAGATCGAGTTGATCGGGAAAGCCACCCAGGGTTGGTGGTCGATGAGCAGCAGCGCAGAGTTGCCGATCGTCAGGTCATTTATTGTGTGCACGGTTCGGTCTCCGCTAGGCTGCTGAGGTTTTCGGGCGTCGCTCGTTCCAGACCGTGGCGGCGAGAAGGAGCAAGAGAACCACGGCCGGGACCGGTGAAGGCTCGCCATAGGCGACGTGATAATACACTGCGCCCAACATGATGGCCGAAAGGCCGAGAGCCGCGGGAACGCGCGTGCGTTGAATAAGAAGCCCGAGACCTCCCGCTATTTCGCAGAGGCCGATGAAGATGCCGAAGGCGGCGGGCAAACCCATCACGGCGAATGGACGAACGATGTCGTCAACGCCGGCAATCTTCGCAATGCCAGCCGCGAAGAACGCCATGGCCGGCAGGACATAGAGAGAGGCGAGGCCATATTGCTTGAGCTTGGTCATCGAATTTCTCCTTTCGATGCAATTGATATGACGGCCACCGGCGAGCTTGATTAGACGCCGAATGAAGATATGATTTATCCATGAATGAATGGATGGGACCGGATGTCTATGATCTCGCCTTGTTCGGCCAGGTGGTCGAAAGGGGCGGTTTCACCGCTGCTTCACGCCGCACCGGAGTACCTCAGTCCAGCATCAGCCGCCGGATAGCCCTGCTTGAGAAGCGTCTGGGAGCGCAGCTTCTGGAGCGCACGACACGCCGGATGCAGCTGACGGAAGTCGGGCTGCGCACCTACGAGCACGTGAGGCTCATGCTGGAGCAGGCATCCGCGGCGCGAGGCTCCACCGAGGTCTTGGCTTCTTCACCAACGGGAGTCCTGAGGGTTGCCGCTCCGGTGGCTCTCTCCGAGTCCATCCTGCCGGAGGTTGTAAGCCGTTACCTCGCGACCTATCCCGACGTTTCCGTTGCGCTCGAGTTCACGACCCGCACCGTCGACCCCCTGGAAGACGATGTTGACATCGCGATACGGCTCGATGTGCCGCATCGGTCGCAGAGCCGAGCCGACGTCCTGTTCAGCTCGCGAATGGGACTGTTCGTTCCACCGTCCCTTGAGGGTGCCGATCCAAAGTCTCCGACGGATCTGTCCGCCACAGCGATCTTTGGAGTGGCCAGGGGACAGCAGAAGTCCACGCTCAACTTCTCGCGGGATGACGTCACACTCGAAGTGGAAGTTCTGTTGCGCCTCAGGAGCAATGACCCGCGCTCCGTGGTCGCTGCCGTCGAACACGGCTACGGCATCGCGCTACTCCCTGCTTTTTCCGCACCGAAGGGATGGCGGCAGCTTCTGCCTGATTGGAGCCTACCTTCTGCCGCCGTACTTTCGCTGACGACACGGCACGGACGGCAGATTCCGCGGGTCGCTTCGTTCATCAATCTCTTTCAGTCCATGACGATGTGAAAGCAACGATACCCTGTCGGGGCAGAGAGAATATTGCGAGGTGAGTTCCTTCTACCGCAGCCGAGAACGGCTAAAGGTGGCGTTTGCTTCAGTGTTTCACGGCTGCGATTCCGAGGGCAGCAACGTAAGCAGGAATGCTTCAATCTCGCTCCGCTCTCGATCGGTGAGTTCATGAGGCCTCAGCTCGCTATGCCCTATCGCCGCCGCCGGCGCGTCGGCGTAGTGGTCGATGACTTCGGCTATCGACGCAAGCTGTCCCGCGTGCATGTACGGCGGCCGGTCGGATACACCTCGGAGCGACGGCGTCTTAAAAGCGCCGAGCGCGTCACGGCTGGGTAGGGCCATGAAGCGGAGTTCGGAACAATCGTCGGGACTTGCGTCACTAAAATTCCCCAGACAGTTGAACGGGTCTGACAGAACCTGCCTGGCTCCACCCTCTCGCCCGACGTCCGGCGCTGCGCCGGTTACCGACGGGACACCGGTATTGTGAAAGTGATTGTCAGTGAACAGCGGGCCGTTGTGGCAATTGATGCATTCTGCCTCTCCGACGAACAGGCGGAGACCCGCGATCTCGTCTTCAGACAGGATTCCAGGTCTAGGGAATGAAGGATCGGAGACCCAGTCGTCGAACCGGGTGCGTGACACCGGGATCGTCCGCTCATAGGCGGCAATTGCCTTGCCGACGTTTGCGAAGACCTCGCTCACGCTGTTCTGATCCTCTGGCTCCATCTCATTCCAACGCCACGCCGCTTCGGCGTCGGCAACCGGGCCGGCCGGGGCCGCAATGCCGGTCAGGTCCGGCATCTGGCCGAACACCAACTCGTACTCGGCGCGGTAGTGTTCCGCCACGAGATGGGCAACCGACGTTCGGTCTGTCGCGTGTTCGACCTCGCTCTCGAGCGGACCAAGGGCTTGGGACCAAAGGGAATCTCGACGCCCATCCCAGAACAGGAACGGAGCATAGGCCATTCCGGGGATCGGCATCGTTCGACGGCCGGTCGTGCCCACGCCGCGGCCAAGCGGGAGGTCGTCCTGATATCCCCGGTCGGGAAGATGGCAACTCGCGCAGGCGACATCTCCATTCGCGCTCAGCCGGGTGTCAAAAAACAATTGCTCTCCAAGTGCGGCGGCAGCGAGGTCGTCTGCGACCCTGTTGGATGGGTCGGCTGGAAGCGGTGGCAGAGCGTCCACCGAAAGGCCTCGGACGGTGTCCATGTCTGCATCGCTCCAGCTTTCGGTCGTGGCGAGAGATGCGGCGGCAATCGCCGTACCGACCAGACCAAGACCCGCCAGCGCGACGATCCTGCGGTTCATGACGACCTCACAGAACGATGTTGAATGTGACGTGATCGCGCCCGACCGGTCCGGCAATGTCGAAGCGAAGCTCCCACCAGCCGGCCATGTTGAAGCGCATGCCCTCAATGAGGAAGCGTCCGCCGCCGAGGTTCCGTGTCACGGTTGGCGAAGTCGGAAGCCCGTGACCATGCTGGGGCATACCCCCGTCGATTGCGATGTCCGCTTCCTGCACCGGCTCGCCGTCTGCTGTCGTCAATTCCAAGGTCCAGGCGTGCATCCGGCCGACGGTCACCGGTTCCTCGGCTGGCGAAATCGATGCGACATACATGGCATTCTCCGTCGATCTCGACCGCGAAAAATCGAGATCGGCGGGAAGGGGGCGAAGGAAGAAGCCGGCGACTGCGGTGCTAGCGATCAGGACAGGAATACCGGCTATCAGAAGTCGGCGTGTAATCTTGTGGGTCATCTTGTGGTTCCTTGAAACTGGCGGGTTGCCCTACGATTGATTTACGCAATGCCGGATAGCGGCGCTTGAAAGCTTCGGCTGTATCCCTTGAACGTTTCGGCTATTCTCTGTTCGTGGTCCGCGTCCGTGGATCCTGAGGAAGAAGGTCGTGGGGCCGAAAAAGCGGTTCGAACGCGAACTGGACGAAAACGGTGGACCTGCCAGTCCCCCGCAATGGACCTGTCTACCGCGCTGGTATCTGTGGGATGGCGGATTCCTGATACTTGGCAGTAGCGTCGGCGTCGTTCCGGCGCATCATCACCATGCCATCCAGATTGTCATCGCATGCTCTGGCCACGTCAGCGCTCGCGCTGAGCGAGGAGACTGGAGATCGGCGCCGGGCATTGCGATCCTTCCCAACGTTGTTCACTCGTACAGCGCGCGGGGCACGACGGCCGCAATGATCTTCGTCGACCCAGAATCCGTGGAAGGCGGTTGGATCAGGCACTCGCTTCGGGAGGACATCACGCTTCTCCCGGAGGAGCGCATACACTCGTGCCGCGAAGGACTCATTCGTATCGTCGAAAGCCCAATCGATGCCCCAGATCCATCTGACATAGTTCAACATTGCGTCCAGAAGATCTGCAGGGGGGCACGCCCGTACCGGCGTCTCGACCCGCGCGTCACAAGAGTGCTAGCAGAAATCCGGCAGTCCGATGAGCCCAGAATGTCAGTTGAAGAGGCGGCCGCCCGGGTCTTCCTGTCGCCCAGTCGCTTTGCGCATCTCTTCAAGCAGCAACTCGGCCTACCTTTTCGACGCTACATGCTCTGGCGCAAGCTGACGCGCTCCATGATTGTCATCGGTCGCGAACAGTCCATTACACAGGCCGCATACGCTGCGGGATTTGCCGACGGAGCCCACATGACACGGACCTTCCATCAGATGTTCGGACTCGCCCCGTCGGTGATGATGCGGGGTGAGTTCTTCGAGATTCCGTCTCCATTCGAGCTACAGGATTCCTCTACACTCGCAGGCTAGCAGGTTCGTACAAGAACTTCGGCAATCTCGTTCAATCGCGTTGTCTCGAAGTTGCGTTATCCCCGTGGACATCACGGCGGGGCACCCCGCAAAGTTCGAGGAAGTCGATGATGATGACTGCAGATCGCTCAGGCCGAATAAGGCTCGGCCTGCCCGCAGGCCTTATGCTGGGCGGCCAGCTACTCTATGTTTGCTCAACTCTTTTTCATGCCGGCGGGCATGCCAACCATCACGGCGAGATATTCACGCACTACGCAGGAAGCGAAACCTGGACGCTGGTCCATGTCGGGCAATTCATGGGTGTCGTGCTCCTTGTCGGCGGCCTTACCTGCCTCAACCTCGCTCTTGAGATTGCAGAGTCGCACACCTCACCGGTTACGCGTCTGGGAGTTGTCTCGGCGGCGGCTGCGCTTGCGCTCTACGGGATGCTTCAGGCGGTCGACGGGGTCGCCCTCAAACAGTCGGTGTCGTCATGGGCGAATGCACCGGCCGAGTCTCGCGAAGTCCGTTTCGCCGTCGCGGAGGGCATCAGATGGCTCGAGTGGGGGGCAAGGGGTTACCACGACTACGCCATTTCGCTCGCTCTGATGCTCACATCTGTGGCTGGACTTATGGCGCACAGGCTACCGCGACTGTTCTGGTTTCTGATCGCGAGCTCTGGTGTTGTTTTCGCGATCCAGGGATGGATCTGCACGACATCGGGCTTCACGGATTTTCACTCAACTCTGATCGTAACAGGTTGGTGTCTGAATATCATTTGGATGGCATGGCTCGCGGGTCTTGCTGTGTGGGCGCGATACGCAATTGCTGCGAGGTATCACGGCGGGATCACTTCGGCCGCCGATCTTTCTGGCCAAACCAAAGCACCTGCGGAAGATGGTCGGCCCATTCAAGTTGAGCACGCGCCCCTGCAGCCAATCGAAAGCGCCACATCACGATAGGACCGAACGCAGATGATACTGCCAGCGACCTACAAACCATTGGCCATAAATCTCGGCATCTTCTTCCTGCCGAAGATTCAGCAATCAAGACCCTTGCCACGTCTCAACCGTCAGGAAATTGACGCCATGTCGGAAGCCTACCAGCTCGAGCTCATCAGATCCTACGCCAGTGCGGGACTGACCGCCGTGGTCACGATCAACTCCGGCGCTCTTATCGCCGGATTAAGCCAAGCGAGGAATATCGATTTCGTCCCTCCGGCAGCGATCGCCGCCGCTCTTCTTGTTTGGGCCCTCGGCGTCACCGCGGGTGTTGCGAGTTGGGGCGCGGCGTTCAGAGGCGTCGTCGCCAACGCCACCGCGGATCGAGCGACCCAAATGAGATGGAGGAACATCGCGATCAGGCTTTTCCATATATCCCTTTCGCTGTTCCTGTTTGGATTTCTAGTGATCAGCGTCACGGCGCTTTCTTTGGCAAGTTGAGACGGAGTGTTCCCGGGCAATGATATGCGTGGAAGCAACCTAGAAATTCAACTTGGTAGAAGTTGGTTCCACTTTGTCCGCGCAGCTGACCTTTGCGCTCCGAGCGGGGTGCCTCGTCGCTCTCCCGTCT
>WVSN01000006.1 GCA_015689705.1 Rhodobacterales bacterium HKCCE3408
AGGTCGGAAACGTCCGTGTCGTAGACGCGGATGGTCAGAACGTGGTCCATGACATCCCATTTGCCTTCGCCTTTCACGCCTTTCATCCAGACGGCGAGTGGATGCTGGGGCAACAGTGAATGGCGGCTCGTCCCGCTATGTGGGCGCTCCAACCGAAGCGCACTAGAAGCGGTTCCGAGCCTTCTGGAAAGAGCTTGAAATGCTCTCCCAGGCAGTCTCCATACCTTTTCGCACGTCATTCCAAGCGGCATCGCCGGCTGCCTGCGCTTCCTTCATTTTTTCCTGAGCCTCGTCTCGCTGCTTACGCATCTCAGCAAGTTGTTCTTCGTACTTCGCCCTTTGTTCAGCCTCGGCAGCTCTTGCTTGAGCCTGAAGCTTGTCGATTTCGGCGTTCCACTCGTCAAGCTTGGCCTTCATCTTCTCGACGTATGCTTCGCGATCCATAACCATACCTTCGATCTGTTTGAGATATTGTTTCATGAAATTGGTCAAAACTCAAAAAAGCGTCGGTCAATAGTGCTTCTGCACGAGACGAACCCAAGCAGCGGTTAGGTCCGCTACCTGACCCGCGGCAGTTCGCGGAACCTTCTCGGAGTGATTGACGCACTAGAACGGTCGTTTCGTCGGCACAACGAACGTTCGACGCCCCCGTACAGCTGGAACTGCACGGAGGATCCGGCCTACATCATCCCGGCGAACATCGCCTCGACGGCCTTCTGGTCGGCGCGCCAGGCCTTGAAGACATCAGCGGCCGAGGCCGGGTAGATGTCTTCTTCGCCCGCAACGAGACCGTCGAGCACATCGCGAACGACGTCCTGCGGGGAATCCTTGGGCGCGTCCACGCCGGCCAGCATGTCGGTGTCTATGCCGGCGGGGAACACGTTGACCACGTCGATGCCACGCGGCCGAAGATAGGCGCGAAGTGACATCGACATGGACCAGGCCGCTGCTTTCGACGCGTTGTACCCGGAGAAGCCCGGCGCGCTGACGAAGGACAGCAGCGTGAGCATGTTCACGAACGCGCCGCCGCCGTTGCCTTCGATCACCGGGGCGAACGCACGCGTGACTTCGCGCAAGCCGTCGTTGTTGACGGCCATGTCACGGTTCAACCCGTCCTCCGAAACGTCGAGCGCACCACCGAATGTCAGCGATCCGGCGTTGTTGATCAGAAGCGTGACATCGGCCGCGGCCGCGACTGCGGCGGCAATCTGTGCCCGATCGGTGACGTCGAGCTTCAGCGGCACAACGCGCGCCGGGTCGAGGTCGACCGTTTCTGACAGGGTGTCGAGGGTTCTGGCGGCAGCGTAAATCCTGGCGACACCGCGGTCGAGAAGGCCGGCGACATACGCCTGGCCAACACCCCGGTTCGCGCCGGTCACGAGGGCAGTTCTGTTTTCGAGAGTTGTCATTGGGTCGTTCCTTTTTCGGCTTTCTGGATGCCGTTTGAGTACCGATGCGCAATCCGCCCGAAAATGACTTGAATTGAACGGCAGCCGTGCAAGAAATGCATGAATGGATATTGGTGCACTGAAGATCGTGGCACTGGTCGCGCAGCACGGCAGTTTCGCCTCAGCGGCTCGAGTCCTCGATATGGACCCGTCGTCGGTGTCGCGCAGTGTCGCGAGTACCGAAGCGGCGCTCGGCCTGCGGATCTTTCGGCGCAGCACCCGCAGCCTGACGATCACGGAGGAAGGCGAGACCTATCTCAGCCGCGTCGTTCCGCTGCTCGACGAGTTCGAGCATGCTCGAGAGGTCGCGCGCCAGTCCGGAGCCACGCCCGCCGGAACGCTCAGGGTCACCGCATCGGTCGCCTTTGCGCATGAATGCGTAGTGCCGCTCCTCGGCGAGTTCCGGCGCAGGTATCCCGAGGTCTCGGTCGAACTGCTCCCGACCGACGCAATGATGGACATCACAGCGAACGCGATCGATCTCGCGATCCGGCTGGCCCCGGCGCCGAAGGGCGATCTCATCAGCACCCGGCTCATCGACACGCCCTATGTCGTCTGTGCGAGTCCGGAATACCTTGCGACACATGGGCCATTGGAGGATCCGCGCGACCTGAGCGAGCGCGACTGCCTGCGCTTTGCCTTGCCGGAATTCAGGACCCGCTGGCGGTTCCGGCGCGGCGAAGGGGAGCCATTTGACGTGCCGGTTTCCGGTCGGCTGGTCATCGCAAACGCGCTGTCACTCCGCCGCGCAGTGCTAGACGGCCTCGGACCCGTTCTGCTTGCGAACTGGCTGGTCGCGCGGCAGATCGAGAGCGGCGCGCTGGTGAACCTGTTTCCGGATTACGAAAGTACGGCGACCGAGTTCGATACGGCGGCGTGGCTACTCTATCCAAGCCGGTCATACCTGCCGCGAAAGGTCCGGGTCATGATCGACTTCCTTCGCCAGAGGATCGGGCGACCGGCGATCTAGCCGTGCACCCGATCGCTCGTGGTGAAACCGGGTCAGGCCCGGCTTGCCGCCTTCTGGTGTTCATCACTTGATGCCCTAGCGCCAATGCGGCGGATAGGTTGAGGCGAACCAGGGCAGGCCTTCGACCCGCGCCCGCCATGCAGCCAGCGCCGGCCGTTCGCACCGATCCATAGCTCTTTGGGAGCGGTCACGCAGCCGCGATGGATTTCTTGGGGTCGAAGAACGGACGTTCGACTATGACCGCCCGCGTCGGGCCGGACCGTGTCACCACGTCCACCTCTATCCCGACATGCGCGAAGTCGGCCGAAACCATCGCGATCGCGATGTTGCACTTCAACCGCGGCGAATAGATCGCCGACGTCACCTTGCCGATCGGCGTTCCATCCTTGGTGATGGCCCAGAAGGTCGTGTTCGGCCCCGTCAGCGGCTCGCAGTCGATCCTCAGCCCGATCTGCTTGCGGCTCACGCCTTCTTCGCGGATACGGCGCAGCGCGGCCTTGCCGATGAACTCCGCCTCGACGTCGAGGTTGACCAGCCGGTCGAGACCCAGCTCGTAAGGGTTCGTATGGATGTCGGCATCGGCGTGGTAGGACAGCATGCCACCCTCGATGCGACGGATCGACGAGGTGTGCCCGGGCTTCAGGCCAAATTCCATGCCGGCCGCCATGATCAGCTCCCACAGTGCGTCGCCGCGGGTCCCGTCGCGCAGGTAGATCTCGTAGCCCAGCTCGCTCGACCAGCCGGTGCGCGATACCAACAGTGGTATGCCTTCCAGCTCCAGTTCACGGTGCCAGTAGTATTTGAGTTCGAGGATCTCGTCGCCGAACAGGGCCTGCATGATGAGACCAGATTTCGGTCCCTGAAGCTGGAGCGGAGAGACGTCGGGCTCTTCGATCGTGACGTCGAGGCCCGAATGCACCGCAACGCCCTGCGCCCACAGCAGGATGTCGCTGTCGGCGAGCGAAATCCAGAAGTGGTTCTCGGCCAGGCGCAGCAGGATCGGATCGTTCAGGATACCGCCCTGCGCGTTGGTGATCAGGATGTACTTGCACTGGCCAACGGCCATATTGCTGAGGTCGCGCGGGGTCAGCAGCTGGACGAAGGTCGCGGCGTCTGGGCCGGTGATCTCGACCTGGCGCTCCACGGCGACGTCACAGAGGATCGCATCGTTCACCAGGTTCCAGAAGTTCTGCTCCGGGTCGCCAAAATCGCGTGGAATGTACATGTGATTGTACACCGAAAAGCCCGTCGCGCCCCAACGGACGGTGGCATCGAAGAAGGGGGACTTCCGGATCTGGGTGCCGAAGCCGAAGTCGTCTGGATGCATTGGCGTCGCCTTTATCTGAAGCCCGCCGCACGGGTCGGTGATGATGGAACGATGCGCCGGATTACGCCCGAAGGCCCATCACGTGTGGACTAAAAAGAGGCGCGCTTCAGACCCGTTGGGCTAATTTTGACGCCCTCCGCAGGCTGCGCGGTCCGGTAGCGCTAGCGGGCGCCGTGGGCGGCCAGCTTCGCCAGATTCGGCAGGCTCGCCTTGACGGTCCGCGTGGCGATGTAAGTCATGTACCTGTCGACCCCGAGCTCCGCGTCGAGCATCGACTGCATGAGGGTCTGGAACGAGGCAAGCGTCGGGCTGATCGCTTTCATGGCGTAGTCCATCCCACCGCCCGTGGTGACGCATTCCGTAATCTCGTCATGCGCCAGGACGAAGGCCTCGAACTGGTCAAAATCGACCTTTCTGTGACGCGACAGAGAGACCGTCACCAGCACCTGGGTAAAGTCGCAGATCTGCTCCAGTGCAATCTGGGCGTGGTAGCTTCGGATAAAGCCCGCCGATTTCAGCCTGTCGAGGCGGGCCCAGCACGGCGTCGGAGAAATGTTCGCGATCTCGGCGAGCTTGATCTTGCTCAACTGGCCATGCCGCTGCACCGCGCTCAGAATCCTCACGTCGGTTGCATCGAGACCAACGCGCTTCAAGCGCCGGACTCCTTCACGCGCACCGGAGAACTCATCGCGCCATCCCTCCCGCTCTTTCGCGGCGATCTTATGACGCGGCCGCACCCAGCGGTTAGCGAATTGCGACCGTTGCAGCTGCGCCAGCGCCGGCGGATGGAGATTCGCTTTAGTCCCCTACGATTGTGAACTTTGCGTTCCATTTTCGGTCCGGACTGAGGTGACCGGAAATTTCGACTGCGTTGCGCTATTTTCGGGTCCCGAGATCCCTGGTCGCGGTGGCCTGGGGCCTGTTCCTCTTTCTCTGCCTCGTCGGCGGGATCTGGTTCCTGATCCAGGTCCTGCGCGACGAGCGCGACGCGCGCAACGATCACCGCCGCTAGTTCTCCGCGGCGGTTCCCCAGCGGGGCCCCGTCTCACCCGGGGTCCCGCATCCTCACAATCCGGAGATATTCCCGAAATGCTTTGGGTCACAACGCCCAGCGGCAAGAAGAGGTCGATCCTCGCTCCCAAGGAGCGCAACGTCGACATCCACGACATCGCCCACAACTAAACATTGAGTGCGCGGTGGGAGCTACTAAACGAAGCCTAAACACCAAGCCTAAAGTTCGACTTAATGGCCGTTGATACTCCTTATATAAGAAGATGATCAGAGGTGAGACCTTTGGAGGGACCTTTTCAAAGCTGTCATCATCCATTTGCATGCGCTATATTTCAACAACCCTCTGCTTTTCATGATCTTTTTACTATCTGGTCAATTCCGCGCACAGCCTTGCGCGCATCGACTTTCCCGAGACGCCGGCAATGTCGGGCGCCGACGCGTGAGTACGAGCTGGATCGGCAACCGTCGTTTCACCTCCTAAATGCTTTGCAAGCGAAAAGGTCCCAACCGACACTAGGTGCACCCTAAACCCCAGTCCTCCCAATCAACTCGCTGAGGCATGCTCAGCGGACGCCAGACACCGCGGTCGAACAAAGCCTCTTCCTCACCGATCTCCAGCCTGGCAGTTCGTTCCACTTTTCAAAGTCCGCAATCCGGATTATGGGAAAGCATCGTCTGGATTCAGACTGGGCACCCTTGGTCGGCTCGCGGTTGAAGAGCCGACTATTGAGATTGCCCTGATTGAACGAAAAGTTCCGCCCTTGGTTCACACTCACGAACCAAAACTGGCACTGACAGACGATGTAATGGCCATGAATCCTGACCACACCCTAAGCATGTCGATGCCTCACGCGACGCTGTCGTCGGAGAGAGCGAAATCTGCGACGCCAGCTGCGCCAACGTCCGTCTCAGATTTTTCACCTACGTTATGCAGTTTGGCCACTGGTTGTCGCGGGAACACGATATGAGCCGGCCACTCACCCCAACTCAGATCGAGACCTATGCGGCGATCGCTCAGCGCACGAATGCTGTCATCAGTCTCGAGCGGGGCGATACGGTCTATCGGTTCTGTCCCGCGGAGCCACTTATCACCATGGGAACGGCAGAGAAGGAGCGAGCCGAATGCGACGCGGCATTCTCAAGATGAAGGGCCTATGGGTTCATCCGAAGACGCGCATTCCGTATCTGCGGAAATGCCTCAATGGAAAAACGATCTACATTCCCTTGCCGCGTGACCTACCTCATGATCATCCCGACTTCATTGACGCCTGGGCAAAGGCTCACCGAGGCCTCGAAGCTCCCAAGGTTCCTACTGCCGGGACTTTGGCCAGCTCTTGGAACGCCGTGGTGAACAGCCCGCGCTTTGGCGAGGTCTCGAAAGCCTATCAGGAGATGCTCCTGCGGCAGTCCTCCGCCATTGTCGCCAAGGCCGGACACGTCAAGACCCGGGCAATCGAACACCACCACGTGCGCCAGGATATCAGCGCGGCGCGAAACCCGGCAGCACGCAAGAAGGCCTGGCGCTTCTGGGCTGACTATTGCCTCGACCGTGGCTGGCTCAACAAGGACCCGACCGTGGGGATTAGGACGCCCAAGACCAAATCGTCGGGACACCCTACATGGAGCCGCGCCGACATCGCGAAATTCCGCGAAGCGTATCCCATTGGCTCGTCCCCGAGGGCCATCATGGAACTGGCCTATTGGACGGGGGCACGACGCGGCGACGTTGTCAGGCTGGGGCCGCAACACGTTCACGAAGGGGTCCTCTCGTTCGGCCAGGGCAAGACCGGTGATATGTCCTATGTACCGTGGACTTGCCCTCTTCCCGAGTATGCCGCCCATATGGAGCCTGATAGACAGGTTTGCTTCCGGGCGATCGCGCACATGGGCGGCGGCCTCACCTTCATCCAAACAATTCATGGCAAGTCCCGCAGCGAGAAGGCCGCAGGTCAGGACATTTCGAACGCCTGCCGCAAAATCGGTCTGGCGCTCTCGATCCATGGCTTGCGGAAGGCGCGCGCTGTCGCGCTCGCGGAAGCAGGCGGAACCACCCACCAGATCGGTGCGTGGACAGGCCACCGAAGCCTGACGGAAATCGCACATTACACCCGTGAGGTGGACCGAAGGAGGGCGGTGACAGGTTGAAACCTTAAGGGCGACGAGAACGTGCCGGAAACCGAAAGGTGATACTCAGCAGTCGCTGCGCTGATACTCTCCGAAGAAAATACATGTAGATCAGACCACTAAGCGATGCACTGGCGACCCCGGAAGGACTCGAACCCTCAACCTGACGATTAGAAGTCGTCTGCTCTATCCAGTTGAGCTACGGGGCCGCTTGGCCGTCTAAATCGCGGATCGGACCGGGTCGGTCAATGGTGCCGAGATCGAGCGCCATGAACATGCTGTCGGGGTGCGCCGCATACGGGCCGAACGGGTCGCATTCGCGGAAGTCCATCGACGTGTAGAGCGTTCGGGCGGCCACCGAGTCCGGGTCGGTTCCGGTCTCGAGGCAAAGCCGCTGCAGACCGGCACTGCGAGCGATCGCAACAATGTAGGACAGCATCGCCCGGCCGACGCCCCGCCCTCGGGCCTCGTCGCGGGTGAACATCGACTTGATCTCGCCCACGCCATCGCCGAGATCGCGAAGCGCGCCGATGCCGACGGGCTGCCCGTCGAGCCGCGCGGCGAAGAACTTGATGCTGGGCGCGCGGAGCGCGTCGGTGGACAGGACATGGCTCGCCTCGGCGGCATAGAGCGCCTGCGACCGGGCAAGGTGCGCCGCGACCATCTCGGCGACGTCCGGCTGGGACGGATCTGCGGGTCCGATCTCCACCTCAGGCATTTTCAGTCTCGGTTTCCCACCCGCGCCGGTGCGCACCCTCGATGCGCTTGCGCAGGTCAGAATAGTCGGGCGTCTCGATCAGTCGTGCGATTTCGGCCTCATGCGCCTTGATTGCGGCAGCTTGCAGTTCGGCGAGTTCAGGATCCTTCAGCAACCCGTCCATCTCGGCGCGGACGGCTTGGGACCATCGACCGATCCGGGTGTCACGCTGCTCGTTGATGTTGTAGCGCCGCCAGTAGTCGAGATCGGCCGGCTCGGTGGGATGATTGGCATTCCCCCGCGCCACCTGGCAAAGGAAGCTGTCCATTGAGCGCACGGCATAGTGGTTCAGCTGGACGAGATCATAACTGTAGACGCCACCCGGAAGAGACTTGATCTCGCGACCCAAAAGGTCAGCAGGAATGGCCGTGCCCGCACCGTTCACCCAGTTCAGCGCGGCCGCCTCGTCGGGCAGCGGCCGCGGCGAATGGTTGGAGATGCGCTCGATCGGTGCTGCGGCCCGCGTAACCGACTTCACGCCGCGGGTATCGATCCGCTTGCGGCGCTTGCCGGTATAGTTCTGCGCCCGGTCGAACCTGTCGATCTGCAGGTCGGTGGAAAAATCCCTGTGGCCCGCACAGCCGAATATGAGCTGGTTCATGCAGATCACGTCAGCCGTGCCGCAGGCCTCGATGAGGGCGCCGATCGTTCCGTCGCCTGCGTTCACGCAAATGAACTCGTCCATGTCCAGCGAGACGATCCAGTCAACACGCTTAAGCCGGGACAGCGTGTTGACGTAGTTTAGGACGGTCCAGTGGTGACGACCTGTGCCGGTCAGGACCGAGGGATTCCCGAAATGGCGCAGGACGCCCATCTCGTCCAGCCGGTCGAGCAGGAGGTCCGTGCCATCCGTGCAATCGTTTGAAAAGACGAGGATATCGGTGACACCGATCAGCCTGTGATAGGCCACCCATTCGAGGATGAAGGGACCTTCGTTCTTGGCCGGGGTGACGGAAAGCACCCGCCGCGCCCGGTCCTGCCTGCCCGCCATATCGCGCCCCGGTCTTGCCACTCCTCCGATCTAACCATGGCCGCCCGTGTATGGGCAACCGGGCGCGATCAGTGGGTCCAAGCGCCGCGCCGGTCGGAGGCGAAATTCTCGCCGTAGCCGCGGGGGCGGATGTTCGGCTTCCGGGTCTTCGGCTTGACCACGACCGCGTCGATCCCGTTCGCCTCGGCATAGGCCTCGGCCGCCTCACGCGTGTCGAAGCGCAGACGCACCTGGCTGTCCATATCGCCCGAAGATGTCCAGCCCATCAACGGATCGACCTCGCGCTTCTCGGCCGGAACGTATTCCAGCACCCAGAGCTTGGTCCGGGCGTTGCCCGACGACATGGCCGTCCTGGCCGGTTTGTAGATGCGCGCGCGCATGGGAACTCCGCGGATTTCTTGACGCGTCCGGTTATCCGGCATGTGCCGGCACGATGCAACGGGCATCAGGTCACAGCACGGGCGGAAGGCGGGAGGCACGCAGGGCTGGAAGTGGGTTGCCGGCACGTCCCGAGGGAGCGAGGGGTGGGTGGTGGTTCGGAAACGGCCGGCAACCATTTCTGCTGCTTGAATCATGAAGGCTACGCGCCACACACCATGAAAACAAGCGCGTTTCACTATAAGCTTGTGAAATTTTTATTCAGTTTGATAACCTTTTGTTAACCATTGTCAGCAGTGTTCGGGCCCGTTTCCGCAGGGCCTTGAATCGGAACAAAATAAGATCATCTTGGGGTGATCCGAGGAATCGCCCATGCATAACAATTCCCCTCAGGCCATGCCCGAACTCGGCCGGTCGGTGGACGATGCCCGCGCCCGTCCGAAGCTTGAAGGCGGCCGGAAGTTCGTCATGGACACCGAGTTCAAGCCCGCCGGCGATCAGCCGACGGCCATCGCCGAGCTGTCGGACGGCATCGGTGCGGGCGAACAGGATCAGGTGCTTCTGGGCGCCACCGGCACGGGCAAGACCTTCACCATGGCCAAGGTGATCGAGGAGACGCAACGTCCGGCAATCATCCTCGCGCCCAACAAGACACTGGCCGCGCAGCTGTATGGCGAGTTCAAGGGCTTCTTCCCCGAGAACGCGGTCGAGTACTTCGTCAGCTACTACGACTATTACCAGCCCGAAGCATACGTGCCGCGCTCGGATACCTACATCGAGAAGGAATCCCAGATTAACGAGCAGATCGACCGGATGCGGCACTCGGCCACCCGGGCGCTTCTTGAGCGCGACGATGTCATCATCGTCGCCTCGGTCTCGTGCATCTACGGTATCGGGTCGGTCGAGACCTATGGCGCGATGACCCAGGATCTTCACGCCGGCAAGGAGTATGACCAGCGCAAGGTCATCGCCGATCTCGTGGCGCAGCAATACCGCCGCAACGACCAGGCCTTCGGGCGCGGCACGTTCCGCGTGCGCGGTGACAGCCTCGAGATCTGGCCTGCTCATCTCGAGGACCGGGCGTGGAAGCTGTCGTTCTTCGGCGAGGAACTGGAAAGCATCACCGAATTCGATCCGCTGACGGGTGCGAAAACGGACACGTTCGAGCGTGTGCGCGTCTACGCCAACTCCCACTACGTCACGCCGCGCCCGACGCTTCAGCAGGCGATCAAGGGCATCAAGGCCGAACTCGTGACCCGGCTGAAGCAGCTCGAGGATGAAGGAAAGCTGCTCGAGGCGCAGCGGCTGGAACAGCGGACGAATTTCGATCTCGAAATGCTGGAGGCCACTGGCTCCTGCAACGGTATCGAGAACTATTCGCGCTACCTGACCGGTCGCGCGCCGGGCGAGCCACCGCCGACGCTGTTCGAATACATTCCCGACAACGCCATCGTATTCGCGGATGAAAGCCACGTCTCGGTGCCGCAGATCGGCGGCATGTATCGCGGCGACTACCGGCGCAAGTTCACACTCGCCGAGCACGGGTTCCGCCTGCCCTCCTGCATGGACAACCGCCCGCTCAAGTTCGAGGAATGGGATGCGATGCGGCCCCAATCCGTCTTCGTGAGCGCCACGCCTGCCGCCTGGGAACTGGAACGCACGGGAGGCGTCTTCACCGAGCAGGTCATCCGTCCGACAGGCCTGATCGACCCGCAGGTCGAGATCCGGCCGGTGGAGATGCAGGTGGACGACCTTCTCGACGAAGTCCGAAAGGTCGCGGCCAAGGGCTACAGGACGCTCTGCACGGTTCTGACGAAGCGCATGGCGGAGGACCTCACCGAGTACCTGCACGAACAGGGTATCCGGGTGCGATACATGCACTCGGACATCGACACGCTTGAGCGGATCGAGATCCTGCGCGACCTCCGGCTAGGCGCGTTCGATGTGCTGGTGGGCATCAACCTACTGCGCGAAGGGCTCGACATTCCGGAATGCGGACTGGTCGCGATCCTCGATGCGGACAAGGAAGGTTTCCTGCGGTCGGAAACCTCGCTCATCCAGACCATCGGCCGCGCGGCGCGGAACGCTGACGGCCGGGTTATCATGTATGCCGACTCGATCACCGGCTCGATGGAACGCGCCATGCGCGAAACCGAGCGGCGCCGCGAAAAGCAGATTGCCTATAACGAGGCCAACGGCATCACGCCCGCGACGGTCAAGAAGAACGTCGAAGACATTCTCGCTGGTCTCTACAAGGGCGACGTCGACATGAACCGGGTCACCGCCAAGGTCGACAAGCCGATGGTCGGGGCGAACCTTCAGGCCCATCTCGAGGGGCTGCGCGACCAGATGCGCAAGGCGGCAGAGAACCTCGAATTCGAGGAAGCCGCCCGGGTCCGGGACGAGATCAAGCGGCTCGAAGCCGTCGATCTCGCCGTGGCCGACGATCCGCTGGCGCGCCAGTCGGCTGTCGAACAGGCGGTCGAGGCTTCCTCGAGGTCGAGCGGGCGGAGCACGGCCGGGCGTCCGGGCCAGCGCGGCGGCAACGTGAAGCGCCGTCGCCGCTGAGATCCGAACATCGCGGTTTCGGCCTGGCGGTACGGATTCCGCGACTTGCCGCCCGAGTGTTGGGCGGCCAGACTTCCGTCATTGTTTACGACGATTTCGAGGGGGCCACGTTGATGGCGACCACTCTCTATGGCTTTGGTTTTACATGCCTTACTGCCGGACTTGCCATCCTTGCGGATACGCTCCTGAAACATGCCGCGGTTAAAGGCGAACTTCTGTCCTTGCCCGTGGCGATCGGCTGTCTGCTCTACGTCGCCTCGGCGCTTCTGTGGTTCGGTGCCGTGCGGCACATCTCGCTCGCGCAGGCCGGTGTGGCCTACGGCATGATCACTCTTGTTGCGCTGGCAATCGTGGGAATGACGATGTTCGGCGAGCCCATGTCCCGCCGGCATCTCGCCGGCGTCGTCTGCGCGCTGTGCGCGATGGGCCTGATGATCCGCGCCTGATCCCGCCGGCGCAGCGAAGCCCGCAACACCCATTCTCCGCCGCGCCGCCCGGCTTTTGCCCAAAAGCTGCCGGAAATACGCGTAACAACCGGGTCGAAAAACAAGAAGCGTTGGGTGCACCCGATGAGCCTGCTGTCGTTCGTATCGTCCCTGTCCGCCCGCGTCATCGGGCTGTCCGGCCTCGTGGCCGCGGCCATCGTCTGGCAGATCGGCGCCGCCTTCCTGCTCGGATCCGGCGCGGACCAGACGGTCGTACTGGCAGTGACGGCGTTCCTCGGGCTCATGTCGCTATTCTTTCTCGTCCCCGGGCTTCACGACCTGATCCTGCGCGGGACACTGCCAGCCGTTCCGCGCATCGTCTTCATCCTCGTCAGCGCGGCCTTCGTCGCGATCTGCGGGCTCAGTTTCGTAGAATTCACCGGCCAGCCGCCGATCGATCTGCCGGTTCAGGTCGGCCCGGACGAGGCCGGGATCGCGGCACTGGTCGTCGGGGCATTGTGGCTTCTGACCTATGTCATCGGGATCGGCTACCGCGCGCTTCGGCTGCGTGTGGAAGCCGAGGTGACGACCTTCTCGCCCCGCCGCTCGGGCGTAATCGAGATCGGCAATGGCCGCACGGTCACCGACTACGCGGCGATGTTCCAGTCCGAGGCCGAGAAGGAACGGGTCTTCCGCCCCGAGCTTCGTGATCGCGACATGCTGGATTTCCTGTCCGGCCTGATCGTCCTGCTTCTTGTCGTCTCCGCCGTCGCCATGCGCCTCGGCTCCTCGGTTCAGAGCGAAGCCCTCGCCGACTGGCTGCTGACCCATCGCATGCAAGCCCTCGGCGCCGCCGGCTTCGCCGCGCTGATCGTGGTGATGAACGGCCTGATGCGTGCGCCGGCAACCGAACGTCAGGCCCGCCGCAGCCTGATGATGCGCCTTCTCGGCGTCGTCATCTTCCTTCCCGCGCTGGCCTGGGGCCTGTTCTCTCTGGTGCCCCATGACGGCCTGCCGACCGCCTGGAACCTCATCACCGATAACGAGGAAGCGACCATCACCTACCGCGTTGTCGAGGTGATGGAGAGCCGCAACTTCGCCGGCTGCGCGCTTCTCGCACTCGACGACCGGCCCGAGCTCGAAATGATGACCTGTGCCTTCGATCCCGCTTTTGCGGCTGGTCTTACGCCGGGCGACCGGGTCTCGATCACGGGCGAGCTGAGCCCCTATGCGCACACCTTCGAAACCGCGACATTGCTGTCGCGCGGCGGTGTCCAGCCGCTGGTCCTGCCGCAGGCCAATTCCGGACCCTGACGCCGCGGGCACGAGGCCGTCGGCGCTTGCAGCCCTCTCTGCCGGCGCTATCTAGTCGGCATGCGTGTCGCCCTCGTCCTCATCTGTCTTGCTTTGCCGGCACAGGCCTGGAAGGCCGGCGTATCTGACGGGATCTGCACGCTCAGCCACGAGACTGCGAATGTTTCGGTACAGCTGACCTACGACCCCGCCCTGCCCCAGTACGCGATCACCGTCACAGGCCCGGACGACTGGCCGGACGCTCCAGTCTTCGCGATGCACTTTCTCGGCGGGCGCGAGCTCTTCATTTCCACCGACCGTCACGTCATCGACGGCCCCGCTCTCACGGTCACGGACCGTGGCTTCGGCAACGTCCTCGACGGACTCGAGTTCAACACCCGGGCGGTGGCGGCATCGGGGGGCGCGGCAGTCGACATTCCGCTGGACGGCGCAGCCCCTGCCGTTGCCGCATTCCGGGCCTGTACGACAGCGCCGACCGCCTGATCGAGTCCTCTTGCACTGACTGCCAAAATCGCCCATGTAGCGCGGCGTCGGGGCCGTAGCTCAGTTGGGAGAGCGCGTCGTTCGCAATGACGAGGTCAGGGGTTCGATCCCCCTCGGCTCCACCAAAACCCAAACCAAAACCATTGAATTTGAAGACCACGCTGACTCACTGTGAGCCGGGTCCATCACGCGTCCCTCCACCCGAAGATGGGGCCAATCCTTACGGAGCCATCTTTGGCGACCTTCGCAACGGCCCGGTATGAAGCAAACATTGCCGAACTGGGTGCCGGGCCTGGGCGCAAACTAGTGTCCGGCTATTGCAAGACCTTGGCCGCGTGGGCGACGGCCATCTCCCCACGTCCGCTAGGCGGACGTAGCGGACCTCACTTGAGATAATACATCCAAGCGGTGCCTTCCGCCCGCCCCCCTGCACTGCCGCGTCGGCATCAGGACGGCGACGTTGCACGGTCCGAAGTTGTCTTCATCGCGTCCGCCGGACAATCAGCGGCGCATCGCAAAGGTGGCAAACTCACTTCGCGACGAGGACCTGCACACCCCAGGCCCGACACCGCTCAGCCAGATCCGGCGGCAGGTTCCGGTCCGTGACGAAGATGTCCAAATCCGCCAGCGAAGCGATCCGTACCGGCGCGGTCCTGTTGAACTTGGTGCTGTCGGCCACGAGGAACGTCTTCCGCGCGCGGGAAATGATTGTCTGGCTGACACCGACTTCCTGAACGTCGAAATCAAGGATCTCGCCATCGGTGTCGAGCGCCGAGCAACCGATAACGGCATAGTCGAACTTGAAGCTGCGGATGGTCTCGATCGTCAGCGATCCGGTGAGCCCGCCATCGGACCGCCTCAGGTTCCCGCCGGCCACGACGACTTCACAATCTGGATTGGCGCGCAGGATGTTCGCGACGTTGATGTTGTTGGTTACGACGAGAAGCCCGATGTGGTGCAGAAGTTCCGTCGCCACAGCTTCCGTGCTGGTTCCGATATTCAGAAAGACAGACGTGTCGTTCGGGATCGACTGTGCGCAGAGCCGCGCAATCGCCGCTTTCTCGACCGACTGAAGCCCGCGCCGATGCTCGTAGATCAGGTTCGCTGTGCCCGACGGAATGATGGCACCGCCATGAACGCGCTCGAGCCGGCCCGCCTCGGCGAGCTCCGTGAGGTCCCGGCGGATCGTCTGAAGCGTCACGCCGAAATGACGCGCAAGCGAGTCGACCGTGACCTTGCCCTCCCGCCGGGCGATATCGAGAATCTCGGGATGTCGAAAGGTCTGCGTCATGCGTTCCGGCCGATAGCTGGCGGGGCTGTAGTCGAATTTGCGCGTTCAATGCAACAAAAATGTTCGTTTGCGTTCGCTTTTTCGGGCTTCGCTGCTGCGCAGCGTTGATACCCCCTCGGAATCGCTCTGACCGCTGCCGAGGGAACCTCTGAAGACGGCCAACTACTGGCAGATGCCACCCGAACTCCATCCTAAAACTTTGATTTTGTTTGATCAAATTTGATCCAGCTTCAAACGAACGGAAACGAAAAGAAAATCCTTTCCTTTTTGACCGCTTTGGATAGACATTACGGGTAACCGGGCACGATCACAGAAATCGGCGCAGAGCCCGGGACATGGGAGGACGGATTTGCCCTGCTTGGCAAGGGATACGATCGCATGCGATCTGTTCGTCGTTGGTGGTGGCATCAACGGCGTTGGCGTCGCGCGGGACGCCGTGGGACGCGGTCTCTCTGTCGTGCTCGCGGAGATGGACGACCTCGCCTCTGCGACCTCCTCTGCCTCGACCAAGCTGTTCCATGGCGGATTGCGGTATCTCGAGTATTTCGAGTTGCGCCTGGTGCGCGAGGCGTTGATCGAGCGCGAGACGTTGCTGCGCGCGATGCCGCATATCAGCTGGCCCATGCGTTTCGTGCTTCCCTATCATCCTGACATGCGGTTCGAAGCGTCCACGCCGCTTTCCCGGCTGCTTGGCACCGTTGCGCCCTGGATGCGCGGACGCCGGCCGGCCTGGCTGATCCGGCTGGGTCTCTTCCTCTACGATACGCTCGGGGGGCGGAAGATCCTGCCACCTACCGCCACGCTCGACCTTCGGAACGCGCGAGAAGGCACCCCGTTGCAGGAGCGGTTCGAGCATGCCTTCGAATATTCGGATTGCTGGGTCCAGGATACGCGCCTTGTCACGCTGAATGCCCGGGATGCGGCGGAACGGGGCGCGACGATCCTGACGCGCGCGAAGGTCGTCTTCGCCGAACGCGTGGATGGTGCGTGGCGGGTTGTCGTCGAGGATGAGCACGGCGTCCGCGAGGTTCGGGCCCGCGCCCTGGTCAACGCCGGCGGACCATGGGTCGGCCAGCTGCTCAGCCAGGCAATCGGTGCCAAGTCGAACGCGTCAGTGCGCCTTGTCCGCGGCAGCCATATCGTCACGCGCAAGCTCTATGATCACGACAAATGCTACCTGTTCCAGGGGGCGGATGGCCGCGTCGTCTTCGCCATCCCGTTCGAGGAGGACTTCACGCTTATCGGCACGACCGACGAGGAGCATCCCGATCCCGCGGCGCCCGCACGATGCACCGACAAGGAGCGGCGATATCTGATCGACTTCGTGAACGACTATCTCGCCAGCCCGATATCGGAGCGCGACGTGGTCTGGAGCTATTCCGGTGTCCGGCCGCTCTACGACGATGGCGCGCGCTCGGCCACGGCAGCGACCCGCGACTACACGCTGACACTGGAGGGGGAGACAGGCGCGCCGCTGCTGAACATTTTCGGCGGCAAGATCACGACCTACCGCCGCCTGGCCGAAGCTGCACTCGATAAGCTCGCGCCGTACTTTCCCGGTCTTCCCGGAAGATGGACGGCCGGGGTCGCGCTGCCGGGCGGTGATTTCGCCGTTGGCGACGCAGACGGTCTGGCCAACGAGCTCGCCAACGCGTACGGCTTTGTCGATCCCGCATGGGCTCGAAGGCTGATCCGTTGTTACGGCACGGACGCAGCCCGGATGCTCGATGGAGCGAGATCTGCCGCCGATCTCGGAACGAATTTCGGCGCGACCCTGACCGAGCGCGAGGTCGCGTGGCTGATCGACAAGGAATTTGCGCGGACGGGTGACGACGTCGTATGGCGGCGGACGAAGCTCGGGCTTCGCATGTCGCACGAGGAAATCGCGGCGCTCGATGCGTGGATGCAGACCGGCCGTCCGGCGCAAGGTCTGAGCGCGGTGGGATGAGGGGAAACCGATGACGCTTCGCCTGGAAAATGTATCGAAAATCGTGGGGTCGGAGACGCACATCCATCCGACCGATATCGAACTCGAGAAAGGCACGATGAACGTGCTCCTGGGCCCTACGCTGTCAGGCAAGACCTCGCTGATGCGGCTGATGGCCGGACTGGACCAGCCGTCGTCCGGGCGCGTGCATTGGGATGGCCGTGACGTGACCGGGATGCGGGTGCAGGACCGCAAGGTGGCGATGGTCTACCAGCAGTTCATCAACTACCCGTCGATGTCGGTTTACGAGAACATCGCCTCACCGCTGCGCCTGCTCGGCGTCGACAAATCAGAGATCGACCGCCGCGTTAAGGAGACGGCCGCTCTGATGAAGCTGACGCCCATGCTGGACCGCAAGCCGCTGGAGCTTTCGGGCGGTCAGCAGCAACGGTGCGCCCTGGCGCGCGCGCTGGTGAAGAACGCGGGTCTCGTTCTCCTCGACGAGCCGCTGGCCAACCTCGACTACAAGCTGCGCGAGGAGTTGCGCGAGGAGATCCCGCGTATTTTCGAGGAGTCGGGCGCGATCTTCGTCTACGCCACGACCGAGCCGGAAGAAGCCCTCCTTCTCGGCGGCAAGACGGCGACGCTATGGGAAGGGCGTGTGACGCAGTTCGGTCCGACGACGTCGGTCTATCGCCGGCCCGTCGACGCGACGACGGCGCGGGTCTTCTCGGATCCGCCGATGAATTTCCTCGACATCGTGAAGTCCGGCAGCACGATCAGTTTTGGTGACGGCCAGTCCGCCCCGGCCGCCGGCGCGTTGTCCGGCCTTGCCGACGGCAGCTATCGCGCGGGCTTCCGACCAAACCATCTCGATCTCGAACCCCATGCGGGTGACACGCTCGAGTTCAATGCACGCCTTTCGGTCACCGAGATCACCGGGTCGGAAACCTTCATCCATCTCGACCATCACGGGGAACGGTGGGTCGGCCTTGTGCACGGCGTGCGCGACCTCAAACGGGGCGCACCGATCCAGGTCTATCTTGATCCGGCGCATGCCTACGTCTTTGGCGAGGACGGCGCCCTTGTGGCCGCCGCGTCGTCGGCGACCGGGGTCTAGGGAGGCAACATGGCAAAGATAACCCTCAGCGGGCTGGCCCACTCCTACCTCCCGGCGCCGAAGAGCGACGAAGACTTCGCGTTGAAGGAGCTGAACCACGTCTGGGACGACGGCCAGGCCTACGCGCTTCTCGGCTCGTCCGGGTGCGGCAAGTCCACGCTTCTGAACATCATCTCGGGCCTTCTGATCCCTTCGCAGGGCCGCGTGCTCTTCAACGACCGCGACGTGACCGAAGCGCCGACGGCCGAACGCAACATCGCGCAGGTGTTCCAGTTCCCGGTCGTCTACGACACGATGACAGTCCGCCAGAACCTTGCATTCCCGCTGCAGAACCGGGGGGCGAATGCGAAGTACGTGGCCGAGCGGGTCAACCAGATCGCTCAGATGATCGGAATGGAGGCTGAGCTGGACCGCAAGGCCAGAGGCCTCACCGCCGATGCCAAGCAGAAGATCTCGCTCGGACGCGGCATGGTGCGCGAGGACGTCAACGCGCTGCTCTTCGACGAGCCGCTGACCGTGATCGACCCGCACATGAAATGGCAGCTTCGCACCCAACTCAAGGAGCTCCACCACGAGTTCGGCCACACGATGATCTACGTCACCCACGACCAGACCGAGGCGCTGACGTTCGCGGACAAGGTTGTCGTTATGTCGGAGGGACGTGTCGTCCAGATCGGCACTCCGCAGGACTTGTTCGAGCGGCCGGAACACACCTTCGTCGGTTATTTCATCGGCTCGCCCGGCATGAACCTGATCCCGGCTGACGTGCGCGGCTCGCGTGCGATTGTCGCGGGGTCCGAGGTCGCCCTTGGCCGGTCCTACGGCGAGCCGGACGGGAAAGTTGAGCTTGGCGTCCGGCCGGAATTTGTCCGCTTCGCGCCTGAAGGCGAGGGGCTGTCGGCGCGGATCAAGCGCGTCGAGGATGTCGGCCGGCACAAGATCGTGCGCCTCGAGTTTGGCGAGCACGACATCAACGCAGTGATGAGCGAGGAAGAGGATCTGCCGTCCGGCTCGGCCTTCATTCGCTTCGATCCGGTCGGAATAAACATCTATTCGAACGACTGGCGTGTCCAGCCGCAGGGGGGGCAGGTCCAATGAACAAGACGGTAAACCAGAAGGCGTGGTTCCTCGTCCTGCCGGTGCTCGTGCTGGTGGCGTTCTCGGCCGTGATCCCGCTGATGACGGTCGTGAACTACTCGGTGCAGGACACGTTCGGAAACAACGTCTTCTTCCCCGCAGGCCTCGAATGGTTCCGCGACACGCTGCAGTCCGACCGGATGTGGGCATCACTCGGCCGGCAGATCATGTTCTCGGCCATCATCCTCGCGATCGAGGTGCCGCTCGGCATCTTCGTTGCGCTTAACATGCCGAAGAAGGGCGCCTGGGTCTCCGTCTGCCTCGTGCTGATGTCCCTGCCGCTGCTCATTCCGTGGAACGTCGTTGGCACGATCTGGCAGATCTTCGGACGCGTCGATATCGGCCTTTTCGGCTACCTGATGGCCCAGCTCGGGATCGACTACAACTATACGCAGGACGCCCTCGACGCCTGGTTCACGCTCGTCATCATGGACGTCTGGCACTGGACCTCGCTCGTCGCACTGCTCGCCTATGCCGGCCTCCAGTCGATCCCCGATGCCTATTACCAGGCAGCGAAGATCGACCAGGCCAGCCGCTGGAAAGTGTTCCGCTACATCGAGCTACCGAAGATGCAGGGCGTCCTGCTGATCGCGATCCTGCTTCGCTTCATGGACAGCTTCATGATCTACACCGAGCCCTTCGTGGTCACCGGGGGCGGGCCCGGCAGTGCGACGAACTTCCTGTCGATCGACCTCGTGAAGGTTGCGCTCGGACAGATGGATCTCGGGCCCGCCGCCGCCTACTCGATCATGTACTTCCTCGTGGTCCTGCTGATCTCGTGGGTGTTCTACACCGTGATGACCAACATCGATAAGCGGGGAGGAGCCTGATGTCCGCGACGACGACAGACGCCGCCGCGACCCGGGCACGCGCCCGCACCGGCCGCCGGTTCAACACCAGTGCCCTCGTCATGGTGCTTTACCTCGTGTTCCTGTTCCTGCCGATCTACTGGCTGATCAACATGAGCCTGAAGCCGAATTCCGAGATTCTCGGCGGCGTCACGTTCTGGCCGCGGAACTTCACGTTCGACAACTACGTGACGATCCTGACGGACCCGAGCTGGTACATGGGCTACGTCAACTCGATCATCTACGTGTCGCTCAACACGCTGATCTCGATCACCGTGGCTCTGCCCGCGGCCTACGCCTTCTCGCGCTACCACTTCATGGGCGACAAGCACCTGTTCTTCTGGCTGCTGACCAACCGGATGGCGCCACCCGCGGTCTTCGCGCTGCCGTTCTTCCAGCTCTATTCCTCGATCGGGCTGTTCGACACGCATATCGCCGTGGCGCTGGCGCACTGCCTGTTCAATGTGCCGCTCGCCGTCTGGATCCTCGAAGGGTTCATGCGAGGTGTCCCGAAAGAGATCGACGAGACAGCCTATATCGACGGCTACAGCTTCGGTCGCTTCTTCACGCGCATCTTCATGCCGCTGATCGCCTCAGGCATCGGTGTGACCGCGTTCTTCTGCTTCATGTTCTCGTGGGTGGAACTCCTGCTGTCGCGCACTCTGACCGCGACCGAGGCCAAACCCATCGCCGCCACTATGACCCGGACCATCGGCGCCTCCGGCATCGACTGGGGCGTGCTGGCGGCAGCCGGCGTCCTGACCATCGTGCCCGGCGCGCTCGTGATCTGGTTCGTCCGAAACTACATCGCCAAGGGCTTCGCCCTCGGCCGCGTGTGACAGGAAGGGAGAGGTAACATGCTCGACTGGATGGCATGGACGCCCGCGACAGCGATCTTCTTCGCAGTCATCGCGGGCTTGCTACTCGTCTTCACGATCCTCGCGATCAAGTTCCCGGAAACGCCGCGCGTCGGCGTGCTCCGGATCGAAACGACCCGTGGTGACCGCTTGTTCATCACGCTTCTTGGCTCGGCCTTCATCAATCTGATCTGGCTGGGCCTTGAGGTCGGACCGCAGCCATATGCGCTGCTTGTCTGCCTGGTCTATGCCTTCGCGGTTTTCCGGTGGGTCTGAGGCCAGTTTCACGAAAGATCCGGCCGCGTTTCATCGGACGGCCGGATGAAAGAACGTTCAAAACCAAGGGAGGTGAATCATGAACGTCACTTTGAGAGCCACGTCCGCAATGGCGCTGGCTATGGGGTTGCTATCGACCCCGGCCCTCGCCGACATGTCCGACGCGATCGCGTTCCTCGACGAGCATATCCAGCGTTCGGCCCTGTCCCGCGAGGAGCAGGAAGCGGAGATGCAGTGGTTCGTCGATGCCGCCGCGCCCTTCCAGGGCATGGAGATCAACGTCGTCTCCGAAACCATCGCGACCCATGAATACGAGGCCAACGTGCTGGCCCCGGCCTTCACCGCGATCACCGGCATCCAGGTCACCCATGACCTGATCGGCGAGGGCGACGTTGTCGAGCGTCTGCAGACTCAGATGCAGACTGGCGAGAATATCTACGACGCATACATCAACGACTCGGACCTCATCGGCACCCACTGGCGTTACCAGCAGGCGCGCAACCTGACCGACTGGATGGCCGGCGAAGGCGCATCGGTAACCAACCCGAACCTGAACCTCGACGACTTCATCGGGCTCAGCTTCACCACCGGCCCCGACGGGCTGCTTTACCAGCTTCCCGACCAGCAGTTCGCGAACCTCTACTGGTTCCGCTACGACTGGTTCACCGATCCCGAGATCATGGCGGACTTCCAGGAAGAGTACGGCTACGAGCTCGGTGTGCCGGTCAACTGGTCGGCCTACGAGGACATCGCGGAATTCTTCACCGGCCGCGAGATCGACGGACAGACGGTCTATGGCCACATGGACTACGGCCGCCGCGACCCGTCGCTTGGCTGGCGCTTCACCGACGCGTGGATGTCGATGGCCGGCATGGGTGACGTGGGTGAGCCGAACGGCCTGCCGGTCGACGAATGGGGCATCCGCGTCAACGAGAACTCGCAGCCGGTCGGCTCGTGCGTCGCCCGCGGCGGTGCCACTAACAGCCCGGCGGCGGTCTACGCGATCGAGAGCTACACCAACTGGCTCAACAACTATGCTCCGCCCGCTGCGGCAGGCATGAACTTCTCCGAGGCCGGCCCGATCCCGGCTCAGGGCGCGATCGCGCAGCAGATGTTCTGGTACACCGCTTTCACCGCCGACATGGTCGGTGACGGGGCATCGGCGGTTCTCTACGAAGACGGAACCCCGCGCTGGCGCATGGCGCCGAGCCCGCACGGCGTCTACTGGCGGGAAGGCCAGAAGATTGGCTACCAGGACGCCGGTTCCTGGACGCTGATGGAGTCGACCCCGGTTGATCGGGCGCAGGCGGCCTGGCTCTACGCCCAGTTCGTCACCTCGATGACCGTGGACGTCGAGAAGTCCCATGCGGGTCTGACCTTCATCCGGGAGTCGACGATCAACCACGAGAGCTTCACCGAGCGCGCTCCGCAGCTCGGCGGTCTGGTGGAATTCTACCGGTCGCCGGCCCGGACACAGTGGTCGCCCACGGGCACCAACGTGCCGGACTATCCGCGCCTCGCTCAGCTCTGGTGGCAGAACATCGGTGACGCGTCCTCGGGCCAGCTTTCCGCCCAGGAAGCGCTCGACAACCTCTGCCGCGAGCAGGAAGAGGTGCTGGAGCGTCTCGAGCGTGCCGGTGTGCAGGGCGATCTCGGCCCGGTCCTGAACGAAGAGCAGGATCCGGAATACTGGCTGAGCCAGCCGGGCGCGCCGCAGGCACGCCTGGAGAACGAGGACGAAGAGCCCATCACCGTCAGCTATGACGAGCTGATCCAGTCCTGGCAGTGATGCCGCAGCGATGATCGGAGGCTTGCTGTCTCCGACCCGGCCGGGGCCTTCGGGCCCCGGTCTCGTTTGAGGGGATATTGATCCATGATCGCCTTCACATTGCTCACACCCGGCAAGACGATCTTTGGTCCAGGATGCCGGAGCGAAGCCGCGAAAGAGGTGGCGGCACGGGGAAAACGCGCGCTGCTCGTCCGCGGACGCTCGGTAGCCTGGGTCGAGCGCCTGATCGGCGAGCTTCGGGATAGCGGCGTCACACTCCTCGAGACATTCTCCGGCGGTGAGCCGACTCTCGACCAGATCCGGGACGCCCTTCGCGCCGCTCGTGACTTCCGCCCTGATTGGGTGGTCGCCGTCGGCGGCGGAGCAACGATCGACATGGGAAAAGCGCTGTCCGCTCTCCTGAATTCGGACCACGACCCGCTCGCGCATCTCGAAGTCGTCGGGGACGGCATCCCCATTGGCCCGGACCCGCTGCCTTTCCTGGCCATGCCAACGACCTCCGGGACCGGAGCCGAAGCCACGAAGAACGCCGTCATCGCGATCCCCGAGCATTCCATCAAGGTCAGTCTGAGAGACGACCGCATGATCCCGGACGTTGCCATTGTGGACCCAGAGCTTACCCACGGCGCCCCGCAGACTCTGACGCTCGCGACCGGCCTCGACGCGATCACGCAGCTGATCGAGAGCTATCTCAGCATACGCGCCAATCCCGCGACCGATGCGATCTGCAGCAGCACGATTCCGGCCGCGACCGCCGCTCTAGTACGGCTCATGGAACGCGAGGATGCCGAGGCACGGCTCCAGCTGTCCCGTGCCAGCTATCTCAGCGGTGTCGCTCTCGCCAGCGCCGGGCTCGGCATCGTCCATGGCCTGGCGGCGGTGATTGGCGGCATCGGCGGCGCGCACGGTGCTATCTGCGGTCGCCTTTTGCCTGCAGCTCTCGAGATAAATGCAAGAGTGGCCGCCAGCGGGGCAAACGACATGTCGCGTTTCGAACAGGTGGATCAGTGGCTTTCGGAGGGCCTGGATGCGCCGGATCAATCGGGAACGGCGGCACTGTCGGCATTCATCGACCGATACAACCTGGACCCCTTGCCGATCGGCCCGGACATGTTTCCGGCAGTGGCCCAAGCAGCTCTTAAGGCGTCGTCGACCCGCGCGAACCCGGTCCAACTGAACCAGTCGCAGATCGCCCAGATACTTTCGCTTTCGATGTGATCCCGCAGGATAGTCGAGCCAGCGCAGCGACGGACCCATGCGGACGTCGCCGATCGGCGGCGGATGGATTGCGAGTGATCGGCCCCTGTCGACAACCCGGATGACTCATCGCGATCCAAGGAGCCTTACTCGAGTTCGGATCCACCGCTTGAATTGGACCATCCGGGAACGGCGCGAGCCTGGCATTTTTTGGTCAAACATTGCCGCGTCCAGCACGACTAGACCAACAGACTCCCTATTGCTAAAGGACCGGCAACCCGCATCTATGCCCGGTTGCATAATGCGCCAGGAGGCTCATTCTCAATCGCAATTGGCAGTGGCCTGTTTCGGCGATCCCCGAGAGGATTATCCACGGTGACAGACGGTCCGGCATCTTCGGATCAACCCGATGAGCTCCAGCGGTGCGCGATTTGCGGACTTGAACGAGACCGCACGGTTTCCCTGTCGTCGGTCAGGCCTTCGATCGCTGCGCTTGTCCGGCAGGCGCACCCAGATATTCCGCCGGGCGCCAGGATCTGTCGTGTCGATCTCACCCGCTACCGTCGGCAATATCTCGAGAACCTGCTCAAGGACGAGCGAGGTCGTCTGAGTGAACTGGACCGCGAAGTCGTCGAGAGTCTCGAGACGGGCCAGCCGCTCTCTGCGACCGCCAGGTTAGCTCCAAACGCAACGTTCGGCGAAGCCATGGCGGACAGGATCGCAAGCTTCGGCGGCTCCTGGACCTTTCTGCTCGGCTTCCTCGCGACCGTCGTTGCATGGATGGCCCTCAATCTCATCGGAATCCTTGGAGGCGGCTTCGATCCCTATCCGTTCATCTTGCTCAATCTTGTCCTGTCATGCCTCGCCGCGGTTCAGGCACCGGTCATCATGATGAGTCAGCGTCGACAGGAAGCCAAAGACAGGCAAAGGGCGGAGAACGATTACCAGGTCAACCTGAAGGCGGAGTTGGAAATTCGCGCGCTGCACGAGAAGCTGGACCAACAATGGGATCAACTGGTGCGCATCCAGCAAGCGCAGATCGACCTCATGGAAGACGCGCTGGATCAGGGTTGAACGTCCACATTCCCGATGATGGATGCCCGCATTCAATTGCATCCAATGGAGGCGCACTTCTCGCGCGACCGCGGCGATGCTGCAAATCACCGTCCGGAACCTCACGTTGCGGACGAAGTCATGCTCCCGTACTTCGCGGCACATTCTCTCGGATGATGAGCCGCGGTTCGATGTAATGCACAGGTAGGAACCGGCTGCCCACGGCGATCGAGCCGAGAAGTCGGATCACTGATTGTTCGGCAACGAGCTGAGCATTCTGGTCGATAACGATGTCGATCACTCCATCCACGAGATACCTGCGCAGGTCATCGGACAAATCGTGCATGATCGACATCGGCCGTTCGTGCTTTGGAATGGCAGCGAGGGCCTGCGCAATCCCGATGCGCCCGCCGCCCATGCAATAGAGTCCGACAAGGTCGCGGCGCCGCTCAAGCAGGGCGGCCGCCTCGCGTTCCGCGACGCGATTGTCCGATCGGGTGTCGATCGTTGGAAGAAGCTCGAGCTGCGGGAACTCCGGCTCGACGACCGACCGGAACCCAAGCTCACGTTCGCGCTGGCCATGGAACCCCTGGGTCCCGACGAACAGGGCGACCGCGCCGGCCTGGCGCCCGTTGAAGCGGCCCATCAACTGGCCCGCCGTGCGGCCAGCGATACGGTCGTCTATCCCGACATACGTGGCCCGGGGGCTGGACAGAAGGTCGGAGGCCATCGTCACGACCTTCACGTCGGCCTCCACGAGATCCTGGACGGCCTGCCGTGTCACCGGATGATCCACGGAAACGAGCCCGACACCGTCCGCATCGCCGGACAGCTTCCCGAGCGCCTCCAGCAAGGTTTCGGGAGACAGGTCGGCCAGGTCATGGACCCTCAGCGAGGAGACGAGCGGCAGCGTCGAGGCGAAGCTTTCGATCCGGTCGGCGAGATCGGACAGGAAGCTCTGGAGATGCCGGGGGATGAAGAATTCGAGCCGCATCGGGCGCGCGGGCAGGACGACCTGCCCTTCGCTTGGCAGATAGCCGAGTTGATAGGCCGCGTTCATCACGCGTTGACGGCTCGTCCCGCTCGCACCCGGACGCCGGTTCAGGACACGATCGACCGTCGCGGTGGACACTCCGGCGAGCCTTGCGACATCGGTGATCGTGGCGCGTGCCATTGGCGTCCTCCCTGGCGCGAGATTGGGCCTTCATCGCGAAACCGGTCAACCGGAGATGATGGGTTTTCCATCAAATCCGAGAGCGTTCTGATGTGATCTGATGTCTTTGCGCTTTGCCCTCCACAGGCAAGTCAGGCAGCCTGTGATCAGTGAGAGTGCCAGGGTCGAACCCCGATCCTGCGCGGCACGATGCTGAAGGAAAGACCTGCATGTCGGGTCTGGAGGAGACATGACGGCCACGGCCGATCCGCATATCCGCGATTACGCGCTCGACGGCGCGGGAGCCGATCGGGCCAGGGCTCTGGGGCTGGCAAATGCGGACTGGTACCGGACCGAGGTGCCGCGCAAGGTGCTGAAGGAGCTGATACAGCGCCGGGACGGCCCGGCGCTGAGGGACACCGCGCTCTGGTTCGCGCTCCTTGTCGCCACAGCGGCGGGCGGGATCGCACTGTGGGGCAGCTGGTGGGCGCTGCCCTTCTGGCTCGCCTACGGCGTCCTCTACGGCTCGGTCTGCGATTCCCGCTGGCACGAATGCGGGCATGGAACGGCCTTCAAGACACAGTGGATGAACGATGTCGTCTACCAGATCGCCTCGTTCATGGTGGTGCGCAATCCGGTAACCTGGCGCTGGTCCCACGCCCGGCATCACACCGACACGATCATCGTCGGCCGCGATCCGGAGATCGCCTGCAAGCGTCCGCCGGACCTGCTGCGTCTCGTCGCCAATGCCGCCGGGCTTTTCGACATGGTCGAGTCGATGCGGGCGCTTGTCCTGAACGCGACCGGACGGCTGTCGCCGGCAGAGAAGGATTTCATACCCGAAAGCCAATGGGCCAAAGCCATCGCCGTAGCGCGGATTCACATCGCGATCTATGCCGCGACAATCGTCGCAGCAGTCGGTCTCCAGAGCTGGATTCCCGTCCTCCTGATCGGCGGCCCGCGCCTGTATGGCTGCTGGCACATGCTGATGACGGGGCTGATCCAGCATTGCGGCCTTGCGGAGGACGTGACCGATCACCGGCTGAACAGCCGCACGGTCTACATGAATCCGGTCAGCCGCTGGATCTACTGGAACATGAACTACCACGTGGAACATCACATGTTCCCGATGGTGCCCTTCCACGCACTGCCGCGCCTGCACGAAGTTCTCAAACCCGACCTGCCGCCGGCCAACAGTTCGATTCTCGATGCCTACCGAGAAGCGATCCCGGCACTGCTGCGCCAGTCGCGGGAACCCGATTACTACGTCCGGAAGCCGCTGCCGGCGACCGCGACACCCTACAAGGAGGAGGTTGCACATGTCTGACTGGGTGGACGTCTGCGATCTGGACGAGGTGGAACCGGAGGACGTGATCCGCTTTGACCACGGCGACCGGACCTTCGCCGTCTACCGGGCCGAGGACGGAACGCCCTTCGCGACCGACGGGCTTTGCACGCACGAACAGGTTCACCTCGCAGACGGGCTCGTTCTCGACGGCGAGATCGAATGCCCCAAGCACAACGGACGGTTCGATTTCCGCACCGGCGCCGCCCTCCGCTCGCCCGCCTGCGACGCGCTCGCCACCTATCCGGCCCGCATCCGCGATGGGCGGATCGAGATCGAGATCTGAGGCGGGTGATGAGCGCAGAGCGCACCAGACCGACGGTCCACGACCTCCTGTCCTGGAAGGGTCAGCGGCAGCTTACGATGCTGCGCATCTTCACGCTCGACGAGGCGGCCGCCGCGGAGGAGGCCGGGATCGACATCGTCTCCGCGCCGCCGGAGCTCGTGACCCATCCCGAGTATCGCAAGATTGCGCCCTCGCTCTTCTCGATGACGGGCAAGACGCATCTCGAGGCCGGCACTGCCGAGGATTACCTGCGCTATGCCGGCGAGATGCTCGAACGCGGGGCGGACGCGCTCTACTGCTCGGGCAGTTTCGAGACCGTGGCCTATCTCGCCCGCGAGCATATCCCGGTGGTCGGTCATGTCGGCCTCGTTCCCGCGCGCGCGACGTGGACCGGCGGCTACCGAGCGGTCGGCAAGACCGCCGCGGAGGCGTGGCGAATTTTCGAGGAATGCCGGCGCTACGAAGAAGCCGGCGCCATCGCGGTCGAGATCGAGGTCGTCCCGGCGGAGGTGGCGAGCGAGATCTCGAAGCGAATGGACCGGCTTCTCTTGTGGTCGATGGGATCAGGTTCCGGCTGCGATGCGCAGTATCTCTTCGCCGAAGATATCCTAGGTGAAAACCGGGGGCATATGCCGCGTCACTCGAAGGTCTACAGGAATTTCGCCGCCGAATACGACAGGCTGCAGCGGGAACGGGTGGCGGCCTTTTCCGAGTTCATCGACGACGTGAGGAAAGGGGGCTTCCCGGAACAAAGGCACATCGTGCGGATGCCCGGGAACGAACTCGACCAATTCCGCGGCCGGCTCGATGCGGAGGGAAAGTGACCGACGACCCGGCCATCGCTCTCGGCTCGACCCCGCGCCATACGCACCTCGCGTCGAGCGGAGCGTCAGCCCGGTTCGATCCGGTCTGCGGCATTCTCCGGGATATCGAGTTCCGCGACGACGGCCGGGTCCTGACGCCGATGCATCGCGCTCCGTGGGGTGCGGCGGAGGTTCCGGCAGATGCACCACCGCACTTTGTCGGTCTCGAAGGGGATTTCTTCTGCGCGCCATTCGGGGATGGCGGCGGCAACGCCCCCATCCCCCACGGCTGGACGGCCAACGGGACCTGGCATGTTGTCGAGGGCACGGCGTCAGAGCTGCGGGCCGAGCTTGAGGAGGACGTTCAGGGCGCCCGGGTCGAGACCCGGCTGTCGGTCCGCGACGGCCACCCATTTCTCTACCAGTCCCACATCCTGCGCGGCGGCTCCGGCAGGATCTCGGCGGCCAATCACGCGATGGTCCGTCTGCCGGGCGGCGGCCTCCTAAGCTTCTCACCGAAAGCGCAATTCCAGACGCCCCCCACCCCCTTGGAACCTGACCCCACACGCGGCCGCTTCTGCTTGCGCTACCCGGCCGTGTCTTCCGACCCGACCGACTTTCCGGCGGCCGACGCCAAAAGCATCGACCTGACGCGCTACCCCTTCGGTGGCGCGCACGAGGATTTCGTGATCGGGATCGAAGCGCCGGACACAGCCCTTGGCTGGACCGCCGTGGTGCGGATCGGACAGGGCGATGCGTTCCTTAGCCTGCGTAATGCCGGACACTTGCCGATGACGATGCTCTGGCATTCCAACGGCGGGCGCGACTATGCGCCGTGGTCGGGCCGCCATCGCGCCTGCCTCGGGATCGAGGAAGGGTGGGCGCCGCACATGCTTGCAGAGGACGGCGGCTTCGCGCTGACTGCCGACGGCATGCTCGACATCCGTCACGCGATCGGCGCCATCGCCTGGCCGACGGAAGAGCGGATCGTCTCGGTCGCAACCACGGACGACGGTCTCCGGGTTGAGGGAGAGGCGGGCGCCGTGCGTCATGTACCCTTCGACACCGGGCATCTGTTTCCAGATACGGGGAGGAGCGCGCCATGACCTATCGCGTCGCCGGCATCAATTTCGACCACATGCATATGGGCGACCTGCTGCGCGAGGTGCATGACCACCCGGACGCGGAGATCGTCGGCATCTGCGACGAGGACCCGTCGCGGATGGAGGCCGCCATCGGCAATTTCGCCATCCCGCCCGAACGCGTCTTCACCTCGGTCGAGGCCTGCATGGCGACGGAGCCCGATCTCGTCATCCTCTGCCCCGCGACTGCCGACCATGCGCGCTATGTCGAATTGGTCGCGCCCTTCGGCCGGAACATCTTCGTCGAGAAGCCCTTCGCCGCGACGCTTGCCGACGCCGACCGAATGATTGCCGCCTGCGCCGCGTCGGGTGCGCGGCTGGCGATCAACTGGCCGCTCGCCTGGTATCCGCCGCATGTGACGACCAAGCGCCTGCTCGACGAGGGCCTGATCGGCGAGGTCTGCGAGGTTCATTTCTACGACGGCAATCGCGGGCCACTTTACCATCTCGCCGACAAGGTCGAGGTGAGCGCCGAAGAGGTCGCGCGGCAGAAGCCGACATCCTGGTGGTACAAGGCGGCTTCGGGCGGCGGCTCGCTCCTCGACTATCTCGGCTACGGCGCAACGCTCGCGACCTGGTACATGGACGGCGAGGCGCCGCTGGACGTGACCGCGACCACCTGGGCGGCGCCGGGGCTCGAGGTCGATGAGCATTCGATCAGCGTCCTGCGCTACGCCCGGGGCATGTCGAAGCTCGAGACGCGGTGGGGCACGTTCAGCGATCCATGGACGCGCCAGCCGCAGCCCAAATGCGGGTTCGTCATCGTCGGCAGCCACGGGACGCTGTCGTCCTACGATTTCGAGGATCATGTCACGGTGCAGACCGAAGCGGAGCCGGATGCGCACCCGATCCCGGTCGATGTCGCCGAAGCCCCCGACCGGCATCCGATCGAACATGTGCTCCACGCGTTCGCGACAGGCGGCGCGCTCCGGGGGCCGCTTGACCCGGCGATCGCCCGGATCGGGCAGCAGATCGTCGACACGGCCTTCGCCTCGGCCAAGGCGGGCAAGACCCTGCCGCTGATGGAGTGAGTGATGGCCGACCGTGACGACTACGCGCTCGTTTCCTCGGATGTCTCGGAGGTTCCCGCGCCTGAGATCGACTACCGCCCCCCGAAGCCGTCGAAGCCGCACCGGATCGCGCTCGTCGGCGCCGGTGGCATCTCCTTCGCGCATCTCGACGCCTACAAGACGCATGGGATCGACGTCGCCGCGATCCTGTCGCGCGATATCGAAAAGGCGAAGGCGCGGGCGGCGGAGTTCTTCCCCGAGGCCGATGTACCCACCGACTACGCGGCGCTCCTGGCCCGCGACGATATCGACGTTATCGACCTGACACCGCATCCCGAACAGCGCGTCGCACTAATCGAAGCCGCGCTGAAGGCCGGAAAGCACGTACTGAGCCAGAAACCGTTCGTCACCGACCTCGAAACTGGCCGGCGCCTGTGCGACCTCGCCGATGCGCAGGGCGTGAAACTCGCGGTGAATCAGAACGGGCGATGGGCGCCGCACATGGCCTGGATGCGCGAGGCCGTCCGTCTGGGGCTGATCGGAGAGGTCATCGGTCTGCATTGCAGCGTGCACTGGGACCACACGTGGATCCGCGGAACGGTGTTCGAAGAGGTCCCGGATCTCGTCCTCTACGATTTCGGCATCCACTGGTTCGACTTCGTCACGTCCATCATGGGGCGCCTGGCCGACGGTGTGATGGCGCAGGCGGTGCAGATCCCCTCGGCCGAGGTCGCGCCGCCGATGGGCGCGTCCGCACTGATGGATTTCGGCCAGTGCCAAGCCAGCCTGATCTTCGACGGCGCAACCCGGTACGGCCCGCTCGACCGGACCTATGTCGCGGGCACGAAGGGGAGCCTCATTTCCACGGGTCCTGATCTCGGCAACCAGCGCGTTGAGCTTTTCACCGAGCACGGCGTTGCGAGGCCAGTGCTGGAGGGCAATTGGTTCAACGACGGCTTTGCCGGCGCCATGGGCGCGCTGCTTGTCGCGATCGAAGCCGGCGAGGAACCGGAGAACGGCGCGCGCGCGAACCTGACTTCGCTCGCCAACTGTTTCGCGGCGCTCGAGAGCGCGCGAACCGGCTTGCCGGTCGGACGCGGAAACGCCCTTTTCGCAGGTGGTAGGTGATTGGCCTCCGAAGTTCGGAGGCCACTTCACGTTACTTCATGAGCGACACGGTGACCTCCGCTTGCCGCATCTGGCCGCACGCGAATCCTCCAGTCTCACGTCGGGCCCACGATGCAGCCCTCGTTCAAGTCGGGTCAGCGGCCGCGGATAACTGACGGCGGTCGCAATTCCCCCCTGAAGCCCATCGGCATCGAGTCCACCGGCGTCTCCGACACGGATGTCCGGATCGTTATCGACGACATCGGCGACGGCTGCGGAGACTGTGTCCTAACCGTCCAGAACGTCGACTACCTCGGCGCTCTGAACTCTCCCGACCTCCCGCTCTGACAGGTGTTGGCTCGGCCACGATTTGAACCGGCCACGAATGCGCGGCGACGCATGTCTGTTTCAAAGGAGATGTATTCATGCCGTTTTACCAGGGCACCCCACTCGACGATTACATCCACGGAAGCATCGTGGCCGATGTCATCGTCGGCGGCTTCGGACACGATACAATCTATGCGGGCCTCGGGAACGACGTGGTCTTCGGCAATGCCGGCAGCGACTTTATCTATGGGCACCTCGGCAATGACCTCCTGATCGGTGGCGATGGTCGGGACATGCTCTTTGGCGAAGTCGGCGACGACACGCTCTCCGGAGGCACCGGAGAGGACAGTCTCGTTGGCGGCGAAGGCAATGACGTGCTGGAAGGCAACGGCCAGGACGACCAGCTGCACGGCGGTCCCGGCGCGGATACGATCAACGGCGGCGCGGGCAACGACACGGCGTCGTATTTCAAGTCGCCTGCCGGTATCGTGGTCAATCTCTCATATGGAACGGCTTCGGGCGGTGATGCGACGGGCGACGTCCTAATCGGTGTCGAAAACGTCTATGCGACCAACTTTGCCGATATTCTGGTCGGCGATGACGACGCGAACCGTCTCACTGCCAACGGCGGAAACGACATCGTCCTCGGTCAGGGCGGCGACGACGTCCTCCTGCCCGGAGCCGGTGATGACGTGGTCAACGGCGGAACCGGCTTCGATTTCGTCAGCTACGAGGATTTCAAAACCGGCAATGGCTTTGCCATCGATCTTGAAGAAGGGACCGCCAGTCGCACGAATTTCGCGGGTCGCTGGTTCACCTACGAAAACGACTCCCTTGCCAGTATCGAGGGCGCCATCGGCTCGGAGGGCAACGACACGATCTCGGGCGATGCCTCGGACAATATCCTGGAGGGCAATTTCGGCGATGACGTGCTCAACGGCGAGGCCGGCGACGACACGATCAGCGGCGGCTCAGGTTATGACACGATGACCGGCGGCCAGGGTGCCGATCACTTCGTGTTTACCGTCGATGACCAGATCAAGAATGACGCGCCGGATTGGGGTGCGATCACTGACTTCAACAAGGCCGAAGGCGACATCATCGACCTCAGCGAACTCGCGCATTGGTATGGCCCGCTCGACTATATCGGGAGCGCCGGCTTTTCAGCCACCGGCGACGCGCAGGTCCGGATCGCCCAGGAGGGCTTCGGCACCGCGACCGTCCATGTCGACGTCGGCGGAGACGGCAGCGTCGATGGGATCATCGAGGTTTCAAAGGCCTATCTGAGCTTTCTCGGCGAGGGCGATTTTCTCCTCTGAGACGGATGAGTGCAGTTCGCTCCGAGCCACTTTCGCCAGGCGTCTTCACTGGGTGACGAAATTCGTGTCGGGCTGAAACCGGCCGCCGATCGCCACCCGTCCGGAACGCCGGCCCGATCATGGATTCCAAAGCCGCCATGCATTACGGTCGATCTGACATCAGTTCAGCACGGCTGGTGCCGGGCCCCGATCAGATGGCAGGCCTGTTCGTGTTACGTGCCGAGCTACGGGAACTGGGGGCGCCGGGCGGTTTCGCCACGCGCCCCGTTCGCCTGACCCGCGAAGACTGACGGCGGTCTTTGAAACGAGGCGCCTGCCCGTCTCGCCGCATGTGTGCTGTACCATGTCCAGCATTTTGAACCGGCCAGCGCCCGCCCGGTCCTATTGCGGGCAATCGGCCGTGACGCTGAACTCCGAGGAGACCGACGCGGTTCGGCCGTCACTGGCGCGAAGATCAGCCGTGATGCGGCCCGAAATGAGGCCCGCGTCGTGCTCGTTCACCTCGAGAGACCCGGGGCCCGCGAGAACGCCAGCCGAGGCGGTCGACCAGCGCGCATCAGGCAATGCGAAGGTACCGATATCACCCGCCGACAGGGGTGTTCCCGTCGTGAAGGTGAATACCGCGAAATCGGCGTCGTCGGGTGCGCCCCGCGCCATCGACAGGATGAGGCCAGCTCCGGGGAAGCATCCGCCCGTCACTGTCAGATCGTCGCCCGACAGGTCGAACTGCCCGGGCACGTCGCCTACGGCGACCAGCCTGAGATACGGCTCGATAACGCCCACCCGACCGTTTGCGGAGCCCGGATCGTCCGGCGGCGCCGGAGTCTCCGCATCGCCCGCCTGCTCGGTGGAAGGGTCCGGCCGGTCAGCCGCAAGGCCGCCCTCGCGGTCCGTCTCAGACGCCGACTGTCCTGTCGGCTCGGGTCCCGGTGGCAGAGGCTGTGGGTCCGGGTCCGGTTCGACCGGGATCGGACCGGGCCGGGGCGGCGAAGCTTCTACGCAATCGCGCACATCGAGCACATCGTCCGCCCCCGCCGGGCGTTCGTGCCGGACGCTGAACTCAATCTCCACCTCAAGGTGGCTCAGGTCCCCCGGCAACTCCTGCCAGCCCGCATCCGTCCAGCGACCGTCGACCTGCCGGCGCCCGTTGATCCGCGCCCGCCCGACAATCCAGCGCGGCGTGACGCGTTCGATCTCCACCGCGCCGCCGATGCCGACGAATGTCTGCTGAAATCCCTGCGACACGACGTTGTCGGCGCTGAGTTCCATGCCCGCCACGAACTGGCCGGGATGGTCATAGGGGGCCTGCGGACCGGCAAGGTCGGGCGTCGCGATCGGGTATTCACCGGGCAGGATCGGCCCGTCGCTGTGTAGCGCGAGGCTGATGCCATCTCCCCGTGTATCGCCCCGGAAATGCAGGTTCAGTATGCACAAATCGCTGTACCCGGCATTCGCGTGGTCCTCCGTCGGCTCCAGTGGGAAAAGGTGGATGCCCGAAGGGTCCATGTCCATGCGGATCGGGCTGTCGATATCGGATGGGCTCGGCCCGCTGCCCCAGACATCGCCGACGATATGGACGAATTCGCGGAAAACCGAAATCCGCAGGCGGAAATCGCGCGGTCGCTGCATCGCGGCCGGGTCGCGGGCCACGTTCACGACCCGAACGAAGTACTCGCCGACCGCTACGGTGTCCAAGGGGTGATCGTGGGCGATGATCTGGCGGAAAACGTTCCGTTCACCGTCGGCGCCGGTCTCGTCGGTGTCGTAGCGCGCATCGTCCACGACAAGGTGAAGCGCATCCGGGTAGGGGCCGGTCAGGCGGATTTCGACCTCCGCCGCAGCCTCGCCGAAGGCCGGAAGATCCAGTTCGTTCGCGAAGACCTGATAGGCTCTCGCCGCGACCGGCTCAACGCTCGCGCTGACGTCGTGAATGCGATTTTGCTCGAGGCCCGGTGCCATGCCGCGGACGGAAACTGGCGGAACACGTTCAAGGTAGTGACCCTCTTCCAGACCGTATTCGGCGATAAACCGTGGATAGATGCTCCACAGACCGTCCGGATCGAATTGCCGCAATGCTCCGTCCACGACATCGAGTCCAGTGCGCCGGGCCGCGTAGTTCGGCGCCTCGAGAAAAAACTCATGCAGCGCGACGAGTCCTCCGGGCAGCGGGCCGCCGTATGCCCGCGCGAACCATGACCAGAACGGATAGACGGCGTAGTCCACGTGCCGGTCGTCTCCTTCAGGCTGCGCTCGGTAAATCGGAAGATCGAGATAGGCCCTGCCGGTCGTGCTCGACACGGCGGCCGGGACTAGCGCCTCCGCGACCGCCGTGGCGGTGCCCTCGATGATCCAGTCGCTGTCGGCGACGCCAGCGAACATGTCGAGGAGGCCGTAGGCATCCTGAACCTGGTGGAACATCTCGTGCGTCGGCACGCCCAACATCCCAGTGCCGCCTTCGATCTCGAAATATTCGAAGAAGATCTCGTCCCGCTCCGGGTCGGCATATCCTGCGACCGGGCAACGCCCGATGCCGGTCACGATACCACCATCGCGGGTGGCGCATTGCACGCCCGGCACGAGCGGCTGCTCGTCAGCTTCGAGACCGGCTTCCACAACGTAGCCTATGAAGGGCGACAGCGCCTCGTCCGGGTCGAGGCGTATCAGGGGAGGCGCGCGAAACCCGATCCGCTCGAGTGCGGCGCTGGAAGTCACGAGCTGTCGCTGCGCGCGGCTGACCCTCGGGTCGGACAAGTCGCAGGCGAGGTCGGACCGGAACGGATTGCATTGAAGCGCCCAGAACGTCGTGGGCCAAGTGTCCGCATGGCCCGTGCCGGTCCCGCCCGTGAGCAGCGACAGGAACACGATGGGCCAGAGCGGGACGCGACGCCGCTCGGCACGACAGGAGACGGCGCGGCGAGCGATCATTCGAACAGCAACTGGCTGTCGATACGCCCCTCGATCGTATTGCAGTTCGTCGGGTCCGGTTCTTCCCTCATGGAGGCCCGGAAACAGACCTCTCCCGCGAAGGTGGCAGCGACCGATCCGACCTGTCCCGCCTCGGCCGTCTCAAGCGTCTCGAGCACGATCATCGGTGGCGTCGGCGCATCCTGGCTGGTCCAGATCGGGCCTGACATGCCTTCCGGCAGATACATGATCTCCAGTGTCATCGGCTCGGCGCCGGCGGCAACCTCCCCCATGAAGGTCGCATCGATGCTCAGCACGTCGCTGGATGTGAAAGTGGGGCGCGGATGGCCCTGAAGGTGCAGGTTGACCAATCCCATACGCCCCTCGGACAGATCGGCCGAGGCAAGTGTCTCTCCGTCCTGGACCATGGAGATCGTGAACCAGGTCCGGCCTTCGCCCGCATAGGTCGTTTCGATGGTGCCGAATTCTTCGGCCCCGGCGGCGGCGCAGGACAGGGCGGCGCCAAGGGTGATCGCGCAAAACATCCGCATCATTGATAATCCGGGCAGAAATAGACGCCGTTCCCGCACTGCGTCTCGCACAGCGCGTTCGGCAGGACCGTTTCATCGAGCTCGTCGTGGGGAAAATCCTGACGGGTCATGCGAATGAGGCGCATGTAGGTGAAGGCGGTGCCATCCCGGACCCCGGTCGCACTGAGGCGTCCGGCAATCACGGTTGGGCTGACGGCCACGAGGTCGAGGCGCATGGGGACGCCGTCATCGGATTCCGTCGGCGCTGTCCACCGCGGCAACTGGTTACTGCTGCAACCGGCCTCGGTCAGTGTGAGGTCTTCGAGGCTCAGCTGACCTTCCGGCGGTTCATCGTTCCAGGACGGCTCCCACCCTCCGACGCCGACCAGCTCGGCATTCAGCTCCCGTTCCGGGTGATGGATGACTAGGTTGTCGCCCATCTGAAATACGGTTGCCGCCTGCATGCCTTCCGCGGGCATTCCGTAGGTGCCGGCGCTGGTCGTCAGCGTTCCCGGCCCGGCCTCCACGGAATATTCTCCGATCCAGAAGCCATCGGCGACCTCGCTGCTCATGTGGCAGGCATCGACGATATAGGCGAGACAATCGGCGCGGGCCTGCACAGACAGCAAGGCGATGGCAGGCAGAATGTATGCTGGCTTGAAGCGCGCCATTCCAATTCTCCCCCAGTGATAATGCACTGAAGCATATCACAAGACCGCATTCCGGTCATCCGGCCGGGGCGCACGTCGCTGGCCGCGATCGTCGGGGCACGGGGGCCGAAGCGCTGCCGCTTCACGCCAACCAGATTGGCAGGATCAGGCAGATCAAGTCGCCCGCCCGGCCCGGCCGCCTCTCCGCTAGCCCACGGTGACGCCGAAAAAGGACCCGACGATAGCTGTCGCGGCCATCGCCAGTGCCCCCCAGAACGTCACCCGCACTGCTCCGCGGACCACACCGGCGCCTCCGGCCGAGGCGCCCAGGCCACCGAGAACCGCCAGCCCGACGAGCGTAGAACCCGCAACGACCAACGCGATCCGCGCCTCAGGCACTGCCAGCGCGAAGAGCAGAGGCACCACCGCGCCGGTGGCGAAGGTCAGGGCCGAGACAAGGGCCGCCTGCACCGGACGGGCCGACACGGTCTCGGATATTCCGAGTTCGTCGCGGGCATGGGTGCCGAGGGCGTCGCGTTCGGTCAGCTGGCGCGCCACCTTCTCGGCCAGATCACGGTCTAGCCCGCGTTCGACGTAGATGCCGGTCAACTCCTCGAGCTCGGCCTCGGGCGTCTCCTCAAGCTCGCGGGTCTCCCGCGCGAGGTCTGCGCGTTCGGCGTCGGTCTGGGAACTGACCGAGACGTATTCCCCCGCAGCCATAGACATCGCGCCGGCCACCAGACCGGCTAAGCCGGCGATCAGCACCTCCGGCTTGCCCGATCCGGCTGCCGCCACGCCCACGACGAGGCTCGAGGTCGAGACGAGGCCGTCGTTGGCGCCCAGAACGGCCGCCCGCAGCCAGCCGATGCGATGGACCATGTGGACCTCGGAATGCGTCAGGCGGCTCATGGTGTTGCTCCTTCACGATTGCGGGCCTGCCCGGTCGGGCTGGCCAGGATGTCAGACGCGGCGGGCTCGTGCGGGGTGATGCGCAGCGCGCGCAAGGCGTTCAGGATCACGGCGACGTCGATCACCTCCTGAAGCAAGGCGCCCTCGACCGGCGTCAGATAACCGAAGGCGGCTGCAATCATGCCGAGGATCGACAACCCGATCCCGGCAACAACGCTTTCGACGGCGATCCGGCGCGCAGCCCGGGCGATCTCGATCCCCGGACCAAGACGGTCGATCCGGTCGACCAGCAGCACCACATCCGCCGCCTCGGCCGATGCGCCCGCGCCGCGGACACCCATCGCGACGCCGACATCGGCCGCGGCCAGCGCGGGGGCGTCGTTGACGCCATCGCCCACCATCATCACCGGGCCGTGCTTGCGCTCGGTCAGGACCACCAGCACCTTCTGATCGGGCGTCAGCCCCGTCCGCAGCGCATCGAGGCCAAGGCCCTCGGTGACCCGTTCAGCCACCTCCGCGCGATCGCCAGTGGCCAGCAGGATGCGGCCGATCCCCTCGCGGCGCAGACCATCCAGCATGGCGCCAGCGCCCGGGCGCAACGGATCGGACATCACGAGATGCCCGACCATGCGCTCATCCACCGCGACCGCGACGAGCACGGCACCGGCGGCCATGTCAGGCGCTGTCTCGGTCACACCACCTACGCGCCGCGCCACGAACGCGTCTCCGCCGACGATGACTGTCCGGCCCTCGACATGGCCGATCACGCCTTCGCCCGGGATCTCGGCCACGTCCGATGGGACCGGCAGGGCCAGGCCCCGTGCCTTGGCGGCTGCCACCACGGCCTGCGCCACCGGATGCTTCGACGCCTGGTCGAGTGCTGCAGCCAGACGCAGCAGGTCGTCCGGATCGCTGTCGTCGTGGCTTTCGATGGTAACGATCTGCGGACGGCCCTCGGTCAGGGTACCTGTCTTGTCGAGGATCAGTGTCCAGATGCGCGCCATCGTTTCGAGCGGTCCAGCGCCCTTGATCAGCACACCGAAATGCGCCGCCCGCGACAGTCCGGCGACCAGCGCGACCGGAACCGCCAGGATAAGCGGGCATGGCGTTGCGACGACAAGGACCGCGACGGCCCGGATCGGATCGCCGGTGAACCACCACGCCGCCACGGCGATGGTGACAGTGACGGCGAGAAAGCCGAGCGACCAGCGATCCGCGAGCCGCGACATCGGTGCCTTGGACGCCTGCGCTTCCTCGACCAGCCGGACGATCCCGGCATAGGTGCTTTCCTCCGCCCGCCGCGTGGCGGTCAGGTCGAAGGCCTCGCCGGCATTGGTCGAGCCGCTCAGGGCCTCGGCGCCGGGCCCGAGCCGCACCGGCAGAGACTCGCCCGTCAATGCCGACGTGTCGAGAAAGGCCGTCCCCGAAGCGACGGTGCCGTCCACCGGCACCACGTCGCCCTGACGGATCAGAAGCCTGTCGCCGGGCGCGATCCGGTCGAGCGGGACCTCCTCGAGCTCGCCGTTCCGGTGCCTCGTCGCCGTGCGCGGAACACGGGAGAGGAGGTCGTGCATCTCGCGCCGGGCGCGGCCTTCGGCGAAACTTTCGAGGAAGGTACCGCCGGAATACATCAGAGCGACAACGGCCGCAGCCAGCGTCTCGCCGAAGACGAGCGCCGCGGTCATCGAGAGCGCCGCGACGATGTCGAGACCGACCTCGCCAGACCGCAGGCTGCGGAGGATCTCGACCACCAGTGCAGCCAGCGCCGGAACCACTCCTGCCGTCCAGGCGATGTCGGCCAGTGCAGAAAAGCCCGCGAACCATGCCGCCAGCCCGGCGATAAGGCCGGTGGCGGCCAGCACCAGGATGCCGGTCTTCAGCCGATCTGAACCGGTCTGCTGCACGCGGCTCGACTCCCCTATGCCGGAACGGCCGGCGATGGCTCATCTGCAAACAGCCGGCCGACTCCGACGCTCCTTACGCCATCGCCATGATCGCGCAGGAGAAACAGGGCGTCGAGACCGTGCGAGCGGGCGAGCGCCGTGCCGCGTTCGGCCCCGAGCACCATGAGCGCGGTGGCCCAGGCGTCGGCCTCGGCACAGGTCGGCGCGACGACGGTGACCGACGCGGGCGACGTGTCGAGCGGCGCGCCCCGTGTCGGATCCATCGTGTGCGACAGGCGCCGTCCGCCGGCGTCGACCCAGTGCCGGTAATCGCCAGAGGTCGCTACGGCGGCATCCTGCAATGCAAGGATCGAGTGCGGTGTGCGGCGATTGAGCTCCGGCGCTTCAACGGCGACGGTCCAGGCTGTGCCGTCAGGCTTGGTTCCGACCGCGCGCATCTCGCCGTCGATCCCGACGAGCGCGTTGACGATGCCGAAGTCGCCCAGGGTCTCGGCCAGCCTGTCGGCGCCGTAGCCCTTCGCGATGCCGTTGAGGTCGAGCGTCACTGGTGCCGACTTGCGCACGAGATCGCCGTCGATCTGCAGCGTCTCATGACCGGGGCGCCGGTCGTTGGAAATGGCGGCACGGATGCCTTCGGCCGTGGCGTCCCGTGGCCCGAAGCCCCAGGCCGTGACCGCATCACCCAGTCCAACGTCGAAAGCCCCGCCCGACGCGCGCCCGATCTCCAGACCGAGACGCAGGACCGTGGCGATGTGGCCTGGCATAACGACCCATTCGCCGACGGGTGCCGCGTTGAGCCGCATCAGGTCGCTGTCAGCCCTCCAGGTCGACATCTGCGCGTCCACTTCGGCCACCGCAGTATGAAGTGCAGCCTGGATCGAGCCAGGATCGACATCGGGTGCGGCGAAGAAAAGCGCCGACCAGCGGGTTCCCATGGTCGGACCGTGCAGGGCATGGCGCACCGTCTCAGTAGATGTCTTCGACATACCGACCCTCCGCTTTCAGATGCGCCGGGCTAAGCCCGGAGGGCGCCAGGATTTCGGTCAGTGCCTCGGCAACGCCCGCTGCCATGTCCCGACCTCCGCAGACCATGACGCGCGCACCGTCTCGAACCAGCTGCGCGACCAGGGCCGTCTCGCTGCGAAGTGCATCCTGCACGTAATGCGGCCGCGATCCGCGGGAGATGGCGGTGAAAAGACGCGACAGCCGTCCCTCGTCCTGCCAGGCGGGGAAGTTGTCGCCGTAGAGGAAATCGCTGTCGGGATGGCGCATGCCGAAGAACAGGTGGATCGGCCGCCGGCGCGCATTCCCCCGTACGATGCCGGCAAGCGCGCCAATGCCGGTTCCGGCGCCGATCAGGATCAGCGGTGTACGACCCCGCCCGGCCCGGAAGGCCGGGTTGCGCCGCAGGAAGGCGGTCACCGTGTCGCCCGGCTCCAGCGCCAGGAGCTGACCCGAACAGAGACCGCCGGGATGCTTTCGCACCACGATCTCGACAAAGCCGTCCCGGCGCGAAGAGGCCAGAGAATAGAACCTGGGGACGTCGCTGCCGTCCGGCACGATGCCGATCAGATCGCCGGCCGCGAACCGGGCGAACCCGCCGCCCGTCAGCCACTGCCGGATCGTCGGGCGGGGCGTCTCGAACCGCAGGATAGCCGTCGGCGCCTGGACCTCTGCCCCGTAATCGCACCGCGAAACGAGCCTCAGCCCGATGGTGGCGGGAAGGACCGGCTGGTGCGCCAGCTCGAGGTCAATTCCCAGCGCGCTGCCCAGTGCGCGGCCCCACCGTGCGAAATCCTGTGGCGACTGGCGGTCGACCGTTCCCGGCTCGATCAGCTGGCGCCACCCTTTCGCCTGAGCCGCATCTGCGACGGCCCGGGCATAGGCGCAGAAACGATGGAAACTGCGATCGCCGAACCCGAGCGCGGCAATGGGCGTATCCGGCGTCGGGTCAACGGCGTTCAGCCGGTCGAGGAAGCCCTTCGCCGAGGCGGGCGCCGCCCCGTCGCCGTAGGTGGCCGCCAGAACGATCAGTCGCCGTGCCCGGGCGTAGCGTTCCGGCGCGAAGCCCGACATCGGACCGACATGTACGGTCTGACCGGCCTGTGTCAGCGCAGCGTGCAGGGTCGCGGCGAAGCTCCACGTGCTGCCGCCTTCGCTCCCTACGAGAACGATGGTCTCGGCGCGCCGGGCGGGCTGATTTCCCCGGATACGCGACCGACCCCGGCGGCCCGTCAGCCAGATCACCACCCCCGTCACGCCGAGAACCGGGACACCAAGCGCCATGAGTCCAAGCACAAGGCCGAGCGTTGCCGCCCCCTGCCCGGTATGCAGCATGTAGACGGTCTCGGATATGCGCTCCCATCCGGACAGGTCCGACCAGGCCAGAAGCGCGCCTGTCCCCTGATCGATATATCCGGTGCCGCGGTCGGTTTTCAGCGTGAAGACGTCCGTCGCGTCGCCCGGATAGGGGAAGCTGAGTTCGCGCAGTTCGGCGACGGGAGTGCGCTCAAGGACCTGCATGTCGGCGAATGTGGCGCCTGTCGTGCCGCTGACCTCCGAGGGAAAGGCGGGCGGCGTCGCGCCATCTGGCAGGAGACCGAAGGTCGATGCGGTCATCCAGAGGGCGGTGGCGGAGGACAGGACCAGCCCGGACACGGCGATCCGGGCGATCTCCACATGGAGCCGTCCGGCCAGCGGTCCGCGCAGCGGCGCGAACCAGCGGCGCCAGCCACCGGCGCGCCGCGCAACCAGCGCCGCGCCCGAAGCCGAGAGGATCAGCATCGCCGCCGCCCCGACGGCCATGACGATGCGCCCTCCGTCTTCGAGGAACAGGGACCGGTGCAGGCTGGTCAGCCAGCGCTCGGCCACGTTCGGGTCAGCCGATCCCACACCATGCCCGGTCGCCGGATCGATCACCGCCGCACCTGGCGTACCCTGGTCGAACCAGTACGCGGTGATCCGGCCGGAGGGAGACCGGCGGATCTGCTCGACGCCCGGAAAGGCGACCTGGACCCGACCGGCCAGCGCGGCGACACTCAGCCCGGCTTCGGCCTGCGGCGCCGTCAGCCGCTCGGCCGCCGGAAAGACCGACAGCGCCGCGCCACTGAGGGTCAGGACGACGAGAAGGCCGATGGCCAGAAGCCCCGGCCAGCGGTGAAGTCTGCGGATCATGGCACCGGCGCCCTACATCGAATAGGCAAAGTCGGCGACGTATCGGCGCCCGGCGACCGGCACGCCCGACCCGTCGGTCGTCAGAGGCACCGCCACTTCGTTGGGACTGTCGCGCATGTCCTCGACAGCCGCGTCGACATGCAGCGTATACCCGGCGTCAAAGACCGCGTCGGCGAGATCAAGGGTGATCTCGAACGTGCGACCCGCACCGACGCTGGCGCCGGTGATGCCGTCGATTTGCGCGGTGTCCCCGCGTGTCGCGCGGTACCAGTCGCCCAGATGTTCGTAGTAGCGCGACTTCGTGCCGGCCATCCAAAGGCTGCCGACGTAGGCGCCGGACGCATCCGTGACGTAGAGCGCGAGATATGCGCCCCGGCCGCCGTAATTGTTGAGGGTCGTGGTCAGGGTCACCGGCCGCGCCATCGCGAGGCCGGGGATCGTCAGCGCGGTCGAGAGCGCCAGGGTTGCCAGAAGCGATTTCATGGGATGGCTCCTTCGAATGACAGATCAGGGGGGGCCGAGGTTCAGTTGGTCTGAACCTGCGGTGCGGCGCGGTTGCCGAACAAACCGTTTTGCGGCGGGGCGACGCTGCCAGCCGGCGCGGGATTACGCGAACCGTTCAGGCAGTAGCCATCGTCATCGCTGCAATCGTCGTCGTCGTCATCGCCATCGCCGCGCCGCCCGTGATCGTCATCGTCGTCTCCATGGTCACGGTCGCCGTGGTCGTCATCATCATATCCGTCATCCGCGAGCATCAGCGGCATGGTCCGCGGGGCGTTCTCGACAGCCGCGGGCCGGAGGGCATCGCGGGATGCGTCAGGGACCGCACTCAGGACCGGGGCGGCGATGGCTGCCGTCAGTGCGGTCGAGGCGATGAGCAGTGTCCGTCTGGTGTTCGTCATAGCAGGGTCTCCTTTCGTCTGCTGGCTCCGATCTGTGGGCCCCACCTGAGGTCACCCTGACAGCCGCGCGATTTCCGCTTCAGCTTGCCGTCAGGAAGAAAAGGCCCCGCCGGGGTCAGCGGGGCCAGTCGGGCCGACAGGGTGTCGTTCGGCCCAGGGGTCCGGTCTTTCAGGCGATGTCACCGGGTTCTGGGGGTCGTTTGTCCCCGGTGACCATTGCCCGAACGAGGTTCTCGTGGTGCCGGACAGACGCCAGTGCGACACCGCCGACATGCAGCGCCGCTAGGAGGAGCATCAGGTTGGCCAGTGTTTCGTGGACGTCCTTCAGGGGTCCTCCAGCCTCGAAATCTCCTCCGTTTCTGTACTCGTCGCCGTCGTCATCGGCCCAGGTCGGCGCAACGATCCGGGGCATGTCGGGCAGCATCGCCACGCGCTCGGGCTCGGCCATCAGCCAGCCGGTGAAAGCCGTTCCCGCCAGCGTGGCCAGAAGCGCCAGCGTCATCATCGCGCCGGCGGGGTTATGGCCGAGATAGCGTCGCTCTCCGCCACGAACGATGTCGCCGAGATAGGCAAGCGTCGCGCCTGGTCCTTTCACGAACTGGGCGAAGCGGGCGTAGTGGCCTCCTACGAAACCCCAGATCACGCGGAAACCCACGAGACCGGCGACGGCGTAGCCTGCAAGCTCGTGGAGCGCCTGCGTCTCCTCGGCAGTAAGCCAGGCGATCGCGAAGGCGACGACGAGCGACCAGTGGAATATCCGGACAAGCGGATCCCAGACCCGGACCCTGCCGGTGATCGGTTCGTTCGCATCGTGGGCCGAACCGGCGCGCAAGTCAGTCATCGTCTCCTCCTTCGTGGTCCCGGTCATTCCGGTCGTCGTCGGCTTCGAATTCGTATTCGAAGTCGATCACCTGCAGCGTTTCGGGGTGAACCGTCACTTCGATCTGCCGCCCGTCCGCGTCCTGGCCGGCGATCTCGTAGCAGCCATCGTCGATCTTGATGCGGCGCACCGTCCACCCGTTCTCCTCGGCCAGTCGGGCGACGGCATCGCGTGGCTGCCAGTCGGCCATCGGCACGAAGCAGTCATCGTCGGCAAACGCGACTCCGGCCGGGAAAAGCGAGAGAAAACCCAGAATTGTCACCGTCTTCGTCATGGGCCAAACTCCTCGCCGCGGCCGTCTCGTCCCGATGTCTGCCCGGCGAAGCTGACGCCAGCCTGAAGCGGCGTGCCGGGCCGGCTTAAGCTTCGCGTCAGCCGGACAGTTCAGGACTGGACCTCGGGAAAGGACGGGGACGACCATGCGCATCCTGCTGATCGAGGACGACACGGTTCTGGGCGCGGCCGTGCGCGACCAGATTGCCGCCGATGGCCATTCGGTGGACTGGGTGACGCGTCTCGACGCCGCCGGCGACGCCGTCAGGTCCACGTCATGGGACCTGATCCTGCTCGACCTGATGCTTCCCGACGGCCGGGGGATCGGCTTTCTCAGGACATTGCGCAGCCGGGGAAATGTCACGCCGGTCATCATCCTGACCGCACTCGACCAGGTGTCGGACCGGATCGAGGGGCTGAACGTCGGCGCGGACGACTATCTCGTGAAACCGTTCGACCTGGCCGAACTGTCCGCCCGGATCGGCTCGGTCGCCCGGCGCTACACCGGCAACCCCAACCCGATCGTCACTCACGGCGCGCTGGAAATCGACCTCGCGGCGCGCAGCATCCACCGCGACGGCCGGCCGGTGCAGCTGACCGCGCGCGAATGGGCGCTGTTCGAGGCTTTCATCGCGCGGCCGGGGCAATTGCTGTCAAAGGCGCAGCTCGAGGACAAGCTCTACGCCTTCGACTCCGAAATCGGCAGTAACACGATCGAGGTGCATGTCAGCCGCCTGCGCAAGAAGCTCGGAGCCGGCGTGATCGAGACCGAGCGCGGACTCGGCTACCGTCTGGGGCGCGCGTGAGGCCGCCGCGCAGCCTTCAGGCGCGCCTCGGCCTGTCGGTCGGGCTCGTCCTGACGGTGCTCTGGCTCGTCGCCGCGTCGGTCACCGCCCTGATCCTCCGGGGCGAGATGGACGAGGTCTTCGACAGCGCCCTGCGCGAAACGGCCGAACGCATTTTGCCTCTGGCCGTGACAGACATCGTCGGGCGCGAGGACGAAGGCGTGACCCAGAGGCTCGCCCCGATCCGTGAACACGACGAGTTCTTCACCTACGTCGTGCGGGACGCGCAAGGCCGGATACTCCTGCAATCCCATGCGGCCGATCCGTCGGTGTTTCCGCCCTACGAAGGGACGGGCTTCCGTCAGACGGAGACCCACCGCCTGTACAGCGATGCCGCGCTGCAGGGCACGATCCGCATCACCGTGGCCGAACCGCTGGCCCATCGCGCAGCCGTGGCGCGGGAAATCCAGATGGGCCTCGGGCTTCCGCTCCTTATCGTTCTTCCCGTCGCACTTCTGGCGATCATCCTCGCCGTCCGGTTCAGCCTCGAGCCCCTGCACCGGTACCGGGCCAGGCTGGAGTCCCGCGGGGCCCGCGACCTTTCGGCCGTCCCGGCGGGCGACCTGCCCTCCGAGATCGAGCCGCTCGGCACGACGCTGAACAGCCTGCTCGCCCGTCTGCGCGAGGCCTTCGAAGCCGAGCGCAGCTTTGCGGCGAACGCGGCGCACGAGCTTCGGACGCCGCTGGCCGGAGCCATCGCACAGGCGCAGCGGCTCAGATCAGAGACGGTCGATGCGGCCGCCGGCGCCCGTGCCGCAGAGATCGAATCCACGCTCAAACGTCTGACGCGGCTGTCGGAACGGCTCATGCAACTCGCACGGGCGGAAGGCGGACGTCTGCGCATGGACCGGAGTTCGGACCTGCGGGTGACTGCGCGTGTCGTACTGGACGACATCGCGCGCACAGGTACGCCGGGACGTATCGCGCTGTCGCTCCCGGAGGGTCCGGTCATGTCGGATATCGACCCGGATGCGTTCGGGATCGTCTGTCGGAACCTCGTGGAGAACGCCCTACGGCACGGGTCGGAGACGGCTCCGGTCGACGTGGCGCTGACTGCGGACGGCCAGCTTGTTGTCGCCAATGACGGGCCGGTTCTCGATCCGGATACCCTGGGCCGCCTGACTGCCCGGTTCGAGCGCGCAAGCGCCGGCTCCGATGGCAGCGGACTGGGACTGGCCATCGTCGCCGCGATCGCCGATCGCATCGGTAGCAGGCTCGAGCTGTCATCACCGCGGCCGGGCGCATCGTCAGGCTTCGTTGCCTCCATCCGGTTGCCGGTGGACAGTCCCACCCATCCCGGACCACCGAAACAATAGCAGATCAGGCGGGCGTCAGCGCAGGTCCTGCCGCTCGAGCAGAACCGATCCGACGCCGGCGCGCAGGATCAGCCGGTCTTCGCCGAAGCGCAGGTGGACGAGCGACTCGACCCCTAGCGCCTCGTGCGAGACCTGCCTGGCACACGCGTCGGCCTGACTAGCGTCCGAGCGCCTCGACCACGAGTTCCGCCGCAGCGGCGCCGGAGAATTGCTGCTGGCCCGTGATCAGGTTCCCGTCGCGGATCGCAAATGCCTTGAACCGGCTGTCGACGACGAAGTTCGTGTCGGCGATCTTCTGCGCTTCGTCTTCGATCCAGAAGGGCTGGATTTTCTGCCCGGCGAACGAGTCGGCATAGGCCTCCTCGGAATTCGCAAAGCCTGTCCAGGTCTTGCCCGACACCAGCAGTTCGCCGGTCGACAGCCGGGTCTTCAGAAGAATGCATGTGCCGTGGCAGACCACCGCGACGACCTTTCCGGCCTCGTAGGCCCGGGCGACGAAGGCGTGAAGATCACTGTCGTCGATCATGGTGACCATCGGCGATTGCCCGCCGCAGACGAAGATCGCGTCGTAGCTGTCGAGATCCACGTCGGCGATCGATGGCGTGCCCTTCAGCTTCTCCGCATGGCCGGGGCTTTTCTTGAATCCGAGCGAAATGAGATCGTAGGCCGAATAGCCCGACGCGTCTTCCGGATCGGAATAGCCATCGCCTTCGAGGTCTCCGCCTTTCGGACTGGCGATTTCGACGTCGTAGCCGGCCTCGGTGAAGGTCCAGTAAGGATGGGTCAGTTCGCCCCACCAGAAGCCGATAGGCCAGCCGGTCGTCGGCGAGACGGCGGGGTTCGCCGCGATGATTAGGACGCGCTTTTGCGTCAGGATGTCGATGGCTGCGGACATGGTCGGTTCCTTTCAGTCTCGCTTGGAGCGGGGGAAGATGAAGCGCGCGATGCGCGGGGTCAGGCGCGGCATGATGAGGTAAGTCATCAGCCCCACCTGAAGGCAGACGAAGAGCAGGAGCCGGAGCGACGGCGACCAGCCGGACGTGGCCCGGCCCAGACCGGCATTGATCGCCAGGACAAGCACGTAGACCACCGCAACCAGAACAAGCGCCATCCGGTGCGGCGAGGGTTGCGGGACGCGTGTTCCCGCCGGCGGATCGAACCAGAATTCGAGCCCGGTCATCCGTTCCCACACCGCATCGCCCGCGAAGAGCGGTGCGCCTTCCTCCAGCATCCGGGCACGGAAGTCGGACGTCTCGAACGCGTCGAGCGTGTCGAGCCCGTCGAAGCGGAACACGCTGCTGTAGGGCTCTCCCTGACCAGCCGGGCGGTGGAACTCGGCGCCGAGATAACCCGGGAATTGTCGTGCGACGCCTTCGGTCAGCCGCGACAGCCAGGCTTCGTATTCGGTCTCCCGCCCGGGCCGAACGTGCCGTCGGACGACTACGGTGACGGGCTCGCCGGCCATGGCGGCTACTCGATCTCGGTCGTGGCTGCGCGCAGCAGCGCCGCGACCAGCGCGTCGGGAGCCGTAAGCTGCGGGACATGGCCGCTGTCGACCGGGATGGCCTCGGCCACCGTGCCACGACCGAGCATCGTCAACTGGAAGTCGGTCGAGATCGCCTGATCGCGCAGCGTCACGACATAGGCCGCGCGGACGGACCCGAAGCCGGCGGCGGTCAGCGGCACGGGCGTGGCCAGCGGCCCGAGCGGCTCATCCACCATACCGGCGAGCACCGCGTCGGCGGTTGCCCCGTCGGTATCCGACGCGAAGATGGCGGCCCGGTCGCGCGGATTGACCGACGCCATCGTGTAATCCGCCGAGACGACGAAGCTGTCGGCCTGCCAGGCGCCGTGGTGGTCCGCGGTGGCGAGTTCCTGAAGACTGTCGCCCTGCACGGTGCCGATGCGCGGCAGATAGGCGGCCACGAAGACCAGCGTCGAGATCGGCGCGGGTTCGGCTTCGGCCGCGGCCGAAATCACGAGGCCGCCGAAGCTGTGCCCGACCAGAACGACCTGTCCGTCCGGATCGGCGGCGGCGGCATCCGTGACGGCAGCGACGACCGTGGCCGCGTGATCGGCCATGGTGACCTCGCCGGGCGCAACGCCGTCGCCCGGGCGCCCGGGGAGATCGACGAGGACAGCGTCATGTCCCGCCGCTTCCAGGCGGTCAGCAATGCCACGCCAGTCGGCAGAGGTCTGGAACGCGCCGTGGACGATGACGAAGGTCTCGGCCATGGCTGGAAGTCCGGACATTGCAGCAACAAGACATGCGGCGGGCAGCACGACGGGAGAACGGCTCATGGCGAAACTCTCTTGTGTCGGAGATGAGATCAGGAGGAGACGGGGGGCAGGTCGTACCAGTCCGGTTTCGACTCTTCCCAGAGGTTGCGAACGATGCGTCGGCCGGTCGGCCCATCGACGAGGCCTGCGGAAACGAGCCACCGTCCCGCGCCGGTGATTTCTTTCAGGACCCGCGCGCCGCAAGTTGCGCAGAAGGCCCGGCGCGCCGCCTCGGACGATTGGTACCAGACCAGGTTGTCCTGCCCGGCCACTGTCACCGCATCGCGCGGCGCAGCCAGGAACGCGTTGAAATTGCCGTGCATCTTCTGGCAGTCGGAACAATGGCAGGCGATGACCCCGGCAGCTTCGGCCGGCAGGGTCAGCTGCACTGCACCGCAGTGGCAGGTCGCGGTCAGCTCGTCGGACATCGAAATTCCTCGCACATCGTTATCGCCCGGGAGGGGCCGGATCCGTTGCTGGAACACCGGACCTCTTGCCCTTCTGCTGTGCCGGAGATATTCGCTGTCGAAATAATTACTAGTGAATTGACATCATGTCTGACTTAAGTATTTCAGAACTCCGCCGGCTCGACCTGACCTTACTTCTGATATTCCTCGGGCTGGTCCGCACCCGGAAGGCTTCTGCCGTCGCCACAGAGCTTGGGCTGACACAGTCGGCGATCAGCCAGGCGCTCAGACGGCTGCGCGACATCTTCGGCGAGGAGCTCTTCCTGCGCCGCCCTCACGGACTGGAGCCGACGGCAACCGCCCTGGCGCTCGAGGCGCCGGTCTCCGCGGCGGTGGAGTCCCTGCGCGGCGCACTTGGCGTGGTGCGGAAATTCGACCCGGCCTCGGCGGAAGGCGTGCTGCGGATCGCCGCGCTCGACGCGCAGCAGGCCGTCCTGATCCCGGCTCTGGCGGCCCGTCTTGCGACCCGGGCGCCGGGCCTGCGCCTTTCGGTTGCGCCCCTGGCCCGATCGGCCGCCATCGCTGCGCTTGAGGAGGCACGGGTCGATCTCGCCATCGGGCTGCGACCGACTGCGTCCGACACGATCCGGTCCGAACCGCTCTACCGGGATGGCTACCGCGTGGCGGGCCTTCCGGCATCCCTGCCCCAGGCACCGAAGATCTCTCTGAAGGCCTATACCGAGGCCGACCACATCCTCGTCTCCATCGGCGGAGACGGTCGCGGCATCGTCGACCCGGTCCTCGAAGCGCGCGGCCAGTCGCGTCGCATCACGCTCGTCCTGTCCGCTTTCCTGCCCGCGCTGGCCGCGGCGGCCAGCACCGGGGCGATCGTGACACTTCCCGCGCAGGTCGCGGAAACCTTCGCCGCGGGCTTCGGGCTGGTCACGGCATTACCGCCGGTCCCGATCCGTGAAATAGCCGTCTCCGCGATCTGGCATCGGCGCAATGATGGCGACCCGAGGACGTCCTGGGCGCTCGAGCAGTTGCGCGCCGTCGCGAGTGAGTTACCCGCCAGTCCTTGAACGCGCCGAAACGGGCTGAGACTGGGCTGCGCGAATCAATCCGGCTCCGGAAGGTCGCGAAAGACGCCGAACGCGGTCGACAGCCCCGAAATCTGACCCGAGAGGCGGCACTTGGCCCATCCGGCCGAAGAGGCCGCGCGCTCCACCATCGGGTGGAATTGATCACGATCTGTGCGCAATCAGCAATCGTGACCCCGCATTACCCCCGGATGAATAGCCAATATCACGGTGCTGCCTCATTCGTGCCCTCTTTCAGTCACGACCCTCACCGACCCCGAAGCCTCAAATGTCAAAACAGACAGCAGGGTGAGCACCATGCAGATCCCCTCCTGTAACAAGGTCCAGAGTTTCAAAAAATCGCAGCGAGGCAACGCAACGATCCCGTTCGTGCTTTGGCTCCCGCTCGTCATGGCGATGATCGTCTTCGTGTCCGATTTCTCCATGGTCATGTTCAATCGCTCGAACGCCATGCGGGTGATCGAGGACACCAATCGCGAGCGCGCCGTCGGCGTCATCGCGTCACCGGACGACGTGCGCACGCGTGTGCTCGGCCGGCTGGTCGACCGCAACGGCGACCCGATCGGCAGTGTTCAGACCTACGAGGTTCTGGGCATGGTCCGGACCCGGATAGACATCCCGATCGAGAATATCGACCTGTTCGGCGTGATGCGGATGCTCACCGGGACCCACAGTTTCACCGTCTACAACAGCATGATGATCGAGGACTTCAATGCCTAGGAGCATCCATCGCGCTCTGCTGTCCCGGTTCGCGCGGAACCGGTCGGGATCAGTCACGGTCGAGGCCCTGTTCTGGTTCTCGATGATCTCCGGCATCATCGTCCTGATCGTCGGCACCAGCAGCGCGCTCTATACCTACTCCAACGTCATGCGCAGCCTGCAGGACGGTAACCGCCTCCTGTCGGTGGGCTATTTCGAGGACCCCGATCAGGTCGCAACCTACCTCCACGACGAACTGGTCGTGATGTTCCCGGGCGTCTCGGCGCAGGCCCTGCTCGACGGCGACATCCTCGTGACCCAGGTCTCGATCCCGTGGACGGACATGCACCTGTTCGGGTTCATGCGCGGCTGGAGCACGACCAGCGTCGAATTCAATGCCGCGCACCGGGTGGAGTGGCTGGGATGAGAGCGATCCGACATATCCGACGCCTGATCGACCGGCAGGACGGCACGATGACCGTCTTCGGCCTGTTCATGTTCATGGTCTGCTGCGGCATCGGCGGCATCGCCCTCGATCTCGGCAACGCGATCCGGCTTCGCACGCACCTTCAGATCGCCGCCGACAGTGCGGCGCATGCCGCACTTGTCGCACGGGTGACCGACAACGCGACCGAGGCCGAAGCGATCCTGGAAGGCATCGCCGTTGCGGCGCGGACACTTCCCGGAACCACGGTAACCGACATCATCCGGCCCGAAGACTTCCAGTTCGGCATCTGGGACGAGGCGACCCGGACGTTCACGCCGGTGGACGGCGAGGACGACGCCGTGCTTGTCGACGCGAACCGCATCGCCGCGCGCGGCAACGCGATCCGCACGTATCTGCTGCGCTTCCTGGGTCCGAACGATCTCGATCTGCGGCGGGTGTCCGTCGTGGCGACCTTCATTCCGACCTGCTTCCGCGAAGGGTTCGTGGCCGAAAGCTACGTCGACATGACGAGCAACAGCTTCTACGAACGCGGCTTCTGCGTCCATTCGAACGGACATGTCGCTTTCAACAACAACAGCGTCTTCCAGGATGGCGCGATCGTCTCGATGCCCGACCGCCGCGACGTGGTGCTGCCGAGCGCAGGGATGACGAGCAACGAAGGCCTCGCCGACGCACTTCGCGACGGCTACTACACGATCGACGTCGAAGCGCGGATCAACAACATGGTCGCCGCCCTCGCAGATCCCACCTCCGAGCTCTACCCGTCCTTCCTGACCTCGAATATTCCGGTCACTGTTTCGCACAATCAGGCGCTCGATCTCGACACCTGGCAGGAGGGTCGGATCCACCAGATCACGTGCAACAGCAGCAACCAGTCGGTGCGGATCCCGAACAACCTCGTCCTCCGGAACGGCGTGATCCTGACCAATTGCGAAGTCTCCATCGGCGAGACCTCGGCGCTGGAAGATGCCTGGATCATCACCACCAGCACCTCGGTCGACTCGGTGGGCGGCGCGGCCAATATCCGCTTCGGCCTGAACGACGATTGCGAGCCCGGCGGTGGCGTACAGGTCATGACCCTCGGCGGCGTCCGTACGCCGAACGGTCTCGCCCTCTTCGGCTCGCGCATTGCCGCGGTCGGCCCGGTCAAGTTCACCTCGGACGTGGGCGGCCTCGACGGCGTGTCGATCATCTCCGAGACCAGCATCGACGGGACCGCCGGTGGCCATGTCGGCTTCTGTGGCGAGGACGGTCTGCCGAACCTCTACGATCCCGAATTCTTCCGGATCGTCCTCTGATCAAAGACGTGGTAGATCGGCGGAAACGACCGGGCAGATACGGGTGAACCGATGATCGGAAGAACAGCCATTCAGGCGATGGCAATTGCCGCCATCGCGTGCGGAGCGGCGGCACAGGGTCAGCCGGACGCCGCGGAGGAAACTCCGCTCGTCCGGCCCGATGGAACCGAAGAGCCGTCGCGGCTCGACAGTCTCGCCGAATGCGGCGCGATCGTCGTCGTGGCGGCCGCGAACGCGTCCAACGTGATCGACGGCCGCAACCTGCAAAGCGCCGCCTTCACGTGGTACGGTCTGTTGGGCCAGCTGCCGGATGCGGGCGATACCGCAGAGATCGAGGCAATCTGGGCGGAGAAAATGACCGCCTGGTCCTCCCGGCGCGTGACCGCCTCGTCGATGCGCGCGAATACCGGATGGTCCACCTTCTGCGCCGGGCTGGCAGCACAGTATGGCGCAGACCCGGCCTTCTTCGAACTTCCGCCGGAAGCCGAACCGGAAGCCGAGCCCGAGCCCGAAGCCCCGACCGAGTGACGTCAGCGGCCGTGCCCCGGAAGAAAGAAAGCCCCGCACGCCTTGCGCGCGGGGACTGTAATTCGTTCTATGCTTGGCCTCAGTTCGAGATTGCGCCGACCTCTTCGTAGTAGCGCGCCGCACCGGGATGCAGCGGCATGTCGCCCAGCGGCAGAACCGCCGTCTCCAGCGTGATCGCCGAAGCCCAGGGCGCGTCCGAGGTCACCTGATCGATATTCTCCCAGAAGGCGCGAGTGATCTGGTAGACCAGCTCCTCGTCCAGATCGCCACGGACGCCGATCCCGACCCATGTGTCGTTCGCCGGCACCGCCGCATCGTTCACCTGGTTCTCGTAGGCACCGGGCTGGATTTCGGTGATGAAGCGTTCATTGCCGAGGAAGGCCTCGACCTGCTCGCCCTCGGTCGATTCAGGGCCGATGAACCGGACGGACTCGGTTTCCGTGAACTGGATGAACTGCTGGCACGGATCGAGGCAGCCGTTCACGTACATGTCGACCGACCCGTCGAGGAAGGCCTGGAAACCGGTCGCCCAGTTCGAGCTGATCGCCTCGTAATCCTCGCCCGCGACGAGGCCCGTCGTCGCCTCGATCCACGCGGCCGCGGTGTTGTAGGCCCCGCCGCCCTGCGGCCCGAGGAAGACCGTCGTGCCCTCGATATCGTCAAGCATGGTGATGTCGCTGTCGCCACGCACGGCGTAGTGGTAGGCGCCGTAGGGGAACCACATCAGCAGGTCGATGTTCTCGGAGGCTTCCGGCGCATCGGGCTCGTTCTGGTACATCGCCACGCCGTTCTGCATCAGCCGGAAAATCGTCGGCGACACCATCGACATCTCGAGATTGCCGCGCCCGACCTCGAGCATGTGCAGCGTCGCCGCGCCGCCGCCGGCGACCTCGATCTCCACCCCGTCGAGATTGTCGTTCACGATGTTGGCGAAGGTCGCCATCGTGATCGCCTGCCCGAGGCTCGGCTCGATCGTGGCCATGCGCAGCGTCTCCTGCGCCATAGCCGGACCGGCGAGAAGCGCGAGGCCAAGCGCCGTCGTCGTCAGATGTTTCGTCATCGTGGTTCCTCCCTTTCTGATCTGTCGTTCTGTCATTCGGTGGCGGGCACGGTGCGGCCGCCCGCGCGGATGCGATGGAACGCCACAAGCGCCAGACCGATCGCTCCCGCCGGCAGCGCGACCGTCATGGACGGCACCAGCACGGCAAGGCCGGCCGCCGCGCGCAGCACCCGCTCGGCCAGCCCGATCCTCGACGCCTCGAACCCGGCCATCGCAGTGGACAGCAGCCACATCGCCAGCGTGAACGCGACGATCACCCAGGCGAAGGCGCCCCAGGTGACACTCGACGGGTCGATCATCGCGGCCGAACCCGAGATCTCGCCGCCGAAGAGCGGGAAAAGCACCTGCAGCTTGTAGAGCACCGCGGGGTGGTAGGCGAAGACGAAGGGGATCAGGAAACCCGCCATGCCGATCTTCGCCGCCTCGAACCCGGTGCGGATCGGGTCGGCGCCGGCAATGGGCGCGGCCGCAAAGGCGGCAAGCGCCACCGGTGGCGTCACTGTCGACATGACCGCGAAGAAGACGACGAACAGATGCAGTGTCAGCTCCGGGATGCCGACGGCCTGGATACCGGAAGACAGCGCGATGACGATGATGAAATACGTAGCCCCCGGCGGCAGCCCCATGCCCAGCACGATGGAGCCGAGGGCGACCACGATCAGCACCAGGAACAGCGGGCTTTCCCCCGCGAGCTGCGCGAGAAGGAGCGAGAGCCGCCCGGCGAAGCCCGAAAGCTGGATCAGGCCCACGATCAGCCCGATGGCAGCGACGATCACGACGATCGAGGCCGACATCCGCCCCGCGTCGACGAAGGCGCGCCACAGCCGGCCACGATCCCGGAAAGAGGGGAACAGGATCAGCGCGGTGCCGAGCGCCGCGACGAACCCGTAGAAACCCGCCTTCTGAACCGACGGCTGGATGAAGAGAAACGTCGACAGCACGGCAAGCGGCACGATGAAGACGAGGCACTGGACGATCTCCCGCCCGTTCAGTCCGGGCCGGGCCGAGGCTGGCAGCGCGCCGATCCCGGCCTTCCGCGCCTCCAGCGAGACAGCCATGAAGGTGCCGAGATAGTAGAAGATCGCCGGCAGGATCGCGGCGACGACGATGTAGCGGTATTCCAGCCCGATCTGGCCCGCGACGAAGAAGGCGACGACGCCCATGACCGGCGGCATGACCTGCCCGCCGGTCGACGCCGCGGCCTCGACCGCACCCGCGAAGGACGGCCGGAAGCCCGCGCGCTTGATGACAGGGATCGTCATCACCCCGGTCGAGACCACGTTCGAGATCGCGGCGCCCGAGAGCGTGCCGAACAGCGCCGAGGAGGCGACCGAGGCATGCGCCGCGCCGCCGATGAAGCCGCCCGTCAGACGGTTCGCGATCTTCATCAATAGATCGCCCGCCCCGCTCGCCATCAGGACCGCGCCGAAGACGATGAAGATGAGGACGTTCCCGGTCACGACCTGGATCGGCTGGCCGAACATGCCGCCGGTCTGCGCCCAGAACTGCTGCACCATCGCCCGCAGGTTCTGGCCGAAGCTCGCATCCGATCCCTGCAGGATGCCGGCCCAGTCCGGAAAGAATCCGCGCGCAAACAGGTAGACGACCCAGAACAGGCAGAAGATCGCGATGAAGCTGCCGAACATCCGCCAGGTGAGGTAGAGCGTCACTGCGGCGGCGAGCGGAAAGAGCACGAAGTCGATCGGGTCGGCCGACGGTAACAGCCCCGCGTCGGTCGCGAAGATGCCGATGATCCAGAAGGTCAGCGTGCCGAGCGCGGACAGCGCCAGCACCCAGTTCAACCAGCGCAGGCCCGGCTTCGCGTGGATCGTCAGCGCCGAGATCGCCAGGCCGAACAGGATCGGCAGGCCGAGGATCAGGCCCGTCGGGCGCAGCACTCCGTTTTCCACCCCGCGCCACGCCGCGCCCAGAGGGTGCTCGCGCATCAGCACACGCTGATCCCGCCGCGACATTTCCTGAAAGCCGTCAGCTGTCGTCTCGATGAACCAGCGGACGAAATCGCCGATCGGCCCGCCCGCGGCATAGAACAGGATCACCAGTGTGAAGGCGAAGGCGAGGATGTCGCCCACGCGCCGGTCGGTCGCGTTTGGCTGAAGCTCACTCACCGGCCTTCCTCCCCCCGTGGATTTGCCGCACTGGCCCCCGGTATTTCGAGGTCCAGTCCTCGGGCACCTCGGACCCGTCGACGAGGAAGGGCAGCACGCCCTTCCGCGCCGACCGGCCGCGTCCGGCAATGATCTCGGCGTCCGACTTCGTCACCCGCTGCGCGAGGCGGCGGCCCCATTCGGCGAGCATGTCGTAGAGCCGCGCGATCTCGGCGTCGTGGGCGTCGCCCTTGGCGAGATCGTGGAACTCATCGGGATCGGTCTGAAGGTCGAACAGCATCGGGCGGAAACCGCCTTCAGCATGCATCAGCTTCCAGCGTCCGTCGAAGACCATGAAAAGCCGGCAGTCGCGGGGCTGAAGCCCGAGCTTCGCGCCCTGCGGGGTCTGCGAATAGTCAAATTCCGAAATCACGTAGCGCCGCCAGTCATCGGGGGCCTCGCCCCGGAGCCACGGCATCAAGGACCGTCCCTCGACGATATGCCCCGGCACCTCGCCGCCTGCCGCCTCGATGAAGGTTGCGGCAAGGTCGATGGATTCCACGAGGGCATCGCAGGTCGTCCCGCGCGTCGCGTCGGCCTCGGCCCGCGGGTCGTAGACGATCATCGGGATCTTCACCGACTGCTCGTGAAACAGGTCCTTTTCGCCGAGCCAGTGATCCCCGAGATAGTCGCCGTGGTCCGAGGTCAGGACGATCATCGTGTCGGCCATCCTGCCGGTGGCCTCGAGATGATCGAGCAGCCGGCCAAGCTGGTCATCGGCCTGCTTTATCAGGCCCATATACGCCGGGATCACCTTCGCCCGCACCTCGTCGCGCTGGAAGGCCTGCGCAATGCGGTTGTCCATATAGGCGCCGAAGACCGGGTGCGGATCCTCGCGCTCGATCTCGGACCGGGTCGCCGCGGGCACGTGGTTGGCCCCGAACATGTCGTGGTAAGGCGCGGGCACGATGTAGGGCCAGTGCGGCTTGATGTAGCTCAGATGCGCGCACCACGGGCCTTCGGCCTCGTCGATAAAGCGGATCGCCTCCGACGTCAGCCACGGCGTCTCGCTGTCCTCCTCGGCGATGTTGGCGGGCTTGTCGGCATTCATGAACATCCAGCCAGACGCAATGCTGTCACCGTCCACGCCCGCATTCGCGTAGTCCGACCACGGGTTCTCGGCCTCGTAGCCCTTCGACTTGAGGTATTCGTTGTAGGGGCTGCGTTTCTCGTCGTAGTAGCCGTCCGGCCCGAAGGCCCAGAGCCCGTCGTCGCGCACCACGACGTCGAAGCCGCATTCGGCCTGCCGCGCCCCGATCGTGCTGTCGGGCGCCAGGCCGAGCCGCGCCATCCCCGCCGCGTCGGCCTTCATATGCGTCTTGCCCAGCAGCCAGCAGCCGTAGCCGAGGGCGCGCATGTGGTCGCCCATCGTCATCTCGCCCACGCGCAGCGGCCAGCCGTTCCACGCGGCGCCATGCGAGGAGACGTAGCGCCCGGTATAGAACGACATCCGGCTCGCGCCGCAGATCGGCGACTGGACATAGGCATTGGTGAAACGCACGCCCATCGCCGCCACGCGGTCGAAATTGGGCGTCTCGAGATGCGGATGACCGGCGCAGCCGAGATAATCGAACCGCAACTGGTCGTACATCACGAACAGGATGTTCATCGCGCCCTGTCCTCCCCCGGGCAACGGCGCCCGTCCTCCCCGGGCGCCTGTCCGGTCTTAGCCGGATGCGTCATAACCCGCCAATGCCGATTTTTCAGACTCATTGCTTTCGGTTATGGCTCGGAGGCGTGCGGACTCTTCCCGGACGAGGTCTGCGAAGGCGAGTGCGGCAGGTGTCTGGATGCGGCCGCTGGCCTGCGTCAGCGCGATGCGCACGCCGATCGTGTCCACCGCGATGGGCAGGCGGACCACGCGCCAGCGTGGAAGCAGATCCGGCACCACGACAGACGGGAAGGTGCACAGCAGGTCAGAGGTTTCCAGCGTCGAAAGGATCGACAGGATCGAGTCAGAGGTGACGACCGGATCGGGCGCACGGAGACCGGCGCGGGCCAGAAGCTCCACGAAATAGGGCCGTCGCTCGATCGGACCGATCGCCGCCCAGTCCGCCCCGGCCAGATCGGCAGGATCCGAAACGGTCGCGTGCCGCCCGTTAGCCCCGCTGAGGATGTCGAGACCGGTGGTCAGCAGCGGCTCCGCCGACAGGCCCGGAATGGATCCCGGCTCCGGCCCGGGCCCGATGACGAAATCGGCTTCGGCCGTCATCAGCGACCGGAAGGCTCTCGGTGCATGCCCGCCCATGATCTGGACCCGGACACCCAGGAATCGGCGACGGAACCGCGCCAGCACCGGCGGGATGATCTTCATCGCCGCCAGCGGCGAGACGATGACGCCGATCCGGCCCGTGACCGCACCCCGGCCCTGCGCGATATCCTCGTCGAGCGCGGCAAGGTCGCGCTGAATGCGGCGGCAGCGCTCGATCACCCGTGCGCCCTCCGCTGTCGGGATGGCGCCATGGGCCCCACGGTGGAACAGCTGTGCGCCCAACTCCTCCTCGGCCCGCTTCAGCGCCTTTGTCAGCGCCGGCTGCGACCGGCCAAGCCGGTCGGCCGCCGCACCGAGGCTGCCGGCATCGGCGATGGCGACGATCAGTTCGACGTGGCGGGCCTGCATGCGGTGTCCTCCCCTGCGCCTGCGCGCGTCACCCTCTGGCACTCATGGCCAGAGCGTCCTTTGTGTGCAGGATCTCTCCGGCATAGCCCCAGGATCCGCTCGTGACCTCGTGGATTCGCACCGACGTGCCGTTGCGGATCGTCTCCCCGGCAACCTTGCCGAACGCATCGGTCACGCCGCGGATGATCTCGGCCTTTTCCTCGGCGCTGAACACGCCTTCCAGAACCTGGATGTCGATGGCCGGCATGGTCGGGACCTCCTGTTGTTTCGGGTCAGACCCAGACTGCCACGGCCCGAGCGGATCGCAAACACGGCCGCTCTCCGACATCAACACGGCCTTGAACAGGCCGGGCAATCGCGCGACACAGGATACATGGTCTGAGGGAGGGAGGACGATGGAGCGATACGATCGCGGCATGAAGGTGCGGCGCGAGGTTCTCGGCGACGCCCATGTCGACCGCGCTGAAGCCGCCCGCACCCCGTTCGACGACGCGTTCCAGACTCTGATCACCGAAGGTGCCTGGGGCAATGTCTGGGCCTCGGACCGGATCAGCCGCCGCGAACGTTCGATGCTGACGCTCGCGCTTCTGGCGGCAACCGGCAATTTCGAAGAGATCCCGATGCATATCCGCGCGACCGCCCGCACCGGCGCGTCGAAAGAGGATGTGGCCGAGGTCTTTCAGCATGTTGCCATCTACGCCGGCGTGCCTCGCGCGAACCACGCCTTGAAACTCGCCAAGCAGACTTATGCAGAGATGGAGGCCGAGGCATGAACTCACCCATGGCGCACAACCGCCCGCCTGAAGGCGGGTCGCTTTTCCCGCGCGACCGCGAATGGCACCCGCCCGCCTATTTCGAACAATACAAGACCTCCATCGCGCGTTCGCCCAAGCGGGCGCCGATCTCGTTTCCCTCGACCCTGTCCGAGGAAACCGGCCCGGTCTTCACGACCGACATTCTCGGCCCGCTCGACAACGACCTGATCCTGAATTTCGGCGAGCCCGGCGAGATGGCGATCGGGCAGCGGATCATCGTCCACGGGCGCGTGCTCGATCAGGACGGGCGCGGGCAGCCTGGGCTGCTGGTCGAATTCTGGCAGGCCAATGCCGGCGGACGCTACCGTCACAAAAAAGAGGGCTACATGGCCCCGCTCGATCCGAATTTCGGCGGCTGCGGGCGGACGATCACCGATTCCGATGGCCGCTACGTCTTTCGGACCGTGAAGCCCGGCCCGTATCCCTGGCCCAACCGCGTGAACGACTGGCGCCCGGCGCATATCCATTTCTCGGTCTTCGGCCGGGCCTGGGGCCAGCGGCTCATCACCCAGATGTATTTCGAAGGCGATCCGCTGATCTGGACCTGTCCGATCGTCGACACGATCCCGGATCGTGCCGCGATCGAGCAGCTCATCGCGCCGCTCGACCTGGACGCGACGATCCCGATGGACAGCCGCGCCTACAAGTTCGACATCGTGATCCGCGGCCGCCGCGGAACCTGGTTCGAGAACCGCAAGGAGGGTGTGTGATGCAGACGCTCGGCCGCCTCAAGGAAAGCCCCAGCCAGACCGCCGGACCCTATGTCCATATCGGCTGCGTCCCGAACTTCTCGGGCATCCCCGGCGTCTACCCCGAAGACCTCGGCACCTCGCTCTGCACCAAGGATGCGAAGGGCACGCATATCACCGTGAAGGGCACCGTCTATGACGGCACCGGCACGGCGTTGAAGGATGCGCTGATCGAGGTCTGGCAGGCGGACGCCAACGGCATCTATTCCGCCGGCGACCCGCGCGGTCCTGCCGACCCGAACTTCACCGGGTGGGGCCGCAGCCCGGGCGACTACGACACCGGCGAATGGGTGTTCGACACGGTGAAGCCGGGGCGCGTCCCGATGCATGACGGCCGCCTGATGGCGCCGCATATCAGCCTCTGGGTCGTCGCACGGGGTATCAATCTGGGCCTTCAGACGCGGATGTATTTCCCCGATGAGGAAGCCGCGAATGCCGAGGATCCCATCCTCGCCCGGATCGAGCACAAGAACCGCGTCCCCACCCTGATCGCCAAGGCGGAGGGCGACGGAATCTACCGCTTCGACATCCGGCTTCAGGGCGACGACGAGACGATCTTCTTCGACGTGTGAGGCCGGTTCTTCTCATCCACGGCTCGGGCCACGGCGCGTGGTGCTGGCGGGACGTCCTGCCGGCACTGGCCGCCCGTGGCGTGCCCGCCCGCGCAATCGACCTTCCGGGCCTCGGCGAGGACCGGACACCGGCGGCCGAGGTCACGCTCGAGACGACGGCCGCGGCGATCACGCGCGAGCTCGATGCACCCACGCTGCTCGTCGGCCATTCGCTCGGTGGCATCGCGATCACCGCGGCGGCCGAAGCGCGGCCCGAAATGGTCGCCGGCCTCGTCTATCTCTGCGCCTGGATGCCCGAGAGCGGCGACAGCGCCGGCGATCTGCGCCGGCGCGCGGGCTGTGCGGACCTGGTCGCGGCGATGGAGATTTCGCCCGACGGCCAGACGCTGACCTATGCCGCCGACAAGGTGCCGGACCTGTTCTACCACGATTGCCCAGACGAGGCGGTCGCCTATGCGATGGCCCGGCTCCGCCCGCAGCCGACCGCGCCCTCGACGACGGCCGTGACGCGGTCCGAGCGCAGCCGCGACATCCCGCGCGACTACATCGTCTGCACGCAGGACCACGCCATCGTGCCGCAGGCGCAGGAAGAGGCCGCCGCCCGCCTGCCCGCGACGCATCGCCATCGGCTCGACAGCAGCCACTCCCCTTTCTTCGCCTGCCCTGACAAGCTGGCCGACATGCTCACGAGGATCGCGGACAGACCATGACGAAACCCTGCATCATCTGCGTCGCCATCACCGGCTCCCTGCCGACGAAGGCCAACAACCCGGCGGTGCCGATCACCGTCTCCGAACAGGTGGAATCCAGCCACGAAGCCTTCGAGGCCGGCGCCACGATCGTCCACGCCCACGTGCGCAACGACGACGAGACGCCGTCTTCGGACCCCGAGAAGTTCGCGCGCCTGAAAGAAGGGCTGGAAAAGCACTGCCCGGGCCTGATCGTCCAGTTTTCCACCGGCGGACGGTCGGGCGCCGGGCAGGCGCGCGGCGGAATGCTGTCGCTGCGGCCGGACATGGCCTCGCTCTCGGTCGGATCGAACAACTTCCCGACCCGGGTCTACGAGAATCCGCCCGACCTCGTGGACTGGCTGGCGGCCGAGATGCTGCAATACGACATCAAGCCCGAGATCGAAGCCTTCGATCTCAGCCACATCCTCAAGGCCAAGGAGATGTCCGACAAGGGTCAGCTGGCCGGCACACCCTACGTGCAGTTCGTGATGAACGTGAAGAACGCGATGCCGGCCGACCGTGACGTGTTCGACTACTACGTGCATACCGTCCACCGGCTGTTCGGGGCCGAGGCGCCGTGGTGCGCGGCAGGCGTCGGACCGAAGCAGATCGTTCTGAATGAATGGGCCATCTCGTCGGGCGGGCACGCGCGCACCGGGCTCGAGGATAACGTCCGGCTCGATCGCGATACGCTCGCCCCGTCGAACGCGGCGCTGGTGAAGCGCGCCGTCGAGATCTGCGAGAAGCACGAGCGTCCCGTCGCCACCGCAGCTCAGGCGCGGGAGATCCTTGGCCTGCGCCCGGCGGCCTAGAGGCCGCCGAGCCAGCGCATCAGCACCGTCTGAAGCTTGGCCGCGCCGATCGGCGCCATGTCCTTTGTGTGCGTGTGGCTGATCTGCTCGTCCGACAGGCCGGCGGCCATGTTGGTGACAACACTGATCGCCGCGCAGCGCAGCCCGAGGAACCGGCCGAGAATGATCTCGGGCACCGTCGACATGCCGACAGCGTCTGCGCCAAGCACCCGCAGCGCCCGGATCTCGGCCGGCGTCTCGAAATTCGGACCGAGATACCAGGCGTAGACGCCGCTCTCGAGCGGAATGTCCTCGGCCTGCGCGGCTTCCGACAGCGCGGCGCGGAGGCCGGGATCGTAGGCCTCGGTCAGGTTGACGAAGCGCCGGTCGGTCGGCTCGCCGGTCAGCGGGCTGATCCCGGCATAATTGATATGGTCCGAGATCAGCATCAGCGATCCCGGCGGGGTCCGCGATTGCAGCGCTCCGCAGGCGTTCGTGAGGATCAGCATCTGTGCACCGAGCGCGGCCAGAGTCTCGAGCGGTGCGCGCATCGCGTCGGCGCGGCCGTGTTCGTAGTAATGCTCCCGCCCCGACATGACCGCGACGCGGGCCGCGCCCAGTCGCCCGACGACCAGCTCCGCCGCATGGCCGGACACGCCCGCCGACGGAAAGCCCGGCAGGTCGGAATAGGGTATCCGCACGCCATCGACCGCATCGGCCAGCGGCCCCAACCCCGAACCCAGGACCATCGCGACCGTTACCGGCTCGTCCCCCGCCCGCGCGCGGATCGTGTCGAGCGCGCTCATGCGTCGCGTCCCAGTTCCTGCCGCCAGTCATGGACCGGCGCGAAACCGACGAGCCGCTTGGCCTTGTCGATTAAATAGAACGTCTCGTGCGCGCCCATCTCGCGCGTCATCGGTACGCCCGCATAGAACCGGGCTGCCAGCTCGGCCGATCCGGCCGCAACGGACGTGTTGGCGTTGGCGACGTTGAAGATCTCGTAGCCGAGCCCGTCGGTCTCAAGGCAACACTCGACCATACGCGCGAGGTCGCGCGCGTCGATATAGGCGAAGATGTTCCGCCGCCGCTTCTCCGGCTCGGTGATGAAGGACGGAAACTTTGTCTCGTATTCGTGCGGCTCGATCACGTTGTTGATCCGCAGCCCGTAGATGTCCGCGCCCGACCGCGCCTGAAAGCTCCGCGCCGACGCCTCGTTCACGACCTTCGACATGGCATAGCTGTCCTCCGGCACGGTCGGGTGCTCCTCGTCGACCGGAATGTAATCCGGCTTCCGCTCGCCCTTGGCGAAGCAGATGCCGTAGGTCGTCTCGGACGAGGCGAAGACGATCTTGCGGACGCCCGCCTTCAGCGCCGCATCGATGACGTTGTAGGTGCCGAGAGTGTTGACCCGGAAGCACTCCGCATCGCCTGTGATCAGGATGCGCGGGATCGCCGCGAAATGGACGACCGCATCGAAGGGCTGCGGATCGGTGCCATTGTCGAGCTCGTCGAGCGCAATGTGCGACGTCATCGCGTCGTGGACCTGCCCGGCATCGGTGATGTCGGCGATCCGCGTTTCGATCCCCGGCTCGTCGAGCGGGGTCTGGTCGAGGTTCAGGACCCGGTGGCCCTGATCGCGTAGATAGCGGACGGCATGGCGGCCGGCCTTGCCCGACCCGCCGGTGAATAGGATGCGCATGGAAAGTCTCCCACTGGTTCGGCGCACGCTACCAGCGCCCCGGCGGAGGGTGAAGGGACCCGCGTGGAGCTGTTACCCGAGCGAATACCCCGCCCCGCGCACCGTCCGGATCGGGTCCTCGGACTCACCCACCCTCAGCGCCTTGCGAAGCCGGCCGACATGGACGTCGACCGTCCGGCTGTCGACATAGATGTCGCGGCCCCAGACACGGTCGAGCAACTGCTCGCGGCTCCAGACCCGGCCCGGCCGTTCCATGAACGCGGTCAGCAGGCGGAATTCGGTCGGGCCGAGCGACAGGCTCGCGCCGGCGCGGTAGACCCGGTGCTCGGCCATGTCGAGCATGATGTCTTCGTATTCCAGCCGCTCGCCGACCGAAGCCGGCCGCGTCCGGCGAAGCTGCGTGCGCAGACGCGCCAGCAGTTCGGCCACCGAATAGGGCTTGGTCACGTAATCATCGGCGCCGGTCTCGAGCCCGCGGACCTTGTCGATCTCTTCGGTCCGGGCGGACAGCATGATGATCGGGATGCGGGCCGTATCGCCCGACGACTTGAGCTGACGGCAGACCTCGATCCCGGAGACATGCGGCAGCATCCAGTCCAGCACGATGACGTCGGGCGGCGTCTCCTGCACGACGACGAGCGCCTCGTCCCCGGCCTCGGCCGTCACGACCTGGAAACCCTCGGCCCGGATGTTGTAGGCCAGCACCTCGCGCTGGGCCGGTTCGTCCTCGACGACGAGAACCGTCGGTTCACCTGCCATGGCCCTGCCTCACATCCCCTTCTCGAACGGTGTGCGGTCGCCCTTCGGGCGATCTTCGTCCGGAAGCTCGCCCGTCACCAGGTAGATCACCTGCTCGGCGATCGAGGTGACGTGGTCGCCCATCCGCTCGATGTTCTTGGCGATGAAATGCAGGTGCATGCAGTGGGTGATGTTGCGCGGGTCTTCCATCATGTGCGTGAGGTACTCGCGGAACAGGGCCGAATACATCTGGTCGACTTCCTGGTCGCGGGCGCGCACTTCAAGTGCGAGGTCAGCGTCGCGCTGGATATAGGCATCCAGCACGTCCTTCAGCATCAGCTCGACAGCGCCCGCCATGCGCCGCAGCGCCGGGCCGGTGCCGGTGATCGGCTGCATCTGCACCACGACCGAGGACCGCTTGGCGATGTTCTTGGAATAGTCGCCGATCCGCTCGAGGTTGGCCGAGACGCGGAAGACCGACAGAACGGTCCTGAGGTCACTTGCCGTCGGCTGGCGCAGCGCGAGGATGCGCGCGGCCTCCTCGTTCACCTGCTCTTCGAGCGCGTCGATTGTCCGGTCGGCGGCCCGCACCGAGCGCGCGAGTTCCTCGTCGCGGGTCTCCAACGCCTGTGCCGACTTGACGATCGATTCCTCGACCAGCCCGCCCATTTTCATGATGAGCGCCTGGATGCTCTCGAGATCCCGATCGAAGCCCGAGACGATATGTTCCTGATTGATCATGTTCGGTCCTACCCGATGCGGCCCGTGATGTAGCTCTCGGTCCGGGGGTCCTTGGGATTGGTGAAAATCTGGCCGGTATCGCCGAACTCGACCAGTTCGCCGAGATGGAAGAACGCGGTCTTCTGGCTGACCCGCGCGGCCTGTTGCATGGAATGGGTAACGATCACGACCGAGAAACCGGCACGCAGCTCGTCGATCAGTTCCTCGACCTGCGCCGTCGCGATCGGGTCGAGCGCCGAACACGGCTCGTCCATCAGCAGCACCTCGGGCGAGGTGGCGATCGCCCGCGCGATGCACAGCCGCTGCTGCTGGCCACCCGACAGGCCGGTGCCGGGCGCGGTCAGCCGGTCCTTGACCTCTTTCCACAGCGCCGCCTTCTTCAGCGAATTCTCGACGATGGCGTCGAGCTCCGCCTTGTCCTTGGCCAGCCCGTGAATGCGGGGGCCGTAGGCGACATTGTCGTAGATCGATTTCGGAAACGGGTTCGGCTTCTGGAACACCATGCCGACCTTGGCGCGCAGCTGCACCGGATCGACGCGGCGGTCGTAGATATCCTCGCCATCCAGCGTGATCTCGCCTTCGACCCGGGCGATGTCGATCGTGTCGTTCATCCGGTTCAGGCAGCGCAGGAAAGTCGACTTACCGCAGCCGGACGGGCCGATGAAGGCGGTCACCGCCTTGTCGTCGATATCGACGTTCACATCCTTGATGGCATGGTTGTCACCATACCAGACCTGGCAATCCCGGGCCGAGATCTTCGCTTCTGCCTGTCCCACGCGGCGCTCCGTCAGTCGCATGTCGTTCATATTGGAATCCTCCATAGGATTACCACCTCCGCTCGAATTTGCGGCGCAGGATGATGGCCAGGAAGTTGAGGGCGAAGAGCAGGCACAGCATCACGATGATCGCCGACTGCGCGAGTCCCTCGCGCACCGGCGCATCCTCGTTCTGCGCGAACAGGTAGACCACCGTCGGCATCGACTGCGCCTGTTCGACAAGGCCGCCGTTCCACGGTGCCGACAGGATGTCCGCCCCGGTCGAGACCGACAGGCCGATCAGCAGGAGGGGCGCGGTCTCGCCCAGCGCCTGCGCGATACCGATGATCGTGCCCGTCAGGATGCCCGGTGCGGCAAGCGGCAGGACGTGGTGGAAGGCCGTCTGAACCTTCGACGCGCCGACACCAAGCGCGGCATCGCGGATCGAGGGCGGCACGGCCTTCAGCGCCGACCGCGTGGCGATGACGATGGTCGGAAGCGTCATCAGCGACAGAACGATCCCGCCCAGCAACGCCGTCCCGCGTATCGAGTTGCCGAAGCCGAGACTTGTCAGCGTGAACAGGATCGCCGCGCCGAGGATACCGAACACGATCGACGGCACCGCGGCGAGGTTGGCGATGTTGATCTCGATGAAATCCGTGAACCGGTTCTTCGGCGCGAACTCCTCGAGGTAGATCGACGCCGCGACCCCGAACAACAGAGAGAAGACCAGAACAACGAGCATCATGTAGGCCGAGCCCATCAGCGCGGGCCCGATCCCGGTGACCTCGCCCGATTGCGAATAGACGTTCGAGAAGAAGTTCCACCGAAAGTTCCGCCCGATCAGCCCGGCCTCCTGCATCGCGTCGACGATGGCGAGGTGGCTTTCGTTGAAGCCCGGCGGCATCTCGGACTGGCTCTGCCCGGACAATTCGCCCGACAGGTAGCGCGTCATCGAGATCGCGACCGGCACGCCGACCCGCTCGGTCGTGCCGACGAGGTCGAGGTTGGCAGCGACCCGGTCGCGCACGTCACGGCGGTTCGCGGCGTAGATGATGGCGGACAATTCGCCGTCGTCGAACTCGGCCGGCTGGCGCAGAGACGTCGCGGCGGCGAACAGCGCTTCCTCGTAGCCGGTCTCAGACAGCGCGTCGGCTGCGGCACTCCGGCCCTCGTCCGCAGCGATGTCCGCGATGATGCCGACCGTATCACCGGCGCGCGCGAAACCTGCCTCGCGCAGCGCGGTCGCGGCTGCTCCGATGGCCTCGGCAATCGCCTCGGGCGTCGCCTCTTCATCGGCCAATGTCGTTCGCGCGCCGCGAAGCGCGTTGCCTGTCTGGCCGAGCACCTGCGCGGCGTCGCGCGGATCGCCGGCCGCGGCGATGACGTCCGCGCCGCCGGAAAGACCCACCGCACCGAGCGAGTCGAGCGCCTTGCCGATCCAGACATCCGCAACGGTCTGCTCGATATCGATCCCCGCCGCCTCGATCGTGTTGCGCAGCGAGACCGTGAACAGGCCCTGCTCGAATCCAGAACGCAGGCTCACTTCCTCGACCTCCTCGGCGGTCACCTGGCCGCCATCGGCGTTCAGGATCGCCGGGTCGTAGTACAGCTCGATCTCGGCCTGGTACTGGAACATCGCCGGAAGCCCGCGCGAGAAGATCGACCAGAGCAGCACAGCGAGGAAGAACAGCACCAGCGTGATCGCGGCCATACCGAGATATTTCAGCGCCGACCCCTTCTGGTGGCGCCGGCGCACCTGGTCCGACCGCTCGAAGAGCGAGACCCGCGCGGCCGGCGGGATCGGGGCGCCGCTTGCGGTTGCGTCGGTCATTACTCGTACTGCTCCCGGTATTTGGCGACGATACGCTGGGCCAGAAGGTTCAGCCCGAGCGTGATGAAGAAGAGCGTGAAGGCGAGCGCGAAGATCGCCAGCACGTCGATCGAGTCGAAGCCCGACCCCTCGCCGGTCAGCACTGCGACGATCCGCGTGGTGACGGTGACGACCGCGCCGAACGGGTTCGGCTCCAGCCCCGTGACGTTCGACAGCGCACCGGCGGCCAGCACCACGATCATCGTCTCGCCGATGGCGCGCGAGGCGGCCAGGACGATGGCGCCGACGATGCCCGGCAGGGCGGCCGGCAGGATGACCTTCGTCACCGTTTCGGACGGCGTCGCGCCAAGCCCGAGCGAGCCGTCGCGCATCGCCTGCGGCACGGCGTTGATGACGTCATCGGACAGCGACGAGACGAACGGAACCAGCATCATGCCCATCACCACGCCGGCGGTCATCACCGACACGGTGTTCGGCATGATGGTCGAGCCCACCACGGCCTGCAGGAACGGCCCGATCGTGACCAGCGCGAAGATCCCGTAGACGATGGTCGGCACGCCGGCGAGAATCTCGAGCGCCGGCTTGACGAGGGACCGGACGCGCTTCGTGGCGAATTCCGACAGGTAGATCGCAGCGAACAGGCCGAGCGGCACCGAAACGAGCAGCGCCACGAGCGAGATGTAGAGCGTGCCCCAGATCAGCGGCAGGAAGCCGAGCGCGGATTCGTACTGTCCGTCCGGGCCCTCGGGCACGCCGACCACGTCGCCGGCCGGCGCCCATTCGAGGCCGAACAGGAAGTTGAAAAATCCGTATTCCGAGAAGAACCGCAGCGAAGGCGCAGTCAGCGCATAAAGGATCGCGACGGTCGTCAGGATCGCCATGGTCGAGGCGAAGACGAGAAAGCCGCGGACCCAGCGCTCGACCGAGATCCGGGCGCGGAAGTCGCGGCTGATGACGGCCAGTGACGCCAGGAAACCGATGGCGATCATCGCCAGCGCGATCGTGGGGCCGAGCCAGCCCATCGTGCGGTCGAAGCGAATGAGATCCCGCGCCAGCGTCAGCATGCCCTGCGTGACGGTCGCGCCCACAACCTGCCCGTCGGCGCGCAGCCGTTCCTGCAAGGGGGCCAGATCGGCGCGCCAGGTCTCGACATCCTCGAAGGTCGCGTTGCCGTTGTCGATGTAACCCCGGATGGCCACGGCCAGCGTCTTGACGTTGGCGATGAACAGGTCGCGGCGGCCTGCCTCGCGGATCTCGATCTCGCGCTCGGTCAGGTCGCCGCGCTGATCAAGCGGCAGGCGCACCTCGGGCTGATCGCCGGGAATGATGGTCTCGACATAGACGTTCGACGCAAGCCCGGCGAAGAACGTCCACAGCATGATGAAAATGACGGCCGGCACGAAGGTGGCCAGCGCCACGTGCCATCCATGCTGCTTGGGCAACGAATGCAGGCGGCGCTGATCTCCGCCGGAGGACGCGATGGCGCGGGACCGTCCGAGAAAGAAGCCGACAGCCGCCAAGACGAGGGCGACGAGAAGAACGGCCGGACCAGACAGGATCGCGCTCATGTACCACCTAGCAGCTTCGGTTCGGGCCCGGCGCGCCGGGGCCCCAAGGGATCGGGCGGCCGTCTCCGGCCGCCCGCGATGTCAGTTTCGGACCGGCAGGATCAGAGACCCGCGGCGGTCGCCTGCACTTCGTCCAGCTCGGCTTCGGGCAGGGCGACGAGGCCGTATTCGGCGAGCGGGCCGCCCGGGCCGGCGATCTCGTCGCTGAGGAAGAACTCGACGTATTCCTGCAGGCCCGGGATCACGCCGATATGTTCGGCTTTCACGTAGAACTGCAGCGGACGCGAGACGGGGTATTCGCCCGAGGCGATGGTCTCGGTCGACGGCTCGACGCCCGACATGGTCGCGACCTGCAGGCGGTCGGTGTTGTTTTCGTAGAACGACAGGCCGAAGACGCCGATGCCCGTGGGCGTGGAGTCGAGGTTGGCCAGCGTCTGGGTGTAGTCGCCCTCGATGTCGACCGACGCGCCGTCGGTGCGGATCGCGAGGCAGGCCTCTTCGGCCGCATCTTCGTCCATGCCCATGCCGGTCATGGCTTCGAACGCGCCGGTCTCTTCGCAACCCGCGAGGATCACGTTCTCTTCGAAGACTTCACGGGTGCCGTGGTTGGTGCCCGGGATGAAGGCGTTGATCGGCTGATCCGGCAGGTCCGGATTCACGTCCGACCAGGACATGTTCGGGTTGGCGACCATCTCGCCGTCCATCGGGATCTCGGCGGCCAGCGCCATGTACCAGTCGGCCGGGGTGAAGGCGAAGCCCGGGCCGTTGATGTCCGACGCGAAGACGATGCCGTCATAGCCGAAGCGGATCTCGATCGGCGTGACGCCGTTCGCCGCGCAGGTCTCACGCTCCGAATCGCGCATCAGGGAGGACGAGTTCGCGATGTCGATGGTGCCTTCGCCGACGCCCTCGCAGAGCAGGCGACGGCCGGTCGACGACCCGCCGCCCTCGACGACCGGGGTCTCGAAGTCGGTCTCGGCGCCGAACGCCTCGGCCACGATGTTTGCGTAGGGCAGAACCGTGGAAGAGCCGGCGATCTGGATGTTCGTGCGGGTCTGGGCGGCAGCCGCCGTCGCGGACAGCGCGGCCACGGCCAGCACCGACACGGACAGTTTCGTGAAAGACATGTGAAGCGTCTCCGTTTCAGTATGTGGTCAGGGCACGCGCCCCTCGCGCGCCTCGACCCGGCAGCTATCGCGGGCCCGCAATGCTTTTGTGACACCTGCGTAACGATTTTATGACAACGCGGGCGACGTGGCGGCAGCCTGCCGAAAGACAATGTCCCGAACGCCAGATTGGCCGGCTCCCGGCCCTCCTCCGGCCGTCACGACGCTGGCGCCGAAAAGTGGTGGACGGAATCGCGCCGGCCCGGCCGTCTGCGAATTCCGCCGCTATTCGCCGACCGACGTGCCGGCCTGAAGCTCGGCCGCGATCTGGCCCGCCCAATCGCCGATGATCGGTATGAAGTCGATCTGCGCCAGCGCCCAGACGATGACAGACAGCAGAAGGCCACCGCCGACCACTGTCCCGAGCCCGAGCGCCATGCCGCGCAGGAACTGGAAGAACAGCAGCCGCGGCATCGAGTTCTGGACCCGGATGAAGCGATGCCCGTTCAGCTTGGCCAGCTCGCGGCGCAGCCCCGCCACCTCGACCTCGAGCGCCTTGATCGGCTCCTCGGGCTCTTCCGTCTTTCGCTTCGCTCTAGTCGCCATAAACCGCCGCCACGTCGTACATCACGGGTTCGAAATCCCGGCACAGTGCCGTGATCTCGCGGTTGCGCGTGCGCATCTCGTCGCTGCGCAGCATGGCCTGGAAATCCTCGCGCCGGCGCCACTGGGAATAGCTCGCCACGCGCGTCTGGGCGTCGTTGACGTGCAGCCCGGCCCCGATGAAGCCCGGCTGGTTGCTGATGAACTGGTCGTAAGCGGAGACGAGAAGATCGACGAGATCCTGGCACGTGCCCGGAGTCGTCTCGAACGTCGTAATGACGGTTTGCAGGTCCTGGCCCTGACGGATCTCGGGCATGGCGCGCACCTCCTGCCGACAACCCTAACAAGGGTCAGCGGGAGGTGCTACCCGCCAGGGCGCGGCTTAGCGGTTGCTGACGCGCGGCCCGATCTGCGGCAGGCGCGTGCCGCGGTCGTCGATGTCGAAACCCGAACTGATTATGCCGCTGGGCTGGTGGAGGCGCGTCGTGGACGAGCTGTTCCAATTGCCGGAAAAGGCGAACAGGCTGACGAACACGACACCCATCAGAAGACCGAGCACCATCGTGTCAGCTTCGAGGAAGCCATCCTCGGCGACCATGAAATCATGGAAAAAGGTCATTTTTTTCACCACTTACTCTTAACATCCCGTTACCGGGCACGGGCCGAACACACATCCCGTTGACCATGGATCATATGGGGCCGAAACGTGGCAAGAAATCCATAAATGTGGCAATAATCTAGCGATATTGTTTCCGCAGAGCCTGATAGGCCGCCGCCGTGGCGGCATTGGCGAGGTTCAGGGACCGGATATGCGGCGATCGCATCGGAAGATGGAAACCGCGCCCGGGATATTGGTCAACAATGTGGCGCGGCAGGCCAGTCGTCTCTCGCCCGAAGACCAGATAGGCGTCCTCGGGGTAGTCCGGCGTATAGAAGCTGTCCGGGGCGTCGTCCTCGAACAGGAACAGCTGGTCGGGTCGCGGGCGGCGCGCAGCGATGAAGGCCGCCCAGTCATCGAACTCGGCCAGCCGGACGTGGCGCCAGTAATCCAGCCCCGCCCGCCGCACCGATTTCTCCGAGAGGTCGAACCCGAGCGGATGGATCAGCACCAGTTCCATGTCGAGCGCCACGCAGGTGCGCCCGATCGTGCCGGTATTGCCCGGGATTTCCGGTTCGACGAGGACGATGGCCATGGACATCGCGTGCGGCTCCGCAGGCTCGGTTCCGCGCCGCTCTAGGCAAAAAGGCCACGCGGCGCCAGCGTTTCGCAATATCGCGCTCAGGCTCGCCGCCGGCGTTAACCTGCCCTTAACCGTTTCGCGCGCGTCCTTGATGCATGAAGAGGGGTGGCGCACTGGCAATTCTCGTGGCGGCCGTTCTGGCTGCACCCGCGCAGTCTGGACCCTGGGCGCGCGAACCTGGGGACGTGTTCCTGTCCTATGTCCTCAGCGCCGAGGACAGCCGCTCCGCGCTCGTCACCGGGTCGTTCGACCCCGCGCTCTATCACTCGCTCTACGGAGAACTGGGTCTCGGCCACCGGCTCACGCTCGGCCTCGACGCGGGCTTCGACGACGAGACCCTGATGGCCCAGGGTTTCCTGCGCTACACACTCACGCGGCCGACGCGACCGTTCCAGTTCGCCCTGGATGCCGGGATCGGCCTGCGGGACGGACCGGCTCAGGGTAGCTTCCCGGTGCTGCGCGCCGGCATCTCGGTTGGATACGGATTCGGCGGCGGAGCGACGGATTGGGTGCCGTTCGTCGATCTCGACGGCGGGTGGCTCGCGCTTGATGCGACCTACATTACCGCGCCCGACCGCGACTGGGAGGTCTGGCAGACCGAGGCGACGCTCGGCCTGAACGTCACCGATCGCATCACCGGCCTACTCCAGCTCAAGGCCGAGGACTGGCCCGGCAGCGAACCGGCCGTCAGCCTGCGGCCGAGCCTTCTCTTCCGCTTCGGCGAGGACGGGACGACGCGCCTTCAGATCGGCGGACGGGTCTCGCTCTCTGGCGGTGACGAAATGGGGTTGCGGATCGGGCTCTGGCAGGAATTCTGAGGCCATGGCCGACCAGGATCCGTTCCGAGACCCCGACGAAGAGGCGCGCGCGCTGGCCCGGCGCCTGATCGCCGAAGCCCGTCACGGCGCGCTTGCCGTGACAGGACCGGACGGGCATCCCTCCGTCACCCGCGTGGCGCTCGTGCCGGGGCCGGACTTCGCGCCGCTGACCCTCGTCTCCGACCTGTCGCCGCACACCGCCGCGCTTCGCGCCCACCCGCGCTGCTCGATCCTGATCGGCGAGCCTGGTCCGAAGGGCGATCCGCTGACCCATCCGCGCCTGACCCTGGAGGCCAGTGCCGAACAGGCGGACAAGGACGCGCTTCGGGCGCATTACCTGTCCGCCTATCCAAAGGCGACGCTCTACTACGATTTCGGGGATTTCCGCCTGTTCCGCCTCGCCCCTGTCGCGGGGCTGCTGAACGGCGGGTTCGGCAAGGCCTACAGATTGACGGCCGGAGATCTCCGGCCGCCGGGCTGAACGTCACAGCGCGTTTGCGCTTGCCGTCGCCAGCATCTCGCCTTTCACAGCCTCGGGCCATGTCAGGCGGATCGAGGTCCCGCCGGCGCCGTGCGCCGTGGTCGCGTAGGGCATCGCGAACACCGTCGCATCCGACCCGTTGATGACCGGCCCATGCGGCACCGCCGCGATCACGACATTGGCCCGCCCTCCGAAGGGCAGGCGCGCCGACAGGTCCGCTTCCCAGACCGGCTCGACGGAAGCGGCGGTCAGCTTCGTGGTCACCGGGTCGGCCGAGTCCTCGGCGATGCCGTGGAACGTATTGCCGATCATCAGAAGCCCCCGCGTCCGCGTCATGTCGAGCGCGTGCAGCGTCTCGTCCACCATCTCGACCCGGCCGAGCGGGCTGCCCTGGATCTGCTTGAACAGGTTGTCCGAGATGGTGAGCCCGTTGATGTAGTGGCCCGCGCCGTAGGGCTTGATGACGATGAACCGGAACCAGTCCGCGGCATCGGAAGAAAAGAAGATGTTCCCCGTGATCGTCATCCCGTGGAAGCTGTATTCCCCGTTCAGCCCGGGCTCGGGGTCGTGTTCATTGCCCCATTCGAGGCAGCAGTTGTCGATGTAGTTTCCGGTGATGGTCGACTTGCCGTTGGTCTCGGTGAAGATCAGCCCGGCAGACCGCAGGCCATCGGTTTCGCTGTCGCCCTGGAACAGGTGGTTCCCGGTCAGGATGTTCCCGGTCCCGCCGACGACGCCGAAATGCCGGAAGCGGACGGAGCGGTTGTTGCGGATCTTCGCGTCACCGGCGTTGACGTTGAACCCGATCGACACCCGGTCCTGCACGCGGGCGGCCTGTTCGTTCGACAGGAACTGGCAGCGGTCGATCTCGATGCCCTGGCACCCGTCTCCGGCCGAGGTCAGGCCGCGGTCCTTCGGGCTCGTGAAGAAGCAGTCCTTCACCTGGAAGATCAACCCGTCCGACGGCAACAGCACGCCCGATCCCGTGCCCGCGTTGAGGAACTCGATGCCCTCGAGCCGGAAGCGCTGCAGGCTCTGCCAGCCCATGAAGTCGAGTAGGTAGCGGAAGCGGCGGAAGGTGTAGCTTTGCGAGGTCGGTGCGCCCCAGAGCGGCGCGGACAGCGTGACCGTGCCGGTCGCCTCGTTCTTCGCCTTCACGTAGACCTCGCGCCCGACCCCGGTGGCGGCGGTGACCAGCGCGCCGACCTCGATCGTCGAGACATTGGCGATACCGCTGAGCGTCAGGGGGTTGCCCGAGGACCAGGTGGCGGTCGCGGCCGCGACGCCGTCATCCCAACCGGTCCCGCCGTCGGCGGTGATTTGTCCGTTCTTGAGGATACGGCGGTTGGCGTAAGTCGTCTTGTTGCCCACGATCGCCTGCACATCGAGCGGCGCATCGAGGACGATCCGGCGGCCCCGCATGTCGAAACCCTCGTGCTCGGACTGGTTGAACAGCGCCTGAAGCCCCTTCTTCAGGCCAAGCACCTCGTCGCCCATCGCGTCGGCATAGCTGTCGAGCTCGAAATTCGCGCTCAGCGCCAGCCGCGTCGCGTCGGACATGATCAGCCGGCCCTCGAAGCGGACCGGTGCGGTCATGGTCAGGTTCTGTCCGATCAGGTAATCGCCCGACGGCACCCTCACGACCCGGCCCATCGCGGCGTTGTCGGCGGCGACGAAGGCCGCGTGGTCGTCGGTCGTGCCGTCACCGATCGCGCCGTAGTCGCGCACATCGACCCAGTCCATCATCTTGCGGTGAAAGACCGAGGTGACATCCTCGACCGACACGCTCTCGACCCGGATCGTCCCGCCATTGGGCCCGGTCAGATCGATGCCGACATGACCGTAGCTGGCCGCATTGCCCCAGGGCATGTCGACGCCGACCCGCGTGCCCGTGCCGATGATGGCCGAGACGGTGACGACCTCTCCGTAGGACGTCATCGCGGTCTCGGTCCCGGTCTGCACGACACCGGCGATGTTCTGGCCACCGGCATCGCCGGCCCATGCCGCGACGCGCACCCCGGGCAGGTTTCCGGCCAGGCATTTCACCCGGGCCGAGACCCGCGTGTAGAGCCCCGGCCGGACCGGCGTCTGTTCCATGAAGCGGATTGTCGTGACCGCGTCGACCTTCTGGACCTCGAGACAGGTGCCGAAGTCCTGATCGGCGGTGACGAGCGCCGCGTTCGACGCGCTCGCCCACGTATCCGAGCCCGGCGTGCCGTCCCCGCGAGACCAGACCGACAGACCGTCGGCGAAGCTCGGCGGCATCAGCACAAGCCCGTCTGTGATCACCTGGTTCATGTCTTCACCCTTTCCGCGCGCACCACGCGCCAGCTCTGCCCCGTTCCGCGAAGGGGCCAGCCGGCCCCGGAAAGGAGGCCTCGAATGTCCGATGTCAGGAAGGCCGACCCCCGTGGAAGGGGCCGGGTATGGCACGGTGTTCTACCGCAGAAGGGTAAACAGGGTCTTAATCCTCAGGCGCCGACCTGGGGCGCGCGCAGGATCTGGACGCCATTGATCTGCCAGCCGGCCTCGGTCTGGACCATGGCGTAGCCCAGCACGTGCGCATTGCCGTTCTGGTCGATCACCTGCACCCGCTGGACGATGATCCCGCCGAGCGTCTGAAGGTCGATGAAGCTGATATCGCCCGGATTCCAGACCATCGGGTATCCCTGCTGCACCATCATCCCGAAATTCTCGGGCGTGCGGAACAGCCGCTGGATGTTTGGGCTGGCATAGGTCCAGGCCTCGTTCAGGTCGCCCTGCCGGAAGGCGTCGAACTGGTTCGCGATCGTGCTTTCGATCGCCGGGTTGGGCGCAAGAACCTCCTGCGCCTCGCCGCTCAGCCCGTGGAACATCAGGGCCGCGGCCAGAATGACTGCACGCCACATCGCCGTCTCCTTATCCGCCGTTCACGGAGAAGATACGTAGCGCGGCCGTTTTTGGTTTCACATCGCTCAGGCGGCGATCAGCCGACCCGCCAGACCGTCCTCGATCAGGCGCACCGTCTCGTCGACGCCGTAGAGCGCGGCGAAGCCACCGAAGCGCGGCCCCTGGCTTGCGCCGAGAAGCACTTCGTAGAGCGCCTTGAACCAGTTGCGCAGCGGCTCGAACCCGTGCTCCTTGCCGACGGCGAAGACGATGGTCTGCAGCGCCTCGTCCTCGACCGGGCCGTCATAGGCGCGGAACCGATCGGCGAGGTCGCGCATCGCCGCGGCCTCTTTCGCGTCCGGCTCCCGGAAGACCTTCGTCGGCTTCACGAAGTCGTTGTAGTAGCGCACCGCGAACCCGGCGGCCGCGTCCAGGTCGGGATGGCTCTCGGGACTCGCCTCGGGCGCGTAGCGGCGGATGAAGCCCCACAGCGCCTCCTTGTCCTCGGCATGGGCGACGCTGGCCAGATTGAGCAGCATCGCGAAGCTCACGACCATGGTCGAGGCCGGCACGTTGTGGCCGTGGATATGGTAGACCGGGTTCGCCAGCCGCTGCTCGGTATCCTGCGTCGCGTAGGCCCGGAGCTGCTGGTGATACTCGTCGACCGCCTTCGGAATGACGTCGAAGTAGAGCCGCTTCGCCGTCTTCGGCTTGCCGTACATGAAGTAGCTGAGCGACTCGGTCGAGGCATAGGCCAGCCACTCGTCGATCGAGATGCCGTTGCCCGTCGACTTCGAGATCTTCTGCCCGTTCTCGTCGAGGAACAGCTCGTAGGTGAAATGCTCCGGTGCCGGTGCGCCGAGGATTTCGCAGATCCGGTCGTAGATCGGCGTATTGGTCGAGTGGTCCTTGCCGTACATCTCGAAATCGACGCCGAGCGCGGCCCATCGCGCGCCGAAATCGGGCTTCCACTGCAGCTTCACCTGACCGCCCGTCACAGGCACGGTCCATTCGCGGCCGGTCTCGTCGTCGAAGGTCACGGTGCCCTCTTTCGCGTCGACGTTCTTGATCGGCACGTAAAGCACGCGCCCCGTCTCCGGATGCAGCGGCAGGAAGATCGAATAGGTCTGCTGCCGCTCCTCCCGCAGGCTCGCCAGCATCACCTCCATCAGCGCGTCGTAGCGTTCGGCGGCGCGCAGCAGCACCTCGTCGAACCGGCCCGACTTGTAGAATTCGGTGGCCGAGTAGAACTCGTATTCGAAGCCGAACGTGTCGAGGAACCGGCGCAGCATCGCGTTGTTGTGGTCACCGAAGCTGTCATGCGTGCCGAACGGGTCCGGCACGCTGGTCAGCGGCTTCTGCAGATGTTCGCGCAGCATCTCCTGGTTCGGGACGTTGCCCGGCACCTTCCGCATCCCGTCCATGTCGTCGGAGAAGCAGATCAGCCGCGTCGGAATGTCCGAGATCACCTGGAACGCGCGCCGGATCATCGTCGTGCGCAGCACCTCGCCGAACGTCCCGATATGCGGCAGACCCGACGGTCCGTAGCCCGTTTCGAACAGCACGAAGCCCTTTTCGGGCGGCGCGCTCTCGTAGCGTTTCAGGACCCGGCGCGCCTCTTCGAAGGGCCAGGCCTTGCAGGCCATCGCGGCCTCGCGCACGCTGTCTTGGGTCATCGGACATATCCCGGGGTTTCGAAAACAGCCCGGCTCATAGGCCCGGGGCCGCGCAGGGTCAACCGAAGCCGCACTTGTGCGGGCCCCGTCCTCTGCCTAGGTTCGCCAGGCATGATACGACCCGGCAGCCCAGGAGAGCGCCTGATGACCGACGACACATCCCTTTCCGCGCAGGATGCCCTCGTGGCGCTGATGGTGGCCGTGTCGGTCTCGGACGCCTCGATCCGCACGTCCGAGCTTCTGACGATCGAGCGCATCGTCGACCACCTGCCGGTCTTCGCAGGCTACGACACCGACCGGATGCGCAACGTCTCACAGACCGTGTTCGACCTGTTCGAGGAAGAGGACGGGCTGGACGCGCTGTTCGGGCTCATCCGCGACGCCCTGCCGGTCTCGCTTTATGAAACCGCCTATGCGCTGGCCTGCGACGTGGCCGCCGCGGACGGGTTGCTCGACCAGTCGGAGCTGCGATTCCTGATGGAAATGCGCTACCAGCTCGAGATCGACCGCCTTCACGCCGCCGCGATCGAACGCGGCGCGCGGGCCCGGCACATGACCGTGCCGTCCGACCGCTAACCGTAGACCAGCGCCCAGCGCTCGATCAGCTGCTGCTGCAGGCGCCGCGCGCGGCCCGAATAGCTGCGGCCGCCGGGCGGGCGTTCCATTTCGGCCTCGGTCAGGGCCTGCCGCCGCGGCAGGTCGGCGCAGAAGATCCCGAAGGCCAGGTCCCGGCCGCCCGGCGTCTCGGCATATCCCGCCAGACAGGAAACGAAATTCAGCGTGCCGGTCTTGGCCACGACCGAGATCGGATGATCGGGCACGAGGTTGCCCTCGTCGTCGCGCATGGGGATCGTCTTCATCAGCCGCCGCACCAGCCCGTCCGCGCCGAGCGAGACCAGCGCGCGCACCATGTCGCCGGGCGGGATGCGGCTCGCCTCGCCGAGGCCGGAATGATCGACGAAATGCGGGTTCCGCGCGCCCAGCCGCGCCTTCATCCATTCCGTCATCGCCGCAGCCGAATGGGCGAGGCTCTCCGGCTCCGTCCCGCCGGCGCGCGTGGCCAGAAGGCCGACCGCCTCCGCGGTGATGTTGGTGGACCATTCCATCATGCCGCCGAGTATGTCCTCCAGCGGCTCGCTGACATGCTCGGCCATCACGCGGGCGTCCTCGGGCGGCGCACCGCCCTGCTCCGGACCCTCCAGCACCAGACCGCGCGACCGGCACAAAACCTGCAGCACCTCGGCCGTGTAGAGCGCCGGGTTGCGCACCGGCAGCCAGCGCGCACCGCTTTCTCCCAGGGCGCCCCGGGCCACGGTCCAGTCCTCGCGCCCCTCGGCCTCGGAATAGGTGTAGACCGGACCCTGCCGGTCCTCGACGCGCATCCGCTGCCGCGTCACCGCCGGCCGGATGCTCTCGGACCGGGCGTCCATGCTGACGTCGTAGCCATTGCCCGTCCGCGTCCATTCGAAATGCACACGATTGAAGTTCAGGTTCAGGTCCCCGACCGCCGGGTTGTAGCCGACATGCGGGGGCTGCTCGGGGTCGATCTCGTGGATGCCCGGCAGCGGCCCGGCGGCGATGCGCAGTTGCCCGGTCACTTCGCGCAGCCCGATCTCGGCAAGCTGGCGGGCCATGTCGTTCAGGTCGTCGGTGACCAGCACCGGGTCTCCGCCGCCGACCAGCCACAGGTCGCCGTCCAGCCGGCCATTCGTCACCGGCCCCGCGGCCAGCAGGCGGGTGCGGAACCGGTAGCCTGGCCCCAGCCGGTCGAGCGCATAGGCGCAGGTCACGCTTTTGGCCACGCTGGCCGGCGGCATCCCGTAAAGCGGCGCGCGCACCTCCAGCAGCTCGCCCGTGCGGGCGTCGGCGACGGCGAAACCGACCCGGCCGCCCAGCCCGGCCTCTTCCAGAAGCTGCTCGACCGTGGGGGCCGCCTGCCGCCAGAGACCGTCCGGCCGCTGGCTCGGCAGCAGCGATGTACCCGGAGCGCCGGCCGTCGCGGCCCGGGCCAGTCCCGCGACCGTCGCGGCTAGAAAGAACCGTCTTGAAACCATTCTGGCCGTCCTGAAATGCGCCGGCATGAAAACCGAACCGGCCCCCGGTTTCAAGTATCGGACCCCTCAGGCCACCCACTCACCGCGGGCCCGGATCTCCGATGACGAGACGTCGATCATCGGCACGTTCAGAAAGCACCAGGCCGGCGGATCGGCATGGGCGAGCCGCGTCGCGTCCGAAGCCGGCAGCCGGAAGGCGCCGAAGATCTGCGCAGCTTTCGACGTACGTGCCGAAATCCGCTGGCCGGGCCGCGCCAGCACGCCGACGGGCACTGTGCGCATGATCCAGTCCCATCGCTGCCAGTGATCGAACCCGGCGAGGTTGTCCGCCCCCATCAGCCAGACAAAGCGCACGCCGGGATAATGCGCCAGCAGCCACTCGATCGTCTCGGCGGTGTAGCGCGTGCCGATCCGGGCCTCGATATCGGTGACCTCTATCCTCGGATGGGTCACCAGCGCCCCGGCCGCCGCCATCCGCCGCTCCAGCGTCGCGGGCCCGTGCCGCTTCAGCGGGTTGCCGGGCGAGACCAGCCACCACACGCGGTCCAGCCGGAAGCGCTTAAGCGCCTCGCGGCTGACATGGACATGACCCTCGTGCGGGGGGTCAAAGGACCCGCCGAACAGGCCCACCGTCATTCCCGGCCGCGCGATCGGATAGCCTTGCACCTGTCGTCCCCGGATCGTCGTTTCCTGCCAGAGCATTAGCAGGCCCGGACGCTGGGCGCCACGGTTCGGGACCGGGCCGCCGCCACGCGGTGCGGCGGCCCGGTCCCCCTCGCTACAAGATCGGCCCTATCCGGGGAGGGTCGGCCGTCTTCGGCTCCCGCACGCGGGGCAACAGCCCGACATCGGTGCGCAGGTAATCCGGCACGTCGGGATGCTTCGGCTTCGAGGCGGCGCCATAGCCGTCGAGGCCCTGCAGGAACCAGCGCCGCAGCCGCTCCACGCGGACCGCGACGATCGTCGTCAGAACGTCGGTCTTCATCTTCAGCTCTCCAGTTACGGAAAGCCGCCACGCAAGGGGAATTTCGGATGCCCAGGGGAATCAAAAAGGCCGCTCACGGGGCGGCCTCCAGGGTTACGATCCTGACCTGCCGCGCCTACGCGTTGTCGCCTGCCTGGCGAAACATGATGCAAAGGGTCGGCGTCATTCAGGACCTCCAGTCCGGCGCAAGTGCCGGTGCCGGTGCCGTGGCTCATAGCCAGCGGTGGGGCATCCGGCAAGACAAATGTTCCGCCGCGTCAGCCGGTCGGCGGAAAACCGGCACCGGGGCCCCGATTGCCCTTCGCCGCCTGCTCCGCTATCTCCGGCGAAAGTTCTCGCCCCCGGAAGGACCACTCATGGCCAGCTACCAGTATGTCTACCACATGGATGGAGTCTCGAAGACCTATCCCGGTGGCAAGAAATGCTTCGAGAACATCCGCTTGAGCTTCCTGCCGGGCGTCAAGATCGGTGTCGTCGGCGTCAACGGCGCGGGTAAGTCCACGCTCATGCGGATCATGGCCGGTCTCGACAAGGATTTCACCGGCGAAGCCTGGGCGGCCGAGGGTGCCAGGGTCGGCTACCTCCCGCAGGAGCCGCAGCTCGACGAGAGCCTGAATGTCCGCGAGAACGTCATGCTCGGCGTGGCCGAAAAGAAGGCCAAACTCGACCGGTTCAACGAACTGGCCATGAACTACTCTGACGAGACCGCCGACGAGATGGCGCAGCTTCAGGACGAGATCGACACCCAGAACCTCTGGGATCTCGACAGCCAGATCGACGTCGCGATGGAAGCGCTGCGCTGCCCGCCGGACGAGGCCGACGTCAAGACGCTGTCGGGCGGTGAACGCCGCCGCGTCGCGCTCTGCAAGCTGCTGCTCGAAGCGCCCGACATGCTGCTCCTCGACGAGCCGACGAACCATCTCGACGCCGAGACCATCGCCTGGCTCCAGCAGCACCTGATCGACTACAAGGGCACGATCCTGATCGTCACCCACGACCGGTATTTCCTCGACGACATCACCGGCTGGATCCTCGAGTTGGACCGCGGCCGTGGCATCCCCTACGAGGGCAACTACTCGTCCTGGCTGGAACAGAAAGCCAAGCGGCTGGAGCAGGAGGCGCGCGAGGACAAAGCCAAGCAGCGCACCCTCAGCCGCGAACTTGAATGGATCCGCGCCGGCGCCAAGGCGCGCCAGACCAAGCAGAAGGCCCGGATCGACCGCTACAACGAGCTCGCCGCGCAGTCCGAACGCGACCGCGTCGGCCGCGCCCAGATCGTCATTCCCTCCGGTCCCCGTCTCGGCGGCAAGGTGATCGAAATCGAGAGCCTGAAAAAGGGCTACGGCGACCGCCTCCTGATCGAGGATCTCTCTTTCGCCCTGCCCCCCGGCGGCATCGTCGGCGTGATCGGCCCGAACGGCGCCGGCAAGTCGACGCTCTTCCGCATGCTGACCGGGCAGGAACAGCCAGATGCCGGCACGCTGGAGTACGGCGAAACGGTCGAACTGGCCTATGTCGACCAGTCGCGTGACGCGCTCGACGACAACAAGACCGTGTGGGAGGAGATCTCCGGCGGGGCCGAACTCATCAAGCTCGGCGATGCCGAGGTGAATTCCCGCGCCTATTGCGGCAGCTTCAACTTCAAGGGCGGCGACCAGCAGAAGAAGGTCGGGCTGCTCTCGGGCGGCGAGCGCAACCGCGTCCACATGGCGAAGCTGCTGAAATCCGGCGGCAACGTCCTGCTCCTCGACGAACCGACCAACGACCTGGACGTGGAGACGCTCCGCGCCCTCGAGGACGCGCTCACCGATTTCGCCGGCTGCGCCGTGGTCATCTCCCACGACCGCTTCTTCCTCGACCGCATCTGTACGCATATCCTCGCCTTCGAGGGCGAGGCGCATGTGGAATGGTTCGAAGGTGCGTTCAGCGATTACGAGGAAGACAAGAAGCGGCGGTTGGGACCGGATGCGCTTGAGCCGAAGCGGGTGAAGTACAAGAAGTTTGTGCGGTAGGGGCCAATCGGCGGCCGGCTCTCAAACGGCGGGATGGCTCCCGCCCTGCGCTTCACCGAAATCGCCCGTCGGAAGATCGCCGGCCCAGTCCGCCGGAAGCCTCCCCGCCCGGATGACCCGGTGGATCGACGACGCCTCCCAGTCCGTCGGCCGGTCTACAAGACCGTGCTTCACGGGGTTCATCAGGCAATAATTCATATGCGCGGCGACGTCGCGCGCATCGCGGCAATGGTGCTCCCAGAAACGGCGTTGCCAAACAGCACACTCGCGCCTGTCTCCTCGTAGACCGGGCTTCAGCCGGGCAAAGCGCCCGCTGCGAATCTCGGGCATCTCCGTTGGGAAATCCGGGCTGAAGCCCGGTCTGCAACGCCAGCCACGCGTGAACCGCGCTTTGATGCGCCCCCACCTTTGCGCGTAATTCAGGTCGTCCTCCGGCATACGCCACACAGCATGCATGTGGTCCGGCAGGACCGCCCATGCCAGCACATCCACAGGCCGGCCGCGAAGCGTCATGCGCGCCGCGTCCCGCAAGAGATCGATATGATCGACCAGCACGGTCGATCCCCGCTCCGCCAGGCAGACCGTAAGGAAGACCGGCGTATCCGGGCGGGTCAGACGTCGATACCGCGGCATCCCTAACCACTTGCCCGGCAATGGTTAACCAAGGGTGAACCAATACCGCGCGCGCGTCGAACCTCTTGCCAGATGCAACAAGCATCGTTATACGCCGCTTCGCTATCTCTCTCTATCGACCCACTGTCTCCCTCACCGGCTTCAGTTTCGATCTTGACTGACTGCCGGGCCGCTGCATTCCGCGAGCGGCGCAAAACCAGGAGACATCACGATGGCCAAAGGCACCGTGAAATGGTTCAACGCCACCAAAGGCTTCGGCTTCATCCAGCCGGATGAGGGCGGCAAGGACGTGTTCGTTCACATCTCGGCCGTGGAACGCGCCGGGCTGACCGGCCTGAACGACGACCAGAAGGTCACCTTCGACCTCGAGTCGGGCCGCGACGGCCGCCAGAGCGCGACCAACCTCGCTCTCGCCTGAGACACGGCGTGCGGGACCGGCAGCGCCGGTCCCGCTCACCTCGCGTTAACGATTGGGGCGCATGATCGGGGCAACACCCCGCCAGGATCGCCGCCATGACTCGCCGCACTGAAAGGCCTATCGCCTCAGACCACCGCATCGTCCGGCCCCTGCCGCGCCCCGGCCCTTCCGGCCCCCGCGCCTCCGGTTCGCCGAGATCGCGATGATCCACCCCGCCCTTTGAACCCGATCGCTCCTGCCGCCGACCCATCAGGGTCAGACAGGAGAAATGACCATGTCCCGCCCACCGAAAGCCCCCGCGATCCCCGAAGCGCCGATCCCCGGCTACCAGAACAAGCCGAAGACCTTCCGCTTCACCGACTGGGCCAGCATCTGAATCCCACCATGTTATCCGATGACACCGGGCGGTTATTGCCCGGCAGCGCAGAGCGCACCGATCCTCTTCCCGTGACCCGAGAGGAGGCCGCCATGCGCCCCGACGACAAGACCGACACAAAGCCCGCCCCCAAGCCCGACCGGCCGCAGCCACAGCCCGTGCGCTACAGCGACTGGGCCGCGATCTGAGGAAGCACACGCGCGCTCACAAGGCGCGGAGATCTCTGACACATCGCGCCCGCCCGCGCCTCTCCGCCCCCATCTCGGGGCCATCAGACAGGAGACGCGCCATGCCCCAGGGTCCGAAAACCCCGCATCAGGACCGCCGCCCCCGGCCGAAGCCCGTCCGCTTCACCGACTGGGCGGCGCTGTGATCCGCGCTCTCATCGCCGGCCTCGCGGCCGCGCTGATCGTGCCGGTCGCGGCCTATCTCGGCCTCGGCCAGGCGCTCGGCGCACATCCGTTCTGGGACGTCCAGACCGCGTGGATCGGCGCGGCGATCGGGCTTGTCGCGGGGCTTGTCTTCGCCCGTCTGCCGGGAAAAGCCGTTCTGCCCGCCTTTGCGCTACTGGCGCTCGGCGCATGGGGCGCCGCCGCCTGGGGCAAAGCCCGCTTCGCCGCCAGCTTCGCCGACGACCGCTTCGCGGGTCAGATCTGGTATGTCGGCTTCATTCTCGCGGCCGCCGCCGCGGCTGCGTGCCTCGTCTCGGCCGCCCTGCGGCTCAGCTTTCCTCGGCGCGCATCGTGAACTGGACCGGCAGCGCGCTGTCACCCTGCCGCCAGACGCCCGAGAACGACGTCGCGCCGACCGAATTGACCTCGATCACCGCGCCCGGCACGACAATCTCGTCCTCGACGATCTCGACCTCGCCGGTCGTCGTCTCGGCCACCCCGTCGCACTCCGCGTCGAACAGGTAGTCGACCCGGTCGCGCCGGCCGAACTCCAGCACCGCGCAGCCGCCGCCCACGCTCGCGTCGTAGGTGCCGTCCACGATCGACAGGACGGGGGCTTGTTGCGGGTCGCGCAGTCCGCAGGCGGACAGCACGGCAAGGCCCGACACAGCAACGATAATTCCACGGATCACGACGGCGTCTCCCAGCGCAGAAGGCGCTCAGACGCTTTCACCCCGGCCCCGGCTTGTCAACCTGCGCCCGAAGCGCTTGGTGCCCCGCTCCGATCCCGCTACGATCCGGTCCGACGCAGGAGGGAGGTCATCCATGCGCATCGCAGCTCTTGCGGCCCTCGCCCTGGCCGTCGCCGCGCCCGCCCCCGCGCAGGACGCGGCGGAGATGGAATTCGCCATGGCGCTTTTCACCGGTATCAACCCGCAATCAATCTCCTTCAACCGCGAGGTCTGCGGCTACATCGTTCGCCATCCTGACGGCCGGATCGACTCCACAAAGCACTCCTGGGGCACCGAAGCGTCCTGCGCCAACCTGCCAGCGCCCGACGGCGTGGTCGTCCTGTCCTCGTGGCACACCCATGCCGCCTGGGGCCGGGGCTACGACGGCGAGGTCCCGTCGCTCATCGATGTCGAGGGCGACATGCGTTCGGGCATCAACGGATGGGTCGGCACCCCGGGCGGCCGGCTGTGGTTCATCGACGGCCGCACTGGCCACCTGCGGCAGGTCTGTGGCCGCGACTGCCTGCCCTCGGACCCGAACTTCTTCCCCGAGGAACACGGGCCGGTAGAGAAGGAATACTCGCTCGAGGAACTGCGCGCCCGCTTCGGCGAGGGCTGAGGCCGGCTTGATCCAGAGCAATGCGCGGGCCCGCTCTCGCGATCAGTGTCGGTTCTGTCGGCACGCCCCGATTCGGGCGGCCGTCGCAACAGGAGCCAACGATGCCCGACACGACCCGAGACACGGCCACGCCGAAAACCCGCCTTGAAACCCGCCTCACCGAACTTCGCACCCGGCTGAAGCTGCTCGAACATTCGCTCGATCAGCCGATGGACCGCGACGTCGAGGAACGCTCGGTCGAGCGCGAGGACGACGAGATGCTCGAGGAACTTGGCCAGGCCGGCCTGCAGGAGATCGAGGCCATCGAGGCCGCCCTCGCCCGGATCGAGGACGGCACCTACGGCATCTGCGTGAGCTGCGGCGAGCAGATCTCGCCCGAACGTCTCGAAGCCGTGCCCTACGCCGCCCTCTGCCGGACCTGCGCGAACTAGCGACACGGCCTAGCGGGAGGCGTCGTCCATGGGCATTCCGGCGACGATCCATTCTTCTATAAGAGCTATCTCGTCGTCCGGCAGCGGGCGGCTGAGAAACGGCATCCGGGGCGTACTCTCGCCCCGCAGACGCCGCATCAGCTCGCTGCCCGTGGCATCGCCGGGCAACAGGACGGGCCCCCGTTCGCTCCCGGTCAGGGCGGCGTCGTAATCGTCCAGCCGCAACCCCCGCGACGCGCCGGCAACCGCCGAATGGCACATCGTGCATCTCTCCACGAAGATCGCACTGACATCCGCCCAGACAGGCGGCGCTGTTTCGTCCGCGTGGGCGGCGAAAGCTGCAAGAAGTGCGGCGACCATGAACGACGTTCGGGCCGGCATGATGCCTCCAAAACAAGAGCCTCACGGCCGTGCTGCCGACTCGTGACCGTGGACCGATCATAGCAGAACTCACCGGCCATACGGGATTCGAACCGGATGTCCCGTTTTCGTGATATTCTGGGGTGCCGACACGAGCATCACGCTCGCCCGACTCGGCACAATGGGAGGGGAAAGATGAAGAAGACGGCAATCGTGGTGCTGCTTGCTGCGATGGCACCGATCTCGGTCGCGGCCGAGGACGTTGATCTCGATGCGATGCGCGCAAACGTGGAAAGGTACCGGGACATCAACGTGGCCCTGGCCGATGGCTACATAACGCCGGACAACCATTGCGTCTCGGCAGAGGGGGAGGGACTGCCGCCCGAACTGGGTGCGATGGGGGTTCACTACATTCACCCGGCTATGCTGCAGATCACTGCAACCGAGCCGCGCGTGGATGGGACATCGACTTACACGGACTGGACGCAACCCTCGATCCTGATCTACGAGCCGCAGGCTGACGGTTCGATGGAACTGGTGGCGGTCGAGAACCTCGTGTTCGAGGCCGCGTGGGAGGGCGCGGGACTGGGCGATGCACCGGTTCTGAACGGCCGGACCTGGGATCACATGGCCGATGACCCGAACACCGCAGGTGACGAGGCCCATGGGTTCATGCCCCACTTCGACCAGCACGTCTGGTTGTTCCGGGAAAACCCGATGGGCATCCTGATGCCGTTCAATCCGAACGTGACCTGCGAACACGCGGGCGGCTGACGCGCTCGGGATCTCTGAAAAAAGACATCGAGGCGCCCATCGCGCCTCGATCATAACCTGAAACCTCGCCCGGACACTGGGACAGCGTCAGCAGAACCGCCCCCACGTTTCCCGCGATCCGCAACCGCCCGGCCTGTGATATGCTCCTCTCAAGATTGACGGGGGGACAGTCATGGCACGCTTGAGGATCGGCATCGCCGGGGCCGGGATCGGTGGCACATTTGCCGCGCTGTCGCTGCTGAAAACCGGCCACGATGTCAGGCTATACGAACAGGCCGGGCAGGTGCGCGAGGTCGGCGCCGGCATCCAGATCAGTCCCAACGCCTCACTCGCGCTGCACGAGCTCGGCCTCGCCGACGCTCTCGCCGGGCTCGGCGTCCGGCCCGAAGCGTGGCACCAGCGCCGGTGGGATGACGGCCGAACTCTCCTCCGGACACCGCTCGCCCGGGTGATGGAAGCCGAATTCGGCGCGCCGCACTACCAGATGCACCGCGCCGATGTGCTCGAAACCCTGATCGGCGCTCTGCCCGACGGCATCCTCCACCCGGCCCACAAGCTGACGGGCTTCGACGACTCCGGCGACCGCGTGACGCTCCGCTTCGCCAGCGGCGAAACCGCCGAGGTCGATCTCCTCATTGGGGCCGACGGCATCCATTCGACGGTCCGCGAACAGCTCTTCGGCCCGTCCGATCCGCATTTCACCGGCTGCGTCTGCTATCGCGGGCTGATCCCGTTCGACCGGATCGCCCATCTGGACATACCGGTCGAGGCGCAGGTCTGGATGGGGCCGGGCAAGCACTTCGTCCACTATTACGTGCGGAACCGGGAGCTTTTGAATTTCGTCGCCGTCATCGACCAGGACACCTGGCAGGCCGAGTCCTGGACCGAGGCCTGCGACCCATCCGAGGCGATCATTGCGTTCGGCGACTGGCACCCGCAGATCGGCGGCATTCTCGCCGCCGTGGACGAGACCTTCGTCTGGGCGCTCTTCGACCGGCGGCCGATGCAAGCCTGGAGCCGTGGCCGCGTCACCCTTCTCGGCGATGCCTGCCATCCGATGCTGCCCTTCGTCGCCCAGGGCGCGGCCCAGGCGATCGAGGATGGCGCAACGCTGGCGACCTGCCTGTCCGGGCCAGATGCCGGCGATGTCGCCGGCGCACTCCGCGACTACGAAAGCCTGCGCATCCCGCGCACGTCGAAGGTGCAGTCGCTCGCCGCCGGCAACAAGCAGCGCTTCCACATGCCCGACGGGCCGGACCAGGCCGCACGCGACGCCGAGATGGCCCGGAACGTCACCGACTGGTCGCTGAAGAGCGTGGCCTGGCTCTACGGGCACAATGCCTGGCAGCCAGAGGCACCTGCGCCGGCTGCCGGCGCTGCGCACACCTGACGACGTCCCCCGCCGCCGCCCCTCGGGCCGCGATCGGCCGGACACGGCGGCGTGCTATAAGGGTCGAGTTACCGGGAAGAGGGTATTTGCCCCGTCTCGGACCGCCAGACGATCGGTATTGACGGGTTTCGAACGCGGGTATCACGTTACGTCACGCGGGTTTGCCCGCGTGGAGGGGGGATGCAACAATGTGGATCGATCCCGAAATCGCGGGCTACGTCGACGGGCCTGGCGGACGCACCTGGTATCGGCAGAACGGGCAACAGCCAGCGCGCGCGGCCGTTCTGGGCATTACCGGCGGACCGGGGATGTCGCATCACTACTTGATGGCGCTTGCGACGCTCGATGATCTGCAACCCGTCGTCCTGTACGACCAGCTCGACACCGGAAACTCCGACCGGCCGGGCGACCGGTCGAACTGGACCATCGAATACTACGTCGATGAGATCGAGCGGGTGCGCGCGGCATCGGGATTCGAGAAAGTTATCCCGGCCGGTCATTCCTGGGGCGGCCTCCTGGCCTACGAATACGCCCTCAAATATCCCGATCGCACGGCAGGGCTTGTCCTCGTCAGTCCCTGCCTGAGCGCCGAACGGTGGTGCAACGATGTCCAGGAGCTGATCGCCAGGCTGCCCGAGTATCTGCAGCGGCTCATCCGGGAATGCGAAGCCGACGACGACTTCGACAACCCGGGCTATCAGCACGCGAACGAAGTGTTCATGAAGCGACACGTCCGGCGCAAGGGAGAGAGGCCCCCGCACCATGCGAGGTCGGGCGAGTTGTTCAATGACGCGATGTACAACCACATCTGGGGACCAAGCGAGTTTACCGCGCGGGGCGTCATCCGCGACTACGACGGTCTCGACAGGATCGGAGAGGTATCGGCACCCGTGCTCTTCGTCTGTGGTGAATATGATGAGGCCCGGCCCGCGACGTTGCGCGACTTTGCCGCGATGATGAAAGACGCCACCGTCGTCGAGATCCCCGAGGTGGCCCACCTGTCCTTTGTCGAAGATGAACCTGCCTTCCTGGATGTCGTCCGGGAATTCCTCGAGCGCCGCTTCCCTTGAGCGACGTTGCTTAGGCCGGCAGGCGCCACCCTACGCGCAACACGGTCCGTCTGCCGAGCCGGTCTTGGCGATGGTCTTGCTCATGCCCTGTGCAGGCGACCAATCGGTCGTCTGAGCGAAAGAACGGCTGTTCTAGGCAGGCCCAAAACGAACCGTCGCAAACGGCGCGGCTCCGGCACCACTGTCGAAAACACTCAATCAGCCTCTGAGCACAGACAGCCTGGCCGGGTCGAAAATGCCGGCCAGGCCCACTCTGCGTCAGTAGTGAAAGTACGGGTCCAGAACACGTACCTCGGTGATCCGGTCCACAGGCAGCCCGTTCTTCTCGGCCGTCTTGCGGATGGCCTCCGGCGACGGGCCATCGTAGATGCAGAAGGTGTGCTTCTTGTCGGTGGTGACGTAGGAGTGGATCCAGGTCACGCCCTTCTCGGCGTTGTTGCCCACGACCGTTTGCGCGACCTCGTTACCCTGCTGCGTCGGTGGCAGCCCGAGCCCGTCGGGAAAGGTGCGCTCCACAAGATATCTCGCCATCTGTCGGTCCTCCAATTCTGATGGATGACGCGATGGTGCAGCCATTCCCGTCAGGCGGCATCGGAGACACCCACCCATTTTGCGCGTCAGGCATCCCCATTTTGCGGGGCCATGCCCTCGCGCAGCGCCAGCTCGGCGGCATCTCGGCGCGACGGTGTCCCAAGCTTCGAGAGGATGGATGAGACATGATGGTCGACCGTCTTCGGGGAAATGAAGAGGGCGTTGCCGATCTCCGCATTCGTGAGACCGTCGACCAGATGGCCGAGGATCGTCATTTCGCGGTTCGTCAGGCCAAAGGGATTGAGGCGCGTACTGGACCGCGGACCGCGAGGTATGCGTCTTGCCCCTGCCTCCCGCATCTCGCGCCGGAGCGCCGCGGCGGCGGGCGCCGCGCCAAGCCCATCGAAGATTTCCAGCGCACGCAGTCGCGCCGCTTCGGTGCCATCGGCCAGGGCCCTTGCCTCCTCGAACGGGCAGCCCCGCTGGCGCCAAAGGGCCGCGGCGTGTTCCCAGTCACCGGCAATCTGCCGCGCGTAGGGAGGGGCGATCCAGTCGATGTCCGGCACGGTCTCACCCGCCCGCTTCAGCCAGAACAGCATTTCTCCGGTGTGCCAGGCGTGGCGCCGGCGTTCGGCAAGTTCGAAGACTTGTCTGGCCTCGGCCGCCGCCTGCTTTGGATCACCCGCAAACCACGCGAGCTCGGCCCTCGCCGCATGGACGGGCGCCAGCCGCTGAAGCGTGGATGTCCGCTTGGCAAGATGGAGCGCCTCGTCGAGCGCCTCGGGCGCGCCCGGATCGCCGCGCCGGACCCTGATACGGCCGAGCGCCACCAGCGCCATGATCCGGCTGATCGCCGCGAGATTTGGCTGCGCGAGCAGATCGTCGCAGAGCGCCGCTGTCTTGTCCCACTGGCCCTGGAACATGTGGGTCAGAGCGAGCCAGGACGCCATGTAATGACCGGAATGGTCGAGATCATGCTCCCGCGCGATGTCGATCCCGTCGATGAGTTCATCTTCGGCCTCGGCAAGATGGTATTGCTCTCCGTAGGACGTGCCGATGTTCATCCGGGCAAGCGCAACCACTTCATGCAGCCGGCCCGCCTGCGCGATCTCTATGCAGCGGTCGAGATGTGCGCGTCCCTCCCTGTCGTCGGTGACGAGCTTGGCGGCACCCACGACCATCTCCGCACCGGCCAGCGTGGCCATGTCATCCAGATCGGCGGCCATCGACATGGCCTTGCCGCCGATCTCGACCGCCCGGCCGCAATCTCGATCGAGCATTCTCAGATGGGCGTGGGTCCGGTAGGCGTTGGCCAGTTCGCGGGACGGTCCAAGCGGTTCCAGAAGTGCGATCGCCTGCTGTGCGATCTCGTCGGCTTCGGCATTAGCACCGTGCCGGACCAGTGGCCAGGCGAGCAGTGACAGCGCCTCGCCCTGCCGCGTGCGATCCCCGCAGTCGCCCCAGAGTTCCACGGCCATCCGATAGGCTTCGATCGCCTCTGGCAGCCAATCGAGAACGGCGCATTCACGGGCATACGCGGCTGAGATCCGGGCCCGCTCCGCGCTGCCCTGACCTTCGGAAAACCGCAGAACGGCCCGGAAATGCGCCGCCGCCTCTTTGTGCGCCCCGAGCGAGGACGCGGTCTGCCCGGCCGCCGTTCCGTAACGTATGACGTCGGGCGCCGATCCGGCACTCTCCGCATAATGGGCGAGCCGCGCGGTCAGGCCTTTGTCTGCAAAGCCCGCCTGAATGGCCGCTGCCAGCACCTCCCGGCTGAGAGCGCGGCGGCGCAGGGGGTCGACGGCCTCGAGGACCGCGTTCCGTGCCAGCTCGTGACGGAAGGCAAGGCAATGCCCGAGATCCTGAAGGATCCCCATGGCCAGGCACTCCGACAGACCGGTGCCGTCCGGGCCGGCGACGGCCTCCAGCAGTTCGTAGTCCACGCGTGCCCCGACGACCGCCGCGCGATCGAGAAGGCGTCGCCCCTCGGGACCGAGCCGGGCGACACGACCGAGCACGGCATCGCGGACCGTGGCCGGCACCTCCGCGGCCGGGTTTGCGACCACTTCGGTGACGAAGAACGGATTTCCGCCGGTCGAGCGAAAAAGTCCGTCGACATCCGCAACCCGACCGCCGGCCAGCGACGACACGGCGTCCCGGCTCAGACGCGCAAGCTCCAGCCGCTCCACATTCCGCGTCGTGGCGAGATCGCCAAGCAGGAACCGGAGGCCGTCGTGCCGCCTGACCTCGTCGTCGCGGAAGGTTGCGATCATCAGGACCCGGGCCCCGTCCAGTCGCCGACCGAGATACTTCAGGAGATCGATCGTCGCCTCATCCGCCCAGTGGATGTCCTCGACCACAAGCAATGCCGGTTTCGAGAGTTCGGTCAGGATCGCCAGAAAGCGGGCGAAGATGGCGGATGCGCGGCGGTCACCGTCGATGTCCATTGAAAGATCGCTGCCGAGGTCGCGGGTGATGTCGAGCAGTGGTCCGAGTGCCGATGGCGTCAGCAGCGGATCGCAGTAGCCCCGCAGGACACGCGTGGAGTCGCCGTTCGTCTGCACGAAACGATCCACGAGTGCGGTCTTTCCGATGCCGGCCTCGCCGCTGACCAGCACGAACTGTCCATGCCCGACGCGAGCGGTTTCGAGCGCAGCCTCAAGCTGCATCAAGTTGCTCTGCCGTTCGAGGAGGTCGACCAAAGGCTCTCACTCCGTTGACCGGCTCAGAATACCGGGCGGCCGCTGTTTTTCAAACGTCGCACGTGGGGCCTGGTCGAATATCGCGCGATCCCGGATGGACGGCATCTGCGTGGATCGCAGAGCGACCGTTCGCGGGCAACCTTGCATTGCCCGCAACGAAGTTCCCGTCTGAAACTGCACCCCGTAGCTGCGGCCAGCCCCGCTATCCCAGGACGAGCCCCAGACCGAAGACAACCATGCCCGCTCCGGCCGGCTTCGCGATCAGATGGCCGAATGGCAGCAGCTTCTCGGCCGCGACATAGGCCGTCAGCCCGGCGATCCACAGCAGGTTCATGACTCCACCGACAAACAGCAGCGCCATCAGCGTCCAGCAGCATCCGAGGCAGTAGGCGCCGTGAACCAGACCCATGCGTAACGCGCCCGAGGCGCCGGGTCTGCGGTGATCGGCCAGGAACTCGCCCGGCGCGCGGCAATGCTTCAGGCAGGCGCTCTTTAGCGGCGTGAGCTGGCAGAGACCGGCCGCGATCAGGACCAGTCCGGCCAGCCACGTTCCCTCCAGCGTCATCATCGCACCGTTCAGCAGACCGTTGGCGGATGCGGCCCACTGCGCGCCTGTTGCCAGCGCACTGAAGCCCGCCCAGGCCAGGAGATAGCCGGTCAGCAGCAGACCGGAGTGCAACGCCGCGCGGTTCGCGTCCGGTCCCGTCCGCTTCACCGCCGTGAACAGAAGCACGAGCGGCGCGGCGGAGGGCGTCATCATGGCGATCATCATGATCCACCACATCAGGAAGACCAGAAGCGCGTAGCCGGCGGACCACACGGGCTGCATCGCCATGCCCATCGGCTCGCCGATCGGCCCGGCCATCCGCGTCATGTCGAGCGCGGACATGGTCATGCCGACGCCCTGGACGGTGTAGATCGCCGCGATCAGGACAAGGACCGCGACCGCCGTTGCGACGATCAGGGTATCGCGGCGGAGCAGCCCTTCGACCGCTCCGCCCGGTGCGCCGCGGTCAGGCACTGACCACACCCTGACCGCTCAGGTGCAGCTGCGCGATATGGGCATGGGTCTTATCGAAGGCCAGGCTGATGTCGCCGCCCCTGGTTTTCGACGTGCCGGACGCCATCTCCGCATGCCGGAACTCGAACCCGTACGGCAACTGGATCGAGATGCGGTGCGGCTCGCCCGAGACGATGTTGGGGATCGGCCGCAGCTCGATATCGAAGATGCCGTCGACCTGTGCCTTGCCGGTGCGGTCCTCGCGATTCCAGTCGAGGTCGATGCGCGCGCGCAGGGTCTTGTGCTTCGTCGGGCTCATGGCGCCGTAGACGAACCACATGGTCGCCATCTCGACGGTATCTTTGCCGGTCATGATGGCCTCGAGCGCCGCGACCTGCGCGTCGCTCGCGCCCTCGTCCACGATCAGCTGCATCTGTCCGTTGCCCTCGTGGATGGCGCCGGGCCAGTAATAGACCGCGGCCGCCCGCACCCCGTCGAGCTTCGTGTCCCCGTAATGGCCGGACTCGATGTCGTAGACGATCACGGCCTCGCAATTTCCCGTCGTCGGCAGGACGCCAAACTGGCAGGGACAACCGAAGTTGCAATTGCAGTTGACCATTTCCTCGCCCTTGATGTTCCAGTCGATCATGTCCCCTCTTCCTTCCTGTTGGGTTGATGTGACTGCCCGGGGCGTGCCTCGGTCCGGCTGTTAAAAATCGCCGGTTGGTAGTCTCCCTCGCGGAACGGTCGGAATTCGTTCACGACATTCGGCCCATCCGACCTCGCGGCCCGAAAAACGTCCGGAGCGCCGTTCATCGCACGAGCTTTCGGGACGGCCTCCCATTCAGAGCATCCCGGCCAGCATGGACGCGGCCCGGGCCGCGCCGTCGGCCGCAACGGGATGCGGCGTCCTTGGGGCTCGAAGTTCCTCCAGCATCGCTTCGGCGATCTGGTCCGGCCCGGTCTCGGCATAGGTCATCCGGCGCCCGGCGTTGTAGCGGTCGAGCCGGGCAGCGACGTGGAAGTTCTGCTCGAAATGGTTGCGAAGCGGGAAATACAGAAAGGGCGTTCCGGCCGCCGCCAGTTCCATGCAGGTGGTGAGCCCGCCCTGCACGAGGGCGAGGTCGCAGGCGGCGAGGTGCCGGTCGAGATCGGGGACGAAGGTCCGCATCTCGACGCCGTCCGGCACGTCGAAGGCGGCGGGGTCGAGACGCGGACCCGTTACCACGATCATCCGCAATTCGGGGATCTTCGCCTTCGCGATGGGATAGGCGGTGAGGATGCGGCGGATCAGGGACGCCCCGACGCCGGAGCCGCCAACCGACACGATGCAGGTCTTGTGCCCATCGTCGTAGCCAAGCTCCGCCTTCAGATCGCCCCGGCTGCCGAACGTCGACGGGTGGGCGCCGATGATATAGTCGGAAAAGCCGTAATGCCGCGGAATCCAGTCCCTCATCCGCGGCAGGCCCTCACCGAATGACAAGTCCACGATATCGTCTGGCGTGCCGACGAAGATCGCGTTGTCCCGCACCTCGGGCCGGCGCTCGACATGCTCGATCATCTCGGCGTTGTAGTCGGCGGTCAGGAAGGCTTCCCGCGGGCCGTTCTCCGCGAACGGAACCCATCCCACGAAATCCGTGAACCACGCGATCTGCGCCCGCTTCAGCTCGGGATGCTCGTGCCAGAAATGGTCCACGTCCCAGGCTTCGTCGGCGATGACGAGGTCGTAGGGCTGCTCCTCCAGAACCTCCTGGAACACCATGAAGTTCTTGATGAGGATCTCGTCCATGCTGCGGATCGCCTGGAAGGCGTGAAGGTCGTGTTCCCCGGACTCCGCCTCGATATGTGCGCTCTCGTTCGCAAGCATCCGGCTGGCGGGATGAATGGCTTCGTCGTTGGCAGAGAGAAACCGCGTGACCGGATCCTGCGCCAGCCAGTCGACCTGCAGATCGGGATGAAGCTTGCGCAGCTCCCGCGCGACCGCGAGGTCCCGGCGGGCATGGCCGAGACCGATCGGCGAGGACAGGTAGAGCGCGCGCTTGCGCCTGGACGCCGCCCGGCGGGCAGGCTTGTAGGTCCCGAGGTGGCGAGCGAGGAAATCGCGGACGAGGGTGTTGAACCACGCCGGGTAGCGCGCAGCGAGCGAATGACCGCCGCCGGGGAAGATATGCAGCTCACCACCGGTCAGCTCGGCGACCTTTTTCGTCCCCTCGCTGCGGGTGATTTCGTCCGCATCGCCGTGGATCAGAAGTGTGGGGCACTTGATCCGGCGGAACAGGTCCTCATCGATCGGCGTTCCATCCGGGCAATCGCGCGAGTCGATCGTCCGCGCCAGCATCAGTCCGTCGCTGTCGAGGCCCCACGCCACCGAGTCCTCGATCTGCTTGGTGGAATGCGGATCGTTGAAGACCTTGCCGAAGAAAAACCGCAGGAAGTCGGCATAGTCGCGTTCCCAGTGGCGCCGGTTGAACTTCTGCCAGCCGACCGGGTCCGGGATGTCGTCCTCGAAGCAGTCGCCCCTCCCCTCGACCGGCGGCACGATGGGAAGCGAGGCCCCGGTCGTCACGACCGCCTCGACCCGGTCGGGCCACAGCGCCGCGACCGCCAGCGATACGAGCCCGCTGAACGACAACCCGACGAGCGTGGCCTTCTCCACCCCGACCGCATCCATGACCGAGATCACGTCGGAGAAGACAGCATCGTTGGCATGGCCGGCGGGGTCTTCGGGACGGTCGGATTTTCCGTTGCCGCGCGGGTCGAATGTGACGACACGGAAATGCTCGGCGAAATACGGGATCTGCGATTTCCAGCTGCGTGAATGCACGATCGCCCAGGTGGGCACGAAGACGATGGTGTGCGGCCCGTCGCCATAGACTTCGTAGTGCAGCTTCACCCCGTCGTTTTCCGCAAAACCTTCCGTGTGGGGCAGCATGGCGCGCATGGCTCAACCCTCCTCTGTCCGGGCTTCGATGGCGGCAATCACGTCGCCGATACGGCGCAACGCGGAGCGGACAGGGTGCGCGCTGTCTTCGTAGCCAAGAAGGATGAACGCCTCGGCGCCGATGAAGGCCGAACTGATCAGCGCGGCCACTTCGGTCGGCCGGAACGCTCCGAAACTGACGTGTTTCGCCTCGAACTCCGCCGCAAGTCCGGCAATCAGCCGGTGCCAGTGGTCGAGGCCCGCCCGCACGGTCGCCCCGATCGTCTCGTTCGACCACCCGGCCGCGACGAGCTCCTGCAGCACCTGCACGTAACCCGAGGCAAGGTCCTCCTCCAGGTAGTCACAGGCGAGGAACCATTTCTGCGACACCGTCAGGTCCGGATTCTCGAAGGTTTCGCGCTGGCGATCGACGAGCCGGGCGTTCATGTCCTCGAACAGCGCGAGGATCAGCCCCTCCTTCGACCCGAAGTGATACTGGATCTGGCTCATCTGCGTGCCGGCCGCTTCGGCCACGCGCCGGGTCGAGAGGTTGGCGAAGCCCTCACGCATCAGAACCTCGCGCGCTGCCTCGAGAAGCTCCCGCTTGGTCTGTACGACGCGTTCTGCTGTGACCCTGGCCATTCCGTCCTCCTGGTTCGTTATTAAATCGGTCGAACGAATAAATCAATCGGACAATCGGGTGTCGGCTTTTCACACCCGACCTCCGGCATGCTAACAACCGGATACCTTTGGTTTTGAGACTGGATTGACCATGACGAACGGACATACGGGCCGCTGCCTTTGCGGAGACGTGACATACGACACCGGCCAGGCGCCGCTCTGGGTGACGATCTGCTATTGCCGCTTCTGTCAGCGCGCCACCGGCTCCGACCGCATGATCGAACCGATTTTCGACCGCGCGGACTTCGCGTTCACCGGAACCGCGCCGTCCGTCTACACGCTGCCGTCGGAGGGCAGCGGAAAGGACGTGCACGTTCACTTCTGCTCAATCTGCGGAACCAAGCTGGCCCTGACGTTCGAGCGCTGGCCGGACCGGCTCGGCATCTACATCGGGACGCTCGACGACCCGGACGCGATCACCAGCACGCCCGAAGACAGCAAGCACATCTTCGTCTCCGAAGCCCGCGCCGGAACCATCCTTCCGGCACAGTTCAGGACATACGACCGCCACGCCACGGAAAACGACGGAACCCCGATAGAGCCGACCATCCACGCGGCGCCGTGGCCGGTGCAGCGGTGAGCAGGCTTTGACCTGATCCAGAGGTCTGAAATGTCCGCTATGCGGGCGTTCGGACACCAGGCCGAGCGCCGCGTCGTGTGCGGGTGCAGTGAAGGTCGGCTAGGAGCCCAGTTCGGCCTTCTAAAGGAATTTGATTTCGCAGTCGCTTTCATCAGCAGATCTGCAACAGACAGGTCTGCGAAGTGGGGCCCAACGGCGATCAGCTAAAGTGATCAACTCGTGAGATCATCGACCATCTGAGCGGTCGCATTGACCCTTTCGGCAAGCTGCCAAAGCGCGGACTGCAGATCCTCTGCGATGCTGTCATCGGACGTAGCTGAGGCGAGCATCGCTGCCGCTTTGACGCGGTCGGACAGGCCATCCGATTGGAGGAAATAGTCCAGGTTTCCAATAAGGTCCCGGACATCAACGGTACTGTCTGGGGCTCGGGCAACGGTAAGGCCAGACTTCATCTCATTCACTCACTAAACACACGAAACGTTGTCGACACGGCAACTGAGTGGTCGCGTCGTCACCTGGAACCACAAAATTACCTGACGCTACACTGACCCGGAATCCGCCGTTGGCAGTATTCCTCCCATGGTCGAAAATCGGGTTTTCCACCCTTGGTAGCACAACTTTCGGGCCGTCGAGTAGATCAAGCAGCGTGTACGAGCGACAGCAAAGTCCGCCTCCCCCCTACTCCGCCGCCTCCGCATATTCCTCCAGCGGCGGGCAGGTGCACACCAGGTGCCGGTCGCCCCAGGCGTTGTCGATCCGGTTGACCGGCGGCCAGTACTTGTCGACGCGGAACGCCCCCGGCGGGAAGCAGGCCTGGTCGCGGGAATAGGGCCGGTCCCAGTCGCGGACGAGGTCCTCCATGGTGTGCGGCGCGTTCTTCAGCGGGTTGTTCTCCGCGTCGATCCGACCCTCGGCCACATCGGCGATCTCGGCCCGGATCGCCAGCATCGCCTCGCAGAACCGGTCGAGCTCGGCCTTGGTCTCGCTCTCGGTCGGCTCGACCATCAGCGTGCCCGAGACCGGCCAGCTCATCGTCGGGGCGTGGAAGCCGCAATCCATCAGCCGCTTGGCGATGTCGTCGACGGTGATCCCGTGATCGGCGAAGGGCCGGGTGTCGAGGATGCATTCATGCGCGACCCGGCCGTTCTTGCCCTTGTAGAGTACGCCGTAGGCCTCGCGCAGCCGGGCGGCGATGTAGTTGGCGTTCAGGATCGCGACCTTGGTCGCCTGCGTGATCCCCTCGCCGCCCATCAGCCGGACATAGGCGTAGGAAATCGGCAGGATCGAGGCCGAGCCGTAGGGCGCGGCGCTGACCGGCCCCTCGCGCCCGCCGGTCTCGGGATGGCCGGGCAGGTAGGGCGCCAGGTGTGCCTTCACCCCGATCGGCCCCATGCCGGGACCACCGCCGCCATGCGGGATGCAGAAGGTCTTGTGCAGGTTCAGGTGGCTCACGTCCGCGCCGATCTCGCCCGGCTTGGACAGCCCGACCATGGCGTTGAGGTTCGCGCCGTCCAGGTAGACCTGTCCGCCATATTCATGCGTGATCGCGCAGACCTCGCGCACGGTCTTCTCGAACACGCCGTGCGTGGAGGGATAGGTGATCATGCAGGCCGCCAGATCCTCGCCCGCGGCCTCCGCCTTGTCGCGGAAATCGGCCAGGTCGATATCCCCGTTCGCCGCCGCCTTCACCACGACGACCTTCATCCCCGCCATCTGCGCCGAGGCCGGGTTGGTGCCATGCGCGCTCACCGGGATCAGGCAGATGCGCCGGTTCTCCTCGCCCCGCGCACGATGATAGGCGGCAATGGTCAGCAGGCCCGCGTATTCGCCCTGCGCGCCGGAATTGGGCTGCATCGACATCGCGTCGTAGCCGGTGATCTCGCACAGCTTGGCCGACAGGTCCTCGAGCATCTCGGCATAGCCCTCGGCCTGGTCGGCCGGCGCGAAGGGATGCAGCGCGTTGAAGGCGGGCCAGGTGATCGGCATCATCTCGGCCGCCGCGTTCAGCTTCATCGTGCACGACCCCAGCGGGATCATCGCCCGGTCAAGCGCGAGGTCGCGGTCGGACAGCCGCCGCATGTAGCGCATCATCTCCGACTCGGCCCGGTTCATGTGGAAGATCGGGTGGGTCAGGTAATCGCTCTCGCGCAGCAACGGGTCGGGGATCGCTGGCAGGTGCTGCGGCCGCATCAGCAGCACGCCGAAGGCCCGCGCGACGGCTTCCAGATGCGCCTCGGTCGTCGTCTCGTCGACGCTGATCCCGATCCGGTCCACGCCCACGTCGCGCAGGTTGATCCCGCGCGCCACAGCGGCGGCCATGATCCGGCTCTGCTTGTCGCCGACCGGCACCGTGATCGTGTCGAAATAGGCGTCGGCCTCGGGCGCGAAGCCCCCGGCCTCCAGCGACCGCGCCAGCCGCACCGCGTTCAGGTGCACCCGCTCGGCGATCGCGCGCAGCCCGACCGGCCCGTGGAACACCGCATAGAAGCTCGCCATCACGGCAAGCAGCGCCTGCGCGGTGCACACGTTCGACGTCGCCTTCTCGCGCCGGATATGCTGCTCCCGCGTCTGCAGCGACAGCCGGTAGGCCTTGTGCCCGTGGCTGTCGACCGACACGCCGACCAGCCGCCCGGGCAGCGCGCGCTTGAACTCGTCCTTGCAGGACATGAACGCCGCGTGCGGCCCGCCATAGCCCAGCGGCACCCCGAAGCGCTGCGCCGAGCCGACGGCGATATCCGCGCCCATCGCGCCTGGCTCCTTGACCAGCGTCAGCGCGAGGAGATCCGTCGCTAAGATCCCCACCGCCTGCGCGTCGTGCAGCGCGGCGATCCTGTCGGACGGGTCGACCAGCCCGCCATAGGTGCCCGGATACTGGAAGATCGCCCCGAACACCGCCCCGGGCTCCAGACTCTCCGGCGCGCCCACGATCACCTCGATCCCCAGCGGCGCCGCCCGCGTCTGGATCACCGCGATGGTCTGCGGATGGCAGCCTTCGTCGACGAAGAAGCCCCGCGCCTTCGACTTCGCCACCCGCTCGGCCATGACCATCGCCTCGGCCGCCGCCGTCGCCTCGTCCAGAAGCGACGCATTCGCCACCGGCAGCCCGGTCAGATCCGCCACCATCGTCTGGAAGTTCAGCAAAGCCTCCAGCCGACCCTGCGAAATCTCCGGCTGGTAGGGCGTATACGCCGTGTACCAGGCCGGGTTCTCCAGCACGTTGCGCTGGATCGCGGGCGGGGTGTGGGTGTTGTAGTAGCCCTGCCCGATCATGCTCACCATGACCTTGTTCTTGGCCGCGATGCCCGCCATGTGGTGCATCAGCTCGGCCTCGGACAGCGCCGGCCAGTCAAGCTTGCCGGTCTGCCGGATCGACACCGGCAGCGTGTCGTCCACCAGCGCGTCGAGGCTGTCCGACCCCACCACCTTCAGCATCTCCGCCATCTCGGCGGGCGAAGGGCCGATGTGCCGGCGATTGGCGAAATCCGTCGGGTCGTAGGCGGTGGGCGTCCAGGGCATCTGCGGTCCTCTCGTCACGGATCAGCGGGTCAGTCGCTGATGAAATCCTTGTACTCGGCCTCGTCCATGTAATCGTCGAGCGCCGAGAGATCCTCGACCTTCATCTTGAAGAACCAGCCGTCCCCGGTCGGGTCCTCGTTCACCAGCCCCGGATTGTCGGCCAGCGCCCCGTTCACCTCGACGATCTCGCCGTCCAGCGGCGCCAGGATGTCCGAGGCCGCCTTGACGCTCTCGATCACCACGATCTCGTCGTCCTTCGCCACCTCGGCGCCCTCCTCGGGCAGTTCGACGAAGACGATATCGCCAAGCTGCGTCGCCGCATGCTCGGTGATGCCGACGACGACCACGTCATCCTCGACCCGCAGCCATTCATGTTCTTCGGTGTATTTCATGTTGTCCCTCACCAGGTTGTCTCAGCGCTTGTATCCGGGGGCCACGAAGGGCGTTGCGGCCTGCCGGGCCGGCAACCGCTTGCCGCGGACCTCGCCCCAGATCATGGCGTCATCCGGCAGGTCCGCGTCAACAAGCGCGATGGCCATCGGCGCGCCAAGGCTCGGCCCGAAGCCGCCCGACGTGACCTCGCCCACCGTCAGCCCGCCTGTCTCAGTGGCGTAAAGCGCTGTGCCGCCCCGCATCGGCGCGCGGCCCTCGGGCATCAGCCCGATCCGCTTGCGCGGCGCGCCGTCCTCGATCTGGTGCAGTATCTTGTCCGCGCCAGGGAACCCGCCCTCGCGCGCCCCGCCGCGCCGCCGGACCTTCTGGATCGCCCAGGTCAGCCCGGCCTCGACCGGCGTGATCTCGGGCGACAGATCCTGCCCGTAAAGCGGCAGCCCGGCCTCAAGCCGCAGCGAATCCCGCGCGCCAAGCCCGATCGGCGCGACCCGCTCGTCGGCCAGCAGCGCCCGTGCGAAGGGCTCGACGATGGCCACCGGGATCGAGATCTCGAACCCGTCCTCGCCGGTATAGCCCGACCGCGACACCCACAGGTCCGCGCCCTCCCATATCATCACGGCGTGATCCATGAACCGCATCGTCTCGGTGCCGGGCAGGATCGTGGCCAGCACCTCGCCCGCCATCGGCCCCTGCAACGCCAGAAGCGCGCGGTCGGTCAGCGGCTCGACCCCGGAAAGGTGTGCCTTCAGATGGGCGATATCGGCCTCGGCGCAGGCCGCGTTCACGACAAGGTACAGCCCGTCCGCCCGCCGCGCGATCATCAGGTCGTCCAGGATGCCGCCGGCCTCGTTGGTGAACAGGCCATAGCGCTGCCGCCCCTGCGGCAGGCCGATCACGTCGACCGGCACCAGCCCCTCGAGCGTCGCGTCGGCATCGGCGGGCAGCATCACCTGCCCCATGTGGCTGACGTCGAACAGGCCCGCCTTCTCCCGGCACCACAGATGCTCGGCCATCACGCCGGCCGTGTACTGGACCGGCATCGACCAGCCGGCGAAGGGCACGAATTTCGCGCCCAGTTCGGCATGCAGGTCGGCCAGCGGAAGAAGCGTCTCGCCCATGTGTCCCCCGGTTCCCCGGGCACCGGGCCCGGCATTCCAAGCGGGCGGTCAGGCCGCCCCGCAGAATGCCCCGTCTGTCCTTTCGCCTGAGATCGCTATCCCTTCGGCGGGGGCGCGGGCGCCCCTCTCTCCAGACTGTCGATGTCGCGTCGGTCCTTCTGCCTGAGAGTTTACCGGGGCGGTTGCTCCTTCGGCCCTGACCTCGCGGCCAGCGTCTCCCGTTGCGACGTGTTCAGCGATAGCCGCAAGCGGACCCTCCGGCAAGCCCCTTGCCGCGCCCCGGCGGCTGCGCCAGAAACCGGGCCATGCAGGATCCGTTCTTCTTCGGCTATGGCAGCCTCGTGAACCGCGCCACGCACGACTACCCGCGCGCCGCCCCGGCCCGCGCGACGGGCTGGCGGCGGCAGTGGAAAAAGACCCGGCTGCGCAAACTCGCCTTCCTCACCGTCACCGAGGCGCCAGGGGTCGAGATCGACGGGCTGATCGCCGCCGTCCCCGACAGCGACTGGGCCGCGCTCGACCTGCGCGAAGCCGCCTATCTGCGCGAACCGCTGCGCGAGGTCGCCCATGCCGCCGGCGACGGGCTCGACATCCACATCTACCGGACCCGGCCGGAACACGACACCGACGCCACCGACGACCACCCGATTCTCGCCAGCTACCTCGACACCGTGCTGCTCGGCTTCCTGCGCGAATACGGCGAGGACGGGGTGGCCCGCTTCGTCGCCACGACCGAAGGATGGGAGGCGCCGCTCTTCGACGACCGCGCCGCGCCGCGCTACCCCCGGTTCGAGGTTCCGGGCCCGGAGGCGCGGGCGCTGATCGACGACCATCTCGCGCCGCTCCGGCTCCGGCTGATCCGGGCGCGCTGACCGTCGGCCGCGCGCACGGTTAACCACGATTTCCGGGCGGTCTGTGCGGTGGCGCAGGCATACCGCCAGGCATACCGAAAGGCATACCGGTTCCCATATCGCCCGTCTCGGGCGTCCTGCGGCGGTGCGGTGGAAAGGTTAACGGGGCTCAGTGCCGGCGGTGCAGGATCGTCATCAGCCGCGCCTCGCGCTGGAACGGCGCGGTCTCGGCATGCTCCGGCGGCTCGGCCATGATGCGCCGGACCAGCACGCCCGACACCAGCCCGAACAGCACCCCGCCGACCGCCTGCCCGATCAGAACGCCCTCGGCCCCCAACAGGTAAGCCCCTGCAATCACAAAAGGAATCGTGCCTGCCGTGTGCCGGCCCCAGTTGACCCAGGTGGAGTAATACGGGTGGCCGAGGTTGTTGAACGCGGCATTGCCGACGAAGATCACGCCGTTGAAATACCACAGCAGCGCCAGCGGCCCGCAGAACAGGTAGACGATGTCGCGCGCCGTGCCTTCCGCGCCGAACAGGTTGGCGATCGGCGCGCGCAGCACGAACAGGATTAGCGCCGCCGAAACGACAACTATTCCAGTAAAAACAAGGCTTTCCCGGTAAGCCTTCCGCACCCGTCCAAGGTCTCCGGCGCCGAAATTCTGGCCGATGATCGGCCCCACCGCGCCCGACAGCGCAAGGATCACGCCGAAGGCCACCGGCGTCAGCCGCGCGGCAATCGCCATCCCCGCCACCGCCTCCTCCCCGTACTCCGCCATCGACCGCGTGACATAGGCCTGCCCCACCGGCGTCGCGAGCTGCGTCAGGATCGCCGGAAAGGCCAGTGTTACAACGGGTTTGAGGTCCAGTCTCAGCAGCGCCGGATCGGGCCGCGCCAGCGCGTCATGGCCCCGGAGTAGCGGCACCAGCGCAGCCGCGCAGATCGCGAACCGCGCCACGACCGAGGCGATCGCGGCCCCCGTCAGCTCCAGGTCGAGGCCGAAAATGAAGATCGGATCGAGCACCGCATTGACGACCCCGCCCCAGATCGTCGCCATCATCGACGCCCGCGCATTCCCGTGCGCCCGAAGGATCGCCCCCCCGACCATCCCGACAAGCAGAAGCGGCAGCGACGGTATGATGATCCGCAGATACCCCACCGACAGCGCCTGCGTCTCGCCCGTCGCGCCCATCAGCGCGGTCAGTTGCGGCAGGAAGAACCAGACGATCCCGGCGAAGACGGCACCGAAAAGAACGCCGTAAATCAGCGTGTTGGTCGCCCGTCGCCGCGCAAGTTCCGCATCACCCGAGCCAAGCGCGCGGGCCACGAGAGCGCCGCCCGCGATGGCCATACCGATGCCGAAGCTCGACGTGAAGAACAGGATCGCGCCTGCGAAACCGACAGCCGCGGCCAGCGCCTCGTTGCCGAGCATCGAGATGAACAGCATGTCGACGAGATCGACCGCGAAAACGGCCATCAGACCGACCGAGGCGGTCAGCGACATAACTGCGATGTGGCGGAAGAGGCTGCCGGTCAGGAAGGTCGCCTTCTCCGCCACGCGACCGGCCCTAAAGCTTCGGCTTGGTCTGGAGAAGCGGCATCACGTCGGCCATCTCCGGCCCGCGCCGCCGCCCCGTGACGGCGTGGCGCAGCGGCATGAACAGGTCCTTGCCCTTCCGCCCGGTCGCCTCTTTCACGGCCGCCGTCCACTCGCCCCAGGTCTCCGGCCCGTAGGGCGGCTCGGGCAGCAGCGCGAAGGCCTCGGCCACGAAGTCCCGGTTCTCCGGATCGACCAGCGGCTCGGCGCCCTGTGAAAACAGCGTCCACCAGCCCGCGATATCGGCGCGCGTCTCGATGTTCTCACGCGCCACGCGCCAGAAATCGCTGGCCTTTTCGGCCGGCACGCCGGCAGCGGCAAGATCGTCGGCAACGGCCTCGACCGGCAGGCCGTGCAGGTAGCGCGCGGTCAGCGGCTTCAGGTCATCGACATCGTATTTCGTCGGCGCGGAGCCGAACTGCGACAGGTCGAACCCGTCGGCCAGTTCGTCGAGCGAGCCCACGATCTCGACCGGCTGCGACGACCCGATCCGCGCCATGTGGCTGAGCAGCGCCATCGGCTCGACCCCCGCCGCGCGCAGGTCGCGCAGCGCAAGAGACCCGAGCCGCTTCGACAACCCTTCGCCCTGCGGACCGGTCAGCAACGAATGGTGCGCGAAGGACGGCGGCGCGAAACCGAGCGCGGCCATGATCTGGATCTGCGTCGCGGTGTTCGTGACGTGGTCCGACCCGCGCACGACATGAGTGATCCCCATGTCGGTGTCGTCGACGACGGAGGCGAGCGTGTAGAGCACCTGCCCGTCCGTCCGGATCAGCACCGGGTCCGAGACCGAAGCCGCGTCGATCGAGATCGGCCCGAGGATGCCGTCCTCCCACTCGATCCGCTCCTGGTCGAGCTTGAAGCGCCAGACCCCGGCGCCACGCTCGGCCCGCAGCGCCTCTTTCTGGGCGTCCGACAGTGCCAGCGCCGCGCGGTCATAGACCGGCGGATGGCCCATGTTCAGCTGCTTCTTGCGCTTCAGGTCAAGCTCGGCCGGCGTCTCCCACGCTTCGTAGAAGCGCCCCGCCGCGCGCAGCTTGTCGGCCGCGTCGGCATAGCGGTCGAGCCGGGCGGACTGCTTTTCCTCGCGGTCCCAGGTCAGGCCGAGCCATTCGAGATCCTGCCGGATGCCATCGGCGAATTCCGGCTTCGACCGCTCCGGGTCGGTGTCGTCGAGGCGCAGGATGAACTGCCCGCCGGCCTTCCGCGCGATGAGGTAATTGAACAGCGCGGTCCGCAGGTTCCCGACATGGAGATAGCCGGTCGGCGACGGGGCGAAGCGGGTAACGGTCATTGGGCTTGTCCTTTCGCCGATGCTCTTCCACAGCCTGCCGAAATTGTCCATATCGCCGGGCATGGCGGACTGGACCGATACGGAGGCGCCAAGCCTCGAGGACTTCGAAACGCTGGCCGAGGCCGCGCTTCTGGCCCTGCCGCCGCAATACGCGGTCCCGGCGCGCCAGCTGGCGATCCGGGTCGAGGATTTCGCCTCGGACGCGATGCTGGCCGAGGTCGGGCTGGACGACCCGTTCGACCTGACCGGGCTTTATGACGGCATCCCGCTGACCGAGAAATCGGTGATGGACCAGCCGACGGGCCCGGACGCCATCTGGCTGTTTCGCCGACCCATCCTCGAGGAATGGGTCGACCGGGGCGATGTGCCTCTCGGCGCGCTGGTCGCGCATGTACTGGTGCACGAACTGGCGCATCATTTCGGCTGGTCCGACGATGACATCGCCACGATCGACGAATGGTGGCTCTGAGACGCCAGCACACGGGCATGTGATCTGAAACGTCGCGCCATGGTCCTAGCTCCCGCCGGGACAGAAACGACGGAGCAGACCATGACCCAGATCACCCGCCGCCGCCTTCTGGCCGCAACCGCCGCCGCACCCTTCGCCGCCCCGCTCGCCGCAGTGGCCTCCGCGCCGATGATGGGCGCGTCCTTCGCCCGCCACCACCGCTTCACGCTTGGCGGGTTCGAGGTGACGACGATCCTTGCCGGCACCACCCCGCGCGAGGATCCGCATTCGATCTTCGGCCTCAATGTCTCGGACGAGGAATTCGCCGAAGTCAGCGAGGACCACTTCCTGTCCACGGAAGAGGCTCAGTTCTTCTTCACGCCGACAGTGGTGAATACCGGGTCCGAGCTGGTGCTGTTCGACACCGGCCTGAATGGGGCCGGCACGACGCAGGCGCTGGCCTCTGCCGGCTACACGCCCGACCAGATCGACGTCGTGGTGCTGACGCACATGCATGGCGACCATATCGGCGGCCTGATGACCGACGGCGCGCCGACTTTCCCGAACGCCCGCTACGTGACCGGGCAGACCGAATGGGATTACTGGGCCGGTGCCGAGAACGAGGGCTTCGAGGCCAATGTCCGCCCCTTCGCCGACCAGATGACCTTCCTGACCGACGGCCAAGACGCCGTGACCGGCATCTCGGCCCATGCCGCATTCGGCCACACGCCGGGGCACATGGTCTTCCGCGTCTCGAGCGAGGACAAGGGCCTGATGATCATGGGCGATCTGGCCAACCACGCGGTCTGGTCGCTGGCCCATCCCGAGTGGGAAGTGCTGTTCGACAGCGACAAGGCGATGGCCGCCGAAAGCCGCCGCCGCGTGCTGGACATGGCCGCCGCAGACCGCATTCCGGCGATCTTTTACCACCTGCCGTTCCCGGCGCTCGGCCATGTCGAGACCTCGGGCGACGCGTTCCGGTGGGTGCCCGCCGCCGGGCAATTCATGGGCTAAGGGATCAGCTCGGCTCGACCGGCCAGCGCGCGCTGAGCCGGTTGAGCCCCGCGCGGATCAGCTCTGCCAGTACGTCCGTGTCCACATCGGCCAGCTTGTTGATGTAGAGACAGGATTTCCCCAACCGGTGCTTGCCGAGCCGGGTCAGGACATCACCGAAATCGGCGTAGCCCGGCAAGATGTAGACCGACAGGTTCGAGGCCCGGGGGCTGAACCCGGTGGCGAGGAAATCGCCCTCGCGTCCGGTCTCGTAGACGTAGTGGTATGACCCGTAGCCGACGATGCTCGGCCCCCACATCCGCGGCGTCCATCCGGTCACCTCGCGGAACAGACGGTCGAGCGTCAAGGCATCCGCACGGCGCACGGGATGGTCGACCGCCGCGAGGAAATCCTCGACCGGAGCCGCGGTCATCACCGTCTTGTTCCCGGAATCGGCCATGACCCGATCCTAGCACGGCATGGCCGCTCAGACGTGGTCCCCGGAAGACAGGCGGCCGAGGAAGTCCTCGGCGCTGTCGAGCGTCGCCTTGCGCTTGTCGTCCGACATCCGGCTCCACGTCCGGTACATCTGCGCCATGCGCGGGTTCTTTCCGAAGCGGTCGCGGTGACGGTGCAGGAAGGCCCAGTAGAGGAAGTTGAACGGGCACGCGCCCTCGCCCTGCTTGACGGCCACGTCGTAGCGGCAGCCACGGCAGTAGTCGGACATCTTGTTGATGTAGTTCCCGCCCGAGACGTAGGGCTTGGATCCGACGATCCCGCCATCGGCGAACAGGCTCATCCCGATCACGTTCGGCGCCTCGACCCATTCGTAGGCGTCGGCATAGACGGCGAGGTACCATTCGTGGACCTCGTGCGGGTCGATGCCCGCGAGCAGGGCGAAGTTCCCGGTTACCATCAGCCGCTGGATATGGTGGGCATAGGCCTCGTCCCGCGTCTGGGCGACCGCGTGGGCGACGCAGTTCATGTCCGTATCCGCCGTCCAGTAGAAGTCCGGCAGCCTGCGCTGGTGGTTCAGCGCGTTGCGCTTCGGATAGTCCGGGCCTTCGCGGAAATAGATGCCGCGCATGTATTCCCGCCAGCCGATGATCTGCCGGATGAAGCCCTCGGCGGCGTTGATCGGCACGTCGCCGGCTTCGAAGGCGTCGACCACGGCGGCGCAGATCTCCTGCCAGGTCAGCAGCCCGGCATTGAGGTACATCGACAGGACCGAGTGGGCGAGGAAGCGGTCGTCTTCCAGCATCGCGTCCTGCACGTCGCCGAAGCGCGGCAGGGCGGTCCTGACGAAATGGCTGAGCGCCCGGCGCGCCTGCCCCGTCTCGGTCGCGAACCAGAACGGGCACAGCGTGCCGAAATTGCCGCCGAAACGCGCCTCGACGAGATCGAGCACCTCCTCGACCGTCTCGTCCGGCGTGAACCGCATCGGCCCCGGGAACGGGTCCTCGCCCTTCGCGGGCTTGCGGTTCTCGTGGTCGAAATTCCACTTCCCGCAGGCCGGCTTGTCGCCTTCCATCAGAAGGCCCGTCTTGCGGCGCATGTCGCGGTAGAACCACTCCATCCGCAATTCCTTGCGGCCCTCGGCCCACTCCTCGAACTCCCTGTGCGAGCAGAGGAACCGGTCGTCCTGCATCATGTGGACCGGGATCGGGCAATCCTCGAGCGCGGAGATGAGACGCCATTCGCCCGGCTCTGTCGCGATGCATTCCTTGGCCCCGGTCTCCTCGGCGCGCCGCAGGATCTCTCCGGGGATCGAGCCTGCGTTGCCGTCGTCGTCGAGGCGGGTGTAGCGGACGTCCCACCCGTCATCCCGGAGCTTCGCGGCGAACTTGCGCATGGCCGCGAAGAGGAAGGCGATCTTCTTCGGGTGGTGCGGGACGTAATCCGCCTCGGCCGCAACCTCGGCCATGATGACGACATCGGTGTCCCGGTCTGCCTCGCGCAGGGCGGCGATCTGGTCCGAAAGCTGGTCGCCGAGGACGAGGATTAGCCGGCTCACCAGGGCACCGCCTTGCCGGCCCAGTCGAAGAAGCCGCCGCTGTCCTCGACGGTCAGCCCGTCCATGACCGACAGGAGGTTCCGCGCGGCGTCCTCGGGCGCAACCTTGTCGTGCCCGGGATAGTTCGCGGTGAAGGGCGTCGCGACCGTGCCGGGATGAAGCGCGACGACGACCGCTTCCCGGTACTTCCGCCCGATCTCGATGGCGGCGCCGTGGACGATCTGGTTCGCCGCGGCCTTAGCGGCGCGGTAGGAATACCAGCCGCCCATGCGGTTATCGCCGATCGAGCCCACGCGCGCCGTCAGCACGCCCGTGACCGACCGTCCTTCCCTTGGGAGAAGCCGCGGGACGTGGCGCAGGACGAGCGCAGGGCCGATGGCGTCGACCGCAAAAACCCGGGCCATCGCGTCTGCGTCGATGGCGTCGAGCGACTTCTCCGGCCCGCCGTCTTCGGGTGCGAGGATGCCGGTCGCCACCACGATCCGGTCGAACGGTCCCTCCAGCGCCCCGAGCACGCGGTCGACCGAGGCGGGGTCCGTCACGTCGAGACCGTCGTCCCGGCGCGACAGACCGGTGACGTCAGCCCCGCGCGCCGACAGCTCGGCCGCGAGCGCCGCGCCGATCCCGCCCGATGCGCCGATGATGAGTGCACGTTCCGTCATGCGCGCCAGCTAGTCGGGCCGTCGCACCGGTCAATCGCACTGACCCAAAAAGGGGTTTTCAAGCGCCTGACGTGCCGTCATAAAGCCTGCCATGACCAGCCGGACACATATCCTGTCCCCGACCGCGCCCATGGCGCGGCTGCCGCTGCTTGGTCTTCTCCTCCTTAGCCGCCTCTGAGCGTGCCTTTCGGCGCGACCGCTCAGGGGGGAGACAGCGCCGGAACACCAGAAATCCAAGGCTAGGAACAGACCAATGACAATCGACAAGAACCGTGTCCTGATCTTCGACACGACCCTGCGCGACGGCGAGCAATCGCCCGGCGCGACCATGAGCCACGACGAGAAGATGGAGATCGCGGGGCTCCTCGACGAGATGGGCGTCGACATCATCGAGGCGGGCTTTCCGATCGCGTCGGAAGGTGACTTCGCCGCCGTCTCCGAGATTGCGAAAATGGCGAAATCGGCGACGATCTGCGGCCTCGCCCGCGCGAACTTCAAGGACATCGATCGCTGTTGGGAGGCGGTGCGCCATGCGAAAAGCCCCCGCATCCACACCTTCATCGGCACTTCGCCGCTGCACCGCGCCATCCCGAACCTGACCATGGACGAGATGGCCGACCGCATCCACGAGACGGTGACCCATGCCCGCAACCTCTGCGACAACGTGCAATGGTCACCAATGGACGCGACCCGGACCGAATGGGACTACCTGAAGCGCGTGGTCGAGATCGCGATCAAGGCGGGCGCCACGACGATCAACATCCCCGACACGGTGGGCTACACCGCACCGGTGGAGTCGGCCGATCTGATCCGGCGCCTGATCGCCGAGGTCGACGGAGCCGAGGACGTGATCTTCGCCACCCACTGCCACAACGACCTCGGCATGGCGACGGCGAACAGCCTGGCCGCCGTCGCAGGCGGGGCCCGGCAGATCGAATGCACGATCAACGGCCTGGGCGAGCGGGCGGGCAACACGGCGCTGGAAGAGGTCGTGATGGCGCTCAAGGTCCGCCACGACATCATGCCGTGGACGACCGGCATCGACACGCGCAAGATCATGCATATCAGCCGCCGCGTCGCGACGGTGTCGGGCTTCAACGTCCAGTTCAACAAGGCCATCGTCGGCAAGAACGCCTTTGCGCACGAAAGCGGCATCCACCAGGACGGGATGCTGAAGAACGCCGAGACCTTCGAGATCATGCGCCCGCAGGACGTCGGTCTGAGCGAAAGCTCCCTGCCGCTCGGCAAGCATTCGGGCCGCGCTGCGCTGCGCGCCAAGCTGAAGTCTCTCGGGATCGATATGGCCGACAATCAGCTCGGCGATCTTTTCGTCCGGTTCAAGGCGCTGGCCGACCGCAAGAAGGAAGTCTTCGACGAGGATCTCGTCGCGCTGGTCTCCGATGCCGGGGCGGCCGAGGGCGCCGACCACCTCGAGCTGAAATTCCTGCGGGTGATCTGCGGGACCGAGGCGCCGCAATCGGCAGACCTGATCCTGCGCGTCGGCGACAAGGACGAACGCGTGACGGCCACGGGCGACGGCCCGGTCGATGCCTGCTTCAATGCGGTGAAGCAGGTCTTCCCGCACGGCGCCCGGCTTCAGCTCTATCAGGTCGGCGCGGTCACCGAAGGCACGGATGCGCAGGCCACGGTCAGCGTGCGGCTGGAAGAGGACGGGCGCATCGCCACCGGTTCCTCGGCCGACACCGACACTGTCGTGGCCAGCGTGAAGGCCTACGTGAACGCGCTGAACCGCCTGATCCTGCGGCGCGAGAAGGGCGGCTCGGACCGCGCGGAGGTAAGTTACAAGGATGCCGGCTGACGACGAGGCACCGGACCATTTCGACCGCGCGGCCATCGTCCGGCGCTTCGCGGCGGCGCTGGCCATTCCCGCCGTTCTGCTCCTGCTTCTGGGCGGGGTCGGCGCGGCGGCGATCACCGTGATGCAGGGCGGCGCGGTCTGCGTCGCCCCGCCGGGCCTGCACGGGCCCGGCCGCTACGCCAGCACCATCGTCGAGGAACACCTCGGCCTGCCTCGGGGCTCCACCACCGCGACGGGCGGCGCGTTCGAGACGACGTCGATCGAGGGCTACTGGGTCGAGGGCGAGGAGATCGAACCCGTCCATGTCGAGCTGCGTGACGAGCGGAGCGGCAACGATCTGGAGCTTTCCGGCGGATCGCTGGCCTATGAACTGCGCGGCGGACTGGACGGCTCGGGCCGGATCGGGCGCTGCTCGCTTGAGGTCACCGGCCCGGCGGAGTGATCGGCGGCGGATTGACGCCGTCCCGTCCCGGCTTTCGCCCTTTACGCCCCATGGGCGCAATGCCTATATGCAGGCCGGTTTCGGGCGCCGAGTCTCTCGGCGCCCTTTGCGATATGGGACAGCCTTCATGGCCTTCGGTTTTGGCAGCCTTTTCAGTGCAGACATGGCGATCGACCTCGGGACGGCGAACACGCTCGTCTACGTGAAGGGGCGCGGCGTGATTCTGAACGAGCCGTCGGTTGTCGCCTACCAGGTGAAGGACGGCGTGAAGAAGGCGCTGGCCTTCGGCGAGGACGCCAAGCTGATGCTCGGCCGGACCCCCGGATCGATCCAGGCCATCCGGCCCATGCGGGACGGCGTGATCGCCGACTTCGACGTCGCCGAGGAAATGATCAAGCACTTCATCCGGAAGGTGCACAAGCGGTCGACCTTCACGAAGCCGAAGATCATCGTCTGCGTCCCGCACGGCGCGACGCCGGTTGAAAAACGCGCCATTCGCCAGTCGGTTCTGTCGGCGGGGGCGCGCAAGGCCGGCCTGATCGCGGAACCCATCGCGGCGGCCATAGGTGCCGGGATGCCGATCACCGACCCGACCGGGTCGATGGTCGTCGATATCGGGGGCGGGACGACCGAAGTCGCCGTTCTCAGCCTCGCCGACATCGTCTATGCCCGGTCGGTCCGCGTCGGTGGCGACCGCATGGACGAGGCGATCATCTCCTATCTCCGTCGCCAGCAGAACCTGCTGATCGGGGAATCCACGGCCGAGCGGATCAAGACCTCGATCGGGACCGCGCGGATGCCCGACGACGGCCGCGGCGCGTCGATGCAGATCCGCGGGCGCGACCTTCTGAACGGCGTGCCGAAGGAAACCGAGATCAACCAGGCGCAGGTTGCCGAAGCGCTCGCCGAACCCGTCCAGCAGATCTGCGAGGCGGTGATGGGCGCGCTGGAAGCCACGCCGCCGGACCTCGCCGCCGACATCGTCGACCGCGGCGTCATGCTGACGGGCGGCGGCGCGCTGCTCGGTGAGCTCGATCTCGCGCTGCGCGAGCAGACCGGCCTCGGGATTTCCGTCGCCGACGAGAGCCTGAATTGCGTGGCCCTCGGCACCGGCAAGGCGCTGGAGTATGAAAAACTCCTGCGCCATGCGATAGACTACGACAGTTGAGCCCTTCGCGAGAGGAGCCGCCTTGGCCCGCGACCGCGACGACGACAGCTATGCAAGGCCCGTACGCCGCCTGCTCCTGACGGTGCTGGTGCTGTGCCTCGTGTCGCTCACGCTGATCTGGCGGATCGACAATCCGCGGATGGAGCGCGTGCGCGCGGCGATCGTCGACCGCGTGGTGCCGAACATGGAATGGGCCATGGCGCCGGTCACGAGCGTCGGGCGGATGGTCGACGACTTCCAGAGCTATTCCCGCCTTTACGAACAGAACGAGGAGCTTCGGCGCGAGCTTCAGCAGATGCGCGTCTGGCGTGAGGCGGCGCTTCAGCTCGAACAGGAGAACGCGCGCCTGCGCGACCTCGCCCGCGTCCAGCTCGACCCCGAACTGACCTACGTCACCGGCGTCGTGATCGCGGACAGCGGCTCGCCCTTCCGGCGCTCGGTGCTGCTGAACGTCGGTGCGCGGGACGGTATCCTGGACGGGTGGGCGACGATGGACGGGCTCGGCGTAGTCGGCCGCATCTCGGGCGTCGGCGAATCGACGAGCCGCGTGATCCTGCTGAACGACTCCAACAGCCGCGTGCCGGTCACGATCCAGCCGTCGGGCCAGCAGGCGCTGCTGATGGGCGACAATTCCCCGGCCCCCGTGCTCGAGTTCATCGAGGCGCCCGAAGACATCTCTCCGGGTGACCAGGTCGTGACCTCGGGCGATGGCGGACTGTTCCCGTCCGACCTTCTGGTCGGACAGGTCGCGCTGACGCCGGACGGACGGTTCCGCGCCCGGCTCGCGGCGGACTACGCCCGCCTCAATTTTCTGCGCGTCATGCGCAGCCATCCCGGCACCACGCTCAGCGATCCCGGCGGACTGATCGGCCCGCCATGGCCGTTGCCGCCCGGATCGGGCATGTCGCGGACGGTGCCGGTGGCCCGGCCGCTCGACGAGCAGACGGCGGCGAGCGAGGGAGGCGACGAGTGAGCGCCGCCCTCTGGCATATCTGGTCCTACCGGCTGCTCTACGTCGTTCTGGCGCTGGCGATCTTCGCGATCAGGCTTCTGCCGCTCGATATCGGGATCGTCGGCCTGCCGGCACCGGACATCCTGCTGGCCCTGACGCTCGCCTGGACCCTGCGCCAGCCGGCGCTCGTGCCGATGGGGCTGATCGTGCCCGTGTTCCTGCTGGCCGATTTCCTGTTCCAGCGCCCGCCCGGATTGCTGACCGCGCTGGTGCTGGTCCTGACGGAATGGCTGAAAGGCCGGCGCGCGCTGATGACCGAGGTCAATTTCCTGTTCGAGTGGCTGTCCGTCGCCATCGCCGTCGCCGCCATCATCATCCTCGAACGCACCATCCTGTGGGTGCTCGTCGCGCAGCAGACATCGCTCGGGCTGGCGCTGGCGCAGGCCCTGATGACCGTGCTGATCTACCCGGTCGTCGTGGTCGTCTCGCGCTTCGTGCTCGGCGTCCGCAAGATCGGGCCGGGTGACGCGGAGGCGGCACTGGGATGAAACGGTCGCCGAAGGAGCAGGAAGAAAGCGCGCGCCAGATCACGCGGCGGGGTCTCATCGTCGGCGGGGCGATGGGCGTCACGGCGGCGGTTCTCGGCGGGCGGATGCACTACCTGCAGGTCGACCGCGCCAGCGACTTCCGGCTTCTGGCCGAGGACAACCGCATCTCCGACCGGCTGATCCCGCCGGCCCGCGGACTGATCTTCGACCGCTCCGGCGTGCTGCTTGCCGGGAACGAGCAGAACTACCGCATCACCATGGTGCGCGAGAACGCGGGCGACGTGGACGAGGTACTGGACCGGTTGCGCCAGCTCGTCCGGCTGGATGTCAGCCGGCTGTCCCGCGTCCGCGACGAGATCATGTCGAGCCCGTCCTTCGTGCCGGTGACCATTGCCGACCGGCTGAGTTGGGAGGAACTGGCCTCGGTCGCGGTGAACGCTCCGGCCCTGCCCGGCGTGACGCCCGATTTCGGCCTGAGCCGCGTCTACCCCCTCGGTCCCGACTTCGCGCATGTCGTCGGCTACGTGCGCGACGTGCCGGAAACCTACCTGGAGCGGACCGGCGACACCGACCCGGTGCTGCGCATCCCCGATTTCCAGGTCGGGCTTCTGAACATCGAGGAAGGGCTGGAGCCCGCGCTGCGCGGCCGCGCCGGGATCCGCCGGGTCGAGGTCAATGCCGCCGGCCGGATCATGCGCGAGCTGAACCGAGTCGAGCCGGCAAAGGGCGCCGATCTCCAGCTTACGATCGATGCGGGGCTTCAGAACTATACCGAGGCCCGTCTGGCCGGAGAGAGTGCCGGCGCAGTGATCCTCGACTGCCAGAGCGGCGAGATCCTGGCGCTGGCCTCGGCACCGACCTTCGACCCGAACATCTTCGTGCGGCCGCTGTCTTCGTCGACCTACGGCGCACTCCTGAACGATCCCTACCGGCCGCTCGCCAACAAGGCGACGCAGGGTCTCTATCCGCCGGGGTCGACCTACAAGATGGTCGTGGCGCTCGCCGCTCTCGAGGGCGGGCATATCGACACCGAGGAGACCGTCCATTGCGGCGGGTATACCGAACTCGGCAACCGGCGGTTCCACTGCTGGCGGCGGGGCGGCCACGGCCGCCTGGCCCTGCTCGACGCCATCGCCCAGAGCTGCGACGTGTTCTTCTACGAACTGGCGCAGCGCGTTGGGATCGAGGCAATCTCGGCCATGGCGCGCCGGCTTGGCTGTGGCGTAGCGCACGAATTGCCGCTGTCGGCCGTCGCCGCCGGCCTCGCCCCGACGATGGACTGGAAGCGGGCGAACCGGGGCGAAGACTGGCTCGTCGGCGACACGCTGAACGCTTCGATCGGTCAGGGCTACGTTCTCACCTCGCCGCTCCAGCTCGCCGTGATGACCTCGCGGATCGCCAGCGGGCGGGAAATCTCACCCTCGATCGTGAAGTCGGTCGACGGGGTCGACCAGGTGAACGCCGAGCCTCCGGCGCTCGACATCCCGCCGGACTTCCTCGACGCGGTCCGGACCGGCATGTACCGGGTCTCCAACACCAACCGCGGCACCGCCTATGGCAGCCGGGTGGTTGAGGCCAGCTACGCCATCGCGGGCAAGACCGGCACGAGCCAGGTGCGCAACATCACCGCCGCCGAGCGCGCCGCCGGCGTGACCTCGAACGAGGACCTGCCGTGGGAGCGGCGCGACCACGCGCTCTTCGTCGGCTTCGCGCCCTACGACGCGCCGCGCTATGCCTGTTCGGTCGTGGTCGAACATGGCGGCGGCGGCGCGGCGGTGGCCGCACCGATCGCGCGCGACCTTCTGCTTCGGGCCCAGGCGGGCGAGGTCCCGCCGCTCGAGCTGTACCCGGAAGGCCAGCGCCGCCGGGTGCAGGAGATGCATGACAACATGACGCTGATGCCGATTCACCGGCCACTGCCCGATGGCGGAGGATCGAGCCAGGCATGAGCTTTCTCGAATACTCCCTGAAAACCACGCCGACCGGCCTGTCGAAGCTGCTCTACTTCAACTGGCCGCTGATCGTGCTGGTCTCCACCGTCGCCGGCTTCGGCTTCATGATGCTCTACTCGGTCGCGGGCGGCTCGATGGACCGGTGGGCGGAACCGCAGATGATCCGCTTCGGCCTCGGGATGGGGGTGATGTTCGTCGTCGGGCTTGTCCCGATCTGGTTCTGGCGCAACGTGTCGGGCGTCGCCTACGTCGTGTCGATACTGCTCCTGCTCTACGTGGAATTCTTCGGCGCCATCGGCGGCGGATCACAGCGCTGGATCGATCTTGGCTTCGTCCGCCTGCAGCCGTCCGAGATGGCGAAGATCACCATCGTGATGCTTCTGGCCGCCTATTACGACTGGCTGCCGCCGCGGCGTCAGTCACACCCGCTCTACGTGCTGATCCCGGTCGTGCTGATCCTGATCCCGGTTCTTCTGACCCTGCGCCAGCCCGATCTCGGCACCGCGCTCCTGCTTCTCGTGGGCGGCGCGGCGGTGATGTTCATCGGCGGGGTCCACTGGCTCTATTTCGCCGGGGTCGGCGCGATCGGGGCCGGCGGGATCGCGGCGGTCTTCGCCTCGCGCGGGACGGACTGGCAGCTGATCGAGGACTACCAGTTCCGCCGCATCGACACCTTTCTCGACCCCTCGCTCGCGCCGCTCGGCGACGGCTACCACATCACCCAGAGCCAGATCGCGCTCGGCTCGGGCGGGTGGAACGGGCGCGGCTTCATGCAGGGCACGCAGATCCGCGGCGACTTCCTGCCCGAGGCGCATACCGACTTCATCTTCCCGACACTGGCCGAGGAATTCGGATTCGTCGGCGGCACCTTCCTGCTGACGCTCTACGTGCTGATCCTCGTGTTCTGCATCGTGACGGCCATGCAGACCCGCGACCGGTATGCCGCCATCGTCTCGCTCGGCGTGGCCTTCACCTTCTTCCTCTACTTCGCGATCAACATGGCGATGGTCATGGGCCTGGCCCCTGTCGTCGGCGTCCCGCTCCCGCTCGTCAGCTATGGCGGGTCGGCCATGCTGGTCCTGCTCGCCGCCTTCGGGCTCGTCCATTCGGCAAACATCCACAGACCGCGCTGATGCCCCTTATCCTGTTCTCCGCCAAGTCCGAGCGGTGGTCGATCTATGAAAGTCCGCTGCGCGCCGCCCTTCAGGAGGTCGGTCTCGGCGACGCGACGCTCGTGACCGAAGCCGCGCCGGAAGATGTCGACTACATTGTCTATGCGCCCAATTCCGGGCTGGACGATTTCACGCCGTATACCCGGCTCAAGGCCGTCTTGAACCTCTGGGCCGGGGTCGAGGATGTCGTCGGGAACGAGACGCTGACCGTGCCGCTGGCGCGGATGGTCGATGCCGGGCTCGAAGAAGGGATGGTCGAGTGGGTCACCGGCCACGTCCTGCGCCATCACCTCGGGATGGATACCCATATCCTTGGGCAGGACGGCATCTGGCGGGCCGAGGCGCCGCCGCTGGCACGGGATCGGGCGGTGACGGTGCTCGGCATGGGCGAACTGGGCGCGAGCTGTGCAAAGGCGCTCGCCGCGCTGCGGTTCCGTGTTTCGGGCTGGTCGCGCAGCCCGAAGGAGGTCGACGGTGTGACCTGCCACAGCGGGACCGAGGGTCTCGATGCGGCTCTGAGCGGGGCGGAGATCGTCGTCCTCCTGCTGCCCGACACGCCAGCCACGCGCAACGTGATGAACGCGCGGACGCTGGCGCTGCCGGCGAAGGGCGCCGTCATCATCAATCCCGGTCGCGGGCCACTGATCGACGACGACGCGCTTCTGGCCGCGCTCGATGCGGGCCAGATCGGGCATGCCACGCTCGACGTGTTCCGGCAGGAACCGCTGCCACCCGAGCACCCGTTCTGGGCCCATCCCGGGGTAACGGTGACGCCGCACATCGCTTCGGAGACCCGGCCGATCTCGGCCTCGCGCGTCATCGCCGAGAACATCCGCCGCGGTGAAGCCGGAGAGCCGTTCCTTCATCTCGTGGACCGGAAGGCCGGATACTAGGCCCTAGCGCAGCTTCGGCGGCCGGTCCGGGTCGGTTCCGGGCGCGCCCGGGGCAGCGCGGTCGGACGGTGCGGGAATGTCGATGGCGAGCCCATGGCGACGCAGCGGAGCCGTGATCGCGGCCGTCTCCGGCACCACGGCGATATCGAGGCTGTCGGGCGGGAGGCCGGCGAAGACCAGCGCCTCGCCAAGCGTCGCGGCCAGCGCGGTGTCCGCACCGTCCGCTGCATCGACCAGCGCCAGAAGCGGCCGGACGGTACCGTCCGCGTAACGCGCCGTTGCCAGGATTGCCTGCCGGGCCAGACCCGCTGCGGCGGCCAGCCTCGGCTCGATCGCGGGCAGAAGCGCGTCGGGCAGGTCGTCCGGAGCGGCGATGCCGATGGGCCGTTCTGTCGCGATGGCGGCCGCGACCGCCTGCTCCGCCAGCCAGTCGAGCACGCCCGACGGCAGCAGCGTCTCGGACGGGGCCTCGGTTCCAAAATTTAGGCCGAGCGCCACGTCCTTTCCGGCGAGCAGTGCTGCCAGCGTGCGGCCTGACAGCGCCGCATAGGGTGCGGCGCCCGCAAACCCGGCCAGGCGCTCCTCGGTGTCGAAGGCAAGCGCGGTCGCCCCGGTCTCGAGCGGGAAGAGCCGCGGGCGGATGGTCTCTCCCTCCGGTTCTGTGTCCAGCAGCAGGAACAGTTCGGCGGCGGCGAGATGGGCGTGGAAGGCGGGGCTCGCCGCCTCGTCCTCCGCCATCGCAGCTGCGGCGCGATCAAGCGGGGTCATGAAAGCACCTCGTTCACACGCTGACGCAGGGCGGGCAGAAGATCCGTCTCGAACCACGGGTTCCGGCGAAGCCATGCCGTGTTGCGCCAGGACGGGTGCGGCAGGGGGAACACCGATGGTGCGTGATCCCGCCAGCCGAGCACCCGGTCGCGGACCGACACACCCGGCCCCAGGTGCCAGCCATGCGCGTAGCTGCCGACCAGCAGCGTCAACTCGACAGACCCGAGCGCGTCGAGGACCGGGTTCCGCCATGTCGCCGCGCAGATCTTCGGCGGCGGCAGGTCGCCGCCTTTCGCGTCGTAGCCCGGGAAGCAGAAGGCCATCGGCAGAATGGCGATCCTGTCACGGTCGTAGAACGTCGCCTCATCGACACCCATCCAGTCGCGAAGACGGTCGCCCGACGGATCGGTGAAAGGCCGCCCGCTTTCATGCACGCGCGCGCCGGGGGCCTGACCCGCGATCAGCACGCGCGCGCCCGGCCGCACCCAGAGAACCGGACGCGGTTCGTGCGCGGTGGCTGTGGCGGCGAAGCGGTCGGCACAGATGCGGCAGGCGCGGATATCGCGGGCGAGATCGTCCATGGGGCGCAGGCATAGCACCCTCGGCCGGGGTTTCCAGCCATCGCCTGCTGCTGAAGACTGGACAACCATTCGATATTTCTATAATCATAGAATCATGGAACAGAAACTCGCCCCGCCCGATGTCACGCTCGCTGCCACGGCGTTCTCCGCCCTCGGGTCCGAGCAACGGCTGGCGATCCTGCGCCGGCTCGTCCGCGCGGGACCGCATGGCCTGACAATCGGTGTGCTCGGCCAGGATGTCGGCATCGCCGGATCGGTCCTGACGCATCACCTGAAGCAGCTCGCCTCGGCCGGCCTCGTGAAACAGGAACGGGATGGGCGGCGTATCCTCTGTTCGGTCGATTACGACGCGGTCCGCGCGCTGTCGACCTTCCTCATCTCCGAATGCTGCGCCGATCGCGGCGGCCACGAAGGGACGCATCTCCATGACTGATCTCAGCCAGTCCCCCGCCCCCGCGCTGCGCCTGTGGCGGCGCACAGACAAGGTCGCGGTCGCCTTCATCGCGATCCTTGCGATCCTCGCGGCCACCGACCCATCCGCCCTGCCCGCCATCGTCGGCGAGATGCTTGCAAGCTTCGCCGGCACACTGCCCTTCATCCTCCTCGCCGTCGCTGCCATCGCTTCGATGCGGGCCGCCGGGGCCGAGCGGCTGCTCGACGGCGCCTTCGTCGGGCACGAGGTACGCATGATTGCTATCGGCGCGCTTGCCGGCGGGTTGTCACCGTTCTGCTCGTGCCAGGTCATTCCGTTCATCGCGGCACTCCTGGCCGCAGGCGCACCCTTGTCGGCGGTCATGGCCTTCTGGCTCGCCTCGCCACTGATGGACCCGGCGATGTTCACCATCACCGCCGGCACGCTCGGGCTCGACTTCGCTATCGGCAAGACCGTGGCGGCCGTGGGTTTGGGCCTCTTCGGCGGCCTCGCCGTGATGGCCTTTGCCCGGACGCCGGTTTTCGCCGATCCGCTGCGCGAACAGCCGGCCCGCCGTGGCTGCTGCGGTGCGAAGAAGGCGACGACGCGCTGGCGCTTCTGGCAAGAGGCCGAGCGGCGCCAGGTCTTCGCACGGGAGGCCGGGTCGAACCTGCTCTTCCTCGGGAAATGGCTGCTCTTCGCCTATCTCCTGCAGGCGCTCCTCATCCGCTATGTCCCGGCCGACCTGATCGCAACGGTCATCGGCGGCGACGGGCCGGGGCCGGTGATCCTCGCAGCGCTTGTCGGCGCGCCTGCCTATCTGAATGGATACGCCGCCGTGCCGCTGATCGAAGGGCTTCTTGCCCAGGGCATGAGCCAGGGCGCGGCGATGGCCTTCATGATCGCCGGCGGCGTGAGCTGCATCCCCGCCGCCGTCGCCGTCTGGGCACTGGTCAAGCCGCGCGTCTTCGCCGCCTATCTCGGATTTGCAGTCGTCGGCGCGATGCTGGCCGGGTTCGCCTGGGGCGCGCTGACCTGACCGGCCACGTTTGAATTGTGCCATGGGATAGCATCGGTTATCCCCTCCCGAGGACAAACGGAGGGGCTGATGTATCGCGTCTGGGATTTCGTCTCGAACTATTCGCTGTTCCTGATCGGCGGCGCGATCGTCGCGCTGATCTGGGCGAATATCGACCCGACCGGCTATCACCACTTCGTCGAGTTTGAACTGGTCCACGATTTTATCATTGGCCATCTGCATGTCGACGAGACGGGGCACGATGTCCGGACCCTGACGCTGCATTACCTCGTGAACGACGTGCTCATGGCCTTCTTCTTCGCCATCGCGGCGAAGGAAGTGTGGGAGGCCGTCATCCTCAAGAACGGCAGCCTGCGCGGACGTAAGGCGGCGACGCCGCTGGTGGCCACGGCAGGTGGCATGGCCGGGCCGATCCTCGTCTATCTCGGCATCGCGGCCTTTCTTGGGTCCGAGACCTACAGCGCCGTCGCAAACGGGTGGGCCATCCCCACGGCGACGGATATCGCGTTCTCCTACCTCGTGGGGCGGATGGTCTTCGGCGCCGGTCATCCGGCTGTCCGGTTCCTCCTCCTGCTGGCCATCGCCGACGACGCGGCGGGCCTTCTGATCCTGGCGATCTTCTACCCCTCGGGCGAACTGGCACCGGAGTGGCTCCTGCTCAGCATCGGGGCCGCGGTGGCGGTGTTCGTGCTGTTCAACTGGCTGCCGCGGCGGCTCGACCGCGGAAACCAGCTCCGCCCGGCCTCCACCTGGGTCCGGAAGTCGCTGTCGTTCTGGCCCTACCTGATCGCCGGCGCGCTGAGCTGGTACGGTTTCCAGGAATCCGGTCTGCACCCCGCGCTCGGGCTGCTGCCGATCGTTCCGACGATCCCCCATGCGGATCGCGCCTTCGGCATATTCTCGGCGGCCGAGGAACACCTGCACGACTTGCTGAACGAAATCGAGCATGCGCTGAAGATCCCGGTCGAGATCATTCTCGGCTTCTTCGGCCTGCTGAACGCCGGCGTCGAGTTCAATTCGATGGGGGCGGCGACCTGGCTCGTTCTGCTCGGGCTTGTCGTCGGCAAACCCGTCGGCATCTTCGTCTTCGGATGGGTCGCGGCGGTTCCGATGCGGCTCGGAATCCCGCAGGGCATGCGGATCATCGACCTCGTGGTCATCGGCTTCGTTGCGGCGATCGGCTTCACCGTGTCGCTTTTCGTGGCGTCGGTCGCCTTCGATCCCGGCCCGATCCAGGACGCCGCCAAGATGGGCGCGCTGTTCAGCTTCTTTGCCGCGGTGCTGGCGATTGTCGCGGGACGGATCTGCCGGGTCGAGCGACAGGAAAGCTGACCGCGCGAGGGCGGCGGCGCGCCGCCGTCCCCTGGCCCCGGACCGGGAAAGCGCTGGAAGTGCCGACGCAATTCCGCCAAACAGCGCTCGTAGCCTGCGTCGGGGCCGGTTAACCTTGCCACAAAGTCGCGGCGATAGGCCGACGCGGAGAGCGGTAGTCGAAAGGCACCAGCCGAATGCTGGAATTCGTCAATGTCTCGAAGTCCTTCTGGACCGGGACGCAGCGCAAGGTGATCCTCGACCGGGCCACGTTCGAGGTCCCGCTCGGGCAGTCGCTCGGGATTCTTGCCCCGAACGGCACCGGCAAGACGACGCTCATCAACATGATGGCGGGCCTCGAAAAGCCCGACGAGGGCGAGATCATCCGGAACTGCCGGATTTCCTTTCCGCTCGGCTTCATGGGCGGGGTCATCACCAAGCTGTCAGGGAACGAGAACGCCCGCTACATCGCGCAGCTTTACGGGCTGGACCCGGACTACGTTTCGGCCTTCAGCCGGTGGCTCTGCGGGATCGACGAATATTTCGACCGGCCGCTCGGCACCTATTCGGCGGGTATGCGTGCACGGTTCACTTTCTCGCTCCTGCTGGCGCTGGAATTCGACATTTACCTGATCGACGAGGGGATGCCGGCCACGACCGACGTGGAGTTCAACCGTCGTGCCGGATCGATCCTGGGCGACCGGCTGAAGCATTCGACGGTCATCATCGTCTCACACGACGCCAAGATCCTGGAAAAGTTCGTGCAACGCGCGGCGGTTCTCCGCCATGGTCAGCTCTACCAGTTCGACACCCTCGAGGAAGCGAAGAAGCTATATGACTATGCGACCTAAGGGACGGAAGTTCCGCATCCGGAAGGGCTTCGGCCCGGAGACCGATACGCAGGGCAACACCCCGCGGGACGGATCGGACGAGGACAACGTCCCGGAGGATTACGAGCCGCGTGCGACGGGCCCCGCACAGGCGGACCAGCCCGCGACCGAACCGGCAGAGACTCCGGAGGAGAAAAGCGCTGACGCCAGTGCGCGGCCCGAGCCGAAACCCGATGCGACCCCCAATCCTGCGGCACCGGACAAGTCAGGCGCCGCGTCCGACGGGCCAAGCTCGGCCGATCGTGAGATCGAGGCGATCAAGGCCGAGGGCCTGACCGGGCGCCAGTTGCGCATGGCCCGGCGCACCGCGATCAAGCACGGCATCACCTCCAGTTCGGACCACGACGCCGTGCGCCAGCTCCGCGCCCGCGGCATCGACCCGTTCGCCCGGTCGAACATGCTGGAACTGATCGTGAGCGACAGTGCAAAGGGCGAGGCCGAGCCGGGCGTGCCTGCGAACCGGCCCGGCACCGAACCCGCGATTCCGAAACCGGCCCTGCCGGCCGGCCCGATGGACGAGGCTTCCCGCGCTGCCGAGATCATGCGTGTCCAGCGCGACATCGCGCGCCGGCGCAAGCGGCGGCTCGCTCTTCTGGGCGTGCGTCTGTTCTTCTTCGTCCTGCTGCCCACCCTGATCGCCGGCGTCTATTTCCACATGATCGCGACGCCGCTCTACGCCACGCACACGGCCTTCGAGATCGACAAGGCGGATTCGCCTGCCGCGTCGCCCGGCGGCGGGCTGTTCACCGGCACCGGGTTGGCGAATGCGACGGACTCGATCACGGTGCAGGAATACCTGGAAAGCCGCGAGGCGATGCTGCGCCTCGACGAGGAACTGAACTTCCGCGAAGTGTTCTCCGACCCCGATATCGACCCGCTCACGAGGCTCGATCCGGACGCCTCGAACGAGGCGATGTACGACGTCTACCGCCGCAACCTGACCATCGGCTACGACCCGACCGAGGGTATCATCCGGATGGAGGTCCGCGCACCCGACCCGGTCGTCAGCCAGCATTTTTCCGAAGCGCTGATCCGGTATGCCGAAGCCCGCGTCGACCAGATGAGCCAGCGCGTCCGCGAGGACCAGATGTCCGGCGCACGCGAAAGCTACGAAGAGGCCGAGCAGCGGATGATCCAGGCGCAGCAACGCGTGATCGATCTGCAGGAGCAGCGCGGCGTGCTGTCGACCGAGGCCGAGGTCTCGACGGTGTTCAACCAGATCTCGACCTTCGAGCTGCAATTGCAGGAAGAGCGCATCCGCCTGCAGGAGCTTCTGTCGGTTGATCGCCCGAACGAGACCCGGGTCGAGGTGTCGCGCCAGTCGATCGACCGGCTGGAACGCACCATCGCCGATCTCCGGTCCGGTCTGACGACGGCCGAAGGCGAGGGTGACGTGTCGCTCGCCCGGGTGTCGTCGGAACTGATCGTCGCTCAGGCCGATCTCGAAACGCGCCAGACGATCCTCGCCCAGGCGCTCCAGCAGATGGAGACCGCGCGGATCGAGGCGAACCGCCAGTCGCTCTACCTGTCCATCGGCGTCTTCCCGGTCCCGCCGGACGAAGCCGCCTATCCCAAAGCGTGGGAGAATACGCTGCTGACCTTCTTTGTCTTCGCTGGCATCTACCTGATGCTGTCCATGACCGTCGCCATCCTGCGCGAACAGGTTTCGGCCTGACCATGGCGGACGTATCGACAGGCGGCGTCACCTTCGGCAACGACCGTCCGCTGACGGTCATCGCCGGGCCGTGCCAGCTTGAGTCGGCCGACCACGCGCTGATGATTGCAGAAAGGATGGCCACCGCCTGCGAAGCGGCGGGCGCGCAGTATGTCTTCAAGGCGAGCTACGACAAGGCGAACCGGACAAGCCTGTCCGGCAAGCGCGGGCTTGGTATGGAGGCGGGGCTCAAGATCCTGTCGCAGGTCCGCGCCAAGGTCGGCTGCCCCGTCCTGACCGACATCCATGGTCCGGACCAGTGCGCGCCGGTGGCCGAGGCCGTCGACATCCTCCAGATCCCCGCCTTCCTCAGCCGGCAGACCGATCTCCTGCTCGCCGCTGGCGAAACCGGCGCAGTCATCAACGTGAAGAAGGGCCAGTTCCTCGCGCCGTGGGACATGCCGAACGTCGTCTCGAAGATCGAGAGCACCGGCAACACCCGCATCCTCCTGACCGAACGCGGGGCCTCTTTCGGCTACAACACGCTGGTCGCCGACATGCGGAGCCTGCCGATCATGGCGCAGACCGGATACCCGGTGGTGATGGACGCGACGCATTCGGTCCAGCAGCCGGGCGGTCGCGGCGGCTCGTCCGGCGGGCAACGCGAATTCGCGCCGGTCATGGCGCGCGCCGCCGTCGCCGTCGGCGTCGCGGCCGTCTTCATCGAGACGCACGAGGATCCCGACACCGCTCCCTCCGACGGGCCGAACATGATCCCGCTCGACCAGATGCCGGCACTGATCTCGACGCTCATGGCGCTCGACCGGATCGCCAAGGCCGCGCCGGTCACGATCTAGCCGGCTCTTCCCCATCTCTGCCTCAGCCCCTAGTCTCCGCGCCGAACCCCGCCGGAGCCCGTCATGCGCCGTCTGCTGATCCTCGTCTTTCTCGTCTTCGCGGCGCCGGCCGTCGCGCAGACGGGGCAGCCCTCGGGCGAGATCTCGGTCCAGAGCAACCGCGCGACCGATACCGCGATGGCCTCGCGCATTCGGGACATCCTGCGCCAGCTCGACGGTTACGAGAACGTCACGGTGGAAGTTGCCGATGGCATCGTGACGCTGAGCGGGACCGCCATCGACGCCATCCGGATCACCGAGCTGACCGAACTTGTCGGCCGTGTCGAGGGCGTCGTAGCGATCGAGAACGAGGTAACCGAGACGACCGACGTCGCCGAGCGCCTGAACCCGGCCGTCGACCGGATCCGCAATCGCGCCCTTCAGGCCGTGGCCTACGCGCCGCTCCTGCTCGTAGCGTTCGGGGCCGGGCTACTGGTCTGGGGCGCCGGTGTCCTGATCGCGCGCGCCCGCTACCCGTGGGACAGGATCGCGCCGAACGCCTTCATCGCCGACATCTACCGTCAGATCATCCGGCTGGTCTTCGCCGCGGCCGCCATCGTCCTTGCGCTGGACCTTCTGAACGCGACAGCACTTCTCGGCACCTTCCTCGGCGCGGCGGGGATTGTCGGACTCGCCATCGGCTTCGCCGTCCGGGACACGGTCGAGAACTTCATCGCCTCGATCATGCTCAGTCTGCGTCAGCCGTTCCGCCCGAAAGACCTTGTGGAGATCGAGGGCGATACCGGCCACGTGATCCGCCTGACGAGCCGCGCGACCATCCTTCTCAGCCTCGACGGCAACCACATCCGGATCCCGAACGCGACCGTCTTCAAGGCCCGGATCGTGAACTTCACCCGCAACGACGAACGCCGGTTCACCTTCGATCTCGGTGTCGCGCCCGAAGCCGACCTGGCGCAGGCGCAGGCCGTGATCCTCTCGTCGCTGCGTGAATTGCCCTTCGTGCTCGACGACCCGACGCCGGCGGTCTGGGTCAACGAAATCGGCGACCATGCCATCCGGATGACCGCGGCGGGCTGGATCAAGCAGCATGTGACCGACATCGCGATGGCCAAAGGAGAGGCGATCCGGATTGCGATGGCACGGCTGGAGGAGGCCGGGATCGGCCTGCCGGGCCCCGCGCTCCGGCTGATCCGCGATGACGCGGACCGCCCCGCACCGCCTCCACGGCCGGCCATGCCCGCCGAGATCCAGCCCGTCGACGCAAGCAAGGCCGAAGCGCTAGAACGGCTCGTCGATTCCGAACGCGAGGCGCTGGCCAAGGATGATCTTCTGACCCGCGAGGCGCCGCAGGAATGACCCGCGCCGGTTCGTACAATGGCTGACCGCGTGGACGCCCTGTTCTCCCGGCTTGCCGACCGGCCCGCACTTGCGGGGCTTGCCGTGGCGCTGTTCGCGCTCGTGCTGATGCTGCCGGGCTTCACCAGTCTTCCCGTGACCGACCGGGACGAGGCCCGCTTTGCCCAGGCAAGCCGGCAGATGGCCGAGAGCGGCGATGTCGTCGACATCCGCCTCGGTGAAGGACCGCGCTACAAGAAACCGGTCGGCATCTACTGGCTGCAGGCGGCGGCCGTGCGGCTGACCGGGGAAGCCCGCGAGATCTGGGTCTACCGCCTGCCATCGCTCGTCTCCGCCGTCGCCGCCGCGATCCTGACCTACCTCCTCGCACTCCAGCTCATGGGCGGCCGCGTCGCGCTGGCCGCCGGCCTCCTCATGGCGTCGACCCTGATGCTCGGTGCGGAGGCCCGGATCGCCAAGACCGACGCCGCCCTGCTCGCCACCATTCTCGCCGCGCTGTTGCCACTGGCGCGTCTGCACATGACAGGCGCGCTCCGGCGATGGTGGCCGTTCTGGGCGGCGCTCGGCGCATCGATGCTGATCAAGGGGCCGATCGGGATCATGGTCGTCGGACTGACCGTTGTCGCGCTGTCCGCCCTGCGGCGCGAGGTCCGGTGGCTGGCACCGCTTCGCCCGTTGCGCGGCCTTGCCCTGTTCGCCGTGATCGTCCTGCCCTGGTATGTCGCGATCACGCTCCGCGCGGGATCGGGTTTCTGGGAAGAAGCGCTTCTGAACGACTTCCTGTCCAAGATCGGAGAAGGACAGGAGAGCCACGGCGCTCCACCGGGCGCGTATCTCCTCGCGGTCTGGCTTACCTTCTGGCCGGCGGCGATCCTGCTGCCCCGCGGCGTCGTCTTCGCCTGGACCCGGCGGAGCGACCCGGCGGTGCTGTTCTGTCTCGCATGGCTGGTGCCGTCCTGGATCGTGTTCGAGCTCACCGCGACGAAGCTTCTGCACTACGTCCTGCCGCTCTACCCCGCGCTGGCGATCCTGACGGCCGCCGGCTGGCTGGCGCTCGACCGGCGGCCGGGCAAGGCGCTGTCGGTCGGCGCGGCGCTGATCCTCGCGCTCGGTGGCGCCGCGATCTTCGCGCCGCTCGGCTTCACGATCTGGCTCGGCGGCTGGCCGGGGCTTCTCTGGGTGCTCGGTGCGCTTGTCACCTTCGCCGGGGCCGTCCTCGTCTGGCGGCAGTTCCGCGCAGGCCATCACGCTGCAACACTCGCCGCGTTCGGCGTGCTGACGATCGGTTTCGCGCTTTCGTTCTACGGTAGCCTGTCCCGGTTCGCCCCGCTCTGGCCGTCCGAGGCGATGGCGGAGATGGTCACCGCCATGCCCTGCCCGGAGCCCGAGATCGTCACGGTCGGCTACGCCGAGGCGTCGCTGATCTTCCGGAGCGATCGCTGGCCGGTCTTCTCCGATGCGCAAGGCGCCGCAGCACTCGTGGATGCGGCCGACTGCGCGATTCTGTTCGTCGACAGCCGCTACCAGCTTGCGGTCGAAGCCGCGTTGGCCGACCCGCTGCCGGAACCGTCGGGAGAATTCGCCGGATTCTCGATGGGCCCCGGAGAGAACGTGACGATCCGCGCGTACCGCTTCGTCAGAGACGAGTGAGCCGAGTGACGCCGTCGCGCACGGTCCGGGCGCCGGAAACGATGCCCCGCCCCATCGCGGCGAACGCGCGGCGCGCCCAGGCATCGAAGGCGGTGAAGGCAACGACCTGGAAGATCCATCCGAGGATTGCGCCCCCAAGTACCTGCCAGACGTTGTGCGCACCGACGTCGATCCGGGTCCCGCCGACGAGTCCCGCGGCCATGCCGGCCGCGACCTGGGCGGGCGGGTTGGCGGCCAGACACGTCCGTGCAATCCCGGCCGCACCATAGGCCGAAACGCTGGTGTGGCCGGACGGGAAGCCTTCGAACCCGCCGTTCGGACGGGCGTTCAGGGCGGTTTCACCAAGCCCGTGCTTCGACAGGTTGTAGGTCACGGTCAGCGCGATGTAGCGCATCGTGTAGCGCGGCCCCTCGCCTGCCACGATGGCGCAGCCGAGCCCGGTAAGGGGCAGGACCACCTGGAGTCGGTCGCCCACGCCCTCGGTCGTCCGCGGCCCGACGAGCGACGTCACCACGACGAGGAGGATCATCGCGATCAGCCCGCGGTTCCAGTGAAGGTCTTTCAGCCAGTCCATCCAGTCTCCGATCTATCCCAGAACCCGCATCACCGCCGCCCGCACATCGCGCCAGAGCAGCGCAGCATCGCGGCCGAAGGCGCGCAGGGTAATGAAGCGGTCCACCTCGCGCAGACGAAAGAGCCATGCCAGGCCCGCGGCGAGCGTCAGCATCATCAGCACCGACCAGCTCACGTCCGACAGGAAATGCCGGCCCTTTGCCAGCCGCAGCCCCGCACCGACGACCACAAGAATGACGAGGGCCACGACCACGACCCGCCGCCTGTCGGCCGGAACGGAATGGCGCAGGAAGAGCCAGGACAGGATCGCCACACAGGTCACCGCGGCTGCCTCGCCCGAGACGAAAGAGCAGTTGTCGGCGCAGGCCCGCGATATCTGCCACGGCGGTGTGAACGTGGCGCCGCCGCCGAATTCCGCGATCTCGGCCGGGCGGGCACGGCCCCAGAACGTCTTCAGGATGCCGTTCACGAGCAGGACCGGCCCGGTCAGGATCAGGGCCAGCGCGAAGGCCCAGACCCGCGACGGCAGAGCGGTCTCCTGCCGGGTGAGCGACGCATGCAATCCGAACACCAGCGCGGTCAGTGCGAACAGGTTGGAGATGTTCCAGATCAGCGTGCGGATGCCTTCGAGCGCCGGGCTGTCGTCAGCCGGGAATTGCCACGTACCGGCGTCGAAGAACAGGCGTGACACGGCGATGTCGAGGCCCGGCAGGATCGCGAAGACCAGCAATAGCGCGAGCCAGAGCTTCAGAAGTGTCCGGCCGGTCATGACCCGCTCCAGCAATCGGCCGGAACGCGGTAGACCTGTAGCGGGATGTCCCGGTAGGCGGGTCCGCTCTGCAAGGCCGGCAGTTCCACTGCTTCGCAGGGCGGAGCGCCGTTCAGTGTCACGAACAGCGCCGGGGAATCTCCCTCGAACGGAAGTTCCTGCGCGTAGTAATGCGGCGGCGGACCGTCGACCGGAACCGCCCGGACGGTCGCGCGGCCGTCGCGGGCACGGTAGACGAGATCGGCAAGCAGGTCGCGGTGATCCGAAACGATGGTGCCGAGCCCGGCCGTGCGGGCGACCTCGAGGATACGCTCGCTCGTCTCCGCCCGGCCCACGTAGCGGCGGAGGAGAAGTCGCTCTCCGTCACGAGCCATCAGCCGGTCCGCCTGCGTCACGACGACGGGCAGAGCGATCGTTACAGCGAGATTGAGGGCCAGCCCGGCCCAGAGCACCCATCGCGCCCGGTGCCACAGCGCCGGCACGGTCAGGAGCGTCGCGGCGACGAAGGCGGTGACAGCCCAGTTCGCGTAGGCCCGGCTCAGGACCGCCTGAACGAGGACGAGGACAAGGATGGGCGCCGACATTGCGACCAGCCAGCGCGCCTGCCACGGCCCGTGCCGGAGACCGCGCCACGCGGCCCAGAGATAGGCGCCAAAGAGAACCGGCCCCATCACCAGAAACTGGCTGCCGAAGAATTCCGCAGCCCGGGCCGGATGAAGCGAGAGGCTCTCACGCTCGACCCAGTCGACGTTCTCGGCCGTATGGGTCAGCGTCACGAGGTCATTCTGCAGGTTCCAGACGATGTTGGGCGCGACAACCGCCGCCGCGACAAGGACGGCGATGCCGAGATCGCGCTTCGCGACCCGAGCCGCAGGCAGAAGCGCCCCGATTGCCGCTCCCATCGCGAAGTAGAGACCGGCGTATTTCGCCATGATGCCGAGCCCGAGACACAGGCCGAGCAGGAACGCCTCGCCGACTGAGGGCCGCCGGGCCAGCCGCAGCCAGAGCCAGGTCGCGGCGGCAAAGAACGGCAGAAGCACCGTGTCGGTCGACATCAGCGCCGAGCCGACCGCCACGAAGGGCAGTGTAAGATACACGATGCCGCACAGTGCCGCCTCGGTCCGGCCGGTGATCTCGGTCGCCGCGCCGACGATCAGGAGCGCGGTCGCCCCGTGCAGCACTGCGCCGGGCATCCGGATCCAGAAGGCGCTGTCCGACCCGGCGAGGTCCGTCACCGCGCGGATCAGCCAGCCGATCAGCGGCGGCTTCGAGTAGTAGCCCCAGTCGAGCGCCTGGCCCCATTGCCAGTACTGGGTCTCGTCCACGAACAGGTCCGTGGTCGCCAGCGGCAGCAGGCCGAGGCGAAAGACCGTCAGACCCAGGATTGCGACAAGCCCGGGGACGAGGAGATCAGGCGCCGCGTCCGAGCGATCGCTTCTCAGCATGGATCAACCACAGGTTGCGGGCATAGATGAAGATGCCGAGCGACTGACCAAGCATGAAGACCGGGTCGCCGCGATGGACGGCATAAAGGAACAGCGTTACGCCGCCGATGATGGAGAACCACCAGAACAGCTCGGGCACCACGACGCGGCGCTGGCGTTCCGAGGCAAGCCACTGGATGACGAAACGCATCGTGAAGACAAGCTGACCGCACAGCCCGACCACGACCCAGACCAGTTCCGCCGTCGTATCGACCTTGAAGAATTCCAGGATCGTGTCGATCACTCCGCCGCCTCCCGGCCGGCGGCGCTGCGCGCGGGTTCGGTCGGCCGGACGGTCTTGGCCCGGCGGATCAGCCAGGCGACGCCGAACAAATCGTAAATGCCGACCAGCGCGCGCTGGAAGTTCGTGTATTTCGACGCCCCCGCGCCACGTTCGCGATGGGCCACGTCGACATGGGCGATGTCGTATCCGGCCCGGGCGAACAGCGCCGGCAGGTAGCGGTGCATGTGGTTGAAGAACGGCAGCTCGAGGAACGCGTCGCGGCGGAAGGCCTTCAACCCGCAGCCGGTGTCGCGCGTATCGTCGTTCAGCATCCAGGATCGCAGACGGTTCGCGAATTTTGAGGCCATGCGTTTTGACCAGGTGTCCTGCCGCCTGACTCGCTGCCCGGCCACCAGACCAAGCATCGCCGGCGCAGTCTCCGCCATCAGCGGGGCCACCAGTTTCGGAATCTCGGCCGGCGGGTTCTGCATGTCGCCATCCAGTGTGCAGACGATATCGCCCTTCGCGGCGAGTACGCCCGAATGGACAGCGGCCGACTGCCCCCCCGCTGTCGGATGAGAGACCATCCGCAGCCACGCCCGGTCGGTCATGAGCCCGTGGATCGCCTCCGCCGTCCCGTCGGTCGAGCCGTCATCAACGAGGACAAGCTCCCAATCGGGGAACCCGGCACAGGCCGTCGCGATCTCCGCCACGAGCGGCGCGACGTTGTCGGCCTCGTTGTGCATCGGAACCACGATGGAAAGCATGACGCTCCTGCCCTTGCCCGCCCGGACCTTCTTTTTGCGGGTCGAGAGTAGTCGATTGCACGGTCAGGTGCCACCGCCAAGGGCCGGTCTCCGGAACGGGCGGTATTTTGCACGTTGCACCCTTGATCCCGGTCGCGCCGCAGAGTATCCCGCGCCGCACGTTGGGGTGTAGCCAAGTGGTAAGGCAGCGGTTTTTGGTACCGTGTACCGTAGGTTCGAATCCTACCACCCCAGCCACACACTCTCCCGAGTACAGACGGTGCGAGGTGCGGATTGCCGCAAGAGCAGCAAACGTCTGTTATGAGCGCAGAGCGGACACGATCATCGATCAAAGCCGCAATGGCTAGCCATTTCGCAGCAGAGTATTTTGATCCACCGAGAATGTCCTGCTAAGGGGCAATGCTGCGGCACCGATGGCTCGCGCGATCCCGCCAAAGTGACCTTCGGAAATGAGCGGGTCTACAATTCCCTGTCGGTCCACGCCCTCGAAGAGTTGCCGGACCCGTTCGACAAGTTTCGACCTTACTTTCTCAGGCATGTTTCCATCTATGATCACTGCCTGAAAGTCGATCACCGACAACGAAGACACGACAGTATGAGTGATGCTGCTCGCAGCCTCCTCAATCCATCGATGAACGATGTCTTGCTCAGTCTCCCATATGTCGTCCAGCGGCGGAAACTCAGCATCGTCGCCCGTCCGTTGAACGGCACGCTCCAGTTGAACCAGGGAGGCGCGGTCGATCAGGCGATCGGCGCCAGGCGTTCCGCCCGGTACGCGGAACGGGCCGAAGCCGCCAGCGGCACCGCTGCGTCCGAAGAACACGCTGCCATTCAGGATCACGCCGCCCCCGATCAGCGTGCCGATGAATAGATACATCGCCTCTTGCAGGCTCCCCCTTGTCCTGAAGGTCGTCTCGGCAAGGCAGGCCGCGGACGCATCGTTGGACACCAGCGGCTGCCAAGGCGAACCAGGGGGAAGAAGCTTCGCGAGATTTGTGTCTTGCCAGATGTCGAGGATGCCGGGCGACACGCCAATATCAGCGCTCCAGTTCCATATCTGGCTTGGCATCGCGATGCCGAACCCGTCCACCTTCGAACGCTTCAGTCCCGCGTCCTTCAGGACCAGCGGCATGGTCTCGACGAGAAAACGCCGCACCTCGTCTGGCATGGGATAGGCGTAAGTCGTGGAGCGACTCGCCAGAACGGTCCCGACGAAATCGATCGCCACCAGGTCGGCGCTTCGCCTCCCGATCTTCAGTCCAAGATAGTATCTTGCGGCGGGATTCAGCCTCACTGGCGTAGAGGGTTGTCCGATCCGACCGCGGATCGGCGCGTCCTTCAAGATGAGTCCGGCCTGATCGAGCGACCGTATGATGACCGAAACCGCGTTGGCCGACAGGTTTGTTGCCCGCCCGATTTCGGACTTCGTCAATGACTCGTTCCATCGCAACAACTGCAGGATCAGCCGCTCGTTGTAGCCTCTGACATCAACCTGGTTCGTCCCGATATTTCGGCTTGTCGATGGGGAGCTCGATACCTCGGCCGCGTGTGGTTCTGGTGTCTTCCGTATGGCGTCAAACCTCTCTCGACCGACTCCCGTCTTTGATAGCGGCTCTCGACAAAAAGAGGAACACTCTCCTTGCCGACTTCAAGCCGTTTCTTTTGGAAAACTCTCTGGGTGCGGCGAAAAAGCAAACGAAAACAGCCGTCTGTGACATATATTAATTCACTCGCTATTAAGTATTGACCTGAGAACGGAGTTTCCGCAGGCTCGATCGCATCAAGCCGACATCAGGGAGGAGTTGTCTGGCATGACAAAAGTCAGTCCGTCATCCCGAGATGTTGAGCTCCTCCAGACCCCGGGAAGGCGTCCGGTCACCAGCAATCAGCACAATCCAGTTCTCCTGCGGCTCGAGAGTGCGACCAAGCGATTTGGTGGCACCGTCGCAATCCACGATGTCACGTTCAACATCTGTGCCGGTGAGGTCCTGGCGCTTCTTGGAGAGAACGGCGCGGGCAAGAGCACATGTGTGAAAGTTCTCGCCGGCGTCTACCCGCCCGATGACGGGTCGGTCGTCCTGGATGGCAAGCGACGCGTATGGTCCTCGCCCATGGAAGCGCAGGAAGCGGGCATAGCTGTCATGCACCAGCATCCAGGTCTCTTTCCGGACCTCAGCGTTGCAGAGAACATCTTCTTCGGCCGGCTGCCACTGACTTCGACGGGACTCGTGGACAGTCAGCTGATGCATCGTCGGGCGGCCGAAGTTCTGGACGCGATCGGTTTGGAAGTCGCGCCATCACAATCTCTCTCGACGCTCAGTGTCTCAGAGCAACAGCTGATTGAGATCGCCCGCGCGCTCTCAGCCGACGCGAGCATCCTAATCATGGACGAACCTACGGCCGCGTTGTCCCACAGAGAGGTCCGCAAACTCTTCGCCGTCGTTGAAGATCTGCGCTCACGGGGTGTGGGCATCGTATTCGTCGGGCACCGCATGGACGAAATCTTCGAGATTTCAGACCGGGTGGCAGTCCTGCGGGACGGCGAACTTGTAGGTCTCGAACCCGCCGACGTCCTGACCCGTGAAAAGGCCATCAATCTGATGGCGGGACGGGACGTCAGCACCGAATACCCGGCCCGTTCGAGCGTGCCGGGAGATGTAGTGCTTTCTGTCGAGGGGCTTTCCCGGGACAGTGAGTACCGCGATATCAGCTTCGACGTACGGGCGGGCGAAATCGTCGGCATCGGCGGCCTGGTGGGGAGCGGTCGGACCGAGGTGGCGCGAACACTGTTCGGCGTAACCCGGGCTGATGCGGGCGCGGTTCGCGTCGACGGACAACCCGTGCGGTTCTCATCTTCCGGAGATGCGATGCGTCACGGCATCGCTTATGTGTCCGAAGACCGCCTTTCCCGAAGCCTCATCCCCGATTTCTCGATCCGAGTTAACGGTTCTCTGACCGTTCTGGATCAGTGCACTCAGTTCGGGCTCCTGCAGTCCGAGCGCGAAATCGAGGTAGTCAAACCGACGCTCGAACGACTGAAGCTGCGCTACGCCAGTTTCGAGCAGCCAATCTCGGGGTTGTCTGGCGGCAACCAGCAGAAAGTCGTCCTGGCGAAATGGGTCGCGACGGCACCACGCATACTGATCCTGGACGAGCCGACGCAGGGCATCGACGTCCAGTCAAAAGCCAAAGTCCACGCGATGATCTCTGATTTGGCCGAGCAGGGTCTCGCCATTATTCTGATCTCGTCAGAAATGCCTGAACTCCTCGGCATGTGCGACCGGATCGTCGTCCTGAACGAGGGTCAGCAAGCGGCCACGTTCACACGCGCCGAGGCCACAGCTGAATCGATCCTGGAAGCCGCAACGCGAACGCTCCGCATAGCCGACGCCACCGAGCGACAGGACGCAGTGGTTTCCGAGACGCCGGCATTCCGTCAGGAGAGCGCGTTCTGGATCCGGACGCTTCGCCACCTGTTCCTGCGGCGAGAGTTGGGTCTTCTGATCGCCATCCTGGCCGTCGTGATCCCCGTCACAATTCTGAACCCTCGCATGTTGAGCGCGTCGAATCTCTATTCTTTGACGATGGACGCAGCCCTTCTCGGCCTTGTTGCACTGGGGCAGATGCTCGTGATCCTGACGCGGAACATCGATCTTTCGGTCGCCTCGGTCATCGGCCTGACAGCCTACGCCTCAGCAGCCCTGATGTCGGCAAACCCGGAGCTTCCCGCACTCGCCGGTGTACTCTTCGCTTGCAGTCTCGGCGCCGCGTTAGGCGTTATCAACGGCTTGATCATCGCATTCGGCCGGGTTCCGTCAATCGTGGCCACGCTTGGGACGATGTCGATCTTTCGTGGTGTCCACTCGCTATACGCAGATGGCGATCAGATCAGCGCCGACGAAGTGCCCGCTCACTGGCTGGCCATGGTTGGGCGCGAGCTACTGGGACTACCGTTAATCGTAGTGGTATCGCTTGCGGTCCTGGCCGTGGCCGCGCTCGTCCTCTCGCGTACCCGCTGGGGCAGGGAATTGTACGGCGTTGGCTCGAACCCACACGGCGCGGACCTGATCGGCATTCCAGCGCGCAACCGCATCTTTTCCGCCTTTATCGCCGCTGGGGCTCTGGCCGGGCTGATGGGTGCTCTATGGGCCTCCCGCTATGCGACGGTCGATGCCCGCGTTGCCTTTGGCTATGAACTCACTGTTATCGCTTCGGTCGTCGTCGGAGGGGTTGCGATCCGTGGCGGCTCAGGGACGGTCCTGGGGATCGTTCTGGGCGTACTTGCGTTGCTCATCATCCGCAACGGACTCGTTCTCGTTCGGGTCGATCCACTCTGGCTTCAGGGCGTCTACGGCCTTGTGATCCTGGTGGCGATTACAGTCGACGCGCGCATCGCGGCACGGCGCGAACGTCGCCTGGCGAAAGCAGGCCGGGCATGAGGCGACCGGACTGGATATCGGGTTGGGACGCCTTCATCTGCATCGTAACGCTGGTTGCGCTTGTTTTCGGCCTGACGGCATTCGAGAATTTTGGCAGCGCTTTCAATATCAGTCAGATGATCGCGGGCGCGTCAGAACGGGCGCTGCTGGTTCTGCCGATGATGCTGTTGCTCATCACCCGCGACATCGATCTTTCCGTCGCAAGCACCCTGGCGCTTACGAGCGTGGTGCTCGGGCTTCTTGTCCAGAGCGGTGTTGCACTTTGGCCTGCGATTGGCCTCACGATTATTGCCGGAGCAGCGCTTGGCGCGTTCAACGGGGTATTCGTCACGGTCGTGGGCCTGCCGTCGCTGGTCGTGACTCTCGGGACGATGGCTCTGTTTCGCGGCATCGGCTACATGGCGCTCGGCTCTGGTTCGGTCAACATTCTGCCGCAGGGCCTTTTAACCTTCGGCTTCACCAACGTTCCTGGAACGTTCGTGCCCTGGACGATCGTACCGTTCCTGGTGCTCCTGCCGATCTTCGCCATCGTACTGCATCGGACGGTCGTGGGTCGCGAGATATTCGCGATCGGCGGCAGCCCACTTACTGCGCTCTATTCCGGCATAGCTGTGAACCGCATCCGCTTCGGTCTCTTTGTCTTCTCGGGCGTCACCTGCGCAATGGCAGGCATCGTCTACACCGCCAGGCTCGCGAACGCGCGAGCGAACAATGCGTTCATGATGGAGCTCGACGTCATCACGATAGCGATGCTTGGAGGTGTGAGTGTCTTTGGCGGCAAGGGTGGCGTCGTTGGCGTTGTCGGCGCTCTCAGCCTCATTGCGCTCATCCGCAACCTGCTCGGCATCAACGGAGTCGGAGGAGACGCCCAGAGCACCATCATTGGGCTTCTGCTGATCGGCGCGCTCCTTGCCGGCACCTTCGCCCCCGGAATCGTCGCGCGGATCGGCGCGGCCAGGCGCGGCAAGACGGGCGCCGCCGCGGCGTCGGACTGAGCCGCCACCGCAAGAACCCAAGACCGTCCAACCAAGGAGGAGACGAAGATGATGAGAACATTGATGTCGACAGTCGGCGCATTCGCACTGCTGGCTTCCGCTGCTCAGGCCCAAGATTGCCTGACAGAACCCGGGACCATCGGGTTTTTACCGAAGCTCGACACCGACCCGTACTTCCAGGTGGCGCGGGAAGGCGCACAGGAAGCGGCCGATGAAATCGGAGGCACCGTGATTCAGGCCGCGCCGAGCCAAGCCACGGCCGAAGCGCAGGTCGAGTTCATCAACAACCTCGTGGCCCAAGGGGTGGACGTCATCGCGATTGCGGGGAACGATGCCAACGCCGTCGCTCCCGCGCTGCAACGCGCTGCCGCCAACGGGGTCCGGGTCATCTCCTACGATTCCGATGTGGCGGCTCAGGCCCGCAGCGTCTTCGTCAATCAGGCGCTCGGCTCAAGCCTTGCAGAAATGATGCTTCAGTCGATGGCGGACATGATCGAAGAGGGGCAGTTTGCGATCCTCTCGTCGACGCCGACCGCGACCAACCAGAATGCCTGGATCGCGCAGATGGAAGAGGAGTTGGCCAACAACCCCGACTATGCCGGCCTCGAACTCGTCACCGTCGTCTACGGCGAGGAAAGTGAGCAAATCAACCAGCAGCAGGCTCTGGCACTGGCGCAGACCTACCCCGACCTCAAGGGTATCATCGTGCCGGCCGGGATCGGCTTGCCGGCCGCCGCCCGCGCGCTGGAGGAAGCCGGCCTTGTCGGTCAGATTCAGCTCACTGGCCTGGCGCCGGCCTCGCTGATCCGCAGGTACATCGAGGAGGGATCGGTTCAGGATATCTGGTGGAACGTCAGCGATCTGGGTTACCTCGCCTACTACGCCGCCCAAGCCATCGCGATGTGCGACATCACCGGCGAGACAGGAGAAACGTTCGAGGCCGGACGGCTAGGTATGTACGAGATCGGCGAGAACGGAGAAATCGTTCTGGGGCCAGCACAGATCGTCACGCCCGAAAACGTCGGCGAATTCGCGTTCTGAACCCCGCGAGGGCGGCGGGCGTTTCGTCGCCCGTCGGCCTTGCATCCGAAAGCAAGGACGGCATCGCCTCAAGACCGGTGGCCAGCGCGGGACCTCGACCGACAGAACACTCTGCTGTCGGATCGGCCGTTTCCGAATGCCGGACATGTACTGACCTGGGCCGGTACGGTTGCACGCAAACCCTGTTCGCCGTCCAGCGTATCCTACCGTTTCCGGCGAGGACCGTGTTCTCCCGGTCGATCAGGACAGGGTTTGCGCACGGAAATAAACGCGCTGTGCCCCTTCCCGCGGAAGCGCCGGTACGGCCACCTCGCGCGGACTTTCGGAACTAGACCGATCCGGACATCGCTGTTCACCGACGAGTCAGCATGGCCCGCCGTGGCGGCGTCGCCGTGGCACAGTGTGCCGGGCGAGCCGCCGCCCCGTCTCGCGGTTCAGGCCGCGAGGCGGGCGTTGCCGCGGCGCGACCGGCGGCGCGGACGACGTTTGGGGCCGGCCTTGGGATTGTCCGAAGACGTGGACCAGGGTGTGCCGCCGGCGATCCCGACACGTGTGCCGAGAACCTTCTCGATCGACCTCAATTCCCCCATCTCCTCGGCCGCGCAGAAGGCGACGGCGCGCCCCGAACGCCCGGCCCGGGCGGTACGACCGATCCGGTGGACGTAGTTCTCGGGCACGTTCGGCAGGTCGTAGTTGTAGACATGGCCGACGCCGGGAATGTCGATGCCGCGCGCGGCGACGTCAGTTGCGACGAGCACGCGAACGCTGCCTGCCCGGAACGCGTCGAGCGCGCGGTCACGCTGGCCCTGGCTCTTGTTGCCGTGGATCGAGGCCGCGGCGAAGCCGGCCCGGTCGAGCTGTTTCATCAGCCGCTCCGCACCGTGCTTGGTACGCGCGAAAACAAGCGCGCGTTCGTCCCGGTGGCCGTCGAGCAGGTTGATCAGCAGGTCCTGCTTGGCTTCCTTCGCGACGAAATGCACCGCGTGGGTGACCTTGTCCGCGACTTTGCCCGCGGGTGAGACCTCGACCCGGACGGGGTTGGTCAGGTAGTCGCGCGAGAGTTCGGCCATCTGCTTCGACATCGTGGCCGAGAACATCATCGTCTGGCGGTCCCGGTTCAGCACCGGAGCGATCCGGCGCAATGCATGGACGAAGCCGATATCGAGCATCTGGTCGGCCTCGTCGAGTACGAGGAACCGGGTCTGCCCGAGATCGACCGCGTTGCGGTCCATCAGGTCGATCAGGCGGCCGGGTGTGGCCACGAGGATATCGGTACCGCGCGCGAGACGGCCGGCCTGCGCGCTGATCGACTTGCCGCCGACCACGAGCGTGATGCGCAGATCGCCGGTCAGGCCTTCGAGCGTTTTCACGATCTGCCCGGCCAGCTCCCGCGTCGGCGCAAGCACGAGACCGCGGACACTGCGCGGCGTCAGCTTCCCGCGCCGCGGCGACAGGGCCGCCACGAGCGGGAGGCCGAATGCCGCGGTCTTTCCCGTGCCGGTTTGCGCGATGCCAAGAACGTCACGACCCTGCAGCGCGTATGGGATCGCCTTGGACTGGATCGGTGTAGGGTCTTTCAGTCCGAGGCCGTCGAGCCGCGAGACGAGATGGGCGTCGAGCCCGAGTTCAGAAAAATTCATAAGTGTCCTTGTCCGGACTCGAGTCCGGCTTGATTCCGAACGACCTTCGCGGTCGCCCGGCCCTGGGGTACACCTCGGCGAAGGCCTGCCGCGCCGGATTGCGCTGCGAGCTGCCAGAGGCGGCGTCCCCCCTGCGTGATGTGGGAAAACTGTTCGTCACGGCCGGAGGCGGAAGCGATCCGCCTGCTCACGCGGCAAAGCGATGACGTCCGCGGCACATGGGGCTTCGCGGGGCTGGTGTCAATCATATTCTGGGTCGCGCTATCGGCCGCGAGAGTCCGAACCGTATGCCCGACGTGAGTGCCGGAGCACGATACCGGCCTGCCTGTCGCATTACCCTGCACCGTGGCACCGGCCTGGTCCGAACCACACCCCACGGCCCGGATCGCGATTGGAATATCGTCTTGGAGAAATTGGACTATCCGCCCCAGGGCACATCCCGGCTTGGCCTGCCGGGCTTAACACCGTACATCTTTCGCATAACAGTTTGATCCAGGGAGGAACGATAATGAAACTCGTCAAGGCTCTCGCGGCCAGCGCCCTCGTGTCGCTTGCGGTCCCGGCCGTTGCGCAGGAACAGCTTTCCATCGCGACCGGCGGCACCGGCGGCGTCTACTACCCGATGGGCGGCGGACTGGCAGAGGTCATCAACAACCACATCGACGGCTACTCGGCCACGGCCGAAGTGACCGGCGCTTCGGTCGAGAACATGGGCCTTGTCGCAACCGGCGACGCCGACCTCGCCATCGGGCTCGCCGATACCGTGGCGCAGGCCTACAGCGGCACCGGCCGCTTCGAGGGCCAGCAGCTTCCGATGATCCGCGCCGTTGGTTCGCTCTACGCGAACATGGTCCAGATCGTCGCGCTAGAAAGCAGCGGCATCACCTCGCTCGAAGACCTGCGCGGTCGCCGCGTCTCCGTCGGTGCACCGGGTTCGGGCACCGAGGTCAATGCCGACGCCATCCTTCAGGCCAACGGCATCACCTACGACGACATCGAAGAGCAGCGCCTGAACTTCAACGAAACCGCCGACGCGCTCGCAAACGGCGACATCGACGCCGGCTTCTGGAGCGTGGGTGCGCCGACCTCCTCGATCCTGAACCTCGCCACCACCAACGACATCGTCATCATCCAGCTGACCGAGGAAGAGCTTGCGGCCGCCGCGGCGGCTGATCCGACCTTCGCCATCACCACGCTGGCGGGCGGAAACTACAACGGCGTCGACGAGGACATCACCGTGCTCGGCATCCCGAACGTTCTGGTCGCGTCCTCCGAGATGTCGGACGACCTGGCCTATGCGATCACCCGCGCGATGTTCGAGAACATTGCCGACCTGCAGGCCGTGCATCCGGCGGCGAACGAGACCACGGTCGAGTTCACCATGTCGGCCACGCCGATCCCGCTGCACCCCGGTGCCCTCCGCTACTATGAGGAAATCGGCGCCGAGATTCCGGACGACCTGCGTCCGTGACGGCACGGACCGGAGGGGGGCTCGCCGCCCTCCTCCTTTTCTCCGGCCTGACCGCCGCCAGCGCGGCCGACCTGGTCGCCACGCGCGAGGACGGCACCGTAATCGCCCGCCTGCCCGTGCCCGAAGGCGCGGGCTGGTGCGTCCTCTGGCATCATTCCGTCCAGGGTTTCGAGGTCTCCGACTGTTACGAAAACCGTGACGGGCGGATGGTGCTGGTGCGGTCTCGCCAGCCCGACTTCGCAGCCGGACTCGGCCATATTCCGGGCCGTGGACGGCAGGTTTCGGACGGGGAAGGCGGATACTGGATCCTCGACATTGACGAGCCGGTGCCGGGCAATGCCTACGTGCTGCGCCCGGGCGTCGGCTTCGTCGATCACAGGCTGCAGGTCGGCGACACCGTCGTGTCTCTGTCGGCCGCCGCCCCGCACGAACGGGTGCGGATCGAACTCATGGGGGACGAGGACTGATGGTCACAGATACCGAGGTTCGTATAGACGAGCCCGAGCAGCCGCGCATCGTACTGCGCGCCATCACCGTCATCGGCATCCTGCTGTCGCTGTTCCAGCTCTGGGCCGCCGGGCTTCAGCCGCTCGGACTGTTTTTTCAGCGCCCGATCCACCTCGGATTCATCCTCGTCCTGTGTTTCCTCATCTACCCGGTCTGGGGCAAGTCGCGGCCGCGCGGCGTTCTCGGCTGGATCATCGATGGCACCCTGATCGTCTGCGGCATTCTCGTCGGTGCCTGGTTGCCGGTGAACATCGACATCATCGCCAACCAGATCTTTCCCCGAACGATCGACGTGGTCGTGGGCATCATCACCGTTCTCGTCGTGCTCGAGGCGGCGCGGCGCGCGGTCGGCCTCGGCATGACGATCATCGGGGCGTTCTTCCTCGTCTACGCCTTTGCCGGCAGCCGAGGTGAACTGCCCTTCCTCGCCGACTGGATGCCCGGCATCCTGAACCATCGCGGCTATTCGCTCGACCGGGTCGCCAGCCAGATGACGCTCGGTGCCGAAGGGATTTTTGGCCTGCCACTCGGCGTGGCGGCGACCTTCATCTTCGTCTTCGTCCTGTTCGGCGCCTTCCTCGAGGTCACCGGTGCCGGCAAGTTCTTCATCGACCTCGCCTACGCCTCGACCGGCAGGCAGCGCGGCGGCCCCGCGAAAGCAGCGGTGATCGCGTCGGCCGGCATGGGCTCGATTTCCGGCTCGGCCATCGCCAACGTCGTGACGACCGGCGCCTTCACCATCCCGCTGATGAAGCGGCTCGGCTACCGGCCGGCACAGGCCGGCGGCATCGAGGCCGCCGCCTCGACCGGCGGGCAGATCATGCCGCCGCTGATGGGCGCAGGCGCCTTCCTGATGTCGGAATTCACGCGGGTGCCGTATGTCGACATCGTGCTGGTGTCGATCTTTCCGGCCATCCTCTATTTCGGCGCCGTCTACCTTCTAGTGCACATCGCCGCAGTGAAGCAGGGCATGACCGGACTGTCCGAGGACGAACTGCCGAGCGTGCGGGCGGTGCTCGCCGAGGGCTGGCATTTCCTCCTGCCGCTCGTGGCGCTGGTGGCGCTGCTGGTCGCCGGTTACTCGCCCATGCGGGTCGGCTTCTATGCCATCGTTTCGGTGGTCGCCGCCGCATCGGCGCGGGCGCTCTGGACCTTCCTCGCAAACTCGCCCTCCGCGGGCGGCTTCGTCGCGCTGTGTCGGCGCGGCATCGAACTCACGCTCGAAGCGCTCGAGATCGGCGCACGTAACGCGGTGGCGGTGTCGATGGCCTGTGCGGTCGCCGGTATCATCGTCGGCGTCGTCGGCCTCACTGGCCTCGGGCTGAAGTTCTCGGCCATGATGATCGCCTTCTCGGGCGGCAACCTCGTGCTGGCGCTGATCCTGGTTCTGATCGCAAGCCTTATCCTTGGCATGGGCCTGCCGGTCACGGCCGCCTACATCGTGCTCATCATCCTCGTCGGCCCGGCGCTGACCGAGGAGTTCGGTATTCCGCTCCTGATCGCGCACCTCGTGGTGTTCTGGTACTCGCAGGACAGCAACGTCACGCCGCCGGTGGCGCTGGCCGGATTCGCCGGCGCGGCCATCGCGGGATCGAAACCGATGGAGACGAGTCTGCAGGCGTGGAAATTCGCCAAGGGCCTCTACCTCATCCCGCTCTTCATGGTGTTCAACGAGTCCATCATCCTTGGCGGACCGCTCCCGCTGGTGATCTGGAACGGCTTCATCGCGATCGTCGCGCTGGTGGGGTTCGCCGCCGCGCTCGAGGGTTTCCTGTGGCGCGCCATGCCAATCTGGCAGCGCGCATTGATGGTGCCCGCCGTCATCGCCGTGTTCTGGCCGGATATCGCGATCGAGGCCGCTGGCACGGCCTTCATCCTTGCGTTGCTCGGGCTCAACTGGTGGGGCAGCCGTGGCGCCGCCTCCGGCCCGCAATCCGCCTGATCGCGCCGCTGGCCTGAGGAATCCCCGGTGCTGCCCTTCTGCGAAGCGGTGTGCTGATGTATGCTGGCTTTCGCCATGCCCGCCGAGGTGCCGGATACGCTCGCGGCGGCCCGGGATGCCTATCGCAGAGGTGACTGGGCTGACGCCACCGCTCTTTTCCTGAGCGCCGATGCCGATATCGGGTTGTCTCCAGACGATCTCGAGGACCTCGTCTGGGCGGCGGGAATTTCGGCAAACGACGCCCAGATGCTTACCGCGCTCGAGCGTCTCTATGCCCATCATTCCGCAGCGGACGACCACGCCGAAAGCGCGCGGACAGCCTTCTGGAGCGGCCTGCGCAACATGATGATCGGCGAGGTCGGGCTAGGCTCGGGCTGGCTGCAACGGGCGGCAAAGCACGCCGAACAGACCGAAGAGACGTGCGTGCAGCGCGGTTATCTGCTTCTGCCGCAGGTCTTCATGCACCGCGCGAAAGGTGCGTACGAAGACGCCGTCGCTGTCGCCGACCGCGCCCTGCAGTTTGGCGAGACCTGCGGCGATCCCGACCTCGTCGCACTGGCCGGAAGCCTGAAGGGCGGGCTGCTGTTCCGGCTCGGCCGGATCGACGAGGGGTATCTGCCCATCGACGAGACCATGCTGCTGGCCAATGGCGGGAAGCTGTCGCCGATCGTCACCGGCGTCGTCTATTGCGAGATCGTCGCCTCCTGCTGCCGCGTGCTGGAGATGGTGCGCGCCCGCGAATGGACCGCAATCCTGAACGACTGGTGCCGCCAGAACCCGCAAGCCAAGGCCTTCAACGGCGTCTGCCAGATGCACCGCGCCGAAGTGCTTCAGCTCGAGGGCCACTGGACCGAGGCGTATTCCGAAGCCGAGCGCGCGGGTCTCGGCCTGATCGGAACGACCGAACGGACGGCGCGGGCCAATGCGGCCTATCGGCGGGGCGAGATCCTCCGGCTGCGGGGCCGTCTGTCCGAGGCAGAGACCGAATACCGCCTCGCAGGGGAAATCGGCATCGACCCGCAGCCGGGGCTGGCGCTTCTGAAGCTGGCGGAGGGTCGCGCCGCCGAGGCCGCGTCGATGATCGAACGGGCGCTCCGGACAGCCGGGGACATGCCCCGCAAGGCCGCGCTTCTGCCGGCTGCAACGGATATCCGCATCGCTGCCGGCGACCTCGACGCTGCCGGGGCCGCCTGCGCCGAAATGGAGGACATCGCCCGGCATTACGGGACCGAAGTGCTGATGCGGGTGGCCGACCAGGGCGCCGGCCGGCTTGCCTCGGCCCGGGGCGATCATGTCGCGGGGATCGAGGCGCTGACCCGTGCGCGCCGCTACTGGTCGGATTTCGGTGCGCCGTATCTGGAGGGCTGCCTTCGCCTCGACATCGCGCGCGCGCTCATCGAACTGGGCGACACGGAAAGCGCGCGGATCGAACTGGAAGCGGCCGAAAAGACCCTGGCCGACCTCGGCGCCGATCCGGACCTGGCAGGTGCACGGGCCGCGCTGTCGGAGCTGACCGCGCCACGGGGCGGCGGTCTGACGCATCGCGAACGCGAGGTGCTGCGCATGATGGCGGAGGGCGGAACCAATCCGCAGATCGCCGCCGAGCTCCGACTGAGCCCGAAGACGGTGAACCGGCATGTCGAAAACATCTTCGGCAAGCTCGGAGTCGGATCGCGCGCCGCCGCGGTCGCGGTCGCACTGAAATCGGGCGACATCTGACTTCCGTCATGGGTCGAATGACCCATAGAGGTTTTCCGGCGACATGGGGTCTTCTCACGATGAAGGGGTCCCGGCGCGGTCCTACGCTCGTCCTCGACACCAATCGAGGAGAGACGCAATGCAATCCGACACGCTTCCCCGGTCCCGGTCCGGCCGCGATCCCGCAGACCTCGTCGAGGCGGGCAACCTGATCCGAACGGGGGCTGACGCCTTCGATGGGACGGATACGACCGTCTCTGCCAGTAGCGGGCCGGAACGGGTGCCGGTCGCCGTGATCGGCGCCGGTCAGGCCGGCCTTTCAGTCAGCTACCATCTGAAACAGCACAGGATCGAACACGTGGTTCTCGACGCGGCCGAGCGCATCGGGGACGTCTGGCGCAACCGGTGGGACTCCCTGAAACTCTTCACTCCGGCGAAGTTTGACGGGCTCGACGGCTATCCCTTCCCCGCGCACCGCGACACATTCCCGACGAAGGACCAGATGGCCGACTATCTCGAGGCCTATGCGGCGAAGTTCCGGCTTCCGGTCAGAGTGGCGACGCCGGTCGTCAGGCTCAGCCGTTCCGGCGCGGGCTACCGGATCGAAACCACGCAGGGCACGATCGAAGCCGGGTCCGTCGTTGTCGCGGCGGCCGGCTACCAGGCGCCGAGGATTCCGGATTTCGCGACCGGACTGGACGACGAGATCGTCCAGCTCCACAGCCGGGCATACCGCAATCCCTCCCAGATCCCGGACGGCCCCGTTTTGCTTGTCGGGGCCGGCAATTCCGGGGCGGAGATCGCCATGGACCTCGCCAAGACACACGAGGTCTGGCTGGCAGGGCGACCGGTCGGGCACATTCCGTTCGACATCGCCGGGTTCATGGGGCGGAAGCTTCTGGTCCGGGTCGTCGTCCGGGGCATGTTCCACCACCTGCTGACGATGCGGACGCCGCCGGGCCGCAAGTTCCGCGCCAAGATGCAGAACCGCGGAATGCCGCTGATCCGGACACGGCCCGGCCAGCTCGAGCGTGCCGGGGTGAAACGCATCGGCCGGATCACCGGGTTGCAGGGCGGCCTGCCAGTGGCCGAGGACGGCAAGCGCATCGATTGCCGCACCGTCGTCTGGTGCACCGGATATCACCCCGGTTTCGACTGGATCGACCTGCCGGTTCTCGGCAGCGGCGGACATCCCCGGCACCGGTTCGGCAAGGCCACCGATATCGACGGGGTCTATTTCATGGGCCTGCATTTCCAGTACGCCGTCTCCTCGACCATGGTGTCTGGTGTCGGTCGGGACGCGCGCCGCATTGCCGGCTGGATCGCAGCCGATCAGCGGGTCCGGTCCTCCGCTTCGGGTTGAGCGGCTCTGACCGAGGCCGCGGCCGGGACCCGGAACACAACCGTTACGGCCAGACCTGCGCAATCTGGATAAATGGTGCGCTTTGCGGCTTTCCCGGTATCCGGCCCGATCCTAACACTCAGCCCGAGTAACGAGTGAACAGATTGCCGGCTTGGCTGGAACTTGAAGGTGCAAGGCGATGCCGGACCGCCGCGGATCCTGATAAAACTGGCCCGCTTTTGCCCAGGTCCCCAAACGAGGCAACGGCGGTGCAGAGGGTCCGCGGTATTTCGGTATGGCGGATTGTCCGGGTGGTGCCATGGCGACCCGTGACAGGAAACCAGCGCCTGAACGAATGATTTTGAGGAGAAAACAGATGAGCAGAATGGCACTCGCCGCCGCCCTTTCCATCGCCGCCGCACCCGCGCTGGCCGGAGGGCTCGACACCCCTGCCCCGACGCCTGTCGTCGTCGCACCGGCCGCCGCGCCTGTGACCGACTGGTCCGGCGCCTATGTCGGTCTGCAGTACGACACGATTGCCGACGGTTTTCTCGACAACGGTGTCGCCGGCTCTTTCACCGTAGAAGGCCAAGTCTACGGCATATTCGGAGGATACCGGTTCGATTTTGGCCAGTTGGTGGTCGGCGGCGAAGTCGATTACATGATGGGCGACGGCGACATCACCGCCGGCGCTGCGGTAACGGCCGTCGATTACGACCGGCTCCTGCGCGTCGGCATCGAAGGCGGTTTCGATCTTGGCCGGGCGCTCGTCTACGGGACCGCGGGCTATGCCGATATCGACATTTCCGCCGGAGCGGGCTCGCTGGACAGCAGCGGATACTTCTACGGCCTTGGCGTCGACATACTTGCGACCGACCGGGTCGTGATCGGTGTCGAGGCGCTGCGTCACCAGTTCGACGATTTCGACGGCCCTGCCGCCGGTGCGGAGCTCGAGGTGACGACGGTCGGCGTAAACGTCGGCTTCCGGTTCTGACCGGAAAGCGACGGCCCGTCACGCGGCCTGATCCGACAACTGCACGCCCGTCGCAAAGCGGCGGGCGTATGTTCGATGTGACCGGTCGCATGTTCATGCTATCTTTCGGTTAGCTTCGGCCTCACATGAATTCTCAGGTTCAGATTTCGGCATTCGGCCCATGGGCAAGTTCACACTGATCGGACGGTACGGGCAGAACAGCTGCGGCTCGAAGCATCCGCTTTTCTCCAGTCAAAGCCCACTCCGGCTGCACGACAACGCGGGCGGTCGGGCCGAAGTGTCACGCGCGCTGCTCGGCGAGATGGCGGTCGGGCGCGTCTCCTCCAGCGGCCATGACGTTACCGTCCGGGAAAGCGTCCACCCCACGATTCTCGTGCCACGCTACGGGACGGTCAGGACGGAAATCGACGGCCGGTCTGTCGCGGCAGAGAACGGACAGGGGCTCGTGCTCGGCCGCGGTCGGCGCGACACACGGGTCGAGCCAGACTCCGAGGGCCGATTCCTCGCCTACGTTTTTCTTCTGCCCTCGGACTCCTTCGACGCCCTTCCGCTCGTCGAAAGCCGTCGCGGCGTGATACTGGAGTCCGGCCGGTCCGGGAACGTGCGCCAGGCGCTTGCGCTGTCCCGGATGCTCGCCGATCAGCTCGAGGACGGGTCCTCGCTGCTCGATCGCCCCGGCGCCTCGCGAAGCTGGTTCGAGCTTCTGTCCTCCGCCCTGTCGGACGGAGCGCGCGAGATGGCGGACGAGCTGCAGGATCTCCGCGTCGACGGCACCGCCGCGCAGATCCACGTGCGACGGGCCGAGGAATTCATGACCGCCCATTTCGACGAGGTGTTCACCACGTCCGATGTGGCGCGGGTGCTCGGCATCTCGATCCGCACGCTGGAGACTGCATTCCGGCAGGTCCGCGACGAATCCCCCGCCCGGATCCTCAACCGGATCCGGCTGAACGCGGCGCGACGGGCCCTGCTGTCGCCCGATGGCCCGGCCACTGTGACCGAGGTCTGCATGGAGTGCGGCTTCGGCCATCAGGGCCGCTTCAGCGCCGCCTACCGCGCCGCTTTCGGCGAACTCCCCTCGACGACCATCAAGCGCCGGTAGGCCGCACCAGCCGGAACGGCCTGCGCAAATCGGACAATCACTGCGCATAGCGGCTTGCGAGACATCCCCGCCAATCGCGAAAGATTATTTCAACGTGCTTTCCCGTCCGTCCGTTCGGGGAAAGCGCGGGGCGATCGGGGGAGGATCAAAATGAAGCCAATTCTGTCAGCGCGCCTGCCAGCCATCGCGGCGCTTGCCGCTCTGCCGACGGCGGCATTCTCTCAGGATGCCGCGCAAGCCGTCGGAGCCGGCGTCGGCCTGGTGATCGGACTTCTCATCGCCATCGTCGTCGGCGCCGTGGTCGGCTGGATTGCCAGCCTGATCGTCGGCGGATCCGGCGGCAGCTTCTGGGTCGACGTCCTGGTCGGGATCGGAGGGTCGCTGATCGCCAGCTACCTCTTCCCGGCGATCGGCATCCCTCTTGGCGGTGGCGCGATCGGCGCCTTCATCGCCGCCGTGATCGGGGCCGTGATCCTTCTGCTCATCATTCGACTGGTCCGGCGCGCCTGACCCTCACTGCCCACGCCCCCGCCTATTCAGGAGACATGGACATGCAAGACCGAAGCCCGTTGGGCCTGATCTGCCGACTCGCCCTCGCCGCGCTGTGCGCCACAGTCCTCGTGACGAGCGCATCCGCCCAGTCGGGCCTGCGTCGCGAACATGTCGAAATGGCGGGCTGGACCGGCAGCGTGATCGACGGTGTGGTCGAGGGCCGGGATACCGTCCTCTACGAGATCGCCGCGGCTGCGGGCGATCAGCTCACCGTGCGCCTGCATTCGCCCAACACGGCCGCCTATTTCAACGTCTACGCTCCGGGCCGGGGCCCCGGGGAAGAGGCGCTTGCCGTGGGCAGCCTGACCTCCGAGATGATGCCGGAGCTCAACGAGTTCGTGGCGACAGTGCCGGCCGCCGGAACCTACACGGTTTCCGTCTACCTGTTCCGGGCCGCCGCCCGCGCGGGCGAGGTCGCACCCTATTCGATCGAGATCGACCTGCTGTCGCCGTCGGACGACGCGGATTCGGCAGCACCGCTCGTTTTCCAGGTGCGGACCCGCTCTCCCGAGGGGCATCTGAACGTTCACACTGACCCATCGACGGACGCGCCGCGCATCGGTCGCTATCCCAACGGCACCATTCTCCGCGATATCGGCGGCTGCCGCCCCGGCGACGGTCGCGACTGGTGCGAGGTCATGGCTGAAGGCGGCGGACTGGCGGGCTACGTGGCCCGCGAGTTCCTCGCCCCGGTCTTCCGCCGGGCCGGAACGCCCACGGCGCCCGTCCGCTCCTCCTCGGGGCTGCCGGCGCACCCGCCGTCGCCGACGATCCCGCCTGCCGTTTCGGCGGCTTCGGATCACTTCCACGTGCACCTCGACAATCCGCAGGGACATCTGGGGGTTCATGCCGGACCGTCCGTGCACACCGTTCGCGTCGGACGCCTGACCGACGGGTCCGACCTTCGCAACATCGGCGGCTGCGTCCGGAACGAAGGCCGGACATGGTGCGACGTGATGCAAGCGGGCGGAGGCGTTTCGGGGTGGGTCGCGGCTGAATACCTGCGGGACGGGTACGCGCCCGCGGCCCATGTCACGGCGCCGGCCGCGGCACCGATGGCGGACTTCGCCGACGGTCTGTCGGGCGGGCCGGACTACTGGCGGGTCAGCGTGAACCGCAGCGGCAGCTCGCTCCGCATGCACAGCCAGCCTTCGACCGACGCGCCGATCGTCTCGCGTCTTCCGGATGGCAGCACGCTGAGGAACGCAGGCGGGTGCCGGATGAGCGATGGCGAACGGTGGTGCTTCGTCAGCTCGGTCTCGGGTCACGCAACCGGATGGGTCGCCGGTGAGTTCCTCGTCGAAGGGTCAGCGCCCGGCATCGCGCGACATATCCCGGCGCCACCGGTGGCATCGCCTGCCCCGCTTGAAGCGCCGACGACAGCCGCCGCCTCGGGCCCGCAATACGACGCGAGCGGGACACTTGCCTGCGTGCGCGACCGCGATGCGGCCGAGGCCCAGTGCAGCTACGGTGCCGTCCACGAAGGCAGCGGCAATGGATATGTCCTGATCAACTGGCCCGACGGCGGCAGCCGCGCCATCTCCTTCGAGGGCGGCATGCCGGTCTATTTCGATCAGTCGCAGGCCGACGGCGATGCCGAGATGACCGTGACCCGCTCGGGCGACGATTTCGTCGTCTTCATCGGCGAGTCCCGGTTCGTCATTCCTGCCGGTCTCTTCGCTGCGTCAGCCGCCGGGACGGCGACCCAACTGCCTCTGGTCCCGCCGCCGGCCGGACCGGATGATGACGCACTGGTCGCCGGTACGGAGTTCAACGCGACGGGACAGGTGTCCTGCATCCGCGACCAGGACGCGGCCGAAGCCATGTGCGACGCCGGTGTCACCCGCGACGGCGATGGCTCGGGCTTCGTCACGATTTTCTGGCCCGACGGCGGCAGCCGCGTCCTGTTCTTCGAGGACGGCACGCCGGTCTACTATGACGAGTCCGAGGCCGATGACGGCGCGGAGATGACGGTGACGCAGGTGTCGGACACCTTCGTCGTCTTCGTCGGTGCCGCTCGGTTCGTCATTCCCGAATTCTTCCTGACGGGTGGCTGATCCCTGCCGCCAACCGCCACAACTGCTACAGGAGTTGCCCAGTATGTCGCCAAGATCGTTGCTGTTCGCGCTTGCGATCGCCCTGCCGGCGCCGGCCATCGCGCAGAACGTGGGTCCGCTTCTCGACCGGTGCGGCGCCGTCGCCCGCCAGTATTTCGGCGCGCCCTACGCTCAGTCGAACATGCGCTACAATGGCTCGCGCGTTGATGGGACACAGACGGTCGGCGGCGAGCTCTACATGTCCGGCCGCGCGCCCTACATCGCCTGCGCGTTCCGTGCCGATGGCCGCCAGACGGAGTTCTTCATCGATGGCCAGGACCAGACCGCCTACCTTCGCAGCTCCGGCGGATCGGGCGGCGGCACCTCGGCCGGGTCGACCGATACGGTCCGCGTCCAGTTCGCTGCCGGTACTTCCGGGGCGGAACTGAGCGACAGCCTCGCCCCGGGTGCGAGCCGCCGCTACGTCCTTGGCGCCGGGGACGGCCAGTTCCTGTACGTGCGCGTCGCGCCCTGGAACGGGTCGCTTGAATACCAGATCTTCAACCCCGACAATTCATTCCTGCTCGACCTGATCCCGGCCAATCGGGAGTATCGCGGGCAACTTTGGCAGTCCGGCGACCACGTCGTCGAGGTGGTCAACCGGACGAATGCCGTGGTGTCCTACAACGTGATCTTCGGCATCGACTGATGCCGGGGCCCCAACCTTCACCCAGACCTCAACGAAAGGACCATCAATGAAACCGATCCTAACGACCGTCTTCGCGATTTCGTCGCTTGCGATGTTGTCCGGCTGCATCGACGACAGCGCGCCGCCGCCGGCCGGCAACGATCCCGAGGCCGCCGCGCGCGCCGCCTGTGTGCGCGACGTCCGATCGACGACCGGGAACCCGGACGTCGTGGTGTCCAGCTCGTCCTTCTCGGAAGCCGGCACCGAGGTCATCCTGACTGTCGGCGGCACCGGAACCTGGCGCTGCATCGCCTACCGCGACGGCAGCACGGCCGGAATTGAATCGCTGACAAACGAGGGCTTCCTCTGAAAAAATGGCCGTGCAGGGCGGCGTTCTGGATCTTCGCGTTTCTCTACGCAGCCGCGCTCGCCCTTTTCGCAATCGGAACATTCGGCCTGTTCGGCCAGGAACGCGACCCTCTGTCGGGCGTGTTCCTGGTCCCGATCGGCCTGCCCTGGAACCTGCTCGGCGGATCGCTCCCCGAGGCGGCGTTGCTCTGGGTCGGGCTCCTGGCGCCTCTCGTCAACCTGCTGCTGATCGTCGGGCTCTGCCGGCTCCTGGCATCGCGGAAGGCGTCCTGACCATCGTGTCGCTTTCGTAGAGATACGGACCGGTCGCCTTACGAGGCCGGACTAGGCCCGTGCGGTCGCCCGCGGTCCAAGCGCCGCCATCGCGCCGCGAAGCTCGGCGAGCCCTCGCATCCGGCCGATCAGCGGGTAGCCGGGCATCATCGGGCGATCCAGATCGGACAGGAGCGACTGGCCGTGGTCCGGGCGCATCGGGATTTCGGCATCGTTGCGTCCGTCAGATTTTCGCCGGGCTTCTTCGTCCAGAAGCGCGGCGATCGTCGCAACCATGTCGGTGTCGCCGGAGAGATGCTCTGACTCGTGGAAACTGACCCGCATGCCATCCGCCGGATCCTCGCGTTTCGTATTGCGAAGATGCACGAAGTGGATGCGCGGTCCGTGCCGGGACACGAAGTCCACCGGGTCGAAATCCGCCGCCACGCCGAGTGAGCCGGTGCACAGCGTCGCGCCGCTCGATGGAAGATCGACCGCTTCGAGAACACGGGCGTAGTCGTCCGTCGACGACATGACCCGCGGCAGGCCAAGCAATGCGAAGGGCGGATCGTCCGGGTGGCAGCAGAGACGCAGACCGAGGCGCTCGGCCTCGGGCGCGACTTCGGACAGGAAGTCGATCAGGTTCTGCCGCAGCCTGTCCGGCGTGATCTCGGCATAGCGTCCCAGATGGGCGCTGACGTCTTCCAGCGTCCAGCGCTCGTTCGCGCCGGGCAGCCCGGCGACGATGTTTGAGACGAGGTCGGACTTCGCCGCGTCTCCGAGCGCAGACAGCCGTTCCGCAGCCGCATCCCGAATCGCGTCCCCGTAATCTTCCTCTGCCCCGCCACGGCGCAGCAGGTGGATGTCGAAGACCGCGAAATCGACGAGGTCGAACGCCATCGCCGAGCCGCCGTTCGGGAGCCGCCGCTGAAGCTCGGTCCGGGTCCAGTCAAGCACCGGCATGAAATTGTAGCAGATCACCCGGGGGCCGCCCGACGCCGCGATGTTGCGCATGCTGGCGCGATACGCCTCGAGGTCCTCGCGCCAGCCGTCGGACTGGGTCTTGATCGCCTCGGAGACCGGCAGGCTTTCGATGACATCCCAGGTGAGACCGCTCGGCGCGTCGGGCGCGCCCTCGATCTCGCGTTGCCGCTTCGCGATCTCGTCGGTGCTCCAGACGGCCCCGGTCGGCACATGGTGCAGCGCCGACACGATCCCCGCGGCTCCGGTCTGGCGGATCTCCGCAATCCGGATTTCGTCAGCCGGCCCGAACCAGCGCCACGTCTCTCTCATGCGGCGGACCGGAGGGACAGGGTGCTGTCGTTGTCGAACAGGTGGACGGCATGGGGCTGGTAGCTGAGGGCAACCCGTTCGCCGGCCTGCACCCGCGTCTGCCCGGGATTGTGGACCGTCAGGCGCGTGCCATCGGCCAGCTCGCCATAGAGATAGCTTTCGGTGCCGAGCTGTTCGACGGCCGCCACGTTCAGGTGGATGGGTCCGGTTTCCGCCGGCTGCAGGTCGTTCGGCCTGATCCCCAGTGTCACGTTCTGGCCCGCACGGTGATCGAACCCCTCGACCGGCAGCGTCACCTCTTCGCCGGTATTCAGCGTCAGAAGCGACCGGTCGCTCATGCTAACCGCACCCTTGAGGAAGTTCATCTTGGGGCTGCCGATGAAGCCCGCCACGAAGAGGTTCCGCGGATAGTTGAAGAGATCGAGCGGCCGGCCGAACTGTTCGAGTTCCCCAAGCCGGAGCACCGCGATCTTGTCGGCCATCGTCATCGCCTCGATCTGGTCGTGCGTCACGTAGATCATCGTGTTGCCAAGCCGCTTGTGCAGGCCCGAGATCTCGCCGCGCATATCGACCCGAAGCTCGGCGTCGAGGTTGGAGAGCGGTTCGTCGAACAGGTAGACCCGCGGTTCCCGCGCGATGGCCCGGCCGATAGCGACGCGCTGACGCTGGCCGCCCGACAGGTCCTTCGGCCGGCGGTCGAGCAGCATGTCGATCTTAAGCATCTTCGAGACCTCGTCGACCTTCGCCGCGATCTCGCCCTTCGGCGTGTTGATGTTCTCGAGCCCGAACGAGAGGTTCTGCCGCACCGTCATGTGCGGGTAGAGCGCGTAGGACTGGAACACCATGGCCAGCCCGCGATCGGCCGCCGGAATGTGATTGACCACGTCGCCGCCGATCTCGATGGCGCCACCGGTGATCGGTTCCAGTCCCGAGATCATCCGCAGAAGTGTGGACTTTCCGCAACCCGACGGGCCGACGAAGACGCAGAACTCGCCGTGCCCGATGGCAAGGTCGATACCCTTGATGACCTCGACGGAACCGTAGGCCTTGCGAACGTCCTTGAGCTCGATGGAAGCCATTGTCGTATCCTTACTTTCCGCCGGTCGAGGCGATGCCCGTCGCGATGTATTTCTGCAGGAACATGAACACCGCCGCGATCGGAAGGAGTGTCAGAACGGTCATGGCCAGCAGGCTCGGCCAGTCGGTCTGAAGCTCGCCCTGGAACGAGTTCAGCGCCAGCTGAAGCGTGAAGTTCTCGGTCCGCGTCAGCACGATCAGGGGCCACAGGAAGTCGTTCCACCGCCACATGATCGCGAGGATCGCGAGCACAGCGATGGCCGGAGCGGATAACGGCACGACGATGCGCCAGAAGATCTTCCACTCGCTCGCCTTGTCCATCCGCGCAGCGTCGAGGATCTCGTCCGGAATGGTGATCATATACTGCCGCAGCAGGAACACACCGGTCGGGGTCGCCGCGCCGGGAATGATGACGCCCCAGAGCGAATTGAACATGCCGAGTTCGGTGACGATCAGGAAGAGCGGCACAAGAACGACCGTCTGTGGGATCATCAGCGTTCCGATCACCAGCAGAAGCACCGCGTTGCGTCCCCTGAACTGGTATTTCGACAGGGCGAAGGCGGCCATCGAGTTCACCAGCAGCATCAGGAGCGTCGCCATCACGGTGATGAAGGTCGAGTTCCAGAAGAAGCGCAGGAAATTGAAGCGCTCGAAGAGCTGCGTGTAGTTCTCGGTCGCGAAGGCGATCCCCTCCACTGGCTCGAGCTGGTCGGTCGTCAGGCGGATCCGCTCGTCGGGATTGGCCGGCACCACGACCTCGGCGCGCCCGGCTGCCCGGCGCGTCTGCCCGACCAGCTCGCCGGCCAGATCGCCTTCGGTCACGCGGAAGGCCAGCAGCGGCTCGTCGAACCCGTCGACCTCGATCGTTTCCTGAGCGTAGGGCAGGAAGCGCGGCGGAAAGCGGTCAAGCTCGTTGCGGTCCTTGAAGCTGGACAGGACGAGCCAGACGACCGGGCCGAACATGAGGAAAATGCCGAGGCAGAGGTAGCCGTAGGACACCCAGTCGGTCCAGTGCAGTCGTTCGCGCCCGCGGGTCGCGGTGAGAAAGCCGAGAATGCCGGTGCGGCGGGAAGACGTGAGATCAGCCATCGACGCTTCTCCTGTTGGCCCAGAGTTGCGCGAGCGTCAGCACGACGAGCACGCCCGCCACCAGCAGCGAGGCCGCGGCAGCCAGTCCGAACAGCCGGGGCGCCCCGGCAAAGCCCTTCTCGTAGATGTACTGGATGATGAATGTCGTCGCCGTGCCCGGTCCGCCGCCGGTGAAGGCGTAGATCTCGTCGAAGGTCTGCACGCCCTTGATGAGCGCGAGGACGAGCACGACCAGCATCGTCGGTGACAGGAGCGGCAGGGTGATCCGCCGGAAGGTGCGCCAGGCGCCGGCGCGATCCATGATCGCCGCCTCGTAGACGTCGCGCGGGATCGCTTGCAGCCCCGCCAGCAGGATCAGCGTATAGAAGCCCATATGCGCCCAGACTGATATGAAGACCGACCAGGCGAAGGCCCAGTGCGCATCGACCAGCCAGTTGAACCCGCCGATCCCGGTCCAGTCGAGAAAGGCGTTCAGCACGCCCTCGCGCTGGAGGATCCACTTCCAGATCAGCGCCACCACGACGGGAGACAGCAGGACCGGGAAGAAGAAGACGGAGCGGAAGAAGCCGCGGGCGCGGATGTCGCGGTTGAGGATCACCGCGGTCAGAAGCGAGAAGCCGACCATGATCCCGACCTGAAGCGTCACGAACCAGATCGTGTTCCAGACCGCGCGCCAGAACTTGTCCTCGCGGCAGGAATTCGGGTCGAGGAAGTCGCTGCAGTCGAGCAGCGTGCCGAAATTGCTGGCGCCGATGTAGGGCCGGTCCGAGAGCAGGACGTTGTCGCTGCCCGTCATCGAGTAGACGACGTTCAGGATCACGGGCAGGAAAGCAAAGAGTCCGAAAAGGATCAGGTTGGGCAGGAGGAATACCCAGGCCAGCCGGTTGATCCCGAGCAGACGCTGGAGTGCGATCATGGGGATTTCGACGATCCGCATGACCGATGAAATGACGCTGAGCATGGCTCCCTCCTCCCCCTGAGCCGGAGCCCCCCGCGCCGGTCAGGCGCGAGGGGCGGAACCGGTCAGTTCGACTCGGCCAGTGCCGCGCTCAGGTCTTCGGCGGCACGTTCCATTGCTTCTTCGACCGTGAGCTCGCCGACGATCGCCTGGCTCAGGCGCTCGACCGTGATGCCGAACATCGCGCGGTTGCCCGCGTAGCCCTGGTAGCGGAAGGCAATCGGCGACACGTTCGACAGGTCCGACGCGAAGGCGTTCAGCGCCGCCTGTGCGGCCGGGCTCGCGCCCTCGAACTCCACGCCCGCGGATGCGACGCCGAGATGCGCCGGCAGGTTGCGGGTGCGGGCCGTGGCCTCGGCGTAGACGTCTTCCTGCGCGAGGAAGTCGATGATCTCCGCCACGATCTCGGGATGCTCGGTCTGCTCGAAGCCGACGACACCCGCGCCGCCCGGCATGCCGGAGCACGGCCCGGCCGGACCACAGGGCGAACCGACGACGCGCCAGTCGAAGAAGTCTCCGACCTGCTCGTCCATCCGGCCGACCTGCCACGAACCCGAATAGTAGAAGACGACTTCGCCGTTGATGAACTCCTGCGCGGCGTCCGCGTAGGTTGCGCCGCCCTGGCTGGCCCAGACGTCGCGCGCCATTGTGCCGTCGTTGTTCCACTCAACGAACTGTTCGGCGAACGGCATGAAGCCTTCGAACGATCCGTTGCCCTCATCGTCGAAATACTGCGCCCCGTAAGAGATCGCCGGTCCCGCGACGCGGTGACCGGAACGGTCGATTGCCATCGGGAAGTCGGCCTCGGTCGCCTCGGCCACGGCGCGGGTCGCCTCGGCCCACTCCTCCCAGGTCGCGCCCGGTCCGGGCATGTCGACACCGGCCTGCTCGAACAGGGTCGCGTTCACGAACGGCCCGGTGATGGTGAGCTGCGTGTGCAGGCCGTAATAACCCTGCCGGTCGCCGACCCGGTACCAGTCGAGCGTGTCGCCGAACGACGCGTCCCAGTAGGCAGTGTCGATATAGGGCGTGAGGTCGAGGTAATACTCGTTCAGGCCGCCAAGGTCGGTGACCTTCGCCAGGTCCGGTCCGGTGCCGGCGGCAAGCTGCACCGGCAGGTTTTCGAGGATGGCCTGGTAGGGCACCACGTCGACGATCACGTCAACGCCCTCGTGCTCGGCTTCGAAACGGGTCAGCAGGTCGTCATAGACCTCGCACTCGTTGCCGTCCGAGTAGCACATGAAGCGGATTTCCTGCGCCACCGACGGCGCGGCCACGAAGGCCGCCATCGTGCCGGCCAGGGCCGTCATCGCGAATCTCTTTTGTCTCACGTTTCAGTTCCTCCCGAAGTTGTCCTGACAGGTCAGGCCTTTATAGCTCGTGGTCGCCCACCGAACGGGGCCCCGGTGCAACAGTGCCGCTTTCCCGGGTATCGGTAAAGATCATTCCTGTATCAATTTCCGCTCTCGAGTCTTTTTTCGCTTTTGTTCCATCAGGTTGCACCATTGCTTTCCGTTGCGCCCTCACGGCTGCCATCCACCGTAGTTCGGCGCGCCCGGCGCCAGTGGCAGAGCCACCCTCCCGCCACTGCGCGCGGCGGTATAAATCGCCGTCACCAGTTCGATCGATCGGCGCCCGTCCTCGGGCAGCACGGTCCGGGACGGCCGGCCGTCGAGCGCGTCGGCGACAGCGTCGAGCAGGCCGGCAAAGCCCATGCGCTCGGACGCCGCCGATGCCACGATGGCGTCGATCTCGGCCTGCCTTGCAGGATCGCGGGCGACGAATGTCCACGGGCCGGTGGCGGGCGCGTAAGGCGCCGTTCCGGATGTCGCGGTCAGCCCCTCGAACACGAGGCGCACCCGGGTCTCGTCGCGCGCGGATCCGAGCGTGACAGACGAGGTCGCGAGCGCGCCGTTCTGGAATTGCATGAGGATCGCGGCGCAATCCTCGGTCTCGATCGGGTTGACCCGGGTGGCCAGCGCCGCCGAAACCTCGGCGACCGGTCCGAACAGGCAGCACAGCAGGTCGTGCACGTGGATCGCGTGTCCGAGTACGGCCCCGCCCTTCTCTCCGGCCCAGGTCCCGCGCCATGGCACGGCGTAATACGCGGCCGACCGGTTCCAGTGCGTCTCGAGCGCGGCAACCTGCGGCTGCCCGGCGAGCCCGGACTCGATCAAAGCGGCGAGCGCGGTCATGGCGGGACCGAAGCGATACTGGAACACCGGGTAGAAATGGCCCGGGGCGGCATCGATGGCGGCGATCAGCCGGTCGGCCTCTTCCAGCGAGGTGACGATCGGCTTTTCGCAGATGACGTGCTTGCCGGCCTCGAGCGCGTTAACCGAGACCGGGAAATGCAGGTGCGGCGGCAGGCAGACGTCGATCAGGTCGATATCCGGATCGGCGAGAACGCCATCGAGATCGGCCGTGACCGCTATGGACGCGTCATCGCCGGCGGCCTTCCGGGCCCGCTCGGTGTCCAGATCACAGAGCGCCGCCACCGTGAACCGATCCGGCAGGGCACGGTAGCCGGCGAGGTGTTCCGCGCCAATGCCGGCGCCGATGATGGCGACGCGGATCATGGCTGCGCCTGCTCGGCCATCGCCTGGGCTCGCAGCGCGAGGTCACAGACGCGGAACACATGCTCCTGCGTCATCGCGGTCTCGGTCCTGTCACGGATGTCGTCGATCAGCCGCGCGAAATAGGGCAATCCCGCCCCCGATGCATCGATCCGCTCGCAGCGCGAACCGTTGACGAGGATCAGGTGGTCGGTGCCGTCGTGGCCGACATCGACGTACTTGCGAAGCTCGATATAGCCCTCAGTGCCAAGGATGGTCAGCCGCCCGTCGCCCCATGTCGGAAGCGCATCGGGGGTGTACCAGTCGACGCGGATGTAACCGTGGCCACCATCGCCGCGCAGGACGATCTCGCCGAAATCCTGCAGGCCCTCGTCGCCCGGATTGGCATGGTTGGCGACGGCGGCGTGGCTCACCTCGGCCTCGGTGGATCCGGTGAAGAACAGGAACTGATCGATCTGGTGGCTCGCGATGTCGGTCAGGATGCCGCCATAGGCATCGCGGTCGAAGAACCAGTCCGGTCGCGTGTCCCGGTTCAGCCGGTGCGGCCCGATGCCCAGGGTCTGGACGACGCGGCCGATCGCCCCTTCCGCGACCAGTTCTGCGGCGCGGGTCACGGCCGGCACCTCGAACCGCTCGGAAAAGTCGATGGACCAGATCCGGCCGGTGCGGGCCACCGTGTCGCGGATCTCGGCGAGCTGTTCTTGCGTGGTGCAGCCGGGCTTATCGCTCATCACGTCCTTGCCCGCCTCCATCGCCCGCACGGCCCAGGCGGCGCGGTCCCGCGGGATGCCCGACAGAAGGATCAGCCCGATCGACGGATCGTCGAGCAGCGCCTCGGCACTCTCCGCACGCGGCACGTCCGGGAAGCGCTTGACGAACCCGTCCTCGGTATTTGGGTGACCCTCGGTCCACCAGCCGGCGAATTCCGCGCCGGCGTCAATCATGTTGCCAGCCATGCCGAATACGTGGCGGTGGTCGATGCCGATGGCGGCGAAGCGCAGGCGCGCGGTCATTGCGCGATCTCCTCGATGCGGCCGGACCGGGCCGAGCGGATGGTAGCGTCTATCAGGTCGTGCGCTGCAAGCGCGGCCTCTCCGGTGACGAGCGGTGCGCGCCCCTCGACGAGGGACGCGGCGAAATCCTCGATGATGCCTTGGTGCCATTCATGCGTGAACGCCATCGGGTCCGCGCCTCCGCCAGTGCCACCGGTGGCGCCTTCCGTCTCTTCCCGACCATCCCGCCAGCGCGTCAGAAGCTGGCCCGAGGCGAGATGAAGACAGGCCTTGTCGAAATGCAGCGTGATGGACTCCGCTCCGCCGGGATAGCTCGCAGTGCTTGCGACCATCGACCCGACCGCGCCATTGGCGAAGGTCAGCCCGGCGACGGCGAAATCCTCGGCCTCCATTTTGTGAAACCGCGTCGTCGCCGCCATTGCGCGGACCGTGGTGACCGGGCCGGCAAGACTGAGCGCGAGGTCGATGGTGTGGATCGCCTGGCTGATGAGAACACCGCCGCCGTCGCGCGCATACGTGCCGCGTCCGGGCTCGTCGTAATAGCTCTGCGGGCGCCACCAAGGGACGCTGATCTCGACCAGACCGAGCTCGCCAAGTTCTCCCGATGCGACGCGGGCCGCCGCGCGGCGGGACGCTTCTCGCATGCGGTGCTGGAACACGACGCCGAGACGGACGCCGGCGTCGCGGCAGATCCCGATGACATCGCGCGCCTCGGACGCGTTCCGACCCATCGGCTTTTCCAGAAGGATATTCTTGCCCGCCTCGGCCAGCGGGCGGATCAGCGCGGACCGTGCGTCGGGCGGAGTGAGGATGATAGCGAAATCGATCTCGGGATCGCCGGCCACAGCGTCGAGATCGGTGGTCGCAGCAACCTCGCCGCCGGTGAGATCACGCGCCTCGGCGGCCAGCGCCTCGGCACGGTCGATCCCGCGCGAGCAGATGGTCCTGAGGCGGACGGTGTCCGACGCGGCGATTGCGGCGACATGGGTCCGCGCGACCATTCCCGCGCCGATCAGCGCTGCGGTCTTCGGAATCGCTTCGGCCATTCCAGGTGATCCCCTCCAGTCGGGACAGACTAATGCATACCGGTATTCAGGTTGTCAATAATCTTGAACACCGGTATACAGGATTTGTATTGACGAGCCGATGACGGGAGGAACGACCGCCATGACGCGCAGAACCGGCGTCGCAGATCCCGCCCCGTTCGACGTGCCGCCGCTCGACTACGCACGCCCGGCCAACGAGCAGATCTCGGCTGCGCTCAAGTCCGCCATTCTCGCGATGCAGCTCTCCCCCGGCCAGATGATCTCGGAAAACGAGGTCGGACAGATGTTCGGCGCCAGCCGCACGCCGGTGCGCGAGGCCTTCGCGCAGCTGCGGGAGGAAGGGCTGATCGTGACCTGGCCGAGCCGGGGCACCTTCGTCTCTCGGCTGTCGGTACGCCAGATCCGCGGCGCCCAATTCCTGCGCGAAGCGGTCGAGGTTTCGGTCGTCGAGCGTCTGGCCGCGACCGGACTGCCGCCGGACGCTGAAGCCGAACTCGCCGACAACCTCGCGCGCCAGCGCCAGGCCGTCAGCCGCAGCGACAAGACCGGCTTCCAGCGGCTTGACGACCGGTTCCATGCGATTCTCGCGGACGCCACCGGCCTCGACCGGATCGGCCCGGTGCTGGTGCGCGAAAAGGCCGTGCTGGACCGGCTTCGCGTCCTGTCGCTGAACGATGCGGCCTATATGGAAAGCCTGTTGGGCGAGCACGAGGCTATCGCGGGCGCGCTGCGGGCGCGCTACACCTCCGGGGCTGTCGACCATACCCGGCGGCACCTGCGCCGCGTGCTCGACACGCTCTCCGATCTCGTGGCAGCCAACCGCGACTATTTCGATCAGCCCGAGGCCTGAGACCGCGCCATGCCCGACATCCACGGCCCTGCCCTCCCCTCCCGCGCCATGGCGCTCTACGAGACGATGCGTGATCTGCCGATCGTGTCTCCGCACGGCCACTGCGATCCGCGCTGGTGGGCCGAGGACGCGCCGTTCCCGGACCCCGCCGCGCTTCTGATCCAGCCCGACCATTACGTTTTCCGGATGCTCTATTCGCAGGGCGTCGCGCTGTCCGATCTCGGGATCGGGCCGGAGGGAAAGGGACGCGACCCGCGCGAGGTCTTCCGGCTGTTCGCGCAGCACTGGCACCTCTTTCTCGGGACGCCGAGCCGGCTGTGGCTCGAGCACACGTTCCGCCGCACGGTCGGGATAGACGTCCCGCTCGGCCCCGATACCGCAGACGCGATCTACGACGAGATCGCCGCGAAACTGGCCGACCCGGCCTTCCTCCCGCGCGCGCTGTACGTCCGGATGGGCATTTCCGCGCTTGCCACGACCGATCCCGCGACTTCCACGCTGGCCGACCACAAGGCCATTGCAGCCTCGGGATGGGACGGCCGGATCGTGCCGACCTTCCGGCCCGACGATCTGCTGAACCCCGCCCGTCCGGGGCATCGCGCCGCCATGGCCGAACTGGCGCAGCTGACGGACCGCGATGTGTCGAGTTACGCCGCCTTCCTCGACGCGCTGCGCGACCGGCGCGCGGCGTTCCGGGCGGCGGGCGCCACGGCAACGGATCACGACGTTCCGCACATCGCCACCACATGGCTCGACCGCGACAGGATCGAGCGTCTTCATGCTGCTGCTGTCACTGGTACGCTCTCACCGGACGAGGCCCACGCCTATTACGGCCACATGCTGACCGAGATGGCACAGATGTCGGCCGAGGACGGCCTCGTGATGCAGATCCACGCCGGGTCGAGACGAAACACCAATGCTGCGCTTTTCGAGGCGATCGGCCCCGATATGGGCGCGGATATCCCCGGACCGACCGACTGGGTCGGCGGCATGGCGGCGCTGTTGAACCGGGTCGGCAACGACCCGCGCCTGCGCGTCATCCTGTTCACGCTGGACGAAAGCACGTACGCCCGCGAACTGGCGCCGATGGCCGGGCACTGGCCCTGCCTGCGGATCGGCCCGCCCTGGTGGTTTCACGACAGTCTTAACGGCATCCGGCGTTACTTCGACAGCGTCGTCGAGACGGCAGGTTACAGGAACCTTGCCGGGTTCAACGACGACACGCGCGCCTTCCTGTCTATTCCGGCGCGGCACGATCTCTGGCGGCGCGGGGTAGCACTGCACCTCGCCGGACAGGTCGAGGCTGGCATTCTGTCCCGCGACGAAGCCGGGGACATCGGGCGGCTCCTCGCCCATGACCTTGCGATCGAGACCTACCGGCTCGGCGGGGACTGAGCGATGCCGCGCCTCCTCCACCTCGGCCTCGGGAACTTCCACCGCGCGCACCAGGCCTGGTACACGGCCCATGCCGGCGGGGACTGGCGCATCACCGGCGTCGCGATGCGCAACGCCGCGTTGTGCGAGGCGATGCGCGACGGTAAGGGCTACACGCTTGGTATCCGTGGCGCGGACGGGTTGCGGACCGAGCGGATCGGGATCCACGACCGCGTCATCCTTGCGGGCCACGACCCGGAGGCGGTTATCGCGGCGTTCGCCGACCCCGATCTCCGTGTCGTCACGCTCACCATCACAGAGAAGGGCTATTGCCTGTCGCCGACAACCGGCGGGCTTGATCTGAGCAACCCGACCGTGGTGGCGGACCTCACCGGAGAGCCGCGCGGCGCGCTCGGGCTGCTGGCCCATGGTCTGGCCAGGCGGTACGGCGCGGCGCTTCCGCCCCTGACCGTGCTCAGTTGCGACAATCTCTCGGGCAACGGTCACCGGCTGGCAAAAGCGATGGCAGATTTCGCCGCGGCGGCCGGCCTCCGGATCCACCCGGACACGCGCTTCCCGAATTCCATGGTCGACCGGATCACACCGGCCACGACCGATGCGCTGTCAGCCGAGATCGCAGCTGCATCCGGCCACGATGACGCCGCCCCGGTGATGACCGAGGCGTTCACTGAATGGGTGATCGAGGACGACTTCGCTGGACCCCGCCCGGAATGGGAGAAAGCCGGGGCCGAGCTTGTTCCGGACGTCGCGCCCTACGAGATGCGGAAGCTGCGTCTCCTGAACGCCGCGCATTCCTGGCTCGCCTACGCGGGGCAGCTGGCCGGCCACGCTTACGTGCACGAGGCGATGGCCGATCCGGCGCTCAGGGACGGGGTGGAGCGCCTGTGGGACGAGGCGCAGGCCACTCTACCGGAGGTCGTGCTCCCCTCCACTCCGGCCTATCGCGACGCGCTGGTCGACCGGTTCGCCGTCGCAGAGATGCGCCATTCACTGGCCCAGATCGCCGTCGACGGCAGCCTCAAGCTGCGCGAACGGGTTGCGCCTCTGATCCGACCCGACGCGCAGACGCCGCAGGCGACCGAGGCGGTCGCTGCGTGGATCGCCTACGTGCTGCGCATCCATGCCGGCGGAGGTGAGCTGAGGGATGCGAATGCGGAGCGGATAGCGGCCGCGATCGACCCGGCCGACGGGCTCGGCGCCGTTGCCATCGCGCTGTCGGGCATGATCGGCCTCGGTCATGCGCCGGACGGCTGGCACACCGCACTGGCTGCCCGGGTCTCGGCGCTAGCCGGCTAGCTCGCGCTGCAAAAAGGCGAGGACGGCGTCGCGCATCGCCGGCGTTTCGACGTGGCCACTGTCCGGCTCGACATGGAACGACAACCGGTCCGCCGCACCCGCCGCCGCATAGGCCGCTTCGAGATCGGTGCGGCCGCGCGCGAAGGCTTCCGGTGGCGTGGACCAGTCCTGAAGTCCGACTCCGATCTGCAAGGCCCGTGGCGCGGCCAGACCCGCGATCTGCCCGGTCCGGGCGACAGGCAACAGACCCGGCACCATCATGTAGATCCCGTGGCCGTCATGCGCGCCGGCAGAAATCAGTCCTTCCAGATCAGCGAACGAACAGAGCGCCGAGGTCGCCCGGATTCGTCGGTCGAGGGCGGCGAGCCAGAACGCCAGCGTGCTGCCCATCGAGAAGCCGAGCGCCCCGGTCCGGCCTGCATCGACAGCCGGGTGCCCGGCGAGATAATCGACCCCCGCTGTCAGCTCGGCCAGCATCTGCCCGAACAGCGTCCGCCCCTGCCACAGCAGCGCCTTCGCCCGCGCGCTTTCGCCGGGTTCGCGCCGTGCCCCGAAGGCCGGCAACTCCAGGCAAAGCGCGGCGAGACCCAGACGCCGCAGATCCTCGGCATAGGGGCGCTGTAGCGCCGGGCGACCGGCAAGAAGCTCGTCGCGCCCGGTTTCGTAGCGGTTGCCGTGGGCGTGCATATAGATCACCGCGCCGACCGGGGCTGCGCCGTCGGGCGGCCGGAGGAAGAAGGCCGGGATCTCCTCGTTCGTCTCGGCACTGCGGAAGCGCAGATCGTCGATCTGCCAGCCGAGGAAATCGCTTTCGCCGACGCGCTCTGCACCGGCGAAACCCGGCCCGGGAAATCCAGGACCGAGCAGACGGAGGACCGCGTCCCTCATGGGCGCATCCATCCGCTTTTGGCTGGAGTTATCGTGTAACGACCCATCGGCCCCTCGCATTCAGGGCCAGCGATACCCGAGCCCCGCGGACTTGGGAACCGCCCCGGTCAGTGCGCGATCATCACGTGCCGTACGGCGGTGTAATCCTCGAGCGCATACATCGACATGTCCTTGCCATAACCCGACTGCTTCAGCCCGCCATGCGGCATCTCGTTGACCAGCATGAAATGCGTGTTCACCCAGGTGCAGCCGTATTGCAGCGCGCCCGAGACCTCCAGCGCCCGGCCGACGTCGCGTGTCCAGACCGAGCTGGCGAGGCCGTAGTTGCTGTCGTTGGCCCATCCGACCACGTCGTCGTCATCGGTGAAGCGCGTCACCGAGACGACCGGACCGAACACCTCGCGCTGGACGATCTCGTCGCTCTGGTGCGCTCCGGCTATCACCGTGGGGCGGTAGTAGAACCCCGAGCCATCGCCGACCGAGCCGCCCGTCGTGATCTCCATGTGCTTCAGTTCGGCCGCGCGCGCGACGAAGCTGGCCACACGGTCCCGCTGGCGCGGCGAGATGAGCGGCGGGATCTCGTTTTTGGTGTCGTCGGGATCGTCGAACACGATGCTGGCCGCCGCCGCCGTCAGGTCCGCGACGAACTTGTCGTAGATCGATGCGTGGGCGTAGACCCGGCAGGCGGCTGTACAGTCCTGCCCGGCGTTGTAGTAGCCGAAGGCCTTCAGCCCGTCGACGACGCGGGCCAGGTCTGCGTCGCCATAGACCAGGACCGGCGCCTTGCCGCCAAGTTCCAGGTGCGTGCGCTTCACGCTCTTGGAGGCCGCCATCAGAACCTTCTTTCCCGTCGCGATGTCGCCGGTAAGAGAAACCATATCGACGCCATCGTGGTTGATCAGCGCGTTGCCGACCGACCCGCCCTGCCCGACGATCACGTTGACGACGCCTTCGGGCAGGATGCCGGACAGGATGCGCGCGAAGGCGAGTGCCGTCAGCGGCGTCTGTTCGGAGGGCTTCATCACCACCGTGTTGCCGCCGGCCAGCGCGGGCGCCAGCTTCCACGCCATCATCATGATCGGGTAGTTCCACGGCGCGATCGAGGCGACGACCCCGATCGGATCCCGGCGGATCATGCTGGTGTGGCCTTCCATGTAAGTGCCCGCGACCGGCCCGGTCATGTTGCGCACCGCGCCGGCGAAGAAGCGAAAGCAGTCGGCCACGGCGGGGATCTCGTCCGACTTCACGCCCTCGATCGGCTTGCCGCAGTTCAGCGCTTCGAGTTTGGCGAGGTCCTCGAGGTTTGCCTCGACCGCGTCGGCGATGGCAAGAAGCGCCGCGCTCCGTTCCGCCGGCGTCGTCCGGGACCACGCCGGGAAGGCCTTGCGGGCAGCCGCCACGGCGCGGTCGATCTGGTCGGGGCTGGCCTCGGGCATGGCGAGGATCGTCTCGCCCGTGCGCGGGTTCAGCACCTTCTCCTCGGTCTCGGTCCCGGCTTCGAACGCGGCGCCGATCAACATCTGGGTATCCATGTCTGTCTCCCTCTGTCAGTGCCCCGCCGCAACGCCGCGGGGTCGCATGTCATTTGCCCTGCCCCGCGACGGTGTCCGTCCCGCGGGTGAGATAGTAGGCGCCGAGGATCGGCAGGAACGTGACCAGCACCACGACCATGGCGACGACATTCGTCACCGGCCGCTGACGCGGACGCACGAGTTCCTCGAGCATCCAGATCGGCAGTGTCTGCTGCTGGCCGGAGGTGAAGGTCGTCACGATCACCTCGTCGAAACTGAGCGCGAAGGCGAGCATCCCGCCGGCCAGAAGCGCGGTGGCGATGTTCGGAAGGATGACCAGCCGAAAGGTCTGGAAATAGGTCGCACCGAGGTCCATCGAGGCCTCGATCAGGCTGCCGCTGGTGCGCCGGAACCGGGCCACGGCGTTGTTGTAGACGACGACCACGCAGAAGGTCGCGTGACCCATCACGATGGTCCAGAAGCTGAACGGGATCTCGGCGAGGTTGAAGGCCGAGCGCAGCGAGATGCCGGTGATGACGCCCGGGAGCGCGATCGGAAGGATCACGAGGAGCGACACCGTCTCCCGCCCGAAGAAGCGCGACCGCGCGACCGCCGCCGCACACAACGTGCCGAGCAGCAGCGCGATGGCCGTCGAGATCGCGGCGACGCGGATCGAGAGCGACAGCGCTTCCCAGACGTCCGGGCGGTTCCACGTCACAGCGAACCAGCGCAGCGTCAGACCCGGCGGCGGCCACTGGTAACTCGTGTCCTCGGTCGTGAACGCGTAGACGAAGATCAGCAGGATCGGCAGATGCAGGAACAGCAGGCCCGCAATGGCGGCGATCTTCAGGCCGAGGCTGGCGCGGTCAGAGTGCATCGAAGGCCCCCAACCTGCGGGCGACGGTCAGGTAGATCCCCATGATGACGATCGGCACGACGGCGAAGGCTGCGGCGAGCGGGATGTTCCCGGCCGTGCCCTGGAACTGGTACACCGCCTGCCCGATCATCCGGGCCGAAGTGCCGATGATCTGGGGGATGATGTAGTCACCCAGTGTCAGCGAGAAGGTGAAGATCGATCCCGCGACGATCCCCGGAAGCGCGAGCGGCAGGATCACGTAGCGCAGCGTCTGGCCACGGTCCGCACCCAGATCGCCCGCCGCTTCCAGCATCGAGGGCGGGATCCGTTCCAGCGCGGCCTGGATCGGCAGGATCATGAACGGCAGCCAGACATAGAGGAAGACGAGGAAGGTGCCGGTCCAGCTGACCGACAGGGAATTGCCGCCGAGAACGGGCAGCGACAGATAGGCGGCCAGCAGCCAGTCGAGATGCAGCGTCTCGAGAAGCCAGTTCAGGATCCCCTCACGCGCCAGGATCAGCTTCCATGCATAGACCTTGACCAGATAGCTCGACCAGAGCGGCAGCATGATCCCGAGATAGAACAGCGCCTTCCAGCGTCCCCGGGCATAGCGCGCGGCGTAGAAGGCAATCGGGAAGGCGATCACGGCCGCCGCGATCGTGACCGCCGCCGCGATGACCAGCGTGCGCAGAATGATGTCGAGGTTCGCAGCCCGGAACAGCTCGCCATAGGTGCGGAGCGTGAACTCGTAGTTGATGAGGCCGGAGAACTCGTCGATCGAAAAGAAGCTCTGCGCCAGAAGTGCGAAGAGCGAGCCGAGATAGACGATGCCGAGCCAGAGCAGCGGCGGGACGAGCAGGAGGAGCAGCAGCACTCTGGGCCGCCGCCACAGGGCGTCGGACAGGCGCATCGGCAGGCTCATCACCGCGTCAGCCATCCTGCGCCCCGGTCATCACGTGAAGGGCGTCGGCGTCCCAGTCGAGGCGCACCTCGGACCCGGTATCGGGCACCAGCGCGCCCTTGGGTAGAAGAACGGACATGCGCGCGCCTTCGGCCTCGACAAACAGCCGCGTCGCGGCGCCGAGGAAGGATGCGCCGGTCACTGTCGCGGCCAGGCCCGCTTCGGCCAGCCGGATACGCTCGGGCCGGAGCGATGCCGGATGCCGGTGGCCCGTCAGCCGCGCCACGATGGACGATGGCAGCACGTTCGAAGATCCGACGAAATCGGCGACGAATGGCGTGGCCGGGCTGTCATAGACCTCGACCGGCGTGCCGACCTGCTGGATGCGCCCTTCGTTGAACACCGCGACGCGGTCAGCCATCGACAGCGCCTCGCCCTGATCGTGGGTGACGAAGACGAAGGTGATCCCGAGGCTGCGCTGAAGGCTCTTGAGTTCCTCCTGCATCTGCTCGCGCAGCTTCAGGTCGAGCGCGCCGAGCGGCTCGTCCAGAAGAAGCACTTTCGGCTGGTTGACGAGCGCGCGGGCCAGCGCCACGCGCTGCCTTTGCCCGCCCGAAAGCTCGGATGGCTTGCGGTCGGCGTAGCCGGGAAGCTTCACCATCTCGAGCGCCGCTTCGGCCGCCCGGTACCGCTCGGGCCGCGGCTTGCCGGCGACGCGCAGACCGAAGGCCACGTTGTCCCGGACGTTCAGATGCGGAAACAGAGCGTAGTCCTGGAACACGGTATTGACCGGACGTCGATAGGGCGGCGTCGCGCCGGCATCCTGCCCGAAGATGCGGACCCGGCCGGCGCTTGGCCGCTCGAACCCCGCAACCAGCCGGAGCGAGGTCGTCTTGCCGGATCCCGACGGCCCGAGCAGGGCGAAGAACTCGCCCTCGGCGATCTCGAGGTCGAGCGAGTCGACGGCGCGCACGGTGCCGAACTGGCGGGTGACGCCTTCGAAGCTGATCGCCGATGCCATGGAGTGCCTTTCCTGTGCACCCGCCCGCGTGGGGCGGGTGCCTGTCGCAGAGACGGGGTTACCGTCCACCAATCACCCCGATGTAGTCCGAGACCCACCGGTAATAGGGAACGCACTGGCCGTCCTGGCTTTCGCAGTTCGTGACCGGCGTGGTCCAGAACCGGATGCGCTCGAAATCGTCCATGCCATTCAGGGTGCAGCCTTCGGCGTTCTGCATGCCCCGTCCGTCGGTGCAGGCGGCCGGAACGGCCGGGTTTGCGCCGAACCAGACCGACAGGTCGGACATCAGGTTCGAGCTCAGCGTGTGTTCCATCCAGAGATACGAGCAGGTCGGGTTCGGAGCGTCGGCGTGCATCATCGTCGTGTCGGCCCACCCGGTCGCGCCTTCCTCGGGGATGACGCTGGCGATCGGGGCTCCGTCGGCCTGCAGCAGGTTCACCTGGAACGGCCAAGAGCCAGAGGCCGCGATGCCCTCGTTCTTGAAGTCGTCGATCTGGATGAACGCGTCATGCCAGTACCGGCTGACCAGCTGACGTTGCTGGCGCAGCAGGTTCAGCGCCGCATCGTACTGGGTCTGGTTCAGTTCGTACGGCGAGGTTATGCCGAGATCGGGCTGATGCGCCATCAGATAGAGCGCCGCGTCGGCAACATGGATCGGCCCGTCATAGGCCTGCACACGGCCCGTGTTGGACTGTCCGTCGGGAAGCGTCTGTTCCTCGAACACGACCGACCAGCTGGTCGGGGGCGAGTCGCCGAAGACGTCGGTGTTGTACATCAGAACGTTCGGGCCCCACATGTAGGGCACCCCGTAATGAACCCCGTCCACCGTATGCCAGGGTGCGTCCTGCAGGCGCGGATCGATATCGCCCCAACTCGGGATGAGGTCGATATTGATCGGCTGCACCCGTTCGCCCGCCACGAGACGCAGCGAGGCGTCGCCGGAAGCGGTCACGAGGTCGAAGCCGCCTTCGTTCATCAGCGCGACCATCTCGTCGGAGGTGTTTGCCGTCTGCACGCGGACCATGCAGCCCGTTTCTTCTTCGAAGGCGGTGACCCAGTCGAACTCCGCCATGGTCTCGCCGCGTTCGATATAGCCCGGCCACGCCACGATGCGGACTTCGCCTTCGGGCGTGCCAAGTTCCGTGACCTGTGCGGCGAGCGGTTGAGCGACGACGAGCGCGGCCGCACATAGGGCCGTCGTGGATTTCAGTACGTGCTGCATGGGATCCCCCTGTTGGTCCTGAGCGCCTGCACGAAGCTTCCGCCAGCGGGACCTGATCTCACAAATTCAAACTTCAGGGGCGTGATATCGGAAAAACCGATATCACCGCAGGCGCGGGCTGTAATAGCTGTGCGCAACGGAGAGGAAGGCGCGCGTCGCCTCGGTCATGCCCGCGCCGCGGCGCCAGACGAGGCCGACCTGCACCACCGGCAGCTTGCCCGAGACGTCCCGGCTTTCGATCCGGTCGCCCTCCAGCGACCACGGCCGATAGACCAGATCGGGCAGCAGCGCCACGCCGGCACCGGAGGCAACGAGCGAGCGGACCGCCTCGACCGACCGGGTGCGGAAGGCGATCTTCAGGTTCGCCCGGTATGCCGATGTCAGCCGCATCGTTTCGGTCTGCATCTCGTCGACATCGAGCAGGATCTGCGGCTCGTCCCTCAGGTCTTCCGGCGCAATGCTCTCGACCGCGCTGAGCCGGTGGCCGATCGGCAGCCACAGGCGGAACGGCGAAACGGCGAGGATCTCGGAATGCAGTGCGTCGTGGTTGCGCAGGTTCGAGACGACCATGACGGCGATATCGAGTTCACCCCCGACGATCAGGTGCTCGAGATATTCACTCGTGTCCTCGACCGCGTTCACTTCTATCTCCGGACAGGCGCGCCGGAACCGTGCCAGAATGTCGGACAGGACGTAGCCTGCGGTCAGCGACGTGACCCCGACGTTGAGCCGCGTGCCCTCCGGCACGGGCGTGCTGTCGAACACCGTCTGGGCGCTGGACACCTCGGTCAGGATGGCCTTGGCGTGGCGCAGGAAGACATGGCCCTGGTAGGTCGTTTCGAGCCCCCGGCTGCGGCGCTCGAACAGTTTCACACCAAGCCGCTGCTCGAGGTCCTTGATGGCCTCGGTGATCGCGCTTTGTGAAATCGCAAGCTCGCGCGCCGCCCGGCTGACCGAGCCGAATTCCGCGACGCCGACGAAGTACCGGACCTGTTTGAGCGTGAAGGACATGGCGCGCGCGACATTTGGACTGCGGCGCCGAGTGTAGGGACGAAGGTGCGGTGCCGCCAGATGCCGCGGCAGTCCTCAGCCGGCCGTCGTATCGTTGCAGTATTCGAGGATGCAGGGCACGAGCACCGTGTCACCCGGCTTGCCCCCGTCCTCGAGCACCTGGAACACCGCGTCCAGCATGCGAGGCACGTCCTGCCGGGCCATGCCGACATTGCCGGGGATGAGCGCGGCGAACGGGTCCCAGTCGAAACAGGCGAACCGGGTCGAGCCATCGTCCAGCCGGCCGTTCTTCTTCAGCCAGCGCACCACACCTTCGAGCGAGATGGTGGAGTTCACGAACAGCCCCGCCGGCTCCGGCCCCCGGAACGCGTCGAGCGCGGCGAATGCCTTTTCTCCGGCATAGCCACAGGCGAGGATCAGATCGTCCGGGACGTCGATGCCCGCCTCGGCATGCGCTTCGAGAAAACCGTCGATCCGGGCCGAGGTGTTGGCGTCGCTCGGACGGCCGCCGACGAACATCATCGGACGCCCCTGTGCCGTCTCATTGCAGGTCCGCAGCAGGAGCGCCGTCAGTTCCTTCGCGCCGCCGCGGTTGTCGGAGATCACCGTAGGCGCGGCGCTGCCCGGAAGGTCGAGATTGATGCTGACGACGCCCGCCGCCCGGCAGATCTCGGTGATCCGGTCGGGGTCGGTCGCGCCGGTCGCGATGATCGTGTCGACCTGGTAGGAGACAAGCTCGCGCGCCGCCCGGGCCTCGAGATCGCCGTCGCGCTGCGTGCAGGTGATCACCGGGAACAGGCCGCGGTCCCGCGCGAGTTGCTCGAATCGCTCGGCGATCATGCCGAAGTAGCGGTCGTCGTATTTCGGGATGACCATCCCGACGATGTTCGACCGCGACCGACGCAGCAGGCTGGCCTGGATGTTGCGCTCGTAACCGTGCTCTTCGGCGACGGCCATCACCCGGTTGGCCGTGTCGCGGCTGATGCGCCGTTTTTCCCAACTGCCATTGAGCACGGCGCTGACCGCGCTCGGCGACGTGTTCGCAAGTTCCGCGATGTCGTAGATCGTCTTGCGGCGTCCCATGACGCGATGGATCCTCCTGAACCGGCTTACTCGTCTTAGCATCGGGGGTTGACGAAAGAAACGCTCCTGATGTAACCATGCTCAATCGGTTGCGCAACAATGCTCAACCGATAGAGCGGCCCAAGTGTCGCGTGGGGAGGAGATCGAAATGCCACCGGTCGGGACAGGGTCCGACCGGGCAGGATCCTCTGTCGCCGCGCTTTGGGCCGGGATCGTGGAGGATAAACCAGATGACCAAAAACCTGACACTGACGGCCGTCTCCGCACTGGCCGCTTCGACCCTTCTGACAGGTGCGGCGGCCGCGCAGACCGTCGGCTTCCTGATGCCCGACCAGGCATCGACCCGCTACGAAGAGCGCGACTACCCCGGCTTCCGGGACGCCATGGCAGAGCTCTGCCCGGATTGCGATGTCGTCTACCAGAACGCCAATGCCGACGTGCAGCTGCAGCAGCAGCAGTTCAACTCGCTCATCTCACAGGGCGCCGAGGTAATCGTGCTGGACCCGGTCGACAGTTCGGCCGCCGCGTCGCTCGTGAACCAGGCGCAGGCGCAGGGAGTCCGCGTAATCGCCTATGACCGGCCGATCCCGGACATCCCGGCCGATTTCTACGTCTCCTTCGACAACGAGGGCATCGGCCGCGCCATCGCGCAGTCGCTCGTCGACCATCTGATGGCCGAGGGAGTCGCGGATGGCTCGGGTGTCCTGCAGGTCAACGGCTCACCCACGGATGCGGCTGCTGGCCTGATCCGGGACGGCATCGACTCCGCCCTCGACAACTCGGTCTACGCGACGCTGGCCGAGTTCGACACGCCGAACTGGGCCCCGCCCGAGGCGCAGCAGTGGGTGGCAGGCCAGATCCAGCGGTTCGGCCCCGAGATCGTCGGCGTCGTCGCCGCGAATGACGGAACCGCCGGCGGCACCATCGCCGCCTTCAACGCAGCTGGCGTCGATCCGATCCCGCCGGTTACAGGCAACGACGCGACGATCGCAGCGCTTCAGCGCATCATTGCCGGCACCCAGTACAATACGATCTCCAAGCCGTCCGAGATCGTGGCCGAGGCCGCCGCGCAGATCGCCAACGCCTTCCTCCACGGCGAGGAGCCCGAGGCGACGACCACGCTCTACGACACGCCCTCGCAGCTTTTCGTGCCCGAGGTGGTGACACGCGAGAACATCGTCGAGATCATCTTCGAAGGCGGGATCAACACCGTCGAGGAGATCTGCACCGACGAGTTCATGGCCGATTGCGAGGAGCTCGGCGTGATCGACTGACGCGATGACGGATTGGCCGTCCCGCCACCGCGGGGCGGCCGCACGCAAGGGGAGGATGCGGCATGGATGGGCCGTCGACGGACAAGGAGCTGATCCTGAAGCTCAGCGGCGTGTCGAAACAGTTCGGCGCTGTCACCGCGCTCGACGGGATCGACATGGAAGTTCACAAGGGCGAAGTCGTGGCGCTCGTCGGCGATAACGGCGCCGGCAAGTCGACGCTGGTGAAGATCCTCGCCGGCGTTCATGCCAAGACCTCCGGGACCGTGGAGTTCGGCGGCAAGGAGGTGGAGATCGGAACACCCGGCCGCGCGCTCGAGCTCGGCATCGCGACCGTCTTCCAGGATCTTGCGCTCTGCGAGAACCTCGATGTGGTCGCGAACCTCTTCCTCGGGCAGGAGGTCAATCCCTGGCGCCTGAGCGAGATCGAGATGGAGGTCCGCGCGTGGAAACTCCTCGGTGAACTCGCCGCGCGCATCCCGTCGGTCCGAGAACCCATCGCTTCGCTGTCCGGTGGACAGCGGCAAACCGTGGCCATCGCGCGATCGCTGCTGCTCGACCCGGAAATCATCATGCTCGACGAGCCGACAGCCGCGCTCGGCGTCGCGCAGACCGCCGAGGTTCTGAACCTGATCGAGCGGGTGCGAGACCGCGGTCACGGCGTGATCCTGATCTCCCACAACATGGAAGACGTCCGGGCGGTCGCCGACCGGATCGTCGTGCTCCGCCTCGGGCGGAACAACGGCACCTTCGGACCCGACGCCACGCAGGAGGAACTGGTCTCCGCCATCACAGGGGCGACCGACAATTCGGTATCCCGCCGGGCGGCCAAGCGCCGTGGCGACACCGTCGAAGAGGGAGCGGGGTCATGACCGACACACAGAAATTCGACCGCGCCGATACCCGCGTCCGCGAGGATGAGGGCCTGGCCGGCGCCGCGCGCGCCTTCTTCGACCGCGTCCGGTCGGGGGACCTCGGCATGCTGCCGGTGATCCTCGGACTGTTCGTCATCGCGGTGGTGTTCACATCCCTCAACCCGGTCTTCATGCGGCCGCAGAACCTGACGAACTTGCTCTTCGACGCCGCTGCCGTCGGCCTCATCTCGCTCGGCGTCATCTTCTGCCTGATGCTCGGCGAGATCGACCTGTCGATCGGCTCGATGTCGGGCGTGGCCTCGGCCATCCTCGGCGTGCTGTGGGTCAATGTCGGCGTGCCCTGGCCGCTCGCGATCCTCGCGGCGCTGGCCGCCGGCGCCATCACCGGCGCGATCTACGCCTCGCTTCTCAACCGCTTCGGGATGCCGAGCTTCGTCTCGACCCTCGCGGGCCTTCTCGCGCTTCTCGGCCTGCAGCTCTACCTTCTGGGCAATTCCGGCTCGATCAACCTGCCCTTCCAGTCGTTCCTGATCCGGTTCGGCCAGATCCTGGTGATGCCGGGCTGGCTGTCCTACCTGCTTGCCGTCGTGCCCGGTGCCGTGATCTTGGTCTTCGGCGCACAGAACCGGCGCGAACGGGCAGCGGCGAACCTTTCCGCTCCGTCGTCGAGCGTCGTCATCGCCAAGGCGGTGAGCCTGACCGCCGTCCTACTGATCGCGGTCTGGTACCTCAATCTCGGCCGCGGCGTGCCCTACATGTTCGTCTTCTTCGTCCTGATCATCGCGGGCATGGAATACGTCCTGACCCGGACGAAGTTCGGCCGCTCGATCTTCGCCGTCGGCGGCAATCGCGAAGCCGCGCGCCGGGCCGGCATCAAGGTCGAACGCATCCGGATCTACGCCTTCATGATCTGTTCGACCTTCGCTGCGGCGGGCGGCATCCTCGCCGCCTCGCGCCTCGCCTCGGCCAGCCGGCAAGCGGGCACGGGCGATGTGAACCTCAACGCCATCGCGGCGGCCGTCATCGGCGGCACCTCGCTCTTCGGCGGGCGTGGATCGGCGTGGTCGGCGGTTCTCGGCGTCCTCGTGATCCAGTCGATCTCGAACGGGCTGACGCTTCTGAACCTCAGCTCCTCGCTGCGCTACATGATCCTCGGCGCCGTCCTCGCGCTCGCGGTCATCGTCGACAGCCTCGCGCGCCAGTCCCGCGCCAGCCACGGCCGCGCCTGAGGAAAGGAGACCGATCATGACAAACACCTTGTCCGGAAAGGTTGCGGCGGTGACCGGCGCCGCCTCGGGGATCGGCCTCGAATGCGCGAAGATCCTGCACGAGAACGGCGCCTCGGTCGTCTTCGTCGACCGCAACGAAGCGGCGCTCACGAAGATCACCGGCGAGATCGGAGAGCGGGCGTATCCTCTCGCGCTCGATCTCTTCGACGGCGATGCGGTCATGGCCATGCCCGACCGCATCGCCGAAATGGCCGGGCCGCTCGACATCTTCCATGCCAATGCCGGCGCCTATGTCGGCGGCGCCGCGGCCGAGGGAGATCCCGATCAGTGGGACCGTGTGCTGGAGCTCAATTGCAACGCCGCTTTCCGATGCGTCCGCGCCGTCCTGCCCGGCATGATCGAACGCAAGTCGGGGGACATCCTGTTCACGTCGTCGGTCGCCGGCGTGACGCCCGTGGTGTGGGAGCCAATCTATACGGCCTCGAAATACGCCGTTCAGGCCTTCCTGCACGCCACCCGCCGTCAGGTCGCGCCACACGGCATCCGGATGGGCGCGGTCCTGCCCGGCCCGGTCGTCACCGCGCTTCTCGACGACTGGCCGAAGGAGAAGATGGAAGAGGCGCTGGCCAACGGCTCGCTGATGCAGCCGCGCGAAGTGGCCGAGGCCGTCCTCTTCATGGTGACCCGCCCGCCGGGCGTCGTCGTGCGCGACCTCGTGCTTCTGCCGAACAGCGTGGACCTCTGACATGGCGGACTACGTGATCGGCGTCGATATCGGCACCGGGTCCGCGCGCGCAGGCGTCTTCGACCTGTCGGGCACGCTCGCCGGAACCGACAGCGCGCCCATCCGGGCGCATCGCGAGGGGAGCCACATCGTCGAACAATCGTCCGAGGACATATGGCAGGCCGTCTGCGCTTCTGTCCGCGGCGCGGTGACGGCGGCGGGGATCGACCCGTCGGACGTTGCCGGAATGGGCTTCGACGCGACCTGTTCGATGGCCGTCGTCGCCGACGACGCTGGCACGCCCCTGCCGATCGGCGACCCGTCGGTGCCCGAGCGCAACGTCATCGTCTGGATGGACCACCGCGCAACGGAACAGGCCGAGAGGATCAACGCGACCGGACACGACGTGCTGCGCTATGTCGGCGGCCGGATCTCGCCCGAGATGCAGACGCCGAAGCTCCTCTGGCTGAAGGAGAACCGGCCGGAGATCTTCGACGGCGCCTGGCAGTTCTTCGACCTGACCGACTATTGCACGTGGCGGGCCACCGGCAGCACCGCCCGGTCGGTCTGCACCCTGACCTGCAAATGGACCTACCTCGCCCATGAGAGCCGGTGGGACGAAAGCTATTTCCGTGAGGTCGGGCTAGGGCGACTGGCCGACGAAGGCTTCGCCCGGATCGGAACGGAAATCGTGGAGCCCGGCACCGCCGTCGGTGACGGCCTGTCGGCGCGGGCAGCCGAGGATCTCGGACTGCCGGTCGGGATGCCGGTCGCCGCGGGACTGATCGACGCCCATGCCGGCGGGATCGGCAGCGTCGGCGCAACCGGCGATCCGTCCGAAAACCTCGGCTACGTCTTCGGTACCTCGTCCTGCACAATGACGACGACCGCCGATCCCTCCTTCGTGCCCGGCGTCTGGGGCCCGTATTTCTCGGCGATGATCCCGGGCATGTGGCTGAACGAGGGTGGACAGTCGGCAGCTGGTGCCGCGATCGACCAGCTGCTCGCCTACCACCCGAACGCCGCTGAAGCGCGGACCGAGGCAGGCGAAACGGGCCTTCCCGCCTTTCTCGCGAAAACGGCTGCCAGCGCGGTCGGGACCGCTTCGGACGCGGTGACCCTCGCCCGCGGGCTGCATGTCGTGCCCGAGTTTCTCGGCAACCGCGCGCCGCATGCCGATCCCGATACCCGGGCCGTGGTCTCCGGCCTCGGGATGGAACCCGGCCGAGACGGGCTCGTCGCGCTTTACGTCGCGGGGCTGTGCGGGCTCGGCTACGGGCTGCGGCAGATCTGCGAGGCGCAGAAGGCAGCAGGCGTCGCGCCGGAGCGGATTGTCATTTCCGGTGGCGCCGGGCGAAGCGACCTCGTCCGCCAGATCCTCGCGGACACGACCGGGCTCGAGGTCGCGGCGCCGGAAACAGGGGAACCGGTGCTTCTCGGCTCCGCCATGCTCGGCGCCGTCGCGGCGGGCCGGCAGGCCTCGGTCGGGGACGCCATGGCGAACATGACCAGGCTGTCACGGCGCTATTCGCCGTCGACGGCGGTGCGGGACACCCACGCCGCCCGATACGAAATCTTCAAGGCGCTTCAATCGGTCGCCCGCGACGCGAAAGCGGTCTGAACCCGGCGCGCGTTGATCCGCGTCAAGGCCTGGCCCGAAAGGCCGTGGCAGGGTTCCGCCATCGCACCCATGCCGGGGAGACCTCCGATGAAGCTTCTGATCGTCTACGCCACGACGGAAGGGCAGACCCGCAAGATCGCACGCCACCTCGCCGACCGGGCCTGCGATGGCGGTCACAGTGTCGAGCTTCTGCCGCTGTCCGACGCCGGGGACATCGACCTCGACCGCTTCAGCCAGGTGCTCGTCGCGGCCTCGGTCCATATCGGCCACTATCAGAGGGCGCTGATCGACTGGCTCGAGACGCGGGGCGCCGATCTCAAAGGGCGCACCACGATGTTCGTCTCGGTCTCTCTCGCTGCTGCCGGCCACGAATCCGACGACTGGCGGGGGCTTGAACAGATCGCGGAGGATTTCGTCGCGGCGACAGGCTGGACGCCGGAGAAGATCCTGCAGGTTGCCGGCGCCTACACGCCGTCGCGATACGACATGTTCCGCCGGTTCGCCATGCGCCGCATCCTTGCCGCGAAGGACCCGGAAGCCGATCCCGATGCGGACAAGGAGTACACCGACTGGGATGCGCTCGACGCGGCTTTCGACGACTGGATGGCGTGACCCGGCCAGAGATCAGAGCGCGACCGGCTTCCCGGTCCGTACGCTCTCGTCCGCGGCGAGGCAGATCCGCAGCGACGTGACCGCGTCGGCGACGTGCCGGTCGAGATCCGTATCCTCGGCGATCGCCCGAAGGATGAAGGCCTGCTCGGCGTCGCACAGCTCCTGGTGGCCGGGCTCGTCGGGCAGATCGATCATCTCATCACCGCCCAACCGGTGCACGAGAAGCCCGCCGACCTTCGAATGCCCGTCGATGTCGGAGGACGCGCCCTTGTCTGCATCGGAGATCGACACCGAGCCGTTCGGGCTGATGATGTCCTTCACGAAGAACGCCGTCTCCGACATCATCGGGCCCCACCCGGCCTCGTACCAGCCAACCGACCCGTCCTCGAACACCACCTGGAACTGGCCGTAATTGTACATGTCGGGCGCGATCTCGTCCGAGAGCCTGAGCCCCATCCCCTGAACGCGAACCGGCCGTGCATCGGTCACCTGGCACCAGACATCGACGTAGTGAACACCGCAATCGACGATGGGCGAGGCGGTTTCCATCAGCGACTTGTGCGTCTTCCATTCCGGCCCGGTCGATTGCTGGTTCAGGTTCATGCGGAAGACATAGGGCGGCCCGAGCTTCCGGGCCTCGGCGATCAGCCGGATCCATGACGGGTGATGGCGCAGGATGTAGCCGATCGCGAGTTTCCGGCCGGTGGCCTTCGCGACTTTGGCCACACGTTCGGCATCGGCGACGGTCGTGGCGAGTGGCTTTTCCACGAAAACATGGGCGCCGGCTTCCATCGCCCGGATCGCGAGGTCCGCGTGGCTGTCGGGATATGTCGCGATCACGACAAGGTCGGGATTGGTCTCCATCCCCGCCTCGAAACTGTCGAAACGCGGATAGCCCTGCAGCGCCTCGGGCAGGTCTCGCGGCGAGCGGTTCACGAGACCCACGATCTCCGATCCCTGTGCATGGTGAGCGAGCGCGTGGCTCTGTCCCATGTTGCCCATGCCGACGACGAGAACGCGCGTCATCTCTCCCTCCCTACCGGCTGCCGGTGATGCGCACATACAGCGCCGTCACCGCCAGGATGATGAGCCCGAAGAGCACGATCCGCGCACCTTCCGGCATCTGCAACAGCGTCAGCATCGTGTTCAGCACGCGCAGGATCAGCGCGCCCACGATGGCGCCGGCGAAACTGCCGCGTCCGCCGAAGATCGAGGTGCCGCCGATCACCGCCGCGGCCACCGACGGCAGGAGCAGCGGGTTCGCGAGGCTGAGCGACGGCTGCCGGATCATGCCGAGATAGAGCAGCCCGGTCAGCGCCGCGATGACCCCTGACAGCGCGTAGAGCGCAAGGAACACCTGCCATGACCGGACGCCCGACAGTTTCGCCGCGTTTTCGTTCGAGCCGAGCGCGAAGAGGATGCGCCCGAACCCGGTGAACCGCATCAGCCAGAGGATGAACGCGGCGAAGGGCACGAAGACGAATAGCGCGTTCGGCATGCCCCAGGTCTGGCCGATGCCAAGCCATTCGAGGAAAGCCGGGATCTCGACGCCGACGCTGATGACGAGGCGCTGGTAGACCTGAAGGCAGCCCGTCGCGATCAGCCCGGTACCGAGCGTCATGATCAGCGGGTGGACCCGTGCGAAGGCGACACCAAGCCCGTTCACGATCCCGACCACCAGCCCGCAGGAGATGGCCACGAGGCAGGCGGGGACCGGGCCGATGGTCGAAGTCATCGTGGCGCAGACGAAGGCTGCGACCGTCGCCACGATCCCGACGCTGAGATCGATCCCCGCCGTCAGCATCGTCAGCACCTGGCAGGCGGCCAGCATGGCGAGAGGGATCGCGAATTTCACCAGGTTGCTGACCCAGAAGGTCGAGATGAAACCATCCCGTCCCGTCCGCACCGGCATGACGATGCCGGGCCGCATCACCTCGAGTGCCGCGATGAGCAGGAACAGGAAGACGATCAGCGGCACCATCGGGTTGTCCGCCAGCCAGCGGCCGAACCGGGTCAGCGCCGGGACCGGGCGCGTGTCGGTCGCGTCGGTCATGCCGTCCTCCGTCCGCGGGTGGTGACGAGTGCGCCGAAGATCACCACGCCGACCATGATCGTGCCCTCCACGATCGTCGTCACGTTCGGATCGACCGCCATGAGCGTCAGGATCGTGCGGATGATCCGCAATATGAAGACGGCCACGATCGGCCCCAGAAGCCCGCCCTTGCCACCGCCGAGAACGACCCCGCCGAGCACGGCCGCTGCGACGGATGCGAGGAGATACGGCCCCGGCACCGGCTCGCCGATCCCGGTCAGCGCGGCGAGGCTGAGCCCGCCCATCGCGCAGAACAGACCGCAGAGCGCGTAGGCCAGAATTCGTGTCCGGCCGGTCGCGACGCCGGAGCGGAACGCGGCCAGTTCGTCCGAACCGGTCGCGTAGATCGACAGGCCAAGTTTCGAGCGCCGGATCGGCAGCCAAACCAGCGCGATTAGCACGACGGTCACGAGGAACGCCTTCGGCAGCCCGAAGGCAAAACCGCGGATTCCCTCGCGCAGCCAGTCGGCCGTCGCCCCGCCCGGGGTCTCGAGGATCAGGAGCGCGGTGCCTTCCCAGACGAAGAGCATGGCAAGCGTCACCACGATGTCGGGCACCCGCGTCAGCACGATCAGCGCGCCATTGATCGCCCCCATCGCGATGCCGACCCCGAGCGCGATGAGAAGCGCAGGAACACCTCCCATCCGCTCCATCAGGACCGCCGCGGTCACCGCGCAGACAGCCATCATCGAGGCGACCGACAGGTCGATGCCCCCCACGATGATGACGATGGCCATGCCAGCGGTGGCGAAGGCGAAGGGCAGCGCGGCACGGGCGAGGCTCTCGATCCCGCCGGCCCCGAAGGACGGCTGGATCGCCTTCGTCAGCCCCATCAGGAGCACGAGGATCACCAGGAGGCCGAGGACCCAGGCGTTCTTCCGGACCCAGGCGCTCATGCCGCGCCCTCGGCCGATGTCAGCCCGTGGACCGCGCGCATCAGCGTGGGCTCGTCGGCATCCGCCGCATCGATCACGTCGACGATGCGGCCGTTGAACAGGACAAGCGCCCGGTCGCAGGCCAGCGCCACTTCCTCCAGCTCGGAGGTATAGAACAGCACTGCCGCCCCGTTTTCCGCCAGTTCGCGGACAAGCGGATAGATTTGCCGCTTCGTCCGGACATCGATCCCGCGCGTCGGGTCGAACAGAAGGAGCGTCTGCACCCCGGTGGCGAGCCAGCGACCGATGGTGACCTTCTGCTGGTTGCCGCCCGAGAGCCGCTGCACTTCACCCTGCGCCCGGGTGTCGATCTGCAGCTTCTCGATCGCGTAGCCGACCCTGTCGGCTTCGTGCTTGCGGCGGATCGGTCCCCAGTTCGCGACCCTGGCCGAGAACGGCAGTGCGATGTTCTCGCGGACAGACCGCTCTGACAGAAGCGCTTCGGCCCGGTTGCCCGGCACGAAAGTGAGGCCGGCGGCGATGGCGTCGGCCGGGTGGCCGAAGCTGACCGGCGTTCCGTCGACCGAGATGGTCCCCGCGCTCGGTCGGTCGAACCCGGCGAGCACGTCGAACAGTTCATCCTGTCCCTGCCCCTCCAGCGCGACGATGCCGAGCACCTCTCCGGCATGGAGATCGAACGACACGTCGGCCAGCTTCGGCGCGGCGGCGAGGCCTTTGACCCCGAGGCGGGGCGTGCCCGACCGGGCCGCTGCCGCCGCCGATGTGTCGCGTCGCCCGAGGTCGATCTTCGCGCCGAGCATGAGTTCGACCGCGCGCTCCTCGACGCCCGGCTCGATGTCCAGATCGCCGACCGTGCGCCCGTCGCGAAGCACCGTCGCCCGGTTGCAGAGATGAGAAATCTCGGTGAAGCGGTGCGAGACGTAGATCACGCCCATCCCCGCCCCGGCCTGTTCCCGCACGACGTGCAGGACCTTGTCGACGAGGTTGGTCGGCAGCGCCGCCGTCATCTCGTCGAGCAGAAGAACGTCCGGCTTCTGCGCCAGTGCGCGCGCCAGATCGAGAATGCGCAGCGTGGCCAGCGGCAGATCCGCGATCATCCGGTCAAGCCGGAGATCATCGATACCGAGCGCCGCGACCCATTCGCGGAACGGACCGACCGGCGTGTCGCCGAGGCGCAGATTGTCGGCCACGTCGAGATCGGGGATCAGCGAGGGTTCCTGGTAGACGGGAACAAGACCCGAGCGACGCGCCTCGGCCGGCGAGCCGACGCGCACGTCCTGCCCCCGGATCAGCACCCGGCCCGCATCGGGCTTCAGTGCGCCCGTCAGGATCTTAACGAATGTCGATTTGCCCGCGCCGTTCGCGCCCATCAGCGCGACGATCTCACCACTGCCGACCGTCAGGCGCGCATCCGTCAGCGCCCGGACCGCGCCGAAGCTCTTGGCCACTCCGGTGGCGTCCAGAAGGGGCGTCGTTGTCATGCGCCTGCTTGGTTTTCTGCCCGGATGAAATCCGGCCCCCGGATTGTTCCGGGGGCCGGGAAAAGTTCAACCTTCGCCCGGTCCTTCGCAGGCGATGATCTGCTCCATCGTGTAATCGGTCCAGCCCGGGATCTCGACCGAGACCGGCCATTCCGGATCGAGGTTCGGGTTCTGCGCCGCCTCGATGGTGGCGCGGCCTTCCTCGGTCGTGTTTTCCCAGAGAACCGGGTCGACGAGCACCGTGTTGCTGTCCGGCGCGTTGCCGTTGAGGATGTCGACCGCCAGCGCGATGCCCGCACCGCCGACCGAACCCGGGTTGGTGACCGCAGCCCCTTCGAGCCCGTCAACCTCGGTCAGCATCGACACGAAGCCGGCGTTGTCAGCGCCCACGATCGGCACCAGCGGCGCGCCGGACTCGAGGAAAGCGTCGACGATCACGTTGTCGATGCCCGAGGTCCAGACGCCGTCGAACGGAATGCCCGTCGCGAGGAAGTCGAACATCTGCTGCTTGCCCTGGTCCTGCTGCCAGCCGGTGAAGACCTCGTGCACCACGTTGATGTTCGGATACTCGGCCAGCGCACGCTGGAACCCGTTGTCCCGGTCGGTATCGGCCGACACGCCGGCGATCCCGCGCATGTAGACCACGTCACCCTCGCCGCCGAGCTGCTCGAACAGCCAGCGGGCGCCGAGATAGGCGTATTCCTCCTGGTTGTTCGACAGGATGTAGGCGCCGTCGGCGGTCACACCCGCGTCGACCGCGACCACGACAATCCCCTGCTCCATCGCCGTCTCGAGCGCGGAGTTGAGCGCATCGGGGTTCGACGGGTTCAGCACGATCGCGTCGACACCAGCCTCGATGAGGTTGTTGATATCCTCGAGCTGGCCCGCGCTGTCGGTGTTGCGGTGCGCCACGATCAGCCCGGTCACATCGCCCTCGACGAGCGCCTGGGCACGCATGGCGCAGATCATTTCCTCGCGCCATCCGTTGCCCTGCACGGTGTTGGACACGCCGATCGTGTAGCCGCCGTGGGCATCGGCGAAGGCCGCCGGGGCAAGTGCGACGCTCATCAGGAGCGCAGCGGCGCCGGTCATCAGTTGTTTCATCGTCTCAGTCCTCCCAGTCAGATTATCGTTTTCGTCCATGGGCTCTCGCCCGTCTCACTTGATGTACGGAGCGAGCACGTCGCGCGCGAGCAGGAAGCCCCGCTTGACCTTTTCGTCCGTACCTTCGAACAGCCGGTCCTCGTGCTCGATCACGATCGCGCCGTCGTAACCCGTGCGGTAAAGCTCGGAAAAATACGACGACCAGTCCACGTCACCGAGTCCGCAAAGACGCGGAATCTGCCACCCCATCCCGACGCTCATCACGCCATTCTCGTACAGCCCGTCCCGGTCGATCATCACGTCCTTTGCATGGACATGGCCGAAGCGGGCGCCGAATTCCTTGATGAACCGCGTCTGGTCGATCATCTGCCAGATCAGGTGCGAGGGGTCGAAATTCATGCCGACCGCGTCGCCCCATTCCCCGAAGATGCGCCGCCAGATCTTCGGACTGTAGGCGATGTTATGCCCGCCCGGCCACTCGTCGTAGCTGAAGATCATCGGGCAATTTTCGAAGCAGAGCAAAACCCCGGCATCGGCCGCATGCCGGACGACCGGCGTGAAGATTTCCTGAGCGCGCGCCCAGTTCTCGTCGACATTCAGCGACCGGTCGCCGCCGAGGAAGGTGTTGACCACGGGAACGCCCATCGTTCCGGCGGCGGTGATGACCTTCTTCAGATGTCCGATCACCTCGTCCCTGTGGCCCGCATCTGAATGGAGTGGGTTCGGATAGTAGCCAAGGCCCGAGATCTCGATCCCGTGTTCGGCGAGCGCCCCCGTAATCTCGGAGCCCTGGTCCTTTGTCAGACCGTCCACGTCGATATGGCTGGTCCCGGCATAGCGACGTTTTTCGCCACCGGCCGCGGGCCAGCAGGCGACTTCGACCGCACCAAAGCCGTTCTGCCCGGCCCAGGTGGCGACATCGGTCAGCGGCATGTCCTCGAAGGGGGCGGTCAGCAGACCCAGTTTCATCGCATCAACTCCGTCATATCTCGTCCAGCGCCACCCACCGGCCCTCGCGGGCGGACTTCAGGATCGCGTCGCAGAATAGCATCTCGAGGTGGCCATCGGAAAAGGTCGCCCACGTGCTGTCCGCTCCGCGCCCGCCGGCGGCGACGTCACGGTAGACCGCGCGGAAGAAGGCAAAGAAGCTGTCGCCGAAGCCCTCGACATGACCGGGCGGCAGGGTCGCCGCCGCGGTGCCGGTCGGGTTCATCAGGGTGAAATCACGCATCAGCGTCTCGTTCGGGCGGTCGCGATGGCCGATGAACAGGTGATCCGGCGTCTCGCTGTCCCATGCCGCACTCGCATCGGACCCGGCGACGTCCCATTGCAGCGAGTTCTTGCGGCCCACGTTGATCTGGCTCGTCGACATGATCCCGCGCGCGCCGTTTTCGTAGCGGATCAGGATCATGGCGGCGTCGTCGGTGGAGATCGGTACCGTTTCTGTATCGCCCTGCGCCGCCGAGAAGGTCTCGACCGGGCCGGTCGGCTTCTGGCGTTCCGGGATGAAGGTGGCGAGCTCCGCCAAAACGGCCTTTGGCTTCAGCCCGGTCACGAAACTGGTCAGGTCGATCCAATGCGTGCCGATATCTCCGACCGAGCGCAGCTCGCCGCCCTTGTCGGCCTCAAGCCGCCAGTTCCAGTCCGTCGGCTTCGCCAGCCAGTCCTGGTGGTAATGACCCGAGACGAAACGGACATCGCCCAGTTCACCCGCCGCGACCATGGCGTGCACATGCTGGTTCAGCGGATAGAAGCGGATGTTGTAGCAGACGGCGGCGACCTTGCCCGAAGTCTCCGCCGCTTTGACCATCTCGGCCGATTCCGCCGCCGTCATGGCCAGCGGCTTTTCACAGACGACGTTTTTGCCGGCCTCGAGGATCGCCATGACCTGCGCATGGTGTAGCTGGTTCGGTGTCGTCACATGGACGACATCGACACTCTCATCGGCCAGGAGATCGTCGAGCGATGCGTAGGCTTTCGGCACCCCGATCTCGGCCGCCCGCTCCGCCCCGCGCTCGGGCGACGAGCCCAGAACGCCGCGCACCGAAACGCCGAGACGTCGCAGCATCTGGACATGCACCGTGCCGATGAAGCCCGTGCCGATCACCGCCGCGCCGATCCTTGCGAAATCCGTCATGCAGCGTCCCCTTCAGACAACCGAGTATCCTCCATCGACCGCAAGGCACACGCCGGTGACGAAGGCCGATGCGGGCGAGGCCAGGAACAGAACGGCGCCCGCGATATCCTCGGGCTGACCCCACCGGCCGAGCGGCGTGCGCGACTCAATCCCGGCGACGAAAGCCGGATCCTGCCGTGCCCGGGCCGATTGCTCCGTCACCACGAAGCCGGGCGCGACGGCGTTTACCCGGATGCCATCGCCCGCCCAGGCGATCGCGAGCGACTTCGTCAGTTGCTCCACCCCCGCCTTCGATGCGCCATAGGCCGGGTTCCGGGGCGAGCCGAACCGGGCATACATCGACGCGATGGTGATGACCCGGCCTTTCGCGGCCTTCAGCGCGGGCAGAAGCGCCTCGGCGCAGCGGAAGGTCCCGGTCAGGTTCACATCGAGGACATGCGAGAAGAAATCGGGCGCCATCTCCTCGCCGCGCTTCGTGATCGCGGCGCAGGTGACGAGGACATCGAGACTACGGCGATCGGCGGCGAACGCCCGGACGGCATCCGTGTCGGTCACGTCAAGCTTGGTGTAGGCGAAACGTGCATCGTCGCCGATGGCCGCGTCCTCGACTCCGGTGATTGCCACCTCGGCGCCGGCCTCGTCGAAGGCCCGCGCAATGGCCGAGCCGATGCCGCCGCGGCTTGCGCCAACGACCAGAACGCTCTGGCCGGTGAAGTCGAATCCGACCGCTCCGCTCATGGGCGCATATCCGTATGAGCTGTCGCCCGTGCCCTTGGCACACAAACCTCCCCTCCGCCATGAATGGCGGGTGTAATCGTTTTCAGCGGCAGATTTTTGGACTTTGCCGTCTATGAAAACGATTACATACTCAGGGCAGCCAGAGAGTCGAGTCAACCCGGAAAGTTCGAGGCGTTGGTCACGAAATCCGCCACCATCCAGGACGTCGCCCGCGCCGCGCGGGTCTCGACCGCGACGGTCAGCCGGGCGCTCAGCAACCCCGGCCTCGTGTCTGAAACGACCCGCGCCGCCGTGCTCGAGGCGATCCGTTCGACCGGCTACCGCGTCAATCAGGCGGCGCGAAACCTCCGGATGCAGAGGGCGGGATCGGTCCTCGTCCTCGTCCCGAATTTCGGCAAGCCGTTCTATTCCACGATCCTCTCGGGCATCAGCGACGGATTCGCCGACAGCGACTACACCGTCCTAATCCGCGACACGGAGAAGCGCCCCATGCGGGAGGGCGAGCTGGCCGAAGCGTTCCTCGACGGGCGGATCGACGGCGCGATCTCTCTCGACGGCGGGCTCAGCCCCGCGCTGCTGGCACGCTGCGCCGAGCAAGGGGTCGACACGCGCATCGTCTTCGCCTGCGAATGGGTCGACGACCCGGGCTTCCCCTCAATCCGCAGCGACAACACCGAAGGCGCGCGGCTGGCCATCCGCCATCTGCACGACCTCGGTCATCGCGCCATCGCCCATGTCACCGGACCGGCGGGGAACGTGCTGACCACCGCGCGCCGTGCCGGAATGCAGGCCGAACGGGAACGGCTTGGTCTGCCCGCCCGGCCGGAATGGATCATCCGCGGCGATTTCTCGGTCGAGTCCGGGCACGACGCGGCGAAGCGCATCCTCGAGATGGACCACCGTCCGACCGCGATCTTCTGCGCCGCCGACATGGTCGCCTTCGGACTGATCGCCGGGCTGCAGGCGGGCGGCCTGCGCGTGCCCGAGGACATTTCCGTGGTCGGCTTCGACGATATCGAGATGTCGGCCTACTATGTGCCGGCGCTGACGACAATCCGGCAGGACCGGATGCGGATCGGTCTCACCGCCGCGTCCTGCCTGCTCGGACGGCTGTCCCCGCCGGAAGACGCGCCGTCCGATCCGGTGACCGAGATGATCCCGGTCGACCTCGTCGTCCGCGCCTCGACCGCGCCGCCCCGGGACTGACTGCGCTAAGGCGGCGCGCCGGCGACCCATTGTTCGAGATCCACGGATACACCCGTCATCGGGACGGAAGCATCCGACAGGAGGAAGGAGGCGAGCCGCGCGGCCTCCTCCGCCGTGACGAACCGGCCAAGCGGCTGGATCGCGGCCTGTTCGTCGAGCCAGCCCTCGCCGCGGCCGAGCGTTTCCTCGTGCAACCTGCGCTCCGTCTCGGTCGCGACCCATCCGAGGTTGATCCCGTTCACGCGGATACGGTCCGTCACATGCGCGTTCGCGGCGTTTTTCGTCAGCGTCTGAAGCGCACCCTTCGAGGCTGCGTAGGCTGCCAGATCCGGCGCACCGCAATGGGCGTTCATCGACTGGATGTTCACGATCGCCCCGGGCGCGCCCCGGCCAGTCATGTCGGCGATCACGGCCGACATGAGCAGAAACGGCGCGCGGGCATTGACCGCCATGACCCGGTCGAAGATCGCGGCGTCGGCCTCGGCCACGCTGTTCCGGGTGGTTATGCCGGCGGCGTTGACCAGCCCGTCGATCCGGCCGAACCAGTCACGCGCAGCCCGGACGATGGTCGCCGGTGCGCTCGGGTCGGACAGGTCAGCTTCGATCGTGGCCGTCGCGACCGGCAGATCGGCATCGACCGGGTCGAGATCGGTCAGCAGCAACCCGGCGGCCCCGCGCGAAGCCGCCTCCGCCGCGAGCGCCGCGCCGATACCGCGCGCGGCACCGGTCACGACGATGATCTTTCCGGTCAGGTCCATGCGCTTCCTCCCGATCAGCCGTCGCCGCGCAGGAAGATCTGCAGATCGGCGACATTGGTCCCGGTCGGCCCGGTCATCAGGAGGTCCCCGCTCGCCTCGAGGGCGCGGTAGGCGTCGTTGTCCGCGAGGATAGCCTCGAGATCGAGACCGGCCGCGGCAATCCGGTCGAGCGTGCCATCATCGACGATCCCGCCGGCGGCGTCCGTCGGGCCGTCGCGCCCGTCCGTTCCGCCCGAGAGGAACACCCACGGCCCCGCCAGCCCGGCTGTTCTGGCCGAGCGTGCGACCCGCAGGGCGAGTTCCTGGTTGCGGCCGCCACGGCCCGTGCCGGTCAGACGCACCGTGGTCTCGCCGCCGAAGGCGAGCGCGGAACCGGGGGCAAGATCGCGCGCCTCGGCCACGATGCGCTCCGCCGCCGCCTGCACGTCGCCAACCAGATCGCCATCGGAGATGTCTGCGCCCACCGCACCGGCCATCGCGGCCAGCGACTGTCCGTTCGATCCGACGAGCCACGCCTCGGCCTCCGGAGGCGCAGGCGGCGCTTCGCGTCCGAGGACCGCTTGCACCTGCGGCGACAGTCCGGCCCAAAGCCCCTTCGCCTCCAGCAGCGCCCGCGCCGCTGCCGGCGGTCCAATCGGCCCGACCGTCGGGCCCGAGCCGATCACCCGGAGGTCGTCGCCGAGAACGTCGGACAGGATGTACGACGCGACCCGCGCCGGCGCGGCATGGCGCAGGAACCCGCCCCCCTTCAGTTCGGACAGGTTCTGCCGGACGAGGTTCATGTCGGTGATGTCGAGCCCCGAGGCGAGCAGCGCCGAATTGACCGCCGCTTTGTCGGCAAGCGTCAGCCCGGGCGCCGGTGCCGGCAGAAGCGCCGAGGCCCCGCCGCTTACGAGGGCGACGACCAGATCATCCGCGTCCGCCCGGTCGAGAAGGCGTAGCACCGCCTGCCCGGCGGCGAGCCCGCTTTCGTCCGGGACCGGATGCCCGGCAGCCATAACCTCGGCCCCGTCAAGCGGCGCGGCGTTCTCGTAGTTCGTGACGACGATGCAGGCGTCTACCGGGCCGATGGCGTCGAGTGCTGCCTGCGCCATCGCGCGCGCCGCCTTTCCGACCGCAACGATGTAGCGCCGGCCCCTTGTGTCCGGAAGCGGGTGCGCGGAGAGCCCCCGCGCCACGGCAGACGCCGGATCGGCAGCCGCAACGCCGGCGCGAAAGGCATCGAAAGCCCGCGCCCGCAGGTCGGCCCGGTCAGCCATGCCGGACCGCCCCCCTTTGCCGACGGTTCCGGTTGGACCGGACGGATGGCTGGTACCGATGGATCACGACGGATGTCTCCCCTCGGGGGCAGGATGCGGCAACCGGACGGGCGGTGCAATCGGCCGCCAGAGCCAGGCCGCCACCAGATATTCTTCACACAAAAATTGTTTGCTTGGAAACTTTCGCTCGGCTAGCGTCGCTGCGTCCGGGGAGGAGAGGACATGCGGAATACCAGCCTCAGACAGGCGTCCCGCAGATGACGGCGCAGCCGGCGGAAACGCAATCGGGCGTCGAACTGGGCTCGCTCGAGCAATCGCTCGGCTTTCTGCTGCGCATCGCGCAGGTGCAGGCGTTCGACCGGTTTTTCGCGTCGTTCGGGGATATCGGGCTCAAGCCCGGCGAGTTCTCGGCGATGTGGATCCTCCGGCACAATCCGGGCATCCGGCAGGGCGTTCTGGCCGACACGCTCCGGATCAAGCCCGCCCACATGACCAAGATGGTGCGGCGGCTGGAGGAGAACGGCTGGATCCGCCGCGTGATACCCGACGACGACCGCCGCTCGGTCCAGCTTTTCCTGACACGCGTCGGCGAGCGGTTCACGACCCTGCACCGGGACGCGTTCCTCGGACAGGACAACTACCTCAACCACGGCCTGACCGAAGCGGAATACAGCGAGCTGACCCGCCTTCTGCGCCGATACACGGGCCTTCCGCCCGACACGACCGACTGAACCTGGGAGGACACAAGAGATGACACTTCGCACCACCATGATGTCGCTGGCCGGTGCCGGCGTCCTGATCGCCGGGGCCGCTGCGGCCCAGGACCTGCGGATCGCCCCCGCGGCGCCGCCGGCCCACCCGGCCTACTACATGTACGAACATTTCGCCGAGTACCTCGCCGAGGAATCCGGCGGCGCGATGACGGCCACGATCATCGGCCCCGAAGTCGTCGCCCTGCCGCAGATGGCCGACGCGCTTCAGACCGGACTGGCGGATGTCGGCAACGTGCTGCCGCTCTACTTCGCGGCCGATTTCCCGATCACGGGCATCGCCGGCGACCTCGCGCTTCTGGGCCGCAACCCGCATGCCATGGCGCTGGCCATGACCGAATGGACGGTGAACTGCGCCGAGTGCCTCGCCGAGTTCAAAGACTTCGGCGGCGTCTTCACCGGTGCCGGTTCGTCGGACGTCTACGGCCTGATCACGACGGTCCCGGTCGAGAGCGTCGAGGACCTGCAGGGGCTCCGGCTCCGCTCGGGCGGCGCGCCGTATTCGCGGTGGGCCGAAAACTTCGGCGCGACCGGCGTGCCGATGGGCGTCGGTGACACGTTCGAAGCGATGAGCCAGGGCACGATCGACGGCACGATGGCCTCGATCGTCGACATGCTGTCGTTCCGGCTGATCGACGTGGCGACGAACTTCAACACCGTGCCGATCGGCACCTACCACGCCACCTCGAACATGACGATCGCGATCCCGACCTGGGAGCGGATGAGCGTCGAGGAGCGCGGAATGTTCCTGCGCGCCGCCAACCGCGCGAATTTCGACCTGACCGACCGGTGGGCCTTCCAGCTGCCCGAAGCGGCCCGGGGCGCGGTGAACGACAGCGACGTGGTCGTGACCGAGGCTTCGGACGAACTCATCGCCGCCTCCGAGGATTTCGCCGCCGCCGACCGCGACGCGCAGATTGCCGAGGCCGGTGATCTTGCGGCCGACTTCGCCGCACTGGTCGACGAATGGTCCGCGCTGATCGCCGATATCGGCAACGATCCCGACGCCCTCGCCGACCTCGCGTGGGAACGGATCTGGAGCAATGTCGACCTGAGCACCTACGGCCTCTGAGGCCCGCGGGCCGGCCGCGCCCCACGGGCTGCGGCCGGCCGACACGGAAAGATCGAGCAGATGAACGCCATCGTCAGGGCCGCCTCGGCCATCGCCCGTATCCTCGCGCTGATCGGCGCGGCGGCCGTGGTCGTGATGATGCTGCACATCTGCCTCGATGTGGTCCTGCGGAACCTCTTCCGCTTCTCCTTCAGCGTCACCAACGCGATGGTCGCCCGCTACTACATGGTGCCGCTCGCCTTCCTTCCGCTGGCCTGGATCGAGCTTCGGAACGAGATGGTTTCGGTCGAGCTTGTCGACACAATCATGCCGGAGTGGCTGCGGCAGGCATCGGACGCGCTGGTCGCGACGGTCGCGGCCGTGATCTACGCAGCGCTGACCTGGGCGACTTGGGGGTCGATGGTGTCGAACTGGCAGCGCGGAACGATGATCGAACTGGGCGAGACGCCGTTCCACACATACCCGAGTTACATCTTCCCGACCGTCGGCTTCGCGCTGGCCGCGCTGGCCTGCGCGGTCAAGGCAGCCGACCGGGCGCGGCAGATCGGAAAACCGGCATGAGTGTCGAGACCGGCTTTATCGGCGTCGGCGTCCTGCTCCTCCTGCTGCTCCTGCGGTTGCCGGTGGCGATGGCGCTGATCGCGGTCAGCTTCGGCGGCGTGGTGAGCCTTGTCGGCATCCGCCCGGCTGTCGGCATCCTCTACAGCACGCCCTACGATTTCGTCGCCTCGTGGACCCTGTCGGCGGTGCCGATGTTCCTTCTGATGGGCTTCGTCGCTTTCCATGCCGGACTGACCGGCGGTCTGTTCGAGGCGGCCAAGCTGCTGCTCCGCCGCCTGCCTGGCGGTCTCGCCATCTCGTCGATCTTCGCCTGTTCCGGCTTCGCGGCCGTTTCGGGCTCGTCGCTGGCCTGCGCCGCCGCGATGGGACGGATCGCCATCCCGGAAATGGTGTCGGCCGGATATCGCCCTTCCATCGCCGCCGGATCGATTGCAGCCGGAGGCACGATCGGCGCGCTCATCCCGCCCTCGATCCTGATGATCATCTACGGCGTCTTCGCCGAAACCTCGATCACCGAAGTCTTCGTCGGCGGCATCACCATCGGGATCGTCACCGCGATCTCCTACTGCATCGTCGTGCTGATCATAAGCGTCGTCCGGCCGGACGTGATCCCGTCCCGAAGCGCCCCGCCAGAGCCCGGCCAGGGGCGCACGGCCATCCTGAGCGTCCTGCCGATTCTCGTGCTCATCCTGCTGGTCTTCGGTGGCCTGTTCGCCGAGATCTTCTCGGCGACCGAGGCAGGTGCGGTCGGTGCGTTCGGCACGATCATCATTTCCGCCATCACCAGCCGCCTGAGCCGCGAGGTGATCAGCCGGTCGCTCCTCGAGACCGTCACGACCACCGCGTCGCTCTTCATCATCGCCGTCGGCGCGTCGATGTTCACCCGCTTTCTCGGGCTGTCCGGCCTGTCGGGCTTCATCAATTCCTGGGTCGCGGGGGCCGATCTGACCTACGTGCAGCTGATGCTGGTGATCGTGCTGGTCTATCTCGCGCTCGGCACTTTCATGGAACCCTTCGGCGCGCTGCTCGTCACCCTGCCGGTCTTCCTGCCGGTGCTTCAGGACCAGGGGCTCAGCCTGGTCTGGTTCGGCGTGCTGGTCGTCAAACTGCTCGAGATCGGGATGATTACGCCGCCCGTGGGCCTCAACGTCTTCGTCATCAAGAACGTCGCCCAGAGCTACGTGTCGACCGCGCAGATCTTCGCCGGAGTGATCCCGTTCCTTCTGGCCGATCTGGTCGTCGTGGTCTTCGCGATCGCCTTTCCTTCGGCGATCCTCCTGCTGCCAAGTCTTCTTTGACAGCGCGACATCTCAACCCGGAACGCCGCGTGCCGCGGCCTCGCCCAGGATCGCACTGATGTCGTCGGCCGCGTAGGTCTTCGTCAGGAACCCCTTGACCGCCGGGTGCAGCTCGGCCCGGACCCGGTCGCGCGGGTCGATGGAATGGGACATGACCCAGACATTCGCACCGGATTTCAGCTCCGGATAAAGCGCCTCGAACGCATCGACGAAATCGAAACCCGACATCCGCGGCATGTTGATATCGACGAAGATCACCTCCGGCTCGGGCCGGTTGGCGGTTCGCAGCCAACTCAATGCATCGTCGGCATAGTCGAACTCGACGATTTCGCAGCCCGGCATGGTCGCCCGGATAGCACGGCGGAGGAAGAAGCGGTCCGCCTCGCAATCCTCGATCACCATTATCGTGAAGCCGTCACGCATCCGGCGCGGCCTTCAGCCGGCACACGAAAGAGGTCCCGCTCTCGCGTCCGTCCTGCACGGTTATGGTCCCGTCATGAAGCTGGATCAGCCGGTCACAGAGCGCCAGGCCGACGCCGATCCCCTCGTAATCCTTTTCGGTATGAAGCCGGGAGAACAGCTTGAAGATCGCTTCCCGATGTTCGGGCGCGATGCCGATGCCGTTGTCGATCACCTGGAACCCCACCATCCCCGACGCTGCACCGGCCGGCTCGACCGAGATGCGGCACGGGCGGTCGGGGTGACGGTACTTCATGGCGTTGTCGATCAGGTTCTGGAACACCCGCGACAGTAAATCCGGCTTGCCCGCTGCCATCGGAAGATCGGACAGCGTCACCTCCGCGCCGACGCTTTCGATCCGCATCGCGAGGTCGTCGATCACTCCGCGGGCGACAGCCGTCAGGTCGACGGTCTCGAAATCCACCTCCTCCTCGAAGAAACGGGCGTAGTCGAGCACGCCCTGAATGCGCGAACGCATGCGGCTGGTTGCACTGTCGAGATATTCCACCACCGCCGCCTGGTCCCCGTCCATGTCCGGCAGCAGATCGCCGGTCAGCGTGTCCAGCGAGCGTTCGATCGTGTTCATCGGCTGGAGCAGGTCGTGCGCGGCGATGAAGGCGAAGCGCCGGATCTCCTCGGACTCGCGATAGACCTTCTGTTCGCGCTGCTTGAGCGTCGTGATGTCGATGTTCACGCCGAGCATGCGGAGCGGCGTCCCGTCCGGCGCCCAGTCCACGACGCGGCCCCGGCTCTGGACCCACAGAACCGACCCGTCGCGATGGACGAACCGGACCTCGTTGTCGAACGGCTCCGCCCCCCTTGATTTGACGTGCGCATCGAGCGCCTCGAGCACCTTTGGCAGGTCGTCGGGATGCATGACCCGCATCCAACCGTCGGGCGTGTTCTCCAGCTCGTCCTCGGCATAGCCGAACATCTCCTTGAAGCGCGGGCTGAGATAGATCGTCTCCTCGGGCATGTCCCAGTCCCAGTAGCCCGCCGCCTCGCTTTCGAGCAGCCCCGCCAGCCGGTCGCGCTGCACCCGCACCTCGTCCTGCAATTGCTGAAGCCGCGTGGTGTCGATGATCGAGACCACCACGCCGTCGATCTCGCCCGACGTATCCCGGAACGGCTTGACCCGCGTCGCCGCCCACGTCCCGTCGCGCCCGCGCACGTCGCGCCGCATCTCCTGGCCGTCATCGCGCGCGCGGGTGATGTCGTCCAGAAGCAGAGCGAAGGCATCGGTTTCCAGACTGGACGAGAAGTTCGACAGCGACCGCCCGAGATCGGTGCGCTTGAGATCGACGTAACGCACGAAGCTCTCGTTGTAGCGGCGGATCGTCAGGTCGTCGTCGAGGAACAGGATCGCGACATCGGCCGTGTCGAGCAGGTTCTCGATATCGGCGTTCGCCACTTCCAGCTGGAGGATCTTGTCGGCGTTCTCGGCATTGACGGTATGCAGTTCCTCGTTGATCGACTGCATTTCCTCGTTGTTCGCCTGCAACTCCTCGTTCGAAACCGTGAGGTCCTCGTTCGTCGTCTGAAGCTCTTCATTCGAGACGCCGAGATCTTCGGCGGTCACGCTCAGCATCTCCTGCAGGCTCTCGATCTCACTCTCGAGCTTGAGGATCCTCGCGTCCGCGCCGCTGTCGTCCCCGTTGTCCGCGCGCTGCGCCGGCCGGTTCGCCGGGCGCGCCGCCATCTCGTCCGACTTGCGCAACAGGACTGCCAGCGCGGCGGGCTGCGCGTCCCAACTGATTTTCGCGCAATGGACATCGACCAGCTCGACCCCGTCGCCGCGCGGGCATTTCACCCCGCTGACGGACGTCACGCCATCGGTTTCGACCTTCCGCACCTGAAGCGAGATCGCGCTTTTCAGCCTGTCGTGGACGAGATCGAAGATGTTCGAGGAGAAGGCCTGCGTCGGAAGGTCGACGAAATTGCGGTAGTTGCCGAAGGTCTCCAGCACCTGCCCGCCCTCGTCGATCAGGAAGACGCAGGCATCGACGTGGTCCAGCACGACCTGCATGATCGCGTTTGCCGTTGTCCCGGTGCGCTGTGTCTCGCGCGTCGCGAGCCGCCGCATCCTCGGCATCGAGACCGACAGGGCGTGGGCCCTGTCCGCGCTCGACTGGATCAGTCCGCGCTGCATCTTTCGCGCGTTCCGGTAGATCCGGGCCGACGAGTATTCCGTATCGAAGCTCGAGCTCTGCCGCGCGACGTGCTCCGCCGCGCCGAGACACAGTATCCCGTCCTTGCGCATCGAGAAGGAGAATAGCGCCAGCACCTTCTTCTGCATGTCGACCGAGAGGTAGATCAGCAGGTTCCGGCAGATGATCAGATCGGTGTTGATGTAGGGCGGGTCTTCCAGGACGTTGTGTTCGGTGAAGATCACGCGGCTGCGGATCGCCTTCGCGATCCCGAAGGTGCCCGACTGGAAGGTGAGAAAGTCGATGCCCCGGTATTCCTCGGGGATCTCCTCGATCACCGATTCCGGGTAGACACCCTCCTTGGCCGACCGGATCGCTTCGGCATTCACATCCGTCGCGAAAACCCGGAAATCGCGCTTGAGATTGTTGTCGCGCCGGTGGTGCGCCATCATCATCGCGATGGTGTAGGCCTCCTCGCCGGTCGAGCACCCAACACACCACACCTTGATGATGTCGTCCTCGTCGCCGGATTCGAACAGGCGCGGGATGACCTTGTCGCGCATGTAGATCCACGACGGCAGATCGCGGAAGAAGTTCGTGACGCCGACCAGAAACTCGCGGTGCAGCACCGTCAGTTCGTTCGGCTGCTCGCGCGCATAGGCGACGTAATCCTTCACCGTGGTGAAGTGATTGATCGCCATGCGCCGGGCGATCCGCCTCTGCAGGGTTGGCTTCTTGTATTGCGAAAAGTCGATGTCGGCCCGGTTGGAGACCAGCGCCACGAACTCGGCGAATTCCTTCTGCGCGTCGCCGAAAAGCCGGTCGATGTTGATGACTCCGTCTTCACGGAGGGCGATGTAGCGCTGAAGCTCCGAGATCATCGCGTCGGGCGTCGTGACGACGTCGATGATCCGCGTCGCGATGGCCGCCTGCGGCATCCCGTCGAAACTCGCCGTCTTGGGATCCTGAACCATCACGAACCCGTCGCGGTCCTTGATGGCGCGCAGCCCCCGGCTTCCGTCGGTGCCGGTGCCCGACAGGATGATCCCGATGGACCGGTCGCCCACGGCTTCGGCCAGCGAATGCAGGAAGATATCGATCGGCAGGTTCAGCTGCGGCCGCGGCGTCGGCGCCACCAGCGAAAAGCGCAGACCGACGGTGGATCTGCTGTCGGCGGACTCGGTCTCGGGCTGCGTGTCGTCACCGGTGCCCTGGATGACGACGTTCGACTTCGGCGGAATGAGGTAGATCGTGCCGCGTTCGAGCGGCAGGTCGTCCGTCACCTCGAGAACGGGCAGACGGGTCTCGCGCGACAGGATTTCGGACATCAGCGATTTGTAGTCCGGGGACATGTGCTGAATGATCACGAGCGTATGGGCGAAATCGTCCGGGGCCTGCGCGATCATCTGCTTGATCGCCTCGAGCCCGCCGGCCGAGGCGCCGACCCCGATGATGTAGAAGGACTGATCGACCGTGCCGAGCGAGCGCCGTACCGGCGATGAACGTCCGTCGTCGATGTCTCCCCCGTGAAGCGCGTCCTCGGCTGGCGTGTCGTCGGTCATTCCGTCTATCGGGGCTGTGGCCTGCATCCTCGCGACAAGGGTCGAATGTGTCGGTTAACAATTCGTTAAGTGCGGCGGTTCCCGGTAATCCGTGTTGTCGCACCCCGCTTCGCATTGACGGCGGCTATGGCGCTCGTCCCCGAAATGGTCGAAACTGGCCGCGTTTCGTCGCTGCCCCGGGGGTCCGCCATGCAACGCGTATTTGTCCAGATCCGCTGCAAGCCCGGCACCACCTACAAGGTGGCCGAGCAGATCGTGCTGCGCGAGATCCATGCCGAACTCTACTCGACCAGCGGCGACTACGACCTGCTGATGAAGATGCACATCCCCGAGGCCGAGGATATCGGCAAGTACATCAACGACCACGTGCTCGACATCCCGGGGATCGAGCGCACGCTGACCACGATGACCTTCAAGGCCTTCGGGGTCTGACCAGAAGGGGGTTCCCATGTTCCAGGCTCTGCCCGAGCAGCCGGCCGACAAGATCCTGCAGCTCATGCAGATGTTCCGCGAGGATTCGCGGAGCGACAAGGTCGACCTCGGCGTCGGCGTCTACCGAAATGCCGAAGGCGTGACACCGATCATGCGCGCCGTGAAGGCGGCCGAGCGGACGATCTGGGAAACCGAGACGACGAAGGCCTATACCGGGTTGGCCGGGACGCCGGAATACAACGACGCAATGGTGGGCCTCGTGCTCGGCGACGCGGTCCCGCGTGACACCGTCGCTTCGGCCGCGACGCCCGGTGGGACGGGCGCGGTGCGGCTCGGCTTCGAGCTTGCGCGCAACGCCAATCCCGACGTGACCGTCTGGTACTCCGAACCGACCTGGCCGAACCACGTCTCGATCCTGAAATACCTGGGCATCCCGCACCGGCCCTACCGCTATTTCGACGCTGCCACGGGCGAGGTCGACGCCGCCGGGATGCAGGCGGACCTTGCCGCGGCCAAAGCGGGCGACGTGGTTCTTCTGCACGGCTGCTGCCACAACCCGACCGGCGCGAACCTGACCGCCGATGACTGGACCGCCGTCATCGCGATCCTGAACGACAAGGGCCTCGTGCCCATGATCGACATAGCCTACCAGGGCTTCGGCGACGGGCTGGACGCGGATGCCGCGGCGACCCGCGCGGTCGCGGCCGGCTGCCCCGAGACCATCGTCGCGGCGAGCTGCTCGAAGAACTTCGGTGTCTACAAGGAGCGCGCCGGGATCCTGATGGCGATCGGGCATGACACGTCCATCCGCGGCACCACCCAAGGCAACCTCAACGCCCTGAACCGCATGACCTATTCCTTCGCGCCCGACCATGGCGCGCGGCTCGTCAGCACGGTTCTGATGGATGCCGATCTGCGCGCGGACTGGCAGGCGGAGCTCGAGGCCGTGCGGACGGGGATGCTCGATCTGCGCAAGAAGCTGGCCGACGCGCTGCGGCAGGAGACCAACTCGGACCGGTTCGATTTCCTCGCCCGCCATCGCGGCATGTTCTCGATGCTCGGGATCACGCCCGACGAGGTGAAGGCTTTGCGCGAGACGCACGGGATCTACGTGATCGGGGACAGCCGCATGAACGTGGCAGGACTGAATGACCGGACCGTGCCGATCGTGGCGCGGGCCGTGGCGGAGGTGACGAGATGAAGGACATGACGCAGGGATACGGCGCCTGGCTGCGCGAGGCGAATTTCATCGACGGGGCGTGGGTCGGGGCCGACAGCGGCAAGACGATCGACGTGACGAACCCGGCGACCGGCGACGTGATCGGCACGGTGCCCAATGCCGGCGAGGCAGAGACCGCGCGCGCGATCGACGCTGCAGCGCGGGCGTTCCCGGATTTCGCGGCAATGGATCTGATGAGCCGCGTGAGTCTGCTGTGGAAGCTGCACGACGCGCTCATGGACAATCAGGCCGCGCTGGCTGAGCTGCTGACGGTCGAGATGGGCAAGCCGCTTGCCGAGGCGAAAGGCGAGATCGCGATCGGCGCGCAATACGTGCGCTGGTTCGCCGAGGAGGTGCGCCGCGCGAAGGGCGAGATCGTGCCCGCGGGCGTGAACGGGCGGCGGATTCTCGTTACGAAACATCCGGTTGGCGTGGTCGGCATGATCACGCCGTGGAACTTCCCGTCCTCCATGCTGGCCCGCAAGATCGCGCCGGCGCTCGCGGCCGGCTGCACCGTCGTCGCCAAGCCCGCGACGGCCACGCCCTTTTCCGGGCTGGCCTGGGCGGCGCTGGCGGAAGAGGTGGGGTATCCGAAGGGGGTTGTTAACATCGTGACGGGCTCGGCGCGGGCGATTGCGGGCGCGATGATGGCCGCGCCGGAGGTGCGGAAGATCACCTTCACCGGCTCGACCGAGGTCGGGAAGGAACTCATCCGGGGCTCGGCCGACACGGTGAAGAAAGTCTCGATGGAACTAGGCGGCAACGCGCCGTTCATCGTCTTCGACGACGCCGATCTCGACGCGGCGGTCGAGGGCGCGATGGTGTCGAAATACCGCAACTCGGGTCAGACCTGCGTCTGCGCCAACCGCCTCTACGTGCAGGCCGGAATCCACGATGCCTTCGTCGCCAAGCTGGTCGAGAGGACCCGCGCGCTGAAGGTCGGCGACGGGCGCGAGGACGGGGTCGCGCAGGGCCCGCTGATCGACATGGGCGCGGTCGAGAAGGTCGAGGCGCTTCTGGGCGATGCCGTTGAAAAGGGGGCAAAAATCGCCACGGGCGGCAAGCGCCACGCGCTCGGCCACAGCTTCTTCGAACCGACCGTCCTGACCGGCGCGACGCCGGCGATGGACTTCGCGCAGGAGGAGATATTCGGGCCGTTGGCGCCGGTGTTCCGGTTCGAGACCGAGGAGGAGGCGATCGCGATGGCGAACGACACCGTCTTCGGGCTTGCCGCCTATGCCTATACGCGTGACCTGGGCCGGGCGTTCCGGCTGAACCAGGGCCTGCAATACGGCATGATCGGCATCAATTCGGGCTTGATTACAACGGTCGAAGCGCCGTTCGGCGGGGTCAAGGAATCCGGTCTGGGCAAGGAAGGCGGGAGCCAGGGGCTCGAGGATTACCTCGACACGAAGTACGTCTGCGTCGACGGGATCTGACCCCCGAAATCGCCAAAACGGCGTGTATGCTTTTCGGTATGCCTAACGGTATGGGTTTCGGTATGCCTGTCAGCCGAGCCGTAATCCGGGCGCGGCGATGAGCAGATCCTGCCGCGCGAGGGCCGTTCCGTCGCCGTCGATTGCGGTCGACGTCACCACCAGAAGCGCGGTGTTCCGGTCGCAGGACAGCGTCACGGATTCGCCCATCGTCGTCATCCGGGCCGCCGCCGAAACCTCGACCGAGGCCGGCGTCAGGCCGTGATCGGCGAGAAAGGCGGCGAAGTCGACCGGTCCGTCCTCGTCGAGCTCCGGGATGCAGGCCTCGGGCGCGCGGATCGTCTCGACCGCCGCGCGGGCATCGCCGATCTTCAGGATCCGCTCCATCGTCAGCAGACCGCCCGACCCGAACAGCGCCATTTCGGTCGCGTCGGGCCCTCGGGCGGCGGATTTCGCGCGGTGGACGGCGAAGGCCGGCGCACGTCCGGAGGCATCGCGCAGGGCAAGGGTCACGGGCGCAGCGGCTGACGCCTTCGGCGCCTCGCGCGGGTCGGCGACGATGGTTCCGCGGCCGGGCTTGCGGTTAAGGAGCCCCTCGGCTTCGAGCGTCATCAGCGCCCGGCGCATCGTGCCCTGGCTGACGTCGAATTCATCGGCGAGCTGGAATTCGTTGCCGAGCCGCGTGCCCGGAGGCCAGTCGCCCGACGAGATGCGGCGCCTGAGCTCGACCTCGGCCGCCTGGTATTTCGGAACCCGCGCCATGCCACCCCCGGACCTTTCTAGAAGATCATGCCGCAGTGCAGCGAAAAGGTCAATCGAACGGAGGGGCGTCAGGTGCGGCCCGGCCCCGAGGGGCCAGACCGGACCGGTGTCAGCTGTTCGACCGGTTGGCGATCAGGTCGTCCACGACCGAGGGATCGGCCAGGGTCGAGGTGTCGCCGAGCGAGCCGAAATCGTTTTCGGCGATCTTGCGCAGGATCCGGCGCATGATCTTGCCCGAACGGGTCTTGGGCAGGCCGGGCGCCCACTGGATCACGTCCGGCTTGGCGATCGGGCCGATCTCGTTCCGGACCCAGTCCGACAGCGTCTTCTTCAGCTCGTCGGACGGCGTTTCGTCGGACATCAGGGTGACGTAGCAGTAGATCCCCTGCCCCTTCACCGGGTGAGGATAGCCCACGACCGCGGCCTCGGACACGGCCTCGTGCGCGACGAGCGCGGACTCGACCTCGGCGGTGCCCATGCGGTGACCCGAGACGTTGATGACGTCGTCGACGCGGCCGGTGATCCAGTAATCGCCGTCCTCGTCCCGGCGGCAGCCATCGCCCGAGAAGTAGTAGCCCTTGTAGTCCGAGAAGTAGGTCTTCACGAAGCGGTCGTGATCGCCCCAGACGGTGCGCATCTGGCCGGGCCAGCTGTCGGCGAGGACGAGCACGCCCTCGACGCCGTTGCCCTCGATCACCTCGCCGCTGGTCGGATCGAGCACGAGCGGCTTGACCCCGAAGAACGGCTTCTGCGCCGCGCCGGGCTTCAGTTCGTGCGCGCCAGGCAGCGGCGTCATCATGTGACCGCCGGTTTCGGTCTGCCACCAGGTGTCGACGATGGGGCATTTCCCCTTGCCGACGTTCTTGTTGTACCAGTTCCAGGCCTCGGGGTTGATCGGCTCACCGACCGTGCCGAGCAGCTTGAGCGAGCTGAGATCGTATTTCTCGACGAACTCCGTCCCCTTGCCCATCAGCGCCCGGATCGCTGTCGGGGCGGTGTAGAACTGGTTGACCTTGTGCTTTTCGCAGACCGCCCAGAAGCGGCCGGCATCGGGATAGGTCGGCACGCCTTCGAACATCAGCGTGATCGCCCCGTTCGAGAGCGGGCCGTAAACGATGTAGCTGTGCCCGGTCACCCAGCCGACATCGGCCGTGCACCAGAACACGTCGCCGTCATGGTAGTCGAAGGTGATCTGGTGGGTGAGCGAGGCATAGACGATGTAGCCGCCGGTGGTGTGAACCACGCCCTTGGGCTGACCGGTCGAGCCGGAGGTGTAGAGGATGAAGAGCGGATCCTCGGCCTTCATCTCCTCGGGCGGGCAGTCGGTCGAAGCCTCGCTGGCGAGATCCTGGTACCAGTGATCGCGGTCCTGCACCCAGGCGACCTGCTGGCCGGTATGCCGGACCACGAGGCACTGCACGTCGTCGCGGCAGTGCAGGAGCGCCTTGTTCACGTTGTCCTTGAGCTCGGTCACGCGGCCGCCGCGCGGGGCGCCGTCGGAGGTGATGACGAGCTTGGCCTCGCAGCCGTTGATGCGCGCGGCGAGTGCGTCGGGCGAGAAGCCGGCGAAGACGACCGAATGGACCGCGCCGATGCGCGCGCAGGCGAGCATGGCATAGGCCGCTTCGGGGATCATCGGCAGGTAGAGGACGACGCGGTCGCCCTTGCCGACGCCCAACCCCTTCAGGACGTTGGAGAACTTGCCGACCTCGTCGGCGAGTTCGTTGTAGGTGATGTGGCGCGCCTCGTCGCCGGGTTCGTCCGGCTCGAAGATGATCGCGGTCTGGTCACCGCGCGTGGCGAGGTGCCGGTCGATGCAGTTGGCCGCGATGTTGAGCGTTCCGTCCTCGAACCAGCGGATATGCACGTCGCCCGGGCCGAAGGAGGTATCCTTGACCTTGCTGAACGGCTTGATCCAGTCGATGCGCTTCGCTTGCTCAGCCCAGAAGGCCTCGGGGTCGGCGATCGAGGCGGCATACATCTCCTCGTAGGCCTTCGCGTCCACATGCGCGCCCGCGAGCAGATCGGGTGTCTGATTGTCCTTCGGCACGTTGTCCTCCCTTCCATTGCCCGGCCCGTTGGCACGTCGTCGCGGCGGTATCGGGCCGACGGGACCGCACGGGTCCCCGCACGCCGCAGAAAGCTCCATGCCCCCTTATGCAGGGCGGCGGTGGGGCTTGAAAAGCCGCTTGTTCGGCAGGCCGGGCCGTGCGGAGCATCGCACGAACCGAAGGCCAGGCGGCTGCCGCGGCACGGCCGCGCCCCGCTTGTGTGCAGGGACCTAACAGGTCGGGCCGCGGGGTGTCAAAAAATTGACAGACTCGTCAGGTGGCGACGCGGAAGCGGCCGGCGAGCCACGGCATCGCCTCGATGCCGGGATTGGTGAAATGCGCCTCGATCAATTCGCGGGCGATCATGGCGACCTGGCTCGGCACCTCGTCGCGCCAGTCATCTGTGGCATAAAGCACGATCTGCCGCGGCGGCGGGCCGTCGGGCAGCGGATGCGCGTCGATCCCGCCCGAGAAGCGGCCCGCGCGCAGGAGGCTGAGCGGGGTGGTGATCGTCCAGCCGCCGCCGCCGGCGACGAGCGCGGAGATCGACTGGTTCGAGTCGAGCTCGAACCGCTGCGGCAGCGACAGGCCGCTGCGGGCGAGATAGGCCTCGATCGTCTTGCCCATGACCTGGTCGCTGTCGCGGCGCAGGAAGGTGAGGTGGCTGAACGAGCCGAGCCCGCCGGACACGTCGGTGCCGCGCGGCACGGCGAGGATGTAGGGGTCGTCGACCAGCGGATGGGTCGTGGTGTGCTGCGGCGTCTGCGGGCCGGCGGCGCAGATGGCGATATCGAGCTCGCGCTTCGCGATCTGGGCGGCGAGCGCGTGGCTGGCCCCGGTATGGAGGCGGAAGGCGCAGGACATCATCGTCTCGGCCAGCCGTTCGGTCAGGATCGGGGTGACCTCGTTCTCGAAATCCTCGATCACGCCGAGGCGGAGGGCGGAGAGGCCCGAGAGGTCGAGCGCGGTCATGTCGCGCTGGCCGGCCCGGAGCGCGCCGAGCGCGGTTTCGACCCGGCGCAGGAAGAGCCGGCCGGCGGGGGTCAGGCGCATCGGGCGGCGGGAATGGTCGATCAGGTCGACGCCGAGCGCGGCGTCGAGGTTCTTGAGCTGCTGCGACACGGCCGGGGCGCTCATGTCGAGCGCGTCGGCGGTTGCCGCGACGGAGCCGGTGCGGGCGAGCGCCTCGAAGACCTCGAGGCCCTTCAGCGTGACGCCGCGGAGCAGTTTGTCGGCCATGGATTCGGGTAACCTGGGAGGTTCGGGTGACTTCAGGCGTTGATGATACGCGCAAGTAACTCGGAAGGCACGGCCACTCCTTCGGTGTCGGCCTGATGCCGCCGAGCCGCGCGGTCGGCCGTTCCCGGCGACAGCCCGAGCTCGGCCAGCGAGCGCCGGGCCTTGCCGCGCGGCGCGGCC
>WVSN01000007.1:0-45000 GCA_015689705.1 Rhodobacterales bacterium HKCCE3408
ATGAACCTCATGGCTGCGATGGCGGTGGAGATGGAGCCGAGTGACGCGGTCGAGGCGATGCTGGTCACCCAGATGACGGCAACTCACGTGGCCATGACGAATATGTCCCGCCGGCTGCATCACGCGGCATCGCCGGAATTGCGTGAAGCCTACGAACGCTCGATGACCCGTCTAAGCCGCACGTTCCTGTCGCAAATGGACCAGCTGAAGAAATACCGCGCCAAGGCACAGCAAGTGGTCCGGGTCGAGCGGGTGGAAGTGAAAGACGACGGCCAGGCCATCGTCGGCGATGTCAGTTACGAGGCGGGGGGTAACGATGAAAACCGACGCTAACCCCATGAACCCGATCCAACGGTTGCGTGACGCGCCCCGTTGCCGTGCCCGGGCAAAATCGACCGGGGAGCGCTGCAAGTGCCCTGCAATTCGCGGCTGGCGGGTCTGCCGGGTCCACGGCGCACGCGGCGGACATGCTTCCGGTCCGTCCCATCCACAGTGGAAGCATGGCGGGCGGTCGAGGGAGGCTCGCCTAGTAAGCCTACTCGCAAGCCGATTGGCTTCAATCGTACAGAGCGGAAAGTAAGACGAGGTAATGAAGCAAGTCTGCTTCCATGCTGCGGAAAAACGGCCAAGACCGCTGCCCGACTGTCAATGGATTGAAAGACCCCAGTCTCAGCAAGCCTACCTAGCGCTACCCAAAAGGTGGATTCGTGGGTGGATTCACAGGCCGCTGAACTTTGATAGTTACAAATTAACAATGGCTTATTGATAATTTATGGTGCCGGTGAAGGGACTCGAATCCCCGACCCACGCATTAATAGTGACGTGGGCAATACTGCCAAAACGTTGATTCAATGCAGTTTTTGGAGATCATAATCGTCTATTGCAAGGATATTGCAAGAGCAAGGCCGCTCAGCTCAAAGGGCATTCCCAATTGCGCTCATGTGCCCGGCGATCACCTCGAGTCTAGGGTTTCCGCCAGGCTGATGCATTGACTTGAGATACACGCCCGGAGTGTGGATCGCGTTGGTTGCGCGATGCAAGCCTGTGCCATGTAGCACCCCCCTCGACACAGCACGTTTTAGCGCTTCTCGAGAACGCTCGCTATCGTGAGCAATGTGGTTCCGAAGCGCGATCCAAAGGTCGATGATAGCGCCCTGCTGGTCGGTAATCGCTGCGACTCCGGCACCATTTGCTACGCTCAGCCACCGTGTCGCGCCAACCTTCAACTCCGACGTATTCGGGAAGGTGATGTTGTTTCCATTTGGGTCTAGAAGAGCATTGATCGTCGCGCGGTCGACGCTCCCTGGTCGGTTAAACTTGGCGTAGCGGCTTTGAATTTCTTTCTGCTTGTCAGTCAGACCAGCCAGCAACGCGTACTCCAGATGGGTAACAAACTGGCTAGGGTCCCGATTGATGTAGGCAACAAACAGGTCGCTTAAAAAGCTCTCCCAGGTGGTCGCAAGCGCAACCATCGTCAGGGCCGAGAGCTTCGAAATATCGCCATCCGACGTCAGCAGCGAACGCGTCGACCGATAGAAAGCTATGGTCTCAGTGACTTGGGCATTGAACGATGCTCGAACGAGAGCAGGGTCCATCGTGCGCATAGCGATACCTTCTTCGTATCTCGCCAGATGGTCGGCAACCTGCGCGGTATCGTCAACATCTGGAGGGACGGCGCCCCAAGATGGGCGCGAACCGCTGACCTACTATCCGGGGTCAGAATGGGTCCCTGTCGTCAAAGTCAGGGACGGGCGGGTTGGGCTCCGATTGTAGGCCGTGAAAGGCAAGCACCTTCTCGTCTACGTCGACCCCACGACCGAGGGCGTCCAGAATAACCTGGCGCTCCTTTGCGACCTTCTTCTCGCTGCGCGTAACGCCCCCGCCGAAATCGAAACTTCCGACACCGTGACCTTCTTCGATTTCTCGAATCTTCTTCTCGATCTCACGACGCTCGCGCTCCCTGCGGACAGCATCGTCCGATCCGATGACAACCGGTTTGTGCTCGAAGCGCAAGAACTCAGGTCCCCGGCCGAAGTCACGGCTTCTGCTCGTATCCTGTCCCATGCTTCTGACATGGCAGGTGATTGTGACATGAGTATGGTGCCGCACAAGGGACTCGAACCCCTGACCCATCGCTTACGAAGCGATTGCTCTACCAGCTGAGCTAGTGCGGCACGCAAGGCGGTCGTTTAAACGCTCGCTTGCACATGCGCAAGGCCGTGGTCGATCCCGAAACAACCTCTCGAGTTCGACTTTATCTACGTCGTGGCTGTAGGCGTCGACCCGGCCGCGTCCAACGTCAAGGCATTGCGGACCCGTGGCCTCGGGTTGACCGCAGATCCATCAAATAACTGCTTTTGAACAGAAATTGCAATGCTGCATTGCAGCATTCCCAAGAAGGACCGATCATTGAGGCTGCGATTCGAGGTCAAATGGGAGCAGCGTGGAACATGACACCCAACAACACACCAACCAAGCACGATGGTATCACCCCTCTGCTAGTCTCAGTCGGGCGATGGGAGATCACCGACACCGTTATCACCACTCGCAAGAACCTGTTTTCGATGCAGCCAGGAAATGCCCATCACATAGCGACGATTGTGTCGGGCAGCCGAAGCAAAGTGGATAGATTCGAGGAAAGCCTTGTTCTTATCCGGGCTGCACCAGAACTTTATCAAGCATTAGCATCGACGTTGATTGCGATCCGCTCTTGCTCCTTCGGCGAAGCCCCCTCCCTTGCACCACTCGCCGAGGAGATCGAGGCAGTGCTGGCTCGGGCTTCATCTCCCTTCGTGGAGGGCTGACCTAGGAGGACAGAGCCTTGTGCGGCCCTCCTGTTGAGTTCGCTGAGGACCTCTTCTGCACCCGCGCGACCCACGCCCTCGATGAGGTCGGCCTTGTTCAGCCTTGGCATCAACCAGCGACGAACCCAAGCCCGAGAAATGCTCCGAAGAGGCGCTGATGCCCGTTTCTTGCTCTTCTTTCCGAAACCAAGGAGGTCGTCCCGAGCTCCTTCATAAAGCTCGCAACCGTAGACCTTTCGACCGTGTGACTGCTTCAAGATGGAGTCGTCGTTTATGCCGATTAGGTTCAGACCTTCACGGATTTGTCGCATCCGCGGACTACTTCCTTCACCAAAGACGCTGTTGATCCGGCGCCGCCCGTAGACTGCGACGCCCAGGTCGCGCATGAGCCCAACTGTCTCGTCTGAAATGTGAGTAACGCTGACGCCTGCTCCGCTTCGCAGCTTCTTCCAAACTACGTCGGTGGGAAGTTCCGGATAGGCGACACGCCGCAGTGACAATCGTGTGTATTGATTGCTGCCGATCCCGTAGAGGCTTGTGGTTGTGATCAGCTTCAAGTCAGAGCTTCGAATAACGGCCTTGCCACCGATCTGCGAGGCAATCTCACTGACTTGCTCACCATAGCGGTTGGAGTAGGCTTTGCGCGCCTCTCTCGAGCCCATAGCAAGTGCGACGAGCTTCCCGCCCAATAGTTGATTGTAGGGAGGAATAGCGCCGCACACGGCCAGGTCGGCAACTTCAGTTGCAAGGTGTCGTTTCTTGATTTCGTTTAGGGCAGTACGAATTGCAGACTGGCCGCTCTTATCCACCAGAGCGGAGTAGAGTGCTGTGACAGGCTGTGAATCGATCCCGAAGGACTGAAGGGTCTCAATCGCCCTGAGCAAAGGTATCAACTGTTCGGCACGCTTCTTCCGAAAAAGGCCCGTTTCGGAAAGCATCCGCCACTGGTCGTCAGTCACATTCGCCTTGTCGACGCCTCGGATATCTATGACTTCTCCGGCATCTTGGCGGGCAAGGTCCGTCTTGCGCTGAGCGGCCGCTTGGGCCGCAATCTGTTCCAGCTGCATCAAGACCCCGAGGTCGGGGTTTTCCAGTTGCTCCGGCCTGATCAGGTCGTCTGAACGGATTTCAGAAACAGCAGTTACTAGCGCATCGACGAGCTTCTTCGCGGTCAATCGGGGCTGGAGTGTACCATCGACTAGCCCTGCCATCACCGAGTCCAATTGCCAACCAATCCACTCGTCGCGGCTGCCCAGGTTCGCCGTAGGGCTTGCCAACATGGCGATTCCGATAACTGGTTTGTTTTTGCGGGCTGCGTTTCGTATTAGAAAGCGTTGAGTCCGACCCGGCAGCGGGTTGTATTCAAGAGACCAAGTATATCGGAAGTAGCGCCAGACATCCTGTAGCTTGAGCCCGGTCTCTTTGCAGCGATCATCAGCGCCACATTCCTCAAGTACCGGACGAATGATCTTGTCCAAACAAACCGCCTGATCGCCCTGAGGTTCGCTAACCACCTGCTCCAGGGCCTTGGCTAGGTCCGTCCCGTCGTCAATAAGTGTTGCGATGCTGACTGTGCGGCCTTTGAACTCGCGCTCGCGTTCCATAAGTCGGCGGAACTCCCGAACCGAAGGTTCAGCGAGTTGCCGATTACTAGCAATCTGCAGTCCTTTTCTGATCCGCCGTTTGGCGTGATCTACAGTTTCACCGTCCACGGGGTTGAACGATGCTGCCTCGACAGTGACGTGATGTGCGTCGGTGCCAACAATCCAACCCTGCGCAATTAGATCGGACAGGACCGAAAGCGCGACTGCAAAGCGCAAATGATCGGGGTCCTGGTCAGCCTTGCCCACCGAAGCGAAATCCCGTGCCATTGAGCTCAGTTTCGCCGCACGGGTGTCGATGTCGAGGCCCTTCGTTTCTTCGACGATCGTGCGTAGACGGTTGCGCTGACCGTCAGAGAGCTGGCCCGGGAAGAATGTCTTTGGACTACTAGATGTGGTATTCGTGGCGGTGCTCATGGGCTACATTAACAAGTTGCACGGGCCGCCGAAAGACGGCCCGTGCAACTTGCCTTAAAGACCTTAGGCCGCTTCGTTCTCGTCGTCCTCGTCAGACGAGTCCACCAGATCCTGCTCGTGGCCAAACTGGTGCAGTACGTCCAGAGCGACTTCCAGCCGTTCCGACCAAGCGGTCTTCTCGACATGGTAGAAGTTGGTCTTGTCCTGGTTGCCCAACGCGTCCAACTCGGCTTCGCCCATCGAGAACAGCAGAACCTCAAGGCCAGCGCGGAGGAACTTGTCAGCCGCCGCCGATGCATACAGGTCCGAATAGAAGCGATGGGCCGTGTTGATCTCCAGGACCTTCATGCCGCCGCGCTGCATCACGCGGTAGAACGGTGCGCCCGGAAGATTGGCAAATTCAACCTTGTAGGGATGCTTCACCTCTTCTTCCTTGGCCTCGGCCCGCACAGCCGCCTCCGGCCGCTTCTGTTCTTTCGCCTTCTGCTTGACGTACTGCTCGAACTGCTCGCGAGCCTTTGCCTCGCGCTCAGCCGAAGTGCCGCCAGCACGCGCACGACGGAACTTCTCGCTCTCCTTCATCGACGCCTCGGACGGCCGGTCCTTTTCCGGGTCCTCCGGCTGCTGAGCATGAGCCTTCTGCATCGAGGTCACTTCTTTCCGAAGAGCCCGGATCACCCGCTCGACACCAGCGTCCTGCAGCAGATCCCAGATGCGGTCTGACATGACCACACCTTGTTTCGAGTTCGCGATGGTGAACTCCTCGTCCAGCTCTGCAGGGAAGTCGACTTCGATTGCCCAATAGCGGTCATCGTTCCGGAACTTCTCGAGCCCGCGCCACGGCGTCCGCTCAACAACGTCGATCTGCCGACCCATGCGACTCACGATGATCCCGCGGTGATCGTTAGCCACCTTGAAGCGATTGTTCGAATTCCCGTGCGTCGCATCCTTCAACTTGTCTTTGGAGAAGAAGCGGTGGGGAAACAGAGCATAGCGAACCGAAATCTTCACCTTCTTGTCCGGGTTGCGCTTCGACTTCACCTCGACCTCAGCGGCCTCCAATGCCTTAGCCCGGTCCTCGTCTTCGTCGTAGTAGCGATACCCGGGGGTAATGAAGAGAGGGTCGAGAGGCTCGATGGTAGTGCCATCGAACTTGATCCCGGTTTGCTGCAGGTAGTTCCGGAACATCACACCGAAGTGCTGCAGCAAATTGTCCCTCATTCCCTTGGTCGTCTTCCACTTCACACGGTCCATCTTTTCCCAGACCACAACCGTGCCGTGGGTAAGCTTGCCGCCGGGCATATGCTCGGCGATGTGCTCCAGGACCCAATTCGGCGGTTCGCTGTTCTCGACCTCAGGAGGCACATGCACTTTGCCCGTCTCGTCGGTGTACTTTCCGTCACGAATTTCTTCGAGGTCGACCGTCACCGAGCGCCAATTGTCGCCTTCGATGATCGAATAGATCGAGAACTTCATCGCCTGATTCACCGACGCGCTGGGCAGGCCAAAGCCGAAGCGTCCCAGGCCAGTGCGTTCGTCTTCGTTGTGGCGATGGGTGCCGCCCCAGGCCGCCGCCAGGCGCAGCATACCTTTCGGCATACCGTGACCGTCATCGATTACCGCCAGTGCGTCCGGTACAGCAGTACTCTTGCCAGTGTATCCGAGCGCGATGCAGACTTGGGTTGCTCCGGCCTCGATCGAGTTGTCGATCAGTTCGTCCAAGGCAGTGCCGGTGTGTTTGTAGTGGGTATTGCGCATGCTGTCGACGAATGCGCTTCCGACGGCAAACCCGTAGTCGAAGCCCTTGGCCGCAATGCTTTCCGCGTAGGCCTTCTGCTTCTCGAGGTCCGATTTCGGGTTCTCAATTTTCGCTTCGGTAGTCATGTGTGTATTTCCTTGTTTTGTGCAGTCACTTTTCGACCGCGTTTCAGGTTGGTTGCGCGCCCGGACAACCCGGACGCGCCAGGTCGCCTTAGGCGACGAAGACCGACACCTGGTCGAAGATCACTTCGAACAGATCGTAGCCAATCCAAACATAACGGATCAGCACCTGCCGGAACACGAGAAAGCGCCCGAACCCCTCAGGAGATTCGACCGCGGACTGGTATGCCAGCTGAACAAGAAGGTAAGCGGATTCGGGGCCGCAAATCCCCATTACACTGAGAATCATCTCAGCCTCCATGTGGTTTCAACCAACGGAGGCTCACCAGTTCCCAGGTGACCGTATTAGCCCGCCTTCATTCTGCAGTCGCTATGACCGCGTTGATCCGTCAAGCCTCCGGTCTCTCTACTATGGGTACTGCAACTTGAAATGGAAGACCCCGGCGCAACTTTTTTCACCGCGGGGCCGAGTCGATTAGAAGGCGAGGTTACTAAGCCCATCCGACGAGCTTGTGCTGCACGCCACCGACGTGACGATCCAGGTGGGTGATGCGCAGGTAGGCCAAGGCTGCGCCGATTGCGCGGTCGGCGTGGTGCCCTTTGCCCCCACCCTGCAGCGTCAGGTTGCCCGCGGACGTCGAGGCCAGCTCGAACGATCCGATCTCGTTCAGCAGGTCCCGCTTCCCGTCGAGGTCGTCCGCGATGGTCAGGGCCCGCGTTTCGATCCCGGCCGCTAGGTTCTCGATCAGGAGCGTCTTCGAGCACCGCACCACGTTGCGCTCGCGCGTGATCGCGGAGCCTGCGGTGATCACGACGCCGAGGTGCTCGATGCCCGCCTGATCCAGAACCGAGCTGAAAGGCTGGCCCAGGCCCGACGCATCGACGGTCAGGGTCCAGTGGGGAATCTGGCTCAGGCGTTTCGCGACGTAGTCGGCGAGGTCGGTGTAGGAGTAGAGCTGGATCGTCTCCTGGAAGACGACCGTCGCGCGTCGCGGCCCAAGCTTGTGCTCGAAACCGCGCCCCGTGAACTCAGGCAGGCACTCGTCGCGGATCACGACGAGAGCGGACGGGTCGTTGCGACCGAGGTCCATGCCGACGTGGTGACGCAGCCAGCCGTTGACGTTGGTGCCTGCGGCGGCGGGATCGGCGCTGCTGGGCATCGTGATGCGCCCATCCTTGTGGTAGATAAGGTCAGGCATAGCGCGCGGACCTCCTTGTTTGATGATGCCTCGAGCGACTCCCACGAGATCAGGGGCGTGCCTGCCCCGATGAACTCGCACAGGTGCTCCCGGCGGAATGTCGCCTCGGACATCGTCGCCTTGTCGAACGCGACCTGGGCCGCGCGTCGCGGGATGTCGATGGATCGCGCCGTGATACGTCGGACGCGTTTCGCCGACTGCCTCGTCTCGTAGAAGTACCCCTGTCGCAGGTTCGGCGTGGACAGGAGGAAGATGCGCCCCGTCTCCTTCCGCATCGGGAAGAAGGCTGTCAGCGCGTCGTCGTCGAGGAAGCACGCCTCGTCCGCGATGATCGTGTCCGCCGTCATACCGCGCGCCTGGTCGGTCGCAGGCAAGACGATGATCCGCCCGCCGTGTCGAGGATGCGCCTCGAGCTCCGTCTGCGTCTGGCGCACGATGGGCGGGCAGAAAGGATCCGTGTTCTTGTAGTCGAGGATGCGTCGGAAGAGCTCCGTCGACTGACGCAGCGACGGCGCGTTCAGGATCACCGTCTTTCCCTTCGAGAAGTCGTCGTAGCCAAGCCCGCCTGCCGTCGTCGATTTGCCCGACTGCCGACCGCACAGAGCGAGGATCATCCGATCCGTCTCGTCGCGTGCAGGATCGGACCGTAGCAAGTCGATCTGCCACGGGTCGGGCTCCCCGATGGCGAGCCGGAAGCGCTCGACGGGATCGAGGCTGACGGTCAGGCCTTGCAGGTCGGACAGGAAGTGTTTGTCGTGGATCATGGCAGGGCCGGGTGCTCGAGGACCTTCAGCACCTTCATCTCCTCCAGGAAGTCGGCCTTCGCGTCCGGTTGACGTTCGAGGACGTTCAGGATGATCTGCCGCAGCTGGATGAACTGGGGCGACTCGTTCAGGTTCAGGTGGATGTCCATCCGCTTGTTCAGCTTGCCGTGCAGGTCGGCAAGTGACATGAGCGCCTGCCGCAGCTCCTTCAGCGACCCGAGCTGCATCGCCCGGTCCTCGTCGTCCTTCGCAGCCCGCAGCAGGTCCTTGAGCTCTCGCAGGACCCACTTCAGGTCCTTGTCCGTGTCCTCGCCGAACTCGTCCACGATCTGCGCGTGCTCGGCAATGGCGATCATCTTCGCCTCGCCCATCGCCGTCGCGATGATCTCGAGCCGCTCGTCTTCCGTCACCGTGGACATGTATCGGGCGACCGACGTGTCGGTGATCGAGAAGTCCTTGCGCTCGTTCAGGTCCTTGGTGACCTGGAACATCGAGCGACGGCCCAGGACGATGTCCCTGACCGACGCGTCGCGGACGTCCTTCGGCAGCAGGTCGAACTTCGACCGGTGCTTCGTCGTCTTGTCGATGCGCGACACGTCAGGACGCCTCGCGCACGATCTCCAGGTCCACGCCCTGCTCGGCTGCGAGCTTCTTCGCGGCCTGGTACTTGCGCACGTCGCGCGCGTCGGCCTTGGTGATCTTGATCGGGTCGCCAGCCTTGCGGAAGTCGATGGTCCCGTCCTTGTTCAGGCGGTCCTTCTGCTGCTGATCGGCAGCGGCGAGCAGCTTCTCGAGCTGGGCGGCTGCGTCGTCGTCCTTCGCCTTCGCGAGCTTGTCCAGGAGCTCGTCGTTCTTCTTCAGGACTCCGCCGATCTGATCCTCGACCTGCTTCTGCAGGGCGGGCAGGATGGTCTCGGCCAGTTTCGGGGCGAGTGCTTCGATCAGCTTGGACGCCTGATCGTCGTTGGTGGATTTCTGCTTGTCGTCGTCGGCCATGGGGCTCTCCTTTGAACGATGAAAGGCGCGGGCCAGTGACTGCCCGCGCCCCGCATCATCGAATTTAGGAGTGGGCCTAACCCACGACGCGATTGTGGGGCCTATCCGTTCGCCGCCACAACCGCAGATTGAGGTGCAAGTCGGTAGTAGCCTTCCGTGTCGCGTGTCACGAGGCCGCGAGCGATCAGCCGGTCCAGGGCGCACTTGACCGTATTGTACTCGGCCTCGAGCTCCCACCCGATCTCGCGGATGGTGTTCGCGCCGTCGCGCATCGCGTCCAGGATCGCCTCCTGCGTCTCGCCGGGCTTTCGGATAACTGGCTTATGCGTCCCGAACCCCTTGAACTGGACCATCTTCGCGACACGCGGTGCCAGGTGCTTGCTCGCCTCCTCCTCGCACCCCTTGACGCAGAACACGCCGTTCTCGAGCCGCACGACATAGCCCTCCTTGATCAGGTGGTTGATGCGTCCGGTCATCTGGCTGAGGTGCAAGGGCGTCAGCTCCGCGATGCGCAGCGACGTGAAGGGGCGGTCGCGCGGCAGGATGTCGAGCACCTCCATTTAGGTCCACTTCTTGTGCGGCCGCTCGGGCGGGTCGAGGCGGGCTGTCAGTGAGGCGTGGACATAGTCGTCGTTAAGGTCGAGCGCGTCGAAGTAGAACCGCCGCATGTCGGCCCACGGGCCCGATGGTTGCAGGAAGAACTCGTGCGCCTCGAACTTGACCCTCTCGTCCGACGAGTTCAGTTCCTCAATCGCCTGCATGACGACTGCGAAGGCGAGGTGCTGTTCCGGGGTGAATTTCGGTGACTTGTGCAGTGTCGGGTCTTGCACTGGTCGCATGAGGGCCTCCGCCTATTGTGCTCCCGCGTTCGGGAACAGGATGAGGGTCGGGTCCTCGTCGGTCTCGATCTTCTCGTGCTCGTCGTCGAGGCTGCGATTGACGTCCATCAGCTCGCCCTTCTTGAGGTTCATCAGGAAGGTGTCGTGCGAGATGGCGCCCGCCTGCCACGCCTTGAGCAGAGCGGTCAGCGTCGCGGGGTCGATCTGGGTCGATACGAAGTCCCGGTGCAGGGACAGGACGACCTGGTCGGCTGTGCCGGGTTGCGTCCATTCGGCGGCGATGCGGAGCAGTTTCAGCAGGCCAGCCTCGACCATCACGACGGACGAGTGCAGCAGGGACATCTCGTCCTTGATGCGAAGGGACCCCGTGCCCTCCGTCTCGTTGCGCCCTTTGCCCGAGTGCACCATGCGCGCGCCGAGAGCTGCCATCTGAGCTGTCAGGTCGTCGAGGGCGGTCTTCTGGGCTGCGATACCGGCGCCCGTGAATTCGAGCATCCCGGCCTGCGCGCCTTCGGGCAGAACCCAGAACGCGCCGCTACCGATCTGCTGCGGTCGCTGCTCCTCCGTGATCGCACCCGCGATCCAGGGCGTCGGCTGCGACGTGAGGAACAGGCTCCAGAAGTAGTCCGCCGACACGCGCCAAAGAGCCAGATTGACGTTCGCGAGGTCGGTCAGGGCGGGCTTCTCGATGTCGGCCTTGAGGTTGTAGGGGCTGACGATGACCACCGGGATATCGAACATGGGCGAACCGTTCACGGTCGGCACGATGTCCTCGCCCACCTGCACTTCGGTCGGCTTGCCGTCGCTGGTCGAGCGCGTGACGTGCATCCGCCGCACGGTGTAGGCTGGCTCGAGGGTCAGGATCAGGTGCTGCTCGACGCCGCTGTCTACCAGGTCGTCCACGTCCTCGTGAAGGCGCAGGTAGGTCAGCTTCTGTCGGCCCTGCACGAGCTCCTCCTTCCAGTCGAGGATGTGCTCGGACAGGAAGGTCGAGATGAACGGGGCTTGGGCAGGGGCTGTTCCCTCGGTGGGGTAGTCGAGAAGCATCGCGACGCGCGACACGGACAGGACTTCGCGCAGGACGACTTCGATCAGGACCTGCATGGAGTTCCCCTCGAACGTCGCAGCCTAGCGCATCGGTTCGAGGCGCGAGGGCAGTTCCAGGATGGGCAGGTTCCGCGTTGCGGCGCCGACGAGGCCGCGCAAGGTGCGCTCCGTCGTGTTGAACAGGGACGCGCCTGCGAGGTAGCGCGTGTACTGCTGCTGCGTCAGGCCCTCGGGCTTCGGCAGATAGATCGACCCCTGCTGCTTCAGGCGATCGTCGCCCTCGAGAAGGTCACGAATCTTGTCCACCTGCGCGCGTCGGGCGTGATACGTTCGGTGGTAGACCTTGGTCATACGAGCGCGCTCGCGACGGTCTGCCACGGGATGTCGAACCACTGGCCCGTGACGGTCATCACCTTCACACCGTCAGCGGTGCGCTCGACCGCGACGGGGCCTGCAGGGCTGTCGCCGATGAAGGCGGTCAGGATCGCCGCCTCGAGCTCTTCAGGTTCGACCGCGAACGGGATCGCGTTCGAGGTGGAGTCGGTTTTCGTTTTCAGGACGGACCCTCCGGGTGCGCCTTCGATGGTGAGTTGCATGAGGGTCTCCCTGATTGCGATACGCCGGGTGGGCCTAGGACGGCTATCCATGGACCGGTGCGACGACCCACCCGACTGATGCCTTGTCGCACAGTGTGGATTATACAACCTGGGGTTGTGGATCGACCACTGCAGTTTTAGGTACTAGCGCAGGTTTCGCGGGTGCTTCAGCAGCGCGTCAGAGAGCCCGGTGGCAGGGGCGTGGGCATCGTCGTGGGGCAGATGGGCGAGACGCGCCTCTCTGGTCGGTTTCGCTGAGTGCTCTGGGGCAGGATAGGCGGCGCGTGACCTGAAGCTGTGATCTTCTGTCTTCCCCGGGGGCGGGGGGCGGCGGCAGACAAAGGGGGTGGTCGAGGCGTCTGCGTCGATTGCAAGGCGTTTTGCAAGGAGGTAGCGGACGCAACCGCTTGTTTTCCAAGACGCCTTGTGCCTATCCCCCGTCATTACGAATGCGTTGCTCTACCAGCTGAGCTACACCGGCACGCCGCGCCGTTTAGCAAGGTCGCACCGGCTTGCCCAGTGCTAATTTTGCGCCGCTTGCGGTTCGGTTTCGGCCGCGTCTTCGCCGTCCTCGACGATCTCGGCATCCTCCGCGTCGTCGGGTGCGCTGCGGTCCTCGAGCGCACCGACGATCAGCGGCAGCATGTGCGCGGCGCTCGACAGTGCGGCGGCGCTCTGCTTCGGTTCTTCCCAGGCCAGGGTGTCGAACCGCTCGCAGTTCTCGCAGATCGGCTGCCAGTCGGCATGGACATGGCCGCAGGCGGTGCACATCCATTGCGGCCCGCGCGAGGCCGTGACCGCCTTGGCGAGCCAGGCGCGGACGTGCCGATCTTCGCCACCTTCGCCACGCTCGATCGCAGCCATCAGGGTCAGCGTCCGGGCATCGGCCCGTGTCTCGTGCAGATCGCCGAGCGCGGTGCGCGCACGGGCGAAGTCATCCGCGGCGATCAATAGCTCGGCGTGAAGCAGCCGCGTCTCGGGATCGTTCGGATGCCGCGCCAGAAGCGGACGGAACCGGGCCAGGCGCGCCTTGGGGGTCTCGTTCGGTTCGATCGCGGCGAAGGCCGCGGCAATGTCGGGATGCGGCGCGGCGTCCCATGCCTTGCGCAGGATCTTCCCGGCGCCCTTCGGCTTGCCTTCTTCGACGGCCATGCGCGCGGCCATGACGGCGGCAGGCACGAGGTCGGGCGACAGGCGGTTGGCTTCGTAGGCTTCGGCACGGGCGGTCTCGATCTTGCCGTCCGCAAGCGCGTCGCGGGCATGGGCAAGGGCGAGGACGGCGTCGCGCCGGCGATGCACGTCGCGCGGCAGGCTGCCGGATTTCAGCTTTGCGGTCAGCGTGGCGCGGGCGCCCTTCCAGTCCTCGTCACGGGTCTGAAGGCCAAGAAGCGTGTCCTGCATCTCGGCATTCGCGGGCCGGATCGCCAGTGCCTTCTCGGCCAGCTTCAGGGCGGTGTCCGTGTCCCCGGCCTCGAGCTTCTGGCGGACGAGGCCCCGGATGCCGACGAAGCGCGTGCGGTCGTCCTGTACCAGCGCCTTCATCGTCTCGGTTGCGAGCTTGGTGTCGCCCACCATCTCGGCGCCCTGCGCGATCACGAGATTGGTCAATTCGGGGCGATGAAGGTAACCCTCGGCGCGTTGCGCCTTGCGGATCGCCAGACGGCCCTCGCCCGCGGCCAGAGCCAGCATCCCTTCACCAAGCGCCTCGTAGCCACGCCGCTCGCTCCGCCGGTTCATGTAGCGTGAGATCGCGGTTTCGTCGCCGTTGAGAAAGCGTAGCGTCGCGACAACAAGGCCGGCGAGCCGCAGGATCAGCCAGACAAGAAGCAGAAGGGCAAGCGTCACCACGATCGTGGCGATGGGGGTCAGGGCGAATTCCCGTCCCGCGACGCGGACGAGAACCACCTCGCGCAGCTCGAGCAGGTAGCCCGCGCCGAGCGACAGCGCGGCGACGATGACCACGAAGATGACGATCTTGAGCAGCGACCAGAGCATCGTCCCGTCCCCCCTCAGTTTCCGCCGAGCGCGCCGGCCAGACCGTCGAACGCGTTCAGCGCCTCCGCCCGGTTCCGGACCAGCGCGGTCCAATTGGCCATCTCGTCCTGTGCCGCTTCCGGCAGGCTCGAAACCTCCTCGAGCGCGGTGTCGAGATCGCCGACATCCACGGCAGCGCCGATGCGGCTGAGAATGGCGTCCGGCCCGTCGCCCTCCAGCGGTTCGAGAGAACGGCCGCCGAAATTGCCACGCAGGAAGGCGGTGAAGCGTTCGCCCGCACTGTCGCCCGCGGTTTCGCGATAGGCGACGGGAAGCGCGGCACGGGCCGCGGCGGGAAAGCGGGTCTGGATCTCCTCGAGCGTGGGGATGCCGCTTTCGGCGGCGTCGGACAACGCGGCGGGCACTTCGAGCCCTTCGGCATCGGCAACATCCGCAAGCGGGCCGGCAAAGGGCGTGCCGGCGGCCAGCGCGATGCGAAGCTCGCTCAGCGCCGCCTGGGCCGTTGCGGTCCCGATCGAGGCGGTCGCGCGGTCTTCGGCGTCGGCGATGCGGGCGGCCGCCTCATCGGCCGTGGCGCGGATCTCCTCGGCCATCGCGGCATTCTGGTCCTGCTGTGCAGAGAGTTCGCCACGCAGTTCCTCGATCGCGGCGGCCATGGCGGCGCCGTCGGTCGAACCATCGCCGGTCAGCAGCGGGCGCGACTCCAGCTCAGAAACCCGGCCATCGAGATCGGAGAGCGTCGTCTCGATCGAGTCGAGGCGCGCAGCGAGATCGGTAATGCCACCCTCGACGCCGGAGAGGTCGGTGGCCTCTCCCGGCTCGATCGCGCCCAGATCGCTCTCGAGCGCATCGGTCCTCTCGTTCAGCGTGGACAGGCGTTCGTCCTGCGCGGCCAGCGTGTCGGCCAGCTCGGTCAGGCGCGCGACATCGAACGAAGGTGTTGGGGAATAAACGAAATACGCGGCGCCGTAGCCAATCGCTCCGGCAAGTATCCCACCGAACAGAAGCGGCAGGAAGCCCGGACCACCGCCGTCCCGGCGTGGCTCGTCCATCGTCGTGGGTGTTGCGGCGACCGGCGCAGTCGCGGCGTCGTCGGCCGCCGGGGTGTCGCCGGCATCGGTCGACTCTTCGGCTTCCGAAGCAACAATAGAGTCATCGCCCATTACGGTTTCGGCGTCGGACGCGGGCGTGCCCTCGACGCTGTCGGCTGCCACGCTGTCGCCCGGATCGGTCGTCTCCGTCGCGGCGGCAGCGGTCTCGGCCTCAGTCGTGTCGTCGGTCCCTTCGGTCTGGTCAGGCTGTTTTGTCGTCTTCCTCGCCACCACGAAAGTCCTCTCTGTCCAACGCCTTGGCCCCCCGCAAAGTGTCGGCGCGAGTCGCCCGGACCAGCGTGGCACGGGCGGCGCCCCGGGGGCTAGGGGTAAATATGTCCCGTCAGGGCAGTGACCAGCGCCCCGGCATCGGGGCGTTCCGCGACGGTCGCAAGGGATCGGAGAGGCTCGGGAAGTGCCTCGGCCACGGCCTCCGACAGGCAAACGAGGCGCCAGTCTCCGGGCGCGCCGGACTGGATGGCGGCGAAGAGCGCGGCGCTCCGGGGCGAGAAGAGGGGCACGATCACTGTCCGCGCGTTAGCCATCGGCGCAATCGGCCGGTCCGGTGCCCGCTCCTCCTGGCGATAGATCACCGCCTCTCGCGCATCGCGGCCGGCCGCGCGGAGTCGCTCTGCGATCTCGCCCCGGGCATGGGCCCCCCGCAGATGCAGAAGCGGCCCGTCATCCGGCGCCGCGAGGATCGTCGTGACCAGCGCCGCGGCATCCCCGCCACCCGCGCGCGGATCGAACCCAAGGTCGCGCGCAACGGCCTCGGTCCGCGGCCCGACGCACCAGGCGGGAAGGTCCCGCTCGCCGCTCGCATCGGCGAAGACACGCACGCCGTTCTCGGACGTGAAGATCAGCGCACCGATGCCATCCAGCGACGGCACCGCGCCGGTCGGGACGATCTCCTGCAAGGGCAGGATCGCGATCTCGATATCCTCGCCGAACGCATCCGCCAGCGTGGTCGCGAAGCGCTCGGATTGCGCGCGCGGGCGGGTCAGCAGGACAAGGGGCACGGCATTGTCAGGCATGGCGGGCAGTGTTACCTGCGCCCGGTCCGCCCCGCAACGAGATGCGCCCAGATGAGCGATCCGATCACCATCCTCGGCATCGAGACGAGCTGCGACGACACCGCAGCCGCCGTGCTGCGCGATGCCGGGCAGGGGCCGGAGATCCTGTCGAACCGCGTTGCCGGGCAGGCCGAGCTGCACGCGGCGTTCGGCGGCGTCGTGCCCGAAATCGCCGCCCGCGCCCATGCCGAGCGGGTCGATCTGGTGATCGAGGCTGCGCTCGAAGAGGCCGGCGTGCAGCTGTCAGGGATCGACGCCATCGCGGTGACCGCGGGGCCGGGCCTGATCGGCGGGGTTCTGGCGGGCGTCATGGCCGCCAAGGCGATCGGCTTCGCTGCAGCGAAGCCCGTGATCGCGGTCAACCACCTTGCGGGGCACGCGCTGACGCCGCGGCTGACCGACGGTCTCGCCTATCCTTACCTCGTCCTGCTCGTCTCGGGCGGGCATTGCCAGTTCCTGCGGGTCGACGGGCCCGATTCCTTCACCCGGCTCGGCGGCACCATCGACGACGCTCCGGGTGAGGCGTTCGACAAGGCCGCCCGGCTTCTCGGCCTTCCACAGCCCGGCGGTCCGTCAGTGGAACGCGCCGCCCGCAACGGTGACCCGACGCGCTTCGATCTTCCGCGCCCGCTGGTCGACCGGCCGGGGCTGGACCTCTCTTTCTCGGGCCTCAAGACCGCGATCCTGCGTGCGCGAGACGGGCTTGTGACGGCGCAGGGTGGATTGCGCGAGGCTGACGTCGCCGACCTGTCCGCCAGCTTCCAGCAGGCTGTCGCGGATGTCCTGACGGAGAAATCTCGCCGCGCTCTGGCTGGTCAGACCGGGCTGTCCGGCTTTGCCGTCGCCGGTGGCGTCGCGGCCAACAATCAGCTTCGTTCCGGCCTCCAGTCGGTCGCTGAAGAGGCCGGGGTTCCATTCGTCGCCCCGCCGCTCGCGCTCTGCACCGACAATGGTGCGATGATCGCTTATGCGGGGCTCGAGCTGCACCGGTTGGGTCGCCGCGATGGTCCGGCCTTTCCGGCGCGTCCGCGCTGGCCCCTCGATGCGGCCGCCGTTCCGATCCTCGGCTCGGGCAAGAAGGGGGCCAAGGCGTGAGCGGGCGGATCGACGTGCTCGGAGCCGGGGCCTTCGGAACGGCCCTGGCCATCGCACTCGCCCGCGCAGGGCGGGAGGTGCGACTCTGGGCGCGGTCTGGCGCTGACGAGATGCAGGCGACCCGCCGCGTTCCGCGCCTGCCGGATGCCGATCTGCCCGAGGGCGTGACCGTGACCGGCGACCGCGCCGCGCTGGATGCGCCGATCCGGCTGATTGCGGTGCCGACGCAGCAGATCGAGACGGTTCTCGAAGATCCCGCGCCTGCAATGGTCTCCTGCGCCAAGGGTATTCACCGTGCGACCGGCCTCGGACCGGCTTCCCTGATCACTGCCCGCTGCCCCGAGGCGCGGGTCGCGCAACTGACCGGACCCGGCTTCGCGACCGACATCGCGGCCGGCCTGCCCACGGCGATGACCCTCGCCAGCCCGGACGAGGCGCGAGACCTGCAGGAGGCACTGTCGACGCCGGCGCTGCGGCTTTATCGCTCGACCGACGTGATCGGCGCGGAACTCGGCGGCGCGCTCAAGAATGTCTACGCTATTGCCGCCGGTGCCGCGATGGCCGGCGGCCTGGGCTTGTCGGCACGCGCCGCCCTGATCGCGCGCGGCTTCGCCGAGATGACGCGGATCGCCACCGCCGCCGGGGCCGAGCCCGAGACGCTTGCCGGGCTGTCGGGCCTCGGCGATCTGGTCCTGACCTGCACATCAGACGTCTCGCGCAATTATCGCTTCGGCGCCGCGCTCGCGACTGGTGCGGACTGGGACCCGGGCGTGACGGTCGAGGGCCGCGCAACGGCCGCCGCGCTCTCTGCCCGCACGGACGTCGACACACCCGTCGCCGACATGGTCGATGCGCTGGCCGAAGGCCGCATTGACTTCGAGACGGCGACCGACACCCTTCTCAACCGACCCCTGAAAGCGGAGTGACCCCAACGATGCGCTACTGGCTGTTCAAATCCGAACCCGACACGTGGTCCTGGGACGACCAGGTCGCGAAAGGCGAGGCCGGGCAGGAATGGGACGGTGTGCGGAACTACCAGGCCCGCAACAACATGCGCGAAATGAATGTGGGCGACCGCGGGTTCTTCTACCACTCGCAAAGCGACAAGGCCGTGGTCGGTATCGTCGAGGTGTCGGCCGAGAGCCATCCCGACAGCACCACCGATGACGAACGGTGGGAATGCGTCGATATCCGCGCCATCCGGCCCTTCGAGCGGCCCGTAACTCTGGCCGACGTAAAGAACGAGCCGCGGCTGAAGGACATGGTCTTGGCGAACAACACGCGGCTGTCCGTCCAGCCGGTCACCGAGGCGGAATGGCGTGTGGTCTGTGAACTCGGCGGCACCGATCCCTGACTGACACCAGGTCCTGACAAATAGGAGGGCCCCGCCATTGTCCTGGGGGACCCTCCCTCACCCACGCGCCCGCTCCGCACGTGTCCGGAAATTCGGTCCCGCCATCCTGGCCGGGGCCCAAGCCCGTAGCACCCGCATGGCCGAGCGGTCGAGCGCCAAGTCTTTCAGATTTGCGTCAATCCGGCCGGACCGGCGTCAGGCGAAGGCCGATTCCTTCCGGAAATGCTTGGTCAGCATGTAATAGACCACGGCCCGGTACTTGTTCCGTTCGGACATGCCGTAGGTCTCCATCACCGACTTGATCGCCGCATCCAGATCCGGGCTGTCGGCAAGGCCGAGCTTCTTCATCAGGAAATTCTTCTTCACCGTCTCGATCTCACCCGGCTGGCTGGCCGCGACGGTCGACGCGTCGGCATCGTAGATCGCCGGTCCGCAGCCGATGGTCACCTTCGTCAGAAGGTCCATATCCGGCTCCATCCCGCACTTGGTTCGAAGATCGTTCGCGTACATCGCGATGAGATCGTCCCGTTTTCCCATTTCTCGCTCCCTAGTCGTCTTTGCGGGCTAATCGCCCCACCAATGCGGAAAGACTGTCGCTCCGGTCTGCGAAAAGGAAGCAAAATCTCCCCCGACGCGGATTTCGGCAGGTCGCGTCAGCGGGCCTGCCACGCGGCAAAGCGGGCCAGCAGGGCAGCCTCGTCGAGGCTCCCGGGCGCGGGCGAGCCGCCGGCCATCTCCGCGCCGAGCTCCGTGAGGAAGGAGTTGACCGGCACAGGGACGCCGTGGAGCCGGCCAAGCCGGGCGATCTCTCCGTTCAGGTAGTCGGTCTCGACGCTGCCCGTTCCACGCAGAAGCGACTGGGTGGTCGAGCTGCCGGCGCGCGCGATCCCCGGTACGTCCTTCATCTGCATCAGCGCCTTGCGCCGCGGGTCGTCGAGGCCGACATTCTGCCAGCCGAGCCCGGCACCGTGGAATGCGGCCTCGGCCTCTTCACGGGCCCGTTTGGCGAAGTCGCCCTGCCGGAATTCGGCCCCGATGGCCGCGTCGATGGCATTTGACACGTTCAGGACAAGCTTGCCGCGCTTCGAGGCCATGACGTCCTCATGCACGAAGCCGCCGATCCGCGGTCCGTCGATCGCCTCGGCCAGCGCCCGGTCGTCATCGTCGGCGCCCGACGGATAGCGGCCGATGTCGAACAACCCGATCTTCGGGCTGCCGTTCGCGACCACCTCACCCGGGGTCAGGTAGGTAACCGGCATCATCACTGTGACGCCGTGGACGTTCGGGAACAGGCGCAGCGCCATATCCTCGTTCGCGATGCCGTTCTGGAAGCAGAAGATCGGCTGGTCCCGCAGCCCGGCGGCGCGCAGCGCCTCGAGGGCTGTCGGCGTATCCTGGGATTTCATCGTCAGGAGAACGGCGTCGCCGGGGCGGAACGCGATCTCGGCGGGGCTCGCCACGACCGGAAGGCTGGCCGAGAAATGGCCGTCAGGCGTGCGCACGGTCAATGGCCCAGATTTCAGCGCCTCCAGCATCGAGCCGCGCGCGATGCCGATCACCTCGCGCCCCGCATCGCAGAGCGCTGCCGCCACCGCGCCTCCGACGGCGCCTACCCCGAAGACGATGATACGCATAGCCAATCCCCTGTTTCCTGCCAGCGGCGAGGATGGTCGGAGGGGGCGGAAAGAACAAGGGCGCGCACCCCACGGCGCGCGCCCTCAATCGTCCGAGATCGGGACGGTTACGATCCGGTTTCTTCGGTTTCCTCGTCCAGCATGTCGCCGGTCGCCGGCTCGCTGGCCGTCGTGTCCTCGTCATTCATCATGTCGCCTTCGGTGTCCTGCGGCAGGATCTGGGCGATCATCGTGTCGTCGGGCAGGCTTTCGACGCCGGTCTCGTCAAACTCGGGCATCGACTCGAGCGTCTGCTTGTCGGCGTTGAGCAGGAACGAATTGCCGTCCTCGCGCAGGTCGAAATCCTCTAGCGGCATGGCGACGGTGTATTCGCCGAGCCCGAGAAATCCGCCGATGCCGAGTACCGCGTTCGGCACGTCGTCGACCATCGTGACGTAGTCGATATCGGCGATCGCGTCGCCGTTCGGGTCATAGGCCGTCATGCCGACGACGTCGCCCACGGTCATCTCGTCGATCGAGGTGTACATCTGCGCCATCTCGTTCGCAGTGGCCTGGTCGTCAGCGGCCGGAGCGGCGGAGTCGCTGCTCTGGGCGACGGCACCCCCTGCGATCAGGGCGGCGATTGCGGCGGTCGAAGCAAGAGTATGCAGTTTCATGTCAGTCTCCTTCTGTCTGTCGACTGTGCCCTTCCACATAGGCAGGCATCCGGAGGCTCTAAGGGGAGTGGCCGGCGGCGGGCGGCCGCTCGCCAAAACCGCCAGTTCGCGTCGGCCATAAGCCGCGCGCGCAGTTTGGACTGGCATGAAATTGCTGGCTTTGGGGGTATCAATGCGGCGGATTATGCCGCCGCATCAACAGGTTCCCCGTGACGTAGCGTCAGTAGCGGTAGTGTTCCGGCTTGAACGGACCGTCCTGCGGAACGCCGATATAATCGGCCTGGCCCTTGTCGAGCGTGGTCAGTTTCGCGCCGATCTTGCCCAGATGCAGCCGCGCGACTTTCTCGTCGAGGTGCTTCGGCAGGACATAGACCTTGTTCTCGTACTGATCGCCGCGGGTCCAGAGTTCGATCTGCGCCAGCACCTGGTTGGTGAAAGAGGCCGACATCACGAAGGACGGGTGGCCCGTGGCGTTGCCGAGGTTCAGCAGCCGGCCTTCGGACAGCAGGATGATCCGGTTGCCCGAGGGCATCTCGATCATGTCGACCTGGTCCTTGATGTTCGTCCACTTGTGGTTCTTCAGCGCGGCGACCTGGATCTCGTTGTCGAAGTGGCCGATGTTGCCGACGATCGCCATGTCCTTCATGTCGCGCATGTGCTCGATGCGGATGACGTCCTTGTTGCCGGTCGTGGTGATGAAGATGTCGGCCTTGCCGACCTCGTCCTCGAGCAGCACGACCTCGTAGCCGTCCATCGCCGCCTGAAGGGCGCAGATCGGGTCGACCTCGGTCACCTTGACTCGGGCGCCAGCGCCACGCAGCGAAGCGGCCGAGCCCTTGCCGACGTCACCGTAACCGCAGACGACGGCGACCTTGCCGGCCATCATCGTGTCGGTGGCGCGGCGGATGCCGTCCACGAGCGACTCCTTGCAGCCGTACTTGTTGTCGAACTTCGACTTCGTGACGCTGTCGTTCACGTTGATCGCCGGGAAGGGCAGGAGCCCCTTCTTCTGCAGTTCGTAAAGACGATGGACGCCGGTCGTGGTCTCTTCCGAGACGCCGTTGATCGCGTCGCGGACCTTGGTGAACCAGCCCGGCGACTGCTCCATGCGCTTCTTGATCTGGGCCTTGATGACGGCCTCTTCCTCGGATTGCGGGACCGGGATGATGTCCTCGCCCGCCTCGGCCCGTGCGCCGAGAAGGACGTAGAGCGTCGCGTCGCCGCCGTCGTCGAGGATCATGTTCGCGCCGTCGGCGAACTGGAAGGACTTGTCGAGATAGTCCCAGTGCTCCTCGAGCGACTGGCCCTTGACCGCGAAGACCGGCACGCCGGCTTTTGCGATCGCCGCCGCGGCATGATCCTGGGTCGAGAAGATGTTGCACGAGGCCCACCGCACGTCGGCCCCGAGGGCGACGAGGGTCTCGATCAGCACGCCGGTCTGGATCGTCATGTGGAGCGAGCCGACGATGCGCGCGCCCTTCAGCGGCTTCGACGTGCCGAACTCCTCGCGCAGGGCCATCAGGCCGGGCATCTCGGTCTCGGCGATGTCCAGTTCCTTGCGGCCGTATTCGGCCAGCGCAATGTCCTTGACGACGTAGTCGGCCATGGGCCCAACCTCCGGAAAATATCTGTTGGCGGGCATTTAGCAGCGAGGGCCCTTAGCGGCAATGCGGCGGTGCGACAAATGCGGAGGGCCGCCCGCCCGGACGGCCCTCCATCTGAAAATCGTGAAAGGTTACTTGCCCTTGCCGCCCTTGGCGCCGCCCTTGTCGGCAGGCATCTTCTTGGTCTCCTTGGCCATGCGCCGGTCTCCCTATCTGATATATCAATATCGGCAGACTAAGCCGGACCAGCCGCGATCCCCTAGCGATTCCTTGCGTCGGCTTGCCAAAAGGTACCCGGCTGCTATCCATCTGGCGGACCGGACAAGGGGGATCGGATGGCCAGATCGCAGCCCCGCGCATGGCAGAGAATGCTGTCGGGCCGGCGGCTCGACCTGCTCGATCCGACGCCCGTCGATATCGAGATCGAGGACATCGCGCACGGCCTCGCCTTCGTCGCCCGCTGGAACGGGCAGACCCGGGGCGACTGGCCGTACTCCGTGGCCGAGCATTCCCTGCTGGTCGAGGAGATCTACGGCCGCATCCGGCCCGCAGCCGAGGTGAAATGGCGGCTTGCTGCGCTGCTCCACGATGCGCCGGAATACGTGATCGGCGACATGATCTCGCCGGTGAAGGCTGCCGTCGGGCCCGGCTACGGCGCGCTCGACGACCGGCTCGCCGCCGCGATCCACCTGCGCTTCGGCCTTCCGGCCGAGGTGCCGAAGCCGGTCAAGGCGGACATCAAGAAGGCCGACAAGGTCTCTGCCTGGCTCGAGGCGGTGCAGATCGCCGGTTTCGCGGTGCCCGAGGCGAACCGCTTCTTCGGCGTGCCGGACCCTGAACTGACGCGCGGATTGTCGATCCTGCTGCGCCCCCCGGTCGAGGTGCGGCGCTCCTATGTTGCGCGTCATCGGGAGCTTCTGGAGGTCATCCGGTGATCACCGTCCTGCGGGCCGGACGTCTGCACGCATCGGGCATGGCCGACCTTCTGAATGAGATCATCTCCGCTGGCGGATCGACCGCCATGACCACTCTGGTCTCCGGCGACTATTTAGCCGAGCGGATCGGGCACGACCGCTCCGCCTGGCATGTCGCCGAGGACGAGGCGGGCCGCGTGATGGGCTTTCAGTGGATCGAGCCGGCAGATTACCTGCCCGCCGATGCCGCCGAGATCGCGACGTTCGCCCGGAAGGGCAGCAGCGGTCTCGGCATCGGATCAGCGCTGTTCCGGGCGACCGAAGCGGCCGCGCGCGCCCTCGGCTACGCCTGGATCAATGCCAACATCCGGGCCGACAATTCCGGCGGGCTGGCCTACTACCAGAGCCGGGGGTTCGAGGATTACGGCCGTGTCGAGGGCTACCCGATGGAGAACGGGCAGGTGGTCGACAAGGTTCTCAAGCGCTTCGATCTTTGACCGCGGCCCGGTTGAGGGTCTCGCTCAGCCGCACCGATCCGGCAGCGCAGTCGTGGTGGTGCCGGACAGGCTGTCGCTGCGGCGTGTCCGCGGAAGAAGCGATTTGACCGCGTCAGTGACAAAGCGGGGGCCCCGCAGAAACAGCTCCTTCCGCCTCTGGCGCCGATACTCGTAGCGCGCCTTCGCGAAGGCCGCGCGATAGGGCTCGGCGGGGTCGAACGGGCGTCCGCTGGCGTCGTACCGGGCGTGCGGGTCCGGCATTTCCGGAAACCTGTAGTGATGCATGATAGCCTCGGCATTTCATGTTTCGATGCCCCCATGATTAGCCTATGATGAGAATATGCCTAAGCCAGCAATTCTGCTGATATGATAGATGAACTATGACAATCGAGCCCGACTGGCGGCATCTGCCCTCGCTTTCTTCCCTGCGCGCCTTCGACGCGACCGCCAAGTCCGGCAGCTTCGCCGCGGCGGCGCGGGCGCTGAACGTGACCCATGCAGCCGTGGCGCAGCAGGTGCGCGGGCTGGAGGGCGATCTTGGGCTGAAGCTCGTGGAACGGGTGGGCCGCTCGATCCGCCTGACACGGGAGGGCGAGCAGCTCGCGGCCGCGCTGGCCGAGGGGTTCGGGCGGATCGCGACCGGGCTCGCCGCCGTGAAGACCGCCCAGGGCGCGCGCGGCCTCCGGGTCAGCGCGACGCCGGGCATGGCGACGAAGGTGCTTCTGCCGATGCTGGCGGAGTTCTGGCGGCGGCATCCGGAGATCGCCGTGACCATCGTGCCCGACCGCCGCGCAGTCGATCTGGTGGCCGAGGGCTATGATCTCGCGATCCGGTCGCCCGCCGGCGCGCCGTCGTGGCCGGGTCTCGACGCGATGCTCCTGATCGATTGCGAGATGGTGGCGGTGGCGGCGCCTACCTATTTCGAGGACGGGCCGCCCGACCCTATGGCGATCCCGTGGTTCACCCACGACGCGTTCGAGCGGGGGTTGTTGCGTGACAGCGGCCTCGACCCAGACCGGCTGACCTATCGCGATGTCGGGCCGCCGACGATGGAACCGGCGGCGGCCCGGATGGGCTTCGGCGTGATGGTCTGCCCCGAGATCATGGTGCGGGAGGACCTGGCATCGGGAGAGCTCTGCCGGCTTCCGCTCGAGATCCGGGGAACCGTCGCGTATTACGCCGCGATGCCGCAGGGGCCGCGGCATCCCCATCTTCAGGTCTATGTCGACTGGCTGGTGCGCGCGCTTGCGCCCAAGCCTGTCAGCTAGGCTCACAGGATGCCGGTATCGCGCAGCCAGCGTCGGAATTCCTGCCGGCGTTCGTTGCGGTGCCGCCGCGCCGTGGGCGGGCGGGAGTGGTCGGCGGTCCAGTGGCCGGGCGCATCCCACTGCTTTTCGCGGGCGGCGGTCGAGAGCGTGCGGGCGAGGATCGGTAGCATGAGTCAGATCTCCTTTCATTCGATGACTCAGTCCTACTCCCATCTTCCCCGATTCCCCTAGGCAGGAAGATATCTCTATTGTAAGCTGAGCTTACTATGGATTGGCGAGATATCCCGTCATTGGCCGCGCTCCGTGCCTTCGAGGCAGCGGCGCGGCATGGCTCTCACACCGCCGCAGCGCGCGAGCTTAACGTGACTCACGCTGCGGTCGCGCAGCATGTTCGCGCGCTCGAGACGCATTTCGGGACGGCGCTGCTGGAACGCTCGGGCCGGACGATGACCCCGACCGAGTCCGGGTTCGCGCTGGCCGCCGGGCTTGCCCGCGGATTCGAGGAAATTGCCGCCAGCGTCCGGTCGCTTGCCGCATCGCGCGGCACGGGCCCGCTGGCACTGACCACCACCCGCACCTTCGCCGAGAACTGGCTGATGCCGCGCCTGCCCGGATTCTGGTCTGCGCACCCCGACATTCCGTTGTCGATCTTCGCGGACGACGCGGTTCACGACATCCGGCGCGAAGGGCTGCACATGGCCATCCGCTACGGTCGCGGGAACTGGCCGGGCGTGACCTCGCAATTCCTGTTCTCGGGCCAGACCGTCGTCGTCGCCCACCCGGATCTTGCCGGTAAGATCGACCGGACGGGGGACGTGATGGGCCAGCTCGCGAAGCTGCCCTGGCTGGTGGAGACGGGATACACCGACTATTTCGCCTGGATCGCGGCGCAGGGACTGCCGGCCGACAAGATGACCATCACCCAGTTCGACGGTAACCCGCTGGTCCTCGCCGGGACGCGGGCGGGCGCGGGAGTGTCGGTGCAGCCGAAGCCGGTGGTCGAGGCCGATCTCGATGCCGGGCGGCTCGTGGCGCTGGTGGAAGAGCCGGTCGCGTCCAAGGACGGGCCGGGCTATTACATCGTGACACCGCCGGGACCGGAGCCCGAGCGGGTGCGCGCCTTCCGCCGGTGGCTCTCGCGCAGCGTCAGATCTCCGGACCCCGGCACAGCAGCCCACCCCTCATGACGATGACCCGCCCGCCCTGTTCCTCGACCGAGAATCCGGGCGAGGGGCCGGATGGTCCGCCGACGCTGAGACCGCCCGCGGAGATACCCGGCTGATCGATGATCCAGCCGCGGAAGTCCCCGTCGCGGAAGAGGAGCGTGAGGCCCGAGGCCCATTGGAGGCCGGTCGCGCCGTCGCATGCCCGAGTGGTGCCAACCGGAGGCGCGCCGAGAAGGCGCGTGACCGCATCGACCACGCCCGCCTGTGCACGGCCGAAATCGATCCGCAGATCGGTGCCCGCCGGCTTAAGCCCGCCGGCATCGGCACTGAGGCCCGTTGCTGCAGGCGTCGATACGGAGGCGGGCTGACAACCCGCCAGCAGGGCCGCCAGCACGGTGGTTCGGATTAGCGGAAGAAGCACTGGGTCCCGGCCCACATCAGCCGGATCTGCGATCCGTCCTCGGTCAGGATGCCGTAGATGCCGTCGCCCTGCGCGAACTCGGTGCCGAGCGTAGTCTCGGAATAGGTCACGTCTGTCGCAGGCGGCGCGGGCTGGCCGGGGCGCAGGCCACCCTCGATCGGGATCGTCGGGTCGGTGGAGATCCAGCCGACGAACGCGCCGTCCTCGAAGTTCAGCGTCAGATCATCAAGGAAGGACGCGAAAGTCATCGGCCCTGCGCCGCATTCGTCGTTCGATCCGCCCTCGGGCGTGTCGCCGGTGATCTGCACCGTCAGCTGCAGGATGTTCGGCTCGTCGTTGCCGAAGGCGATGACGGCAGGGTTGCCCGGCTGCTGCATGCCGCCGGGCACGAGGATCAGGTTGGACACGTCAGCGGACGGTGGTGTCGGCGTGCAGGCGGCGAGCGCCAGCGCGGCGCAGGCGGCGATGCCCGCCCGCCCGCTCATTTCGGCGACCGCTTGGCGAGGATGCGCTGCAGCGTACGGCGGTGCATGTTCAGCCGCCGCGCCGTTTCGGAGACGTTGCGATCGCAAAGCTCGTAGACGCGCTGGATATGTTCCCACCGGACGCGGTCGGCGGACATCGGATTTTCCGGCGGCGGCGGGATCTCGTCTTCCTCGGCCAGCAGCGCCGCGGTGACATCGTTGGCGTCGGCGGGCTTGGACAGATAGTCCGTGGCGCCGATCTTCACTGCCGCGACGGCGGTGGCGATCGCGCCGTATCCTGTGAGCACGACGACCCGGCAATCCGGACGGCGTTCGCGCAACGTCTCGACCACGTCGAGTCCGTTTCCGTCTTCGAGCCGGAGATCCACGACCGCATAGGCTGGCGGGCGCGCAGTGGCCACGGCCTTGCCCGCCGCGACCGAAAGGGCCGCCTCGACCTCGAATCCGCGCTTCTCCATCGCGCGCTGCAGGCGACGCAGAAACGGCTCGTCATCGTCGACGAGCAGAAGCGAGCGGTCCGGGCCTATGTCTCTGAGCGTGCGTTCCTGGGTCACGTGGATCATGGCTCCTCCACCATCGGTGTCGTCCCTTAGCCAAATTAATCCCGTGCGGTCAATTTTCTACGTCACGATGCCGCATCGAGAAAGCAGGCCACGCGGTTCGCCATCTCCTCGGCCGGCGTGTCGCGGCGGAAGAAATCGACGAAACCGTAGCCCGGCAACACGAGGTAGGTGAAGGCTGTATGATCGACGAGGTAGGTGTCCTCGTCAGTGTCGGGGATACTGTAATAGGCGCGGTAGGCGCGCACGGCGGCGTCGATCTGCTCCTCCGACCCGGTCAGCCCGATCATGCGTGGATGGAAATAGTCGGTGAACTCGGCCAGGACGTCCGGCGTGTCGCGCGCGGGATCGACCGAGATGAACACCGGCTGCACCTCGCGGCCCTGCTGTTCGAGCAGATCGACCGCGTCGGCATTGCGGGCGGCGTCGAACGGGCAGACATCCGGGCAGAACGTGTAGCCGAAATAGATCAGCGACGGCTCGGTCAGCAGGCTCTCGCTCGTGACTGTCTCGCCCGTCTCCGAGACCAGTTCGAACGGGCCACCGATGTCGCCGGCCCCGGCGATCGCCGATCCACGACACTGAGCGAAACCGTCCTCCGCCGTGCGGCCGAACCAGACGGCGATGCCGGTTCCGCCCGCGATGGCGATGATCGCGGCGGCGGCGGCAATGGCGAAATAGCGGGTCATGGACGCCCCCGGAAAACCGAACACCCTTCACTTATTCGCTCCACGGTGCAAATTCACGCGTGATGGCCGTGACAGAACGTCCCCCCGCCGCGCCCGAGACCGAGCGCGACCAGACCGAGCTGCTGCTTCTGCGGCAGGCCCGCAGCGACTGGGTGCGGCTGAGGACGCTCCTCGTCCTGCGATGGCTCGCCATCGGCGGGCAGACGGTCGCCGTGGTGATCGCCGCCTTCTACATGGGATTGAGGCTGGAACTGGGGCTCTGCGTCCTCGCGATCGGCGCGTCGGTGGTCTCGAACCTGATCGCGATGGTGATCTTCCCCGAGAACCACCTGCTGAGCGACCGTGACGCGATGCTCACGCTTCTGTTCGACCTGACGCAGCTTGCCTTCCTGCTGTTCCTGACCGGCGGGCTGAACAATCCCTTCGCGCTTCTGATCCTTGCGCCGGTCACGATCTCGGCGACCGCGCTGACCCTCCGCTCGACGGTTCTGCTCGGACTGATCGCGATCGCCCTGATCACGCTTCTCGCCTTCGTCCACGTGCCGCTGGCCACCGCGACCGGCGAGCTTCTGGCCCTGCCCGGCATCTTCGTCGCGGGCTTCTGGTGCGCCATCATCATCGGGATCATCTTCCTGTCGGCCTATGCGCGGCGCGTCGCGACCGAGAGCCATTCGATGAGCCAGGCGCTGGCCGCCACGCAGATGGCGCTGGCCCGCGAGCAGAAGCTGACCGATCTGGGCGGCGTGGTCGCGGCCACAGCGCACGAACTCGGGACGCCGCTCGCCACGATCAAGCTGGTCTCGACGGAACTCGTCGAGGAACTGTGCGACCGGCCGGACCTGCAGGAGGATGCGCGCCTGATCCACGACCAGGCCGACCGCTGCCGCGACATCCTTCGGTCCATGGGTCGTGTGGGCAAGGAAGACGCGCATATGCGCGCCGCACCGCTCGCCGCCGTTCTGCGCGAAGCGGCCGAACCCCATGCCGACCGCGGCATCGAGATCGGCTACAACTTCAACCCGGAGGACGAAGCCGACCGGGGACAGCCTGTGATCTTCCGCAAGCCCGAGGTGATCCACGGCCTGCGCAATCTGGTCCAGAACGCGGTCGATTTCGCCCATGCGCAGGTCTGGATCGACGGGGACTGGACGCCCGCCCGCCTGCGGATCCGGGTGATGGACGACGGTCCCGGTTTCCCGCCGGACATGCTCGGCCGTCTGGGTGAGCCGTTCCTGCGGCGCCGCCGCGACGGCGGATCGCAGCGGCCCGGCTACGAGGGGATGGGCCTCGGGCTGTTCATCGCAAAGACGCTGCTAGAACGTTCTGGTGCAGAGGTGGCGTTCCGCAACGGCTCTGACCCGTTCCTGGCCGATCACGAGCGCGTCGAGATGAGCGGCGCGGTTGTCGAGGTCACCTGGCCGATCGGCGCGATCGCGCGGCGCCCGGCCGAAACCAGCGCACCCCTGGGAGAGAACAGGCCGCTCTCGGTCTGACTTGTTAAGATTGCGTTAACACTTCCTGCCCAAACATTCGGCAGCAAGAAAATTTCGTGCGTGTTCAGGGATGCTGTTTTCGTCTACCGCGACGGTCGTGATCATTGTCGCAGCCAGTACGATCGCCGCGGCATTTGCCGTCGTGATCCTGAAGTATTTCAGTCAGGTCGCCGACCGACGCAGTGCCATGGCACCGGCCGCCCATCTCGGTGCCGCCCGGACTTACCGGTTCCGCGACGGCTACCTCGTCTCCGATCCCGATCCTGACGATGCCTTCCTCGACGCCTCGGCCGACCGCGCCGGTGCTCTGTCCGACCTGTGCGATGCGCTCGCTCGCATCGACGCCCGCGTCCCGGCCGCAATGGACGGGCTGTGTCTCGCGGGCAAGAGCTTCCTGCTCATCGGCCATGCCGGCCCAGATGCTCTGACCATCGCCGGCCAAGCCGAAGGTGCGGATCTCGTGGTCAAGGTGTCCGGGGCGCATTCCGGCAATGGCCGCATCCTGATCGATGCCGAAAGCTTCCGTTCGCAACGGGCCGAGACGGAGGCCCTCAAGGAGCTTGCCGACGGCGCGCCGATCGTGGCTTGGCGCGAGGCCGAGGATCGCACGATCACCTGGGCCAATGCCGGCTATCTCCGCAATCTCGAGCGGATCATCGGCCCCGATGAGGACATTGTCTGGCCCTTGCGCCCGCTCTTCGGCCCGGAACTCTACCCGCTCCCCGATCCGGGTCAGACACGGCGCTGTTCGATCCGCCGGCCGGACCGGGCGCGGCCCGCCTGGTTCGACATCTCGGCAATGCCGGTCGGGACCGAGACATTGATCTTCGCTCAGCCGGCCGACCGGATCGTCGCAGCCGAAGAGGCGCTGCGGGACTTCGTCCAGACCTTGTCGAAAACCTTCGCCGACCTGCCCATCGGGCTCGCCATATTCGACAAGCATCGCGAACTGGTGCTGTTCAATCCGGCGCTCATCACGCTGAGCACGATCGACGCGCAGTTCCTGTCGTCGCGCCCGACGCTGTTTTCGTTCCTCGATCAGTTGCGCGAGAAGCGCCAAATGCCCGAACCAAAGAACTACAAGGCCTGGCGCGAAAGCATCGCCCGGCTCGAAGCGGACGCGGCGGACGGCAGTTACCACGATCTCTGGACCCTCCCGACGGGCCAGACCTATCGCGTCATCGGACGCCCGCATCCCGGAGGTGCGCTGGCCTTCATGTTCGAGGACATCAGCTCGGAAGTGTCGCTGACGCGCCAGTTCCGCGCCGATCTCGATCTCTACCAGGCGGTGATCGACCAGGACCGCGCGGCCGTCGCAGTGTTTTCGAACCAGGCGCAGCTCGTCCTGTCGAACGCGGCCTATGCCGCGCTCTGGGGCCACGACCCGCGCGAGATGCTGGGCAACCTGTCGCTGAGCGAGGCGACACAGCGCTGGGAGCGGGCGATGGTGCCGGCCCCGGTCTGGGGCGACATCCGCGATTTCGCCGAACAGCGCGACGACCGGGAAGCCTGGACCGACGAAATCCGGATCCCGGGCCGCGGCAAGCTGGAGCTGTCAGTCGCGCCTCTGAAGGGCGGAGCCACGATTCTGCGGTTCTCCCTGAGATCGGCAGGAGGCGAACGGGCGCAGGCCGGGGCCGCCGTCGCGGCCCAGATACCCTGAATGGGCCAGGCTCCGCCGGTCAGCCGACGGCACCGGACTGTTATCTGTTAACCGAGCGCAGGCATGCTACGCCGCCGGCATCCGCTGAAGGAGGATGTCATGACCCGATTCGCTCTTGTCGCCGCTGCCGCCCTGTCGCTGGCGGCCGGCCCCGTCGCCGCCGATACCGCGCTTCTGATCGGCAACTCGAACTACGACAACGCCGCCACGGTGCGCGAAGCCGCGTCGGTTGCCGCCGCATCGCGCGCGCTGACCGGCGTGGGTTTCGAGGTGCTCGGCGGCCGCAATTTCGATACCGGCGAAATCCGCAACGCGCTGTCCGAGCTGCTGGCGCGCGAGGAGGAGCGGCGCATCGTGATTGCGCTGTCGGGCCACTTCGCCCGGTCCGCCGATGGCGAGGTCTGGTTCCTCGGCACCGACGCCGACACGCCTGACCGGGGCGATGTCGGCGGGCACGGCGTCCCGCTTTCCACGATCTACGCGCTTGCCGCCGAGGCGCCGGGCCGTGCGCTTGTCCTGCTCGCAGTCGAGGACCGGCGCTTGCCGCTTGGTCGCGGGCTCGAGCGTGGCGTGGTTCTCGGGCAGCCGCCGCAGGGCGTGACGGCCGTGTCCGGCAGCCCGCGGGACATCACGCGGCTGCTCTGGGGTGACCTGATGCAGCCGGGAACGACGGTGGCCGAGGTGGTCGCGGACAACGACCGGCTGACGGTTGCGGGCTTCGTCTCGGCCACCGTGCCGTTCCTCGACCCGCCGGCCGAGACGAGCCTGCCCGACACTGATGCGGCCGAGGCCGCCTTGTGGGAAGCCGCCGAGGAACTCGACAACGAGGGCGCATATCGCGCGTATCTCAGCGAATATCCGTTCGGCCCTCACGCCGCCGAGGCCCGGGCGCGCCTTCAGGATTTCGCCGCCAACCCGGTGCGGCAGGACGAGGCCGCCGAAGCTGCTCTGAACCTCAGCCGGAACGACCGCCGGCAGGTGCAACGCGACCTGACGCTCCTCGGCCACGACACGCGCGGGATCGACGGCATCTTCGGCCCCGGCACGCGCACCGCGATCGAGGCGTGGCAGCGCCGCGTCGGTTTGCCGGTCACCGGCTACCTGACGGCCGACAGCCGCGCCCGCCTCGCCTCGGCCGCCAGTACCCAACGTGACGAGATCGCTGCCGAGGAAGCGCGCCAGCAGGCCGAGCGCGAGCGGCAGGACCGTGCCTACTGGGCCGCCATCGGGCAGGGCCAGGACGAGGCCGGCCTCCGCGCCTATCTCGACCGCTTCCCGCAGGGAATCTATGCCGACGTCGCCCGTGCCCGGCTCGACGATATCGAGGGTGCCAGGCAGTCGCAGGCGGACACCGCGGCCTGGAACGCGGCCCGGACGGCCGATACCGGCGCGGCCTATCGGGACTACCTCAACCGCTTCCCGGACGGCGAATACGAGGATCTCGCGCTCGCCCGCCTGCGGGAGATCGAAGGGCCGGTTCAGACGAACCCCGCCGCCGCGCAGGCCGAGGCCGCGCTGAACCTGCCACCCGTCACGGTGCGGCTGATCGAGCAGCGGTTGTCGCAGGCGGGCTACAACCCGGGTCCCGTGGACGGCACGCTCGACACGCCAGCGCGGGAGGCCATCGCCGAGTTCCAGGCCGACCGCGACCTGCCCTCCACCGGCTATCTCGACCGGCCGACAGTGATGCAGTTCCTGTCGGACGGGATCGAGGTCATCATCCGCTAGAAACGACGAAGGCCGCCCCGAGGGGCGGCCTTTCGGTCGATGGCAGATGCGCCGGGGCTCAGCCCTGGCGCGCCTTGTATTTCCGCTGCGTCTTGTTGATGACGTAGACGCGGCCCTTCCGACGCACGATGCGGCAATCGCGGTGGCGCGTCTTGAGCGAGCGGAGCGAATTGCGAACCTTCATCGGTCCTCTCCTTCGTCGCGGCGCGGCGATGCGCCTGTTTCGGATCGGGCCGCGGGTTGCGCGGACCGGGTGAACTGGTGGGCGGTACTGGGATCGAACCAGTGACCCCTACGATGTCAACGTAGTGCTCTACCGCTGAGCTAACCGCCCGGATGAACCGTTCGGCACAGCGGTCGGGGCAAGGCCCCGGGCCAGCGGGCACCGGACGGGTGAGCCGGCTCTATAAAAGGAGTCGATTGTCGGTTCAAGGGCTTTTGGCGCGCCCCGAAAACCGGCTATACATGGGCTCGAACAGTATGGGGTAACGCATGCCGAGACCGGCTTATCGACTGGCAATGCCCGAGGACGTGACGACGCCGGTCATCGTCTCCTCGCCGCATTCGGGCCGATATTATTCGTGGTCCTTCATGCGCCGCACCGTTCTCGACGAACGCGGCGTTCGTTCCTCGGAAGACGCATTCATGGACAGGCTGGTCGACCGCGCGCCCGAGCTTGGCGCGCCGCTTCTCGTGGCCGAATATCCGCGCGCCTATCTCGACCTCAACCGCGCGGCCGAGGAACTCGACCCCGCCGTGATCGAGGGTGTGCGCTACCCGACGCAGAACCCGCGCGTGTCGTCCGGTCTTGGCGTGATCCCGCGGGTCGTCGCGAACGGCCGGATGATCTATCGCGGCAAGCTCGGCCGGGACGAGGCCGAGCGCCGGATCGACACCGTGTGGCGGCCCTACCACGACTGCCTCGAAGGACTCGTGCGGTCCGCGCGCGACAAGTTCGGCGAGGCCGTGCTGCTCGATTTTCATTCGATGCCGCACGAAGCGCTCGATTCCCTCGCGCGGCCCGGCGGTCGCCGGCCCGAGGTGGTTCTGGGCGACCGGTTCGGCGCCTCGGCCAGCCCGGACATCGTGGAAGAGCTCGAATCCGCCTTCACCGAGGCCGGGTTGATCGTCAGCCGGAACGCGCCCTTCGCCGGCGCCTATATCGCGCAGCATTACGGCCGGCCGCTGCAGGGCCGGCACGTCGTCCAGATCGAGATCGACCGCGCGCTCTACATGGACGAGCGCCTGATCCGTCCGAACGCGAATTTCGAAGCCGTGCGCGGGCTGATCGCGGGCGTGCTGGCGCGGATGATCGGGGCCGACATGGGCGGCCTGCCGCTGGCCGCCGAATAGCGATCAGCGCAGCGCGCGCCCCTTCAGAATCGCGTCCTCTCCGAATTTCGCCCTGATCCGGTCGGCCGCCCGCTCCGCGCCGAGCCGCCGCGCCTCACCGGGGTCCAGAAGGTTGCCCTCTCGGTCGGCCAGATCGGCCGGCACGATCTCCGACAGTCCCACCCCGATCAGCCGGTATTCGGTGCCCGCCGGGAGCTGGTCCATCAGCCCGCGCGCGCAGCGATAGATGCGGTCGGCCATCTGGGTCGGGTCGGGAAGGGCATGCCGGCGCGTCACGGTCGTGAAATCGCGCTTCTTCAGCTTCAGCGTCACGACGCGCCCGGCCAGCGATTTGGCCTTGGCCCGGTCGGCGACCTTCTCGGCCATGCGCCAGAGATGCCCGTCGAGCAGGTCGGGGTCGGAGATGTCGTCCGAGAACGTCGTCTCGTTCGAGATCGATTTCGCGCCGCGGTCGCGGGTGACGCGGCGCTGGTCCTCGCCGCGCGCAAGGTGCCACAGCCGCGTGCCCATCGACCCGAAGCGGGCCGTCAGCGCCTCCCTGTCCCACCGCCGGAGGTCGCCGAAGGTCCGGATGCCGGCCTTGTCCAGAGCCTGCTGCCCGGCATCGCCGATCCCCCAGATAAGCCGGACGGGCTTGTCCGCGAGGAAGTCCGCCGTCTCGGCCCGGCCGATCACGGCAAACCCCTGCGGCTTGTCGAGATCCGAAGCGATCTTGGCGAGGAACTTGTTGTGGCTGAGCCCGATCGATCCCGTGATCCCAAGATCCGTCTTCATCCGCCGCACAAGACCGGCTAGCAGAACGGCCGGCGGCTTGCCGTGTAGTCGCGCCGTGCCGGACAGATCGAGAAACGCCTCGTCGAGCGACAGCGGTTCGATCGCGGGCGTCAGGTCCTCCATCATCGCGCGGATCTGCCGGCTGACGGCGGCGTAAACGTCCATCCGGCCCTTCACGACGACCGCCTCGGGGCAGAGCTTCAGCGCCTGGAACATCGGCATCGCCGACCGCACGCCCTTGATCCGGGCGATGTAGCAGGCCGTCGAGACTACGCCGCGTTTGCCGCCGCCGATGATGACCGGCTTGTCCCGAAGCTCCGGATTGTCGCGCTTTTCAACGCTCGCGTAGAACGCGTCGCAATCCATGTGCGCGATCGCCAGGTCGTAAAGCTCGGGATGCGACAGAACCCGCGGCCGGCCGCAGGCGGGGCAGCGGCGGCCGGTCTCGAACGGGGTCAGGCAATCTCGGCAGAGGGCTGGCATGCGCCGCAGGATACGCCTGCACGCGGCTCGCGGAAAGGGCGGCAGGAGGGAAACAGGTCCTTCGTTTCCCCCCGCAAAATGCCTTTCCTTGGCCCCATCTGAGGAACATAGTCCGCGCATGAAACCGGAGGATACGCCTCTCATGGATATCGAAGCGATCATCGCCGATCTCATCGGCGGCAACATCGTCATTCTGCTGCTCGCGCTTTTCATCATCCTGTGCATTTTTCTGGGTATCCGGATCGTGCCGCAGTCCGAGAAGCACGTGGTCGAGCGGTTCGGCCGGCTTCGGTCGGTTCTCGGGCCCGGGATCAACTTCATCGTCCCGTTCCTCGACAAGGTCAGGCACCGCATCTCGATCCTCGAGCGGCAGCTTCCCACCCACAGCCAGGACGCGATCACGTCCGACAACGTTCTCGTGCAGGTCGACACCAGCGTCTTCTACCGCATCCTCGAGCCGGAAAAGACGGTCTACCGGATCCGCGACGTCGACGGTGCGATCACCACGACTGTCACCGGCATTGTGCGGGCCGAGATCGGCAAGATGGAACTCGACGAGGTCCAGTCGAACCGGTCGGTCCTGATCCAGCAGATCAAGGAACACGTCGCCGACGCCGTCGACAACTGGGGCATCGAGGTGACGCGGGCCGAGATCCTCGACGTCAATCTCGACCAGGCCACGCGTGAGGCGATGCTCCAGCAGCTGAACGCAGAGCGGGAGCGCCGGGCCGCGGTCACGCGGGCCGAAGGCCAGAAACGCTCGGTCGAACTGAACGCCGACGCCGAGCTCTATGCCGCCAAGCAGGCCGCCGAGGCGCGCCGGCTGCAGGCCGACGCCGAGGCCTACGCCACCCGCGTTGTGGCCGAGGCCATCGCCGTCGGCGGGCTCGAGGCCGTGCAGTACAACATCGCGTTGAAGCAGGTCGAAGGCATCACCGCCATGGGTGCGAGCCCGGGGTCGAACACCATCGTGGTGCCGGCAGACGCCGTCGATGCGTTCGGCAAGGCCTTCCAGATGCTGAAAGGACGGTCGGCATGATGTGGGATCAGTGGTGGGTCTGGGCGGTCGGCGCCCTGATCCTCGCCGTGGGCGAGGTCCTGCTACCGTCCTTCTTGCTGCTCGGCTTCTCGATCGGCGCGGCGGTGATCGCGCTCCTGCTGCTCGTCGGTATCCCCGTCGCGGGCAACGTCTACGTGATGGTCCTGGTTTTCGCAGTCATCAGCCTTTTGTCGTGGATCGTGCTCAGGCGCGCTCTCGGCATCCGCAAGGGCCAGGTGAAACTCTTCGACCGCGACATCAACGAGGACTGAGCGATCCCTCAGTGGTTCGGCTGTAGCGCCTGCGGTGAATTGATCTCGCGCAGGATCGCCTCGGCTGCGCCGCGCGGATCGTCCGCGCGCCAGACCGGGCGCCCGACGACGACATGGTCGGCGCCTGCCGCGATGGCCTCGGCCGGTGTCATGACGCGTTTCTGATCCCCGACAGCACTGCCGGCCGGCCGCACGCCCGGCGTGACGATCAGCTTGCCCTCGGCCTCGGGCAGCGCGCGGATCAGGGCGGCCTCGTGCGGGCTTGCGATCACGCCGTCCGCGCCGGCGGCGAAGGCGTTCGATGCCCGCTCGACCACGATATCGGCGACGTCGCCGGGCTTGATCAGGTTACGGTCCAGGTCGCTCCGGTCGAGCGATGTCAGCACGGTGACGGCGAGAATTTTCAGATCGGTCGTGCCGGCACCGGTCTTCGCAGCAGTCACAACCTGCGGATCGCCCTGCACGGTCAGGAAATCGAGGTCGAATTGCGCGAGCCCGCGCACCGCGGCCTCGATCGTCGCTCCGATGTCGAACAGCTTCATGTCGAGGAAGATGCGCTTGCCGTGGTCCTGCTTCAGCTCGTTGGCGAGCGCGAGGCCGCCTCCGGTCAGCATTCCGAGACCTATCTTGTAGAACGAGACCGCTGGACCGATCCGGTCGGCAAGCTGAAGCCCGGTCAGCGCGTCGGCGACGTCGAGAGCGACGATGAGGCGGTCATCGGACATGGGCGCGGGCCTTTCGCTGGCTCGCATCCGTCCTAGCACGGACCCCGGGACATGCAACCCGGGCGGCCGGCTCACCCGATCCGGGCGATCGCGTCGTCGGCGAGGCCCCGGGCGACGCGGGCGAAGTCGCTGGCTGCCGGGCCGGGCCAGTAGCACCCGATTTCGCGCCGTTCGGCCCCGCGGCGGAGCGTCGCCGTGGCGCGGAACGCGCGGTACTGGTCGTCGTAGAACACGTGGTCGAGTTGGATGGACATCTGCGCCTCCTGTTGGCTGTCCCCCATGGGTCGCGTGGCGGCCGCGAAGTGTTCAATCCGAACCGGCATTTGTGCGCGCCCCTTCACTTGCCGGGGGAACCCGATGCGCGGCCCGGGTGTTGGGTCACGGATTTGCACCACATTCAAGGGGGCTCAGCATGGCCGAGAAAGGTAAAGGACTTCCCGACATTGCGATCTTCGGGATTCTCGGGGGCGTGGTCCTGGTTCTCCTCATCGCGGCAGTGACCTTCTTCGGAGACGAGGACGGCATCCAGACCCCGGCGGAGATCGCCCAGGTCGACGCGTCCGATGAGGACGGAACCGGCACGATGGCGGCCGACGAGGACGACGGCGCCGCGGAGACCGGCGACGAGTCCGGCGACGGCGGAGAGATGGCAGCCACCGGCGAGACCGATGACGCTGCGGACGACGCCAGCGACGGCGCTGATACGGCGACGACCGATGAGACCGACGCAGCGGATGCGACCGACGAAGGCGCAGCAAGCACGGATGACGAGACCGCGATGGCCTCGGCCGATGACGCGGAAGCTGAGAGTGGCGAGGCGGATGCGGCCGACACCGAAGCCGCACCGGCCGATGACGGATCCGACAGCGCAGCCGCGGCGGAAGGAACCGCGACCGAAACCGCCGATGATGGCGCCGAGAGCGATGCCGCCGCCACCGAGGAAACAGATACGGCCAGCGCGGCCGGCTCGACCGACACGGAACAGGCGCAGCCCGCCGACACCGCCACAGAAGAATCCTCGGCGGACCAGTCGACGGAGACCGAAACGGCCGACGCCGCCGCGACGGACGAAGCGGCCGCAACCGAGACGGCAGACGCCGCCACCGACGAGACGGCGGAGACACAGATGGCCGATGCCGGTGGCGCGGCCGAAGAGGCGCAGCCCGCGAACGGCGACACGTCAGAAACCGGCGAAGAGGCCGCGACGCAAACCGCCGACGCGGGTGACGAGGCAGCGCAGAGCGAGGAAACCGGAACGGCACCGGCCACCGGTTCGGAAACCGAAACCGCTGAAGCTGGCGAATCCGGGCAGACGGCGACCGAAAGCGCCGGTGGCGCCGAGACCGAGCAGGCGGCGACCGATACTGCTGAGACCGGCGAAACCGAGCAGGCGGCGGCCGAAACTGCTGAGACCGGCGAAACCGAGCAGGCGGCGACCGAAACCGCTCCGACCGGCGAAACCGGACAGGCGGCGACCGAGACGGCGGATGCCGGCACGGACGCCGAGGCAACTGCGACGACAGGCGGCACCGAAGCCACCGATGTCGCAGCCGACGCCCTGCCCTCGGCCGAGGAGGTGCGGCTTCTGAGAGAGCTGGCCGCGGCCACGCAGGAAGCTTCGCAACGGGCCGAGGAGGCGCGCGAAGCGACAGCAGCCGCGACCGAGGCCGAAGCCGAGGTGCGCCGCATCATGGAAGCGCTCCGCCAGCTCTCCGAAGAGGCGCAGGACTAGTCCGCGCAGCGGAGACGAAAAAGCCGAAGGGGCGCCGTCACGGGCGCCCCTTTTTCACTTGAACGGGGGTATGCCTGTAACCATCTCTTGATCGAGGCCCGAACAGGGGCGTGCCGCATGGTCGGGCGCTCCACGACATGGGCGCTTGTCATAAGGAGACGAAGATGAACTTCGAGAAGTTCACCGACCGCGCACGCGGATTCGTGCAGGCGGCGCAGGGCGTGGCCAGCCGCGAAGATCACCAGAAACTTGCCCCCGAACATCTGCTGATGGCCCTGATCGAGGACGAACAGGGCCTCGCCGCAAATCTCATTTCGCGTGCCGGCGGCGACCCGAAGCGGGTGGCCGAAGAGACGACGCTTGCGCTGTCCCGGCTGCCGAAGGTCACCGGCGATGCGGGGCAGATCTATCTCGACGGACAGACCGCGAAGGTTCTCGCCGAAGCCGAGAAGCTGGCCAAGAAGGCCGGCGACAGCTTCGTGCCGGCCGAACGCATCCTGACCGCACTCGCCATGGTGTCCGGTGCCGCGAAAAAGGCGCTCGAGGCCGGTGGCGTCAACGCGCAGGCGATCAATGCCGCGATCGAGGACATCCGGAAGGGCCGGACCGCCGACAGCGCGAGTGCCGAAGACAGCTACGAGGCGCTCAAGAAATATGCCCGCGACCTGACCGAGGCCGCGCAGCAGGGCAAGATCGACCCGATCATCGGTCGCGACGAGGAAATCCGGCGCGCCATGCAGGTGCTCAGCCGCCGGACGAAGAACAACCCGGTTCTCATCGGCGATCCCGGCGTCGGCAAGACCGCCATCGCCGAGGGCCTGGCGCTGCGCATCGTCAACGGCGATGTGCCCGAAAGCCTCAAGGACAAGAAACTGATGGCGCTCGACATGGGCGCGCTGATCGCCGGCGCGAAATACCGCGGCGAGTTCGAGGAGCGGCTGAAAGCCGTCCTGAACGAGATCACTGCGGCCGCGGGCGAGATCATCCTGTTCATCGACGAGATGCATACGCTCGTCGGCGCCGGGAAGACGGATGGCGCGATGGACGCGGCGAACCTCATCAAGCCGGCACTGGCCCGGGGTGAGTTGCACTGCATCGGCGCGACGACGCTCGACGAATACCGCAAGTACGTCGAGAAGGACGCGGCGCTCGCCCGGCGCTTCCAGCCGCTCTTCATCGAGGAGCCGACGGTCGAGGATACGGTCTCGATCCTGCGCGGCATCAAGGAGAAGTACGAGCTGCACCACGGCGTGCGGATCTCGGATGCGGCGCTCGTGGCCGCCGCGACGCTGTCGAACCGCTACATCACCGACCGCTTCCTGCCCGACAAGGCGATCGACCTCGTCGACGAGGCTGCGAGCCGTCTGCGGATGGAGGTGGATTCCAAACCAGAGGAGCTCGACGCGCTGGATCGCGAGATCCTGCAGAAGCAGATCGAGGCCGAAGCGCTGAAGAAAGAGGACGACCAAGCCTCGAAGGACCGGCTGGAGAAGCTGGAACGGGAGCTGTCGGATCTGCAGCAGCGGTCGTCCGAGATGACCGCGCAATGGCAGGCCGAGCGCGACAAGCTCGAAAGCGCGCGGACGCTGAAGGAACGGCTCGACCATGCACGGGCGGAGCTCGACCAGGCCAAGCGGGCCGGCGATCTCGCGCGGGCCGGTGAGCTGTCCTACGGCGTGATCCCGGGCCTCGAGAAAGAGCTGTCGGCGGCCGAGGCGGCAGAGGACGACCTGATGGTCGAGGAGGCCGTGCGGCCCGAGCAGATCGCCGCGGTGGTCGAGCGCTGGACTGGTATCCCGATGTCGAAGATGCTCGAGGGTGAGCGCGAAAAACTCCTCCGCATGGAGGAGGAGATCGGCAAGCGCGTGGTCGGCCAGAAGGCGGCCGTGCAGGCGGTGTCGAACGCCGTCCGGCGGGCGCGGGCAGGGCTCAACGACGAGAACCGGCCGCTCGGCTCGTTCCTGATGCTCGGGCCCACGGGCGTGGGTAAGACCGAGCTGACGAAGGCGCTGGCCGAGTTCCTGTTCGACGACGACCAGGCGATGGTGCGGATCGACATGAGCGAGTTCATGGAGAAGCATTCCGTCGCCCGGCTGATCGGCGCGCCTCCGGGCTATGTCGGTTATGACGAGGGCGGCAAGCTGACCGAAGCCGTGCGGCGCCGGCCCTACCAGGTCGTGCTGTTCGACGAGGTCGAGAAAGCCCACCCGGACGTGTTCAACGTCCTCCTTCAGGTGCTCGATGACGGGCAGCTGACGGACGGGCAGGGCCGGACGGTCGACTTCAAGCAGACGCTGATCGTGTTGACCTCGAACCTCGGGTCGCAGGCGCTGAGCCAGTTGCCCGAGGGCGCGGATTCATCCGCCGCCAAGCGCGAGGTGATGGAGGCCGTGCGGGCGCATTTCCGGCCGGAATTCCTGAACCGTCTCGACGAGACGATCATCTTCGACCGGCTGAGCCGGGCGGATATGGACGGGATCGTGGAGATCCAGCTTGGCCGGCTCGAGAAGCGGCTGGCGGGGCGGAAGATCGCACTCGATCTCGACGCCGGGGCCAAGACCTGGCTCGCCGACGAAGGCTACGATCCGGTCTTCGGCGCACGGCCGCTGAAGCGGGTGATCCAGCACGCGTTGCAGGACCAGCTGGCCGAGATGATCCTGGCCGGCGACGTGAAGGACGGCGACACGGTACACGTCACAACTGGCGCCGACGGGCTGATCGTGGGCGACCGGGTCAGCCACTCGCGCCGCGAGGCGCCGCAGGACGCGGTGGTCCACTGAACGAGAAAGGCCCCCGGAACACACGTTCCGGGGGCCTTGTTTTATCGGATCCGGCCGGGCCTTACATGGCCAGCGTGCCGGCATCCATGGCGGCGCCGATCTCGTCGAGATCCAGGCTGCCGTCGCCGTTGGTATCCATGGACACGAAGGTTTCTTCGGTCATGTCCGGCATCGCGGCCTGAAGCTCTTCGAGCGAGACCGTTCCGTTGCCGTCGGTGTCGAGCTGCTCGAGCACGCCGGCATGTGCCATGGCATGGGCCATACCGGTCACGAGGATGCCCGCGGCCGCAATCGAAATCGTGTACTTCATTGATGTCTCCCTGCAGGAGTTACCGGATCTATGCTCCGGCGCGGTGTCAGATGGGTGCGGTTCGCGAACCGTCAATCACCCCCCTGCGTGCATCGGCTGACTTTGGCCGATTTTTGTTAACCTATTCAGATCTGATGGGGCAGACCGCCCGAAACGCCGATCTGCCATTCAGAAATGAATAGCTTAACGGCCGTTAAGATCTGAGCGCCGGAAGGCCGATCCCGGTCGCCTCGAACCCGCCGTCGACGGCGATGCACTGGCCGGTCAGGTAGCTGGCCGTGTCGGAGCAGAGGAAGCGGATGACCCCGGCAATCTCGTCCTCCGATCCGTAGCGGTTCAGCGGGATCGCGTCGTGGTAGGCGTCGATGATGTCCTGCGTGTGGACCGCCATGGCCAACTTCGTTCGGACCGGCCCGGGGCAGACCGCGTTCGCGCGGATGCCGTATTCGCCGAGTTCGACCGCCTGCTGCTGCGTGAGATGGATCACCGCCGCCTTGGACGTGCCGTAGGCGACGCGCAGGGTCGAGGCGCGCAGCCCGGAGATCGAGGCGATGTTGACGATCGCGCCCTTCGCCGCCTTCAGCGCCGGCGTGGCGGCCTGGGTCATGCGGAAGGTGCCGTCGAGATTGGTGTCCATCACGGCGCGCCAGCGGTCGAAGCCGGTGTCTTCGATCGGGCCGAAATCGGCGACACCGGCATTGTTCACCAGCGCATCGAGCCGGTCGATGCCTGCGAATACGGCCGAGACGTCCTGCGCGTTCGAGATGTCGCGGGACAACAACTCGGCATTTTCCAGCCCGACGCCGGCGCGGTTCAGTTCCTCGGCGTCGCGGTCGAGCATCAGGACGCGCCAGCCGTCGGCGAGAAACCCCTTCGCCGTCGCGAGCCCGATGCCGCGCGCCGCGCCGGTCACGAGTGCTGTCTTCATGCGCCGTCCTCCCTCTGACGGGAGCGACCGGACCGCGCCGCCCGAACGAAGTCAAGCGCGGCAAAGGAAAGGCCCCGGCGCGGGGTGCGCACCGGGGCCTGCAACCGGGGGGAGCCGGTCTTACATCGGCGGCATGATGACCGAGTCGATGACGTGGATGACGCCGTTCGACGCCTCGATGTCGGCGGCCACGACGGTCGCGTCGTTGACCATGACCGAGTCGCCCACGGTGAAGGTCACCGGGTCGCCCTCGACCGTCTCGGCGGTCATGCCGTCGGACAGGTCGGTCGACATCACGGCGCCCGGGACGACGTGGTAGGTGAGGATCGACACGAGCTGGTCCTGGTTCTCCGGCATCAGCAGGGTGTCGACCGTGCCCTCGGGCAGTGCGGCGAAGGCTTCGTCGGTCGGCGCGAAGACAGTGAACGGGCCTTCGCCCTTCAGCGTGTCGACGAGACCCGCAGCTTCGGCGGCCGCCAGCAGCGTGGTGAAGGTGCCGGCATCGGCAGCCGTGTCGACGATGTCCATGCCGCCATGCGCGTCCGCGAAGGCCGGGCCTGCAAGCGCGACGGATGCGGTCAGTGCAAGGATCGTGCGTTTCATCGTTTCAAACTCCTGGTTTGGGTTGCAGGGTCTGTCCTGCGGGGCCTTACCTGTGGTCGCACATGCCCTTGGCAATACAGCGGAAAATCGCCGCCGGCCTTGACCCCGGAGGCGCCGCGCCTAAGCCGCTGCGCGGACCGCTTTCCAATAAAAGCTCCGTGATCGTTTTTTATCGGGTGTGAGTTCGGGGCGGCTGGCCCGCCGGGTCCGGAGGCCCGGAAATGTTTCGGTTCGGGCCTGTATTTCAACAGTTTCGTGAGAAGACGTGGTTTGAGCGGCGACGGCCCCAAATGTATTCCTGCGCAAAGCTGAACGGAGACACACATGGCCCACCGCTATACCTCGCCGCTGACCGCAGCAGACGTCACGCCGCCCGAACTCTACTTCAATCGCCGCGCCATTCTGGCCGGCGGTGTCGCGACGCTGGGTGCGGGACTGATCGGCGGCGCCGCGCATGCGCAGGTCAACAAC
>WVSN01000007.1:50000-205119 GCA_015689705.1 Rhodobacterales bacterium HKCCE3408
AAGAATTACCTGGAAAGGTAAGCCATAGCGGGTGACAGCCCCGTATTCGAAGCTCGATCGGACGCATTAAGTAGGGCGGGACACGTGAAATCCTGTCTGAAGATCGGAGGACCACCTTCGAAGGCTAAGTACTCCTTACTGACCGATAGCGAACCAGTACCGTGAGGGAAAGGTGAAAAGCACCCCGACGAGGGGAGTGAAACAGTACCTGAAACCGGACGCCTACAAGCAGTCGGAGGATCCTCGAGATCTGACGGCGTACCTTTTGTATAATGGGTCATCGACTTGGTCTCACGAGCAAGCTTAAGCCGATAGGTGTAGGCGCAGCGAAAGCGAGTCTTAATAGGGCGACGAGTTCGTGGGATCAGACCCGAAACCGAGTGATCTAGGCATGACCAGGATGAAGGTAAGGTAACACTTACTGGAGGTCCGAACCCACACCTGTTGAAAAAGGTCGGGATGAGTTGTGCCTAGGGGTGAAAGGCCAATCAAACTCGGAGATAGCTGGTTCTCCGCGAAATCTATTTAGGTAGAGCGTCATCCGAATACCCCGGGGGGTAGAGCACTGGATGGGTAATGGGGCCCCACAGGCTTACTGATCCTAACCAAACTCCGAATACCCGGGAGTACTAGATGGCAGACACACGGCGGGTGCTAACGCCCGTCGTGGAGAGGGAAACAACCCTGACCTCCAGCTAAGGCCCCTAATTCATGGCTAAGTGGGAAAGCAGGTGAGACGGCCAAAACAACCAGGAGGTTGGCTTAGAAGCAGCCATCCTTTAAAGATAGCGTAACAGCTCACTGGTCTAACTAAGCTGTCTTGCGGCGAAGATGTAACGGGGCTCAAGCCATGAGCCGAAGCTGAGGATGCCGTAAGGCATGGTAGCGGAGCGTAGTGTGATATAATTCCATGTCTCCTTACCGGTTTCGACCGGATTGGAGACGCGGAGTTTTCTGTGAAGCCGGGGCGTGAGCCATCCGGTGGAGAGATCACTAGCGAGAATGATGACGTGAGTAGCGACAAACAGGGTGAGAGACCCTGTCGCCGAAAGTCCAAGGGTTCCTGCTTAAAGCTAATCTGAGCAGGGTAAGCCGACCCCTAAGGCGAGGCCGAAAGGCGTAGTCGATGGGAACCAGGTTAATATTCCTGGGCCAGGAGGATGTGACGGATCTTGAAGGTAGTTCATCCTTATCGGATTGAATGGGCTGCTTAGAGGTTCCTGGAAATAGCCCTCCATTAGATCGTACCCTAAACCGACACAGGTGGACTGGTAGAGAATACCAAGGCGCTTGAGAGAACGATGTTGAAGGAACTCGGCAAAATACCTCCGTAAGTTCGCGAGAAGGAGGCCCAGTTTCTAGGCAACTAGTGGCTGGGGGCACAAACCAGGGGGTGGCGACTGTTTACTAAAAACACAGGGCTCTGCGAAGTCGCAAGACGACGTATAGGGTCTGACGCCTGCCCGGTGCCGGAAGGTTAAAAGGAGGGGTGCAAGCTCCGAATTGAAGCCCCGGTAAACGGCGGCCGTAACTATAACGGTCCTAAGGTAGCGAAATTCCTTGTCGGGTAAGTTCCGACCTGCACGAATGGCGTAACGACTTCCCCGCTGTCTCCAACATCGACTCAGCGAAATCGAATTGCCTGTCAAGATGCAGGCTTCCCGCGGTTAGACGGAAAGACCCCGTGCACCTTTACTACAGCTTCAGACTGGCAACAGGACTGGGATGTGCAGGATAGGTGGTAGGCTTTGAAGCAGGGACGCCAGTCTTTGTGGAGCCTTCCTTGAGATACCACCCTTCGCATTCTTGTTGTCTAACCGCGGACCGTCATCCGGTTCCGGGACCCTCTGTGGCGGGTAGTTTGACTGGGGCGGTCGCCTCCCAAAGAGTAACGGAGGCGCGCGAAGGTTGGCTCAGAGCGGTCGGAAATCGCTCGTTGAGTGCAATGGCAGAAGCCAGCCTGACTGCGAGACTGACAAGTCGAGCAGAGTCGAAAGACGGCCATAGTGATCCGGTGGTCCCGAGTGGAAGGGCCATCGCTCAACGGATAAAAGGTACGCCGGGGATAACAGGCTGATGGTGCCCAAGAGTCCATATCGACGGCACCGTTTGGCACCTCGATGTCGGCTCATCTCATCCTGGGGCTGGAGCAGGTCCCAAGGGTATGGCTGTTCGCCATTTAAAGAGGTACGTGAGCTGGGTTTAGAACGTCGTGAGACAGTTCGGTCCCTATCTGCCGTGGGTGTAGGATACTTGAGAGGAGTTGCCCCTAGTACGAGAGGACCGGGGTGAACGATCCACTGGTGGACCTGTTGTGGCGCCAGCCGCAGTGCAGGGTAGCTATGATCGGAAAGGATAACCGCTGAAGGCATCTAAGCGGGAAGCCCCCCTCAAAACAAGGTATCCCTGAGGGCCGTGGTAGACCACCACGTCGATAGGCCGGAGATGTAAGCGCAGCAATGCGTTCAGTTGACCGGTACTAATGGCCCGATAGGCTTGATTTGATCCAGTAGAAGCCAGGCTTCTACGATCACAAGCATCACCTAAAGTGTGCCTGACTTGGTGTGTTCCTTTCTCGGTTTGGTGGTCATAGCACGAGCAAAACACCCGGCTCCATTCCGAACCCGGCCGTTAAGTGCCGTAGCGCCGATGGTACTGCGTCTTAAGACGTGGGAGAGTAGGTCGCCGCCAAACCTAGCAAGGAACACAGTCGTATCTCTCTGACGATGAAAAGCCTCAAGCCTTCTTGAAAGACCTGGGGTCGCGGCCGGTGGCCGCAAGTGTCGCGGGGTGGAGCAGCCCGGTAGCTCGTCAGGCTCATAACCTGAAGGTCGTAGGTTCAAATCCTACCCCCGCAACCAACTAATTCTGTGCTTTGTCACGCTCGAACGCCGCCCTCCGGGGTGGCGTTCGCGTTTTCGGGTGCCGCTCGGGCGAATGCGCGCTGAACCGGGCACGTCCGACCGGGGATCCGGGCGCCATCGCGGCCGCAGGCGACACGCACCGATGACGAAGCGGTGACGTTACAAAACTGTATAGCGGCAGTCAGGCCAAACTCAGGCCCGTGACCCACCTCCTGAAAGAGAAAATCGGAGATGGAGGTCATCATGTCTCGAACCATGCCGGTCGTCCGCGGAATAGCGACGGCCACACTCGTCGCGGCGCTTGGAACCACGGGCCTCGTCGCCCTGGCGCCGACCACCGCAAGCGCCATCCCGCCCGGCGGCTATGCCGACCTGATCGAGCAGATCAACCCGGCCGTGGTCCGGGTCGAGGTGTCGGCGAAGTCCGGCCCCGAGATGGGGCAGGGCGCCATGCCGGACGACCAGTTCATGCAGGAATTCATGCGCCGGTTCGGTGGCAACATGCCGAACATGCCGCAGATGCAGGAGCCGCCCGAACGCATCGGCGTGGGGTCCGGCTTCATCATCACGGGCGACGGGATGATCGTCACCAACTACCACGTCGTCGACGGGGCCGACACGGTCACCGTCACCTTCGCCGACGGCACCGAACACCAGGCGACGGTGATCGGCGGCGATCCCCTGACCGACATCGCGCTTCTGGACGTTGACGGCGAGGGTCTGCCGACCGTGTCGTTCGGCTCGTCCGCCGGCCTGCGGGTCGGTGACGAGGTTATCGCGATCGGTCATCCGTTCGGCCTTGGCAGCACGGTCACAACCGGGATCGTCTCGGCGATGGACCGCGACATCCATTCCGGCCCGTTCGACGAGTTCATCCAGACCGACGCCGCGATCAACCGGGGCAACTCGGGCGGACCGCTCTTCAACGATGCGGGTGAGGTCATCGGCGTGAACACCGCGATCTTCTCGCCCAACGGCGCGAACGCCGGCATCGGCTTCGCGATCCCGGCCGATCAGGTCTCGGCGATCATTGCCGATCTCGAGGATGACGGCCGCGTGGAACGTGGCTGGCTCGGGGTTCAGATCCGCCCGGCCAGCGAAGAGGTCGCGCAGGTTCTTGGCCTGCATGACGGCGGCGGTGTCGTCATCGAGGAAGTGATCGACGGAACGCCCGCCGCGGCGGCCGGACTGGAGTCGGGTGATATCGTTCTCGGCTTCAACGGCATCTCGGTCAACGAACCGCGTGATCTGACCCGCGCGGTGGCCGAAGTCGCGCCGGGTACGGCCGCGCAGATCGAGGTTCTTCGTCACGGCGAGCACATGATGATCGACGTCACGCTCGCCGATCGGTCCGCACAGGACGCCTGAGAGCTGCACGCCGGGCCGGACCGCCGCCACGTGGCCCGGCCTCCCATGCCGTCCCCCCAGACGCATGGACCGCCCCGGTGCCCCCCGCACCGGGGCGGGTTTTTTCTGACTAGTCCGGATAGCGAATTCCGCGGAATGGAGGAAAATCGGCGTAGCGCGCCTCGCGCATCTCGGCCGGTTCGGCCGGAGGGTCGCCCGCGCGCAGAAGCTGGATACGGTGCGGCATGAAGCCGTCAATGACCCGTTCGGGATCTTCGCGCCAGGTCAGGTTGAACGCCGCGAGGCGTGGAAAGAACCACATCGCGGAATAGGGCAGGTGGTCGTGGACCCACCAGGCGAGGTCGCGCCAGTCGCGACCGGCCTCGTACCGGTCCGCGAACCACGGCACGACGATGCAGGCACAGGCGCCCATGCGGCCTTCGGCGTCCCGGATATCCCAGATATGGCCCGCATGGTTCTTCGGGTTCGCCGCGCAGCGCTGCGGCTTCGCGACCGTTGCGCCGAAATGGTTCAGCCCGGGCGAGCGATAGGCCGACCGGACATGGATCGGGCCGAACGTCTCCACGATCGGCTCCAGCAGGTCCTCGCACAGCCGGGTTCCGGCCGCGATGGCGAGATCGGGGTCCGCCGGGATGTTCTGGATGCCGTGAAAATTCCCGATCTCGGAATGCAGGAAATCGCGCAGGAAGAAGTGCCGCGACAACCGGACGCGGCCGAGCGTCTCCAGCCCCGCATAGCTCTTCGGACTGCGCATCGGCCCTCTCCCTTTTCGTCGACTGATGCCCGAAGGGCACGGCTCCGCCAACCCGGAACCGGCGATCGGTTTGACGGCGAGGGTCGGAATACGACATGCTGATGTCGTAAATGTCTCGGGACCGGCGGTTTCTGGCGTATGCGTCGGGCTGCCTCGGTCACACTGGACGCGTGGCCGTCACTGGCCCGGGCAAACAAGATCAGAACGAGAAGGGGGGACGCGAGAGATGTTCAGCCGCATCATGGCACCCGTTGACCTGGGTCATCTGGGCCAGCTCGAACGGGCATTAACGGTCACGGCGGACGAGGCAAAGCATCACGGCTGCCCGGTGACATTCGTGTCTGTCACCGGGAGTGCGCCGGGGCCGCACGGACACACGCCGGAAGAGTTCGAGCAGAAGCTCAACGCCTTCGCGGCGAAGCAGGCCGACGCCCACGGGATCCAGGCCGACGCGCATGCGATCGTCGCACATGACCCGTCGATCGACCTCGACGGAAAGCTGGTCACCGCGGTCGACGAGATCGGCGCAGATCTCGTCATCATGGCCTCTCACCCGCCGGGCGTGGCCGACTACTTCTGGCCGTCGCATGGCGGCAAGCTGGCCAGCCATACAGGCGCCTCGGTGATGCTTGTCCGCGACAGCTGAGCTGGCCGACGACGAACAACAAGGGACAGAGAGACAAGGAGAAGAAGAATGAGCGACCAGACAGTGGATCAGGGGATCCCGCCCCCGGAGGGCGCAGTCGATATCATCGAGACCGATTACGAGATCGGTCAGGACAACATCCAGGGGAGTGTCGGGCCCTTCGGTCTCGACATCCATAACCCGGTCTTTCTTATTTCGGGCCTGTCGATCGTGGCCTTCGTGGTCTACGCGCTGATGGCCCCCGAGCAGGCCGGCGAGTTCTTCGGCTGGCTGCGGCCGACGCTGACATCGACCTTCGACTGGTTCTTCCTGTTGTCGGCCAACGTCTTCGTTCTGTTCTGCCTGGCCCTGATCGTGCTGCCGGTGGGCAGCGTGCGGCTGGGTGGGCCGGATGCGCGACCGGATTACGGCTATGCGGGCTGGTTCGCGATGCTCTTCGCTGCGGGCATGGGCATCGGCCTGATGTTCTTCGGCGTTCTCGAACCCGCCTACTACTTCGGTACACCCTGGGGTGATGCGCCGCTTGGCGTGGTCCGGCCCTTCGCCGAAGACGGGACACTGATCGCCGCGAACGTGGACGAGGCGCGCCGGATGGCGCTTGCGGCAACGTCATATCACTGGGCGCTGCATCCCTGGGCGATCTACGCCGTCGTCGCGCTGGCGCTGGCGCTGTTCACCTACAACAAGGGCCTGCCGCTTTCGATCCGTTCGGCCTTCTACCCGATCCTGGGCGAGCGTGTCTGGGGCTGGTGGGGCCATATCATCGACACGCTGGCGGTCTTCGCGACGCTGTTCGGCCTCGCCACATCGCTCGGTGTGGGTGCGCAGCAGGCCAACGCGGGTCTCGGCTACATCTACGGCGTACCGGTCAACACGACCGTGCAGATCATCCTGATCGTCGGGATCACCTGTATCGCGCTGATCTCGGTGCTGCGGGGCCTCGACGGCGGCGTGAAGATCCTGTCCGAGATCAACATGATCATCGCGGTCGTGCTGCTGCTGTTTGTGCTGTTCGCGGCCGGCGCAGGAACCATCCTGGGCGAGTTCATCTCTGGTCTTGGCGCGTATGCGCAGGAGGTCATCCCGCTGTCGAACCCGTTCGGGCGCGAGGATACCGGGTACATGCAGGGCTGGACGGCCTTCTACTGGGCGTGGTGGATTTCCTGGTCGCCCTTCGTCGGCATGTTCATCGCTCGCGTCAGCCGCGGCCGCACGGTGCGGGAATTCATCACCTGCGTGCTGGTCATCCCCTCGCTCGTCTGCGTGCTGTGGATGGCGGTGTTCGGCGGCGCGGCGATCAGCGACATGATCGCCAACCCCGAAGCCTCGGCGGTGAAGGCAAACGTCATCGACACCTACTCGCCGGAACTGTCGCTGTTCGCGATGCTCGAGGCGCTGCCGCTGTCGAGCATCACGTCGACCATCGGCATCGTCCTGGTGATCGTGTTCTTCGTGACCTCGTCGGACTCCGGCAGTCTGGTGATCGACACGATCACGGCCGGCGGCAAGATCGACGCCCCGGTGCCGCAGCGGGTCTTCTGGTGCACCTTCGAGGGGCTGGTCGCGATCGCGCTGCTGCTGGGCGGGGGACTCGCGTCCCTGCAGGCGATGGTGATCTCGACCGGACTGCCGTTTACGCTGGTCCTGCTGCTGATGTGCGTCGCGATCTATCGCGGGCTCAAGGCCGAACGGGCCACCTGACCTGACAGACGGGGCGGGCCGCGCGGCCCGCCCCCGCACAATCCGGCGGCAAACGCCGGATTTCCGGGCCTTGCCCTGATCTTTCCCGGGTCTGGCCACATTTCCGTCTTACCGTCCGACCGGTTTGTGATTCCGGGAAGGGGCAACCGCCTTCCCAACGTATCAGGAGTTCGGGTGATGGCGGTTTCAATGGAAGCCGGTTTCGAAGGCGCAGCAACGCGGGCACGGTCGGCGGATATCGTCGAGTCGAAGCCGAAGAAGATCCTGGCCCATGCCGCCCGGCTTTCCGGACGCGGCAACTTCGAACTGTCCCGCGAACAACGCCGCCTGATGAAAGGCGTCGGACGTCTGACCGTGCAGGAATATGTCCGCTACGGGCTTTACAACCTTCACAAATACGCGGCCGAGGATCAGGCGCGCTTTCTTGGCCGCGAAGTCGGCGAGATGATCCGGGACGTGTCCTGCGACGTCACCTGGACCGCGAGTGTCGAGGATACATGGCTGTTCCGCAGGATCCTGCGCGGTTCGGGCATCGCCGTGCCGCGCACCATCGCTGTCGCCGGCCCCACCGATCGTGCCTGGCCTGGTGTCCGCCATCTCGACAGCGCCGATGCGTTGCGGGCCTTCTTCCTCGACGAGGTCGAGGTCGCGGTGACGATCACGGCCAATACGGGCCGGGACGTGCGCCACGCGGAAGGTGCCGACAAGGACGGGCTCTATCTGCGCGAGACCGGCATGCTCCGCTACGAGGACATGCTGCGCGAGGGACCGTGGCTGATCGACCCTGTGATCCGGCCCCACCCCTTCTTCGACCAGTATACGTTCGAACGGTCGATCGTGCAGCTGACCGTGGTGCAGACCCGCGCGGGGACCGCGGTGCCCTACGCCGTTCTTGTCCTGCCCGAAGAGGGCGAGGTGCCGGAGGTCCTCTGCGCGCTGGAAGCTCAGACCGGGCGCATCCTGACCGCACGCAGCTTCGACGGGATCGGCTTCGACGATCACCAGTCCCATCCCGGCACGGGCGCCGACTTCGCCGCGCAGGTCGTGCCGCATTGGGACGAAGTGCTTGAGATGGCCGCCAGTGCCTCGGCCGTTTTCGCGCCGTTGCGGATGCAGACCATGGAGGTCCTGGTCTCGCGTCAGGGGCCGGTGCTGATGCATGTCCGTCCCGGACCCGACGTGGAGATGGTTCAGGCCGCGACCGGCGAAGGCTTCCTGACCGATGGCATCCGGACGGCAGTCGGGTCCTACGGCCTGACGCTGCGCTAACCGCCGGCGACCCGCTCGGGCGTCGCCGCCATCGTCTTGAGGATCGCGAAGACGCGGCGTCCGGGTTCCAGCCCGAGCGCCGTGACAGACCGCCGGGTAAGCCGCGCCGTCAGCCCCTGACCCTGGTGATCGAGCCGGACCAGTGCACCGGCGCCCGGACCGGGATCGATGGCCGTGACGGTGGCCGGCAGAATATTCAGCGCGGAAATCCCCTGCGGACGGTCTAGCGCGAGAGTGACATCGCGCGCGTCGAGCCTGAGACGCAGCCGGTCGCCGGGCTCCCCGATCCGGCCCGGCAGCCAGAGCCGCTGATCTCCGATCCGCGCCTCGGTCAGGTTGTCTTCGGGGTCGTGGGCCGCGACGGTCGCCACCAGCAGGCCACCCGCGATGGCCCGGCCGAGCGCGCTGCCCGGGTCGCCGGTCAGCGCCTCCGCCACGGTTCTGGACGGCCCCGCGCGCCCGTCCTCGATCAGGATCACCCGGTCGGCCAGCCGCGCGACCTCGTCGATGTCGTGACTGACATAGAGGATGGGCCGCCCGGCCTCGTCCCGCAGCCGCTCGAAGAACGGCAGGATGTCCCGCTTCAGCCCGAGATCGAGCGCCGAGAGCGGTTCGTCCATCAGGAGAATTGACGGGTCGCGCGACAGCGCGCGGGCAAGCGCGACGCGCTGCGCCTCGCCGCCCGACAGGCTGCCGGGGCGGCGCGACAGGAGCGGCCCGAGCCCAAGAAGCTCGATCAGCGCGGCATCCGGCTGGCCGCCATAGGCGATGTTGCGGGCGACGGTCAGGTGCGGAAACAGCCGCGGCTCCTGGAAGACGTATCCGACCCGGCGCCGGTGCGCGGGCAGGTCGATGCCGGCGCCGGTGTCGAGCCAGGTTTCGCCACCGGCGGTGATCCGCCCGTCCTCGGGGTGCAGAAGCCCCGCTATGGCGCGCAGGATCGAGGTCTTGCCCGCCCCCGAGGGGCCGAAAAGCACCGTTATCCCCGGCGGCATCTCGGCCTCGATCGACAGCTCCACCGCGCCGAGCCGGTGCCGGAGAGAGACGAGTGCGCTCATCTCCGGCGCCGCGCCCGTGTCGCGAGCCATTCCGACGCGATCAGCGCCGCGGCGGAGATCGCGATGGAGACGAGGATCAGCCGCGCGGCTGCCGGTTCCTGCCCCGGGATCTGGAGCGCGGCGTAGATCGCGGTCGGGATCGTCTGGGTCTGGCCGGGGATGTTCGAGACGAAGGTGATCGTGGCCCCGAATTCGCCGAGCGCCTTGGCCAGCGCCAGGATCGCGCCGGCGAGGATCCCGGGCAGGGCGAGTGGAAGGATGACGGTCAGCACGACACGGAGCGGGCTGGCGCCGAGGGTCTTCGCCGCCTCCGGCAGGCCCTCGGGGACGGCCTCAATCGCGAGCCGGATGGCGCGCACCATGAGAGGGAAGGCCATGACGGCGGCGGCCAGTGCCGCTCCGGTCCAGCGGAACGCGATGCCAAGGCCGAGCGGTTCGAGCACGCGGCCAATTGGACCCTGCGCGCCGAAGGCGAGAAGCAGCAGGTAGCCGGTTACGACGGGCGGCAGCACCAGCGGCAGATGCACGAGGATGTTGAGCGCGCCGTGGCCCGGAAAGCGGCCGCGCGCAAGCACGAGCGCGACGAGGATACCGAAGGGCAGCGACACGACCGTCGCGGTGAGCGCGACCTTCAGGCTCAGCCAGATCGTGACCCAGTCCGCCGGGGTCATTCCGGAGCGCCGAAGCCGTATTCGGCGAAGATCGCTTGCGCCGTATCGGAAGAAAGGAACGCGAAGACGGCCACGGCTTCCTCGTCCGCGCCCGTCAGAAGCCCCGCCGGATAGACGATCGGCGCGTGGGTCGCGTCCGGAATCTCGACCTCGACCTCAACGCGCGGCTCGGCCAGCGCGTCGGTCCGGTAGGTGATCGCGCGCGCCACCTCGCCACGCGCGGCCAGTGCGAGCGCGAGACGGACATTCTCGGTCTGGACGAGCCGACCGGACCAGGCGTCCCAGAGCCCGGCCGAACGCAGCGCCTCGGCGGCGTAGATGCCGGCCGGAACGGACTCCACGAAACCCGTCGCGATGCGGGCGTCGTCCGGAAGCGCGGCCAGCGCGGCCGCGAGGTCATCGCCCGGCTCCGCCGCGCCGGCCGGACCGACGAGGACAAGGCTGTTCGTCAGAAGGATCCGCCGCTCGGACACCCGACCCTCGGATTCCAGGAAGTCCATCCAGTCGGCATTTGCGAGGATCGCGATATCGGCCGGAGCCCCGGCGGCGATCTGCCGCGCAAGCGTCGCCGAGCCCGCATAGGACACGGTCAGGGGGGCGCCGTCCCACGCTTCCGCGACTGCATCCAGCGCGCCCCCGAGGCTTGCCGCCGCGAAGATCGTGACCGGCTCGGCGCGGCCGGGCGCCGCCGCGAGCGACAACAGAAGACAGAACAGAACCCGCATGATGCGGTCATCCTAGGCGCAACGCCTGCGGCAGCAAGCGAAAGCTCTTTTCGCACGTGCCTTGTTACCGGTGGGGGCCGAGGCTACATGGGCCTGCATGAGGCGCTTCATTCCATTCATGTCCGGCGATCCATTGGTCGCCGTCATCCGGCTTAATGGCATCATAGCCTCGGGTTCGCGCGGCGGACGGCTGAGCGACGACAGCACTTCGGCGCTGATCGAGCGCGCGTTCAAGCGGGGCAAGCCCGCAGCCGTCGCTCTGGCGATCAATTCGCCGGGCGGCTCGCCGGTGCAGAGCTCGCTCATCGCGTCGCGCATCCGGCGGCTGGCCGAGGAGAAATCGGTTCCCGTCCACGCCTTCGTCGAGGATGTCGCGGCGTCGGGCGGCTACTGGCTCGCCTGTGCGGCCGATCACATCTGGGCAGACGACAGCTCGATCCTCGGGTCGATCGGCGTCATTTCGGCGAGTTTCGGTTTCCACGAGTTTATCGCCCGCTACGGGATCGAGCGCCGCGTGCACACGGCAGGTGAGGACAAATCGATCCTCGACCCGTTCCGGCCCGAACGCGAAGAAGACGTCGCGCGGCTCAAGGCGATCCAGGCCGAGATCCACGAAAGGTTCATCGCCCATGTCCGCGCCCGCCGGGGCACGCGCCTGACCGAAGAGCGCGACCTGTTCACAGGTGAGTTCTGGACCGGACGCAAGTCCGTCGAACTGGGCCTCGCCGACGGGATCGCGCATCTGAAGCCGAAGATGATGGAGGTCTACGGACCGAAGGCACGGTTCGCGGTCTACGGCCCGCGCCGCGGCCTCTTCGCCCGGCTCGGCGCGCAAATGCTCGGCGCGGCCGTCTCGGCGGCCGACGACCGGGCGCACTGGGCGCGCTACGGGCTCTGACATGATCAAGGTCGTCATGCTCTTCCTCATCGGCATGGCGCTGCTCGCCATGTTCGGCCGGTTGCGCTTTCCGAAGATCGGGGGGCGGCAGGACCGCGCTTTGCCGAAACCGAGGCGTTGCCCGAACTGCGGCCGCTACAATCTTCGGGGCGGACGCTGCAGCGACTGTGACGCGGGCGCCGAATGACGGCCCACTTTCTTTACGCCGGTCTCGGACTGCTGATCCTGCTTCTTGCGGGTGACGTGCTGGTGCGCGGCGCGGTGAACCTGAGCCTCCGGCTGGGCATCCCGGCACTGATCGTGAGCCTGACCGTCGTCGCTTTCGGCACGTCGGCGCCGGAACTTCTGATCTCGGTCCGTGCGGTCCTCGAAGGCTTTCCGGGACTGGCACTGGGGAACGTTGTCGGGTCGAACACGGCGAACGTGCTTCTCGTGCTCGGCATACCTGCGATCATCTCCTGCATCTACCCACCCGAATCCGACACGCGCCGGTCGTACCTGTTCATGATGGCGGCGAGCTTTCTGTTCGTGGGCTTGGCGATGACCGGGATCATCGCGTTCTGGCAGGGACTCATCCTGATCGCGGCGCTGGCTTTCATTCTCTTCGACCAGGGGCGCGAGGCGATGAGCCACGCCGCCGACAACGCCGCCGAAGAAACGCTGGAAGAGGCCGACCCGGAAATGCCGTGGTGGAAGATCGCGCTTTTCGTCGGGCTCGGGCTGATCGGCCTTCCGGTCGGCGCGGATCTTCTCGTCGACAGCTCGATCGTCATCGCCCGGACGTTCGGCGTGTCGGAGACCGCGATCGGCCTGACACTCGTTGCGGTCGGGACCTCGCTGCCCGAGCTTGCCACGACGGTCATGGCCGCGATCCGCCGCCATTCCGAAGTGGCCATCGGAAACGTCATCGGGTCGAACATCTTCAACCTGCTGGCGATCATCGGGATCACCGCGATCATCGGTCCGATCCCGGTCGATCCGAATTTCCTTACGTTCGATCTCTGGGTGATGCTGGCCGCTTCGGCGATCCTCGGGCCGTTCGTCTTTCTGCGCTGGCGCATGGGCCGCCGGGTCGGACTTGCCCTGACGGCGCTTTACGCAATCTATGTCTGGATGATCCTTCATTCTGGAACGGTGGTGGCATGAGCGGTGCGGCACTGGTCACAGGCGCGGGCGCGCGCCTCGGGCAGGCAATGGCGATCGCGCTGGCCGAGGCCGGGCTGGACGTGGCGATCCACTACGCGAGTTCGTCGGACGGCGCGGAGGAGACTGCCGACGCGGTCCGCGCGCATGGTCGCAAGGCCGCGACCCTGCAAGCCGACCTGCTGGTCGAGGAGGACATGCACGATCTGGTTCCGCGTGCCGCCGAGGCGCTGGGTCAGCCGCTGACCGTTCTCGTGAACAACGCCTCGATTTTCGAATACGACGATATCGAAAGCGCGACGAAGGAAAGCTGGGATCGGCATATCGGGTCGAACCTGCGCGCGCCCTTCGTCCTGACGCAGGCTTTCGCGCGGCAGGTGCCTGATCCGGTCGCCGACGACAGGGGCGAGGCGCGGTCGCAGGCGCTCGTGGTCAACATGCTGGACCAGCGCATCCGCAAGCTGACGCCCGACTTCATGACCTACACGATCGCCAAGATGGGTCTCTGGGCCTTCACGCAGACGGCCGCCCGCGCGCTGGCGCCGAAAGTCCGCGTCAACGGCATCGGGCCGGGCCCAACCCTGATCGGCGCGCACCAGTCCGAGGACCATTTCGCCCGGCAGCGCGCGGCGATGCCGCTGGACCGCGGGTCCAACCCTGAAGACATCACCGGGGCGCTGATCTATCTGCTGAAGGCCCCCTCGGTCACCGGGCAGGTGATCCTGACGGATGCCGGTCAGCACATCATCTGGCGGTCTGCGGACCTGGTCGGCAAGGATTGAACGATTCGTCCCCACGCCAAGCGCCGAGCCGGACTTGTCCACCGGTAAAACGCATGTAACAGGCACGTAACCACGTGATGACGCAGCGACCGAAACGGCGGCAATGTAAGAAAAAAGCGTTTTAGAACAACGCCGTAAAAAGCTGCTCAAAAGTTAATCAAACCGAAGAACTGGTGAGAAAATAACGAAAATTTCTGGACCGCGCAGGATTATCCGCAGGCTTGTCCACAGGAATGGTGGACTCCTTAACGGTTGAACTGCGCCTCCGCCCGTTGCAGCCGAATGGGAATCGCAGGACATCCCGAATGAGCCGATTCGAAACCGATACGCCACTGACCGGCCATGCGCTGATCCAGTCCTACCTGGGCAGTCTGACCAATGCGCCGGGTGTCTACCGGATGCTCGATCAGCAGTCGCGTGTTCTGTATGTCGGCAAGGCCCGGAGCCTGCGCCGCCGCGTGTCGTCCTACGCTAAGCCGACCGGTCATAGCCCGCGGATCGAGCGGATGATCCGCGAGACGGCGTCGATGATGTTCCTGACGACCCGGACGGAGACAGAAGCGCTCCTGCTGGAACAGAACCTCATCAAGCAGCTGAAGCCGCGCTACAACGTTCTGCTGCGGGACGACAAATCCTTCCCCAACATCCTCGTGTCGGCCGAGCACCGCTTCCCGCAGATCAAGAAGCATCGCGGCGCGAAGAAGGAGAAGGGCGGATATTACGGCCCGTTCGCGAGCGCGGGCGCCGTAAACCGGACGCTGAACCAGTTGCAGAAGGTGTTCCTGCTCCGCAATTGCTCCGACGCGACCTTCGAAAGTCGGACGCGGCCCTGCCTGCTCTACCAGATAAAGCGCTGCAGCGCGCCCTGCGTCGGTTACATCTCCGAAGAGGATTACCGCGGCGCGGTGCGTGACGCGGAGAAATTCCTGAAAGGTGAGACGACTGGCATCCAGGAGGCGCTGGCCGCCGACATGTCCGCTGCCTCGGAGGCGATGGAGTTCGAACGGGCGGCGGCACTGCGCGACCGGATCCGAGCCCTGACGAATGTGCAGTCGAGCCAGGGGATCAACCCACGCGGCGTGACAGAGGCCGATGTCATCGCGCTCCACATGGAGGGCGGTCAGGCCTGTGTGCAGGTCTTCTTCATCCGGGCGAACCAGAACTGGGGCAACCGCGACTTCTATCCCCGCACCGGCGGGGCCGAGAGTGAGGCCGAGGTGCTTGAGGCCTTCCTCGGCCAGTTCTACGATCAGAAGGAGCCGCCGCGGCAGATCCTTCTGAGCCACCCGATCGAGGATGCCGACCTGATGGCCGAGGCGCTGTCGGACAAGCGCGGCCGCAAGGTCGAGCTTCTCGTGCCGCAACGGGGCGAGAAGGCGGAGCTTGTCTCGGGCGCCTCGCGCAATGCGCGCGAAAGCCTCGCCCGCCGCATGGCCGAAAGCGCCACACAGGCGCGGCTGTTGGACGGACTTGCAGACGCGTTCGGGCTTGATGGCGCGCCACGCCGGATCGAAGTCTACGACAACTCTCACATCATGGGGACGAACGCCGTCGGCGCGATGATCGTCGCCGGACCTGAAGGTTTCGAGAAGAGCCAGTACCGGAAGTTCAACATCAAGGGTGACGACCTCACGCCGGGCGACGATTTCGGAATGATGAAGGAAGTGCTGACCCGGCGCTTCCAGAGGCTCCTGAAAGAGGATCCGGACCGCGAGTCCAATGCCTGGCCCGATCTTTTGCTGATCGATGGCGGTGCCGGGCAGGTGTCGGCGGTCGAGGAGATCATGGAGGATCTCGGGATCGAGGACGTGCCGTTCATCGGCGTCGCCAAGGGCATCGACCGGGATGCCGGCAAGGAGGAGTTTCACCGCCCCGGAAAGACAGCGTTCGCGCTGAAACGGAACGATCCGGTGCTCTATTTCATCCAGCGCCTGCGGGACGAGGCCCACCGGTTCGCTATCGGCGCCCATCGTCAGAAGCGGGCGAAGGCGGTCGGGGCGACGCCGCTTGACGATGTGCCGGGCGTCGGTGCCGCGCGGAAGCGCGCGCTGCTGAGCCATTTCGGATCGGCGAAGGCCGTGGCGCGCGCCGGGCTGGCCGATCTGAAGGCCGTCGACGGAATTTCGGACGCGATGGCCGAACAAATCTACGACTTCTTCCACGAGCGGACGTGAGCCGAACGCAGCCTTGCGGGGCTTTCGCGCCCGGGGCGGGTGAGATACCAAGCAGCATGCGCTGGACGATCCCGAATATTCTGACCATCGGTCGTCTTCTGGCGGCGCCGGGGCTCGTCGTGGCCTTCGTGGTCTTTGCCCGTCCCTGGGCCGACTGGCTGGCCGTGATCCTGTTCGTCAGTGCCGCTGCGACCGACTGGATCGACGGGCGTCTCGCGCGGGCCTGGGGGCAGGAGAGCAAGTTCGGCGCCATGCTCGACCCGATCGCCGACAAGGTCATGGTGGTGACCGCGCTGGCCGTGCTGATGGCGCTTTATGGTCTTCTGCTGTGGATCGCGGTGCCCGTGGCGGCGATCCTGTTCCGGGAAGTCTTCGTCTCCGGCCTGCGCGAATATCTTGGCGCCGCGGCGGGGACGCTGAAGGTCACACCGCTGGCGAAATGGAAGACCACGGTACAGATGGTCGCCATCGCGGTGCTGTTCGCCTATCCGCTGTTCTTCCACTATTTCGGCATGTGGACGCAGGGCATGTCGGCCGAGATCGTTGCGGACGTCCTGGCCGGGGAGATACCGGACGAACTGGGGCTGAGGCTGGTCTATCGCGGGCTGATGCTGACCCACTACGCCGGGCCGATCTTCCTGTGGGTCGCGGCCGGACTGACGCTTCTGACCGGGGCCGACTATCTGCGCAAGGCCATGCCGCATCTGAGGGACGCACCCCATGCTTGACCTTCGATACTTCGCCTGGGTCCGTGAACGGCTCGGCACTGCGTCCGAGCGGATCGAGACCGAGGCCGCCACCGTCGCCGACCTGATCGAGGAGCTTCGAGCGATCGACGAAGCTCATGCCTTCGTCTTTGCCGACCTTGGCGGTATCCGCGCCGCGGTGGACCAGGAGCTGGTCGGCTTCGACGCGAGCCTCGACGGCGCGCGCGAGGTCGCCTTTTTCCCGCCGATGACCGGAGGCTGAATGTCGGTTCGCGTCGGAGAGGCGGCATTCGATCCCGGCGCGGAGCTGAACGCTTTCACAGCCGCGGTCGCCGGAGCCGGCGCCGTCGTCAGCTTCTCGGGCATCGTCCGCGATCTTCAGGGCGACCTCGAGGCCATGGAGATCGAACACTACCCCGGCATGACCGAGAGCGCGCTGCAAGCGATCCGGGATGAAGCGATGACGCGCTTTTCGCTGACGGACGCGATGATCCTGCACCGGCACGGGCGGCTCGAACCCGGGGCGCCGATCATGATGGTCGCGACCGCGGCGCCGCATCGCGCGGACGCGTTTGCCGCAGCCGAATTCCTGATGGATTACCTGAAATCCCGCGCGCCGTTCTGGAAGAAGGAGGTCCGGGCCGGACGGGCCGACTGGGTCGCTGCGCGGGACGAGGACGAGGACGCGCTGAAGCGCTGGTGAAACCTAGCTCGCGCCCTGGTTCTGGCGCTCGATATACGCGCGCAGTTCGTCCGCCTCGTGGCGCGCCTCGCGCAGACCCTCCATAGCGGCGCGCAATTCGGCCTCGGTCTGCGTCAGCTGGTTGGTCAGCTCGGACTCGCGTTCCTGAAGGTAGCCGACCGCTGTGTCGCGCGCCTCCTCGGCCTCGTGCAGGGCGCGCGCCATCTCGTCCATCTCGGTCATGTCTTCGGGGCTGGAGACACGGCTGAAACGGAACACGAGCCAGTGCATGAACCATCCGAGGCAGAAGGCCACGAACAGGATGATCGCGATCGCGAAAACGAACTCGGTTCTGTTCACTCGCTCTCCTCATCGGCCGGTCGATCGGGCCGGGGCGTCGGCTGCGGCATGTCCGCCGGGGGCGACAGGTCGTCGCCCTCTTCGGAAACTTCGCTAGCCGCCTCGTCAGGGTCGATCAACCTGAATTCGATGCGGCGGTTGGTCTCGCGCCCGTCTTCGGTGTCGTTGTCGGCGATCGGCTGGCTTTCACCATAGCCGCGCGCGGTCAGGTTCCCGATCAGGATGTTGCGCGCCATCAGGCCGTTCAGGACGGCATCGGCGCGCGACTGGCTGAGACGCAGGTTCATCGACTCTCGCCCCTGCGAGTCAGTGTGGCCACCGATTTCCATGGCGGCATGCCTGCAATCGGGCAGAACCTCGGCGATGCGGTCGAGCACCGCCCCGGCCTCCTCGTTGATCTCGACCGAGCCCGGATCGAAGGTGATCTTCGTCTCGTCGAGGATCGCGTTGATCCGCTCGACGCATTCCTCCGGCTCGGGGATGGCGGCCGCCGGATCGAGGGCCTCGACATAGTCCACGTCGATCTCGAAATTGGCCGAGTCTCCGAGCTGTTGCGACAGCAGGCGCGAAATGTCGGACACTGCGCTGAGGCTGCCGGTCTGCCCGGATACGGTGACGATGTCGGGTTCGATCCGGACGCTGCCGGAATTCAGGCGCGACAGCGCATCGAGACCGGCGAGGACGCGAACCGGCCACCCGGTCGGCAGATCCTCGACCCGGCGGGTCGCCGGCCGGACGTTCTCGTTGCCGAAGCGGGCGCGCGCGAAGGACAGGACGGCGGCCTCGATCCGCTCGTCGGGCAGACGTCCACGCAGATCGAGCGTGCCATCCTCGGAGAGGGTCGCGGTGACGTTCGGCGGACCGGCAGGCTCGTTGTTTTCCGAGGCTTCCGGCAGAACGGCGTGAAGCGAGAACACTTCGGGCAATGCCGCGTCGAGCTGCCCGGCGATGCGGTCGAAATCGTCGCGGTTGTACCCTTCGGCAGCGATCAGGGTGATGTCGGCATCCGAGAACGTGACCGTCGCGGTGCCGAGTTCTGACACCGCCTCGAGCGCCAGTTGCACGGCTTCGGCCCATCTCGGAGAGGGCATGCCCAGCCCGATCTCGCACGAGCCCCGGCCGGACAGACCGGCCTCGCGCGCGGCGGCAAGGATGCGGTCGGCGGTGCGTTGCGTGTCGGCCGAGCAGGCTTCGAACCGGGCGGTATCGCCGGTGCGGACGAAGCGCAGGGTGAATGGGGTGATTACCGGACGCGGGGCGGAGATGTCGAGCACGACCTCGATCCCGTCGGGGGCCTGGGCCTCCAGTGTGGCGACGAAATCCGCCCGCTCCTCGGGGCTGTCGCTGACGGCCTCGACCAGGACGCTTGCCGCCGTAACCGAGACTTTCGAGCGCGGCAGGGTCCGCAGCGCGAGAAGGCCGAATTCGACTGCGTCGGCCCATGTCTCGGGCTCGGCGTAGGCCGCCGTCTCGATCATGTCGACGACTTCGGCCCCGCCGCTGAGGTCCGGCATGGCTTCAACGATGGCACCGCTGCCAGGGGACTCGGGCACAAGGCCGATGAGCGAGATCCCGTCCTCGTTCCGCAGCATCTCGAGCGCGTATTCCGGCGGAACGAAACTGTCAGGATCGGTGACGTCCAGCCGGTCGATGACCCGGTCGGCATCGACGATCGATCCGGCGAGGCTGACCACCCGGAAGCGCGTCGCCTCGTCCGGCGCCGTACCATCCAGCCGCACTTGCAGCCCGTCCGCCGTGACGGTGACCCAGTCCAGCCCCTGCTCGCGGAGTGCGAAATCGACCGCCTCGACCGAGCGGTCCTCGATCTGCGTGGCTGCCAGCGTCGCGACACCGAAGGCAAGCACGGCGGCGGTGACGAACGCGCCCATCGCGGAGATCGTATATCTGGCTGCGGTCACGTTGGTCCTTCGCGGCTGCCCCGGGCTGCGATGGCGTAAACCCTCCCCGCGCGGTTGTCCATCAGAGCAAGGCCGCCGCGGCGAAAAGCAGCGCAGGGATCAGCCCGGCGTCGCGGTTCGACCGAAAGAGCCGCAGACATGTCTCGGGGTCGTCGATATCGAGCTGCCGAAGCTGCCATGTCAGGTGCCAGCCGAGGCCCCAGATACCCGCAAGGGCGACGACCATCTTGAGCGGATTTTCGGATGGCCCGAGCGCGAAGATCACGGCGGCCGCCATGAGAAGAACGCTCCCCACAAGGAAGCCACGCAGCCAGCCAAGCGTGTTCTCCCCGAAGAGCCTGGCGGTGGAACGGACGCCGATCAGTGCATCGTCCTCCTTGTCCTGGTGGGCGTAGATCGTGTCGTAGAACAGCGTCCAGGCGATGCCGGAGAGGTAGAGCAGAACCGGCGCGAGGGAGAGGTTGCCCGTATGTGCGGCCCAGGCGAGGAGTGCACCCCAGTTGAACGCGATCCCGAGGAAGATCTGCGGCCACCAGGTGAATCGCTTCGCGAACGGATAGATCGCGACCGGCAGCAGCGAGACGATCCCGAGCGCGATGGCGGCGACGTCGAACGTCAACAGGATGCAGAAGGCGACAAGGCTCTGGGCCACGGCCCAGGCGAGCGCCTGTTTCGGGCTGACCTGTCCTGATGGGATCGGGCGCGAGCGCGTACGCGCGACGCCCGCGTCGATGTCGCGGTCGGTGATGTCGTTCCAGGTGCAGCCAGCGCCACGCATCAGGAACGCGCCGATGGCGCAGCCGAGCGCGATCCAGAGATCGTAGGGCTGGGCACCGGTCGAAGCGGCCGCAAGCCCGAGGCCCCACCAGCAGGGCAGCAGCAGGAGCCACGTCCCTATCGGGCGGTCGGCCCGCGACAACCGGAGATAGGGCCGCACGCCCGCCGGGGCGTAGCGATCCACCCAGTTGCCGGCATAGGCGTCGGCCACCTGGCCCTCTGGCCTTCCCGCAGGCTCGCTCATACCATCGGTCCCATGTCCGGTCGGCCCAAGATACGCCTCTTTGTAGACCACGCGCTGGCACCCGGCGAAAGGGTCGGACTGTCGCGGGACCAGGCGCATTACCTGACCGGTGTGATGCGTCTCGGTGAAGGTGCGGAGATCGCGGTATTCGACGGACGATCGGGAGAATTCCGGGCCGTTCTGGCCGAGGCCAGCAAGCGGGGCGGCACGCTCGAAGTGCAGGAACAGACGGCGCCATTCCGGGCGCCGCCCGATCTGTGGCTCCTCTTCGCGCCGATCAAGAAGGCGCGAACGGACTTCATCGTCGAGAAGGCGACCGAGTTGGGCGCAGCCCGAATCTGCCCGGTCCAGACCGAGTTCACCAATGCCGAGCGCATCCGGCGCGACCGGCTGCAGGCGCATGCCATCGAGGCAGCGGAGCAATGCGGCGGGACCTACGTGCCGGAGGTCGATGAGCTCGTCCCGCTGTCGGAGATGCTGGGCAACTGGCCCGAAGGTCGGCGGTTGCTCTTCGCAGATGAGGGGCTGTCCGGCGCAGCGGCCGCATTGTCGGAATTGCCCGCCTCCGATCAGTGGGCGATCCTGATTGGACCCGAGGGTGGCTTCTCCCCGGCAGAGCGGGAGCGCCTCGCGTCGCTGCCTTTCGTAAGTGCGATCTCGCTCGGCCCGCGGATTCTGCGCGCCGACACCGCTGCCGTCGCGGCCCTGACGCTCTTCCAGGCATCCCACGGAGACTGGGCGTGAGCGCCCCCCGGATCCACGTCATTCCGGCCGCCGGCTGCGACAAGGCGCTAGTCCTCCGCCGCGGGCCGAGCCGGTTCGTGGCAAGCCTGCTCTGGGACAGGAAGACAAATACGCTGGAACTCGGGCAGTGGCTTCGTGGCCGGATCTACGAGCACCGTTCGGACCTGTCGCCGGATGGCCGGCATATGATCATCTTCGCCGGGAACGGGCGGCGCTGGTGGACGACGATCAGCCGTGCGCCTTGGCTGACAGCACTCTACTGGGAGCCACAGGACAGTACCTGGCATGGCGGCGGGGCATTTACTGCGGAGGGGCGCGTATTCTTCAACGGTGCGACGCCGCCGGATACTCTGCCCGACAATCTGAAGCCCGCCGATCCGCACGCCTTCCCGCACGGGACGGACGGGTTCCATATGGGCGCGCTCTATCCGGCTGTGCTGGCCAGCAGAGGGTGGGAGATCGTCGGTGGAGAGGGTATCGACACCGTTCTGCAGAGGTCGCTGGGCGGCGGCTGGCGCCTGCGCCTGTCTTTCCGCGTCGGAGGTCGCAACCGGTCGATCCTGTCGAATGCCTACGCGTTGGAGCGTGATGCGGCTGTCCTTGGCCAGCCCGTCTGGGAATGGGCGGAACCCTGGGCCGACGGGCTGCAGGTCGCGATGCGCGGCGGGCTCTGGTCGGTCCCGCTGTCATCCGCCGGTGCCGGCGAGCCGGTCTGCCTGCACGACCTGACCGACATGGCGTTCGAACCGCGCGAGGCACCCTATCGCGGCGTCCGGTCGGAGTCCGCGCGATGAGCTTCGTGCGCCCGGAAGTCGCGCGCCTGATCCAGCGCTGGCGCGAGCCGATCGCGGCGTTGCTGGCCGCAGCGCTCGGCCTCTGGATTGCCTCGCGGCCGGGCGGGCCTGTCCTGCCGGCGGCAGGATGGGCGCTGGTCGCGATCGCCGCCGTGTTCCTGCCGGTCGCCATCCGCCGGGCGCGCTTCACCGCGACGGGCGATGGCCCGGGCGTGGTCACGCTGACCGAGGGGCGGGTGACCTACATGGGGCCCTATGACGGCGGGACGGTCTCGCTCGACGAGATCCGGTCGCTCGGAATCGGCGGCCGGCGCGGTGAACGGCGCTGGCTTCTGCGCGAGGGCGCGGAGCGTCTGGAAATTCCCGTGGACGCGCTTGGCGCCGAGGTCCTGTTCGATGCTTTCAGCCGCCTGCCGGGGCTCAATTCCGCCCGGCTTATCGAGGCGCTCGAGGCGTCCGAGCCGGCCTCCCGCATCCTCTGGCAACGGCCCGATGCGCGCGCCTTGACACCACCCGACCCCCGGTCCACCTCTTGACCCCGACGCGCCAGACGGAGCCACGTTAATGTCCATCCCCCAGACCGGCGGCGGCCGCGTCGAATCCGAAGCCGACCTCGCCGCCTATCTCGAGGCGGGGTGCAAGCCGAAAGAAGACTGGCGCATCGGCACCGAGCACGAGAAGTTCGGGTATTGCCGCGACACGCTGAAGCCGCTGCCCTATGAGGGCGAGCGCTCGATCCGCGCGGTACTAGAAGGCCTGCGCGACCGGTTCGGATGGGATCCCGTTTCCGAAGGTGGCAACATCATCGGCCTGACGAAAGACGGCGCGAATGTGAGCCTCGAGCCCGGCGGACAGCTGGAGCTTTCCGGCGCACCGCTCGAGACCATTCACCAGACCTGCGATGAGGTGAACGACCATCTCGCGCAGGTGAAATCCGTCGCTGACGAGATCGGCGTCGGCTTCATCGGTCTTGGCGCTGCGCCGATCTGGACCCACGCCGAAATGCCGATGATGCCGAAGGGCCGCTACCGGCTGATGAAGGACTACATGGACCGCGTGGGCACCATGGGAAAAACCATGATGTTCCGCACCTGCACGGTTCAGGTGAACCTCGACTTCGGGTCCGAACCCGATATGGTGCAGAAGCTGCGCGTCGCCTTTGCGCTGCAGCCCGTGGCCACGGCGCTCTTTGCAAATTCGCCCTTCCTCGACGGCAAGCCGAACGGCCACAAGTCGTGGCGCAGCCGGGTCTGGCGCGATCTCGACGCGGACCGGACTGGGATGCTGCCTTTCGTCTTCGAGGACGGGTTCGGGTTCGAGCGGTGGGTGGACTACGCGCTCGATGTGCCAATGTATTTCGTCTACCGCGACGGCACCTATATCGACGCCCGCGGTCAGTCGTTCCGTGATTTTCTCGCCGGCAAGCTGCCCGCACTGCCCGGCGAAACGCCGCTGATCTCCGACTGGGCCGACCACCTGACGACGATCTTCCCCGAAGCGCGGATGAAGAAGTTCATCGAGATGCGCGGGGCCGATGGCGGCCCTTGGCGCCGGCTTTGCGCACTTCCGGCGCTCTGGGTCGGACTGACCTACGACCAGACCGCTCTCGATGCCGCCTGGGACCTGGTGAAAGACTGGGATCAGGAGACGCGGGAGGGTCTGCGCGTGGCCGCGTCCAAGGACGGGCTGCAGGCTGAATTCGGTGGCGTTAAGATGCACGATCTCGCCCGCGATGTCGTCGCCATCGCCGAAGCCGGGCTGACGGCCCGCGCCCGCCCCGGCGCAGGCGGCATGATCCCCGACGAGACGCATTTCCTCAGCGCGCTGAAAGAGAGCGTCGAGACCGGCATCGTGCCGGCCGACGAACTGCTCGCCCATTACAACGGCGACTGGAACGGCGATCTTACCCGGATCTACGCCAGCTATTCCTACTGAGGCCGGGCGGCCTCAGGCGAGGGGATCGGGGCCGAACCGGTTCGGGCCGTCGGTGCCCTTCTTGATCAGCCAGACCAGCAACAGGATCATCAGCGCGAGGCCGATGACGCCGAGCACGATCGTGAACGTCCCGGGCTCACCGCCGGACATTCCTGCCGTGACGCCCGCGAGGATAAGCGGCGCGTAGGGCAGCAGCATGAACCAGCCGCTGCGGTCGATATCGTGCAGCCGGCGTGCGGTGACCGCGAGGCCGGGAAGCAGGAACACCAGCGAGACGATCGAGCCGACGATCGGGATGAAGCCCAGGATGAAGCTCACGATGAAGACGAAGAGCACCCACCACCAGTATTCCGAACGCCGGGCGCGTCCGCTGAAATCGACATACTTGCTGAAACAGACCTTAACGGCATCAATCATGTTCATGGCGGGACCCTCGCGTTCCGTTTTTTCTCAAATTGGCGCGATGTTGATCCCACCGCTTGTGCGGATCAACATTCTTGTCAATCGCAGATGAAATCGATGTGCCGGGCGTGCTGTCCGCGCCAGACTATTTCTGCCCGATGCGCGGTTCGGTGCCCTGCAGCAGCCGGGATATGTTCGGCCTGTGGCGCACGAAGACGAGCGCACCCAGAAGCAGGGCCAGCACGATGCCTTCCGGCCGCCCGGTGACGGCCATCCAGACCGGGGACAGCGCCGCCGCGACAAGTGCAGACAGCGACGACAGCCGCGAGAGCGCCGCCGTTGCCACCCAGGTCGCGCAGGCCAGTAGCCCGACCGGCCAGGCAAGCGCGAGCAGCGTGCCGAGAAACGTCGCGACGCCCTTGCCACCCCGGAAGCCGAGGAAGACGGGGAAGCAATGTCCGAGGAAGGCGCCGAAGCCCGCGACCTGTGCCGCGTCTTCGCCTGCGATGGCGCGGGCGACGAGCACGGCTATCGCGCCCTTGCCCGCGTCGAGGATCAGCGTGAGGAACGCCGCCGTCCTGTTCCCCGTCCGCAGCACATTGGTCGCACCGATATTGCCTGAACCGATGCTGCGCAGATCGCCAAGCCCGAAGAGCCGCGCCATGACGACCCCGAACGGGACCGAACCCAGGAAATAAGCGGCGATCCCGATGACGCCGAGAAGGAGGATCGGGCTGTCGACTACCGGCATCAGGCGGCCCGCTCGAAGACGGGGGCGCCGTCGATGAAGGTCGCCGCCACCCGGCCCTGCATCCGGGCAAGGTCGAACGGCGTGTTCTTCGACTTCGACAGAAGGGTCGAGCGATCGAGCACGTAGGGCACGTTCGGATCGAACAGGACCAGATCGGCCGGCGTTCCGGCGGCGAGACTGCCGCCCGGCACGCCGAAGCGCCGCGCCGGATTGGTCGACAGCGCCCGGAAGAGCTGCGGCAGATCCATCTCGCCGGCATGAACGAGCCGGAGCGCGGCAGGCAGGAGCGTCTCGAGCCCGACCGCCCCGCTCGCCGCTTCCTCGAACGGGCGGCGCTTTTCTTCTTCGTCCTGCGGGGTATGCATCGAACAGATGATGTCGATCTCGCCGGCGGCCACGGCCTCGACAACAGCGCGGCGGTCATCCTCTGATCTCAGCGGCGGCTTCAGCTTGAAGAAGGTGCGGTACGGGCCGACGTCGAGTTCGTTCAGCGTCAGGTGATGGATCGAGACACCCGCCGTCACATCCAGCCCGGCCGCCCTGGCGCGGCGGAGCGCGGGCAATGCAGCCGCGGTCGTGACCTGGTCGGCGTGGTAGCGCACACCCGTCATCTCGACGAGGGCGAGGTCACGCTCGAGGCCCATCCGCTCGGCGATCGGCGAGACGTGGGGCAGTCCCTTGAGGCTGGCGAACTTGCCGCTCGTGGCGACGGCCCCGGCGGACAGGACCGGGTCCTGCACATGCGCCATCACCAGCGCGTCCAGACCTCTGGCATAAGTCATGGCGCGTGCGAGCACGCGGGTGTCACGCGTTACCGCATCGCCGTCGGTGAAGGCGACAGCCCCGGCATCCATCAGGAACTTCAGCTCGCACATCTCGCGCCCCTCGCGCCCGCGGGTCAGCGCGGCCATCGGACGGATGCGGATCTCGGCCGCCTCGCGTCCGCGCCGAAGGACGAACTCAAGCGTCTCGGGCGTGTCGATCGGCGTTGCAGTGTCGGGCCGTGTGACGATGGTCGTGACCCCGCCCGCCGCCGCGGCGGCACCTGCGGAGCGAAAGCTTTCCTTGTGGCGCTCGCCCGGCTCGCCCACCTTGACGCCGATATCGACGATCCCCGGCGCAAGGCAGAGCCCGCCGCAATCGCGCCCGCCATGCCGCGCCCCGGTACCGGTCTCGGCGATCCGCCCGCCCTCGATCCGGAGCCAGCCGAGGGTCTCGGTTCCGGCCTCCGGGTCGATCAGCAGGGCATTCGTCAGAAGCGCGTTCGTCACGTGAGCACCCAGAGAAGGATCGCCGCGAGTGCGAGGCCGGCCAGGACGATCAGAGGCACGCCGCGCGGGCGGGAGGCCGGCGGGCCGGAAGGGCCCGGTGCGGGCGCCTGCGGGCCGACATCGGCCTTCGGCATCGCCGCGATGTGCCGTGCGTTCGGCAGCGGCAGGCTGGCGACGAGTGTCGCGTCGGCGCCTGGGTCCGGCCTGCCGGTCAGCGCGTCCTCCGGCACGATCAGGACGGAGCCTTTGACCGAGTCGATCCGCGGCCCGGCCTCGGCCAGCGCATCCGCATCGACGTCGTAGGCGGTCGAGAGGTAGGTCCCGAGCCCCATCGACGCGACATCGTCCACCGGGAAGAGCTCGATCTTGTCTGTGTCGATCCCGTCGACCCCGATCCACTCGTGCAGCGGCGGCAGGTCCGGTGCCTCGCCGCGCTGGCGGGTGAGGTCGGTGTGGCGGAGGTCCGGCGGGGCCTCGGGAAGGGCGAAGACGAGTAGGTTCATGAGGCTCTCCGGTCGGTATCGTGTCGCCGGATGGCGGAAGCGGGTCGGCAGCTGCCCGCCCGGCGAGGTGATCGGCTTGAGACGAAAGCGCTCACGTCAGCACCCCGCGCGGCGTGTTAGCCTCGCGCATGTTCGCGGCTAGGAGGTCCATTGCGGCCATGCGGACGGCGACGCCCATCTCGACCTGTTCCTGGATCACGCTGCGGTTGATGTCGTCGGCGATTGTGCCGTCGATTTCGACGCCCCGGTTCATCGGACCTGGATGCATCACGATGGCGTCGTCCTTCGCCGCGGCGAGCTTGCCGGCGTCGAGGCCGTAGCGGTGGAAATACTCGCGCTCGGACGGGATGAAGCCGCCGTCCATGCGTTCCTTCTGGAGCCGGAGCATCATCACTACATCCGCGTCACGCAGACCCTCGGTCATGTCGTCGTAGACCTCGACCCCCCAGTCCTTCGCGCCGGGCGGCATCAGCGTCGGCGGCCCGACGAGGCGCAGCCGGTTTTCCAGCTTGCCGAGCAGCAGGATGTTCGAGCGTGCCACGCGCGAATGGGCGATGTCGCCGCAGATCGCGATGGTCAGGCGATGGAGCCGTCCCTTCGCGCGCCGGATCGTCAGCGCGTCGAGAAGCGCCTGCGTCGGATGTTCGTGCCGGCCGTCCCCGGCGTTCAGGACCGCGCAGGTGACTTTCTCGGCAAGGAGATCGACTGCTCCCGAGGACGGGTGCCGCACGACGAGGAGATCGGGCCGCATCGCGTTCAGGGTCATCGCCGTGTCGATCAGCGTCTCGCCCTTTTTCACGCTCGACGAGGCGACGCCCATGTTCATCACCTGCGCGCCGAGCCGCTTGCCGGCGATCTCGAAGCTCGCCTGCGTGCGCGTCGAATTCTCGAAGAACATGTTGATCTGGGTCTGACCCTGCAGCACCGGAGCCGGCGCCTCGCCCCGGCGTGCCATGCCGGCGTAGGTGTCGGCGCGGTCGATCAGCGCCGTGATCTCGTCTGGCGCGAGGGGCTCGATCCCGAGCAGGTGTCGCGCGCGGAATGTCATGGGGCCTCCGGTTCGGATCGGGCCGACTTATAGCAGGCGTGTCGCGCGCGGCAACGCCGCGCACGGATCACAGGCGGACCGAGCGGGAGGTGATCCGCATTCCGTTCCGGTTGCGATGGCGTGTGCGGTATATGACGGACGCGACCCACGTCATGTAACCGGTCGCCCAACGGCAATCGATCACGATCCGGTCGGTCCAGCGACACCCCGTTTCGGTCGGCTCGATGCTGAGCGTGTGGTCCCACTGGTCGATCATCCAGCCCATCTCGCGGCTCTGGACGCGGCGGGCAGCGCGGTCGACGCGCTCCACATGGACCTGGTAATTCGGGTTTTTCATGATGCCCCAGACCGTGACGTTGAGCGTGTAGGTCCGGCCCTGTTCGAGCGGGCCATCGGGAAGGTCACGGTAAACGGCCACGCCGCGCGTGGCCTCGGCCATCTCGGCAAAGTTCAGCGCTTCGGCGAAGACCGTGTCGGGGTCTCGGGGATACTCGGCGGTAACGGTAAGCTCACGGGGCATGGGTTTTGCTAGGCCAGGATGACACGCCACGCAACGACCATTTACCAGGGCCCGGCCGACACCTAGATTGTACTCATGACGCTCGATCCGAATACCGCTCTCGCGCTTCTGGAATGGCAGGTCGAGCTTGGTGCCGACGAGGCGATGCTGGACGCGCCCGTCGACCGGACAGAACTGCCGGAGGCGCGCCCGCCGGCGGCACCCGCACCGATCCCTGTGGCGCCGGCCGCCGCTTCCGCTCCAGAGCCGGAGATCGACCGGGTTGCCGCGGCGCGGGCCGCAGCCGGAGCAGTTCGCGATCTCGAGGATCTCACGGCCGCTATCGAAGCGTTCGAGCTTTGCGACCTGAAGCGTGGATGCGAACGGACGGTCATCGCAGACGGCAACCCGGCCGCACGGGTCATGGTCATCGGAGAAGCGCCGGGCCGCGACGAAGACCGGATCGGCAAGCCCTTCGTCGGACGCGCGGGCCAGCTTCTCGACCGGATGTTCGCCGCGATCGGACTTTCGCGCGGGGCCGAAACCGGCGACAGCGCGCTCTACATCACCAATATCATCCCCTGGCGCCCGCCGCAGAACCGAGAACCCACCCCGGAGGAGATCGCGATGATGCTGCCGTTCGTCGAGCGTCACGTCGCGCTCGCCGCGCCGGATGTCATCGTGATGATGGGCAACATTTCCTGTCAGGGACTGCTCGGGCGGCGCGGGATTACCCGGTTGCGGGGCACCTGGACCGAAGCGATGGGCCGCCCGGCGCTGCCGATGTTCCATCCCGCCTATCTTCTGCGAAACCCCGAAGCCAAGCGCGAGGCCTGGGCTGATCTCCTGTCGCTTCAGGCCCGGCTGAGGGGCGGGGCATGAGGCTGGCGCTCGCAATGGTTCTCGCGGCAGCTCCGGCGATGGCCGATCCGCTTGGTCTGGTCGACTATGACGCGCTGATCGACGCCAACATGGACCGCGCGCGGGAAGCCTGGGGCGGAAACCGTGTCATCACGTTCGAAGATGGCACGGAGGTCATCTTTTCCGCGAATGGCATCATCCGCACGCGCGAGGCCTCGGATCGGTATTCGATCGGCTGCCTCGCCCTGACCCTGGCCCAGATCAGCGCAGTCGCGCGGACCTGCCCCGGGGTGGTGGGCCCTGGTGACGCGGATCATGTCGACACCGCGATCGGCGCGATGATCCCGGTTTACGCGAACTCGATCCGGCCGGAGCCCGCGGATCCCGAGGAGGTCGGCCGCCGCTTCGAGGAACTCGTCCAGCGCGTACGAGCCTCGGAGGAGTTCAGCTGCCTTCTCTCACCACAGTTCTACGACGCGCTCGGTACCCTGACGGCTCCGGGGGCGCGCAGCCGGGTCGAGGACTGGCTGACGCCGCCGCGCCTTCCCGTCGACGAACCCTGCTACTGAGTGAACCCATGTCCCGCATCGACGACAGCCGCGACTTTCTTCCGGTCCGCATCGCCGTTCTCGCGGTCTCGGACACGCGCACCCTGGCCGAAGACAGTTCCGGCGATCTGCTGGTCGAGCGGCTGACGGCGGCCGGTCATACACTGGCCGCGCGGCACATCCTGCCCGATGATCGCGCAGCCATCGCCGACCAGCTTCGCGGCTGGATCGCCGACCCGGAAATCGACGTGATCCTGACCACCGGCGGCACCGGCCTGACAGGGCGTGACGTGACGGTCGAGGCTCACCGCGACGTCTATGAGAAGGAAATCGAAGCGTTCGGGACCGTCTTCACCATCGTGTCCATGCAGAAGATCGGGACATCGGCCGTACAGTCGCGCGCCACTGGCGGCGTCGCCGGTGGCACGTACCTGTTCGCGCTGCCCGGGAGCAAGTCGGCCTGCCGCGATGCCTGGGATGAAATCCTGGGCCCGCAGCTCGACTATCGTCACCGGCCCTGCAACTTCGTCGAGATCTTTCCGCGGCTCGACGAACATCTGCGACGGAAGTGACTGTCGAAACCGTGCAATGCGAAGCCCTTGGCGGGTTGCCCGGGGCGGACTACCTTTGTGCGGTTGCTAGCAGGGGCTTTCTGCCATGCGGTTTTTTTCACGCGCTCTGACGGGATTGTTCCTCCTGTCACTGACGATCGGCCTTCTCGCCGTCGGCGGCTGGTCGGTGTGGTCGGCCCTGCAGGACAGCTGGTCCGAGGAGGAGAGCCCCCAGATTGCCCGGGAACGCGTCTTTTCGGCCGAGGTCGCGACGGTCGCGCCCGAAACTCTGACGCCGGAACTCGTGGCTTTCGGCGAGATCCGTTCGCGTCGGACTTTGGAATTGCGCGCCCCGGCGGCCGGAACGGTCGTCGAACTGGCCGAAGGGTTCGAGGACGGCGGATCGGTGGAAGAAGGACAGCTCCTCGTCCGTATCGATCCGGCGACCGCCCAGGCAACACTGGACACCGCGCGCACCGATCTGCGCGAGGCCGAGGCCGAGCTGGCCGACGCGGAGCGCGCGCTGGACCTTGCGGGGGAGGATCTCGCCGCGGCCGAGGCGCAGGCCGATCTCCGAACCCGCGCTCTCGATCGCCAGCGCGACCTGCTCGACCGGGGCGTCGGAAGCGCCGCGGCGGTCGAAGAAGCTGAACTTGCGGCGGCCTCCGCCGACCAGGCGGTGGTATCGCGGCGTCAGTCGCTCGCGCAGGCACAGTCGCGTCTTGACCTTGCCGGGACCGGGCTGGAGCGTCGCCGTATCGCCCTTGCCACTGCCGAGCGCGACCTCGCCGATACAGAGCTGCGTGCCGGGTTCGACGGGGTTCTGGCCGATGTGGCTGTCGTCGAGGGCCGGCTTGTCACCCAGAACGAACAGATCGCCCGGCTGATCGACGCCGACGCGCTCGAGGTCGCATTCCGTGTCTCGACTGCGCAATACGCCCGCCTGATCGCTGAGGACGGTCGGCTGCCGCGTGCTCCGGTGACCATCGTGCTGGACGTGCTTGGCCTCGACGTGACGGCGACGGGCACGCTGACACGGGAATCCGGCGCGGTCGCGGAAGGCCAGTCCGGGCGTTTGCTTTTCGCCCGGCTCGAGGACGCGCGCGGCTTTCGCGTAGGGGATTTCGTGACCGTCCGGGTCGAAGAGCCACCGCTGGACGGCGTGGCACTTCTGCCGGCGACGGCCGTCGGTGGCGAGGGCCAGATCCTCGTCCTGGGCGAGGAGAACCGGCTCGAGGAAACCGGGGTGACGGTGCTGCGGCGGCAGGGTGACGACGTTATCGTCGCGGCAGCGGATCTGGCCGGGGAGGAGGTCGTGCTGGCCCGGACGCCGGTGCTCGGCGCGGGTATCCGGGTCGAACCTCTGCGCCGCGACGCCGATGGCGCCATGGCGCAGGATGACGAACCGGAGACCATCCCGCTCGATCCCGAGCGGCGGGCGCGGCTGATCGCATTCGTGGAATCGAACACCTTCATTCCCGAGGAAGTGCGGGCGCGCATGCTTCAGCAACTGGCCGAGGACGAGGTGCCGGCGCGCATGGTCGCCCGCATCGAGGCCCGGATGGGCAGCTGAACGGATGCGTGCCCTTCCCTCAGCCGCCGGCGGCCTGCTCAGTTACTTCACCCGCCACCGCACTGCCGCGAACCTCGTGCTCGTGCTGCTGGTCGTGGCCGGCCTCGCCGCGATCCCGAACCTCCGCGCACAGTTCTTCCCCGACGTCGTGATCGAAGAGATCGACGTCTCCGTCGCCTGGGACGGTGCAGGAGCCGAGGACGTCGACCGCGCGATCGTTGCCGTCATGGAGCCGACGCTTCTGGCCGTCGAGGGCGTGACCTCGGCCCGGTCGCGTGCATCCGAAGGCCGGGCCACGATCGAGCTGGAGTTCGAGCCGGGCTGGGATATGGGGCGCGCCGCCGACGAGGTCTCGGCTGCGGTCGATTCCATCAGCGATCTGCCGGAGGATGCCGAGGATCCGGCCGTCCGCCGATCCTCCTGGCGCGACCGGGTGACCGACGTCATCATTACCGGCCCGGTCTCGCCCGCGCAGCTTGGCCGCTTCGCGGACGAATTCGTCGGGCGGCTGTTCGAGGCCGGGGTGACGCGCGCGACCATCGGCGGCGTGTCGGCAGGTCAGGTCCTGGTCGAGGTGCCGTCGGCGGCGCTCTACCAGCACGACATCTCGATGGCCGAGATCGCGGAGGTCATCGGCGCGGCCGCCGACACCGCACCGGCCGGAAACGTGGACGGCGCCAACGCCCGGGTCCGGACCGGAACGGAACGGCGGAGCGCATCCGAGGTCGCGGCACTGGTTCTGCGCCGGAACGCCGACGGAACCACGTTGACGATCGGCGATATCGCGACCGTCACGGCGCTGGGTCCCGACCGCGACAATGCGTTTTTCGTCGGAGACGATCCGGCCGTTTCGGTTCGTGTGGACAGGTCGGACCGGGGGGACGCTATCGCCATCCAGAACTCGGTGCAGACTGTCGCCGACGAGATGGAGGCGACCCTGCCAGAGGGCGTCTCGATCGACCTGATCCGGACCCGGGCAGAATTCATCTCGGGTCGCCTGGAGCTTCTGGTCGACAACGGCCTGATCGGTCTGGGACTCGTCCTCGCGCTGCTCTTTCTTTTCCTGAACGCGCGCACGGCCTTCTGGGTCGCGGCGGGCATTCCCGTCGCGATGCTGGCGACGCTGGCGATCATGTACGCGGCCGGCCAGACGCTGAACATGATCTCGCTTTTCGCGCTTATCATCACGCTGGGTATCGTGGTCGATGACGCCATCGTCGTCGGAGAGCACGCCGATTTCAGGGCGAGGCGCCTTGGCGAGGGGCCGGTCGAGGCAGCCGAAAACGCCGCCCGGCGCATGGCGGCGCCCGTCTTCTCGGCGACCCTGACCACTGTCATCGCTTTCGCCGGCCTCACGGCAATCGGAGGCAATTTCGGTACGCTGATCTCGGCCATTCCGTTCGCGGTCATCTGCGTGATGATCGCCAGCCTCGTGGAATGCTTCCTCATCCTGCCCAACCACATGGCCCACGCGCTGACACACACCGCGCAGCAGCACTGGTACGACTGGCCGTCGCGGCAGGTGAACCGGGGCTTCCGCTGGGTGCGCGATACGCTGTTCCGGCCGTTCATCCGGTTCGTGATCTGGGCCCGCTATCCAGTCGTTGCCGCGGCGCTGGCGTTGCTGGCCAGCCAGGCCGCGATGTTCATTCGCGGCGACGTGACCTGGCGCTTCTTCAATGCACCCGAGACGGCGAGCGTATCCGGTAACTTCGCCATGCTCGACGGTGCGACCCGCGAGGATACGCTGGCGATGATGCGCGAGATGCAGCGCGCCACCGAGGCCGTCGCCACGCGCTACGAGGAGCAGTACGGCGTCAACCCGCTGACCTATGTCGTGGCCGAAATCGGCGGCAACACGGGGCGCGGCCTGGCTTCGGCCGATGACAAGGACAGCGATCTGCTCGGCTCGATCGCAATCGAGCTGATCGAACCCGATTTCCGGCCGTATTCCTCCTTCGCCTTCGTTGCCGACCTGCAGGACGAGGTCCGGCAATTGCCGCTGGTCGAGGAGATCAGTTTCCGCGGCTGGCGTGGCGGGCCGGGCGGAGATGCCATCGACGTAGAGCTTTTCGGTTCGGCGACCGCCGTTCTGAAGGAGGCCGCCGAGGCGCTGAAGACGGCGCTGGCGCGCTATCCGGAGATCTCTGCGCTCGGCGACAATCTCGCCTACGACCGGTCGGAGATGAGCCTGACGCTGACACCGCAGGGCGAGGCGCTCGGATTCGACATCGAGGCGCTCGGCCGGATCGTGCGCAACCGCCTCGGCGGGATCGAAGCGGCGAGCTTCCCGGACGGGGTCCGGACGGCGTCGATCCGCGTGGAACTGCCCGAAGACGAACTGACGGCCGATTTCCTCGACCGGATGCTCCTTCGGAGCGAGAGCGGGGAATACGTGCCGCTTTCGGACATCGTTTCGGTATCGACGCGCACCGGATTTTCCACCGTGCTCCGTGAAAACGGCGTCGTCACGGTCTCGGTCACCGGGGACCTCTCCGAGGACGATCCGACCCGCGCGGAAGAGATCATGACCGAGCTGGAACAGCAGATCCTGCCGGACATCGCCGCGCGCTACGGCGTCGGGTACTACCTGTCCGGGCTGTCCGAACAGGAGCAGGACTTTCTGTCCGACGCTGGCACCGGCTTCGCGCTTTGTCTGACTGGCATCTACCTTGTCCTGGCCTGGATCTTCGCGTCGTGGACGCGGCCCGTGGTTGTGATGGCGATCATTCCCTTCGGCCTCGTCGGCACGATCTGGGGGCATTACGTCTGGGACGTGCCGCTTTCGATGTTCACGGTCGTAGGCCTGATCGGCATGACCGGGATCATCATCAACGACTCCATCGTGCTGGTCAGTACCATCGACGAGTATGCCGAAACGCGCGGCCTGTTCCCGGCCATCGTCGACGGTGTGGCTGACCGGTTGAGGCCAGTCCTGCTGACGACCGCAACGACGGTTCTGGGCCTCGCGCCGCTTCTCTACGAAAGCTCGAGCCAGGCGCAGTTCCTGAAGCCGACGGTGATAACGCTGGTCTACGGTCTCGGCTTCGGCCTGGTGATCGTCCTGTTCGTGGTGCCCGCGATACTTGCGATGCAGTCCGATGTCGCGCGCCACGTCCGTGCGCTGCGCCGCGCCGCGCGCGGACCGGCCACCGGATTGCGACTGCTGCTCGGTCTTGCCGCACTCGCCATTGCCGGGCTGTTCGCCGCGACGATCGGAGCGGAGATCGTGACCGGGGCGCCGCTCCTCGGTCTTCCCGGAATTCCGTCGGCACTGGCCGTGTTCGTACTGGGTCTTCTGGCAATCACGCTTGTCGCGGGCCTCGCCGGCGCGGCATTCTCCCGCCGGCTGCGCTGACACTCAGCCGGCCGTGCAGCCCCGGAACTCGACCGCATCATGGGTGCCGAGCACGGTGATCCGCAGATCACTGCGGTTCAGCGCGAATGGGCTGGCATCGGCAGGGACGAGATCGGCCCGGGCGACCAGCCATCCGCCGTCGCGCGAGCTGGTCGCACCGCTGATCCAGATCGACGGGTCGGGATGCTCGAAGACGACTGTCTCCTCGCCACCGGTCGATGGCAGCGGCAGCCGTGCCTCGACCGACATGCCGTCCGAGATGGGCCGGATCGTGCAGGTCGCGGCACCGGCGCTGGCCTCGTCGGCCGAAAGCGGCTGGTCGGCCAAAGCGGCGACGATGCGCGGATCCGGGCTGCCGCCGTCCTGGAGCGTTGCCGAGATCGGCAGCGACACGGGCAGGCATACGTCCTGGCAAACGCCGATGTCGATCCGGCCCTCGATCGGGTGCGCCCCGGCGCCGAGGTCCAGTTCGATCGGGAAGATCACGTCGTCGTGGTAGCCAATGGTCCGCAGCCCGGCGCTCAGGAACACCTCCGGACGCGGCCAGTGCATCCGCGCCTCGGCGCCCGATATGCTCAGGACCGGCGGAATGCCGCCCTCTCCGGGACTGCGCCAGTAGGTCTTCCAGCCGGGCGCAAGGCGGATTTCGATGGCGGCCATGTGCGAACCGTCGGCGCGGCGCCATCCGGGCAGAAGTCGTACTTCGACGACGTCGTCCAGATCGGGCGTCTGGGCCGGTGCGGGCGCCGCCGCGACCAGGCCGATTGCCAGCAGGAGAAGGGTGCGAAAAGCGATCATCGACCGGGGCATAGGCGGCGAATGCGGCCTTGGGAAGTCACGAAGGTGCGACTTTGCCGCGAGTAACCGGTGCGCAACCGCCTTGAACGCCCCCGCGAACACGCCCATCCTCGGACCATGACCGCCGCGACCGCCCCATCGGACCTGACCGGCCACCTGCTGATCGCCATGCCCGATATGGCTGATCCGCGCTTCGCCGGGACGGTCATCCTGTTGTGTGCCCATTCCGCTGACGGCGCGATGGGGCTGATCGTCAATCGCGCGATCCCCGACGTCACCCTGTCTGAAATGCTCGAGCAACTCGGGATCGAGGGATCGTCCCGGCCCGACATGCCGGTCTGCTTCGGCGGGCCGGTCGAGACCGGGCGCGGCTTCGTTCTGCACGAGGGGGACTGGCCCGGCGCCTACGATCCGGAAGGCGAAGGGTCTATCCGGATCGGCAGTCGCTTTGGGATGACCGCGACGCTCGACATCCTCGAGGAGATCGCCAACGGGCGGGGGCCGAAGGAGGCGCTTCTGGCCCTCGGCTATGCCGGCTGGGGACCGCAGCAACTGGAAGCGGAGATTGCGTTGAACGGCTGGCTGACGGTCGAAGCGACGCCTGAGCTCGTTTTCGGAACCGAGATGGACCGGAAATGGGAAGCGGCTCTGGCCATGCTCGGTGTCGATCCGCTGATGCTGAGTTCGGACGCGGGCCGGGCCTAGCCTTTGGGCGCAGCTGCACGGCGCAGCCTGTCGTTGATCGCCCGCCCCAGGCCTTTGTCCGGGATCGGCGCAACAGTTATGCCCGGGCGGTTCGTGTTCCGGGCGAGCGCATCGGCGGCATGAAGCACCGCGAAGAGGTTCGCCGCCGCCTCGACCAGATCCCCGCCTGGAGAAAGGTTGAACTCCGCCGTCTCATCCGGACCGAAGCCGATGCGAACCCACTCCGGCCTGGCGGCGCCTGACACGAGTGGCACCTGCGGCGCATAATGGCTTTCCAGCTGGCCGGGCGCAGTAATCCGGGCCGGCGTGGTATTCGAGGCAAGCGGCCCGGTCATCGCTTCGATGGCTTCCCGAGGGAGCCCTCCTTCGCGGAGCAGGGTCACCCGGTCGTCCTCAACGCCGAGAATCGTCGACTCGACACCGACCGAGGTCGGACCGGCATCAAGGATCGCGGCAACCCGTCCGCCCAGACCGTCCGCGACATGGGCGGCTGACGTCGGGCTGATGCGCCCGGACGGGTTGGCCGACGGCGCCGCGATGGGGCCGCCGAACCCTGACAGAAGAGCGTGCGCCACGGGGTGTGCCGGAACGCGAAGCGCGACGGACGGCAGGCCGGCCGAAACGAGGGGTGACAGCCCGTGGCCCGCGCGCAGCGGCAGGACCAGCGTCAGGGGCCCCGGCCAGAAGGCCCCGGCCAGCGCCCGGGCCATCGCGCCGACTTCCGCGAAACGTTCAGCCATCTCCGGGTCGGCGAGATGCACGATCAGCGGGTTGAACTGCGGCCGGCCCTTCGCGGCAAAGATCTCGGCCACGGCCCGGTCGTTCCGCGCGTCGGCGCCGAGACCATAGACCGTCTCGGTCGGGATCGCGACGAGTGCGCCCTGCGACAGCAGCGCGGCGGCGCGGCCGATCCCGGCCTCGTCCGGTTTCAGCATTTCTGGCTGACCCTGCGGCATCCGTGACGTAACGTATCGGTTGATAGACCCCGGCAGCCCGGAGACATACATTCCGCGCATAGCCTGCCAGACAGCCTTGCGCAATTCGCCGGTCGACCCGACGGGAGGAGCCCCATGCCCTACAAAGCCCCGCTTTCCGATTTTCGCTTCCTGCTGGACAGCGTCCTGCCGATGCACCGCGTCGCGGCGACCGACATGTTCGCCGAAGCCTCGCCCGACACCGTCGCGGCTATTCTGACCGAGGCGGCGAAGATGGCCGAAGAGGTTCTGGCGCCGCTGCAGCGGCAGGGCGACCTGCATCCCGCGCGGCTCGAGAACGGAGTTGTCCGGACCTCGCCCGGCTTCGCCGACGGCTACCGCGCCATCGCCGAGGGCGGCTACGTCGCGATTTCGGCCGATCCCGAATACGGCGGGCTCGGCCTGCCGATGGCGGTGACCACCGCGGTCAACGAGATGATCGCCGGTGCCTGCCTGTCGCTGCAGCTCAACCCGCTGATGACGCAGGGACAGATCGAGGCGCTGGAGCATCACGCGACCGACGAGATCAAGACGCTCTACCTGCCAAAGCTGATTTCCGGCGAATGGTGCGGCACGATGAACCTGACCGAGCCGCAAGCGGGCTCGGATGTCGGTGCCCTGCGGACGAAAGCCGAGCCGAAGGGCGACGGCACCTACGCGGTCAGCGGCCAGAAGATCTACATCTCCTGGGGAGATAACGATTTCTCGGAGAACATCTGCCATCTCGTCCTTGCCCGACTGCCTGGCGCGGCGGAGGGGACGAAGGGTATCAGCCTTTTCCTCGTGCCGAAGCGCATTCCGGATGCCGACGGCAATCCGGGCGTCGCCAACAGCCTCCGGGTCGTCAGCCTCGAGCACAAGCTCGGCCTCCACGGATCGCCCACGGCGGTCATGGAATACGACGGCGCGACCGGCTGGCTGATCGGCGAGGAGCACAAGGGCATGGCCGCGATGTTCACGATGATGAACAACGCCCGCCTCGGCGTCGGCGTCCAGGGCATCGGCGTGGCCGAGGCCGCCTTCCAGCACGCGCTCGCCTACGCGCAGGACCGCAAGCAGGGCCGCAGCCTCTCTGGCGTGATCGCGAGCCATCCGGACGTGCGCCGGATGCTGGCAGAGATGAAGGCCGAGACCTTCGCCGCACGGGCCATGGCGCTCGACCTCGCCATCGCGCTCGATCTGGCGAAGGCGACCGGCGACGCGGCGCATGTCGCTCGTGCCGCACTCCTGACGCCGATCGTGAAGACCTATGGCACCGAGACCGGGATCGCTGTCGCGCAGGCCGGGATCCAGGTCCATGGGGGCATGGGCTTCATCGAGGAAACCGGGGCGGCTCAATACCTGCGCGACGTCCGCGTCACCGCGATCTACGAAGGCACGAACGGCATCCAGGCGCTCGACCTCGTCGGCCGGAAGATGGCCGATGGCGGCGAGGCGATCTCCGCACTGCTCGACGAGATGGCCGGCGAAGCCGAGGGCGCACTGGCTGACGCCATCGCCGATCTGCGTTCGGCGACCGACGCCATGCTCGCCCTCGACATGTCCGACCGGGCGGCGGGCGCGTTGTCCTATCTGATGGGGTTCGCTCGTGTGCTCGGCGCAAGCTACCACGCGCGCGCCGCAAAGGCCGATCCGGAGCGCGCGCGGCTCACGCAGGTCTACCTGACGCGGGTTCTGCCGAAGGCTCGGGCTGATCTCGCCCTCGCCATCGCGGGCGGCGACGACCTGACGGCCCTGAGCGACGCGGACCTCGCGGCGTGACGGCCGCCTCGGGCTTCACCTGGGCGCTGCGAAGTTCCGGCGAGATCGTGATCCGTCACGAGGCGCGCCAGGCCGGAATCTTGCGCGGGCCTGCCGTAGCGAGGTTTCTGGCCGTGGCAGAGCAGGGCGATGAGCAGGCGGTGCAGAACGCGCTCGCGCGGCTGACCGGCAACTACAAACGCGGCAACGAACGAAACGCGAAGGGGCAAATGCGCAATGCCTGACGGCGCCGAGGCCATCCGCTTCCCACTGACCGAGCCGCCGGAGCCCGGTGCCGCGGTCGAGGTCGCCGAGGGTATCCTCTGGGCGCGGCTGCCGCTGCCAATGGCGATCGATCACGTCAACATCTTCGCGCTGGACGACGGCGACGGCTGGACGCTGATCGATACAGGGCTCGCTGTCGGCCGTTGTCGTGCCGCCGTGTCGAAGCTGCTGGACGGCGCGCTGTCGACGAAGCCCGTTACCCGGGTGATCCTCACCCATCATCACCCCGATCACGTCGGTCTTGTCGGCGATTTCGTTTCGCGTGGTGCAGAGCTCTGGACGACCCGCACCGCCTACCTGATGGCCCGGATGCTGGTGCTCGACGAGCAGGAGCGCCCGTCCGCTGAAATGCTCGCCTTCTGGCGCGATGCCGGTATGCCGCCAGAGATGCTGGCGCAACGCGAGGCCGAGCGGCCCTTCAACTTCGCCGATTGTGTCGCGCCGGTGCCGCTCGGGTTCACGCGGTTGCGGTCCGGCGATGCGGTCCGGGCCGCGGGCCGGACATGGGACGTGCGCATCGGCCACGGCCACGCGCCGGAACACCTGACACTCTGGTCCCGCGATGATGCGATCGTCATCGGCGGTGACCAGCTCCTGCCCTCGATCTCGCCCAATCTCGGCGCCTACGCGACCGAGCCCGGCGCCGACCCGGTGGGAGAATGGATCGACAGCTGCCGTTCCTTCGTACCGTACGCGACGGACGACCAACTCGTCCTGCCGGGGCACAAGCTGCCCTATCGCGGCTTGCCGACCCGGCTCGTGCAGATGATCGACAATCATGCCATGGCGCTTGATCGACTTCGTGCGGCGCTTTCCGAACCGAAGCGCGCGACGGAGTGCTTCCAGTCCCTTTTCGGTCGCGTGATCGCTGGCGACGCCTATGGCCTCGCGCTGGTCGAGGCGGTTGGCCATCTCAACCATCTGCTCGCCCGGGGCGAGGCAGTCCGGGAGAGGGGCGAAGACGGCGCGTGGCTCTGGAGGCGCACGTGACCGGCGAGATCGACACCGCGGCCGAGGCGATGGAAGCGGCGGCCATGACCCGCGCGGGAATTGCCCGCTGCGACAGATCGGGGCCGGAGCCGGCCGAACTCCAGCCGCTGCCCGAGGCCGTCGCCCGCAAGCCGGTCGGCGAAAAGAGTCCGGCGGAATGGGCCTATGAGCGCATCGTGCTCTACATCCGGAACTTCGAGGAAAGTCTGAACCCGGAAGAAGAGGCCGCACTCGGTTTCGCGGGATCGAATACCGGGCTTATCCGGATCGCCGGGATCGGGTTCTTCGCCCCGGACCTGGTGACCTTCTATGGCACGGACGGCCAGGGCCACAGGACGCAGCTGATCCAGCATGTCAGCCAGCTCAATGTCGCGCTCCGCGCCGTGCCAAAGGCGCGACCCGACGAACCGGCGCAGCGGATCGGCTTCCGGCTGGCCGAGGATCTGGGCCGCGAGGACTGACCCGGCTGCAACAGCGCCGCCCGCGTCCTTTTGCGCAGGCTGACAGGCCCGGTCATTTGCGCTATTCGAGCGCCGAACGACGACGGAGACACGCCAAATGGCCGATCACCAGTACAAGCATGGCGAAATGGACGTCACGGACCAGGAGAAGACCTTTGCGGGCTTCATGAAATGGGTCGTGCGCATCGGGATCGTCTGTATCCTGATCGTCCTGTTCCTCGCGATTTACGCCAGATGATCCGCCGGTTCGTGCTGGCGCTGGGCGCCGCACTCGCGCTGGCCGGCTGTGCCGCCGAAGAGGTCTACGATTCGGTCGAGTTCGCTGCGCGCGCGGCCTACGTGCCGGAAGGACCGCCCACCGTCACGCTCCTGACGGCCATCTCGAACTCGTCCGGAGCCGGCGGACATGCCGCGCTCCTGATCGACGGGCCGCAGCGCGTTCTCTACGATCCGGCCGGCTCGTGGCATCACCCGATGATCCCGGAACGCGGCGACGTGCTCTACGGCATGTCTCCGCAGTTCTTCGATTTCTACATGGATTACCACGCCCGCACGACGTACCACATGGTCGTTCAGCGCCTGGAGATCAGCCCCGAGACGGCCGTCGCCCTGATCGCGGCGGTGGAATCGGAGGGCGCGCAGGCGCCGGCAAACTGCGCCCGTTCGGTCTCGTCGGTCCTGTCCCGCATTCCGGGCTTCGAGCCGGTGTCGCAGACCTGGTTCCCGCGCGCGCTGATGAACCGGTTCGAGACCATTCCAGGCGTCCAGACAAGCCGCGTCTACGACGATGACAGCGACGACAACCTGGAACTGCTGCAGCGGCAGGCGCGGATGGCGCGGGTCGCTCAGGAAGCCCAGGCCATCGCCGGAAACTGACGGCAACGAAAAACCCCCGGCCGGAAGGCTCGGGGGTCGTTCGTACGGGCACCCGAAGGTACCGGTTCGCCGAAGTCGGCCGTTCAGAGAAGCCCTTCGCGCTGCGCCTTCTTGCGCGCCAGCTTGCGCGCACGGCGGATCGCTTCTGCCTTCTCCCGCGCCTTCTTCTCGGAGGGTTTTTCGTAATGCTGCTTGAGCTTCATTTCCCGAAAAACGCCTTCCCGCTGAAGTTTCTTCTTCAGCGCCCGAAGCGCCTGGTCGACATTGTTGTCGCGAACACTGACCTGCATTGTGGGTGTCACCACCTTCCTAGGTTGAAGTTGCATTTCTCGCAGGAGGTGGCCGTATAACAAAGGGCCGCTAGCTTGTCCAGTAGACGCCAGACGCCAGCGCAGGAGGCCGGAATATGACCGACACGACGGACAGACTGCTCGACGCCGCATTGATGCATGTTGTCTTCGACGGCTGGTCGGAGACCTCTCTGAAGGCCGCCGCGAGCGATTGCGGCATGAGCCTCGAGGAGGCGCGCGCCGTCTTTCCGCGCGGTGGCGTGGACATGGCACTCGCCTTCCATGCCCGCGGCGATGCGAGGATGGTCGAAGCGATCCGCGCGGCCGATCTCTCCTCGATGCGGTTCCGCGACCGGGTAACTTTTGCCGTTCGCACCCGGCTCGAGATCGTGGAGCCTTACAAGGAGGCCGTGCGGCGCGCCTCGACGCTTTTTGCGCTGCCGATCCACGCGCCGGATGGCGCGCGCGCGATCTGGGCCACCGCGGACGCGATCTGGGACGCACTTGGCGATGCGTCCGACGACTACAACTGGTACACCAAGCGGGCCACGCTTTCGGGCGTCATCTCTTCGACTGTGCTCTACTGGCTCGGCGACAATTCCGAGGGGCATACCGCCACCTGGGCCTTCCTCGACCGCCGCATCGACAACGTCATGCAGTTCGAAAAGCTCAAATCGCAGGTCCGCGAGAACAAGCTCCTTCAGCCCTTCCTCGCCGGTCCGTCCTGGCTTCTTGGCCGTGTCCGTCCGCCGTCGCGAATTCCGCGTGCCGACTTGCCCGGCCGCTGGAGAATGCGCCCGGACGAGCCGTCGAGCTGACCCGCGAAGGCGGTTTTCGCGACGGAATTTCCCTGATAGGCAAGGCCGAACAGGGAGTGCAGGCGATGCCCAAGACAATGCGCGTGATCGAGATCCGCGAGCCCGGCGGGCCGGAGGTGCTGGTCCCCGCCGAGCGTCCGGTTCCGGAGCCCGGTCCCGGTCAGATCCTGATCGCCGTCGAATTCGCGGGCGTGAACCGTCCCGACGCGCTGCAGCGGGCGGGTAACTATGCGCCGCCTCCGGGCGCGTCCGATCTGCCTGGTCTCGAAGCCTCGGGCAAGGTCGCGGCCATAGGCGAGGGCGTGACGCGCTGGAAGGTCGGCGATGCGGTTTGTGCGCTTCTGCCGGGGGGCGGCTATGCCGAATTTGCCCTGACCCACCAGGACCACGCGCTGCCCGTCCCGCGCGGGATGGACGCCGCTCAGGCCGCTGCAATCTGCGAGACGCATTTCACCGTCTGGTCCAACGTCTTCACCCGCGGAAATCTGTCCGGTGGCGAGCGGTTCCTCGTCCATGGCGGATCCTCGGGTATCGGCACCACGGCGATCCAGCTCGCGCGGGTCTTCGGCGCGCGGGTCTTCGCCACCGCCGGATCAGCCGAGAAGTGCGAGGCCTGCATCCGGCTCGGTGCGGAGCGGGCGATCAATTACCGTGAGGAGGATTTCGTCGAGGTCCTCAAGGCTGAGGGTGGCGCAAACCTGATCCTCGACATGGTCGGCGGCGACTATATTGCCCGCAACCTCAAGTGTCTCGCCGACGATGGCCGGTTGGTGCAGATCGCTTTCCTGAAGGGGCCCGTTGCCGAAATCAACTTCGCGCCCGTGATGGTCCGGCGCCAGACGATCACCGGCTCGACTCTGCGCCCGCAATCTGACGCCGCCAAGGCGCGGATCGCCGACGATCTGCGCAAGATGGTCTGGCCTTTGCTCGATGCCGGGCGGATCGGTCCGGTGATGGACCAGGTCTTCCCACTCGACCAGGCCTCCGAAGCGCACGCGCGGATGGAGAGTTCCGAGCACATCGGAAAGATAGTTCTCGCCGTTCGATAGGTTTCTCCTACCGGTGATTTCCGTAACGTAGCTGTCACAAACCGGCGTCTACCCTCCCGATGGGCAGGGCGCTCTGTCGCCCTGCGTCGTCATCGAGACATCGAGGAAGCCATACATGAAAGACATGGATCAGAAGCTCACCTTCGACGAATGGGACGAGCTGAATTTCCCCCGCCCCGAGGTCCAGGACTTCGACCGCGTCGTGGAACGCGCGATCTCGCGCCGCGGGTTTCTTGGCGGAACGCTTGCGTTTGGATCCGGCGCCGCGGTGATGGGCACGGCCTTCCTTAAGGGCTCCACAGCCCTCGCCGACGCTCATGCAGGTTCCCGTTTTCCGTTCACGCCGGTCGCGGCCCAGACCGACAACACGGTCCACGTTCCCGACGGCTATACCTGGGACGTGCTCGTCCGTTGGGGCGACCCGCTCTTCTCCGAAGCTGCCGGCGACTGGTCGTCCGAGACCGGCGGAACGGTCGAGATGTCCGACAAGGTCTTCGGTGAGAATACCGACGGCATGGAGATCTTCAACGTCGGAGGAACCGAACTGCTGGTTGTGAACTCCGAATACACCAACAACGACATCAACGTGCCTGAGCTCGCGGCGGGTGTCGTGGGCGAGGATCTCGAGGGCATCCCGCAATCGGCCGATCACGTCCTGAAGCTTCAGAACCTGCAGGGCGTGACGGTCATGGAGATCGCACAGGACAGTGCAGGCGCGTGGTCGGTCGTCGTCGACAGCCCGTACAACCGGCGCATCACCCATAACACGCCGATGCAGATCGACGGACCGGCCGCCGGCCATCCGCTGCTGCAGACTGCCGCCGATCCGACCGGCACCATGTCGCTCGGCACCTTCAACAACTGTGGGTCGGGCCGGACGCCGTGGGGCACCTACCTGACCTGTGAAGAGAACTTCAACGGCTACTTCGGCGCCACCGGAGAACTGCCGGCCGACGAGGTGATCGCGGCAGGCTACCAGCGATATGGGATCAACGAGACTGGCTTCGACTACAACTATCACAGCTTCGACCCGCGCTTCGACGTGACGGTCAACCCCAACGAGCCGCATCGCGCCGGCTACATCGTCGAAATCGACCCGTCCGATCCGTCCTCGACCCCGATTAAGCGTACGGCGCTCGGCCGGTTCAAACACGAGAACGCGGCCTCTGTCGTGGCGGCGAACGGCCAGGTCGTCGTCTACATGGGCGACGACGAGCGCGGCGAGTTCATGTATAAGTGGGTCTCCTCGGGCACCTACACACCGGGTGGCGACACCGCGACGCTGCTGACCGAAGGCCAGCTCTACACCGCGGTGTTCCATGACGACATGACCGGAGAATGGGTGGCGCTGACGCCGGAGGCGACCGGCATGGACGAGGCGATGATCGCCATCTTCACCCGCACCGCCGCCTCCGCCGTGGGCGCGACGACGATGGACCGGCCGGAATGGATCGCGGTCAATCCGACAGCCGTCGAAGCCTATTGCTGCCTCACGAACAATTCCCGCCGCGGGGTCACCAACGACGACGGGTCGATCCGCACCAACGCAGGCGGTGACGCGATGTCGGTCAATGCGCCCAACCCGCGCGAGACCAACAATTACGGACAGATCGTTCGGTGGCGGCCGCATCAAGACGATCACACGGCGACGACCTTCGATTGGGACCTCTACGTGATGGCAGGCAATCCGGACGTCGGCGAAGGAGCCTATGCCGGTTCGGCCAACGTCAACCCGGGCAACATGTTCAATTCGCCCGACGGGATGCAGATCGACACGGCGGGGATCATCTGGATCCAGACCGACGGTGACGACTCGAACGAAGGCGAATACGCCGGCATGGGCAACAACCAGATGCTCGCCGGGGATCCGGTCTCGGGCGAGATCCAGCGTTTCCTGACCGGCCCGAGCGGATCGGAAGTGACCGGCCTGACCTGGTCGTCCGACCGGCGGACGATGTTCGTCGGCATCCAGCATCCGGGCGGTGACTGGCCGGATGGCAACGGGGCAACGCCGCGGTCGTCGATTATTTACGTCACCCGCGACGACGGCGGCCTGGTCGGCTGACGGGATCATGATCGGAACAATGGGGCGCGCGGGGTATCCTGCGCGCCCTTGTGCTAAGGCCGGCTACCGGTCGCCGAACATCCGCCAGCCAGCCAGCCAGCGGGTCAGTGTCGTCACCACACAGGCGGCGGCGTAGCCCCAGGCGATCACAGGGAAGGCCGCCGGGAACAGGCAGAATGCGGCCATGACGGCGATCGTCTCCGCGCCCTCGGTCAGGCCGCCGAGATAGTAGATGCCCTTCGAGGGATATTGCCGGGAATTGATCCCGCGCTTCTCGGCAATGATCGAGAAGGCGAGGAACGACGAGCCGGTGCCGACGAAGCTGGTGACGAGCGCCGCAGCAGGCAGTGCGTTGGCCGCCGGGTCGTGAACCGCGAAGCCAAGCGGGAACAGCGCATAGAAAACGAAATCGAGGGCGATATCGAGGAACGCTCCTCTGTCCGACGGTTTGCCGAGCCGGGCCACGGCGCCGTCCAGCCCGTCGGCGATGCGGTTGATCGCCAGGCCCAGAAGCGCCAGGCCGAAGGCGCCCATAGCCGCGGCCGCGAAGGCGAGAAGACCGACGGCGAAGCCCGCCAGCGTGATCCAGTCGGCCCGCACGCCTTGCCGGTGCAGCCACATGGCGGGTCCGGCGAGGACCCGCCGCTGGAACGGCTGGAGGGCGGAGTCGAACATCGGTCGGGTTCCCGGGTGAAGTCCGGCGGCACCGTGTCGGGGGCCGGCGCGGTGCGCAAGACAACTCTGCGCCCGGGGTCGCGAGGATTGTTACATCCGGCGCGGCAACGCGGCTGCGGCCCGGTAGCGGCCGCTCAGTCGATCAACGCGGGCAACTGGCCGAGATCGGCGATTTCGGCGAAGCGCGGATGGTCGCGCGGTGGCTCGGCATGTTCGAGCGCCCATGTCAGGTCGTGCGGCACGTAGACCCCGACCGCCCCGGCCTCGATTGCGGGGATGACGTCGGACTTCAGCGAATTGCCGACCATCATCGCGCTCTCCGGTCCGGCGCCGTGGCGGGCGAATACCCGGGCGTAGGTGTCCGCATTCTTGTCCGACACGATCTCGACGGCATGGAAGAAATCTCCGAGGCCCGACTGCGCGAGCTTGCGCTCCTGGTCGAGCAGGTCGCCCTTGGTCACGAGCACGATCCGGTGGCTTTCCGACAGCCGCGCCACGACTTCTTCGGCATGAGGCAGCAGATGGATCGGGTGCGCCAGCATGTCCTGCCCTGCAGCAAGAAGCTCGGCGATGACGTCAGCCGGCACCCGGCGCTCGGTCACCTCGATCGCGGTCTCGATCATAGACAGGACGAATCCCTTGATGCCGAAGCCGTAGGCGCCGAGGTTGCGCCGCTCCGCCGCGAGAAGCCGGTCCATCAGGTGATCGCGGTCGGCATAACCGGACAGAAGTTCGGCGAAACGGTCCTGCGTAAGGCGGAAGAAGGTCTCGTTCTGCCACAGCGTATCGTCTGCGTCGAAACCAATTGTTTGGACTTTCCGTGTCATTCCCTCGCGCGCGTGCCGCGCCCCTCTTTTCTGAATCGCCTGCTGGCATATATACTTGGGCTCGACCACGACGCGACCGAAGCAAAACGGACGTGCAGATGTTGCAAGACAGGATCGTGATGGCGGCCGACAAGCCCGATGACGAAACGGATGCCAGCGTCATCACGAAAACAAAACCCAAGACGCAGCGCCCGCCGATGTACAAGGTGCTGCTCTTGAACGACGACTATACGCCGATGGAGTTCGTGGTTCACGTGCTCGAGCGGTTCTTTGGCGTGTCGCATTCGCAGGCGGTCGAGATCATGCTGACCGTCCACAAGAAGGGCGTGGCGGTCGTGGGCGTCTTTTCCTACGAGATCGCCGAGACCAAGGTGGCGCAGGTGATGGATTTCGCGCGGCGGAACCAGCACCCGTTGCAATGCACGATGGAGAAAGAGGACTGACCCGTCAGTCCCGCATCCCATGACACCCGACAGATGGATCCTGGCGCTGGAGAGCGGCCGACTGAACCTGCCCGAGGGGCGGGTGCTCGTGCTGAACGCCCGTGGAGAAGCCGATCTCGCAGCGCTCGGCGATGTGGCGCCGGTAACGGGCTTCTATCCCGACTACGCCCGGCTGAGCGCTCGTGGTCTTAAGCCCGAGACCGAGGCCGTAGGGCCGGCAGCCGCTGCACTGGTGCAGATCGTCAAATCGAAACCGGCGACCCTGTCCGCGATCGCGGAAGCGCTTGCCCTGGTCGCGCCGGGCGGAATCGTCATGGTCGACGGTCAGAAGGACGAAGGGATCGAGAGCGCGCTGAAGGCGGTGCGTCAGCATCTCGACGTGACGGAGGTGTTTTCGAAGACGCACGGAAAGCTCTTCTGGTTGACCCGGCCTGACACGCTTCCCGAAGCCATCGCCGACTGGATCGCGGAACCGGAAGAGGTCGGAGAGGGTTACATCACCGCGGCCGGCATGTTCTCGGCCGAAGGGCCCGATGACGGGTCCGAGCTTCTGGTCGCGCTGGTTCCCGCGCTCAAGGGACGCGTCGCGGACCTGGGTGCCGGGTGGGGCTACCTGTCCGCCGAAATCCTGGCCGAACAGGAAGGGATCGCGCAGATTGACCTGATCGAAGCCGACCTTCCGTCGCTGGAAGCTGCGAAGGTCAATGTCGATGACCCGCGCGCCTCGTTCCACTGGGCCGACGCGGCGACGTTCGAGCCGGACGAACCCTATGACGCAATCATCTCGAACCCGCCCTTCCACACCGGCCGCAGCGCCGATCCGGCGCTCGGACGCGCCTTCATCGCTGCGGCGGCCCGGATGCTGAAACCCTCGGGGCGCTTTTTCATGGTGGCCAATCGCCATCTGCCCTATGAAGCCGCGCTGAAACAGGCCTTCGGGACGGGTCGAATGCTCGCGGAGATGGGCGGATACAAGCTTTATGAGGCCGCGAAGCCGAAGCGCACGCGCGGCTGATTTCGGGGAAACACACACACCATGTCACTCTCGATCCAGGGCAAGACGGCCATCGTGACCGGCGCCGCCAACGGCGTCGGGCTCGCGATTGCCCGGCACTTCGTGGAACGTGGCGCGAACGTGATGTTCGCAGACCGCGACGAACAGAAGCTCGTCGACGAATGCGGTGCCAACGGCGACGATGCGGCGCACAAACGCTACTTCGCCGGCGACCTGCGCGAAAAACTGACCGTCGCGAACCTGCTTTCGGCAACGATCGATGCGTTCGACCAGGTCGACATCCTGGTCAACGCCGCGCGGCAGATGACCACGACCGATCCGCTCGATCCGACCGATGAAAGCGTCGAGGCCTTGCTGGATCAGAACATGCTGGCCAGCCTTCGTCTCAGCCAGGCGGTCGCCAAGCGCATGATCCAGCAGTCGGTCGAGGACGGGCGCGAGGATGGTCCGGTCGGTTCGATCGTGAACATATCGTCCATCGCCTCGCGCCGGACCCATCCGGACCTGCTCGGCTACTCGATCTCGGCCGCGGCGCTCGACCAGGCGACGCGCAGCCTTGCCGTCGCTCTAGCGCCCTACCGCATCCGCGTGAACGCTGTCGCGTTTGGCTCGCTCATGTCGGCGAGCCTGAAAGACCACCTGTCCGAGACCGACGGGCTGCGCAAGGAAATCAAGGACTGCACGCCGCTCGGCCGGATCGCCTCGGCCAAGGAAGTCGCAGGGGCGGTGCAGTTCCTCGCCTCGGACGGCGCGGGCTTCGTCACCGGCGAGATCCTGACCGTGGACGGTGGCCGGACGCTTCTCGACAACGTGACCGTTCCGGCCCACTAGGCGCGGCATGGCGGCGCTTTCCCCCGCGAGCGGCGGGCGTTAGGGTCGGGGCGAAAATGCCCGGAGGAGATGCCGCATGACGATCGACGCGAAACTGCAAGAGCTCGGCTTGACCCTGCCGGACGCGCCGGCGCCGGCCGCGAACTACGTGCCCTACGTGCAGACCGGCGACATGCTCTACGTCTCGGGTCAGATCTCCATCGGCGCCGATGGAAAGTTCATCACCGGCAAACTCGGCGACGGCCTCGGCGTGGATGAGGGTGCGGCGGCAGCGCAGCGCTGCGCCCTCGCGCTGCTCGCACAAGTCCGCGCGGCCTGCGGCGGCGATCTGTCGAAGCTGAAGCGGGTCGTGAAGCTGACCGGCTTCGTGAACTCCACCGCGGATTTCACCGACCAGCCCAAGGTCGTGAACGGTGCCTCCGACACGCTCGTCGCGATCCTCGGCGATGCCGGCCGCCACGCGCGGTCAGCGGTCAGTGCGGCATCTCTGCCGCTCGGCGTGGCGGTCGAGATCGAGGGCATATTCCAGATCGAGGCATGACCCTACCCGATGCCTTCCTGAGCACGCCGCTCGCCCATCGTGGCCTGCACGACGCAGGATCTTCGGTGCCCGAGAACTGTCCGGGCGCTTTCAGGAGGGCGGTCGCGGCGGGCTACGGGATCGAGTGCGACCTGCAGCTTTCGTCGGACGGCGTGGCGATGGTGTTCCACGACCCGACGCTTGACCGCATGACTGCGCAAACCGGACCCGTCCGCGCCCGCAAGGCACGCGAACTATCCGACATCCCGCTTGGCACCTGTTCCGACGGCATTCCGACCCTCTCGGACGTGCTGGAACTCGTCGCGGGCCGTGTTCCGCTGCTGATCGAGATGAAGGACCAGTCGGACGGGCGCGGCGGTACCGATGGTGCGCTCGAGGCGGCCACGGCCATCGCGCTGGATGGCTACGATGGACCTGTCGCGCTGATGTCGTTCAACCCCGCCATGGTCGAGGCGTTGAAATCGATTGCGCCGCACCTGCCGCGCGGACTGACGACCTGCGGCTTCCTGCCCTCGCAATGGCCGCTTCTCCGGGCCGAGGATGCGGGGCATTTGCGCAGTATCCGAGATTTCGGGCGGGTTGGTGCGGATTTCATCAGCCACGACTGGACCGACCTCGGCAGCCCCCGCGTCGCCGAACTGCGCGCGCAGGGCATCCCCATCCTTTGCTGGACGATCCGCTCTCCGCAGGAAGAGACCGAAGCGCGGCGTGTCGCCGACAATATCACGTTCGAGGATTACCTCCCGCCGATCCCGCCGCGTTGACGCGCGCATGCGGGGACCCATCTTTGGTGGCGAGGGAGGACCGTTCCGCAAGAGGCGGTGCTATGGACGGCAGCGAGCAGATCGAGATTACGGCGCATGGCGGGCTGGACGGGATCGACCCGGCCGAGTGGGATGCCTGCGCCTGCCCGGAGACCGCCGACGGCGGCCGCCCGCTGGACCCGTTCACGACGCATCGGTTCCTGTCCGCGCTGGAGCGCTCCGGTTCGGTCGGGCCGGGAACGGGCTGGCAGCCACGCCACCTGACAGCACATGTGAACGGCGAGATGATCGCCGTCATGCCGCTCTACGCCAAGGGCCACAGCCAGGGCGAATACGTCTTCGACCACAACTGGGCCCACGCTTACGAACGCGCCGGTGGGCAATACTACCCGAAGCTTCAGGTCGCGGTACCGTTCACGCCGGCAACGGGGCGTCGGATGCTGGTCAAACCGGGGTTCGAGGAAATCGGGCGTGCGGCCCTCGTCCAGGGTGCTGTGCAGGTCGCTGCGGACAACGAGGTCAGCTCGCTCCACATGACCTTCTGCACCGCCGAGGAAGCCGAGGCTGGTCAGGCCATGGGCCTGCTCCACCGCACCGGCCAGCAGTTCCACTGGGACAACGAGGATTACGGCGACTTCGACGGCTTCCTCGCCGCGCTGTCGAGCCGCAAGCGCAAGAACATCCGCAAGGAGCGCCGCGCCGCGCAATCCTTCGGCGGCGAGATCGTGAAGCTGACCGGACAAGACCTCCGGCCGGAGCATTGGGATGCGTTCTGGCGTTTTTACCAGGATACCGGCAGCCGCAAATGGGGAATGCCGTACCTGACGCGCGCCTTCTTCGACGAGGTTCACGACACCATGGCCGAGGACGTCCTCCTCGTTCTGGCGCTACGTGAAGGCCGGCCGATAGCGGGGGCTCTCAACTTCATTGGTCGCGACGTACTGTTCGGCCGCTACTGGGGCTGCACGGAGCATCATGATTGCCTCCACTTCGAGCTTTGTTATTACCAGGCCATCGACGCAGCGATCGAACGGGGCATGGCACGGGTCGAGGCCGGAGCGCAGGGCGAACACAAGCTCGCGCGCGGCTACCTGCCACGCGTCACCCACTCGCTGCACTGGATCGCGGATCCGGGTTTCGCCCGTGCGATCGAACAATACCTCGTGGCCGAGCGTCGGGCGATCGACGAAGAGGTCGAGGTGCTGACCGAATACGGGCCGTTTCGCAAGGCCCGGGTAGAGGAGCAGGAATGACTGACAAACTGGACGGCGCCGCGCGCGACGCGGCCCTCAAAGATCTGAAAGCACGCGGTTGGGAGACACTCCCTGACCGCGACGCGATCAAGAAGAGCTTCGTCTTCGGAAACTTCGTCGAGGCGTTCGGATGGATGACGCAGATCGCGATCCTGGCGGAAAAGGCCAATCACCATCCCGAGTGGTCGAACGTCTACAAGACGGTCGAGGTCACGCTGACCACCCACGATGCCGGCGGCTTGTCGGAAAAGGATGTGGCCCTGGCCGCGAAGATGGACGAAGCGGCGGGGTAGGCGAATGGATATCGAGACTGTCTTGGACACCGAGATCGCCGCCGGCGTGACTGTGGGCGACGTGTTCTCGCTCGATTTCATGATTGGCCTGGCCGGAGACGTGCTGCTGGCCATCGTCCTGGTCATCGTCGCCTTCTGGCTGGCGGGATGGTCGCGCCGCCGGGTTGTCGGCCTCGCCGCCCGCTACCAGCGGCTCGACGATACGCTGTTCAACTTCCTCGGCAACATGCTGCGGTACGTGGTGCTGGTCTTCGCGGCTCTGTTCATCCTGAACACGTTCGGGGTCCGAACGACGAGCTTCGTTGCCGCCATCGGCGCTGCCGGCCTCGCTGTCGGTCTGGCGCTGCAGGGAACCCTGTCCAACCTTGCCGCAGGCGTGATGATCATCCTCTTCCGGCCGTTCAAGAACGGCGACTTCGTCGAGATCAGCGGCCAGATGGGCACGGTGAAGGACATCTCGCTGAACATGACGGAGCTTGCCACCATCGGGAACTTCCAGGTGCTCATCCCGAACGCGCAGGTCTGGGGCAACCAGATCGTGAACTACTCGGCCTACCCGATGCGGCGGGCGGAATGGACTTTTGGCGTGGCCTACGGCGCCGATCTCGCCCGGGCCGAGCAGATCATCCGCGACACGATCATGTCCGATCCGCGGTCGAAGGACGAACCCGCGCCATTCTTCCAGGTCAACAATCTCGGCGATTTCTCGGTCGATTTCCTCGTCCGGGTTTGGGTCGACGCGTCCGAGTTCTTCGCCTACCAGGCCGACATGAAGCGAAAGGTGAAAGAGGCGCTCGATGCGGGCGGGGTCGAGATCCCGTTCCCGACGCGCACGGTCTACAGCGCTGCGGCCGAATAGGGCCGGGCAATGTCCGTGGGCGCGAAACGACCGCGCCCACGGAGACAGTCACGCGATCAAATTTCGGCGAGCAGGGTCTCGCCGGCGGTGATCTCGCAGGTTCCGGCCCGGTCGCCGGTCTTGAAGACCTTCACGACCCCGTCCTCGGCATACAGCGCGTAGCGCTGCGAGCGGCTGTAGAAGCCGACCGGCGGTGCGTCGAAGTCCATGCCGATCGCCTTGGTGAACTCGGCCGACGCGTCGGCAAGCACAGTGATGTCGGCGCGATCAGCGCCGGTCGAGGCCGCCCAGGCCTGTGTCACAAAGGGATCGTTGACCGTCACGCAGATGACCTCGTCGACGCCCTTGGCGGTGAATCCGTCGCGCGAGCGGATGAAGCTCGGCATGTGAGCCGTCGTGCAGGTGCCCGTAAAGGCGCCGGGCAGACCAAAGAGCGCGACTTTGCGGCCCTTCAGCTTCTCGGCCATCGACACCTGCTCGGGGCCGGCCTCGCCGATCACGAGAAGAGTGGCGTCGGGCAGCGTGTCGCCGGTGGAAATCGTCATGGAGAGGTCCCTCGCTTGTCTGCGTGTCGCGCCGCCATATAGGGTGCGCGGGGCGAAGCGCCAGAGGCAAGCGGAGTGGGTCATGTCGAAGATCGTCGTGGTAGGAGCGGGACAGGCCGGAGCTTCGGTCGTGGCGACCCTGCGCGCGAACGGATTCACCGGCCATGTCACGCTGATCGGCGAGGAGCACGCACCGCCCTATCAGCGCCCGCCACTGTCGAAGGCATACCTCCTGGGTGAGATGGCGCTCGACCGTCTCTTTCTGCGGCCCGAAAGCTACTACGCCGAGAACGCGATCGACCTGAGGCTGGATACCCGCGTCGATGCCATCGACCGGTCGGACAAGGTCGTCGTCGCCGGTGGTCAGTCTCTTTCATACGACCATCTCGTCCTGACGACCGGGTCGGTGCCCCGCCGCCTGCCGGGGGCCATCGGAGGCGAGCTTCGGGGCGTCCACGTTGTCCGCACCCTGCGTGATGTCGACAAGATGGCGCCGTCGGTTGTCGCCGGGCGACACGCGCTGATCGTAGGTGGGGGCTATATCGGCCTGGAGGCTGCGGCCGTCTGTTCCAAGAAGGGGATGAAGGTCACGCTTGTCGAGATGGCCGAGCGGATCCTGAACCGTGTTGCTTGCCCCGAGACGGCAGCCTATTTCCGCGCGCTTCACGCCGGCCATGACGTCGACATTCGCGAGGGGGTCGGGCTCGACCGCCTGGTCGGCGAAGGCCACGTCGAAGGCGCGGTGTTGTCGGACGGTACCGAGATCAAGGCCGATCTGGTGATTGCGGGCATCGGCATCACGCCGGCGACCGCGCTGGCAGAAGCCGCCGGGATCGGCATCGACAACGGCATCGCGGTCGATGCGCATGCGCGGACGTCCGACCCGTCGATCTGGTCGGCCGGCGATTGCGCCTCTTTCCCATGGAAGGGCGGGCGCGTCCGGTTGGAATCGGTCGGCAACGCGATCGACATGGGCGAACTCGTTGCGCGGAACATCCTGGGCGCGGACGAGGAATACGTCGCGAAGCCCTGGTTCTGGTCGGGCCAATACGACGTGAAGCTCCAGATTGCGGGCCTCGCAAGAGGCGGCGAAACGATCGTCGTCCGCGGCGACGGGCCGGTCAGGTCGCACTGGTATTACTCGGACGATGAACTCGTTGCCGTGGATGCGATGAACGACCCGCGCGGCTACATGGTGGGCAAACGCCTGATCGAGGCGGGGAAGTCGCCGCAACCAGATGCCGTGGCCGATCCGGCGACTGATCTGAAATCGCTTCTGAAGGCATGAGGGCCGCGCCATGCGCATAGTCGGCGGGCGCTGGCGCGGACGGCGACTGGCCGATCTGGGCGAAGGCGACGCGGCTGCGCATCTGCGGCCGACATCGGACCGCGTGCGCGAGAGCCTGTTCAATCTGCTCCTGAATTCCCACGGACTGTCGCTCGAAGGCCTGGCGGTGCTCGATCTCTTCGCGGGGACCGGCGCGTTAGGGCTGGAGGCGTTGAGCCGGGGTGCCGCGCGGGCTGTCTTCGTCGACGACGGCGCGGCGGCACGGGCGCTTCTGCGCGAGAATATCGGTGCACTTGGTGCGCAGGGCGTGACAAAGGTCTTCCGGCGCGATGCAACCGACCTCGGCGAGGCGCGCGACCGCTTCGACCTCATCTTCCTCGACCCGCCCTACGGGAAGGGACTGGGCGAAAGGGCGCTGGCTTCGGCGGTGGCCGGCGGCTGGCTCGCTCCCGGCGCGATCGTCGCCTGGGAAGAGGGCGTGGAGGTCACTGTCCCGGCGGGCTTCGACGTTCTCGACCGGCGACGCTACGGCGACACCTGGGTCACGATCCTGGAGGCGCATCCGATCTCCTCGGGATAACTCCAGGATCAACATCTGGTATCCCTTGCCCCCTCCGGCCACACATGGCACGGTTAATCAAATTCGAGCAAATCAACGATAAATCCGACAGGCATGGACCACCCCGAGCGGCTTCTCTCCGACGTATTCGGCTTTTCCGGTTTCCGGCCGGGTCAGGCCGAGATCGTGGAGGCCGTGGCGGGCGGCGCGGACGTGCTCGCGATCATGCCGACGGGTGGCGGCAAGTCGCTGTGCTACCAGCTTCCAGCACTGATGGGGCCCGGCGTGACGCTTGTGATCTCTCCTCTCATCGCGCTGATGCGGGACCAGGTGCGCGGTCTGCGCGAAGCGGGCGTTTCCGCTGGTGCGCTGACCTCCGGCAATACCCCCGAGGAGACAGATGCAGTCTGGCACGGGCTCGAGACCGGAGAGCTGAAACTCCTCTATCTCGCGCCGGAGCGGCTCGCCTCGGGCGGATCGCTCCAGATGCTCCGTCGCGCGGGTGTTGCCCGGATCGCGGTCGACGAGGCGCACTGTGTCAGTCAGTGGGGTCACGATTTCCGGCCCGACTACCTTCGCATCGGTGAACTGCGCCGCGCACTCGACGTCCCGCTTGCCGCCTTCACCGCGACCGCCGATGCCGAGACGCGTGAGGAGATCGTCGCGCGGCTGTTCGCCGGCCGCGCGCCACAGGTCTTTCTGCGCGGCTTCGACCGGCCGAACCTCCGGCTCGCTTTCGCCGTCAAGGACAAGCCTCGCGATCAGATCCTGAGCTATGCCGCCGCCCGAAAGGGTCAGTCGGGCATCGTTTATTGCGGGACGCGCGCTAAGACCGAAACGCTGGCCAAGGCGCTTCGCGAGGCCGGGCATTCGGCCTGCCACTACCACGGCGGGATGGAGGCCGAGGACCGGCGAGTGGTCGAGGCGCGGTTCGGCGCCGAGGACGGGCTGATCGTCGTGGCCACCATCGCGTTCGGGATGGGTGTCGACAAGCCCGACATCCGGTGGGTCGCCCATGCCGACCTGCCCAAATCGATCGAGGCCTATTACCAGGAAATCGGTCGTGCCGGCCGCGACGGCGCGCCGGCCGATACGCTGACTCTCTATGGCGCTGACGACATTCGCTTTCGCCGCGGCCAGATAGACGAAGGCCTCGCGCCTCCGGAGCGCAAGTCCGCCGATCACGGGCGGCTGAACGCGCTTCTCGGTTTGGCCGAGGCGCAGGGGTGCCGGCGGGAGGTGCTGCTCGGCTATTTCGGTGAGACGTCCGAGCCGTGCGGCAATTGCGATCTCTGTGCCGAGCCGCCCGAGCTGTTCGACGGTTCGGTCGCGGTCCAGAAGGCTTTGTCTGCCATGCTCCGCACGGGCGAGACCTTCGGTGCGGGGCATCTGATCGACGTGCTGTTGGGCAACAACACCGATCGCATTCGCCAGCGCGGCCACGACCAGCTCCCGACCTATGGCGTCGGGGCCGAGTTCGACAGGCGGGGATGGCAGGCGGTGTTCCGGCAGATGACGGCGCTCGATCTGGTCCGGCCCGATCCGGCGCGGCACGGTGCGCTCGTGATGACGGATGCGGCGCTGCCGATTCTGAAAGGCGAGGCGTCGATATCGCTCCGGAAAGACACGATGGCCAAAGTCGCGTCCCGGCCCGCCGCGAAAACGCTCGTCTCCGAAGAGGATGCTCCGCTTCTGGCCGCGCTCAAGGCGCAGCGGCGCGCGCTGGCCGAGGCGCAAGGAGTGCCGGCGTATGTCATCTTCACCGACCGCACGCTGATCGAAATGGCGGAAAAGCGGCCCGGAACACTTGACGAGATGGCGTCGATCTCGGGCGTCGGCGCGACGAAGCTGGAGCGCTACGGCGCGATGTTCCTGAAAGTCGTTACCGGCGAGACGCAGGAAATTCATCCGACCCGCCGCAAGCTTGCACTGTCCGGCGATGGCGAAGTGTTCGACCGGCTGATGGAAGCGCAGCAGCGGCTTGTCCGGGGCGAGGACGGGACCGGCAAGTACCTCACCTGCAACCACTCCACCTTGCGCCACCTGGCCGAACGGCAGCCGGGCTGCCTGTCGGATCTGGAGCGCATTCCCGGCATGGGCGCGAAGCAGGTCGAGCGGTTCGGCGAAGCCTTCCTCCAGGTGCTGCGCGAGGCCTGAGCCTCAGTGCGATTTCGGCGCGGCGTCGAAGGTGGCCTTCTGGGCGTCGGACGCCTCGGTCTGGTACTTCGCCCGCCATTCCTCGTACGGCATCCCGTAGACGATCTCGCGCGCCTCGTCCTTGGACATGTCGATCCCCTTCTCCGCCGCGGCCTCGCCGTACCAGCGGCTCAGGCAGTTCCGGCAGAAGCCCGCGAGGTTCATCAGGTCGATATTCTGTACGTCCTTCCGCTCGTCGAGATGCTGGAGAAGCCGGCGGAAGGCGGCGGCTTCAAGCTCGGTGCGGGTGGCGTCGTCCATTTGGGTGACCTCCTGTCCAGTCTATTCAGACCTGTGCAATCGCCAGCGCCGCGTCAAGCATCGGAGCGAGACGTTCTGCCCAGGCGATCTCGGCCTCCGGTGTGGCGATCAGGTCGTTGCGGATCTCGATCAGGACATGTGGCCGGCCCGTCTTGACGCCGTGCCGGTCCATCGCGTCGCCCTCAAGATGGCCTGTGTACGGCTCGTTGTCCCCGACGCAAAGATCGGGCTCGTCCCGCAACCGTGCGATGAGCGGGAGCGCAAGTCGCGTGTCGCCGGCATAGAGCACGCCGACATGCCATGGCCGGGGCGGGCGACCGCGGAACTGGGGCGTGAAGGAATGGACGGCGAGGAGGACGGGATCGTTCCGCGCATCGGCCAATCGGGCGATGGCGGCGTGGTAAGGCCGGTAGTACGCGTTGAGCCTGCGTTCGACTTCGCTCCGGTCCACGTGACGGTTCGCCGGAATGATCGACCCGTCGTAGAGCCGCATTACCAGCGTCGGGTCGTCCTCGCCCCGGTTCGGGTCGATCACCAGCCGCGAGAAGTTGGACATGACGACCGGCGCGTCGAGCAGCCGGCCAAGTGCCCGCGCCGTGCCGGCCGCGCCGGGGTCCCAGGCTATGTGCCGCGCCATGTCTTCCGGCGGGAGGCCGAGACTGCCGCCGCCGATCTCCGGCGGTACGCGGTTCGAAGCGTGATCGACCGTGACGATCCATCGCCCGCGACGGTCCGCGCCCTCGACATGGTGGCTTTCGTTCATCTTTCGGTCATCTGCATCTGCGATCTCCGGGTTAGGGCCAATCGCGTCGGGATACCAGTTGCCCCGCCATGCAATTTGCGTGATGTCCCGACCCGTGCTTATGTGAGCGCAAACACCGACAGACAGGGACGCGGAACACCCATGAGACGCATGCGGAACGTGAAGATCGTGGCCACGCTCGGCCCTTCCTCCAGCGACTACCAGACGATCCGCAAGCTGTTCGACGCCGGCGCCGACGTGTTTCGCCTGAATATGAGCCATGGCGACCATTCCGAGATCGCTGCGCGGCATACATATATCCGCCAGGTCGAGAAGGAGGTCGGTCGTCCCATTGCGATTCTCGCTGACCTTCAGGGGCCGAAGCTTCGGGTCGGCGTTTTCGCCAATGGATCCGAGGAACTGGAGCCAGGTCAGCCCTTCCGGCTGGATCTCGACGCGGCCGAGGGTGACGCGACGCGCGTCCAGTTGCCGCACGAAGAAATTTTTGCCGCGCTCGAGCCCGGATCGATGCTGCTGGTCAACGACGGCAAGATCCGGCTGAAGGTGAAGACCTGCGGTGCCGACTTCGCGGAATGCGAGGTGGTCGTCGGTGGCACGATCTCGAACCGCAAGGGCGTGAACGTACCCGACGTGATCCTGCCTGTCGCCGCGCTGTCGGACAAGGATCGCAAGGATCTGGAATTCGTCTGCGAACTTGGCGTCGACTGGCTCGCGCTCAGTTTCGTCCAGCGGCCCAAGGATATCTGGGAGGCGCGCGATCTGGCAAACGGCCGTGCCGCGATCCTCGCCAAGATCGAGAAGCCGGCGGCCGTGCGCGAATTCGACGAGATCCTGAAGGTTTCGGACGGGATCATGGTCGCCCGCGGCGATCTGGGTGTCGAACTGCCGGTGCAGAACGTCCCGCCGATCCAGAAGCGCCTCGTCCGCAAGTGCCGCGCTGCCGCCAAGCCGGTGATCGTGGCCACGCAGATGCTTGAAAGCATGATCGAGAGCCCGATGCCCACCCGGGCCGAGGTGTCGGACGTCGCCGCCGCGATCTACGAGGGCGCGGATGCCGTGATGCTCTCGGCCGAGTCGGCGGCCGGTCAGTATCCGATCGAGGCGGTGTCGACGATGAACGCCGTCGCAATCGAGGTCGAAACCGATCCCACCTACTGGCAGGTGACCGCCGCCAGCCGGGGCGGCCATCGCGAGACGTCGGCAGACGCAATCGTGGCTGCCGCGCGCGAGATCGCCGAAGCGACCGACATCAAGGCCATCTGCTGCCATTCCCAGTCGGGCACGACGGCACGGCTCATTGCACGCGAGCGGCCGAAGCCGCCGATCATCGCGATGACCCATGTGCAGGAAACCTCGCGCCAGCTCTGCCTGACCTGGGGATTGCATTGCGTGATGACCAGCCGACTCGAACGGTTCAAACAGGCTGTCGTCAATTCGGTGCGCGCCGCCCGGGCCGATGGCTTCGCCGAAGAAAGCGACATGATCGTCGTCACCGCCGGTGTGCCGTTCAACGTACCCGGCTCCACCAATATTCTGCGGATCGCGCCCTGCGCCGAGAAGTTGATCTTCGCCAGTGAGCCGGAATGACCGAGGACTTTCCCCCGGACATCCTGATCGTTGCGGCCGTCATCATCATCGCGGTCAGCCTGTCCTCGGCCGTGGCCGCGTGGATCTCGCGCCGCTCTGCGATCGGCGCGCTCATCGGCATCGCGCTCGGGATCGGGACACTGGTGCTGGTTTATGTCGACGACGAGGACGGAATGACGTGGCAGGACATCCCGCAGGCCTTCGTCTCGGTCGCCGATCGCATCCTGAACTGAGGCCTTGAACGCCGCGCCGATTGGCGGTATGCGGCGCGCTCTGACCGGCGCGGCGGGCTTATGTGGCATGCCTTGTTCGCGCCTCGATACGGACAGGAGACCGAAATGCCCAAGATGAAGACCAAGTCGAGCGCGAAAAAGCGCTTCAAGACCACCGGCACCGGCAAGGTGGTGGCGGCCCAGGCCGGCAAGCGGCACGGGATGATCAAGCGGACGAAGAAGTTCATCCGCAACGCACGCGGTACGACGACGCTGTCGGAGCCCGATGCGAAGATCGTCAAGTCCTACATGCCCTACGACCGCTGAGGAGCCAGACCCATGCCCCGGACCAAAGGTGGAACCGTCACCCATCGCCGTCACAAGAAGGTGCTCGACGCTGCGAAAGGCTATTACGGCCAGCGCAGCCGCAACTTCCGGACCGCGACCCAGGCCGTCGACAAGGCCAATCAGTATGCAACGCGTGACCGCAAGGCCCGCAAGCGCCAGTTCCGCGCGCTGTGGATCCAGCGGATCAACGCCGCCGTGCGCTCGCATGACGAGAGCCTGACCTATTCGCGCTTCATCAATGGCCTTGCGAAGGCCGGGATTGAAGTCGACCGCAAGGTGCTGGCCGATCTCGCCGTGCACGAACCGGACGCGTTTGGCGCCATTGTGGCCCAGGCGAAGGCTGCGCTGTAAACACACCGCAGACCGAACGATCGCTTTCAGGGCCCCGTCACCGGTTCGGACCGGCGGCGGGGCCTTTTTCTTGGGGTTCCGGCCGGGTTGCATTCGGCCCCCCCTGTGGTAGCTGACAACCGCGACGGCGGAGGTGAGAGATGGACGGACTGGACGATCTGAGGGGCGGCTGGCTTCAGCGGATCGCGGGCGCATCCGACGAGGCGGCGCTGGAGGAGATCCGTGTGGCCGCGCTCGGCAAGAAGGGCGAGATCAGCCTGAAGATGCGCGAGCTCGGCAAGATGAGCCCCGAGGAGCGCCAGGAGGCAGGTCCGGCGCTGAACGCGCTGAAGGACGAGGTCAATGCCGCGCTCGCCGCGCGCAAGGCGGCGCTCGGCGACGCGGCGCTCGAGGAGCGGCTGAAAGGCGAGTGGCTGGACGTCACGCTGCCCGCCAGGTACCGCCGGGTCGGAACGATCCATCCGGTCAGCCAGGTGACCGAGGAGGTCACCGCGATCTTCGCCGACATGGGCTTCGCCGTCGCCGAGGGTCCCCAGATCGACAGTGACTGGTACAATTTCGACGCCCTGAACATCCCCGGCCACCATCCGGCGCGCGCCGAGATGGACACGTTCTATATGGCGCGCGCCGAGGGCGACAATCGCCCGCCGCATGTCCTGCGCACCCACACCTCGCCGGTCCAGATCCGTTATATGGAGGCCAACGGTGCCCCCTGCCGGATCATCGCGCCCGGGCGCGTCTACCGCGCTGATTACGACCAGACCCACACCCCGATGTTCCACCAGGTCGAGGGGCTGGCGATCGACCGCGACATCTCCATGGCGAACCTGAAGTGGACGCTCGAGGAGTTCTTCTCGGCCTTCTTCGGCACCAAGGTGAAGACCCGTTTCCGCGCGTCGCATTTCCCGTTCACGGAACCATCGGCCGAGGTCGATATTCAGTGCTCCTGGGAAGGCGGCACGGTCACGGTCGGTGAGGGGAACGACTGGCTCGAGGTTCTCGGCTCCGGCATGGTGCATCCGAAAGTCCTGCAGGCCGGCGGTGTCGATCCCGCCGAGTGGCAGGGCTTCGCCTTCGGCATGGGGATCGACCGGATCGCGATGTTGAAATACGGCATCCCGGATCTGCGGGCGTTCTTCGACAGCGATCTGCGTTGGCTCCGTCACTACGGCTTCTCTGCGTTGCAGGTGCCGGCGGTGCATGCAGGGTTGTGACCCGATGAAACTCTTCCGCCACGAGAACCGCGAGCGCAACAGCGACACCCGACAGCTCTGGGCGCGCTACGAGATCCTTTATACCGCCGTCGATTTCGGCGCCGCGCTCTGCTTCATCGTGGGCTCGGTCATGTTCTTCTTCGAGGAATGGCAGGTGCCGGGGACATGGTTGTTCCTCGTGGGGTCCATTCTTTTCGCGGGCAAGCCCACGATCCGGCTTGTCCGGGAAATCCAACTCTACCGAATGGGCGATGTCGACGACCTCGCCAAGCGCGTCGACGGCTGAGGAAAGTGCCATGAAATTCACGTTGTCCTGGCTGAAGGAACATCTCGACACGACGGCGTCGGTCGAGGAGATCGTAGAGACGCTCACGGATATCGGGCTCGAGGTCGAAGAGGTTGTGAACCCGGCCGAGAAGCTGCGCGCCTTCATCATCGGCAAGGTGGTGAGCGCCGAGCAGCATCCCGATGCCGACCGGCTGCGCGTCTGCCAGGTGGAAACCAAGGACGGCGTCCAGCAGATCATCTGCGGCGCGCCGAACGCGCGGGCGGGCATCACTGTCGTCGTCGCCCATCCCGGCACCTATGTTCCCGGCATCGACACGACCATCGGCGTCGGCAAGATCCGCGGCGTCGAAAGCCACGGCATGATGGCCTCGGAACGCGAACTGGAACTGTCTGACGAGCATACTGGCATCATCGAATTGCCCTCCGGCGAGGTCGGCCAGAGCTTCGCCGACTGGCTGGCGAAGAATGATCCGGGTCGGGTCGATCCGATGATCGAGATCGCGATCACGCCGAACCGCCAGGATGCGCTTGGAGTCCACGGGATCGCCCGCGACCTCGCGGCGCGGGGCCTCGGCAAGCTCATTGAGAAGCCAGTTGAGCCGGTGCCCGGTAAGTTCCCAAGCCCGGTGGGTGTGACCATCGACGCGGACGCGCTGAACGACGCGCCGCATTTCACCGGCCGCGTGATCCGCGGCGTGAAGAACGGTCCGTCGCCCGCCTGGTTGCAGGCACGGCTGAAGGCGATCGGGCTTCGGCCGATCTCGGTGCTGGTCGATATCACGAACTTCTTCACATACGACCAGAACCGACCGCTGCATGTCTTCGACGTCGACAAGATGCTGGGCGATCTGCGCGTGCACCGTGCAAAAGGTGGCGAGAGTCTTCTGGCGCTTGACGGAAAGACCTACACCTTCGCGGAAGGTCAGCTTCTGATCTCGGACGCGAACGGCGTGGAAAGCATCGGCGGCGTCATGGGCGGCGAGGAGACCGGATGCACCGAGGAGACGACGACCGTCTTCCTCGAAAGCGCGTGGTGGGACCCTATCCGGACAGCGTTCACCGGCCGCGATCTGAAGATCAATTCGGACGCACGCTATCGGTTCGAGCGCGGCGTCGATCCGGCGTACACGTTGCCAGGACTCGAAGCGGCCACGCAGATGGTTCTCGATCTCTGCGGCGGCGAGGCATCCGAAGTGGTCGAGGCGGGGGCGCCCGTCGAGACGGCGCGCAGCTTCAGCCTGGATACCAAGCGCGTCCAGTCGCTCGTCGGCATGTCGATCCCGAAGGCGGAGCAGGTCGGTTACCTGACCGCGCTCGGCTTCACGCCCGAGGGCGATGGCGACGTCCTGGAGGTCGGTGTTCCGTCCTGGCGGCTTGATGTCCATGGCGAGGCTGATCTTGTAGAAGAAGTTGCCCGCATGGCCTCGCTGACCAAACTGGAGCCGCAGCCGATGCGGCGGCCGAAATCGGGCGTGCCCGAGCCGATCCTGACGCCGATGCAGTTGCGTGAGCGCGCGGCGCGCCGGACGATGGCCGCGCTCGGCTACAACGAGTGCGTGACCTACAGCTTCATCGACAAGGCATCGGCCGAGCTTTTCGGCGGTGGCGATGACGCCGCGCGTCTGGAGAATCCGATCTCGACCGACATGAGCCACATGCGACCGGCGCTTCTGCCCGGTCTGCTGCAGGCCGCCGCCCGCAACCAGGCGCGCGGCTTCGGTGATCTGGCTCTCTTCGAGGTTGGCGCGGCGTTCCACGGTGGTGAACCTGGCGAACAGCACCTGCTCGCGACCGGTCTCCTGATCGGTCATTCCGGGCCGCGCGATCCGCACGGCGCCCGCCGTCCCGTCGACGTCTTCGACGTGAAGGCCGACGCCGAGGCCGTGCTGGCCGCGATGGGCGCGCCCGCGAAGGTCCAGATCCTGCGCGGCGCGCGCGACTGGTGGCATCCGGGCCGTCACGGCATGATCTGCCTCGGTCCGAAAAAGGTGCTCGGTGTCTTCGGCGAACTGCATCCGAAGATCCTGCGCGAGATGGACGTGAAGGGTCCGGCGATGGCTTTCACACTCTGGCCCGCTGAAATCCCGATGCCGCGCAAAGCAACCGCGAGCCGGGGCGCATTGGCGATCAGCGATCTTCAGGCTGTCGAGCGCGACTTTGCCTTCGTCGTGGATGCACGGGTCGAGGCCCTCGATCTCGTCAACGCGGCGTCGGGCGCGGACAAGGCGCTCATCGACGATGTTCGGGTCTTCGACGAGTTTGTCGGGGGATCTCTGGGCGAAGGCCGGAAGTCCATCGCGCTCACTGTGCGGCTGCAACCGGCCGAGAAGACGCTGACCGAGGAAGAGATCGACGCCGTCGGACGCAAGATCGTCGAGAAGGTCGGCGCCGCAACCGGGGCCGTCCTGCGCGGCTGACCGTGTCCGCGCGGCCCTCGGCCGCGCGACACCTCAACCAGAACAAGGAGGCATCAAATGACGCTGAAGGTTTACCTGTCGGGTGAAATCCACACTGATTGGCGGGAAGAGATCATGGCCGGGGCCGAAGGGCTGGACCTGACGTTTTCCGGCCCGGTGACGGATCATGGCGCCAGCGACGATTGCGGCGTGGCCATCCTCGGGGCCGAAGACCAGAAGTACTGGCACGACCACAAGGGCGCGATGGTCAACGCGATCCGCACCCGGAAAGGCATTTCAGATGCCGATGTCGTCGTCGTGCGCTTTGGCGACAAGTACAAGCAGTGGAACGCCGCATTCGACGCCGGCTACGCCGCAGCACTTGGCAAGTCGCTCGTCATTCTGCACGGGCCCGACCACCAGCACGCGCTGAAGGAAGTCGATGCCGCGGCCCTCGCCGTCGCAGAGGAACCGCGGCAGGTTGTCGACATCCTGCGTTACGTGCTGACCGGCAAGCTGCCCGGTTGAGGATCAGGCCGCTTCGCGCGGTGGAATGTTGCGGGCCGTCTGGACCGCAGGCCGTGCGAAGAACCGGTCGATATAAGGCTGAAGGTTGCCGTAGTCGGACCAGCCGACGATGTCCTTCGCACCGTAGAAATCGAGCGCGTTGAGCCAGGGTGCGAGTGCGATGTCGGCGATCGAGTATTCGCCGGCGATCCACTCCTTACCCTCCAGCGCTTCGTTCACCACGGCAAGGAGACGCTTTGCCTCGCCCACATAACGGTCGCGCGGACGCGGGTCATCAATCTCGGATCCGGCGAACTTCACGAAAAAGCCGAGCTGCCCGAACATCGGTCCGACGCCGCCCATCTGGAACATCAGCCACTGGATGACGCGGGCCTTGTCGGCCGCGGTCTTGCCGATCAGCTTGCCCGACTTCTCACCGAGGTAGATCAGGATCGCGCCCGACTCGAACAGGCCGAGAGGCTCCCCGTCCGGACCGTTCGGGTCGACAATGGCGGGGATCTTGTTGTTCGGATTCAGGCTCAGGAATTCCGGACTTTTCACGTCGCTGTCGCTCAACGTCACGCGGTGCGGTTCATAGTCGAGCCCCATTTCCTCGAGCGCGATCGAGACCTTCACGCCGTTCGGCGTGGGAAACGAGTAAAGCTGGATGACGTTCGGGTTTTCGGGTGGCCAGCGTTTCGTGATGGGAAATGTCGAAAGATTTGGCATGAAAAGCTCCCTGCATGCGTAAATCCGCAGATAGGTAAACATTTCACTACCGCCACCCGTTCCGCTTCCGGATAACTGAGACTGCCATGTGCGGCAGCGCACACCACACACAGGGAACAGGACTGGAAGAACGACCCATGATTCAGGAATTCCGGGATTTTATCGCCAAGGGCAACGTCATGGACATGGCCGTCGGCATCATTGTCGGTGCCGCGTTCACGGCCATCGTCACGTCACTCGTGGGTGACCTGATCAACCCGATCATCGCCCTTTTCACCGGCGGGATCGACTTCTCCGGCTGGTTCTATGCGCTGAACGGGGAAAGCTACGCGTCTCTCGCCGCGGCGCAGGAGGCCGGTGCTCCGGTCTTCGCTGTCGGGAACTTCATCATGGCGGTGATCAATTTCCTGATCATCGCCTTCGTCGTGTTCCTGCTGGTGAAGATGGTCAACCGCATCAAGGACGCGGCTGCAAAACCCGAGGAGGAGGTCGCCCCCGAGGAACCGGGACCGACCGAACTTCAGGTCCTGCTGGAAATCCGTGACTCGCTGAAGGCGCGCGGTTGAACGTAGGGCCCGCCGATCTTCGGCGGGCCTTCACTTCAGACCTTGAGCGCCAGCGCCGGCGACAGGACGTCGATTTCCAGTGCCCGGCCGACCGGGTAGTTGGTCAGCTTGCCGGCATGGACGTTGAGGCCCTGCAGAAGCCCTTCGTCCTCTGCGCACGCCTTGCGCCACCCCTTGTCGGCCAACGCCAGCAGGTACGGCATCGTCGCATTGCCGAGCGCAATGGTCGACGTGCGCGGCACGGCGCCGGGCATGTTGGCAACGCAGTAATGCATGATCCCGTCGACCTCGAAGACCGGGTCCTCGTGCGTCGTCGCGCGCGAGGTCTCGAAGCATCCACCCTGGTCGATGGCCACGTCGACGAGCGCGGCACCGGGCTTCATCGACGCCAGCTGCGCGCGCGAAACGAGCTTGGGTGCTGCAGCGCCCGGGATCAGCACGGCGCCAATCACCATGTCTGCCGTCGCGACCAGTTCGGCGGTGTTGCCCGCACTTGCATAGCGCGTGCGGAACAGGCCCGAAAAGGCGTCGTCCAGATAGCGCAGCCGCTTCAGTGACCGGTCGAGGACCGTGACCTGCGCGCCCATCCCGGCGGCGATCCGTGCCGCGTGAGTGCCCACAACGCCGCCGCCGATGACAAGGACTTCAGCCGGGCCGACGCCCGGAACGCCGCCCATAAGCACCCCGCGCCCGCCATTGGCCTTCTGGAGCGTCCAGGCGCCGACCTGCGGCGCGAGACGGCCGGCAACTTCGGACATCGGCGCAAGGAGGGGCAGGCCGGTCTCGTCGGTCACGGTTTCGTAGGCGATTGCCGTGCAGCCCGAAGCGAGCAGGTCGCGGGTCTGGTCCGGGTCCGGGGCGAGATGCAGATAGGTGAAGAGAAGCAGGCCTTCGCGCAACATCTTCCGTTCCGCAGCCTGCGGCTCCTTCACCTTTACGATCATTTCGGCCCGGGCGAAAACCTCGGTGGCCGTGTCGACGATCTCGGCGCCCGCCGTTCGGTATGTCTCGTCCGGGAACCCGGCACCGGCGCCGGCGCCGGTCTCGACGATCACCGCATGGCCATGGGCAATCGCCTCTGCCGCAGCGGAGGGCGTCAGGCCCACGCGGTATTCCTGCGGCTTGATCTCTTTCGGGCAGCCGATGAGCATGAAGTGTCTCCCTTTCTTCCTGCACCCAGTCTAGCTCAGGCTGGATGCGAAAGCCTGCGATTTCCGGTTGTGACTTGGCACCATAGGCGCAACAATCTTCCGAAAATTCAGTACCCGACAGGAAATCCCTGCATGGAAGCCGAGATAGACGAGACCGACCGCAGACTGCTTCGCCTGCTCCAACGGGACGGTCGTCTGACCAATTCGGAGCTTTCGGAGGCCGTCGCCCTGTCGCCTTCGGCCTGCCATCGGCGGGTCCAGCGGCTCGAGGCGGCCGGCGTCATTTCGGGTTATGTCGCCCTGCTGGAGGCCCGGGCGGCCGGGCGCATGACGACTGTTTTCGTCGAAATAGGCCTGTCAGCGCAGTCCGACGACGTGCTCGACGCATTCGAACGTGCGGTCAGAACCATACCGGACGTGCTTGAATGTCACCTGATGGCGGGCTCGGCCGATTACCTTCTGAAGGTCGCGGCCCGTGATGCCGAGGATTTCGCGCGCATTCACCGCCAGAAACTCGCCCGGCTGCCGGGCGTTGCCCGTATGCAATCGAGTTTCTCGCTGAAAACCGTGATGCAGACGACCGCCCTGCCGCTCTAGACCAGCGCGAGCAGGATCCAGAGCGTCGCCATGCCGGCGGCCATGCCCCAGATCGGGGTCTTCATCCACCACGCCGCCAGAAGCGCAACGACCGCGGCCGCCAGCCGGGCGGGGTCGGGCTCTCCGCCCGTTGCTGCTGGCCAGAGCACCAGCGGCGCGATCAATGCAGGCAGGATCGCGACAGCGGAATACCGCAGGTGCCGGAGCATCCAGCCGGGCATCGGCCGGTGTCCGAGCAGCCCGAGAAACGAGAACCGGATCAGGTAGGTCCCGATACCGAGGAGCAGGATGGTCGCCCAGATCTCGCCAGTCGTCATCTCGATCATCGGCCGTATCCCCTCCGCTCCAGCTCGGCCCCGGTCGCCATGGCGCCGAGCGCCGCAAGGATCAGGCCGAGATTGAAGGGAATCCAGGCCAACGCCAGGGCCAGAACGACCGAGACAATGGCAGCCCCGACATGGGCGCGGGTTTTCAGCGCCGGACCGATCAGGGACAGGAATGTCACGGGCAGGGCGAAGTCGAGCGCCAGCTCCGGTGGGATCGCCGCGCCGAGAACCACCCCGACCCATGTGGCGACCACCCAGGTCGACATCACGGGGATCGCTGTCCCGAGAAAGAACGTCGCTTTCTCTTTCGCAGACCTCTCCGGATGTTCTTCGTATTCGGAAAGAGACACTGCGAAAGACTGGTCGGTGTTGGAATAGGCGATGAGAGCCCGCTGCCAGAGCGGCGCCGCACCGATATGCGGCTGCAGCGCGGCGGAATACATCGCCATGCGCAGGTTCACGGCAAGTGCCGACGCGAGGACGACGATCATCGGCGCATGGTCCGACATCAGCTGCACGGCGGTGAACTGCGACGCTCCGGCGATGACCAGCGTCGAGAACGCCATAACGGCGCCGAAGTCGAGCCCGGCTTCCGTTCCGACGATGCCGAACAGAGTCCCGAACGGGGCCGCGACCAGGACAAACGGCCCGCCGGCGCGAAGCCCCCTCAGAAGGGCGCTTTTGGAACTGGAAGCTTGCATGATCGGCCTTTAGTCTGGCTGCCGACCGGCCTTAGCAACAGCCATCGGCAGGCGCAATTGACCAAGCTTGATGACATCCATCAGGAGTATCTGATCGCCCCGGATCCCGGCCGCGCGGGACTGTCCCGCCGTGTGGTCGGACACGACGAATCCGGCAAGCCGGTCGAGATTGCCGTGGTCGAGGAGCGCCCGCTGACGATCTATCTGAATTCGCGCGAGATCGTGACCGCGATGACGATCGGCGACTATCCGGAGTATCTCGCGCTTGGCTTCCTCTCGAACCAGGGAATGCTATCCGCCGACGAGGACGTGACGGCGATCGACTACGACGAGGAGTTGCAGGTCGTCGTGGTCCGCACCGCGACCGAGACCGATCACGAGGCGAAACTGTCCCGCAAGACGCGGACGAGCGGCTGCGCGGTCGGAACGGTCTTCGGCGACATGATGGAGGGGCTGGAGGGCCTCGTCCTTCCGGCGGCCGAGCTGCGGACAAGCTGGCTCTACGCACTCAGCCACAAGATCAACCGGACGCCGAGCCTCTATCTCGAAGCCGGAGCAATTCACGGAACGGTGCTGTGTCAGGCAGACCGCCCGCTCGTCTACATGGAGGATGTCGGCCGCCACAACGCCGTCGACAAGATCGCAGGCTGGATGCGGGCCGAAGGCGTATCGCCGGAGGACAAGATTCTCTACACCACCGGCCGCCTGACCTCCGAGATGGTCATCAAGACCGCCCTCATGGGCATCCCGGTACTGGCCTCGCGGTCGGGCTTCACTGCCTGGGGGGTGGAGATCGCGCGCGAGGTGGGCCTGACGCTCATCGGCCGCCTGAAGGGACGGAGGTTCGTATGCCTGTCCGGCGAAGACAGGCTTGTCCGCGATGTTGATCCCGGCTCGGTGGCCGAAGAGGACCGGCGGCACGGGCGCAAAGGCGGATGACGCGTCCGCTTGGCGTCATACTCGCTGGTGGACAGGCGCGGCGCATGGGCGGCGGTGACAAGGGGCGTCTCGTGCTTGGAGGTCGCAGCCTGATCGAGCGCGTGATCGACCGTCTTGCGCCGCAAGTGGATGCACTGGGCTTGAATGCAAACGGCGATCCCGCGCGCTTCGCCGATCTCGGTCTGCCGGTGCTCCCCGATTCCATTGCCGATCACCCGGGGCCACTGGCTGGTGTGCTGGCTGGACTCGATTGGGCGGCGGAAATGGGAGCCGATCGCATCGTGACCGCGGCGGCGGACACGCCTTTTTTTCCTGAAGATCTTGTGGACGAGCTCACCGAAGCTTCCGTCAGCGGCCTTGCGCTTGCAGCGACCGAGGAAGACGGCCGGATCGTCCGACACCCCACCTTCGGGCTATGGCCCGTTGCATTGCGCGACGATCTGCGGGCGTCCCTGAAGGACGGCGTCCGGAAGGTTGTCATATGGACCGACCGGCATGGTGCCGGGACCGCGCTGTTTCGAGCTGCGGGCGATCCGTTCTTCAACGTAAATACGCCCGAGGACCTGGCAGCCGCCGAGGCTTGGCTCTGATGAAGCTGATCGGCATCACCGGCTGGAAGAACACCGGCAAAACCGGCCTCGTCGAGCGCCTGGTTGCGCAGTTCATCGCCGAAGGGTTGCGCGTGTCCACGCTCAAGCACGCCCATCACGGTTTCGATCCCGAGACGCCCGGCGCCGACAGCTTCCGTCATCGCGAAGCAGGGGCGACCGAGGTGCTGGTCGCCACGTCGGAGCGGTGGGCGCTGATGTCCGAATTGCGCGGCGCGCCCGAGCCGTCGCTCGACGATCTTCTCGCACGGCTCGCGCCCGTTGATCTGGTCATCGCCGAGGGCTGGAAGACAGCCGAGCACCCGAAAATCGAGTGCTGGCGCGCCGGAACCCCCGAGCCGCCTCGCGCCACTGCGGACCCGACGATCCTCGCCGTAGCGAGCGACGTCGCACCGGACGTACCGTGCCCCGTGCTGCCGCTTGACGATACCACTGCCATCGCTGCGCTGATCCGGCGGGAGCTGGATCTGTGACCGATTTCGAGACCGTTGTGATGGTCGACTGGTCGGCACGGTCCGCCCCCTCACCGCGAAAACCAACCGCGGATTCGATCTGGATCGGTGTGGCCCGAGGCGGCCCTGCCGAGGTCAGCTATCACCGCACGCGGGCGGCTGCGACGGACTGGCTGATCTCGCTCTTCGAGGCCGAGATCGCTGCCGGACGCCGGGTTCTAGCCGGGTTCGATTTCCCCTTTGCCTATCCGCGCGGCTTCGCACGAGCCGTTACGGGGTCGGATGATCCGCTCGGATTATGGGGGGCGATAGCCGGACGGGTCGAGGATACCGGAAAGAACGCGAACAACCGGTGGGACATCGCTCGGGCCTTCAACCGGCTGTTCGACGGCGGTCCGGGACCCTTCTGGGGTTGCCCGCCCGGTGAGATCTCGCCCGATCTGGAGATGCGCAAGACGGTCGACTACGCAGCGATCGGCCTGTCGGAACGGCGCGCGGTGGAGGCGCGGATCGCGCGGACACAGCCAGCCTGGAAGCTCTATACGACCGGGTCGGTCGGCAGCCAGGTGCTGCTCGGTCTGCCGCGCCTGCACCAGCTTCGGCTGCACTTCGGCACGGATCTGGCCGTCAGCCCGTTCGAGCCCGCGCAGACCCCGATCGTTCTGGCTGAAATCTATCCCTCGATGCTCGCTGCGGACGTCTCTGCCCGCCGGGATCCGGATGAGATTCTCGATGCCGCACAGGTTCGGGTGACGGCGGAAGCTTTCCGTTCTCTCGGCCCGGGACAGCTGTCGGCGATGCTTGCCGAGGGCGACCCCGTCGAGGGGTGGATTCTTGGCCTCGGTCACGAGGAGGAACTCGCCGCCGGTCTTGGGCCCGCTTTGCTCCGTCCGCCGCCGCTCCGGGACGACTGCTTTGCCCTCCCGCCGGGAGTCGACTGGACACCGGTGGCCGAGGCCGTCGAGCGGCTGAAGGCGGCGCTCCACCCTGTTGCGAAATCCGAGACTGTACTGATCGCAGGTGCTAGCGGACGAATTCTTGCAGCAGACATTTCAGCGCGCCGCAGCCATCCGCCCCACGCGAACTCGGCGGTTGACGGCTTCGGCTTTGCGCAGGGCTCCATCGGATCGGCACCGCACCATCTCCCGCTCGTCGAGGGAAGAGCGGCAGCAGGAGCGCCATTTGACGGCACCGTTCCGCCCGGCAAGGCGCTTCGCATTCTGACCGGTGCGCCTCTGCCCGCCGGCGTCGATACCGTGGTGCTCGAAGAGGATTGCACCATCGCTTCGGACGCTATCGCCTTTCGCGGCCCGCTCCGCCGAGGCGCGAACACCAGGCCAGCGGGGGAGGATGTGGCGTCGGGCGCGGCCGTACTTCCCGCCGGGCACCGTCTCTCCGCACCGGATCTGGCGCTTCTTGCCGCGACTGGCCACGGCGACGTGAAAGTGTTCGAGCGTCTGAAGGTCGCGGTGTTGTCGACGGGCGACGAACTTGCCGAGGCCGGGCAGGGGGCATCCGCCGCCACACCCGATGCGAACCGCCCCATGCTCGCGGCGCTCCTGTCGGGGTGGGGTCATGACGTCGTTGACCTTGGTCTCGCGCCGGACGATGCGGACGCCGTTCGCGCCGCGCTCGATGCCGGTGCTGCGGGAGCAGATGCGATCCTCACCAGTGGCGGGGCTAGCGCGGGTGACGAAGATCATGTCTCCGCGCTGCTCAAGTCCGAAGGGCACCTGACGAGTTGGCGTATCGCCCTGAAGCCGGGCCGGCCTCTGGCGCTCGCCACCTGGCGCGGCATCCCGGTCTTCGGTCTTCCCGGAAACCCGGTCGCAGCTTTCGTCTGTGCGCTTCTGTTCGCCCGGCCCGCGCTGTCGGTTCTTGCCGGCGGCGGCTGGATCGAGCCGCAGCGCTTCACCGTCCCCGCCGCTTTCGAGAAGCGCAAGAAGCCCGGCCGCAACGAGTATCTGCGCGCACGCCTGGATGGCGCCGGACGGGCGGAGGTCTTCCCGTCGGAAGGCTCGGGCCGGATCTCCGGGCTGAGCTGGTCGACCGGGCTGGTCGAACTCGGCCCCAAAGAACGCCGGATCGCACCGGGCGACCCGGTCCTGTTCCTTCCCTATGCCGGCTTCGGGATCTAGCTCTCTTGGCCGATGGCGGCGGCGATGAAAGCCATCGCCTCCGGGCTCGCCCAGTCGGCATCGCCGCGCATCCGCGCGACTTCGCGCCCTTCGGCATCGATCAGAACGGTGATGGGCAGCCCGAAGATCGCCATTTCACGCGCCACCTGCTGCTGCGGGTCAAGGAAGGTCGGCAGTGCCTCGATGCCCTCTTCCTCGAAAAACCGGCGCACGGCCTGCGGTGGGTTGCGCCCCGTGGCAAGTGTCACGACCCGGAACGCGTCGCTGCCCATCTCTTGCTGGAGGGTATCAAGCGCCGGCATCTCCTCGCGGCAGGGCGCGCACCAGGTCGCCCAGAAGTTCAGCAGCACGACCTGACCGGCGAAGTCCGACAGTGTGTGCGTCCCGCCATCCATGTCCGTGAAGGGCGCCTGAGACACCTCCTGCGGCGCGTCGTGGACCAGCATCCCGCGCATATCGCCCTCACGCGGGATATCGGCCAGACCTTGCGCGGCGGCGGCATTTGCGCCAAGCGCGAGCGCCAGATACACGGGCAGCAGTCGAACGGACAGGTGAGCCATGGGCGACAAGACCTCGAACGCGATGTGGGGCGGGCGGTTCTCCGCGGGGCCGGACGCGATCATGGAGGCGATCAACGCCTCGATCGGCTTCGACCGGCGTCTCGCCGCGCAGGACATCGAAGGGTCCCGCGCCCACGCCGCGATGTTGGCCCGCCAGGGCATCCTGAGGGATAGCGACGCCGAGGCGATCCGGGAAGGTCTGCTCACGATCTTGTCAGAGATCGACGGCGGTACGTTCGAATTCTCGACGGCACTCGAGGATATCCACATGAACGTGGAGGCGCGGCTGAAAGAGCTGATCGGTGAGCCCGCCGGACGGCTCCACACCGCCCGCAGCCGGAACGACCAGGTCGCGACGGATTTCCGGCTCTGGGTCCGGGATCAGACCGACGCCGCGATCACAGGGCTCGTCGCGCTTCAGCGGGCGTTCCTGGCCCAGGCCGAGGCCGGCGCGGACTGGGTCATGCCGGGCTTTACCCATCTGCAGACCGCGCAGCCGGTGACCTGGGGCCATCACATGATGGCCTATGTCGAGATGTTCGGCCGGGACGTGACCCGTTTCCGTGACGCCCGCGTCCGGATGAATGAAAGTCCGCTCGGCGCCGCCGCGCTTGCCGGCACGTCCTTCCCGATCGACCGAGAGATGACGGCACAGGCGCTCGGCTTCGACCGGCCCTGTGCCAACTCGCTCGACGCGGTGGCCGACCGGGACTTCGCGCTCGAATTCCTCTCTGCGGCAACGATCTGCGCGATGCATCTCAGCCGCTTCGCCGAAGAGCTGGTGATCTGGTCCTCGGCCCAGTTCCGCTTTGTCACCCTGTCCGACCGCTTCTCGACCGGCTCATCGATCATGCCGCAGAAGAAGAACCCGGATGCGGCCGAACTGATCCGCGCCAAGATCGGCCGGATCTTCGGAGCCTCGGTGGCGCTGACGACGGTGATGAAGGGCCTTCCGCTGACCTATTCAAAGGACATGCAGGAAGACAAGGAACAGGTCTTCGACGCCGCCGATTCGCTGATGCTGGCGCTTGCGGCGATGGAGGGCATGGTGCGCGACATGACCGCGAACCGTGCCGCACTCGAGGCTGCCGCGTCCTCGGGCTTTTCCACCGCGACCGACCTCGCCGACTGGCTGGTCCGAGAACTCGGGCTGCCGTTCCGCGACGCGCATCACATCACCGGATCGCTGGTGAAGATCGCCGACGACGCCGACTGCGACCTGTCCGAGCTCAGTCTTCAGCAGATGCGGGAGGTCCATTCCGGCATCACCCAGGATGTCTTCGGTGTGCTCGGTGTGCACAACTCGGTCGCTTCGCGGACGTCCTACGGTGGCACGGCGCCGGATCAGGTCCGGGCGCAGATCGCACGCTGGCGCGAACAGCTCGGCGGTGCTGGACAGACCGGCGCGGATGAGTGAGGCTTCCGGAATGACACGCGTTCTCGTGCCCTTTCTCCTCCTTCTCCTCGCCGCCTGTGGTGCGGACGGGGAACCGGAGACCCCGCCGCCCCCGCCGGGCGTGACGCTGAGCGGAAGCGTCGAGTTCGGCGTCGCGGGCACTTTCTGATCCAACTCGATCCCCGTTGAATTCACAGGGGCAAGTCCCTAACGTTTGGAGCCTGAGCAGGCTTCGTATCTTCACGACAAGACGGACGACATGGACAAGATTCCGATGACGCCGAAGGGCTATCAGGCCCTGGATTCCGAGTTGAAGACGCTGCGGTCGGTCGAACGGCCGGCGATCATCAAAGCAATTGCCGAGGCCCGCGAACACGGCGACCTGTCCGAGAACGCGGAGTACCACTCCGCGCGGGAACGCCAGTCGTTCATCGAGGGCCGCATCAAGGAACTCGAAGGGATGCTCGGTCGCGCGCAGGTCATTGATCCGAAGACGCTGTCCGGCCCGATCAAGTTCGGCGCGACCGTCGAACTCGTCGACGAGGAGACCGAGGAAGAGAAGACCTACCAGATCGTCGGCGAGGCCGAGGCGAATATCGAGAACGGGCTTCTCAACATCAATTCTCCGCTCGCCCGGGCGCTGATCGGCAAGGACGAGGGTGACAGTGTCGAGGTGAACACGCCGGGCGGCAGCAAGGATTACGAGATCGTCAAGATCACCTATGTCTGACAGCGGAAAGGGCCGGGCGACGCGATCCGATGCGCCGCCCTTCGATCCGGGCCTCTATGCCCCCGATCCCGGCCCACGGTTCACGTCAATCGAGATCATCGCAGCCGTTCTCACCGTCCTATGGTGCGCGGCATTTGGTCCGCTGCTCCTGTTCCAAGGCGATGAAGCGGGCAGCGCCGGCGCGCTCGGATGGATCATGGCCCTTCTGGCTCTGGTGCTGCCCGTCGTCCTGATCTGGGTCGCCGCTTCGGCCGCGCGCGGCGCTCGACGGATGCGTGAAGAAGCGGCGCGTCTGCAGGATGCGATTGATCAGGTCCGGGGCACCATCGCCGCGCAGCGCAGCAATGAAGCCGATCCGGGCATTGGCGCGCTGGCCGAGAAGCTGGAACAGATCGCAGCCGCGCAGCGAGAGGCACAAACACAGCTGGCCCGACTGGCTGCCGCGCCACAGGCCGCCGAGGCAGCCATCGTGTCGCCGCGCGTGGCTCCGACACCCGACCCGGCCGCCGACACTCCGCCGCAGCCGAGCCTCGGCCTGGGCACGCCGACCCCGCCCCTCGACGAACCGATGACCGTGGCCGAGTTCGTCAAGGCGCTGGATTTCCCGCAGACCGACCGCGATGCCGAGGGCTTCCGCGTGCTCCGCAAGGCTCTGCGCGACCCGCTCACGCAGCGGCTGGTTCGCGCCAGCCAGGATGTGCTGACCCTGCTCAGCCAGGACGGCATCTACATGGACGACCTGAAGCCTGACCGGGCCCGTCCCGAGGTCTGGCGGCGGTTCGCCCATGGGGAACGCGGCCGGCAGATCGCCGGCCTCGGCGGGGTACACGACCGCTCCTCGCTCGCGCTGGCCTCGGGCCGGATGAAGCAGGACCCGGTGTTTCGTGACGCGGTGCACCATTTCCTGCGCCATTTCGACCACACGATCATGGAGTTCGAGCGCCACGCGACGGACGAAGACATCGTCAGGTTGGCCGACACGCGCACGGCCCGCGCCTTCATGCTGCTCGGCCGCGTGACCGGCGTTTTCGCCTAAGCCATCGCCGCACAACGGGCATGCGCCGGGCAGGTAACGACGTGGTCGTTCACAAGCCCGGTCGCCTGCATGAAGGCATAGACGATGGTCGGCCCGACGAAGGTGAAGCCCGCGGCCTTCAGCTCTTTCGAAACGCGCCGCGAAAGATCGGTTTCGGCGGGCACGTGGTCGTCGCTGCGCCAGGCGTTCTGAACCGGCGTTCCGTCGACATGGCGCCAGAGGAAATCGGCGAAATCACCGCTTTCCTCGATCGTCTCGTAGGCGCGGGCGTTGCGGATCGTGGCCTCGATCTTGCCGCGATGGCGCACGATGCCTGGGTCGGCCAGCAGACGCAGGATCTCGGGCTCGCCCCACCGCGCGACGACATGCGGATCGAAGCCCGCGAATGCCTCCCGGAAGGCCGGGCGCTTGCGCAGAATGGTGATCCAGCTCAGCCCGGCCTGGAACCCATCGAGGATCAGCTTCTCCCATAGCGCCCGTCCGTCGCGCTCGGGCACGCCCCATTCGGTGTCGTGGTATTCGACATAGAGGGGATCTGTCCCGCACCAGCGGCATCTATCGGTCGACATGGGGCCTCCGCGGCTAAATCTGGCAATTGAAGTTAATTAGAACAAAACCAGAATATTTACGAGATGTTCATGCCTTTGGCTGATCTTCATCCCGTCCATTCGCGAGGTTGACCACATGATGCGTACCGGCGGACGGGTCGCCGACCCCGAAACGGGCAGCCCGCTGGCCGTTGCCCTGCACGAAAGGTCCCGGAAGGCGGTCGACCTGGTCGGCACGGCCCTCGATTGCGGCAATGCGCGCCTCGCATTTCAGCCGGTGGTCGCCGCTGTCGGCAACGGTCGGGCGGCCTTTCATGAGGGCCTGATCCGCATGATCGATCCCCGCGGCCGGACCATCCCGGCCGGCGACTTCATGAACAAGGTCGAGGATCTCGAACTCGGCCGTCTGATCGACTGCCGAGCCCTGTCGCTGGGCCTGAAGGTCCTGAAGAAAAATCCCGGCATACGGCTGGCCATCAACATGTCCGCACGGTCGATCGGCTATCCGCAATGGATGGCTATCCTGCGGCGCCACGTGCGCAGCCACCCCGATGCGGTTGAACGCCTGATCCTCGAGATCACGGAAAGCTCGGCCATGATGATGCCCGAACTGGTGATCCGCTTCATGGCCGAACAGCAGCAGAATGGCATCACCTTCGCCCTCGACGATTTCGGTGCCGGCTATACGGCGTTCCGGCACCTGCGGGACTTCTCCTTCGACATTCTCAAGATCGACGGTCAGTTCGTTCGCGGAATCGGGGACAATGCCGACAACCAGGTGCTGGTCTCGGCTCTCCTCTCAATCGCGCAGCATTTCGACATGCTCACCGTTGCGGAATCGGTCGAGACCGAGGCCGAGGCCGACTGGCTGGTCCGCGCCGGGGCCGATTGCCTGCAGGGCTATCTTTATGGCGCGCCCACGATGCGTCCGATCTGGCCCGACCGGGCGAACATCGCCGCCAGCGCCTGACGGCCGTCGAAGCCGGCCCGCACATGCATCCGGTTGTCTCCGACCGCTTCGGATTCTATCACGTCCCCATGTCATCCCGCAGCGGATGCGGCGCTGCCGCCGCCCGCCGGTCAACGGAAAGGGACCAGAATGACCAATGTCGTGATCGCTTCGGCCGCCCGGACGCCGGTCGGTAGTTTCCTCGGATCCTTCGCCAACACGCCGGCGCACGACCTCGGCAAGATCGTGCTCGAAGCGCTGGTGGAGCGTGCGGGCGTCGAAAAGGCGGAGGTCTCGGAGACGATTCTCGGTCAGGTCCTGACGGCTGCACAGGGCCAGAACCCAGCCCGGCAGGCACATATCAACGCCGGCTTCCCGACGGAAAGCGCCGCCTGGGGCATCAACCAGGTCTGCGGGTCGGGGCTGCGCGCCGTCGCGCTCGGGGCGCAGCACATCATGCTGGGCGACGCCACCATTGTCGCAGCTGGCGGTCAGGAAAGCATGTCGCTCGCGCCGCACGCTGCCTCGCTCCGGCAGGGCCAGAAGATGGGCGACATGAAGTACATCGATACCATGATCCGCGACGGTCTCTGGGACGCGTTCAACGGCTACCACATGGGCCAGACGGCCGAGAATGTCGCCGAGAAGTGGCAGATCAGCCGCGAGATGCAGGACGAATTCGCCGTCGCCAGCCAGAACAAGGCCGAAGCCGCGCAGAAGGCCGGCAAGTTCGACGATGAAATCGTCTCGGTCACTGTTCCGAACCGCAAGGGCGACATCGTCGTCGACAAGGACGAGTACATCCGCCACGGCGCGACGATCGAGGCGATGCAGAAGCTGAAACCTGCCTTCACGAAGGACGGCAGCGTGACCGCGGCCAATGCCAGTGGCCTGAATGACGGCGCCGCCGGTGTCCTGCTGATGTCTGCGGACGAAGCCGAGAAGCGCGGGATCAAGCCCCTCGCGCGGATCGCAAGCTATGCCACCGCTGGCCTCGACCCGTCGATCATGGGCGTTGGCCCGATCTACGCGTCGCGCAAGGCACTGGATAAGGCAGGCTGGAAGGTCGACGATCTGGACCTCATCGAAGCGAACGAAGCCTTCGCCGCTCAGGCCTGTGCAGTGAACAAGGACATGGGCTGGGATCCGGACATCGTGAACGTGAATGGGGGCGCCATCGCTATCGGCCACCCGATCGGCGCTTCGGGCGCCCGCGTGCTCAACACGCTTCTGTTCGAGATGCAGCGCCGCGACGCCAAGAAGGGCCTCGCCACGCTTTGTATCGGTGGCGGGATGGGTGTCGCGCTCTGCGTCCAGCGCGACTGACGCGTCAAAAAAGCAGCGCAATGATGTTGCGCTGCTTTTTCTCACCGCGTAGCAATATTTCAAAAGACAAACCGGAGGAGGGAGACCCATGGGTCGAGTTGCATTGGTCACGGGAGGCTCTCGCGGGATTGGCGAGGCGATTTCAAAGGCGTTGAAGGCCGAGGGCTACGAGGTCGCCGCCACCTATGCCGGCAATGACGAGAAGGCAAAGGCCTTTACCGACGCGACCGGGATCAAGACCTACAAATGGAACGTCGCCGATTACGACGCCTCGAAAGCGGGTATCGCCCAGGTCGAGGCCGATCTCGGTCCGATCGACACCGTGGTTGCCAATGCCGGCATCACGCGCGATGCCATGTTCCACCGCATGACGCCGGAGCAGTGGAAAGAGGTGATCGACACCAACCTCACCGGCGTCTTCAATACAGTCCACCCGGTCTGGCCCGGCATGCGCGACCGCAAGTTCGGCCGTATCGTCGTGATCTCCTCGATCAACGGCCAGAAGGGGCAGGCGGGCCAGGTGAACTATGCCGCGACGAAGGCGGGCGACCTTGGCATCGTGAAATCGCTTGCACAGGAAGGCGCGCGCGCCGGTATCACGGCAAACGCTATCTGCCCCGGCTACATCGCAACCGAAATGGTCATGGCGATCGACGAGTCGGTGCGGGACAAGATCATCGCCGGCATCCCGGCCGGTCGCCTTGGAACGCCCGAGGAAATCGCCCGCTGCGTCGTGTTCCTCGCGTCCGAGGAGTCCGGCTTCATCAACGGTTCGACCATCTCGGCCAACGGCGCGCAGTTCTTCGTCTGACGCATCTGCGTTTGGAATGCGAAACGGGCGGCCCGGTGGGGCCGCCCGCTTTCATCTGTCCAACCGGTTCAGTGGCGCAGGTCGGCGATCCGGCCCACCGGCCGGAACACGCGCATCGCCGCACGGCCAATCGAACCGAGCCCCGAACGGATCGCGCGGGCGCGCTCAACGCGGGCGGCCTCGATGGCGCGCTGGATTTCGGCGTGGGACGGAATGTGAACGTCGTTCATTGCATGGCTCCTGTGAACAAAAGCCTCCCATGACCCTGAAATAGGCGGACGGGTCTGTGGACAGAACTGCCAATGCTGCAATGCCGCATTCTCCCTGATGCAGACCTGGGGGTGCATCCGAAGGAACTGGTACAACGCTGCCGCCTCGCGAGAAAGAAAATTTCTGCAGGCAGAGAAAAGACCGCAGCAACGCGGTCAGATCATTGAAAAAATTGGGTAGTCCGCGGAACACGGTCCCGCGTTTTCACGCTATAGCCCATGATCCGACCGCCATATCCTGCCGGTCGGCTGCATCCGGGGCGCGTCAGGCGCCCCGGCGATGGAAGGGCCTCAATTCTCGAGGCGGCGGATTTCTTCCTTCAGGCGAAGCTTCTCTTTCTTCAGGGACCGCACCTGGAGATCGTCAATCCCGGGGCTCCTCTGAGCCGCCTCGACACGATCCGAAAGGTCCTGGTGCCGTTTCCGAAGTTCGTCGAGATGTGCGCCTAGCGACATCCGCATGCCTCCTCTTTTGTTCGACTACTGCTCTTTCATGGGAGCATGAAACGTGAGTCGAGTCACGGAGGTGTTGTTTTGCATTCGCAAGGTCTTGTGGGCCGCACCCGGGCGCCGTTAACCAATTCAGCCTAGTCCCACTCGACCGCGGCGCCATCGCGCAGAATGGCAGACGCCGCCGCCGAGTGATCGTCGCCGTCGCGTTCATGGGCCGCGCCGTCGTGCAGGATGAGCGGCGCGAGCAGCCGGAATGGGGTGCGCCCGCCCTTCCGCGCCGACACGAGAATCCGGCCCGCCGCGCGGCCTGTGCGGGCGGCGACAGGACGGACGAAGACGCCGCCGAACGTGCCATTGAGGCCGGCCAGAACCTCTGGCGTCCTGTCGGCCGACAGGATGATCGTCAGCCTGCCACTGGGCCGCAGACGTCTTGCAGCCGTAGCGATCCAACTGGTCAGCGGCGTCGCCTCGTGGCGCGCGCCGGCCCTGCCGGTGTCGGGCGCCTCTGTTCCGCCCGTGAAGAAGGGGGGATTGGCGATGACGTGGTCGAAGCTCCGCGCCTTAAGGGACGCCGGCAGATCGCTGACATCCGCTTCGACCACGTCGCCCGGGATGCCGGCCTCCTCCAAATTCCGGCGAGCCAGGTCGGCATAGACGGGGTTCCGTTCGACCCCCGTCAACGCCAGCCCTGGAACGCGCGCGGCGAGACACGCCAATACCACGCCGGCGCCGCAGCCCAACTCCAGAACGGTCTCGCCGGACCGCGCCGGGCAGGCCGCTGCCAGAAGGACGGAATCGGCACCGGCCCGGAATCCGGACGCCGGCTGCCAGATCTGGACGCGGCCGCCGAGAAAGGCGTCCCGCGTCAGCCCGGCCTCATCCTGCATCCGTGACCGGAAGGTTGTTGTCGCTGAGAACGGCGCGCGCGCGGAAGGCGTCGGACTTCCGGACCATCAGACGGCGCGGCAATACGCCTATGGATCCTTCCAGCACGCTCATGTGGACGTCCATCTCGAACACCTCTATATCCTCGCCGGTCAGCAGCGCCGAGGCGAAGGCGATCACGGTGGGGTCGGTCGAGCGGAGCACTTCCAGCATGACCGATGATCTATTCACCGCCCGGCCGCTTGTCGAGAGAGGGAGCTACATGAGCCTGGACGAGAGCGCCCGAAAACCGCACGAACGCCTGTCAGCGCATCTGGCGGAGGATCTCACCGCGGTGAACGCCCTGATCCGGGATCGCATGGCGTCCGAACACGCGCCGCGCATTCCGGAGGTCACGGCGCATCTTGTCGAAGCCGGCGGCAAACGCATCCGCCCGCTTCTGACGTTGGCTGCCGCGCGCCTTTGTGGCTACTCGGGCGATCTGCACGTGAAGCTCGCCGCCACTGTCGAGTTCATCCATACCGCGACCCTTCTCCACGACGACGTTGTCGATGAAAGCGAGCAGCGGCGCGGGCGGCCGACGGCGAACCTGCTGTGGGACAACAAGTCGAGCGTTCTGGTCGGCGACTTCCTGTTCGCGCGCGCCTTCCTGCTGATGGTCGAGACCGGGTCGCTCCGCGTCCTCGACATCCTGAGCCGCGCCGCCGCCACCATCGCCGAGGGCGAGGTGCTGCAGCTGACCGCCGCGCGCAACCTGTCGACGTCCGAAGATGTCTACGTCCAGGTCATCCGCGGCAAGACGGCCGCGCTGTTCGAGGCAGCCTGCGAGGTCGGCGGTGTGATTGCCGCGGCGGAAGACGCGCAGGTGCAAGCGCTCGCGACCTACGGCGACCGGCTTGGACTTGCTTTCCAGATCGCAGACGACCTTCTCGACTGGGGCGGGACCAGCGGCGAAATGGGCAAGAACGCGGGAGACGACTTCCGCGAGGGCAAACTGACCCTGCCAGTCATCCGCGCCATCGCCGCGGCCGATGACACCGAACGCGCCTTCTGGGACCGCACCATCGGGCGCGGACGCTACGACGAGGGCGATCTGCAACACGCGATGGGGCTGCTTGCCCGGCACGGCACGCTCGGCACCACGCGCGCCGACGCGCTGCGTTATGCCGACGAGGCCAAACAGGCGCTTTCGGTGCTGCCGGGCCACGAACTGCGGAACATGCTGTCGGACCTCGCCGACTACGTGGTCGCCCGGATCAGCTGAGCAGGCTCGTTTCGACGACCCACCAGTCCGGATGATCTGCCCGGATCGCCTCGGCGGCCGGGTGGGCCTCCAACGGATCAAACAGCCCGAAACAGGTCGCACCAGAGCCGCTCATGCGGGCAAGACGGCAGCCATCCGCGACGGCGAGGCGCTCGAGGCATCGGCCGATCTCGGGCGCAAGTCCCAGAGCCGGCGTTTCGAGATCGTTCCTCTGCCGGGAAAGCCAAGAAACGAAAGTGTCGGCATCCGACCACCGGCTCGGATCCATCGGCGCGTTCTCCCGCGTCGCAAGGGCGGCAAAGCAGGCGCCGGTCGGGACTGGGACACGTGGATTGACCAGCACGAGATGCATTGGTGGGATCGGCGGGACAGGGTCGAGCCGTTCGCCGATCCCGCTGATCCGTGCGCGCCATTCGTGATGACGCGCGTGGTAGCAGACCGGCACGTCGGCCCCCAGGCTCAGAACCCGCTCCGGCGCCGGCACACGCTTCGTCCAGAGTGCCATGAGGCCCTCCAGCGCAGCCGCCGCATCGCTCGACCCTCCGCCGAGGCCGGCCCCGTGAGGCAGGTTCTTCTCAAGCGTGATCGCGACGCCTCGATCGGGGTCAAGAAGGTCCGCGGCCTTCCAGATCAGGTTCTCAGCACCCGTCGGGACGCCGTCCGCGAAGGGTCCGGTGACCGAAAGGCTGCGCGTGTCCGAGTCTTCGAACGTCAGCCTGTCGCCGACATCCGCGAACACGACCAGACTGTCGAGAAGGTGGTAGCCGTCGCTTCGTTGCCCTGTGACGTGCAGCGCCAAGTTGACCTTGGCCGGCGCGAAGGCGCGGATCACTCCACGATGCCCACGCCGCCTTCCTGCTCGAGCACCGCGTCGAGCCCGATATCGAGCTTGCGGCGGATGCGCTCGGCCTCCTCCGGCTCGGGATCGAAGCTGAGCGCCCGGTTCCACTGGAACTCGGCCTCGCGGTAGCGTCCGACCATCCAGTAGATGTCGCCCAGGTGGTCGTTCAGGATTGGGTCGGTCGGCAGAAGTTCGACCGCGCGCTCCATCGGCTCGACCGCTTCCTCGAACCGGCCGAGGCGGTAGAGCACCCAGGCCTGGCTGTCGATGATGTAACCCGAGCGCGGCTGTGCGGCCACTGCGCGCTCGATCATGTCGAGCGCCTCGTCGAGGTTGCGACGCTGCTCGACCAGCGAATAGCCGAGATAGTTCAGGACTTGCGGCTGATCGGGATTGAGTTCCAGCGCATGGCGGAAATCAGCCTCGGCCTCTTCCCACATGTTTTCGCGCTCGTAGGCGATGCCCCGGGTGTAGAACAGGAACCAGTAGCGCGACTGGTCGCGGTCGATGCGGTCGACGGCCTCGGTATAGGCGTCGATCGCCTCGCCGAAACGTTCCAGTCTTCGCAGCGTGTCGCCGAGCGTCGCGTAGACCGTCGCGTAGTCCGGGAAGTCCCGCGCCAGCCGTTCGAGCACTTCGACGGACGTATCCTCGCGCCCGAGTTCGAAGAGCGCGTTCGCGCGTCCGATCTCGGCGGCGAGGTAAAGCGGGTCGCCGGCGTCGACGCGGCGGTAGGTTTCCGTGGCCAGCTCGAGCTGCCCGGCCTGTTCCAGGATCTCGGCGGCGAGCAGGACGGCGGAGGTGTGGTCCGGCGCCAGAACCTCGGCGGCCCGGGCGTAGATCAGTGCCAGCGGCCCCGTGCTGTCGGTGCCGAGACCGCGGGCGATGGTATAGAACACCTCGGCTACACCTTTGGCCGGGGTGACGACGAAATCGTAAGGTGCGCCTGTATCGGCAGCGATTGCGTCCCGCAGACCCAGGATTGCCGGGTCCGGTGCCGCCGCGGTCGCAGCGTCCAGCATCTGGAGCGCATCCTCCGTCCGGCCAAGCTGGACCATCACTTGCGCATGGGCCTGGATGCCGCGCGAACTCGCGACCTGGGGCCCGAACTCCTCGCCCGACATGATCGCGTCGGCGCCTTCGAAGTCCCCCACGGCCGCCCGGATGAGCGCAAGGTGATATTGGGCGATCTCGGCCAGCGGTCCGGCGGAGGCCAGCGTCTCCAGAAGATCGGAGGCTTCGGAAATGTCCCCCTCGCCAAGCATCAGCCAGGCGCGGGACAGGTCGTCGACCAGTGGTCCTGCGCCGGCGCCATCACCGATCGCCTGGATCGCGCCGTCGATGTCACCGTCCGCGATGCGCGCGACCTGCTCCACTATCTGTGCCAGTTCGCGCCCCTCGGCCCCGGCCGGGATCCGCGCGGCCAGCGCCTCGGCCTCGTCCCAGTCGCCAAGCGCGGCCCGCGCCAGAAGTGCATTCGAGATGATCGTCAGGTTTTCCGGATCGGCCTCGAGTGCGCGCTCGTAGTAGATCGCAGCCTCGCGATGGTCGCCGTCGATCACTGCCTGTCGCGCCGCAAGATAGGCCCCTGCGATGCCCTGTGCGACGGCCGGCACGGGCAGGGCGAGGGCGGCGATCAGGGCAACGGTCAGGCGCATGGAAGATCCTTCGAGGCTGGTATGGGCCGGAGATTAGGCAGCCCATCCGGCACTGTCCATCGAACCGCGTCGAAATGCCTTCACATGTTCGGGTAGTTCGGACCGTCTCCGCCCTGCGGAACCGTCCAGACGATGTTCTGGCTCGGATCCTTGATATCGCACGTCTTGCAGTGAACGCAGTTCTGGAAATTGATGACGAAGCGCGGCTCCGCCCCCTCTTCCTGCACCACTTCGTAGACGCCGGCCGGGCAATAGCGCGTGGCGGGTTCGGCGTATTTCGGCAGGTTCACCGCGATCGGGATCGACGGATCCTTCAGCTTCAGATGCGCAGGCTGGCTCTCTTCGTGGTTCGTCATCGAGAACGACACGTTGGTCAGCCGGTCGAAGCTGAGTTTCCCGTCGGGCTTGGGGTAGTCGATCGGCTTGAAGTCCTTCGCCTCTCCCGTTGCGGCGGCATCGGTCTTCTTGTGTCGCAACGTCCCGAACGGCGACAGCATAACGAGGTTGTTTATCCACATGTCGAGCCCGCCGAGCGTCAGCGACGCCATGAGCCCCCAACGCGACCACATCGGCTTCACGTTGCGGACGCGCTTCAGGTCCTGGCCGATCAGGCCGTTGCGAACCCTGTCCTCGTAATCCGACAACTCGTCCGAGCCACGGCCGTCCTGAAGCGCGGCATAGGCCGCCTCGGCCGCCGCCTTGCCCGACAGCATCGCGTTGTGGTTGCCCTTGATCCGCGGAACGTTGACCATTCCGGCGGAACATCCGAGCAGCGCAAGACCCGGCGCGACGAGCTTCGGCATCGACTGCCAACCGCCTTCCGTAATCGCCCGCGCGCCATAGGCGACGCGCTTTCCGCCTTCGAGGAGGTCGGCCACCATCGGGTGATGCTTGAACCGCTGGAACTCCATGTAGGGGTAGAGATACGGGTTCTCGTAATTCAGGTGCACGACGAAGCCGACATAGACCTGGTTGTTGTCGAGGTGGTAAATGAACGACCCGCCGCCTGCGTTCGAATTCAGCGGCCAGCCCATCGTGTGCGTGACCGAGCCCGGCTTGTGCTTGGCGGGGTCGATCTCCCAGATCTCCTTCATGCCGAGGCCGTATTTCTGCGGCTCCTTGCCGGCATCGAGGTTGAAGCGCGCAATCGCTTCCTTCGACAGAGATCCGCGGACGCCTTCGCCCAGGAAGACATACTTGCCGAGGAGCTCCATCCCGGGCTCGTAGTTCGGACCGGGCGTGCCGTCGGCTTCCTTGCCGAACTCGCCCGCTACGACGCCGCGAACCTCGCCGTCATCACCGTAAACGAGCTCCGAGCAGGACATGCCGGGGAAGATCTCGACGCCCAGTTCCTCGGCCTGCTCGGCCATCCAGCGGCAGACATTGCCCATGGAGACGATGTAGTTGCCGTGGTTCGACATGAGCGGCGGCATCGGCCAGTTCGGGATACGCAGCGCGCCCGAAACGCCAAGGATGTAGAACCGGTCTTCAGTCACCGGCACCGTGACCGGCGCACTCTTTTCCTTCCAGTCCGGAATGAGCGCGTTCAGACCCACAGGATCGAGGACCGCGCCCGACAGGATGTGCGCGCCGACCTCCGAGCCCTTTTCCAGAACCACGACGTTCAGATCGGAGTCGAGTTGCTTGAGGCGGATCGCGGCCGACAGGCCAGCCGGCCCCGCACCCACGATAACCACGTCGTATTCCATCGACTCGCGTTCGATCTCGGCCATGATGGTGTCCTTCTGGCTGACCTGCGGCACTGCAGAATTGGCGTTCGCGGCGGGGTAACGTAGGCTGACGTGAGGGTCAATCGAGACGCTGCGGCGCTTTTGGACGCGACTGGACCCCGTATAGGCTTGCCCTATTCTCCGCGCGTCAGCCCACCGGAGGCCCCATGCGACACGTCTTTCTCGTCCTTGCCGTCATCGGCATCCTGCCGTGGGTGAATTTCTACGCCTGGTTTCAGGAAAACGGCTGGTCGCTCTCCGGCATGATCGATGCGTGGTATGTGAACGAAGCCACGGCGGGCCTTGTCCGCGACCTGTCGATCGCGGCCGTCGCGCTGACCCTCTGGATCCTCGTCGAGTGTATCCGGAGGCGCGACTGGCCGGGACTTCTCGCCATCCCGGCCACGTTCGGCATCGGTCTCAGCTGCGGACTGCCGCTCTACATCTGGCTTCGCTCACGGCACGAGGATCGTTGACCCGGTCGTCTTGCGCGCTTCGAGCGCGCGGTGAGCTTCGGCCACGTCCTCCAGCGGGAAGCGCTGGTCGATACGGATCTTGACCGCGCCGCTCTCGACCTTCTCGAACAATTCTCGCGCCATCTGCTGGCAGGTCTCGTGCTTGGCGAGATGGGTGAACAGCGTCGGCCGCGTGATCTTCAGCGATCCCTTGGCCGCCAGCGTGGTGAGCTGAAACGGCGGCACCGGACCGGAGGCGTTGCCGAACGAGATCATGAAGCCGAGCGGTCGCAGGCTGTCGAGCGAGCCGTCGAACGTGTCGGCGCCGACCGCATCCATCACTACGTCGACCCCGGTTCCGCCAGTGATCTCCTTGACCCGTTCGACGAAATTCTCGGTGCGGTAGTTGATGCAATGGGTCGCGCCGTGCTCGAGCGCCAGCTGGCACTTGTCGTCAGTCCCGGCCGTGCCGATCAGCGTGATGCCTTCTGACGCCGCCCACTGGCAGGCGATCAGGCCCACGCCCCCGGCCGCGGCGTGAAACAGGACGGTGTCGCCTTTGGCGATCGGGGTCGTGCGGCGGAAAAGGTACTGCACCGTCATGCCCTGCAGCATCATCGCAGCGCCTTCGTCGGTCGAAATGCCGTCGGGCAGAGGGCAGACCTGCGCGGCGGGCATCACGCGGGCCGCGCAATAGGACCCCGGCGGGTTCGCGGCATAGGCGGCCCGGTCGCCCGGCTTCAGGTGGGTGACACCCTCGCCGACGGCTTCCACCACGCCAGCGGCCTCCATGCCGAGCGCGTGCGGAAGATCCATCTTGTAGAGCCCGGTGCGCTGGTAGACGTCGATGTAATTCAGCCCGCAGGCCTCGTGCCGGATACGGATTTCGCCGGGTCCCGGTTCGCCCACCTCGCGGTCGACGATGCGGAACTGTTCCGGTCCGCCATGTGCCTCGATGATCGCCGTCTTCGCCATAGGTCCCTCCCCGTTGAGCTTTGCCCGAAGCTAGGGCGCGTGCGGCCCGGCGTCGAGACCGCTTGGACAGCCCCGCCCAAGCTGCTAAACGCCCGAAGCCGCCGCGAGACGATTGATGGACCATTTTCTCTACAGAAACGGCCTTCTGCATGCCGAAGACGTGCCCCTGCCCGAGATCGCGGCAGAGGTCGGCACGCCGTTCTACGTCTATTCGGCGGCGACGCTGACCCGGCACTATTCTCTCTTCAAGGAAGCCCTCGCACCGCTTCCGAACCTCGTCTGCTACGCGATGAAGGCGAATTCCAACCAGGCGGTGGTGAGGCTTCTCGGCGATCTCGGGGCCGGCATGGATGTCGTCTCGGGCGGCGAATATGCCCGCGCGAAGGCCGCGGGCGTGCCGGGCGACCGGATCGTCTTCTCCGGCGTCGGCAAGACGCGGGCCGAGATGGAGCAGGCCATCGCGGGCGGCATCCGACAGGTGAACATCGAGAGCGAGCCGGAAATGTCGCTGCTGAGCCAGCTCGCTTCTGCCATGGGCGCGACCGTTCCGGTCACCATCCGCATCAACCCTGATGTTGATGCCCGGACCCACGAAAAGATCGCGACCGGTCGGGCGGAGAACAAGTTCGGCATCCCGATCTCGCGCGCGTCCGAGGTCTACCGAATGGCCGCCGATCTTCCGGGTATCGAGGTCGTCGGCATCGACGTCCATATCGGCAGCCAGCTGACCGAGCTCGAACCGTTCGAGGCGGCCTATCTCAAGGTCGCCGAGCTGACCCGCCAGCTTCGGGCAGACGGGCACGACATCCGGCGCCTCGATCTCGGCGGCGGTCTCGGCATCCCCTACACCCGAACCAACGAGGCACCGCCTCTTCCGCTCGACTATGGCGACCTCGTTCGGCGGACCGTCGGCGATCTGGGCGTCGAGGTGGAGATCGAGCCGGGCAGGCTGATTGCCGGCAATGCCGGGCTGCTGGTGGCGTCGGTTCTCTACGTGAAATCGGGCGAGGGCCGGGACTTTCTCATCCTCGACGCGGCGATGAACGACCTGATCCGTCCCGCGATGTACGGCGCGTGGCACGATATCGTGCCGGTGGCCGAGCCGACACCGGGGACCGAGACCGCCGCCTACGACATCGTCGGGCCGGTCTGCGAAAGCGGCGACACTTTCGCGAAGCAGCGCGCGGTGCCGCCTGTCGCCGCCGGTGACCTCGTCGCATTCCGCTCCGCCGGGGCCTATGGTGCTGTAATGGCTAGCGAATATAACACCAGGCCCTTGATCCCGGAGGTCATGGTGCGCGACGATCAATTTGCGGTCATCCGCCGGCGACCGACCTTTGAAGAAATCATTAACCGAGATACCATACCCTCGTGGCTATGATGCCACGCGCAGGCTCCGCCGACCGGAGCGACCGAAAGGGTTTATGACCGATCAACCTCCCCGCCCCGATTCCGCGCTGGCGCGGCTGACGCGTCCGCTCGCGCTGACACGGCTCGGCATGGCTGCCGAACGGCTGACCCGCCGGTTCTGGCCGGTCTGGTCGATCCTGTTCGTGGCGCTGGCAGCGCTGGCATTCCGCATCTTCGACAGCGTCCCGCCCGAAGCGTTCTGGATCGGCACCGGCGTGGTCGGCATCGCCTTCCTCTGGGCGCTCTATCGCGGGCTGCGCGGATTCCGCTGGCCGACGGCCGAAGAGGCCGAGGCGCGGCTTGACGCGACGCTGCCGGGACGCCCGATCTCGACCCTGCGCGACAGTCCGGCCATCGGCGGCAACGACGCCGAAAGCATGGCGGTCTGGCGCGCGCATCTTGCCCGCATGGCGGCCCGCCTGCGCGGCGTGCGGGCCCCGTCGCCCGATCTTCGCGTCGCGGCGGCCGACCCTTTCGCACTCCGGCTCATCGCCGCGACGGCGCTTGCCGTGGCAGTCCTGTTCGGCGCGATCTGGCGTATCGGCGATGTCGGCAGCGCGGTCGTCGGCCCCGGTGAAGCTTCGGTCGCCGGCCCGTCCTGGGAGGGATGGGTCGAGCCGCCGCTCTATACGGGCCGCCCGACGCTTTACCTCAACGATATTTCGCGGGACGGCTTCGCCGCCCCGGTCGGATCCCGCGTCACGGTTCGGTTCTACGGCTCGGATGGGCAGCTTACCTTCCGCCAGACGATCTCGGCAGCCCCGCTGCCCGAGGAGTACGATCCGGCCGGGCCGGCGCACGACGTCAATCTCGACCAGACGGGCCTGGTCGGCATCGACGGGCCGGGCGGTCGGGCGTGGGACATCTCGGCAATGCCCGACAACCCGCCGGAAATCGCCTTCGACGGCCCGCTCGAAGGCGTGCCGCCGGGCCAGATGCAGATGCCCTTCGCGGCGTCGGACGACTATGCCGTGCTCTCCGGACGCGCGATCATCCGCTTGAATGCGGCGGCCGCCGACCGTCGGTACGGTCTCGCGGTCGAGCCGGAGGAGCGTGAGCCGCTGGTCCTCGACCTGCCGATGCCGTTCTCCGGCGGTCGGGACGAATTCTCCGAAATTCTCGTCGAGGATCTCGCGCAGCATCCCTTTGCCAACCTGCCGGTCACCATCTCGCTCGAGGTCACCGACCATGCTGGCCAGATCGGCACAATTACCGAAAACTTCGACCGTCTTCCCGGCCGCCGCTTCTTCGACCCGGTCGCAAACGCCCTGATCGAGATGCGCCGCGACCTGCTCTGGTCGCGCGAGAACGCCCAAAGGACCGCCCAGGTCCTGCGCGCGATCACCTGGCGCGCGGACCGCGTTTTCGAGGACGAACAGGCCTATCTGCTGGTCCGTACCGCGATCCGGCGGCTCGAATCGGCGATCGACATGGTCTCGGGCGAGACCCGTGACGAGGTCGCGGCGATCCTCTGGGATGCAGCGCTGATGATCGAAGAGGGCGATCTCGCCAACGCGCTCGACCGTCTGCGCCGTGCGCAGGACCGCCTGGCCGAGGCCATGCGGCAGGGCGCCTCCGACGAGGAGATCGCGCAGCTCATGGACGAGCTGCGGCAGGCGATGGACGAGTACATGCAGGAACTCGCCCAGAACGCCGAGCCGGGCACTGATCAGCCGGATCAGTCGGGCGAAAACATGGAAATGTCCATGTCCGACATCGAGGAGATGATGCGGCGGATCGAGGAGCTGATCCAGCAGGGCCGCATGGCCGAGGCGCAGGAAATGATGGATGCGCTCCGCCAGATGCTCGAGAACATGCAGATGACCCAGGGCGGCAACGGCGACGGGCCGCGCACACCGGGCCAGCAGGCGATGGAGGGGCTTCAGGACACGCTGCGCGACCAGCAGGACCTGAGCGACGACAGCTTCCAGCAGCTTCAGGACCAGTTCAACCAGAACCGTCCCGGCAACCAGTCCCAGAACCAGCAGGGCCAGCAGGGCCAGTCCGGCCAGGGCTCGCAGGGGGAGGACGGATCGGACAACCAGGGCGAAAGCGGCACCGGTCAGGGCGGCGACAACGAAGGCGGCGACGCTCGGTCGCTGGCCGAGCGCCAGCAGGAACTTCTGCGCCGCCTGCAGGAGCAGGCCGAGAACCTGCCCGGCCTCGGCACGGAATCCGGCGAGGAGGCGCAGCGCCTGCTCGATCAGGCGGGCCGCGCGATGGACGATGCCGCCGATGCGCTCGAGGGTGGCGATCTGCCCGGCGCGCTCGACAACCAGAGCGAGGCCATGGAGGCACTGCGCGAGGGCATGGGCGAGCTTGGCCGCGCACTTGCAGAGGAACAGGGACTCGACCAGCAGGGGCAGGGCACCGCGCAGGCCGAACTGTCACCCGACGGCCAGATGCGCGACCCGCTCGGCCGTCAGGCGGGCTCCAACGGCGCCTTCGGAACCGACGAGAACTTCGAGCGCCGCGAAGAGGCGTTCCGGCGCGCGCGCGAGCTGATGGACGAACTGCGCCGCCGGTCGGCCGAGCAGGATCGCCCCGAAGTCGAACTCGACTACCTCCGCCGGCTCCTGGAAAGGTTCTGACCGGCTGAACGGAAAACGGCGCCGCGGGATGTCGCGGCGCCGACTTCTTTTCCGATGCCCGCGGCTCCTTCGGCGCGGGCGCTTCTCACACGATCATTCGCTGGCGGCCGGCTCCTCGGCTTCGGCCGCGTCGGCCGGGGCCTCCTCTTCCGCCGGTGCAGCGGCGTCTTCGGGCACGCCGCCGTCGTCCCCGGCTTCGGGCGCGGGCATCGCCGGTGTGTCCGTCTCGGGCGACAGGGCCCCCTGTGCCATGTCGTCGATCCAGAGCCGCAGCCGATCGACTTGCTCGGCATAGGCATTGATGATCGGCGCGGCCTGCGGCACCGCCTCGGCGATCCGCGGCGCGTTCGCATAGGCCGCGATCAGGCCCGCAAAGATCAGGATGGCAAGGGCGAAGCCGACACGCGTGCCCGACCGCCGCCGTGGCCGTTCCGACAGGCTGTGGTAATCGGTCGTCCCCGGGTCGCCCGCGCTGCGGTCGCCGCTGGCCCGGAGGGTCGAGTTGATCTCCTCGATATCCGGCAGCAGGTCGCGGCGGGAACTGGCGACGGCGGCCGCTGCCGCCGCGGCAGCGCGGCCCGAGTCGTCTTCGTCCTCGCGCGCGTCCCAGTCGTCAGTTTCGACCTCGTCGTCGAAAGATGACTCCGCGACCATGCCGCCGACGGTCGTGTCGAGTTCGTCGTCCTCGTCCTCGTCGTATTCCTCGTCGTCGTAGTCGCCTTCTTCGTCGTCGTAGTCGCCGTCCTCGTACTCCTCGTCGTCGGCGGCGGCTTCGAGGTCGTCCTCTTCCTCCTCGTCCCAGTCCTCTTCGGCCGCGTCCTCCGCGTCCTCGGTATAGGGGTCGAGGTTCATCTCGTCCTGATGCTCGAGCTCGCTGCTTTCGGTGCGGCGCAGCTGCGCCTCGCGCTCGGCCTCCTCACGAAGGAGATCCCGCGACTCGGGGTCGAGTTCGCGGCGCGGCGCATCGGCCGCGGGCACGTCGCCCTCGTCCATGTCGTCGAAATCGCCCTCGGGCGGTTCGGGCGGCGCAGCCTCGCCATCGCCTGCCGCAGCAGAGGCGCTGCCCGGCTGGAACCACGTCGTGGTGCAGTTCGAACATTGCACATCCCGGCCTTCAGGCGGGATCATGCCATCATCGACTTCGTACCTGGCACCGCAATTGGGACATGTCAGTCGCATAGAAATCCGCCATTGCCCGAATGTAAGGGCGTGCACTGCCTCGTTATCCACATATGTTTAACAATCGAACAAATACATTCCAAGCGCTTGCATGTTGCTCGCGTTGCAACCGCTCCCGGGGTGAGGCATGAGGGCGTCACCCCGAAACGGGACGGAGCGGGACATTGATCGAACTGCGCGAGGCCGGCTACAGCTTCGGCGGCGAGCCGCTGCTCGGCGGACTGGCCCTGACGCTGGCCCCGGGATCGTTCCATTTCCTGACCGGGCCGTCCGGTGCCGGCAAGACGACGCTTCTGCGGCTCTGCTATGCCGATCTCCTGCCGACGGTGGGTGAGATCGAGCTGTTCGGGCAATCGACCGCGACCATGTCCCGCGACGACATCTCCGGCGCAAGACAGCGGATCGGGGTGGTGCATCAGGATTGCCAGTTCCTCGACCATCTCAGCGTGACCGACAACATCGCCCTGCCGCTGGCTGTCTCGGGCCGTGACGTCGATGCGCACCGCGAGAACCTGCGCGAGCTTCTGGCCTGGGTCGGGCTCGGGCCGCGCGCCGATGCATTGCCGCCAGAGCTTTCAGGCGGGGAACGACAGCGCGCGGCACTGGCCCGCGCCGTCATCATGGACCCCGACCTGATCCTTGCCGACGAGCCGACGGGCAACGTCGACTGGGAGATGTCGATGCGTCTTCTGACGCTGCTGGCCGAACTCAACCGGATGGGAAAGACGATCCTCGTGGCTACGCACGATCTCGGCCTGATCCGCGCGGCGAAGGCGCAGGTGTCGGCCCGCGTGCTGCGGATCGCGGGCGGTCAGCTCCAGCTTGCGGGGGCGGACCTGTGACCCCGCCGGCCCGCATTGCCGCGCTCGTCATGGGCGACCCGCAGGCCGACCGCGTCGTCCCGCCAACCGGATGGCCCGCGCGTCTGACCGTCTTTACCGCGGGCGCGATGGCCTTCCTCGCCGTGTTCGCGCTGGCCCTGTCGCTGGCGGCAGGCCGGGTCGCCGATATCTGGGCCGACGCCCTGGCGCGCACCGCGACCATCCGCGTCTCCGCGCCGACTGATGAACTGGCGCTGCAGACGCGGGCGGTGCTCGAGGTGCTCGGCCAGACACCGGGCGTCGCATCGGCGCGCGCGCTCACCGCGGAAGAACAGCGCGACCTGCTCGAACCATGGTTCGGAGATGGCCTGCCGCTTGATGACCTGCCCATCCCGCAGCTTGTCGAAGTGACGGCGACGGACGAAGGCTATGACGCAGAAGGCCTGCGCCAGAGGCTGACCGCCGAGGCGCCGGGCGCGGTTCTGGATGATCATGGCCGCTGGCGGCGTCCGCTCGTCGCCGCCGCAAGCCGGCTCAGGCTGATGGGCTGGGCCGCGCTACTCCTCATCCTCGGCGCGACAGCGGCCATGATCGCGCTGGCCGCAGGCTCGGCTCTGGCCGCGAACGAGCAGGTGATCCGCACGCTGCGCCTGGTCGGCGCGAAGGACGGCTACATCGCGCAGGCCTTCATCCGGCGCTTCACCCTGCGCGCGCTTGGTGGCGCCGTGATAGGGATGGCATTGGGGATGGCCGCCGTGGCGCTGATGCCCGGCGCCGGCGCGGGCGAAGGGTTCCTGACCGGCATCCGCTTCCGCGGCTTCGAGTGGTTCCTGCCGCTGGCCATCCCCGCGCTCGCCGCGCTGGTCGGCTATCTCGCAACCCGCGCCGCGGCGCGCGACACGCTTCGGGGGATGCGCTGATGCAATGGCTCCGCTCGCTTTTTTTCGTCGGGCAGATGTACCTGATGATGGCCGTCTTGGCGGTGTTCTTCACCCCTTGGGCGCTGGTCGACCGCCGCGGCGCCTTCGCTGGCGTCCACACCTACACCCGATGGGTGCGCTGGACGGCGAGCTGGATGATCGGGCTGCGATCCGAGGTCCGCGGCACGGTTCCGCAGGGCGAAGTCCTCGTCGCCTCCAAGCACCAGTCCTTCTTCGACATCATCATGCTCGTCTCGGTCCTGCCGCGGCCGAAGTTCATCATGAAGGCCTCGCTCAAATGGGCGCCGATCCTTGGCTGGTACGCGCTTCGGATCGGTTGCGTCCCGGTCGACCGGGGCCGCCGGGCCCAGGCCATCGAGCAGATGATGAAGGGCGTGGCCGAGGGCCGGCAGGAGCCGGGACAGCTGATCATCTATCCGCAGGGCACGCGTGTCGCGCCGGGGGTCGTGCGGCCCTACAAGATCGGCACTGGTGTGCTCTATGCGCAGACCGGACAGACCTGCGTGCCGGCGGCGACGAATGTCGGCGTCTTCTGGCCGCGAACGGGGATCGCGCGGAAGCCCGGCCTTGCCGTCGTCGAGTTCCTCGACCCGATCGAGCCGGGCATGGAGATCGCGGATTTCATGGTCGAGCTCGAGACGCGGATCGAGACGGTGTCCGACGCGCTGCTGGACGAGGCCGGCTTCCGGAAAGGGACCTGAGTGATGGATTACATCGAGGATATCGCCGCGCTCCGGGCGCTCTATGACGCGCCCCACGACCTGGCGCTCGACAAGGTCATGACCCGGATCACGCCAACCTATGCGCGGTTCATCGAGGCGAGCCGGTTCTGCATCCTGTCCACGACTGGACCCTCCGGCACCGATGCGAGCCCGCGCGGCAATGCCGGGCCGGTGGTCGCCCTGCTGGACGACGCGACGCTGGCGATGCCCGACTGGCGTGGGAACAACCGTCTGGATTCGCTGGCCAACATTGTCGAGGACGGGCGCGTGTCGCTGATGTTCCTCGTGCCCGGATCAGACAACGTGGTGCGGGTGAACGGCCGGGCGAAGCTGACGGCGGATCCGGACATGACGGGCCGCTTCGCGCGCGGTGACAAGCACCCGCGCTCGGTCATCGTGATCTCGGTCGGCGAGGTCTACTTCCAGTGCGCCAAGGCGATCATGCGCTCGGGCCTGTGGTCCGGCGAAAGGCCGTCAGCCCCGCGCGCCGGCGATTTCATCAAGGAATTCAAGGCGGGGTTCGACGCCGAAAGCTACGATGCCGGCTATGCCGCCGATGCCGAACCCCGCATGTGGTGAGCAGACCCCCAGATCGCGCTTGCCGCCCCCACGGGGCCGCGCGTCTCCTCCTCACCATGCTGCATTCAGATTGTCAGGATGCGCCGGGCAGGGCGTAGACCTTGTTTTCGGCCGGATCCGAAAGGGTGATCCGGCGTGCGCCGCCATTCACCCGCGAGACGACATGCGCCCGGGCGATCCGCTTGGGCGCCACCTTCTGCTCGGCCTGGTCGAGCCGTTCGATCTCGCGCCGGAACACGAGGCAGGGCTTCGAGCCGACGCGGCGGAAGAGACCGAAGCGGCGCTCCTCGTAGGGAAGCGTCTGCGCGCTGACGAACTCCCATCCGTCCAGACCCATATCGGTCATGACGTCCGTGAGCGTTGCGCAGAACTTGTCCTGATCCTTTTCGAGGCCCGTCAGCTTGCGCGGGCGCTTCGGTGCGGGAAGCACCTTGAATTCGTAACGCGACATTTTACTCGTAACTCCGTCCCAGGCACACGTGCCCCAACCCGGACTGGTTTATGCCTTGTTAATGACAAAATGTGCAACGGCAGCCGGGCGAACAGATCGTTTCCAGACGGCCGTTGATTGCCATGCGGGCCTGAGAAATAAGGACCGTCGCGCGCAGACGGCGTGATCTGAATTGTGGCGGAATGAGGGCGGACGCGTTCAGGCGGCCAGACCGCGCGCGCCCATGTCGAGGAATTTCTTTCGGCGTCCGGCCACAAGCTCGGCCGGGCTCTTGCCCTCAAGCTCTTTCAGGAGCGAGACGATGGCGGCGCCGACGGCCTTGATCGTCCCGGCCGCGTCACGTTGCGCGCCGCCGAGCGGTTCCTTCACGATGTGATCCGCAACGCCGAGCTTGTAGAGATCCTGCGCGGTCAGGCGCAGCGCCTCGGCGGCCTCGCGCATCTTCTCCGCGTCCTTCCAGAGGATGGAGGCGCAGCCCTCGGGCGAGATCACCGAGTAGATCGAGTGCTCCAGCATCGCCAGCCTGTCGGCCGTAGCAAAGGCGACGGCGCCGCCCGATCCGCCCTCTCCGATGATGACGGAGACGAGCGGGACACCGATCTGAAGGCATTTCTCGGTCGAGCGCGCGATGGCTTCGGACTGGCCGCGTTCCTCGGCGCCCTTCCCGGGATACGCGCCCGGCGTGTCGACAAGCGTCACAACCGGCAGGCGGAAGCGGTCGGCGAGATCCATCAGGCGCACCGCCTTGCGGTAGCCCTCGGGCCGGGCCATGCCGAAATTGCGTTCGATCCGGGTCTTGGTGTCGTGGCCCTTCTCGTGCCCGATCACCACCACCGGCTTGTCCTCGAGCCGCGCGAGTCCGCCCATCACGGCCTGGTCGTCGGCGAAATTGCGGTCGCCGGCCAGCGGCGTGAACTCGGTGAACAGCGCCTCGATATAGTCGCGGCAATGCGGCCGGTCGGGATGCCGCGCGACCTGGCATTTCCGCCAAGGGCTGAGGTTCTTGTAGAGATCGCGCAGCATGTCCTGCGCCTTGCGGTCGAGCGCCCGCGCCTCGTCCTCGACATTCATTTCCGCGTTGCCGCGCGCCATGGCGCGCAGCTCTTCCGCCTTGCCTTCGATCTCGGCCAGCGGTTTCTCGAAGTCGAGGTAGTTCATGCCACGCGCCCTGTGATGCTTCGGCCCGATATAGGACGGCGGGACGGGCGCTTGCAACTCGGCAAGATTTGCGAAGACCGGGTCTGGCATCCATGGGGCGACCGAAACGGGAGGGCCGGATGGCGGGCGACTACGAAAGACGGATGCTGCGGGTGGTGGAACATATCCACGCCCACCCGGCAGGCGATCTGTCGCTCGACGCGCTGGCCGAGGTCGCGGCGATGTCGCGCTTCCACTGGCACCGCGTCTTCACCGCGATGACGGGCGAGACCTGCGCGCAGGCCGTGCGCCGGGTGCGGCTCCACAAGGCCGCCGCGGCGCTGGTCCGGACCGACAGGCCCATCGCCGAGATCGCGGCCGAGGTGGGCTACCCCAACCTCGCCAGCTTCTCCCGGGCGTTCGAGCGGGCTTATGGCCTGCCGCCGGGCGCATTCCGGTCGCGCGGTGACTTTCCACCGCTCCTCAACCACGCCAGAACAGGAGACTACCCGATGTTCCCCATCGAGATCGCAACCCAACCCGCGCGCCGGCTGGCCGCGATGCCCCATCGCGGCGCGTATATCGAGATCGGCAAGACCTTCGAGAGCGTCGGCGCCATCGCCGCGGCGCGCAATCTCTGGCCGCATGTGCGCGGCATGATCGGGGTCTACTACGACGACCCCGACGCGAAGCCGGAGGCCGAGCTGCGCAGTGCGGCCGGGCTCGCCGTGACCTACACCGCGCCCATCGCCGAGCCTTTACAAGAGATACGCCTGCCTGAGGGCCGCTATGCCGTGATGCACTACAAGGGCCCCTATCCGGGCCTCGCCGCGGCGTACAAGCACCTATACGGCGTCTGGCTGCCCGAGAGCGGCGAGGAGGCCGGAGACCATCCGCCCATCGAGGTCTACCTCAACGCGCCGCAGGACACGGCCCCCGAGGACCTGCTGACGGATGTCTGCGTGCCGCTGAAGGACTAGCCCGCGATAAGTTCGGCCTGCTTCACGATCACCTCGGCCTGCTTGATCGACGCGATATCCACCAGCCGGCCCTTGTAGGTCGTCGCCCCGGCGCCCGCCTTCTTCGCCGCCTCCATGGCGGCGAGGATTTCGCGCGCCTCGGCGACGGCTTCTTCTGACGGCGTGAAGACCTCGTTCGCCAGCGCCACCTGCTTGGGGTGGATCGCCCACTTGCCCACCATGCCGAGCGTCGCCGACCGGCGCGCCTGCGCGCGGAAGCCTTCGTCGTCGGAGAAGTCGCCGAACGGACCGTCGACCGGCAGGACGCCGTGGGTGCGGCAGGCCGCGACAATGGCGGCCTGCGCCCAGTGCCACGGATCGGAATAGTGCCGGGCGCCGTCATGCAGCATGTAGTATTGCTCCTGCGTGCCGCCGATGCCCGTCGTCTGCATGCCCATGGAGGCCGCGAAATCGGCCGCGCCGAGCGACATCGCCTGGAGCCGTGGCGAGGCGGCCGCGATCTCCTCGACATGGCTGATGCCGGCCGCGCTTTCGATGATGACCTCGAAGCCGATCTTCTTGGTGCGCCCCATCGCCGCCTCGACCGAGGTCACGAGCGCGTCCACCGCGTAGATGTCGCTCGCGGTCCCCACTTTCGGGATCATGATGAGATCGAGCCGCTCGGACGCCTGTTCCAGCAGGTCGACCACGTCGCGATACCAGTACGGGCTGTCGAGCGAGTTGATCCGGACGCTCAGCGTCTTGCGGCCCCAGTCGACCGCGCCGATCGCCTCGATCGTATTCGCCCGGGCCTGCGCCTTGTCGTCGGGCGCGACGCTGTCCTCGAGGTCGATGTTGATCACGTCCGCCGCCGAAGCCGCCATCTTCTCGAACAGCTTCGGGTTCGAACCCGGCCCGAAGAGCTGGCACCGGTTCGGGCGGGCGGGTGGAGCGGGCTGAAGGCGGAAGCTCATGGGCGAATTCTCGTGAAAGGATATTTCGTCAGGGTTCGGCCGAGGGATAGAATGATGCGTGGCGCGGCGCAAGTGCTGCGCCGCGGCATTGGCCGGCGAGCCCGGATATCAGGACTGTAGACCCGGCGCGGCCTTATTGCAGGTCGGCGAAGGCCCGTTGCATCCGCGCCACCGCATCCTCAACGAGGTGCCGGGGCATGGCGAGGTTGAAGCGCGCGAAGGTTTCCCCGCCCGTGCCGAACCCGGGACCGGGGCTGGCCGCGATCTTTGCATCGTCGCGGAGCCGGGCGGTGAATTCCTCGTGGTCCATGCCGGTGCCGGAGAAGTCCACCCAGGCGAGGAACGTCGACTCGAGCGGCATCGACCAGAGACCTGGGATGGCGTCGATGGCGGCGTCGAAGATGCGGCGGTTCTCGGTCAGGTAGGCGATCTGATCCTTGAGCCAGGCCTCGCCCTCGGGCGAGAAGGCGGCCTTCGTCGCGACGATGCCGGGAGCGGCCTGCTTGTATTCCGTCATGGCCAGCCGCCGTTGCAGCGCGGCGCGGAGCTTGTCGTCGGGCACGATCGCCTGACCGCAACGGAGTGCGGGCAGGTTGAAGGCCTTGGACGCGGCGCTCAGCGTGATCGTCCGGTTGCGGTGTTCCGGTGCGGCGACGTCCATCGGGACGTGCGTCGGCCCGCCGGGATAAACGATGTCGGCATGGACCTCGTCCGAGATCAGGATCAGGTCGTGGCGTGCGGCGAACTCTGCGATCTGCCGGCTTTCCTCGACGCTCCAGACCCGGCCAGACGGGTTCTGCGGTGCGCAATGGATCAGGACCTTCACGCCCGGGTCGATTGCCGCTTCGGCGCGGTCCCAGTCGAGCTGGTAGCGGCCATCGATAAGGGCCAGCGGCAGCTCGACCGGCCGGCGCTCGCAGCGCAGGGTCTTGTTGCGAAACTCGTGGTAGACCGGGGTGAAATAGGCGACGCCCGCACCGATCTCGGTGAAGGTATCGAACACCATCGCGATGGCGTGGCCGAGACCCTGGGTGGTCACGATCCAGTCTGGTTGGATGGTCCAGCCGTGACGGTGGCCCTGCCACCAGGTGATGGCGGCGTGATACCCGGCCTCGTCGGCCCCGTACCGGTAGCCACCCAGATCGACATAGGCATGGAGCGCCTCCTGCACGGCGGGTGCGGAGGGGTAGTCGCTGTCGGCGACCCACATGCCAAGTCCCTCGTTCGGATCGATGCCGAACATCGCCTCCATCGCCGAATACTTTGAGCAATGGGTTTCAAGCCTGCCGATGTCGCGATCGAAGCTCATGGTCGTCCTTTCCGGGATTGCGGCGCAACCTAGCGGTCGGCGCGGCGGGCGCAAGTGGCTGTCGGCATCCGTTGCGCGGAGGCATGTGATCGCCTATGTCACCGGCCATGAAATTGCCCATCCTCATCCATCCCGATCCGCGGTTGAAGGCCGTGGCGTCGCCTGTCGCCGATATCGACGACGGGTTGCGCCGGCTGGCCGACGACATGCTGGAGACGATGTATGCCGCGCCGGGTATCGGTCTGGCCGCGCCACAGATCGGCATCGGTCAACGGCTGATCGTGCTCGACTGCGTGAAGGAGGAGGGTGCCGCGCCGCGTCCGATCGCGATGTTCAACCCGGAGGTCGTGGCGACGTCCGACGAGCGGTCGGTCTACGAGGAAGGCTGCCTGTCGATCCCCGACATCTACGCCGAGGTGGAACGTCCGGCCGAGGCGACGGTCCGCTGGATCGACCGGGACGGTAATGCTCGCGAGGAGACCTTCGACGGCATCTGGGCGACCTGCGTGCAGCACGAGATCGACCATCTCGATGGCAAGCTCTTCATCGACTATCTCGGGCCGATGAAGCGGCAGATGATCACCCGCAAGATGGTGAAGCTGAAGAAGGAACGGGCGCGCGAGGCCGGCTGAGGCCTGAACGGCGACCGGACGGCGCCCTCGGGCAGACAGGACAGGGCGATGCGGCTCATCTTCATGGGAACTCCGGACTTTTCGGTGCCGGCGCTCGAGGCGCTGGTCGAGGCCGGCCACGAGATCGCGGCGGTCTACACGCAGCCCCCGCGCCCGGCCGGCCGGGGCAAGAAGGACCGCCCGTCGCCGGTACAGGAGCGGGCCGAGGCGCTGGGCCTCGAGGTGCGGAGCCCGGCATCGCTCAGGGGCGAAGACGCTCAGGCGGCCTTCGCTGCGCTTGAAGCTGACGCGGCGGTCGTCGTGGCATATGGCCTGATCCTGCCGCGGGCCGTTCTGGATGCGCCTGCGCGGGGCTGCTTCAACATCCACGCCTCGCTTCTGCCGCGCTGGCGCGGGGCTGCGCCAATCCAGCGGGCGATCATGGCGGGCGACGCAGAGACAGGCGTCTGCATCATGGGGATGGAGGCGGGGCTCGATACCGGGCCGGTCTTTCTGAAAAAGCGCCTCCCGATCGGCCCTGAGGAGACGGCGGGCGAACTGCACGACAGGCTGTCGGCGCTCGGGGCCGAGGCGATCGTCGAGGCGCTCGACACGCTCGACGATCTGAGACCGGTGCCGCAGCCCGAGGAGGGCGTGACCTACGCCGCGAAGATCGACAAGGCCGAAGCGGCGGTCGACTGGTCGCGACCGTCCGACGAGATCGCGCGGCAGGTGAACGGGCTCTCTCCGTTTCCCGGGGCCTGGACAGTCCATGACGGCAAGCGATTGAAACTGATGCGTGCGCGTTCGGCAAAGGGCGACGGATCGCCGGGCGAGGTCCTCTCGACCGGTTCGGCCTTGACGGTGGCCGCGGGGCAGGGTGCGGTGGACATCACCGAGGTGCAGGCCGAGGGGCGGGGGCGGCAGGACGCCGCCGCCTTCCTCAACGGGGCGCGGATCGCCCCCGGCACGATGCTGGGAGAGGGCTGATGGGGTTCTTCGCGTTTTTCGGCTCGCTGATGATCGGCGGCGTGGTCGGCTGGGCTTTCGAGCGTTGGGGGATCACGCATAACGGGGTGGTGCCATCGGTGCTCATCGCGCTTGGCGCCGTCATCGTGGTGTTCATGGCGCGCGTGATGTTCCACCTCAGCTTCGGATCGCCGGGGCTCGACGCGATCATCGGCGCGGCGGCGGCCCTGGTGCTGATCCCGACCGAATGGGCGCAGCGGCGCCGGAACCGCCGGAGATGAGCGCCGCCGACTGGTCCTGCCGCTGTGGCAAGCTTCGCCTGCGGGTCGAGATCAAAGGTGGCAAGCGCGGGATCTGCTACTGTCGCGACTGCCAGGCGTTTGCGCGGCACGTCTCGGGCGGCGTGACGCTGAATGCGGCGGGCGGAACGGACCTGTATCCGACCCTGCCGGAGCGCATCGAAATCGTTGCAGGCGCGGAACACCTCGCGCTCTTGCGGCTCAGTCCGAAGGGCATGTTCCGCTGGTATGCCGGCTGTTGCGGAACGCCGCTGGCCAACGGGCTTCCGGATGCCGGGTTCCCGTTCGCCAGCCTCCACGTCGCGGGGTTCGCCGATACGTCCCGGCTGCCTCCGGTGACGGCGCATCTGAATGTCGGTGGCGCGACGGGTCCGGTCGCGGAGAAGCCGAGCGCGGCCTATGTCTGGGCCTTCCCGATCCTGACGAACGCGATCTGGGCCCGACTGCGTGGCCGGCATCGCCGGACGCCATTCTTCCGCAACGGCCAGCCGGTCGCGGAGCCCTATGTCCTGACGCTCGAGGAGCGCCGCGCCGCGACACCGTGACCGATCAGGCCCGCGGCGGCCGAGAGCGATAGACCGGAAGCCGCCAGCCGAAGGCGAGCGACCCGGCGCGGAGCGCGAAGGTCACGATGACACAGGCCACCGGCGCGGCGAGCGGGCTGTCGATTATCGTCGCGGCGGTGACCGCAGCGCCCGCGCCAGCAAGCGCTGCCGTTGCATAAAGTTCTCCCTGCTTCAGGATCAACGGCACTTCGTTGGCCACGACATCGCGGGCAAGGCCGCCGAGCGTTCCGGTCAGGACACCCATCACGAGGACGATCGTGACGGACTGATCGGTTTCGCGTGCGACGGCGACGCCGGCCGCGACCGCGATGGCGAGTGCGGCCGCATCGAGCCAGATCAGAAGCTTCAGCCGACTCTCGAACAGGTGCGCAGTGAAGAAGACGAGGACCGCGACCGCGGCGGCGAGGCCGAGATGCGTCGGGTCGGCGATCCAGAAGACCGGGTTCCGGTCGAGCAGCAGATCGCGCACCGTGCCACCGCCGACCGCCGTCAGCCCCGCCAGGAAGAAAAAGCCCACGATGTCGAGCTGTGCGCGCGACGCCGCGAGCGCACCGGTCGCGGCGAAGACGACGACGGCGGCATAGTCGAGGACGAGGGCAGGCGTCATTTGAACGGCTTCATGCCGGCCCGGGCGAGTTCGTCAGCGCGCTCGTTCTCCGGGTGGCCGGCATGGCCCTTGACCCACTCCCAGGTCACGTCGTGGCGCGCAGCGGCCTCGTCGAGGCGGCGCCAGAGGTCCTCGTTTTTCACCGGCTTTCTGGTTTGAGTCCGCCAGCCGTTCCGCTTCCAGGAATGCAGCCAGCCGGTGATCCCGCCTTTTACATAGGCGCTGTCGGTAATGACGGTGATGGTCGACGGCCGCTCCAGCGCCTCCAGTGCGGCGATGGCGGCCAGAAGTTCCATCCGGTTGTTCGTCGTGTCAGCCTCGCCGCCCTTGAGCTCGCGCTCCTTCAGGACGGTCTCGCCCTCGCGCGCGATCAGCAGCGCGCCCCATCCGCCCGGGCCGGGATTTCCGGAGCAGGCGCCGTCGGTATAGGCAAAGAGTTCGGCCATGCGGCGCGGTATGGACCGGGGCCGCGCGGCCGGCAAGAGGGGCTCAGGCTGTCGCGCCGAGGCCGAGGCAGACTAGAACCACCGTGGTCAGGAGCAGCCGAAGCCGCATCCACCATCCGGGCGCGAGGCCCATGCGGACGGCCCAGAGATCGACGGCCAGAAGCGCCGCAAAGCCGAACGCGAGACCGAGAAGCCCGGCCTGCGGCTCGGCGGCCAGAAGCGCCAGCGCGTAGATCGCGGGCAGGACCGACAGGAGATATCCGGCATCGGCGGGTCTTCCTTCTGCCTTTGCGGCGAAGCCCCAGATCACGCCTGACATGAACGACAGGATGATCGTGCCGTAGCCGCGCAGGATCGCCGTTCCGGTCCAGGCAGGGTCGAGCGGCGAGGCCAGACCGCGCGCGGTGGCGGAGCCCCAGAGAAATGGGATCAGGCCGGCGAGGCCGAGAAGGAGAGCCGTTCGGGGGATCTGCGCCATGCGCGGGAGCTAGCGGCCCCCGCGCCGGCGGCAAGATCAGGCGCGTTCGGCAGCAAGTTTCAGGCCGAGCAGCGCGAAAGAGGCCGCGAAGGCGCGGCGGAGCCAGGCCATTGCGCGTTCCGACGCGAGAACCCGGGCGCGCATGGTCCCGGCCAGCAGCGCGTAGACCATGAAGACGACTAAAGTCATCGCCACGAAGCCGAGGCCGAGCGTCACGAGAAGCCGCGTCGCGTGCGGCGAGCCTGCCGGCACGAATTGCGGCAGGAAGGCGAGGAAGAAGAGCGGGAGCTTTGGGTTCAGGATGTTGAGCAGCACGCCGCGGATCGCGATCCGATGGGCCGGTTCGGGAGTGCTCTCCTCGACGGTGAGAGCGCCCTGCGTGCCCTTGAGCGTGCCCCAGGCCATCCAGAGAAGATAGGCGACGCCGGCCCATTTCAGCGCCTGGAAGAGGATTGCCGAGGTGTGCAGAATCGCCGCCAGGCCCAACAGGGCGAAGGCGAGGTGAACAGCCGTGGCCGCTGTGCAGCCGATGACGGCCGGGATGCCGGCGCGCAGGCCGCCGCCGAGCGTCGTCGACAGCGTGTAGACGACACCGATGCCCGGCATCAGGCAGACGATGAACGCGGTGAGGAGAAATTCGGGGGACATGGGCGGCTACTCCGGCTTGGGGTTGCCGCCTCAGCCTTCGGGGCCCGGGTCGGCGCTGTCAACCGCCGGTGCGGTGGGCGACGATGGCGAACCAGGGTTCCGACTGGTCCGCAAGCCCGGTGCCTTCCCCGGTCAGTTGCGCACCGGGCGCGAAGCCGGCATCGCGGAGCCAGCCGTCGACCTCGTCCAGTCCGAAATAGGAATACAGCCGACCAAGACCGTCCCGCCGTTCCCCGTTCCCGGCCTTCAATGCGATGTGGAAAGGTGCGTCGGGCCGCATCGCCGCCGCGAGATCGTAGAGGTACATCGGCAGAACCGCCCGTGGCATGTGCAGCAGGCTGAAACTGGCCCAGACGCCGTCATAGGGCCCGCGCAGGTCGGCAAAGTCGCCCTGGCGTGCGTCGAGCCCGTACTCGCTGCGCGCGATCTCGACCATCTGTGCACTGGCGTCGAGCGCATCGACCGCGAACCCGGCCGCCTGCATCTGCGCGGCGGCGTCGCCTGGCCCGCAACCCAGATCGAGCACGAAGGCGCCTGGGGCGAGTCGGCCCATGAAATCTTCCAGGGCCGGGGACGGGTCGGTGCGCGAGAAACGACGGTTGTAGTCTTCGGCACGCGCATCGTAGGCCCGGATCGTATCCTCATCCGGACCGGAATACCGATCGTGCCGGCCAGAAGGTGTGGTCCGGTCTTGGTCCCCCATGCGCGCGAGTATGCCAGCCGTGCCGGTAGGCACACAACCCGGCAGGAAATTTCCCTTGGGTCAGGCAGGCTCGCGCAGGAGTCGGGGAACCTTGAACTCGACGTTCTCTTCGGCGGTGGTGACCGGGCGGACCGTCACTTCGTAACGATCGCGGAAGGCGTCGATCACCTCGTTGATGAGCACTTCGGGCGCCGACGCGCCGGCCGTCACGCCGACCGAGCGAATTCCCTCGATCGCGCGCCAGTCGATTTCGGCGGCGCGGCCGACAAGCTGTGCGTAGGGGCAGCCCGCACGGGCGGCGACTTCGACGAGGCGGCGCGAATTCGAGGAATTGGGCGCGCCCACCACAAGCAGCGCGTCACAGTCGGGCGCGATGACCTTGACCGCTTCCTGCCGGTTCGTGGTGGCGTAGCAGATATCTTCCTTGTGCGGCCCGACGATCGACGGAAACCGCGCCTTCAGCGCCGTGACGATGTCCGCCGTATCATCGACCGAGAGCGTGGTCTGGGTCACGAAGGCGAGCTTTTCGGCGTCGCGCACCTCGATCTTGCCGACATCCGCGACCGTCTCGACGAGGATCACCTCGCCCGGCGGAAGCTGGCCCATGGTTCCGATGGTCTCGGGATGGCCGGCATGACCGATCATCACCATCTGAAGGCCGTTTTCGTGGTGCCGTGCCGCCTCGATATGGACCTTGGAAACAAGCGGGCAGGTCGCGTCGACATAGACCATCTCGCGCGCCGCGGCCTCGGCCGGGACTGCCTTGGGCACGCCGTGGGCGGAGAAGATCACCGGCCGGTCGGGCGGGCATTCGTCGAGCTCTTCGACGAAGACAGCGCCCTTGGCGCGGAGGTCGTCGACCACGTACTTGTTGTGCACGATCTCGTGCCGGACATAGACCGGCGCGCCCCATTTCCCGAGTGCCATCTCGACGATCTTGATCGCGCGATCGACCCCGGCACAGAAGCCCCGGGGGGCGGCGAGATGGATGGTGAGAGGCGGCTTGCTCATGTCTTCCGACCTAAGCCCTGCGGCGCTGCGCGGCAAGCGGTTATGCCTGTGAACGCGGCCTCCGGCGTTCAGCCGGGCTGCGTTTCACCGGACATTGCGACGGCGCGGTCCCAGACTTCCTCGGCCAGTTCAAGAAGAGCGAGGACGTTCGATTTCGATCCGGCACGCTGGTATTCGGCTGCTGCCACTTCCAGAAGCCAGGACGCCATTGCGGTAGCGGCCGGGGCGCGGTCGCCCTCGGGTCGGGTCGCGAGCCAGGTCATGACCGGCGTCTTGATCGCCTCGTCGACCTCACCCGATTGGGGGATGGATTCATGTTTCATCTTTTGCCTTTCTGGCGATGTCGGGGAAACTTGGACGCTAGGTAGAGACCGCCGCCCGGGTCCGCATCCCGTAAATCGACTACAAAGCCAAATTTATCTGACGGGTTCCGATTTCAGGTTCAGCGGCCACGCGAGTACTGGCCGGGACCGATGACGGGCATCGAAATGAAGCCGGACGCGAGCCCGCGGACAACCGCGCTTGTGCGGTCGTCGACGTCGAGTTTCTGGTAGATGCGCCGTTGCAGCGCATCGACGGTGTGGCGCGAGATCTCGAGCGACCCTGCGATCGCGGTATTCTCCATCCCCCGCGCCATCAGGTCGAGCACGTCGCATTCGCGCCGCGTCAGCCGGAGCCGCTCGAACCCGGTCCGCTCGTCGTGGATCCGGCACACGGCGAGCAGTGTGGCCTGCGCGGCGAGCTGAAGTTCGCGGACTACGGCTGGAGACGGCGGTGGTGCGCCCGACGGAAATCCCACTCCGAAGCAGGCCTGGCGCATGTTCGGCCCGAAGGCGCCGATCGACATGCCGTCGCCGAGCCGCATGGCGTCGGCAACAAAGCGGTGCTCGTCGGGGCTGAGGTCACGCAACTCGGCGATTTCGCTCCAGCGGACCGGCCCGGTCGAGCCGAGCGCCTGCTTCAGAAACGGGTCGATCTGCCAGAGCCGCTGAGCGGCGTAGCGTGTCGTCCACTCGCTGTCGAAGCCCGAGGCGAACATGTCGAAACCGGGCGCGGTGCCTCGGCGCTGCGACAGGAAGCTGACGCGACTGAAGCCACGGCTGGCGGCGAACTCCACGGCGCGATCCCAGACCACGCGTACGCGCAGAAGACCGTCGAGCGACGCCATGTAGTCATCGAGTGTTAAATACCGTCGGGCCAAACCGCGCGAAATCTGCTGTTGAGGCGGCCGGGCGGGCCGACCGTATCCATAATTGATGATTTGAGGCCCCACGCCCCGGATGAGTCAACCCAATGGCGCGTCACCGCGATCCGGCGGACGGATCGCGGCCGAGACCGTGAGGGGGCGTTAACCGATCAGCGCGCGGCTGCAGAGCCGGAAGCGTCGCTGGCATCGCGCGGTTCGCGCGGCGGCCGGCCGATCACGTCTTTGAGCTCGTCGAGTTCGATGAAATTGTCGGCCTGGCGGCGCAGGTCGTCGGCGATCATCGGGGGCTGCGAGCGGATGGTGGATACGATCGACACCCGGACGCCCTTGCGTTGCAGCGCCTCGACAAGCGGGCGGAAATCGCCGTCGCCGGAAAACAGAACGATATGGTCCACATGCGGCGCCATCTCCATGGCATCGACGGCAAGCTCGATGTCCATGTTGCCCTTCACCTTGCGCCGTCCCTGGCTGTCGGTGAATTCTTTTGCCGGCTTTGTCACCATGGTGAAGCCGTTGTACTGCAGCCAGTCGACCAGCGGCCGGATCGGCGAGTATTCCTCATTCTCGAGGAGAGCGGTGTAGTAGAAGGCGCGCACGAGGCGCCCCCTCTGTCGGAATTCCTGTCGCAGGAGCTTGTAATCGATGTCGAACTGAAGCGCCTTTGCCGCGGCGTAGAGATTCGAACCATCGATGAACAGCGCCAGCCGTTCGTCGCGATAAAACATGATGTGCTTCGTCCCGTGAGTGTGACTTGCACCAATCGCCCTGAGTGTTAACGAAAATACGTCGGCAATCGCGACCGGCACCGTGTTGTAAATAAACGAACAGGCAGGGGGTGCAAGAGGCGTGGTCACGGAATCGTTACAATGGCTTTAGCGCTCGTCGCGCTTGGTGCGAACCTGCCGTCGGCTGCCGGAACGCCCGAGCACACGGTCGCCGCAGCGATGGCCGATCTGGCGCAGGTTGCCGGTGGTGCCGTGCGGTCCAGCGCCCTCTACAGCACGCCGGCTTTCCCCGCGGGCGCCGGGCCGGATTACGTGAATGCGGCCGCGGCCTTCGACTGGACCGGCGAGGCGGAGCATCTTCTGGAAGAACTTCATGCGATCGAGGCCCGGTATGGCAGGACCCGCGGGCGGCGCTGGGAGGCCAGGCTTCTCGACCTCGACCTTATCGCGCTGGGTGACCTGGTGCTGCCCGATGAATTGACCGAGTCCGCATGGCGCCTTCTGCCCGTCGAGCGCGCGCAGCACGAGACGCCCGACACCCTGATCCTGCCCCATCCCCGGCTTGCCGAACGCGCCTTTGTCCTCGTCCCGCTGGCCGGGATCGCGCCGGACTGGCGGCATCCCGTCACCGGACTGACGGTGCGGGCGATGCGGGACGATCTTCCACCCTCCGACGTGGCCGCCGTCCGCACGCTCTAGCCCTTGCGATTCGCGAATGGGCGCTTTATGTCAATGGCTCTTCCAAGGACCAGACGGAGAGACCCATGGCCCGCGTGACGGTCGAAGATTGCGTTGATAAGGTACCGAACCGGTTCGAACTGGTGATGCTCGCCGCCCACCGTGCGCGCGAGATCTCGTCCGGCTCGCCCATCACGGTCGACCGTGACAACGACAAGAACCCCGTCGTGAGCCTCCGGGAAATCGCCGAAGAGACGCAGGGCGCCAGTGACCTGCGTGAGCGCCTGATCGAAAGCCACCAGACCCAGATCGAGGTGGACGAGCCCGAAGAGGACGCCATGGCGCTTCTGCAGGGCGTGGAGCAGGACAAGCCTCAGGTCGATGACATGACCGAGGAGCAGATGCTGCGTGCGCTGATGGCCGCGCAGGGCGGTCAGTAATCTGACGGTCCAGGCGCCAAGTCCTCCGATTTCGACCCTCGGGCCGGAGGACCTTGTCAGCCTTGTCAGAACCTACAATCCGAAGACGAACGCGGACCTGCTGTGCGCGGCGTACGACTACGCCGCCGAGATGCATGCGGGCCAGTTGCGCCATTCGGGTGAGCCGTACATCACCCACCCGGTTGCCGTCGCCGCTATCCTGACGGAGCAGCGGCTGGACGACGCGACCATCGCGACCGCGCTCCTGCACGACACGATCGAGGACACCAAGGGCACCTACGCCGAGATCGAGCGCCGGTTCGGACACGACGTGGCCGAACTGGTCGACGGTGTCACCAAGCTGACCAATCTCGAACTGTCCAAGCGCGAGACCAAGCAGGCAGAGAACTTCCGCAAGCTCTTCATGGCGATGTCGAAGGACATGCGCGTGATCCTCGTGAAGCTCGCCGACCGGCTGCACAACATGCGCACGATCAAGCACATGGCGCCGGAGAAGCAGGGCAAGAAAGCGCGCGAGACGATGGACATCTTCGCGCCCCTCGCCGGGCGGATGGGGATGCAGTCGATGCGCGAGGAACTGGAGGACCTGTCCTTCGCGGTCCTCAACCCGGATGCGCGCATTTCGATCATGCGGCGCTTCGTAACGCTGCAGAAGGAAGCCGGCGACGTCATCCCGAAGATCACCGCCGATATCGAGCTCGAGCTCGACCGCGGTGGGATCGAGGCCGAGGTGTTCGGCCGCGCGAAGAAGCCGTTCTCGATCTGGCGCAAGATGCAGGAGAAGGAGCTGGCCTTCAGCCGGCTGTCGGACATCTACGGGTTCCGCATCATCACCCGGACCGAGGAGGATTGCTACCGCGTCCTCGGCCTGATCCACCAGCGCTGGCGCGCGGTGCCGGGGCGCTTCAAGGACTACATCAGCCAGCCGAAGTCGAACGGTTACCGGTCGATCCACACCACCGTGTCCGGCCGCGATGGCAAGCGGGTCGAGGTGCAGATCCGCACCCGCCAGATGCACGAGGTCGCCGAGACCGGCGTTGCTGCGCACTGGTCCTACCGCGACGGCGAGCGCGTGGAGAACCCGTTCGCGGTCGATCCGGCGAAGTGGCTGGAGACCATGACCGAACGCTTCGAGCTCGCCGAGGATCACGACGAGTTTCTCGAGCACGTGAAGCTCGAGATGTATTCCGACCAGGTCTTCTGCTTCACGCCGAAGGGCGACGTGGTGAAGCTGCCCAAAGGCGCAACGCCGATCGACTTTGCCTATTCGATCCACACCCGGATCGGCCATTCCTGCGTCGGCGCGAAGGTTGACGGGCTGCGCGTTCCGCTCTGGACGCGGCTGAAGAACGGCCAGTCGGTCGAGATCATGACGGCCGAGGGCCAGACACCGCAGGCGACCTGGATCGACATCGCGGTGACGGGACGCGCCAAGGCGGCGATCCGTCGGTCGCTTCGCGAGGAGGATCGCGGGCGCTACATCAAGCTTGGTCACGAGCTTGCACGGGTTGCATTCGAGCAGGTTGGCAAGAAGGCGACGGACCGCGCACTGGATACCGCGGCGCGAATGCTGACGCTGGCGGATGGCGGCGAGGTGCTCGCCCGCATCGGCTCGGCCGAACTGAGCGCGCGCGAAGTGGTCGAAACGCTCTACCCAGAACTTCGGGACCGCGAGGCGACGACGGAGATCGAGGCCCGCCGTGCGGTCATCGGTCTGCCGGCAGGTGAGGCCGTGCGCCGCGCCCAGTGCTGCCAGGCGGTTCCTGGCGAACGCATCGTGGGCATCACCTATCCCGGCCGCGGCCCGGTCGTGCATGCCATCGACTGCCCGGCGCTGGCCGAGGTCGAGGACCAGACCGAGCGCTGGATCGACCTGCAATGGTCGGAGGGACGCCACGCGGCTGTTCACAACGTGACGATCGACGTGACCCTGTCGAACGCCCGTGGTGTGCTTGGCCGCATCTGCACGCTGATCGGAGAGCAGAACGCCAATATTTCCGATCTTCACTTCATAGACCGGAAACCGGACTTTTTCCGCCTACTTGTGGACGTAGAGGTTCGCGATGCAGAACACCTGCATGCGGTGATGACGGCCGTCGAGGCCGATAGTGACGTGGCGACGCTCGAGCGGTTCCGGAGCCTGGACCGCCGGCCCTGAGGCGGAAGGAGGCGGACAAGTGGTCTTCAAGCGGCGGACACCGTTGAGTTGGGGGCAGGCGTTTCTGCGCTTCCTCTGGCCCCGCGGCGGTTGGGGCCGCGCCGCCCAGTACGTCAAGCATCGGGTCCGCCGCCTGCCGGGAACGCCGGAACAGATCGCCCGGGGAATCTTCGCCGGCGTCTTCGCATCGTTCACGCCGCTCTATGGTCTGCATTTCATCTTCGCCGGCGTCCTCGCCTGGGCGATGCGGGGCAATGTGCTTGCCGGTCTCCTCGGCACCTTCTTCGGCAACCCGCTGACCTATGTCCCGATCTCGATCATCTCGCTCCGGACCGGGCATTTCCTGCTGCAGACCCCGCCCGAACACCGCCGCACGCGCGATGTCTTCGACAGCATGGGCCATGCCGCCGAGGCACTGTGGTTCAACTTCCGCGCGTTGTTCACGCCGGAGCGCGCCGACTGGCAGGGCCTGCACGAATTCTGGGGCACCGTGTTCTTTCCCTGGCTCGTTGGCGGCATCATCCCGGGCATCATCGCAGGGCTCGTGTGCTACTTCATTTCCGTACCGGTGATCCGGGCCTATCAGGCCCGCAGAACGGCGCGATTGAGAAAGAGAATGATCAAGCTGCGGGAACAGGCTGGAACCGGCGCAGCAGATCGCTAGGGTTGCCCCCGCAACGAGGGACAAGGCCATGGCGGAACAACTCAGGCTCGGCGTCAACATCGACCACGTGGCGACGGTGCGGAACGCGCGCGGTGGCGCGCTGCCCGATCCGGTGCGCGCGGCAAAGCTTGCCGAGGCGGCCGGTGCCGACGGGATCACCGCGCATCTGCGCGAAGACCGGCGCCATATCTCCGATGCCGATATCGAGGCACTGATGGAGACGCTGACCCTGCCGCTCAACTTCGAGATGGCAGCGACCGACGAGATGCAGGCGATCGCTTTGCGTCACAAGCCGCATGCTGTCTGCATCGTCCCCGAACGACGCGAGGAGCGGACGACCGAGGGCGGGCTCGAGGTCGCGCGCGAAGAGAACCGGCTGGCCCATTTCATCGCGCCCCTGCGTGAGGCCGGATGCCGGGTATCCATCTTCATCGCGGCCGACCGCGCCCAGGTCGAAGCGGCACACCGGATCGGTGCTCAGGTGATCGAACTGCACACAGGCGCCTATTGCGAGGCCTACGCCGACGGTGACGACGCCGCGCAGGCGGCCGAACTGTCGCGGCTGACCGATATGGCCGCCTTGGCCCATTCCCTCGGGCTCGAGGTCCATGCCGGCCACGGTCTGACCTATGGCGATGTCGGCCCGATCGCCGCGATCCCCGAGATCCGGGAGCTGAACATCGGTCATTTCCTGATCGGCGAGGCAATCTTCGTCGGGCTCGAGGTGGCGATCGCCGAGATGCGTCGGATCATGCGCGAGGCACGTGGATGATCTGGTCGCCGAAACGCTACGCCCTCGTCTATGTCGGCACCCTGATTGCGCTGGTCGTGCTGTCGGCTGTCCTGACCGCACTGACCGGCATCAATTTCGGCTCGGCCGCGGTACCGCTGATCCCGGTCTTCGCCGCCGCGATGGTCGAGGGCCAGCGCCACGCTCGGATCGTGACCGAGATGCCGCCGGGCGGTGAGATCTGGCGGGCCGCGCTGCCAATGTCCGCGGTGGCACTCGGCGGGCTTGTCGTCTGGAATGCGATCATCCTGGCGCTGAACCCGGTCGCGATGGCGGCGATGCGGGCCAATCCGTCAGTGATGATCGGCGTATTCGCCGTGTATGCCGCGCTGTTCATCCCGCTCAACCGGATGTTCTGGGCCACCGGATTCAAATCCGAACGCCGCCGGACCGGCTCCGGCGGCGGGCGTTAGGCCGCGCGATGAGACACCTGTCCGTACTCCTCATTGCCCTCTCCGCCCTCCCCGCTGCGGCAGAGGAAGCTGTCGTGCAGGATTGCGGTCCGGTCTCGAGCGCATGGAATATCGCCGAGCCGTGGGAGCAGAACACGCTGACCTTCGCCAACGGCGCGGTCCGGCTCGCGATCCTCGATACGATCGAGCCGGCGGCCGCCGCCTTCCATCTGCTGGTCCTGTCGCCGCCCTATGACGAACTCGGTGGGAGACAGTGCCGGGTCGTTTCGCTCTCCGAGGAATGGATGGGATTCGGCTTCCTGTCCTTCGAGCGGTGGGAGTCTTCCTACGATCCCGCGACCGGTCTGAGGGTCGTGATGGACATGGGTCTCTACAATCCCGAGACCGGACTCAACGACGCGCTGTCGCTTGCGGTCACGATCAACCAGGCCACCGGCGAGATCACGGGGCGCTGGCCGTGATCCTCGGCATCGGCACAGACCTGGCCAATATCGAGCGCGTCGCCGGCACGCTTGATCGCTTCGGCGACAGGTTCCGCAATCGCGTCTTCACGGAGATCGAGCAGGCGCGGGCCGAGCGGATGCCCGACCCGCCGGCGGTTTACGCCAAGCGCTGGGCGGCGAAGGAGGCCTGTTCCAAGGCGCTCGGCACCGGACTGCGCATGGGCATCGCGTGGAAGGACATGTCGGTGACCAACCTGCGGACGGGGCAGCCGGTGATGCATGTTACGGGCTGGGCGGCCGAACGGCTGCAGCAGATGACGCCCAAAGGCCATGTCGCCGTGATCCACGTCACGCTGACCGACGACCACCCCTGGGCGCAGGCCATGGTGGTGATCGAGGCGTTGCCCGAGGACGAGGAGGCGAAGCGTCCGCATCCCGGACCGCCGCGCCGGGTCAATGCCTCCTGAACCCCGCGGGCGCTCGGCTTGACACTGGCCTCGCAAACGGCCCATGAGGAGGCCGGGCGACCGAGGCGAGAAGGGCAGCTGACATGGCAAGGGCGCAGAGCGGCGGGACGGTCATGGAAACCGTCAAGACGGTGGTCTATGCGCTCCTGATCGCGGGTATCTTCCGGACGCTGTTCTTCCAGCCGTTCTTCATTCCCTCGGGCAGCATGAAGGACACCCTGCTGATCGGCGACTTCCTGTTCGTCAACAAGATGGCCTACGGCTATTCGCAGTATTCGTGCCCGTTCTCGATGTGCACGTTCATCAACGATCGCTGGTTCGGGTCAGAGCCCGACCGCGGCGATGTGATCGTCTTCCGTCACCCGGTGAACGGCACCGATTTCATCAAGCGGGTCGTCGGCCTTCCGGGCGACCGGATCCGGATGCAGAACGGCGTGCTCTACATAAACGACGAGCCCGCCCCGCAGGAGCCGCAGCCGCCCTTCATCGAACCCTACGAGCTTCAGGGTCAGGGTGGAGACCGCGACTATCCGCGATGCTCCAACGCGCCCGTCGGCCAGGGGGGCGAATGCATCAAGGAACGCTTCCTCGAGACGCTGCCGGGCGGTGCCACCCACTCGATCCTGAACATCACGGATAACGGACCCGGCGACGATACCGGCGAGTTTGTGGTGCCCGAGGGCCACGTCTTCGTGATGGGCGACAACCGCGACAACTCCGCCGACAGCCGCTTCCCGCAGCGGGGCCGCGGCGTTGGCATGGTGCCCATGGAGAACATCATCGGCCGTGCCGACCGGGTGATCTTTTCCTCGGCGGGCAGCCGCATGATCTACTTCTGGACCTGGCGGGCGGACCGCTTCTTCCGCCGGATCGAGTGAAGCTCTCGGCCGAGCTTCGGGCCTTCACTGCGCGTCTTGGCCATGACTTCTCCGACCCCGCGTTACTCGTGCGCGCCCTGACCCATTCCTCGCTGTCCTCCGACACCCGGCCGGACAACCAGCGGATGGAATTTCTCGGCGATCGTGTGCTCAACCTCGTGATCGCGGAGGCGGTGCTGGAGCGTGATGCGGCGGCGACGGAAGGCCAGTTGGCGCCCCGGCTCAATGCCCTCGTCCGCAAGGAGACCTGCGCCGAGATCGCGCGCGAGATCGACATCGGCGCGGTTCTGAAGCTGGGCAAGTCCGAACAGATGACGGGCGGCCGGCGCAAGGCCGCGCTTCTCGGCGACGCGATGGAAGCCGTGATCGCTGCGGTTTACCTGGATGGCGGATTCACGGCGGCCCGCGATCTTGTCCGACGGCTCTGGTCCGCGCGCCTCGACACGGTCGAGGCCGACGCCCGTGACGCCAAGACCGCCTTGCAGGAATGGGCGCAGGCCCGCGGCCAGACACCGCCGTCCTATTCCGAGATCGCCCGCTCCGGCCCGGACCATGCCCCCGTCTTCACGGTCGAGGTGCGCCTTCAGTCGGGCGAGACCGAGCGCGCCGAAGCCCCGGCCAAGCGCCGGGCCGAACAGGCGGCGGCCGAAGCACTTCTGTCGCGGCTGACGGGATAGACATGCCGACATCGCTGATCGTCCTGGCCCATCCCGAAGGCCGCAGCTTCAACGGTGACTGGGCCCGGGCCAGTGCCGACGGGTTGTCGGCCGCAGGCCACGACGTGATCTGGTCCGATCTCTACGCACAAGGCTTCGACCCGGTCGAGGGCCCTGCGCACTTCCCGCCGAGACCCGATGGCTTCGACGTCTCCGAGGCTCATTCGGACGCGGTCGAACACGGGCATGTGCCGGCGGATGTCGCCGCCGAGATCGCCAAGGTCGAAGCCGCCGATGCCGTGATCTTCCATTTCCCGGTCTGGTGGTTCGGTCCGCCCGCGATGCTGAAAGGCTGGTTCGACCGCGTGTTCGTCGACGGCATATTGCACGGGTCGGGCCGCGTCTTCGACACCGGCCCCTGCCGTGGCAAGCGCGCGCTTTTCTGCGTGACTGCGGGGGCGAGCGCGGCCCAATGCGCGCCGTCCGGCAAGGAAGGCGACCTGCGCCTCGTTCTTTGGCCGCTCGCCCACGCGCTGCGCTATTGCGGCTTCTCGGTGCTCGAACCCTATATCGCGCCGGGTGTCCACCGCAGCCACCGTCCGGCGGGCAAGATCCTGATGGAGGGGCAGTTGAAGCAATTGCTGGCCGATCACCCGAAACGCATGGCTGCAATCGACCGGCTACCGGTCTGGGCCTCGAATCCCGATAGCGACTTCGACGAGCGCGGCAGCCTGAAGCCGGGCGCGCCAGTCTTTTCGCCGTTCATCCGGCACGAGGAGTAGGGCTCAGAGCCCCGAAGTCTCCGCGGCGCCGGTCATCAGGTTGAGGTTCTGAACAGCTGCGCCCGATGCGCCTTTGCCGAGATTGTCGAGGACCGCGATCAGCACCGTGGCGCCGGTCTCGGGATCGCCGTCTACGGTCAGTTCCAGCCGGTTCGTGCCGTTGAGCCGGCGCGGATCGATGCGGACGCCCATCGTCTCGCGCTCGACAACTGAGACGAAGCTCGACCCGTTGTAGTGGGCGCGGAGCGCGTCCATCGCTTGGGCGGCAAAGCCGGGCGCGCCGTGCCACGGCACCTGCACCACCATGCCTTGCGCGTAGGGGCCGACGGAGGGCACGAAGATCGGCTTCACCGACAGGCCGGAATAGAGCTTCATCTCCGGCAAGTGCTTGTGGGTCTGCGCGGTGCCGTAGATGAAATCGGCATCCTCTGCGCCGGTCTCGAATTCGGCGATCATCGACTTGCCGCCACCGGTATAGCCTGAGATCGCGTTAATCGAGACGGCGGCGTCGGCCGGAATCAGGCCGGCCTCGACCATCGGCCGGAGGAGGCCGATCGCGCCTGTCGGATAGCAGCCCGGGTTGGCGACAAACTTCGCGTTCGCAACAGCGTCCGAATGGCCGGCCGTCATCTCGGGGAAGCCGTAGGTCCAGTCCGGATCGACCCGGTGTGCGGTCGAGGCGTCGATGACCCTGGTCGAGAGCTTCGCCATCTCCGGCATGATCTCGTGCACGCTGGCGTCCGGCAGGCACAGGATCGCGACGTCGGCCTTGTCGGCAGCCTCAAGCCGGGCGGGAATCTCCTTCCGGGTCTCGTTGGGCAGGGAAATCAGTTCGACGTCGCGACGGTTCACCAGACGCTCCCGGATCTGGAGCCCCGTGGTGCCAGCTTCGCCGTCGATGAATACCTTGATCGTCATTGTCCGATTCCCGTTTCCGTCCGCCGTCATACGCGCAAGGGGCGCGTCGGTGCAATCAGCGTCGGTTCGAGTCGAGATGGCGGCGGATGGCGACCAGGTCCGGCCGGATGCGGGCGAGCCGCTGCGCGATTTCGGGCGTCACGATCTCCTCAAAGGTCGTCGTGACGGCGGCGATGGCCTTTTCGCGGAAGGCGCGGCCGGCATCGGTCAGGAAGACGAGCTTGCCGCGACCGTCGTCGGGATTGGCCCGGACCTCGATGTAGCCGCCCGATTCCAGCACGCGGATCGAGTGCGTCATCGTGGTCTTGGTGACCTGCATCGCGGCAGCGATCCGGACCGGAGTCTTGCCGTCACCGGTGCGGACGAGATGGTTCAGGATCGAGAAATGCGACGGGTGGATTCCGTCCGGCAGCACCGAGGAGAGAAGGGACGTGGCGAGTTGCGTGATGATGCCGAACTCGTTGAACGTTTCGAACAGGTCGGCACGCGAAAGCGCGGCATCGTCCAGTGTCTCGGTTTCGCTCACGCGGTCACCAGCTTCGCTTCGAGTGGCCAGCGCGGGCTGGCGGGAACCGTCTGACCGTAGCCGATCCGGGCGAGCATTTGAACCGTGCCGCCATCCGGGGCGAGGCGGTCGTGGACCTCGGCATAGAGGGCGTGCATCTCCGGATATTCCTGCAGCGCCTGGCTCATGGGCTGGATCCCGAGCCCGCCCGCCGTGGCGGCGAGGTTGATCCGGAGCCAGTCGCCGCCCGCGCCGATCTGGTTGACGCGCGAATTGCCGTCGGTGATCAGCCAGACGAGGCCCATCGCCGAGCGGGCGTTCGCATTCACCGCGTCGAGGCCCTGCCGGTAGGCGACGGACGAGGTGTCGCCCGCCGACTCGCGGGTGAAGAGCCCGGCCAGAGCCAGCCCTTCGAACAGCGGGCCGGTGAAGTCGATCCCGTCGGGATTTGCCAGAACTTCGCGCTTGCCGATGCGAAACAGGTCGACGCTTTCCTGGAAGGTGCGCGGCGTCTCGATCTCGATCCGCAGCGCTTCCTCGGTCAGGGCGCGCCAGTACGGGACCTCTTCCGCGTCGACCGTGCCACCGATCATCCCGCCGTGGCGGGCGGAGGCGAGGAGAGGCTCGAGCGCAGATTGCGGGACAGCGCGGGCGATATCGTAGGGCTCTTTGTTCGAGCGGCGGTCGGGCACGTAAGTCCAGAGCGGATCGGCCGCGACCGAGGCGTCCGGGATGAAGCGTAGGATCGCGACCGGGCGGGTATCGAGGCCGTCGGCGCTCTCGCCTTCCGGGAAGAGCGTGCGGTGCATCCGGTGCCCGGACGCGTTCGCCGCCATCTCCGCCAGTTCGAGGAAGCATCCGAGGCCGATCGTGAGTTGCCGGTCGAACGGATCGGTCTCGGGCAACTGACGGTCGGTGTCGAAGCGGAGGATCGCGGTGTCCTCCCCCCGAAGCTCCACGATCCAGGGCTGCCGGTTATGCGGATTGGGTGAGAGAATCGCCCAGGACAGCGCGTTCAGCCGGGGATCGGCGTAGCTTCCGGCGGCACCCCAGGGCGCCATGGCGGCGGTCGGAGTGCGGGTCGCAGCGAAGAGTGCGCCGGCACCGGCTGCAAGGACGACGCCACCACCGGCGATGCGAAGGAAGGATCTGCGGTTCATTGCGATGCTCCGGACAAGAAGTAGTACGACGTCAGACCAATATAGTGAGACATCGTACCGGTCAAGCCCTCTTTCCCGCCGCCTGCGCTTCGGCTAAGGCGCTGCACATGACAGACACCGCACCCACCCCGGAAACCCGTGCCGGATTCGTCGCCCTGATCGGCGAACCGAATGCCGGGAAATCGACGCTGCTGAACCGGATGGTGGGCGCGAAAGTTTCGATCGTGACGCACAAGGTTCAGACGACGCGGGCACGCATCCGCGGCGTCGCGATCGAGGGGCAGAGCCAGATTGTCTTCGTCGACACGCCGGGCCTGTTCACACCGCGCCGCCGGCTGGACCGGGCGATGGTCGCCGCGGCGTGGGGCGGGGCGGCCGACGCTGATCTCGTGGTCCTACTGGTCGAGGCCCATCGCGGCGTGACCGAGGGCGTCGAGGCCATCCTCAAAGGCCTGACCGAGCGTGGCGGACGTGTGCCTGTGGCGCTTGCCATCAACAAGATCGACAGGGTCGAGGCGCCGAAACTCCTGGCGCTGGCCGAGGATCTGAACGGACGTTTCGCGTTCGAGAAGACCTTCATGATCTCGGCCGAGAAGGGGTACGGCGTGGACGATCTGCGCGCCTGGCTTGCCGAACGGATGCCAGCGGGGCAGTGGCTCTACCCCGAGGACCAGATCGCAGACCTTCCGATGCGGATGATCGCGGCCGAGATGACGCGGGAGAAGCTGACGCTGCGGCTCCACCAGGAACTGCCCTACCAGCTGACGGTCGAGACCGAGAACTGGGAAGAGCGCGACGACGGCTCGGCCCGGATCGACCAGATCGTCTATGTCGCCCGCGACGGCCACAAGGGCATCGTCCTCGGCAAGAAGGGCGAGACGATCAAGGCAGTGTCGAAAGCGTCGCGCGAGGAGCTCGAGGAGTTCCTTGGCCGGCGCGTCCACCTGTTCCTGCAGGTGAAGGTGCGGCCCAATTGGCTCGAGGAAGCCGAGCGCTATTCCGAGATGGGGCTCGACTTCCGGGACGGGGCATGAGCGGGCCGCGGCTGACCGCGGAGTTCTGGGTTCAGGCCTATCTTGCGCGGCTCAGACTGGCCGATCTGCCGGCTTTCGTGGTGGCGCGCGGTGACGGGACGGCCGGTGCCGTGCTGGTCAAGCTCAACACGCTCGACGGCAAGGCACGTGCCTTCCAGCGCAGTTTCGACCCGATGACCGGCGCGCGGGCCTGGATGGTTCTGGCCGACGGCGAGGAGACGGAAGTCGACGCCGCCATCGCCCGGCAGCGGGATTTCGATCCCGATCTCTGGGTGATCGAAGTCGAGGACCGTGACGGCCGGCATCTCCTCGACGAGCCGGGTCTCGACTAGCGCTCGATGAGGCGAGCATAGGCAACCAGCGCGCAGCCCGCCATGAAGTAGACCCCCGTGAACTCCACGATGTTGATCAGTACCGGCTGCCAGCCGATCGCGAGCGGATCGAGGAACGGGTAGGGAAATGCCCCCTCGAGACCGCCGCGGGTCAGGGCGTAAGCCGTGTAGAGAACCGGCCACCAGGCCAGGCCCGGGACATGCCGGAGCGACAGCCGTGTCTTCGGAGCGAAGACGAACCACCAGATGGCGACCAGCACGGGCACCACGATGTGAAACCCGCGATCGGCCAGCGTGCCGAGACCGTCAAGGTCGCGCAAGCCGCGCAGCAACAGGTGGTAGACCGCCGTCAGGAAGAGATCCGACAGGGTGATCTGCGCCAGCCACTTTGTCCGCGGATTGCTGAGCCCGACCGAGATTGCGCCGAAGGTCAGGGCGACAAGAGCTGTCGTCAGGATGGTGAAGTAGCGCGTCATAGTGAACACGGCCTCGAACGCCCCGAGCCCGAGGCGCAGAGTCAGATCGAGGGCCTGCGCCGCAAGCGACGCAAAGGCAAGCAGCGCGATTGCCCCGGCCAGGGCACGCGCGGGACCCGAGGCCGGCGCAACCATTTCGAGATCGTGCACGGGCTGCCTGATTCCGGCAAGGCATTCGGGCGCTTCACGGCGCGGTGCGGCTCGGGTAGAGCCGATGGCATGGAATGGCGTGAGGAAGGCGTGCTTCTTGCCGTGCACCCGCATGGTGAGAGCGGCGCGATCATCGAGGTCTTCACGGCCGGGACCGGCCGCTACGCAGGGCTCGTCAGGGGCGGTGCCTCCCGCCGGCTCGCGCCCGTCCTGCAGCCCGGTGCGCAGCTCGATGCGGCGTGGCGCGCGCGGCTGAGTGAGCATCTGGGGCAATTCACAGTCGAACCTGTGCGGTCGCGTGCAGGTGCGTTGCTCGGCGACCGGATCGGGCTCGCCGGGCTCTCGGCGATCACGGCGCTGCTGTCGTTCTGCCTGCCCGAACGGGTCGCCTATCCTGCGCTCTACGCCCGCAGCGTTGCGCTGCTGGACGGGATCGGGGCCGAAGGCTGGGGCCTGGCCTATCTGGGCTGGGAACGCGCATTGCTCGAGGAGATGGGCTTTGGCCTCGACCTGACGCGCTGCGCGGTGACCGGGTCGACCGAGGACCTTGCTTTCGTCTCGCCGCGCACCGGCCGCGCGGTCAGCCGTTCCGCCGCGGGCGAATGGGCCGGCCGCCTCCTGCCGCTGCCCGAGAGCCTGCGCGGCGGCGAGGCGGGACTGGCCGAAGGATTGCAGGTCACCGGGCACTTCCTGCACGGAGCACTGGCCGCCTCGCTTGGCGACCGCCCATTACCGGCAGCGCGCGACCGGCTCGCCACGCTGCTGTCGCGGGTCTAGAGGTCGACGCCTTCAGGTTCGGTCAGCAGCGCACGTTCCGACAGCCAGGGATGGTACCTCAGCGCCTCTCGCAGCGTGTTCTGCGCAGCGTCGGTTTCGTCCTGCATCATCAGGATCATCGCCTTGCCGCTGAGCGCTCCGAAATGACGCGGCTCCAGCGCCAGCACTTCCTCGACGTCTGCGAGCGAAGCCTCGAGATCCCCGGCCATGAAATACATCGTCGCGCGCTGATTCCAGGCTTCGGCGTAGTCGGGCCAGCCCTCGATCAGCTGGTCGAGCACCGCAATGGCGCCGCTCGTATCGCCGACCGCACGCCGGTCGAGAGCCTCGTCCAGAAGCTCCTGCGACTGGTCGTCCGGCGCGGTCAGCCAGTGCTGCCAGATCAGTTCGGACAAAAGTCGCGCCTCGCCCTCGGACTGGGAATGGGCCAGTTGCGTCATCAGTTCCTCGTATTCCGCATCGCCGGACTGGGCGAGGGCAGGGAACGCGAGGGCGAAAGCCGTCAGAGCGGCGAGGATGTGTCTCAGCATGGACGCAATGCTGGTACCGTGAGGGGCCGCCGGTCAAGAGATTAGCGGGTACCTCTCGAGTTCGTCATGGCGCGCCCCGCCGGGGCCGAGCGTGGATTCGTAGAGCACCATTTCGGCCGCGTCGAAGCCGGGGATCGCAGCTGTTCCGAAGGCCGACAGAAAGGTCTGCATCTTCACCTTCTGCTCGGGACTGGCGGCGCGGGACATCCGCAGGAGCGTGACATGCGGCCGGAACCGCCTGCGCGGAAGTTCGAGCCCGGCCGAGCGCAGCCGCGCCTCGGCCCGTGATTGCAGGTCGATGAGCCCGGGATCCGGCGCGACGGTCGCCGCCAGTAGCCCGCGTTCCACCGGTCCGAACCCGGCAAGCCCGGAGAACTCGACCCGGACCGGGGGCGACCGCAGAGAGGACAGCGCATCGTGCACAGGTTCCTCGAGATCGGTCGGCAGATCCTCGATGAAAACCAGCGTCAGATGCAGGTTCTCTTCGGGCACCGGGCGGCCGAACGGTGCCGAGCGTTGCAGACGCGCGATGGCCTCCGCCGCGGGGTCGGGCACGTCGAGCGCGAGGAAGGCACGCATTGGCTCAGGCGGTGCCGCGGGCGGGGTAGCCGGCCGCGACGCGCGGGATGCGCTCCAGCAGGAGATCGAGATCGGGCCGGGCGAAGGGCATGGTCGCCACGTCGATGAGATAGAGCCGCCCGTCTGGCCGGACCCAGAACAGCCCCGGTTCCGGGAAGAGCGGCAGTTCGGTGTCCCGGATCGCCTCGGTCAGCCAAAGGCCCCAGGATCGCGCAGTGTCCGCGGTCATGCCGTAGCCCACACGCAGTCGGTCGAGACCCCACTCGGCCTTGGCCTGTTCGGCGCGGTCCTGCGGGTCCATTGACACGACGACAAGGCTCGCCCCCGCCGCTTCGAAGGTCGGGGCGAGCCGGTTGAGCCGGCCGAGATAGGTCCTGCAGATCGGGCAATGGAGCCCGCGATAGACGACAATCATGGTCACGTCGGCCCCGGTTTCGTCCGCGAGATCGAAGCTCCCGCCCCCAACCAGCGGTACCGTGAGGCCGGGGGCAGGCTGGTCGGGCATGAGACGGGTCATCGGGCGTGCTCCGGTCGCGGTTGTCGGGCTGACCCTAGGCCGCCTTTCGGGCGACGTCACCCTCCCGCGAGAGGATCGCCGCCGCAGCCCGGTCGAGCGCCGTTTCCGCCGGCGTGAAGTCGATACCGAGTACGGATCTGGCCTGAGTGTTGTCGAAGGTCGGATAGACTCCGATGCCCGGCAGCACAGTCCGGATTGACGGATCGGCGAGCGACAGCAGCCGCAGCAGCCATTTCGGCGCGACGCCCGTCGCTATCTTCCGGTCCGGATGCGCCGCCTTCAGATGCCGCGCCATCTGCGGCATCGTCATCGTGCCGGCTGAGGCGATGAAGCGTTTGCCCTCGGCTTCGGGTGTCGTCAGCGCGCGGACATGCATAGCCGAGACATCGGCCACGTCGACCACGCCGAAGCCGATATCGGGCACCATCGGGTCCTTCCCGCCGAGCACGCGCTCCACGAGGCCGAGCGACGTGCCGGTATGCGGATCGAGCGGTTCGCCGAGGACAAGCGCGGGGTTGATGGTCGTCAGGCGGATCTGTGGGTGCTCCGCCACGAAGTCCCATGCCGCCCTCTCGGCCAGCGTCTTCGACTGGTAATAGGCCGTCGCCCGCGGATGGCCCGGGTCGGTCCAGTTCGCCTCGGACCACGGCATCGGATCGTCCTGAGCCTCGATGGCGACGACGGAAGAGGTCATCACGACGCGGGTGACGCCAGCGGCCTCCGCGGCGCGGAGCGCGCGAAGCGTTCCATCGACTGCGGGGCGGATCAGATCTTCGTCGTTCTTCGGCTGCGTCATCGGAAAGGGCGAAGCGGTGTGGACGAGCGCGTCGACCCCGTCCATCGCTTCGGGCCAGCCGTCATCCTTTGTCAGGTCGAGCGTCACGAATGTCAGGCGGTCGAGCACCGAAGCGTCAGCCAGCTTTGGCGCGATGGCGTTCCGCACCTCTTCAGCCCGCCCCGGGCTGCGCAGTGACCCGCGAACTCTATGTCCCGCGTCGAGCAGATCGAGCGCTATTCGCTTGGCGATGAAGCCGGTGGTTCCGGTAAGAAGAACGTGCATGGGGAGGTTCGCATGTTAGAAGTTCTAACATGTGGAGATAGACGCGACCAAGTGGCCGTCAACCGCCCTCCTCGACCATTTCGATGCGAACGTCCTAGCCGAGCAGACGACGCGCGATCACCTGCGCCTGGATTTCTGCTGCACCCTCGAAGATATTCAGGATGCGGGCGTCGCACAGGATCCGGCTGATCCGGTATTCAAGCGCAAAGCCGTTGCCGCCATGGATCTGCAGACCGTTATCCGCCGCCGCCCAGGCCACGCGGGCGCCCAGGAGCTTCGCCATCCCGGCCTCGAGATCGCAGCGCCGGTCGGCATCCTTTTCCCGGGCCGAGTAATAGGTCAGTTGCCGGGCGATCATGATCTCGACCGCCATCATGGCCAGCTTGCCCGAAACACGCGGAAACTCGATCAGGCTCTTGCCGAACTGCTTGCGGTCCTCGGCGTATTGCAGCGACACGTCGAGCGCTGACTGCGCGACGCCAATGGCGCGTGCGGCAGTCTGGATCCGGGCGCTTTCGAAGGTCTGCATGAGCTGCTTGAAGCCCTGGCCCTCGACGCCTCCGAGCAGGTTCTCGCCCTTCACCCGGAAGCCGTCGAAGCCGAGTTCGTACTCCTTCATGCCCCGATAGCCGAGCACTTCGATCTCGCCGCCGGTCATGCCCTCGGTCGGGAACGGCTCTTCGTCCGTGCCCGGCGTCTTCTCGGCCAGGAACATGCTGAGGCCGCGATAGTCGGTCGTCTGCGGGTCGGTCCGGGCGAGCAGCGTCATGACATGCGTGCGCGCGGCGTGGGTGATCCAGGTCTTGTTGCCGGTCACGAGGTAATCGTCGCCGTCCTTCACCGCGCGGGTCCGCAGCGATCCAAGATCGGAGCCGGTATTCGGCTCGGTGAACACGGCGGTCGGCAGGATCTCACCGGACGCCAGGCCGGGCAGCCACTTCGCCTTCTGCTCTTCGGTGCCGCCCGCGATGATAAGCTCGGCCGCGATCTCGGATCGGGTGCCGAGGGAGCCGACGCCGATATAGCCCCGGCTCAGTTCCTCCGACACGACGCACATCGAGGCCTTGGACAGGCCGAAGCCACCGTGCTCCTCGGGGATCGTCAGTCCGAAGACGCCCATCTCGGACAGCTCCCCGATCACCTCCATCGGGATGAGCTCGTCCTTCAGGTGCCAGTCATGGGCGTAGGGCTCGACCTTCTCCATCGCGTAGCGCCGGAACTGGTCGCGGATCATCTCGAGCTCTTCGTCGAGACCCGAGGCGCCGAACATCGTCGCACCGCGCTGATCGCGCATCAGCGCCACGAGCGCCGAGCGCGCGTCCTGCGAATTGCCCTTCTCGCACAACGTTATCACCTCGGGCGCCATCATCGCCCGCTGGTCGTCCTGGCTGAGCCCGAGGTCCTGCATCCGCAGGATCTCGCCCTGGCTCATCGGGATGCCGCCGTAGATCTGCCAGAGGTATTCCCCGAACGCGATCTGGTGGATGAGCTGTTCGACCGGGCCGAACCGGCCGTCCTTGTCCAACGCCTCGGCCCAGTGCTGCATCTGGCGCAGCGCCTCGACATAGGTGGCCAGCCAGGCGAGCCCGTGGGCCGCGGTCTGGTTCGCCTCGACAGCCGCTCCCGAGATCTTGCCGTCGACCGTGACCGTCGTGCGCACGACGTCCCGTGCCTTCTCAAGCAGTGTGCCGACCGGCCCGAGCGCCGCGCCGGTCAGCGTCAGAAGGTCCGGCAGGACAGGTCCGGCGGAAGCGGTGTTGGAAGGGGTCGCGCCATCATGGGCCATCGTGTGTCTCCGTCAGTCGCGGGCAGTTCTCGGTCCCGCGACGATCTAGGCCGTTCGCAGGTGCAGCGCAACTTATATTCACGAAAGCACCGGAAAATGACCGAAAATGTCGCGCTTGTCGGGATGCATCGCCCGGCGTAATGGGGCCGGACGCCCGGGAAATGTCCATGTCCGACCTGTTTGCACAGCTTCCGCCCATAGCCCTTCTCGCCGCGATCTGCGTGACGCTGGTCGCGGGGTTCGTGAAGGGTGCGATCGGCTTCGCGATGCCGCTGATCATGATCTCCGGGCTGAGCCTCTTCATCGATCCATTTCTCGCTATCGCCGCGATCATCCTGCCGATCACCGTCACGAACATCCTGCAGGCGACCCGGTCCGGCGTGGCCGAGATGCGGTCGGCTGCCGTGGAACACTGGCGATACATCCTGATCGTCTGCGTGATGATCCTGCTGGTCGCGCAGCTTGTCACGCTGATCCCCCAACGAATGTTCTACCTCGCGCTCGGCGTTCCGGTTGTTGCGCTGTCCACGATCCAGCTTCTCGGACTTCGGTTCACCATCCCGCAGAACCGGCGCCGCGTCGCAGAGTGGGGTGTCGGCGCCCTGTCCGGGGCGCTTGGCGGGCTGACCGGGACGTGGGGGCCGCCGACGGTGCTCTACCTGATGGCGCTCGGGACGCCGCGGGCACGCGCGATTCTCGTGCAGGGCGTGGTCTACGGGCTCGGGTCGGTCAGCCTGCTTCTCGGTCACATCCAGTCCGGTGTGCTGAACAGCCGGACCTGGCCGCTTTCCGCGCTCCTGCTGGTCCCGGCGCTGATCGGGCAGGCGGTCGGGTTCCGGGCCGGCGATCGCATGGATGCGGAGCTGTTCCGAAAGGTGACCCTCGCCGTGCTGATCGTCGCGGGTCTGAACCTCGTGCGCCGCGGCCTCGCGGGCTGAGCCGGCATGGCCTTCCTCGGCTCCGTCGACTGGGCGGCCTTCCTTCTGGCCATGGTGCTGATCGAGCTGACGCCGGGCCCGAACATGGGATGGCTCGCCGCGCTGTCGGCGCAGGCAGGGCGTCGGGCTGGCATGGGTGCGGTCGCCGGGATCACGGTTGGCCTGGCGGTCCAGGTACTGGCCGCGGCGACCGGGCTTTCGGCGGTTGCGGCCGGGGCGCCGGTTCTCTTTCACGCGCTGCGATGGGCTGGCGTGGCCTACATGGTATGGCTCGCCTGGTGTGCCTGGGCCGAAAGCGCCGAGAACGCACCATCGGTGGGCGGTGCGCAATCCTTCCGCCGCGGCCTCGTCTCGAACGTCCTGAACCCGAAGGCGCTCGTCTTCTACGTCGTCGCGGTCGGACAGTTCGCCGATCCCGCAGCCGGTCCTCTCTGGGCGCAGATCCTTGTCCTCGGCGGGCTGCACGTCCTGGTCGCCTTCAGTGTCCATTCCGCCATCGTGCTGGCCGGGGCCGCAGCGGGGGATCGGATCGACCGGTGGCGGCGCGCGGTGGTGGTGCGTGCGGGGTTCGCGCTGGCGCTGCTTGGTGTGGCGATATGGGTGGCCGTGGCGACCGGCCGCTAGCCGATCAGCGCGCCCGAACACACGGAGGCCGCGTCCGGTAGGGCCTCGGCCGGAACGACCTCGAATTCGATGTGGTAGATCAGCTCCTCGCCCGCATGGGCCGAGAAGGTCCAGGTGCCGGGCACCTTCTCCTCCTCGCGGTCGAAGGAGAATCCGTTCAGCCCGTAGTCATCGGAATCGAAGGTCGTGTACCAGCGTTCGACCTCGATGCCCGAGCCGGGGAACGGCGGATGGGTCACCGTGATGGTGACATCGCGGGTCTCGCCCGGCGCGAGGCGGATGAGAGCGCCGAAGCCGAGATCGCGCACCGCCGGAACGACCAGTTGTTCGAGGCGCATTTCCGGAAGGCCGGGATGGAGGTTGATCACGCCGGACGCAGTTTCCGGCGCGGGTTCGGTCCCGACCGGCTCCTCGGCGCAATAGATGCCGAAAATCAGATCATCCACCAGCGGCCCGAGCGCCGGGTTCGTCTCGCCCTGGCCCGCGATCTCGGCAGCTGCGGGCAGCGCGAGGGCGAGGGCCAGGACAAGACCGGGGAGGCGGCTCACGAAATCGCGGCCGCCTTCACGTCGTCGCCGATATAGGCTGTGTACTGGGCGAAGTTCGACGAGAACATCTGGACCAGCTTCGCCGCCTGCATGTCGTAGAGCGCGCCATCCGACCAGGTGGAGCGCGGGTCGAGCAGAGCGTCGTCCACGCCCGGGCAGCTCACCGGAACCTCGAAGCCGAAATTCGCGTCCTTCCGGAACTCCGCCTCGTTGAGCGATCCGTCGAGTGCCGCGGTCAGAAGAGCGCGCGTCGCCTTGATCGGCATCCGGCTGCCGGTGCCATAGGCGCCGCCGGTCCAGCCGGTGTTCACGAGCCAGCAGGTTGCACCGTGACGCGCGATCTTCTGCTGCAGAAGCTCGCCATAGACTTCCGGCCGGCGCGGCATGAAGGGCGCGCCGAAGCAGGTCGAGAAGGTCGGCTCGGGCTCGGTCACGCCACGCTCGGTGCCCGCGACCTTCGAGGTGAAGCCGGACAGGAAGTGGTACATGGCCTGCGCCGGCGTCAGCCGCGCGATCGGCGGCAGAACCCCGAACGCGTCGCAGGTCAGCATGATGATGTTCTTCGGGCTGCCGCCAAGCGCCGTGGCACTCGCGTTCGAGATGTAGTCCATCGGGTAGGCGCAGCGCATGTTCGCGGTCAGGCTGTCGTCGTCGAAGTCGAGCTCCAGCGTGTCCGGATCGTAGACCATGTTCTCGATCACCGTTCCGAACTTAGTCGTGGTGTCGTAGATCTCGGGCTCGGCCTCGCGGCGGAGGTTGATCGTCTTGGCGTAGCAGCCGCCTTCGAAGTTGAAGATGCCGTTCTCCGACCAGCCGTGCTCGTCGTCGCCGATCAGGACGCGCGAGGGGTCGGCGGAAAGCGTCGTTTTGCCGGTGCCCGACAGGCCGAAGAAGACGGCGCTGTCCTCCGGGTTGCCCTCGGCGTGGTTGGCCGAGCAGTGCATTGGCATGACGCCCTTCTCGGGCAGCAGGTAGTTCAGCAGCGTGAAGACGGACTTCTTGTTCTCACCGGCATATGCCGTGCCGCCGATCAGGATCATCTTCCTGTCGAAGTTGAGCGCGATCACCGTCTCCGACCGGCAGCCGTGCCGCGCGGGGTCGGCCTTGAATGACGGGCAGTTAAGGATAGTGAATTCGGGCACGAAGCTTTCCAGCTCGTCAGCGTCCGGGCGGCGCAGCAGGTGACGGATGAACAGGCCGTGCCAGGCGAGTTCGGTTACTACGCGCACGTCCAGTCGGTATTCGGGATCGGCACCGGCATAAAGATCCTGCACGAAATAGTCGCCGCCCTTCATGTGCGCGAGCATGTCAGCGTGAAGCTGGTCGAACGCGTCGGGCGCCATCGGCGCGTTGTTATCCCACCAGATCGAGTCCTCGACCGACGGCGTGCGAACGACGAACTTGTCCTTGGGCGAGCGGCCCGTGTGCTTACCGGTGGTCACCAGGAAACTGCCGCCGCGGCCAAGCTTGCCCTCGCCGCGGGTCAGCGCGGCCTCGATGAGCGCCGGTTCGATCAGGTTGTAGTGGACACGGCCGAGCCCCGAGATGCCCTGATCTTCCAGCTTGCAGCCGGGGTTCACGCGTGTCGTTGTCATCTGCTTGCTCCTTGCCGGGCCTGCTCCGGCATTCGATTTCGGTTCCGACAAGGCAGGCAGAGGCCTCATCCGCAAAAATCCTAAGTCGCTTCTAACATGGGGCAAATCTGGCTGAACAGCAGGTTTCCATATAGTTAGCGCAATCATTGCGAACAATTTTGTTTCGCCGCGAAATTTTTAGTCGGAATGTTCAATGGAAAATCGGCTGCGGATCGTTCGATTCGCAACTTGAGTGTTGATTCCGAAGGCCGAAACGCGGACAATCCCGCAAAATATAGAAAACGGGCAGCCCGAGGGCACGACATCATGGCGCGAATCGCATTGGTAGATGACGACCGGAACATCCTCACTTCGGTCGCGATGACGCTTGAGGCCGAGGGTTTCGAGGTCGAGACGTACAACGATGGTCAATCCGCGCTCGAGGCGTTCAACCGCCGACTGCCCGATCTCGGTGTGTTCGACATCAAGATGCCGCGCATGGACGGAATGGACCTACTTCAGCGGCTTCGGCAGAAGTCGAAGATGCCGGTCATTTTCCTGACCTCGAAGGATGACGAGATCGACGAGCTCATGGGCCTTCGCATGGGCGCCGACGACTACGTCAAGAAGCCGTTCAGCCAGCGCCTTCTGGTCGAGCGCATCCGCTCGATCCTGCGCCGGCAGGAAGCGCTCGCCGCTGACGGCACCGCGGGCGCGCCCGAGGATGCGCAGGTCATGACGCGCGGAAATCTGACCATGGACCCGCTTCGCCACTCGGTCAGCTGGAAGGGCAAGGACGTGTCCCTGACCGTGACTGAGTTCCTGCTCTTGCAGGCGCTCGCGCAGCGGCCGGGATTTGTGAAAAGCCGCGACCAGCTTATGGACGTGGCTTATGACGAGCAGGTCTACGTTGATGACCGGACCATCGACAGCCATATCAAGCGTCTGCGCAAGAAGATGCGCGAAGCCGACGAGGAATTCTCCGCGATCGAGACGCTCTACGGGATCGGTTACCGATATAACGAAGAGTAAACGATCGCCCCTATAGACTGGCCGCGATGTCACTCGCTTCCGATCTGTCCATGACCAATCGCCGCGCCCGTGCGCGCGGCGATATCGTTCTGGGCGAAGACTGGGACCGGCCACAAGGCGCGCTCGACGCCGAACTGCGCGCGGCGCGGAAAAGCCGGACGGTCTTCACCCTCAACCGCTCGCCTCTCGCGCGGAAGATCATCGTCTTCAACCTGCTCGGGATCGTGGTCCTTGTCGCCGGTGTGCTGTTCCTCAACCCGTTCCGCGACAGCCTTGTACTGCAACGCGAGCGGGCCCTTGCGATCGAGGCGCAGCTGATCGCCGACGTGTTCGAGGCGACCCTGCCCGAGGCGGCGCTGCTGCCGCGCACCGCCGATACCGGCGACGAGGTGCCGAGCCCGGAGGAGACCCTGCGCCGGATCGGCCTGTCCGAAGGCACCGACGTCTATGTCTACGCCCGCGACGGAACGCTGCTGACCTCGACGGAGGTTGTCGCGCGCAACCCGATCCGGCCGGTCCAGGGCCTCGAGGAGCGGGAGCGTCGCACCCTTGTCATCACCGATTTCCTCAACTCGGTCTGGGACGCGATCGCCGGCGTCCTGTCCGGCGGAGAGACGCCCGAACCGATCGCCGATCCGTCCGAGATTGCGGGAGCGCTGGTCGATACCGCGCTTCGAGGCGGCACGGTCATCGCCCGCGGCAATGGTTCTGGCGGTACGGTCTATACGGCGGCAAGTCCGGTCGAGGGCGCGGATGGCGTGATCGGCGTGATCGCGGTCACGACGCCCGCCGGTGAGATCGACCAGCTCGTCCGGTTCGAGCGCGAACAGATCCTGCAGATGTTCGTCATCGCGCTCTTCGTGTCGATCGTCCTCAGCGTGGTCCTCGCCTCGACCATCGCCAACCCGCTCAGCGACCTTTCCGCCGCCGCCGAGCTTGGCCGCGACCGCAACGCGCGGAAGATGAGCCCGACGCGGGTCCGCATTCCGGACCTGACAGGCCGCCCGGACGAAATTGGCCGGCTGTCGGGCGCGCTTCGCGGCATGGTCTCGGCGCTCTACGACCGGATCGATTCAAACGAACAGTTCGCCGCCGACGTCGCCCACGAGATCAAGAACCCGCTCGCCAGTCTTCAATCGGCCGTCGGGACGATGCGGCTGGCCAAGAACGATGACCAGCGCAACCGCCTGCTGGAGGTGATCGAGCATGACGTCCGCCGGCTGGACCGGCTCGTTTCCGACATCTCGAACGCCTCGCGCCTCGATTCCGAGCTGGTGAAGGAGGAGGAAGAGGATTTCGACCTCATCCGCATGCTCGAAAACCTCAGCCGCTACCATGCCGAGGAGGCCTCGCGTCGGGGTGTCGAGTTCATCATCGACCTGCCGAAGGACCCGGTCCGGACCACCGGCCTGGAGGCGCGGCTGGCGCAGGTCTTCGTCAACCTGATCGCCAATGCCATCTCGTTCTGCCAGGAGGGCGACGCGGTGCGGATCTGGGCACGCAAGCGCGAAAACCGCGTGCTCGTCGTGGTCGAGGATACCGGCCCCGGCATCCCGGAACAGGCGCTGACCAAGGTGTTCAACCGCTTCTACTCGGAACGGCCTGAACAGCAGTTCGGCAACCATTCCGGTCTCGGTCTCGCCATCTCCAAGCAGATCGTCGAAGCCCATGGCGGCGTGATATGGGCCGAGAACATCCGTCCGACCGAGGCTGACGTGACCTCCGAACCGCTCGGCGCACGGTTCGTCGTCGGTTTGCCGGTCTGACGTGGCCGATACGGCCGAACGCGTCCCGCTTTCCGATTTCGCCCCGAAGGGCCGTGTGCATGGAACGGCCGTCGCCATCCGCGCCCGGGCGGTTCTGGTCATCGGGCCAAGTGGGGCCGGGAAATCTGCCCTCGCGCTCGAACTGATGGCTCATGGTGCAGGCCTGCTCGCCGATGATCTGGTGATGATCCGCGATGGGGACGAAATCGTCGTCGCGGCGCCGTCCGGCGCCCGGCCGATGATCGAGGCGCGCGGCATCGGCCTTCTGAACGCGCCGCTCACGCCGGGGCCTCTGCCGCTCGCGCTGGTCGTCGATCTGGGCCGGTCAGAAACCGAGCGCCTGCCGCCGGCGCGCCACATCGCCGGCCGGTCCGCGCGTGTCCCGTTGATCCTCGGGCGGGATCGGCCCAGTCTTGCTCCCGTGATCCTCCACTATCTCGCCCACGGCCGCGCCACATGAACAGGGACCTCCCCCACGATCCCGCCGCCGACGAGGCCGCAGCGCGTATCGTCTTCGTCTCCGGCCCTTCGGGCGCGGGGCGCTCGACCGCGATCCGCGCACTCGAGGACCTGGGCTTCGAGGCAATCGACAACCTGCCCCTGTCGCTTCTGCCGCATCTCCTTGACGGGCCGCCGCCGAACCGGCCGCTCGTCCTCGGGACCGATCCGCGCAACCGGGACTATTCGGCGCAGGCCCTGATCGAGGCCGTCGACAGCGCCAACCGCAACCCGGACATCCTCGCCGATCTGGTCTATCTCGATTGCGCGACTGACGTCCTGGTCCGTCGCTTCTCCGAGACCCGGCGCCGACACCCGCTCGCCCCCGAGGACCAGCCGATCCTCGGAATCGAGCTCGAGCGCGATCTGCTTGCCCCGGTTCGCGCCCGGGCCGGCATCCTGATCGATACCAGCGATCTCAGTCCGCACGAACTCAAGGCCGAGATCTCGCGCTGGTTCGCGCCGTCGGGCGTGCAGAAGCTCGCGCTGTCGGTGCAGAGTTTTTCTTACAAACGCGGCCTTCCGATGGGCGCCGACGTGATCTTCGACTGCCGCTTCCTGCGCAATCCATATTGGGAAGAGAGTTTACGCTCCCGCGATGGCCGGGACCCCGACGTTCAGTCCTACATCGCCGCCGATCCGCGCTTCGCCGCCTTCGGCGGTCAGGTCGCCGATCTGATCGAGACGCTTCTGCCCGCCTACCGGGACGAGGGCCGCGCGCACCTGACCGTGGCCTTCGGCTGCACAGGCGGTCAGCACAGGTCCGTCGCAATGGCTGAAAACCTGTGCACGCATCTTGCAGAGGCCGGTTGGCAGGTGTCTAAAAGGCATCGGGAACTGGAACGGCGCGGCGTCATTCGCGCGCCCTGATCCGGAAAGCGCGCGTTTGATCGGTATCGTCATCGTGGCTCATGGCAGGCTCGCGGTCGAGTTGAAGACCGCGACAGAGCATGTCGTCGGCCCCCAGAAAGGCATGGTCGCCATCCAGATCGGCGCCGAAGACGATCGCGCCCGCCGCCAGTCCGAGATCTGCGATGCCGCTGACGCAGTGGATACCGGGGACGGCGTGGTGCTGGTGACCGACATGTACGGCGGGTCGCCCTCCAACCTGTCTCTCCGCGCATGCCGGCCGCAGAACCGCAAGATCGTGACCGGCGTGAATCTCCCGATGCTGATCAAGCTGGCCAAGTCCCGCAACCTCACGGTCGAGGAGGCGGTGAGCCGCGCGACCGAGGCCGGCCGGCGCTACATCAACTCCTTCGACGGAGCGCCGGAATGACTGTCGTACGCAAGCTCGAGATCGTGAACATGAAGGGCCTGCACGCGCGCGCCTCGGCAAAACTGGTCGAGGTTGTTGAATCCCACGACGCAAACTGCACGGTCCGGCGCGACGGGCTCGATGCCGCCGGTGACTCGATCATGGGGCTTTTGATGTTGGCAGCCGGCCAGGGAACGATTATTGAGATCGAAACCCGGGGGGCCGAGGCCGACGCCTTGGCCGACGCGATCGAAAAACTGGTGGCGGACAAGTTCGGAGAGGGCCAATAGATCCGCCCGGCAGGGACCGAGGGACGCGCGCGTTGGCGGATCTTACAACACAACGGATCAGGCGCAGATCGGGGCCGCACGAGGTGTCGGCGCCAACACCACGCATGTATGACCGCCGCAGCCTGACCTACGCTAATTCCTTCGAAAACCCTTGGACTCGCTTCGCCATCAAGGCGATCGAGTGGATGTCGGGCAAGATCACGATCCTGCGCCGCGTCCGCCAGTTCGAGGAACTGGGTGCCGCCACCGGACAGGCCTTCTGGCCCGCGACGATGAAGGTGATGGGCATCGACCTCGGTACGCCCGAACACCAGCTCGACCGGATTCCGGCCACCGGCTCCGTTGTCTTCGTCGCCAATCATCCCCACGGCCTCGTCGACGGGATGATCCTCGCCGATCTGATCGGTCGCCGCCGTGACGATTACCGCATCCTGACGCGCGCGCTTCTGACCGGGATCGACGAAAGCGCCGCCGGCTACATGATCTCCGTCCCGTTCCCGCACGAACAGGACTCGCAGCGCAAGATGGTCGCGATGCGGGCCGAGGCGCTGGCGCACCTGTCGCAGTCCGGCCTGATCGCGCTGTTCCCCTCCGGCGCGGTCGCGGCGTCGGAGACGTGGTTCGGGCCTGCGATCGAGGGTGAGTGGAACCCGTTCACCGCAAAGCTGATCCGCACATCAGGCGCGACCATCGTGCCCTGTTTCTTCACCGGGTCGAATTCGCGCTGGTACCAGCTTGCCAACCAGATCTCCCCGGTCCTCCGACAGGGTCTCCTGATCCACGAAGTCGTGCATTCCTTCGACAAGCCGCAGGCGCCGATCATCGGCAAGCCGATCCCCCCCGAGGCCTGGGCCGAACCGATCAAGACGCCCCGGCGTTTCATGGCGTGGCTGCGCGAGCGGACGCTGTCGCTGCGCGACGACCCCGACCGGGACGATCCGCCGCCAACCTTCTGACGGGCTGAGGCGGCGCTGTTCAGCATGCGCTAACATCTTGGCTGTATCGAGGGCCCGAGCACGGGTCATTCGGGTTGCCAAAGATGGACTACGATCAGGAATTCCGGAAGCGGTTCGCGATCACGGATCGGTTCTGCGCCAATCTCAGGGACATCTGGCAGATCGTCGAGCCCCATCTGCCCATGATGCTCGCCGACTTCTACCGCGAAGTCGAAGGGGATCCGGACATGTCCGCCCACTTCCGGGACCGGGCCCATATGATGTCCGCGAAGGAAAAGCAGATCCATCACTGGAAGCTTCTCTTCACCGACGGCTTTGGCGAGGCTTACAACGCGTCCGCGCGCACGGTCGGCGAAGTGCACTACCGCATCGGCCTGCCCAACATGCAGTTCATGGCGATGTACACGATGGCGGCGCGCATGCTGATGCGGAAGGTCGCGAAGGGCAGTCTGTTCAAACGACCGCGGCCGGAACTGGCGGAATCCCTGGCGGCAGCAATCATGATCGATTGCGAGGCGGTGTCCTGCTCGTTCCAGCGCTGCTCCAACACCGATCGGGAAAACTCACTGCAGGAGGTTGGCGACGTCCTGCAACTTCTGGCGACCGGCGTGCTCGACCGGCGGATCGAAAAGCCGTTCGCCCAACGGTTCGAGAATGTGCGCCATGCGCTCAACGGGATGGCCGACAAGTTCTCGACCGTGTTCAAAGGCGTGTCCGAAAACGCCACGACGGTCAAGCAGATGACGCGCGACGTCTCGAGCATGGCCGACGACCTCAGCGAGCGGGCTCAGGGCCAGGCGGCGGCGGTCGAGGAATCCAACGCCGCTGTGACCGAGCTGTCGAACTCGGTCCGCGACAACAACGCGGTCTTCGATCGCGCGATCAAGGCGTCTGCCGGCAACCGGTCGGCCGCCGAAGAGGGGCTCGACGCTGCCGGCCGTGCCAACGAGGCGATGGAGCGGATCAGGGCCGGGTTTCAGGACATCACCCGGATCACGGGCGACATCGAGGAGATCAGCTTCCAGACGAACCTCCTCGCGCTCAATGCTTCGGTCGAAGCAGCCCGCGCCGGCGAGGCCGGCAAGGGTTTCGCCGTGGTCGCGACCGAGGTTTCGTCGCTTGCAAAGCGGGCCGCGGAACTGACCGACAACATCCGCCGCATGGTCGACGGATCCAGCGCGACGGTCGACCAGGGTTCGGACCTGTTCGGCAAGACGCGCGAAACGCTCGAAAAGATCCGCGACAGCGCCGAGGCCGTGTCGTCCGAAATCCAGACCGCCGTTTCCGCCGCGCAGGAACAGAGCATGACGATCGATGAGGTGAAGCGCGCGCTCGACTCGATCGACACGGTGACCCAGAAGAACGCGGCCATCGCCGCCCAGGTCGCCGAGAACTGCGAGGGGCTGGAACAAAGTGCCGACGGCCTGTCCCGACCCTTCGACATCTTCCGCGAAACGGGGGGCAGCGCGCCCGCCCCGTCGCGCGCGGCCTAGCGTGTCGGAACGGGAACCTCGCCCCGGTAGTCGTAGAAGCCACGCTCGGTCTTGCGACCGAGCCAACCGGCCTCGACGTATTTGGTCAGAAGCGGGCAGGGCCGGTACTTGGTGTCGGCCAGTCCGTCATGCAGGACGTTCATAATCGCAAGGCACGTATCCAGCCCGATGAAATCCGCCAGTTCCAGCGGCCCCATCGGATGGTTCGCGCCAAGCTTCATCGACTCGTCGATCGACCGGACCGATCCCACGCCTTCGTAAAGCGTGTAGACCGCCTCATTGATCATCGGCATCAGGATGCGGTTGACGATGAAGGCCGGGAAATCCTCGGCGGTTGCGGCTGTCTTGCCAAGGCGGTCGACCACGGATTTGCAGGATGCAAACGTCTCCTCGTCGGTCGCGATCCCACGGATCAGTTCAACGAGTTGCATGACCGGCACCGGGTTCATGAAGTGGAACCCCATAAACTTCTCGGGCCGATCCGTCCGGCTGGCGAGCCGCGTTATCGAGATCGACGACGTGTTCGATGTCAGGATCGTCTCGGGCTTCAGGTGCGGCAGAAGATCCTCGAAGATCGCCTGCTTCACCGTCTCGCGTTCGGTCGCAGCCTCGATCACGAGATCGGACTGCCCCAGATCCGAAAGCTTCAGCGTGGTCGAAATGCGCTTCAGCGCCGCCGCCTTGTCCGCCTCCGAAATCCGGTTCCGCGAAACCTGCCGGCCGAGATTGGTGTCGATCAGCGACAGCGCCGCAGTCAGCTGATCCGGCGAGACATCGTTCAGAAGAACCTCGTAACCGGCCAGCGCGCAGACATGGGCGATCCCGTTGCCCATCTGGCCCGCGCCCACGATCCCGATTGTCCTAATCTCGCCCATCGCGCCCGCTCCGACATGTTCGGGGCGACCTTAGGCGGGCCTGCGCGCGAGGCCAAGGCCCCGAAGCCTACGGCATTTGTCCGGAATGCGCCCTTTAGCGCTTTGGCAAGCAGCTTGAGCCATCATCGCGACGGGTTGAGTCGGCATCGATGGGGCAAATGGCATGAGTCTGGAACAACCGGGGCACGGCCCCCTCGACTACGTCGCCGTCACCTATCCCGGGTCGATGGCGGAATTTCGCGGTCCGCCCGTCGATTTCGAAACACTCGACATCGTCTGCATCGGCGGGTCGGAAACGTTTGGCCGTTTCGTACCCCACCCGTTCCCGCAGCTTCTCGGCGTGGCGCTCGGTCGCAAGGTGGCGAATTTCGGCGTCATGAACGCGGGGCTCGACCTTTTCCTGCACGATGCGGCCATCGGCACCGCAATGAATGCTGCGCGCGCCGTCGTGCTGCAGATCTCCGGCGCGCACATGATGACGAACCGCTTCTACCGCGTGCATCCGCGCCGCAATGACCGGTTCCTGCGCGCGTCGCCCGCGCTGGCCACCGTCTACCGCGACACCGATTTCACCGAGTTCCATTTTGTCCGGCACATGCTCGCCGTACTGGCCGATACCTCGCCCGACCGGTTTCGGCTGGTGGTGCAGGAAGTTCAGGCCGCCTGGCTTGCGCGTATGAAGATGCTGATTGCCCGCCTCGACGTACCGGTTCACCTGCTCTGGATCGGCGCACATGCTCCAGGGAATGCGGCGGTGGCAGCTCATCTCGACACCGGAACCGATCCGCTGTTCGTCACCGCCCCGATGATAGAGGAGCTGCGCCCGGACGTGGCCTCCGTCTGCCTGTGCCCTGCCGACGCGATCGAACTGGAACATCCGACGGCCGGCATGTTCTTCGGCCCGCGTGAGGTGACGGCCGCCCGCGTTCTGCCCGGACCATCGCAGCACGACCGCGCCGCGACCCTTCTGGCCGAAGCGTTCGGGGGCGCCTGAGCGCCCCCGACCCCTTACCCGAGTTTCTCGGTCATCTCCGGCACTGCCGTGAACAGATCGGCGACGAGGCCGTAATCGGCGACCTGGAAGATCGGCGCCTCTTCGTCCTTGTTGATCGCGACGATGACCTTGCTGTCCTTCATCCCGGCCAGGTGCTGGATCGCGCCCGAGATGCCGACGGCGATATAGAGCTCCGGCGCCACGACCTTGCCGGTCTGACCGACCTGCCAGTCGTTGGGGGCGTAGCCGGAATCGACCGCGGCCCGCGATGCGCCGACCGCCGCGCCAAGCTTGTCGGCCAGTTTCTCGATGATCTCGAACTGCTCCTGCGAGCCGACGCCGCGGCCGCCCGAGACGACGATGCCCGCGCTGGTCAGTTCGGGACGGTCCGAAGCGGCCACCTTGTCCTCGACCCATTCGCTGAGTCCCGAGGCCGCCGGCGCGTCGATCGTCTCGACCGAAGCCGAGCCGCCGGTGCCTGCGGCGTCGAAGGTCGACGTCCGGAAGGTCACGACCTTCTTGGCGTCCGACGACTTCACCGTCTGGATCGCGTTCCCGGCATAGATCGGGCGCTCGAACGTGTCGGCATCGACGACGCCGGAAGCGTCGGAGACGATCATCACGTCGAGAAGCGCGGCGACGCGCGGCATGATGTTTTTCGCGTCGGTCGTCGCCGGCGCGCAGATGTGGCTGTAATCGCCGGCGAGCGAGACGATCAGCTCGGCCGTCGCCTCGGCGAGCCGGTGGCCCAGGCTGTCGCCTTCGGCGACCAGCACCTTCGACACGCCGTCAATCGTTGCGGCCTCGTCACCAGCAGCCTTGGCATGGGCGCCGGCGCACAGGACGGTTACGTCGCCGAGCTGTTTGGCCGCCGTCACCGCCTTGGCGGTCGCGTCCATCGACAGTTCGCCCGAGGTCACTTCGGCAAGAAGAAGAACGGCCATCAGATCACCCCCGCTTCGTCTTTGAGTTTCGCGATCAGCTCGTCGACCGAGCCGACCATGACGCCGGCCTTCCGCGCGTCGGGTTCGGCCGTCTTGACGACCTTAAGCCGCGGCGTGACGTCGACGCCGTAATCGGCCGCCGTTTTCTCGTCGAGCGGCTTCTTCTTCGCTTTCATGATGTTCGGCAGCGAGGCGTAGCGCGGTTCGTTCAGACGCAGGTCGACGGTCACGATCGCGGGCATCTTGACCTTGATCGTCTGCAGGCCGCCATCGACTTCACGGGTCACGTTTGCATGGTCCCCGTCGATCTCGAGCTTCGAGGCGAACGTCGCCTGGCTCCAGCCGAGCAGTGCCGACAGCATCTGGCCTGTCGCGTTCATGTCGTTGTCGATCGCCTGCTTGCCGGCGAGAACGAGGCCCGGAGCCTCTTCGTCGATCACGGCCTTGAGGATCTTGGCGACGGCGAGCGGCTCGATGTCGGTATGGACGTCATCGGCGGCGACAACCAGGATCGCCCGGTCGGCCCCCATCGCGAGCGCCGTGCGCAGCGTCTCCTGCGCCTGCTTCACGCCGATCGAGACGGCGACGACCTCTTCGGCCTTGCCGGCTTCCTTCAGACGGATCGCTTCTTCGACCGCAATCTCGTCGAACGGGTTCATCGACATCTTCACATTGGCAAGATCGACCCCGGACCCGTCCGCCTTCACGCGGACCTTCACGTTGTAGTCGATCACACGTTTGACAGGTACGAGGACCTTCATCGCGCACATCTCCCTTCATGGCCGCCTGAATACGGCGTTCAGCCGGATTTAGACCCGCGGGACATGCAAAGACAGTGTAAAATCGACGCGGTATCGCCTGACGACGCCGCGTTACGTGGAATTTCGTTACGTCACGATGGGCGTGGCGGCGCGTATGAGTTCCACGAGGACCGCCGCATAGGTGATCGCGGTCGCGACCAGCACGAACACGTGCCAGATCGTGTTGTGGAACGGCAAACGTTCCCAGACGAAGAAAAGCGTTCCGGCAGTGTAGAGGATGCCTGCCACGGCGAGGAGCACCAGTCCGGCTGTCGACAGACCGGCCAGTGCGTGTCCGTAGAAGAATACGCCGGCCCATCCGAGCCCGAGATAGAGCGCGAGTGCGAGAAGCTTCAGGCCGCGCGGCCCGAACAGGATCAGCGACGCCCCGCCGAGCGCGACCGACCAGATCGCCGCGAGGAACCAGTGCGCCTGGGTTCCGGTCAGGATCAGGACGGGCGTGTAGGTGCCCGCGATCTTGAAGTAGATCGCCGACTGATCGATGCGCCGGAGCCGGTCGGACCAGCCGCCGCGATGAATCATGTTGTAGAGCGCCGAGCACAGTAGCATGGCGATCAGGGTGACCGCATAGACGGCGACGGCCGTCACGGCGCGCGCGTCACCGATCCATACGGCAGACAGTGTCACGAGGATCGGGGCGGCGACGAGTGCCAGCGTCAGGCCGGAGACATGCACGACGGCGTCCGAGATATACTCGGCCCTTGTGTAGATCTGCGGGATGCGCCGCGGCAACATCGGCTAGCCTCCTTCGTTATCCAAGATACGCCGCACAGGTTGCCGGTCAATGAACAAGGCGCGAACAAAGTGGTTCGGACGTAGCGTCACGGGACGCGGGCAGGCCATCGGCACTGCGCTCGCGCAAATCCCTGTGCGGCAACTCTCCCGCTAGTCGCGGTTCGCGCCGGGAACCCACAGGATGTCGTCCGTGCCATTGTTGTTGGCGATCCGCCCGGCAACGAAGAACCAGTCCGAGAGGCGGTTGAGATACTTCACGCCCTCGGGATTCACCGATTCCATCGTGGCGAGTTCGACGCTGTTGCGTTCCGCCCGCCGGCAGACGGTCCGGCAGATGTGCAGGTGCGCGGCAAGCGCCGAGCCGCCGGGCAGGATGAAACTGCGCAGCGGCTCGAGCTTTTCGTTCATCGCGTCGATCTCGCGCTCCAGCCGCTTCACCTGCGCCGCCGCGATGCGAAGGGGCGGGTATTCCCGTTCGGCGTCCTTCTCCATGTTCGGGGTGCAGAGATCCGCCCCCAGATCGAACAGGTCGTTCTGGATGCGCTTCAGCATCCCGTCCATCTCGCCGTCTGCGTGCTGGCGCGCCAGCCCGAGTGTTGCGTTCAGTTCGTCCACCGTGCCGTAGGACGCGACCCGCAAGGAATGCTTCGCGACCCGGCTGCCGTCGCCCAGCGCCGTTTCGCCGTGATCACCGGTCTTGGTGTAGATCTTGTTCAGGACGACCATGGTCCTACCCCCCGCTCGATTGCCGCCACCACACAAACGCGACGATGAGGATGACTGCAAGCGCCTGTAAGGCGAGCCGCCACCGCATGAACTTGTTGGCGTTGTTGCGGTTGTATTCACCGCCGCGCCGGAAGGCGTTCAGGCCGAGCAGCAGCACGACCAGCACGGCGAGGCAGGCGATCAGGACGATGGTCTGTGACATGGTGTTCCTTCCCTTGTCCGCACCGACATAAGCGTCTGGCGCTCAGAATCGAGCCGAGATGTCGTCGATCGCCCGTTGCGGCAGGATCCGGCGCAGGCCCTCGGCGATATGCGTCGCCGGCGTGATGAGGTAGCGCGCCCGCGGTCTGGGGCTTTCGAGCGCGTGAATGACCCGTCGTGTGACGGCGTCAGGTTCGCGCTGAAAAAGGGATCGTTTCGGCGGCGCGTAGAAGAACGGGACGACCTCGCGCCGGTAGGCGTCCGCCAGCGCCGAGTTTTCCCAGTCGATCCAGCGTTCGAAATGCGGCAGCGAGTTCTCCCGGAATTTCGACGTCACCGGGCCCGTGTTCAGCGTGGAGACATGGACGCCCGATCCCCGCAACTCCAGCCGCAGCGTGTCGGTCAGGCCTTCGAGCGCGTATTTCGACGCGTTGTAGGCGCCGCGCCAGCGCAGCGCGTTCCGCCCGAGGCCCGAGGAATGCATCACGATCCGTCCCGACCGTTGGGCGCGCATGACCGGCAGGACGCGGCGGGTCAGGTCGTGGAGGCCGAAGACGTTGGTCTCGAAGATTGCCCGCAGCGCCTCGACCGGGACATCCTCGACCGCGCCCGCCTGCCCGTGACCGGCATTGTTGAAGAGCGCGTCGAGCCGGCCGTCGGTTCGCGCAAGCGCCTCGGCCACGCCATCCGCGCGGCTCTTCTCGTCGGCGACGTCCAGGACGAAACTCTCGAACCCCTCGGACGACAACCGCGCGACGTCGGCGGGTTTCCGGCAGGTCGCCAGCACGCGCCAGCCGCCGCGCGCCTTGAGCGCCCGCGCCGCATGTTCGCCGAGCCCGGAGGAGCAGCCGGTGATGAGGACGGTCTTCGTCATGGGGCGGGCCTAGCCGAGCCCTCGGACAGGCGCAATCTCAGGGCGCCTCGGGCGACAGGAAATCGCCGGACATGAAGCCGCGTGCGCCGCTCAGCACGTCCTCGATCTCGAACCAGTTGTCCTCGGCCGCCCCGAGAACGTCCACCGGCGTGCCAAGATCGAGCGCCGTGACGACCTCGAAGGCCGTCGACGGCCCGGCACGCAGATTGACCCGGTCCCCGGTGACGTAGAGGCGCCCAGCCGCGACACTTGGCGGCGGCTCAGCTGTGTCGACCGGCTCGGGCGTCTCGATGGCGGCGGTCTCGGGCGCGGGCTGCGTCTCTTCGGGACGCGCCACCGGCTGCACCGCGCCGGGATCGGTCGGAGCGGGTTCGAACCCGGCGGCCACGGGGCGCGTCGGATCCGGGGCGGGATCGCCCGGCCGGATCACCCGGTCCACGGTCCAGGTCTCACCGGTCTCGAGCACGATCTCCTCGGGCGGGGCGTCGCCCGCTGCGCGGTGGGGCACTTCTGTGCCGCCCGTCGGCCCGAGCCCGGGACCGGTGGGCGCGACCACGTAGAACACGTAGAGCGCCACGCAGAGAATGACGACGTATCGCAGCATGGGTCGGACTCTACCCCGATCGAGCGGCGCCGGAAACGGCGATTCCGCGCCATCCCCGCTTGCCCGGCCCGGTCGCTCAGCGTATCACAGTCCGCAAATGAGCGAGCAGGACAGGCCCGAAGACGACGAAAGCCGCGAGGTCGCGGAGTCGCTCAGCCGCGCCATCGGGTCGCGGTACCTGCAATATGCGCTCAGCACGATCATGCACCGCGCGTTGCCGGACGCGCGCGACGGTCTGAAGCCGGTCCACCGGCGCATCCTCTATGCCATGCGTGAACTGCGGCTCGCCTCGAACGGCGGGTTCCGGAAATCGGCGAAGATCTCGGGCGACGTGATGGGAAATTACCACCCGCACGGCGACACCGCGATCTACGACGCGATGGCCCGCCTCGCGCAAGACTTCACCATCCGTTACCCGCTGGTCGACGGGCAGGGGAACTTCGGCAATATCGACGGCGACAACCCGGCTGCGTCCCGCTACACCGAGGCGCGCCTGACCGCGGCAGCTGAGGCGCTTCTGGAAGGACTTTCCGAGGATGCGGTCGATTTCCGGGATAATTACGACGGCACCCTGCAGGAGCCCGAGGTCCTCCCGGCGGCCTTTCCGAACCTTCTGGCGAATGGCGCCTCCGGCATCGCCGTCGGAATGGCGACGAATATCCCGCCGCACAATCTGGACGAACTGATCGAGGCGTGCCTGCACCTCATCAAGACACCGGACGCGCGTGACGACACGCTTCTGAACTACGTGCAGGGCCCGGATTTCCCGACCGGCGGCGTCATCGTCGAGCCGCGCGAGTCCATCGCCGAGACCTACCGCACCGGCCGGGGCAGTTTCCGCACCCGGGCGAAATGGGAGATCGAGGATCTCGGCCGCGGCCAGTGGCAGGTCGTCGTCACCGAAATCCCGTATCAGGTCCAGAAATCGAAGCTGATCGAGAAGCTCGCCGAGCTGATCCAGTTGAAGAAGGTCCCGATCCTCGCCGATGTCCGCGACGAAAGCGCCGACGACATCCGCATCGTGCTGGAGCCGCGCGCGCGTACCGTCGATGCCGATGTCATGATGGGAATGCTGTTCCGCAATTCCGAGCTCGAGACGCGGTTCAGTCTCAACATGAACGTCCTGATCGACGGGCGGACGCCGAAGGTCTGTTCGCTGAAGGAGGTGCTGCGCGCCTTCCTCGACCACCGCCGCGACGTGCTCCTGCGCCGCTCGCGTCACCGGATGGAGAAGATCGACCACCGGCTCGAGGTGCTCGAGGGGCTGCTGATCGCCTTCCTCAACCTCGACCGGGTGATCGAGATCATCCGTTACGACGAGGATCCGAAGGCCGCACTGATGCGCGAGAACTGGGGCCGGACCTTCGTCCGCGCCGCCTCCGAGGCTGAATATGTCCCGCCGCCGCCGGGCGACGGTCAGCTCTCGGATACCCAGGCCGAAGCGATCCTGAACATGCGCCTCCGCGCCCTGCGCCGGCTCGAGGAGATGGCGCTCAGGACCGAGCAGGCCGAACTGATGGAAGAGCGCGCCGCGCTCGAGGATCTGCTTGAGACCGAGACGCTGCAATGGGCCCGGATCGCCGATGAACTCAAGGACATCCGCAAGCGCTTCGGCAAATCGGCCGAAGGCGGAGCGCGCCGGACCCAGTTCGCCGAAGCCGGCGAGATCGAGGACGTGCCGCTCGAGGCTATGATCGAGCGCGAGCCGATCACGGTGGTCTGCTCTGCGATGGGCTGGATCCGCGCGATGAAGGGCCACATCGACCTGACGTCCGAGCAGAAATTCCGCGATGGCGACGGCCCGCGCTTCATTTTCCACGCCGAAACGACCGACAAGCTGCTGGTTTTCGGAAACAATGGCAGGTTCTACACGATTTCCGCCACAAATTTGCCCGGAGGCCGTGGGATGGGTGAGCCGGTCCGCCTGATGGTGGACATGCCCAACGAGGTCGAGATCGTGGAGCTTATCGTGCACCGACCGGACGCCAGATTGCTGGTCGCCTCGTCGGCCGGGGACGGGTTCATCGTCCCCGAGGCCGAAGTGGTGGCGCAGACGCGCGCCGGGAAACAGGTGCTTAACGTGAAGGATGGCGTTACCGCGCGGGTCTGCCGCCGGGTCGATGCCGGCGACACTCACGTCGCCTGCGTTGGCGGGAACCGCAAGGTGCTCGTCTTCGCCGTGGACGAATTGCCCGAAATGACGCGGGGCAAGGGCGTCCGGCTCCAGAAATACAAGGACGGCGGGTTGTCCGACGTCCGCACCTTCAGGCTCGAGGACGGGCTGAGCTGGCAAGACCCTGCCGGCCGCACCCGGACCGAGACCGATCTGACCGAATGGATGGGCAAACGCGCCTCCGCCGGCCGCATGGCGCCGCGCGGATTTCCACGGGACAATCGGTTTACCTGAAGGGATTTCATGTCGGTTATCAGAACGGATTTCGAAGGCGACCGCGGCGCGCTGTTCCTGCTCGCGCTGAAGACAGGTGCGCTGACCCTTCTCACCGCCGGCATCTACCGGTTCTGGGCCAAGACACGCCTGCGCCGCTGGTACTGGTCGGCAGTACGCCCCGGGGGCGCGCCGATGGAATACACCGGCACCCCGCTCGAGAAATTGTCCGGCTTCCTGTTCGCGATCATCGTCCTCGCCATCCTGCTGGCGGCGACGAATTTCTCCGCGATCATGACCTCTGTGAACCTGCTGGACGAGATGCCGGCCGTTTTCACGACGATCGTCGCCATCATCCCGCTTCTGACCGCGCCCTTCTTTTTCTACGCCCGCTACCGGGCCCGCCGCTACATCCTCGCCCGGACCCACTGGCGCGGAATCCGGTTCGGAATGGAACCGGGCGCGATCGGCTACGCGATCCGCGCCTGCTTTCTGATGGCGCTGACTGTCCTGACCGGCGGTCTGCTCTGGCCGCTGATGACGTTCCGGCTCGAACGCTTCCTGACCGACCGCACCTGGTATGGTAACGCCCGTTTCACGCAGCACGGTGGCTTCGCGCGGCTCTATGGCCCGCTTCTGCCCTTCCTCGTCACCTTCTGGGGCGGCATCGCGCTGATCGGATATTTCTTGGCGCAGATCGTCACGATGGAGAACGGCGTGCCGCAACTCCCCGAATACGTCTCCAGCCGGACCGAGACGTGGCCGCTGTGGACCGGGATCCTGTCGATCCTGCTCTCGGTGCTGTGCGCGTTCTACTACAAGGTCGCCGCCATCGGCATCCTCGCTTCCGGCAAGACGCTCGGCGACGGGATCGAGTTTGACCTCTACCCGCGCACCCGCCGCATCCTGAAAATCTACTTCTTCGGCTTCCACAAGACGTGGATCGCCTCGGGTCTCGTTCAGTCGGCCGTGGCCGGACTGATCTTCGGGGCGCTCTGGCTTGGTGGCGGGTTCAGCCAGGAGGCGATCCAGGCGATGATCCTGAACCCGCCGGTCAATGTCGCCATCGTCTCGTCGGTCCTGACCTTTCTGCTCCTGCGGCTGGTTTTCGGAGTGTTCTGGCACACCTTCATAACCTACCCGCTGATCGCGCATCTGGCCGAGACGGCCGAGATCCACAATCCCGAGCTTCTGAACGGCATCCGCCAGCGTGACGCCGACCGGCGCATGGATGCCGGCGGCTTCGCCGAAGCTCTCGACACGGGAGCCGCGTTCTGATGTCCGACGCCGCAATCCGCAACGAGGCGTTCGCCTCCAAGCTCGCCCTCACCTATGCCGAGTTCTTCGATGGCGTCAGCCCGCTGCGCCAGCGTGTATCGATCCGCGTGAACGGCGACGCGCTCGAGCTGAAGAACGTCGAAACCCATGCCGAGCATCGCTGGCCGCTCTCCACGATCCGGACCCTGTCGGACCAGGCCTCGACAGAGGCGATGACCTTCGCGCCGGACGACGTGAACCCCGCGCGGCTGATCGTCCGCGAAGTCGGGGCGATGCGCGCCATTCTCAACACCGACGCACCGCTTCGCCCGCTCACGGGCCGGCGCGGCGGGTTCGTCCGCCTCGGCGTGATGGCGACGCTGGCCGCCGCCTGCTTCGGCGGGCTTCTGTTCGGACTGATCCCGTGGTTCGCCGAGACCGCCGCCGCCCGTATCCCGCAGGAGGCCGAGGTCCTGCTCGGCCAGCAGCAGTACGGCCTGACCTACGGCCGTCAGCGCCAGTGCAGTTCGCCCGACGGCGATGCCGCGCTGCGCACCATGGCCGCGCGGCTGACCGAGAATGCCGATCTGCATGTGCCGCTGACCCTGCGGGTCGTCGACCTCCCCCATGTCAACGCGACCGCGCTGCCCGGCGGGCAGGTCACGATCTGGTCCGGCCTTCTGACCGCGGCCGAGCGCCCCGAAGAGGTCGCGGCCGTCCTCGCTCATGAGATCGGCCATGTCGCCCACCGCGATCCGACCCGCGCGCAGATCCGCGTCATGGGCTCCTACGGGATGATCGGTCTGCTTTTCGCCGACACGTTCGGAACCGCCACTGCGGCCATGGTCGGGCAGGCGCTCGACGCCTCGTATACCCGCTCGGCCGAAGCCGATGCCGACGCCTATTCGCACCAGCTCCTGATCGAGGCGGGAGTCTCGCCCGATGCGCTCGGTTCGCTTTTCGCGCGAATGGAGCAGCAGTACGGCCCGTCGCCCGACGGTCTGGCGTCGCTTCTGTCGACCCACCCGGCCCATGCCGACCGGATCGCGGCCTCGCGCGATGCGGCCGCCCGCGCGGATATCGGCGCCGGAACCCCGATCCTTTCGGATGTGGAATGGGCGGCGCTGCGCGGGATCTGCACGGCGGCGCCTGCCGCTGACGGCGAGGGGAAGGGCTAGCGCGGCTCGGCCGTCAGCCAGACCCCGCCCTCGGGCCTGAGCGTCAGGATCATCACCGGGACCGGGCTGCGCCCGCGCACGGCCGTGAACCGGAACCGGGCCAGTATCGTCGACAGGATGATCACGGCCTCCTGCATCGCCAGCGACGCGCCGATGCAGATCCGCGGTCCGTCCGAGAACGGCAGGTAGCTGAAGCGGTCCGGCCGGGTCTCGAACCGGTCGGGCCGGAACGCGTCGGGCTCCTCCCAGAGCAGCCGGTGCCGATGCACCGCGTAGACCGGCACCATCACCGTGTCGCCAGGCCGGATCTCGGCTCCCGCGATGCGGTCTGCCGCCTTCGCGGTCCGGGATAGGAACCCGCCCGGCGGGTAAAGCCGCAGCGTTTCCTCGATAACGCGGCGGCAATAGGGCAGGGCGGGCAGATCCTCGACTGTCGCCGCCCTGTCGCCGAGCGCGGCCTGAGCCTCCTCGCCTGCGCGCTCCTGCACCTCCGGATCGAAGGTCAGCAGATAAAGCGCCCAGGCCAGGGTCAGCGCCGTGGTCTCGTGGCCGGCGGCGATGAAAGTCAGCAGGTTCTCGCGCAGGGTCTCGGCATCGATGGCCCGGCCGGTTTCCGGATCCTCGGCCGCCATCAGCAGATCGAGAAGGTCGGGCGGGTCGCGCCGCCCTTCCTCGGCCCGCCGTGCGATCGCTGCATCGGCCGAGGCCTGCATGTCCTCGAGGGTCCGCACTGCCTGCCGGCGCCCCGGGCGGGGCACCCAATCCGGCATCCCGATCACGTCCAGCACGCTGACCCGCGCCGCCTGGTCGATATAGGCGTCGAGCGAGGCGGTGACGCTGTCGCGGTCGATCGCGCCGCTCGTGCCGAAGGTCACGTCGGCGATCACGTCGAGAGTCGCTGCCACCATTTCCGATGTCGCGTCGAAGGCCCGGCCGCGCGGCACGGCCGCGATCCGCGCCGCCGCCGCCTCGGCCGCGCGCGACATGACCGGCGCCAGCCCCTCGACGTTGCGGCGGGAAAAGGCGGGCGCGGCAGCGCGCCGCTGCCAGCGCCACTCCGCCCCCTCGGCGATGAACATCGAATTGCCGATCGCCGGCCGCAGGATCGATTTCGTGGCCTCCGATTTCGGATAGTCGCCCACCGCTTCCAGCAGAACGTGCCGGATGCCTGCTGGCTGCATCAGCATGTGCCAGCGCTGCGGCCCGGTCCGCCCCGAGATCATCGGCAGGGTCAGGGCCAGTTCCGGAATGATCTCGAGGATGTTCCGCCGCGCGGTGCGATAGCTGTCCACCACGCCGAGTGCGCGGGTGGTCAGCGGGGCTGTGACCGGGATCTCCATGCTCCATGAGATAACAACCGCGCGCGCCGGTTCCAGAGCCGCCCGTCGCGTTGCGTGGGTCGGCCCGTTGCGTTATCCATCCGCAAAAGAGACAGGAGCAGTCATGCGCAATATTGCCGCCCTTTGCCTCGTGGCTGTCCTGGCCGCCTGCAGCACGCCCGCGCCCGATCCGCTCGAGGAAGAGCTGCCGAACATGGGCGACTTCCGGCTCGCCTATAACATTGTCGTCGCGGACAACATGCAGCAGGTTCCGCCGTCGCGTCGTGCGACCGAGGAAGAGTGGATCGAGATCCTGACTGCCGAGATCGACCGCCGCTTCGGCGGATACGAGGGCGAGCGGCTGTATCACATCGCCATCGCGGTCGATGGCTACTCGCTGGCGCCCCCGGGCATCCCGCTCGTTCTCAGCCCCAAGTCGATCCTCGTGATCTCGGCCAATGTCTGGGACGACGAGCTTGGCGCGAAACTCCATGAGGAGCCGAACCAGATCACCGTGTTCGAGGGGCTGTCCGGCGCCACGGTGCTCGGCTCCGGTCTCGTTCGCACGCGCGAAGAGCAGATGCAGATCCTCGCGCGGAACGCGGCCCGCCGCATCCAGCTCTGGATGCTGGAGAACCCCGACTGGTTCTCGATCGACCCGGAGGTCGCGGCCGCAGACGCCGCTGCCATTGCCGCCGTGGCCGATGCCGAGGAACCCGACATCGACGCCGATGCGCTGGCCGCGCAGGTCGCCGATTGCGTGCCCACCGAGGAAACGCCATGCCCGGCCGCCGAAGAGGCCAACTGACTGCTTGATTTTTCCAGAGCCGGTAAGTACGTGAGCGCGCGATGTGAAACCCCGGGCGATCACGCCCCCTGACGACGAGGCGCCAGAGGCATGGCAAAGGAAAAGTTCAACCGTTCGAAGCCGCATGTGAACATCGGAACGATC
>WVSN01000008.1 GCA_015689705.1 Rhodobacterales bacterium HKCCE3408
GCCCCGCACCGCCGCAGCCGCAGCCGGCGCCGGCCGCGTCCGCCACGTCGGACATTCCGCCCCGGCCGGCCGCAGGCGCACGCGCCAAGACACGCATCCTCGGCTTCCACGCCGGCGAGATCGACACCGATCCGCTGTCCGGCCCCGCCGCCAGTCCCGCCGGTCCCGCCGGGATGTTCCCGGCCGGGTGGATCGTCGTGATCGACGGGCCCGGACGTGGCGCGTCGTTCACCGTGCCGATCGGCGTCTCGACCATCGGGCGCAACGCCGACCAGGCGATCAGCCTCGATTTCGGCGACATGAGCGTCTCGCGCGAGAACCATGCCTCGGTGGCCTATGACGAGGAACAGAACAAGTTCTTCATCGGACATGGCGGCAAGTCGAACGTCGTCCGCCGCAACGGCAACCCGGTCCTGTCGACCGAGGAGCTGTCGGACGGCGACATGATCCGGATCGGCAAGACGACTCTGAAATTCGTCGCGTTCTGCGGCTCCGGGTTTGTGTGGAATGGTGAGGCCGGCGATGCAAATGACGCGAATGGCAATGCCTGAGACATTGCCCATCGACCTCGACGTCGCCTCGGCGCTGGCGCTCGGGGCCCGGGAAAGACAGGAGGACGCGCTCGTCACCTCCTTCTCCCAGGGCACCGAACTCGGCTTCGCGGTGCTGTCGGACGGGATGGGTGGCCATGCCGCTGGCGATCTTGCCAGCCGGATCATCGTGACCGAGGTCTTCGCGGAGCTGACGCTGCGCGGTGCGGGCCCCGGTCTCGATACGTCGAAGATGCCGGGCCTTCTGCGCCACGCCGTGCAGGTCGCCAATGAATGCATCGAAGCGCATGTCGCGGCGCATCCCAGGACGCGCGGCATGGGTGGCACCGTTGTCGCCACGGTCATCGAAGGCGACCGTCTGCACTGGATCTCGATCGGAGACTCGCCGCTCTACCTCTGGCGCGACGGAGAGCTGTCGCGGCTGAACGAAGATCATTCCATGGGTCCGCAGATCGATCTGATGGCACGCCAGGGCCTGATCGATGAGGCTGCCGCGCGCGACCATCCGCAGCGCAACTGCCTGACCTCCGCCCTGATCGGCGAAAAGATCAACGCCATCGACTGCCCCGACCAGCCGTTCCAGCTTCTGCCGGGCGATCTGGTTCTCGCCGCATCGGACGGGGTGCAGTACCTGTCGGACGAGGCCATCGCGTCGATTCTGCGCAAGGCCGACAAGAAGGACAGCCGCGAGGTCGCGGAGGCGATCCTGTCGGCCATCTCGACCGTCGGCGATCCCGAGCAGGACAACATCTCGCTCGTCGTCATTCGCGCCACCGCCAAGCGCAGCAAGTCGCGCCAGACGGCGCCGACCATTACGCCCACCTCCGTCTTCAAGGCCGCCGCCCGCGTCATCGCGCCGGTCCGCCAGGCCCGGTCGAGGAGCTGAGCCATGGCGATCCTGTCCCACGATACGAAACAGGCGATCGGCCGGCTCGAGGCCACTCTGGCCTCGCCCTCGATTTCGCCCAAGGAAGCGCAAAGCTGCGCCCGTCTGGTCGAGAAGCTGAGCCGCCCGGTGCGGATCGGCCTGTTCGGGCCGAACCCGGACGACACCGCGGCGCTCCTGTCCGGCCTACTGGGATCGAGCCCGCTGCCCGAGGGCGCGGGCTGGCCGACCGTGGAGATCGAACACGGCGAGAAGGCGCGCGTCACGGCGACCCTCGACGATGCCAGCACCCTGGTTCTCGACGGCATCGCCGGCGCGGACCTGATGGCGAAATCGCCGGTCTTCCTGCGCATCGAGGCACCGATCGCGCTGCTCGAGCGGATGTCGTTCCTGTTCCTCGCCCCGGGCGAGACGGCCGACGAACAGCTTGCCGCGCTGTCCTGGGCCGCGCGCCGGACCGACATCGCCATCTGGTGCAGCCCGCGCTTCGACGAGGATGAGGCCCTGATCTGGTCGGCCGCCCCCGACAAGCTGAAGCACCACGCCCTGCTGGTCGCGACCGACTGGCCGGAGGACGAAGATGCGCTCGGCCGCCATGCCGGGCTGGATTTCGACGGCGTCTTCGCGGTCAGGGTCAGCCTTGCGCGCGACCGCCGCGTGATCGACCGGCTGCTGACCCGGCTGAACAGCGATATCGAAGATGCCCATGCCGCCGATATCGACGCCGCGCAGCTCTTCCTCCACCGGTTCGGCCATCTCGCCGACACTGTGGCGAAGGACCGCGCCGCGCCGAAATCCGCGCCGGAAAAGGCCGAACCGGTCGTCGTCGAGATCGAGAAGCCGGCGACGCCTGCGCAGGCCGAAGGGCCTTCGGCTGAAGTGATCGCCATGGTGTCCGAGCCGCTTCTCTACCTCAAGCGCCGCGCCCGTGCGCTGATGGAGATGCTCGACTGGCAGGCCATCGAAGACGGTGAGGCCGACGACCGTGCGGCCGAGATCCTGAACCATTGCAACGAAACGGCCGAAGGACTGCGCGACCGTGCCGCGGACTGGTCCGACGACGACCGGCGCACCCGCGTGCTGCGCCGCGTGCTCGACGAGGCCTGTGACACGACGATCCTGCTGCAGATGGAAGGCGGCGAAGAGCAGGCGGAAGACGCCGCCCGCCTCCTGTTGCAGCTGCGTACCGAATTCGAGCGGGAGCTGGCGGCATGACTGAACAGACCCACCAGACCGGCGGAGACCCGATCATGGACGAAGAGGGCATCACCCCCCAGGCGGATGGCGCATCGCCGCCCCCGGCGGAGTTGATCGAAGACGCCTACCAGAGCCTCGACCGCGTGTCCGAGCGGCTGGAAACGATCGAGATGACGCTCGAGGATCTGCTGGAAGCGGGCGGACCGGACGTGGAAGGCGAGATTCGCAAGCTGCGGCGCCAGATCCGCGACTTCGAGCCGTCGATCACGATGATCGGCCAGGTGAAGGCCGGCAAGACCTCGCTTGTGAACGCGATGGTCGGGCGGCCGGACTTGCTGCCGGCGGACATCAACCCGTGGACCTCGGTCGTCACGTCGCTCCACATGGAGCCGGGCGGACGCACCGGCGGCCGAGCCAAGTTCCGCTTCTTCAGCGAGGAGGAGTGGCAGCACCTCGTCAGCCGCGGCGGGCGGATCGGTGAACTGGCCGAACGTGCCGGCGCCGAGGGCGAACTCGACAAGGTCCGCCAGCAGCTCGAGATCATGCGCGAGAAGTCGCGTCAGCGTCTCGGCAAGAAGTTCGAACTCCTGCTCGGGCAGGAGCATGAATACGGCTATGTCGACGAGGAACTGATCGAGCGGTACGTCTGCCTCGGTGACGATTTCGAAGCCGATACCGAGGCCGACCAGAGCCGCGGGCGCTTCGCCGACATCACCAAGTCGGCCGACCTGTATCTCGCGCAGGGCGCGCTGCCGATGCGCATGTGCATCCGCGACACGCCCGGTGTGAACGACACGTTCATGATCCGCGAGCAGATCACGGTGAACGCGATCCGCCAGTCGCGGCTCTGCGTCGTGGTCCTGTCGGCGCACCAGGCGCTCAGCACGGTCGACATGGCGCTGATCCGGCTGATCTCGAACGTCCGTTCGCGCGACGTGCTGATCTTCGTCAACCGCATCGACGAGCTGTCGAACCCGGCCGAGGAAATCCCGGAGATCGAATCCTCGATCCGTGCGACGCTGAAGGCGCAGGGCGGCCCCGAGGACGCGCAGATCATCTTCGGATCGGCCTTCTGGGCCTCGCGCGCGCTGCGCGGCGAATACCAGAGCCTCGGGCGCGCCTCTGCCGAAGCGCTCCTGAACCTCGCAGAAAAGGCGATTTCGGACGGCCTGTCCGAGACCAAGGTCGAGGACATGGTGTGGCGCCTGTCGGGCATGCCGGTTCTCTGCCGCGCCATCGCCGACCGGGTGCTGGCCGGTGAAGCGGCCGAGCTCGAGGACCGCGTCCTGCGGTCGGCCCGCAACATCGCCGGGCGTCTCTCGGCCGAGCAGGCCACGCTTGCCCGCCGCATGGCCGGCGCGGATGTCGCCCCGGTGAACCGCGAGGATGTCGGCCGCGAGATGGCTGCGATTGCCGAACGGGCGCAGACCGCACTGTCCACCAGGCTCACCGATGCGCTGAAGGCGCTCGACGACCGGCTCGAGGGGTCGCGCAAGACGTTCCTCGGGCGCGCTACCTCGTCGCTCGTCAAGCATCTGGAATCCTACGGTGAAAACGAGGTCTGGACCTACGACCCGGCCGGCCTCCGGGTTCTCCTGCGGTCGGGCTACCAGGCCTTCGCGACCAAGGGCGCCAAGGCCGCGACCGAGGTGTTCGAGCAGACGGCCTACGAGATCCGGACCCTCTATCTGGGTGCCTTCCAGCCACCCGACGGGACCTACGATCTGGCGCCGCCGCCGGTGCCGCGCGCCGCGCCGCCAGTGGCGCTCGGCCAGACGATCGCGCTCGATATCCGGGGCGGCTGGTGGTCGCGCTGGTGGCGCAAGCGCCGCAGCTATCAGGCCTATGCCGAGGAATTCGCCGGCCTGATCGACGCCGAGGTGACGCCGATCCTCGAGACACTGGTCAAGGATCACGCCGAACCCTACCGCACGCAGCTCGACCGGACGCTGGCCGATTTCATCGCCGAACAGCGCGACAGCCTGATGGCGATGGCCAATCGCACCGACGAGGATCTCGATGCGCTGCGGGCCGAACATGCCGAAGACGCGGAAGCCCGCGCCGAGCGTCTGAACGCCGCGCTCGAGGCGCTGAACCGCTTCGGCCCGATGGAAGAACGGAGAGCCGCCGAATGAGCGACGACGTCATCATGGACCGCCCGGACGACCGCAAGAAGCCGAAGATCGCGCTGCTCGGCGAGTTCAGCGCCGGCAAGAGCACGCTCGCCAACGCGCTGCTGGATACGCAGTCCTCGCCGGTGCGCGTGACCGCGACCCATGTGCCGCCGATCTGGTATGCGCTTGGCGACGGCGCGCCCCTGCGCATCGGCACCGACGGATCGACCGAGGAGCTCGACAGCCTCGACCTGACCGCGGTCCCGATGGAGGGCACGGCCTATATCAAGGTATTCCTCGACACCGATATCTTGCGCCTGTGCGACCTGATCGACATGCCGGGCAGTTCCGATCCCAACATGACGTCGGACATCTGGGACCTCCTGCTGCCGCAGGCCGATGGCGCGATCTGGTGCACGCCCGCGACGCAGGCCTGGCGCCAGACCGAGGCGGCGATCTGGGAAGAGGTGCCCGAACGGCTCTACGGTACCAGCGTCCTGCTGCTGACGCGGATCGACAAGGTCCGCACCCAGGAAGATCGCGCCCGGCTCGTGAACCGGGTGCGGAAGGAAACCGCCGGCATGTTCCGCGGCGTCTTTCCTGTCGCACTTCTCAAGGCGCTCGAGGCGGTCGATGACGCCGATCTCTGGCGCGCCTGCGGCATGGCTGCCTTCTCCGAAGCCTTCCTGTCGATCATCGATGAGATCGAGCGCGGCCCCGTCGGCGATCACGCCGGGGACATGGCCTCGCTCCGCCGCACCCGCGCCGGGCACGAGGTCGACATTCCCGGACCGTCGATGCGCGAACGTGTGGCGGCCAGCAGCTTCGACAGCAATCTCGACGCGCTCGAGCGCCACGAGGACGATCCCCAACCGGCATCCTCGGCCCCGGCCGAGCCCGAGCCCGCGCCGGCCCCTTCGGGCGCGCCGGTCGTGCCACGCCGCGTCACCCGCGCGGTTTCGGCGCGCTCCGGTCGCGGTCGCCGCGACCGCGCCGAGGGATCGCTCATCTGACGACAGGCCTCCCCGCCCTTGTGGTGGAGGTGACGAAAGCGCTAAACCATCGGGACCAATGACGTTTGGACCCGACCCCCACCGATGACGCCGCACGACCTGAGCAAGTTCCGCACGCGCCTGCCGGAGTGCGACCTCGTGCTGTTCGCGGATATCGGCTCGCGCACGGTGCTGGCCGCCTCGGGCGCGCTGCGCCACCCGCAGGAATATCTCGACGCGCTGGCCGGCGTCGCGGCAGAGGTGTTCGCGGACGGCACGGAATTCCGCGGCGCTGCGTCGACCGAGGCGCTGTTCCTGTCGCCGACGGGCCTGCGCGCTTTCTTCCGCTCGGCGGACGATCCGGCCGAGGCGCTGGCGTGCATCTGCGGCCCGGGGGTCGATCTCGGCAACCTGCGCGCCGCCTCGCACGCCATTCTGGGTCCGCGCGGATGAGCGACGGATCCCGCATCCGGAGCGCGCTCAAACGCGCCGCATCCGACGGCCGGATCGGCTCCGGCCCGGCCAGCTTTTCCAGCCCCGAGGGCGGGGCCGCGCGCATCCTCGACGCGCTCGACGCCATCGTGATGCCGCGCCACATGACGCTGGTCTTCGACACCGGGCGCGAGGTCGGATGCGAAGTCGCCGGCCGGCGGCTTGTCCGGTTCGTCGCGCCCGCACCCGACGGCCTCTCGCCCGGCGAAAGCGAGCTGTTCGACGGGCGCGAATTGACAGCCGAGGATGCCGACCACGCCGTTGCGACACTGATGGCGGTCTGCCGGGACTGCGCGTCGGTGCAGATCCGGACCGGTGGCGTGGCGGATACGACCGAGACCGGCATCGAGACCACCACCCTTCTGTCGATCCTCGGGGTCGGCTCCGACGAGGATGACAGCGCGCCCGGCGATGCGCTCGACCGGATCGCCGCCGCGCTCGAGGACCGGATGCAGGCCTCGCTCTTCGTCCATGACGAGACGATGGATGTGCTCCTGGGCGACGGGGACGCCGTCACCGAGCTTGGCGACTGGGCGGCCGACATGCTGGAACGGGTGCTTGCGCCCGGTTTCCCTCTGGCCTCGATGCTGGAAACCGACGGGATCGCCGTCTTCGCCTTCCCCGGCACGTCCGGCTGTCACGCGATGATCGCCGGTCGCCTCGGGCAGTATCTGGTCGCGCTGTTCGACGGCGCGGATCCGTCCGAGACGCTCGCCGCCTGGCGCGAGCTCAGAGGATAACCGCCCGGATCGCCATCGCGACCACCCCGAGCGCGGCAACCGAAACCACCCACAGCCCGACGAACCAGAGCCATCGGCGCAGGTTCGGGGGCATCAGTGGTACCCCTCCTCCGGGTCGATCTTGCCGCGGAACACCCAGTAGGCATATGCGGTGTAGACCAGGATGATCGGGATCAGGATCACCGCACCCACCAGCGCGAAGGCGAGGCTTTCGTCCGGCGCGGCGGCCTCGGCGATGGTCAGGTCATGCGGCACGATTGTCGGATAGAAGCTGATCCCGATGCCGATGAAGCTGACCACGAAAAAGCCGAGCGCGGCGAGGAACGGGGTCGCGTCGTGGCCACGGCTGAGGCCGCGGAAGAACAGGACGACGAGGCCGAGCATCAGCACCGGCACCACGGCCGACCACAGCGCGCCCGGAAGGTTGAACCAGCGGCTGAAATAAACCGGGTCGAGGAACGGCGTCCAAAGGCTGACCGCGCCGATCAGCGCCAGCGTCGCGATACCGAGCACGAAGGCATAACGCTGCATCCGCAGTTGCAACGCGCCCGAAGTCTTGAAGACCAGCCAGCACGCCCCGAGAAGCGCGTAGCCGACGACGAGAGCGAGCCCCGTCAGAACCGAGAACGGGGTCAGCCAGTCCCACCAGCCGCCGGCATAGGCCCGGCCCTCGATCTCGATGCCCTGCACAAGGGCGCCAAGCGCGATCCCCTGCATCAGCGTCGCGATCAGCGAGCCGCCAAAGAAGGCTGCGTCCCAGATCCAGCGTCCCTTCTTGGTTCGCCAGCGATACTCGAACGACACCCCGCGGAAGGCGAGTGCGAGCAGCATGAGGATGATTGGCATGTAGAGCGCTGGCATCACGATCGAGTAGGCCAGCGGAAACACGGCGAAGAGCCCGCCACCGCCGAGGATCAGCCAGGTCTCGTTACCGTCCCAGACCGGCGCGACCGAATTCATCATCAGGTCGCGGTCCTCGTGTTCGCCCGCGAAGGGGAACAGGATGCCGATGCCGAGATCGAACCCGTCGAGGATGACGTAGGCCATGACCGCGAAAGCGATGAGGCCGGCCCAGATGAAGGCGAGATCGAGCTCCATGATCATTCTCCCGGCTGCGGGTTGGGCCGTTCGGTCAGGCCCGGCGTGATACCGGCGGTGCGGATGGGGCCGTCGCGCAGGCCCAGTTTCGGCGTCGCCGGTCGCTTGGCCATCATGCGCAGGATGTAGAGCGTACCGGCGCCGAACAGGAAGAAATAGACGATGACGAAGGCGATGAGCGAGGCCGCCACGGCGGGCGCATCCACCGGCGCGAGGCTCTCGGACGTACGCATCAGGCCGTAGACGGTGAACGGCTGGCGTCCGACCTCGGTCGTGACCCATCCGGCGAGGACGGCGACGAAGCCCGACGGCCCCATCAGCAGGCAGGCCTTGTGCAGAAGCGGCGCGTCGTACAGCCGGCCGCGATACCGCGCCCAGGCCGACCATGCGCCGACACCGAGCATCAGGAAGCCGAGGCCGACCATGATGCGGAAGGCGAAGAACACGATGCCCACAGGCGGCTGGTCCTCGTCCGGCACGGTGTCGAGGCCGTATACCGGCGCATCGAGCGGCTTCTCGAAGATCAGGTTGCCGAGGCCCGGAATGCCGATGGCGTAGTCGAGCCGCTGTTCGGCATCGTTCGGGATGCCAAACAGATAAAGCGGCGCCCACCCGTCGGGATGGCTCTCGTAATGGCCCTCCATCGCCATGATCTTCACTGGCTGATGTTCGAGCGTGTTGAGCCCGTGCTCATGCCCCGCGAAGATCTGCAGCGGCGTGACGAGCACGGCCATCCACATCGCCATCGAGAACATCCGCCGCGCTTCGCGGTCTGTCCGGTCGCGCAGCAGGTGCCAGGCGCCGACCGCACCCACGACGAAGGCCGTCGTCAGGTAGGCCGCCAGTACCATGTGAACGAGGCGGTAGGGGAAGGACGGGTTGAAGACGATCGCCCACCAGTCCTCGGGCACGAACTGCCCGGCCTCGTTGATGCTGAAGCCCGCGGGCGTCTGCATCCAGCTGTTCACGCTCAGGATCCAGGTCGCGGACATGAGCGTGCCGAAGGCAACCATGACGGTCGAGAAGAAATGCAGCTTCTCGCCCACCCGCTCGCGCCCGAAAAGCATGATGCCGAGGAACCCGGCCTCGAGGAAGAAGGCCGACAGCACCTCGTAGGCCATCAGAGGCCCGATCACCGGGCCCGCGCGATCGGAGAAGACCGACCAGTTGGTGCCGAACTGGTAGGACATCACGATCCCCGACACGACGCCCATGCCGAAGGCGACGGCGAAGATCTTCTTCCAGTAGTCGAAGAGGTGGAGATAGGTGGCGTCGCGCGTCCGAAGCCACATGCCGTTCAGGACCGCCAGATAGCTCGCCAGGCCGATCGAGAAGGCCGGGAAAATGATGTGGAACGACACGGTGAACGCGAACTGGATCCGCGCAAGGGTTTCAGCCGTGGCTTCGAACAGCATGTTCCATCTCCCATCGTAACGATCCGGTCGCGGGACGGTCGTGGCCCTGCGCCCGGATGCTGTCGGTGACGTCGTTACTCCCGAGATAGGGCGGAGGAGCGCGGTTGAATGCGACGGTTTGCTGCATGGATGGAACCGCCCGGGCCGGGACCCGGACGGCGTATCGTCACAGCCGTTCGATCACCATCGCGATGCCCTGCCCGCCGCCGATGCACAGCGTCATCAGCCCGTAGCGGCCACCAATCCGCTGCAGCTCGTACAGGCACTTGACCGTGATGATCGCACCCGTCGCGCCCACCGGGTGACCCAGCGCCACCGCGCCGCCGTTGATGTTCGTCTTCTCGGCCGGGAAGCCCAGTTCCTGCGCGACGGCGCAGGCCTGCGCGGCGAAAGCCTCGTTCGACTCGATCACGTCGATGTCGTCGACGCTCAGCCCCGCGCGGTCGAGCGCCCGGCGCACCGCCGGCACCGGCCCGATCCCCATGATCGACGGCTCCACCCCGGCGCGGGCGTAGGAGACGATGCGCGCCAGTGGCGTGCGGCCCTGTGCCTCGGCCCAGTCCGACGAGGCGACGACGACCGCAGCCGCGCCGTCATTGATGCCCGAGGCGTTGCCCGCCGTGACCGTCCCGTTCTCCTTCTTGAAGGCCGGCCGCAGCTCGGCGAGGTTCTCGGCCGTCACGTCCGACCTGACATGTTCGTCGGTGTCGAAAGTGATCGTGCCCTTCCGGCTCTTCAGCTCGACCGGCAGGATCTGGTCGCGAAACCGTCCCTCGGCGATGGCAGCCGCGGCGCGCCGGTGGCTCTCGGCGGCGAAGGCGTCCTGCTTTTCGCGCGTGATCTGGAACTTCTCCGCCAGGTTCTCGGCCGTTACGCCCATATGCCCGGCCCCGAACGGATCGTGCAGCGCGGCCAGCATGTCGTCCTCGAGCGTGATCGGCCCCATCCGCGCACCGAAGCGCGGCACGTTGCTGGAATGGGTCGCCCGGCTCATGCTCTCGACGCCACCCGCGACAGCCAGGTCGGTCTCACCGGTCTGGATCTGCTGCGTGGCATTCACGATCGCCTCGAGACCCGAGCCGCACAGCCGGTTGACGGTAACCGCATGCGCCTCCTTCGGCATGCCGCCGGCCATGGCGCACATCCGGGCGAGGTAGGCGTCCTCGGCCCGCGTGCGGATGACGTTGCCCATGACGGCCGCCTGCACCGCGCCGGCCTCGACGCCCGCGCGCCGGATCGCCTCGGCGATGACGAGACCGCCGAGCGTCTCGGGCGCGGTGTCCTTCAGCGACCCGCCATAGCGGCCGACCGCCGTCCGGGTGCCCGAAAGAATGACTGCCTCCTGCATCGGCTTCTCCTCCTCTTGTCCGGGCGAAAGCTAATCACCCGGCGGGGGCGGCTGGCAATGGCGACGTCACGGCCCGGACCCGAGCCCGATTTACCGCCCGGCGCCCTTAGGCTAAGGGACAGGGATCACGCGCAAGGGGACAGCGATGACGTTCGAAGAACTGAAGGCCGCGGTGGCGGAGGGGCGGATCGACACCGTTCTAGTCACGACGATCGACATGCAAGGCCGGATCATGGGCAAGCGCTTCGCGGCCGGGCACTTCGTCGAACACGGCTATGAAGAGACGCATTGCTGCGCCTACCTGGTGGCGACCGATCTCGAAATGGCGACGCCGCCGGGCTACGCGAACACCTCGTGGGAAAAGGGCTACGGCGACTACGCCCTGCACCCCGACCTGTCGACGATCCGTCCCGTGCCGTGGCTCGAGGCGACGGCAATCGTCCTGTGCGACATCATCGACCCGGAGACCGGCAAGCCCGTTCCGATGGCGCCGCGCCAGATCCTCAAGCAGCAGATCGAACGCTGCAAGAAGATGGGCTTCACGCCGGTCATGGCGGCCGAGATGGAGCTGTTCCTGTTCCGGAAGAGCTTCGAGGCGCTGCGCGACGGCGGCTACCGCGACCTCGAACCCTTCGGCAGCTACAACGAGGATTACCACATCTTCCAGACCACGAAGGAAGAAGGGATCATGCGCCCGATCCGCAACCACCTGCGGGCGATGGGCGTGCCGGTCGAGAGCACCAAGGGCGAGGCCGAGGCCGGTCAGGTCGAGATCAACATCCGCTACGCCGAGGCGCTCGAATGCGCCGACAACCACGTGCTCGCCAAGCACGCGGTCAAGGAAATCGCCTGGATGAACGGCCATGCCGCGACCTTCCTCGCCAAATGGTCCACCGACCGGGTCGGGTCGTCGTCGCATGTGCACCAGTCGCTCTGGAAGGACGGCAAGAACGTCTTCCACGACCCGGCGGGCGAATACGGCATGTCGGACCTGCTGCGGCACTACATCGCCGGGCTGATCGAATACGCCTCGGACATCACCTGGTTCCTCGCCCCCTACGTGAACAGCTACAAACGCTTCGCCCGCGGCACCTTCGCGCCGACGAAAGCGGTCTGGTCGGTCGACAACCGCACCGCCGCGTTCCGGCTCGTGGGCGAGAACACGAAGGCGGTCCGGATCGAATGCCGGATCGCGGGGGCGGACCTGAACCCGTATCTGGCCCTGGCCGCACAGCTTGCCGCCGGTCTCGCCGGGATCGAGCAGAAGCTGGAGCTTGAGGAGCCCTATGACGGCAACGTCTACCGCGCCGGCAAGGCGGCCGAGGACATTCCGCGCACGCTTCGCAAGGCGACCGAGGCGATGCGGAATTCCGCGATGCTGAAGGCCGCGATGGGTGAGGACGTGATCGCGCACTACACCCGTGCGGCCGAATGGGAGCAGGAAGAGTTCGACCGCGCCGTGACCGACTGGGAGATCGCGCGCGGGTTCGAGCGGGCATGACCCCGGTCGCCACCTGGTCCTACCCGACCGAGGTGCGCTTCGGCGCGGGCCGTATTTCGGAACTGGCCGAGGCCTGCATCGCGGCCGGCATGACGCGGCCGCTCCTCGTGACGGATCGCGGGCTGTCGGGTCTTCCGATCACCACGGACGCGCTCGACCTCCTCGACCGGGCCGGGCTCGGTGCGGCGCTGTTCGACGGCGTGGACGCGAACCCGACGGGCGAGAACCTCGTTGCCGGTCTGGACGCCTATCGCGCGGGCGGTCATGACGGCGTCGTGGCTTTCGGCGGCGGCTCGGGCCTCGATCTCGGCAAGCTCGTTGCCTTCATGTCCGGCCAGACGCGCCCCGTCTGGGACTTCGAGGATGTCGGCGACAACTGGACCCGCGCCGATCCGAACGGCATCGCGCCAGTCGTAGCCGTGCCGACAACCGCCGGGACCGGGTCCGAAGTCGGGCGCGCGGGCGTTCTGACCGACGCCGCCACCCATTCGAAGAAGATCATCTTCCATCCGAAGATGCTGCCCCGGATCGTCATCGGCGACCCGGCGCTTACCGTCGACCTGCCCCGCGCAATCACCGCCGGCACCGGGATGGACGCCTTCGCGCATTGCCTCGAGGCCTATTCCAGTCCGCATTTCCACCCGATGAGCGCGGGCATCGCGCTCGAAGGGATGCGGCTGGTGTTCGAAAACCTGCCACGCGCCGTCGAGACCCCGCAGGACCTGGATGCCCGGGCGCAGATGATGGCCGCCGCCATGATGGGCGCGGTCGCGTTCCAGAAGGGGCTCGGGGCGATTCACGCGCTGAGCCACCCGATCGGGGCGCTCTACGGAACCCATCACGGCACGACCAACGCGGTCGTCCTGCAGCCCGTGCTCGCCTTCAACCGGCCGGCAATCGAGGAGAAGATCGCCCGCGCCGCCGCCTATCTCGGCATTGCGGGCGGCTTCGACGGCTTCGCGGCGGCGGTGGCTGATCTTTCGGCGCGGATCGGCATACCCGACAACCTCACCGCGATGGGCGTGACCGCCCCGGACAAGGCCGCGATCGTCGCGGGGGCGCTGGCCGATCCCTCGACCGGCGGAAACCCGGTGCCCATGACGCCCGAAGCGACCGCGAAACTGGTCGACGCGCTGTTCCCCTGAGGCGGAGAGCGGGCGTCACGTCCCGTGCTCACTGCCCCAATGCCTGCAACTTAGGCCACGGGCAGCGCCGCCTCGTCCGCCCTTGGTCGAGCCTGCAGGCCGGGCAACACGGCGCGCAGATCCTCGCCCACGCGATCGAGACGCAGCCTGCCCGCGCCGTCCGGGCAGACCGCAGCGCCAGAGTCCTCCGGCCCGGTAAGGATGTGGACCGGGACGCAGGCAAGGCGCGGGTTTCCGGCAAGCGCGGCCATGAGGCGGTCCCCGTCGCGGCGCGCCACGCGAGCGGCAAGGATGAGGAGCACGCGGTCCGGCGCGAGGCCGGGGTCGAGCCGCAGGAGGCGCAGCGCATCTTCGGGCCGGAGCAGGTGCAGCACCGGATGCGTGATGCCTGCGGCGGTCAGAGCCTGGCGAACGGCCTTCGCCTCGGCCAGATCATCGTCGACCAGCAGGATGTCCGGCAGGTCCGGATCCGGTACGTCGTTCGGCATCATCGGGTCGCAATCTCCGTCCTTTCACCCCGCCGGGGCCGCCTGAGGAAACGCCAGGCGGCCGGCTGTCAGCCGCGCCGCCCTGCATCGCCATCCGGCGTCGGGCGTACGATCCCGTCGACCTCGCTCAGCAGGCCGTGCAAGTCGGAACACGTCGCCTCGAGGCTGTCGAGACTGTCGGTCATCGACGGGTCGAGCGCACCAGCCCCCCGCAGGCCGCGCAGCTTGCGTATCGTTGTGATGAGAAGCCGGGCGACATCCGATCCGCTGGTCCGGGCGATGCGCGCCAACGAGGAGCGCATGGCATCCTGCGCGACATGTGCGTTGTTCATCGAGGTGACGATGATGCGCCGCTCGATCGCGCCTGCCACGGTGCGCTGGATCTGTTCGATCCCGAGTTCTTCCTTCGTCACGAAATCGGCGCAGCCCCCGCGCATCGCGGCGACCGCGACATCGTGGCGGGCGATGCTGGTGATCATGATCGGCAAAGCCTGCGCCTGCTTTTCGTGCGTGACAAGCATCCGCAGCGCATCAAGCCCGTTATCGACCTCGAGCTGGTAGTCGAGGAAGACGAGATCCATCGGGTGCGCATCGAGCTGCGCGCGGAAACTCTCGAGGTCGTGCGCCTCGAAACAGGTGAAGCGAAGACCCGCCTTTTCGCTGATCCGCTTCAGGCGCTGTCGGTCGATCTCGTTGTCGTCGAGGATGAGCAGGTTCATCTGCCGCGCGGTCATTTCGGCCGGCAGTGGCGTGTTGATCTGTAGAGCTGTGGTTTGCATGGACCTGTGCCTCGTGTCTCTGGGTCGCGTGGATCCTGTCCGGCTCTGGCGCGGTATCGGCAGCCCCCGCCCGACCCGCGACGTCGGCCGAACTCCAGCCACAGGGATACGCGCCAATTCCTAACGTCCGGTGAAGGAGTTGGGAGCGCACGGTCGGCCGGCGCGCTTGCCATGCCACACGACCCGGCGCAGGATCGCTGACGGAGGAGGACAATGATGCCGGACAGCCGAGCCGAGACCGGGATCGCGCCCGCGGGCGGCCTGTCGCAGGTCCGCGGCGCGGATGCGCCCGCCCTGATCGACGCGACCATCCCCGAACTCCTGGCCGCCACGGTCGCGCGCCACGGCGACCGCCCGGCCGCGATCTTCCGCGCCACCGGCGACCGCTGGACGTGGCGCGACTTCGCCGGGCGCGTCGACCGGCTGGCCACCGGGCTGCTCGACAGCGGTCTGGCCCCCGGCGACCGGGTCGGGATCTGGGCGCCGAACCGGCCGGAATGGCTGCTGACGCAATTCGCGTCGGCGCGCGCGGGCCTGATCCTCGTCAACATCAACCCCGCCTACCGCCCGTTCGAACTGGCCTATGCGCTGAAGAAGACCGGCTGCCGGGCGCTCGTCACGGCGGAGCGGTTCAAGACTTCGGACTACATCGCGATGCTGGCCGAGATCGCGCCCGAACTGCCGTCGGCAACGCCGGGCATGTTGCGGTCGGACGCGCTGCCGGATCTGCGGCTGGTTCTGACCTGCGGGGCGGAGAACCATCCCGGATGCCGCCGCTTCGATGAGGTCGCCGCGGCACCGGCCGATCCGGCGCGCCTCGACGCGATCCCGCTTCATCCCGACGACGCGATCAACATCCAGTTCACCTCGGGCACCACCGGCCGGCCCAAGGGCGCGACGCTGACCCATCGCAACATCGTCAACAACGCGAACTTCGTCACCCACGCGATGGCCTTCACCGAGACCGACAGCCTCTGCATCCCGGTCCCGTTCTACCACTGCTTCGGCATGGTCATGGGCACGCTCGGCTGCGCGACGAAGGGGGCCACGATGGTGATCCCGGGCGAGGGGTTCGACCCGCTGGCCACGCTCGAGGCCGTCGCGGCGGAACGCTGCACCGCGCTCTATTCGGTGCCAACCATGTTCGTCGCGATGCTCGAACACCCGGATTTCGGGTCCTTCGATCTGTCCTCGCTGCGGACCGGCATCATGGCCGGCGCGCCCTGCCCGGTCGAGATCATGAAACGTGTCCAGCGCGACATGCACATGACCGGCGTGACCATCGCCTACGGCATGACCGAGACCTCGCCGGTGTCCTTCCAGTCCGACCTCGACACCCCGCTCGACAAGCGCGTGGGCTCGGTCGGGCGCATCCAGCCGCACCTGGAGGTCAAGATCGTCGACGAGGCCGGAAATCCGGTGCCGGTCGGGGATCAGGGCGAGCTTCTGACCCGCGGCTATTCCGTGATGAAAGGGTACTGGGACGAGCCCGAACAGACCGCGCAGGCCATCGACGCGGAGGGCTGGATGCATACCGGCGATCTCGCCCGTCTGGATGCCGAGGGCTATTGCAACATCACCGGCCGGGTGAAGGACATGATCGTGCGCGGCGGCGAGAACGTCTATCCGCGCGAGATCGAGGAGTTCCTCTACACCCACCCGGATGTCAGCACGGTGCAGGTCTTCGGCGTGCCGGACCCCAGGATGGGCGAGATCGTCGCGGCCTGGATCGTGCCGCGCCCCGGCGCAGCGCCGACCGAGGAGGACATCCGCGACTACTGCCGCGACCGGATCGCGCACTACAAGATCCCGGCCGTCGTGCGATTCCGGGACGAGCTGCCGATGACCGTCACCGGCAAGCCGCAGAAATTCCTGATGCGCGCGGCGATGATCGAGGAACTCGGGCTGACCGAGGACCAGACGGCCTGAGCGGCGTCAGGTCCAGTCCATCACCACCTTGCCGGCCTCGCCCGAGATCATCGCGGCGAAGCCATCCTCGAACTCGTCGATAGAAATGCGGTGGGTTATGAGATCGGTCAGGTCCAGCCCCGACTGCACGAGCGCGATCATCTTGTACCAGGTCTCGTACATCTCGCGGCCGTAGATGCCCTTCACGTGCAGCATCTTGAAGATGATCTTGTTCCAGTCGACGGCGAAGGCCGTCGGCGCGATGCCCAGAAGCGCGATCTTCCCGCCGTTGTTCATCACGTCGATCATGTCGCGCATGGCCGGCGCCGCGCCCGACATCTCGAGGCCGACATCGAAGCCCTCGGTCATGCCGAGCCGCGCCATGACATCCTGAAGCGTCTCCTTGCTCGCATCGACGACATTCTGCACGCCGAGCTTCCGCGCCAGCGCCAGCCGGTAGGGCGCGATGTCGGTGATGACGACCTTCCGCGCGCCGACCCGCTGCGCGACGAGCGCGCCCATGATCCCGATGGGTCCCGCGCCCGTCACCAGAACGTCCTCGCCCACCAGATCGAAGCTGAGCGCCGTGTGGACCGCGTTGCCGAGCGGGTCGAAGATTGCAGCGATCTCGTCGGGGATGTCGTCAGGGATCGGCACGACGTTCGATTCCGGCAGGACGAGGTGTTCGGCGAAGCTGCCCGGGCGGTTCACGCCGACGCCCTTGGTGTTCCGGCAAAGCTGCCCGCGGCCCGCGCGGCAGTTCCGGCAGACACCGCAGACGATATGCCCCTCGCCGGCGACGCGCTGGCCGATCCGGTATTTCACCGCCGCGGCCCCGCAATCGACGATCTCGCCGCAGAATTCATGGCCGACGACCATCGGCACCGGCACGGTCTTCGCCGACCACTCGTCCCATTTCCAGATATGGACGTCCGTGCCGCAGATCGCGGATTTCTTCACCTTGATCAGCACGTCCGACGGCCCCGGCTCCGGCACCGGCACACGCTCCATCCAGAGGCCCGGCTCGGGACGGGACTTCACCAGCGCGCGCATGTCGTTCCGCATGTCAGATCACTCCCATGTCCCGGCCCACGGCGATGAAGGCGTCGATGGCAGTGTCGAGCTCGTCGCGGCTGTGCCCGGCCGACATCTGGGTGCGGATGCGGTCCTGCCCTTTCGGCACGACGGGGAAGCTGAACGGCGCGACATAGACGCCCTTCTCGTCGAGCCGCTTCGCCATCTCCTGCGCCTTCTTCGGATCGCGCAGCATGACCGGGATGATCGGATGCTCGCCCGGCAGCAGGTCGAAGCCCGCCTGCCCCATCCGCATCCGGAAATGCGCGGCATTCTCCATCAGCCGGTCGCGCCGTTCGGTCGAAGCCTCCAGCATGTCGAGGACCTTCAGCGAGGTCGCGGCGATCACCGGGGCCAGCGTGTTCGAAAAGAGATAGGGCCGCGACCGCTGCCGCAGCCAGTCGATCACCTCGGCCTTGCCGGAGGTGTAGCCGCCGGACGCGCCGCCGAGCGCCTTGCCGAGAGTTCCGGTGATGATGTCGACCCGGTCCATCACGCCGCAATGTTCCGGTGTGCCCCGCCCGGTCGCGCCCATGAAGCCGACCGCATGGCTGTCATCGACCATGACCATCGCGCCGTACTTTTCGGCCAGGTCGCAGATCTCGGGCAGCTTCGCGATATAGCCGTCCATCGAGAACACGCCATCCGTCGCGATCAGCCTGAACCGGCAATCCTGCGCCGCCTGCAGCTGCGCCTCGAGATCGGCCATGTCGGAATTCGCGTAGCGCAGGCGCTTCGCCTTGCACAGCCGCACCCCGTCGATGATCGAGGCGTGGTTGAGCGCGTCCGAGATGATCGCGTCCTCCTCGCCCAGAAGCGTCTCGAACAGGCCCGTATTTGCGTCGAAGCAGCTGGAATAGAGGATCGTGTCCTCCATGCCCAGAAAGGCCGATATCCGCGCTTCGAGCTCCTTGTGCTCCTCCTGCGTGCCGCAGATGAAGCGGACCGACGACATACCGTATCCGTAGCGGTCGAGCGCGGCGCGCCCGGCCTCGATCAGTTCGAGATTGTCGGACAGGCCGAGATAGTTGTTCGCACAGAGATTGATGACCTCGCGCCCCGATCCGAGCGCCACGGTGCCGGCCTGTTTGGACGTGATCACGCGTTCGGTCTTGTAAAGCCCGGCGTCGCGCAGGCCGTCCAGTTCGCGGGTCAGGTGGGCGATGAAATCGTCGGGCATGGCCGTCCTTTCGCAAGTTCCAGGGCGCGCCGGGGCGCCCTGCCCCTTGGCACCGGACCATCGCAGGATATCGATCCGGCGCAAGGGGGGACAGCCCCGCGGCCCCCGTTGCAATCCGCTCGGCGGCACCTAGAGTCAGCCCTGCCCAAGTCACTGGAGCGCCCGCTTGACCGACAGACGCTTCGCGGACCCCGCGGCGCCGTTTCGCTCGCCCCCCGGCGGCGCGACCGGCGGCCCGGGTGAGCAGCCCGCGGACCCCATGCCATCCACCATTCTCCTGGTCGAGGACAACGCGCTTCTGGCCGGCCGGCTGAGCGAGGCGCTGCGCTCGCTCGGCGTCTCGCGGATTCTCGTGGCGATGAACAACGACACCGCGGCGCAGGTCCTGTCGGAAGAACGGCCGGACGGCGTTATCCTCGACGTGCTGCTCGGGTCGGAAAGTTCCGCGCCGACGGCCGAACGTCTGACCGAAGCCGGGATCCCGTTCATCTTCTTCTCCGGCAGCCCGCTCGACCCGGAACTGATGCGCCGGTTCCCCGACATCGCGCGGCTTCGGAAACCGGCCGAGCTCGACCATCTGCGCGCCGTGATCGGGCTCTGGGCATGAGCGGGGTCACGGAAATCGGTCAGGCGCCCACGGGAGAGCCGATCGCCCGCCTGGTGCTGGAGGGCGGCGGGCTGCGTGTCGCGCTACTGACTTACGGGGCCACGGTGCAGGACGTCCGGCTGGACGGGATCGACCACCCGCTCGTCCTCGGCAGCGACGATCCGGCCGCCTATTTCGGGCCGATGCACTATTTCGGCGCCATCGTCGGGCGCGTCGCGAACCGGATCGCAGGGGGCCGCGCGCCGCTCGACGGAAAGATACTGGATCTCGACCGGAACGAGAACGGGCAGACCACGCTTCACGGCGGATCCGACGGCGCGTCGGCGCGGGTCTGGCGGATCGAGGCGCATGATGCCTCGACCTGCACGATGGCGCTTCGCCTGCCCGACGGACAGGCCGGCTTCCCCGGCAATCTCGACATCCGCGCTACATTCGCGCTGCCAGGCGACGGGGTGCTCTCAATCACGCTCGAAGCGCTCACCGACGCGCCCACCTTCTGCAACCTCGCCCATCACGGCTACTGGAGCCTCGACGGCGGGCCGGACATCCGCGGCCAGCGGATGCAGATCGCGGCCGATCGTTACCTGGCGGTCGATGCCGCGCTGATCCCGACCGGAGACATCCCCGTCGCCGGAACCCGCTATGATTTCAGGCAGATGCGGCCCGTCGTTGAAGCGGATGCTGCGCCGATCGACATCTCGTTCTGCCTGACCGGCGACCAGCCCGCGCTGCGGCTGATGGGCGAACGTGTCGGGCTTGACCTGACCACCGACGCACCGGCCCTGCAGGTCTACGATGCCGCGCGGATCGACACCGGAACGACCGCCGGGTTGGGCGGCCAGCCTTATGGCGCCTATTCCGCCCTTGCGCTCGAGCCGCAGGACTGGCCGGACGCGCCGAACAACCCGGCCGCGCCGTCGATCCTGCTCCGCCCCGGAGAGGTCTACCGGCAGCACTCGGAATTCCGGCTGTTCCGGACGGGCTAGCCCGCACTCACTCGCCCGCGTAGTCGGCCAGGGCGGCGGCGGTGCCCCGCGCGCGAATGATCCCGGACCAGGTCCGGAACGCATCGGCAAAGCGCGGCTCGCCCGCGAGGTCGCCGTAGATCTCGGATTGCTCCAGCCACGCCTCGGGCCGGTCCCGCGCGGCGAGCGCGGCGGCGCTCAGGCTGTCCCAGTTCGGATCGTTGGGCTCGATTGCCGTCCCGTCCTCCCGCGTGCCGAGACACATCCGCGCCCAGAGCGCTTCGACCAGCGCCAGCCCGTCCACCGGACCGCCGGCCGCGAGCGCGTCGCGCAGGATCGGCAGGATGAACCCCGTGTGCCGGGACGAGCCGTCGAAGGCCACGCGCCGCGTGGTGTCGCGGATCGCGGGGTTCGAGAACCGGCCTTCGATCAGCGACAGGTACTCTGCCGGCGTGCGGCCCGGCACCGCATCGACATGCGGCACGATCTCCTCGGTCTGGACCTTGCGGAACAGGCCGGCGATCCCGGAATGGGCCATGCAGTCGGCGATGGTCGCGACCGACAGAAGCTCACCCGCATTCGCCAGCACCTGGTGGCCGCCGTTCAGAATGCGGATCTTCATCATCTCGTAGCTGTGCACGTCGTCGGTGAAGGTCGCGCCCGCGCCGTCCCAGTCCGGGCGGCCGGCGCAGAAATCGTCCTCGATCACCCATTGCCGGAAGTTCTCGTGCGTGACCGGCGCCGCGTCGGCGATCCCCATCTCGCGGACCAGCGCCAGCTCGGCCGGGCCGGTGGCGGGGACGATGCAGTCGACCATGGAATTGGGGAAGCTGCACTCGGTCTCGATCCACGAGGCAAGCTCGGGATCGGTCAACGCGGCAAGCCCGGCGACCGTCTGGCGCAGGATCACGCCGTTGCCCCGCAGGTTGTCGCAACTGAGGCCGGTGAACGGGCCGTGCCCGGCCTCACGGCGCATGCGCAGCGCAGCGACCATGGCGCCGAATGCCGTCCGGGGCGTGTCCGGATGCGCGGCATCGTGGGCGATGTCGGGATGCGCGGCATCGAGCCCGCCGGTCGCCGGGTCGATATAGTAGCCGCCCTCTGTCACCGTCATCGCCACGATCCGGATCGCCGGGTCGGCCATGGCGCGGATCAGCGGACCGTGCCCCTCCTCGACCGGGAGATAGTCGATCATTGCGCCGGTAACCTCGGCCGAGCGGCTGTCGGGCGACAGCTCGATCAGCGTCGTCAGGCAGTCCTGCGCCTTCAGCCGGTCGCGCATGGCCGCGTCGTAGGGCCGAACTCCGGCGCCGATGATGGCCCAGTCGAGCGCGCGCCCCTCCTGCATCAGCCGGTGGAGATACCAGGCCTGGTGGGCGCGATGGAAATTCCCCAGGCCGATATGCACGATCCCCGGCGTCAGCGCGGTGCGGTCATAGCGCGGACGCGCGATCTCGGCCGGGAGCAGCCCGAGCGTGTCGTTCCGGAGCGGCACCGGCCCGTCGTTCTTCGTCAGCTCATCCATTGTCCGCCATCGACGTTGTAGCATTGGGCGACGATATACTCGGCCTCGTCCGAGGCGAGAAAGACCGCCATGCCCGTCAGGTCCTCGGCCACGCCCATCCGTCCGTAGGGAACGGACGCGCCCACTTCCTTCTTCTTCTGACCCGGCGCCTTGTTCTCGTATTTCGCGAAGAAGGCGTCGACCCCGTCCCAGTGCTCGCCGTCGACCACGCCGGGTGCGATCGCGTTCACGCGGATCCCGTGCGGGATCAGGTTCAGCGCCGCGGACTGGGTCAGGCTGATGACCGCGGCCTTCGTGGCGCAGTAGACGGCGACGAGCGGCTCGCCCCGCCGGCCCGCCTGGCTGGCCATGTTGATGATCCGGCCGCGGATGCCCCTGTCGATCATGTGCCGCGCGACGGCCTGCATGGTGAACAGCGTGCCGGCGACGTTGACGGAAAAGCAGCGGTCGTAGTCCCTGCGATCAATCTCGACGATGGGCGCAGCGGTGAAGATCGCTGCGTTGTTCACCAGGATGTCGATATGCCCGAACTTTCCGACCGTCTCCGCGACGCCCGCCTCGATGCTCTCCTGTTTCGTCACGTCGAGTTCGATCGGGACGGCACCTATCGAAGACGCAGATACCTTTGCCCGGTTTATATCTATATCTGCGATAGCAACTTCCGCGCCCTCACGCCGGTAGGCTTCGGCGAAGGCGAGTCCGATGCCCCGCGCCGCGCCGGTAATGAGCGCCGTCTTGCCGTCCAGTCGTTTCATGCGATCCGCAGACCCTTTCCGTCGAAGCGATGGATGCGCTCCTCGTCCGGCGTGAGATAGATCGTGTCGCCGTGATGCATGGCGACTTCACCGCCCGCGCGCACAGTCACCGGTTCCGACCGGCCGTCGATATGGACGTGGAAGAAGGTGTCCGAGCCAAGATGCTCCGCGACGCCGACCCGCCCCTTCCAGGTGCCGGTGTCGGGCGACGGGGTGATGTGCTCGGGCCGCACGCCGATCGTGGCGGCGTCGCGCTTCCGCGCTTCCTCGCCGTCGATCAGGTTCATCCGTGGGCTGCCGATGAAGCCCGCGACGAAGAGGTTGCGCGGTTCGCGGTAAAGCTCCAGCGGCGAGCCGACCTGTTCGATATGCCCGGCGCGCAGGACGACGATCTTGTCGGCCATGGTCATGGCTTCGACCTGGTCGTGGGTGACGTAGATCATCGTGGTCTTGAGCCGCTCGTGCAGCTCGGAGATCTCCAGCCGCATCCCGACCCGCAACGCCGCGTCGAGGTTCGACAGCGGCTCGTCAAAGAGGAACGCGGCCGGTTCGCGCACGATGGCCCGGCCGATCGCGACGCGCTGGCGCTGGCCGCCCGAGAGCTGGCCCGGACGCCGGTCGAGGTAGTCGGTCAGGTTCAGCACATCGGCGGCGTTCTTCACGCGGCGGTCCTGCTCGGCCTTGTCAAGCCCGGCCATGCGCAGCGGGAAGGCGATGTTCTTGCGCACCGACATGTGCGGATAGAGTGCGTAGGACTGGAACACCATCGCCAGGCCCCGCTTGGCGGGCGGCACCGCAGTGGCGTCCTTGCCGTCGATGCGGATCTGGCCGCCGGTGACGTCCTCGAGACCCGCGATCAGCCGCAGGAGCGTGGACTTGCCGCAGCCCGAGGGGCCGACGAAGACCACGAATTCGCCGTCCTCGATCGTCAGGTCGAGGGGCGGGATCACCTCCACCTCGCCGAACGCCTTCGTCACCTTGTCGAGCGTGATGCGTCCCATGCCCGTTCTCCCTATGCTGCCCTGTCGCGTCTCTGCGTTGGGGCCTTATTTCACCGCGCCGAAGGTCAGGCCGCGGACGAGTTGTTTCTGGCTGAACCAGCCCATGACGAGGATCGGCGCGATGGCCATGGTCGAGGCCGCGCTGAGCTTTGCATAGAACAGTCCCTCGGGGCTGGAATAGCTGGCGATGAACGCCGTCAGCGGCGCAGCGTTGACCGCGGTGAGGTTCAGCGTCCAGAACGCCTCGTTCCAGGCCAGGATCACGTTCAGCAGGATCGTGGATGCGATACCGGGGATCGCCATCGGCGTCAGGACATACAGGATCTCGGCCCTGAGCCCCGCCCCGTCCATCCGCGCGGCCTCGAGGATCTCGCCCGGGATCTCGCGGAAGTAGGTGTAAAGCATCCAGACGATGATCGGCAAGTTGATCAGCATCAGGACCACGATCAGGCCGCCGCGCGTGTCGAGAAGATCGAACTGCACGAACAGAAGCGAGATCGGGTAGAGCACGCCGACCGCGGGCAGCATCTTCGTCGAAAGCATCCAGAGCAGGATATCCTTGGTCCGCTTCGACGGCACGAAGGCCATCGACCAGGCCGCCGGGACCGCGATCAGGATGCCGAGGATCGTCGATCCGCCGGCGATGATGACCGAGTTCCACAGGTAGCGCATGTAATCCGAACGCTCCTGCACGATGGCGTAGTTCTCGAGCGTGAAGTCGAAGCCGAAGAAGAGCGGCGGGTTGGCGACGGCCTGAGCCTCGGTCTTGAAGCTCGTGAGGATGGTCCAGTAGATCGGGAAGAAGATCAGAAGCCCGACCGCCCAGGCGACCACGGTGGTGACGATCTTGCGGCGGGTTGTGACTGCGCGTGCCATGATCGCCTCCCTCAGCGGTCCAGGTTCTTGCCGACGATGCGCATCAGGAAGATGGCAACGATGTTGGCGAGGATGATGGCGTAAACGCCGCCGGCCGATCCGAGCCCGATATTCTGGCTGTCCACCACCCGCTGGAAGATCAGGTAGGTGAGCGTCCGGGTGCCGAACGAGCCGCCGGTGGTCACGAAGATCTCGGCGAAAATCGACAGCAGGAAGATCGTCTGGATCAGGATCACGATGGTGATCGCGCGGCCCAGATGCGGCAGTACGATGTAGAAGAACCGCGACAGGACCGGCGCGCCGTCCATTTCGGCGGCCTCCAGCTGTTCGCTGTCGAGAGACTGGATCGCGGTCAGAAGAATGAGCGTGGCGAAGGGCAGCCACTGCCACGAGACGATCAGGATGATCGACTCGACCGAGGCGTCCGAGAGCCAGGAGACCGGCGTGGCGCCGAAGAAGCGCCAGACATAGGACAGCATCCCGTTCACCGGGTCCATCATCATGTTCTTCCAGACCAGAGCGGAGACGGTCGGCATGACGAAGAAGGGCGCGATGACGAGGATGCGGACGATGCCCTGCCCCCAGATCGGCTGGTCGAGCAGGATGGCCAGCAGGATGCCTAGGATCACCGTGATGACGAGCACGCCGCCGACGATCAGGAGCGTGGCCTGCACGCTCGGCCAGAAGGAACTCGATCCGATGAAGCGGACGTAGTTCTCGAAGCCGACCCACTCCAGGCCGCGCTCGAACGAGTCGCCGCGCATCGGCAGGTACTGCTTGAACGAGAAGTAGAGCGTCATCAGCAGCGGCACGAGCATCCAGCCCAGTAGCAGGATCACGGCCGGCGCCATCATCAGTCGCGCCGCGGAGCGGGAATGCTGAGTCGCCATGGAGACACCTTTCCTGTGGTCACGCTGTGCGTGCGTGAAACGGTGACGTTCGATCGGATGGCGTGCGGTCCGGGGGCGGGCGGAGTCCGCCCCCGGACAGGGTGTCGGAGCGGCTTAGCGGTAGCCCGCCGCCTCCATGGCGTCGTTGGTCAGCGACTGCGCGTTGGCGAGTGCTTCCTCGATCGACTTCTGGCCGGCATAGACCTCGGAGAATTCCTGGCTCACCTCGGTGGCGAAGCCTGCGAATTCCGGGATCGCGACGAACTGGATGCCGACGTAGGGAACGGGGTCCACGGTCGGGTTCGTCGGGTCAGCCGCGTTGATCGAGTCGAGCGTCATCTGCGCGAACGGGACTTCCTGGTATTCCGGGGTCTCGTAGAGCGAGGTGCGCGCACCCGGGGGCACGTTGGCCCAGCCTTCGTTCTCGGCGACGAGCTCGATGTACTCGGCCGAGGTGGCCCACTCGATGAACTGCAGCGCGGCATCGGCCTGCTGCGTGCCGGCCGGGATCGCGAGCGCCCAGGCCCAGAGCCAGTTCGCCCGGCGGTCGACGCCTTCATGGTTCGGCGCAAGCGCGAAGCCGACCGAGTCCGCGACGCTCGATTCGTCGGGGTTGGTCACGAAGGACGCCGCGACGGTGGCGTCGATCCACATGCCGCAATGGCCCTGCTGGAACAGCGACAGGTTCTCGTTGAAGCCGTTGGTCGCGTAGCCCGGAGGGCCATAGTTGTTCATCAGGTTGACGTAGAAGGTCAGCGCCTGCTCCCACTCGGGCGTGTCGAACTGGGCATTCCAGTCCTCGTCGAACCAGCGGGCACCGAACGAGTTCGCGGTGACGGTGATGAAGGCACCGCCCTCGCCCCAGCCCGGCTTGCCGCGCAGGCAGATGCCGTAGACCTCGTTTTCGGGGTCGTTCATGGCCGCGGCGGCCTGTTCGATGAATTCCCAGGTCGGGCCGTCCGGCATCTCGAGGCCGGCGGCTTCCATCAGGTCGGTGCGGTACATGACCATCGAGCTTTCGCCGTAGAACGGCGCGGCATAGAGCGTGCCGTCATAGCTGAGGCCGTTGCGCATGGCCGGCAGGATGTCGTCGACGTTGTACTCTTCGGACAGGTTGTCCAGCGGGACGAGCCAGCCGTTCGCACCCCAGATCGGCGTCTCGTACATGCCGATCGTCATGATGTCGAACTGGCCGCCATTGGTGGTGATGTCGGTGGTCACGCGCTGACGCAGCACGTTCTCCTCGAGCGTGACCCACTCCACGGCGATGCCGGTCTGTTCGGTGAACAGATCGGTGTAGCCCTGCATGCGGATCATGTCGCCGTTGTTGACGGTCGCGATGGTGATGGTGGTGTCCTGGGCCGATGCGGCGGAGCCGGTGACGGCAAGCGCGGCAGAAGCACACAGGCACAGCGCGCTCGACGCGCGAAGCACGGTCTTCGGGGACATCCGTTTCCTCCCTAGATGGATGTTATGCCACCTTGATCGTACGCCACGATATGCCCGCGCGTCAATTAAGATGTTTACGCGCGTAAATTATCAGGTTTTGCGGGCGATCAGGCCGAATCCCTCAGGATCAGCTTGCCGGTCAGCAGCGTCGTTTCCCGCACGGCGGGGCGCTTGCCCGATTCGACGATGGAGAAGAGCGTCTTGACGCTGCGTTCGGCGATCTGCGGGAAATCCTGCGCGACGGTCGTCAGCTTCGGGCAGGTGAAGCGCGAGAACGGATGATCGTCGTGGCCGGCGACGCGCAGCGCCGCGCCCTCGCCGATGCCGACGGTCATGCCCAGTTCATAGGCCGCGGTCAGGAAGCCGATCGCCAGACGGTCGTTGCTGCACAGGACGGTGTTGGTCTCGAGCTCTCCGCGCGACAGGACGCCGAGGCCCTCGCGGTAGCCGATCTCCTCGAAATCCCAGCCCTCGCCCGGCACCTGGATCAGCCGCGCCGGGTGGCCGAGGCGTTCCATCACGGCGCAGTAGGTCTTGCGGCGGCGATGCGCGTTCGGGTTCGCCGGCGTCTTCATTTCATAGAATGTCGGCGGCTGGCCGGTGCGGCAGAGGTATTCGGTGATCTGGACCGTGCCCTCTTCGTTGTTGTGGCCGACGAAGGCCTCGCCGAGATCGGCGATGTTGCTGTCGAACAGGACGGTCGGCACCTCCTCGACGAAGGTGGCGATGTCATCCCGGCGCGAGGCACGGCCGAGCGGCGCCATCAGAACGCCGGCCGGCTTCAGCGACCGCAGGCTTTCGAGATTGTCGATCTCCCAGTCGGGATTGCCGTGCGAGCTGAGCACGATCGGACGGTAGCCCGCGTCGATCACCAGCCGCTCGAGGTTGCGCGCGTTCTCGGCGAAGACCGGGTCCGACAGGTAGGGCACGATGATGCCGATGTTCTTCGTCAGCCGCCTGTTCTGGTTGATGGCGAAGATGTTCGGCCGGTAATCGTGCTCGCGCAGGGCCGCCTCGATCCGCTCGCGCGTCTTGGGCCGGACACTGTCGGGATCGTTGAAATACTTCGACACGGTCGGCCGGGAGAGGCCGCTCACGGCGGCGAATTCCTCCATGTTGCGGATGCGGTTCTCGGCCATCGGGTCCTCGTCTTGTGCGGGGGACCCTACTGCGAAACTTTTCGCGGGGAAAGTTCCACGTCCGCTCAGATCACGTCGTCGTCCCCGGCCAGGAGATCTTCCTCCTGCGCCGCGGCCAGGGTCTCGAGCCGGGCCGCGAGGTCCGGATCGGGCGGCGCGAGAAACAGCGTCACGACCGCGACAGGCGCGCCATCCCCGGCCTCGATCCGGTGCGTGACGCGTGGCGCGGCGCCCCTGGTGGCAAGGCTCGACCGGATCGTGAGGCTGCCCGCGGCCGTCAACGGGCGTAGCAGGCGCAGGCGCATGTCGGTGACCGGCAGATCCGCTGGTGCGACGGCAGCCAGAAGCCGGGCGGTTGCGGCCTCGGCGGCCTCGACGAAGCGGAAGCCCGCGACATTGCCGCCGCCATCGGCCCAGTCGGGCGGGATCGGACGGGTCCATGCCCCATGCTGTCCCGGCAGCGCGGCCTCGTGGTCGCGGATCACCCCGCCCGCGCCGGAGCCGTTGCGCTTGAGCGCCCGCAGAAGGCTGATGACGTTGTCGTCGCGCAGCCGCTCCAGCTGCCGGATCGACATATGCCCCGATTGGGCGTCCGATTGCGCCGCGATCTTCGCCACCAGCGCGTCGTCGAGATCGGGCACGTCCATAAGCTTCGTCCACGGCCAGGCCAGCGCCGGGCCGAACTGGGCGAGGAAATGCGCCATCCCGGCTTCGCCGCCGGCGATCCGGTAGGTTTCGAACAGGCCCATCTGCGCCCAGCGGATGCCGAAACCCATGCGGATCGCCTCGTCGATCTCCACTGTCGTGGCGATTTCGTCGCGGACCAGCCAGAGGCTTTCGCGCCAGACGGCCTCGAGCAGCCGGTCGGCGATATGGGCGTCGATCTCCTGCCGGACGGTCAGGGGGAACATGCCGATGCCGCGCAGGATTTCGGCCGCGGGCCCGGTCAGCGCGGCATCGCCGACGAGTTCGACGAGCGGCAGCAGGTAGACCGGGTTGAACGGGTGCGCGACAATGGCCCGCGCCCCTTTCTCGTTCAGTTCGGAGGGCTTGAAGCCCGATGTTGAAGACCCGATGACCGCCGGTTTCGGCGCGAGATCCGACAGCTTGCCGAGGACGGCGTGCTTGAGGTCGAGCCGCTCCGGCACGCTTTCCTGCACCCAGTCGGCATCGGAGACCGCCTCGGCCATGTCGGCGTGGAAGCTGAGCCGTCCCTCATGGGGCAAGGCGCGGTCGTAGAGCGCGGGCAGGCTGCGGCGGGCATTGGCGAGGACCTCGCCGATCTTGCGCTCGGCCTCTGGGTCCGGGTCGGCGATCGCCACGTCCCAGCCGTTCAGCAGGAAGCGCGCGGCCCAGCCGCCGCCGATCACCCCGCCGCCGACGATGGCCGCCTTCACCGGGGCGCTCGTTTCGTCAGGCCGAGCTTCGCGCGGACCTCTTCGGGCGTCAGTACCCGCGCACCGAGGTTCTCGATCACGGTCACCGCGCGCTCGACGAGCTGCGCGTTCGTCGCCAGCACGCCCTTGTCGAGGAACAGGTTGTCCTCGAGCCCGACCCGCACATTGCCGCCCGCGAGCACCGAGGCTGCGACAAAGGGCATCTGGTCCCGCCCGAGGCTGAAGGCCGACCAGTGCCAGTCCGGCGGGATCGCGTTGACCATGGCAAGGAAGGTGTTGAGATCATTGGGCGCGCCCCAGGGCACGCCCATGCAGAGCTGGACCAGCGCGGGCGAGGCCAGCGTGCCCTCGGCGACGAGTTGCTTGGCGAACCAGAGATGGCCGGTGTCGAAGGCCTCGATCTCGGGCATCACGCCCATCTCGGTCATCATCGCGCCCATCGCCCGCAGCATGCCGGGCGTGTTGGTCATGACGTAATCGGCCTCGGCGAAGTTCATCGTGCCGCAATCGAGCGTGCAGATCTCGGGCCGGCAGGCGGCAACATGCGCGACGCGTTCGGCGGCGCCGGCCATGTCAGTACCGGCCTCGGACAGCGGCAGCGGCGCTTCGGTCGAGCCGAAGACCATGTCGCCGCCCATGCCGGCGGTGAGGTTCAGCACGACATCGGTACCCGCGTCGCGGATGCGGTCGGTCACTTCGCGGTAAAGCTCGACCCGGCGCGACGGCGCGCCTGTTTCGGGGTCGCGGACATGGCAGTGGACAATGGCCGCGCCCGCCTTCGCGGCATCGATGGCCGACGTCGCGATCTCGGCCGGGCTGCGGGGCACGTGCGGGCTGCGGTCCTGCGTTCCGCCCGAACCGGTCACGGCACAGGTGACGAAGACCTCTCGGTTCATCTGAAGCGGCATCGGCAGGACCCTCCCCCGCGCACGGTTGAGCGTTTCAACGGTCGAATGCAAGCGGCGGCTGCGCGGGCGCGGCGGCGCGGATTTCGTCGAGCAGGAGCGCCTGTGCGGCCGTCGGCACCCACCCCGCCCGGTGCGTCAGTCCGATGGCCCGTGCGGGCCAGTCGACGCCCACATCGATCCGGACGAGAAGCCCGCGCTGAAGCTCGGCCCCGGCCTGCTGGCCCGAGATGCAGCCGAGCATATCGCTGCGCACCAGAAGCTCCCGCATGAGGAGGATCGAGCCGCATTCGACGACACCCTGCGGCAGCGACATGCCACGGCGGTCGAAGGCCTCGTCGAACTGCGCGCGGGAGGGCGTACCGGGGCGCGGCACGGCCCAGGCGTGGTGCCCGAGCCGGTCGAGCGGCACGGTGCCCGCGCCGGCCAGCGGATGGCCCGGCCGCGCGACGACGGTGAGATGGTCGGAGAACAGGGGCTCCTGCACGATATCGGCGATGGGCAGCGGGTCGCGCATGGCGCCGAAGATCACGTCGATCCGGCCCCGGCGGAGCTGGCCCAGCATCTCGTCATAGGGCCCGTCGATCACCGTCACGAGCTGGTTTGGCCGCAGGGCGCGGAAGCGGGCCAGCGCTTCGGGCAGCACGACCGACCGGCCGAGCGGAAGCGAGCCGATGACGATCCGGCCGCTTTCGCGCCCGTCGAACTCGGCGAGATCGGCCTCGGCCTGGTCGAATTCGGCGAAGGCGAGGTTCGTGGCCTGGGCAAGATCGCGGCAGGCGCGGGTCGGCACGAGGCCTGAGGCCGTGCGCTCGAACAGCGGCCGTCCGGCCTCGCGCTCCAGCCGGGCGACAGCGCGGTGGAGCGTCGGCTGCGCAAGCCCGAGCGCGCGCGCGGCGAGCGTGAAATTCTGCGCCTCGGCCGCCGCCGACAAGGCCGAGAGCTGCGCCGAGGTCGCGGTCAGGACGAGGCGAGGCGCGATCTCGGCCAGCGCGGCATCGAGCCGGTCCATCCCGCGCCGGATGCGGGCGGCGAGCACGGCGCCGCGCGGCGTCGGCTCGATCCCGTCGCGGCTGCGCTCGAACAGCGCCCCGCCGCTGTCCCGGCCGAGCCTCTGAAGCGCCTGCGTCGCTGCGGGCTGCGATATCCGGCATGCCTCGGCCGCGCGGGTCGCCGACCCCAGATCAACGGCTGCAAGAAAGACCCGGAAGTGCCTGAGATTGCGGGATATCATCGGCGTTTGGCCTTTCGGGGAGACAGCGGAGGCCGCGCCCTCCAGAGGTTACTTTCGGCCCTATGCTATAGCCTTGCCTTATGGGCGCAAGCCCGCTTCGCATTTGCCGCCCGGCGCGTGGGGTGAGATAGTCCGCGGCGAGAGACAGGGAGGACCGACCCGATGACCGAGCGGAAGACCGCGCTGGTCCTGTCCGCGCATGCCGCCGACTTCGTCTGGCGCTGCGGCGGCGCGATCGCGCTTCACGCGGAGATGGGATACGAGGTGACCGTCGCCTGCATGTCCTTCGGCGAGCGCGGCGAAAGCGCGAAGCTGTGGAAGGAGGGCAACGACCTCGACGAGGTCAAGGCGATCCGACGCTCCGAGGCCGAAGCTGCAGCCCAGGCGCTCGGCGTTCTCCGGCTCGAATGCTTCGACCTGGGCGACTATCCCCTGCACCTGACTCAGGAGGACAAGCTGCGGCTGGTCGATCTCATCCGGGACGTGCAGCCGCGCTTCATGCTGAGCCATAGCCAGTACGACCCCTACAACACCGACCACATGTACATGACGCAGGTCGCGCTCGAGACGCGGATGATTGCGCAGGCCTGGGGCCACAATCCGAGCCAGAAGGTGCTCGGCGCGCCGCAGCTCTACCTGTTCGAGCCGCACCAGACCGAGCAGATGGGCTGGAAGCCGGACACGTTCCTCGACATCACGCCGGTCTGGGACAAGAAGCGCGCCGCGATGGAATGCATGAACGGCCAGGTGCACCTGTGGGATTACTACACCCGCGTGGCGCAGCAGCGGGCGAACCATTTCAAACGCAATTCCGGCGGCCAGTCCGGCGGGCGCGACTGCAAGTACGCGGAAGGCTTCCAGTCGATCTTCCCGCGCACGGTGGACGAGCTATGAGCGCCGAAACCCACGAGGGCGGCTGCTATTGCGGCGCGATCCGCTTCCGCATCACCGGCGCGCCGCAGATGAAGGGCCAGTGCTTTTGCCGGCCCTGCCAGTACATCGCGGGCGGCGGTCCGAACTACTTCATGGTCTACGCGCCGGAGGCCTTCGAATACACGCAGGGCACGCCGTCGAGCTTCACCCGGTCCGACCTGAAAAACCCGCGCACGCGCGAATTCTGCCCGACCTGCGGCACGCCGCTCGTGACGATCCGGCCGGGCGGCGCCGCGATCGTCGTCAAGGCCGGCACGCTCGACGATCCGGCCGGGGTCTATGGCGGCCCGGCCGTCGCCATCCATTGCGCATCGATCCAGCCCTTCCACCTGATCGCCGAGGGCGTGCCAAGATACGAAGGATTGCCGACATGACCGGAGATATCGCCCATCTGGGCCACGTCGAAATGCTGACCGACAAGTTCGAGGAAAGCCTCGATTTCTTCACCCGCATCTACGGGCTGAAACTGTCGGGCATGGAAGGCGACAGCGCCTACCTGCGGGCCTGGGACGATTACGAATATCACTCGCTGAAGCTGACAGCGGCGGCGACGACCGGGGTCGGCCATATCGGCTATCGCGCCGCCTCGCCCGAGGCGCTGGAGCGTCGGATCGCGGCGATCGAGGCGTCGGGCTACACGACGCATGGATGGGTCGACGGCGATGCCGGCCATGGCCGCGCGTACAGCTTCGAGGACCCGTTCGGCCACCGGTTCGAGATCTACTGGGACACGGTGAAGGCACCCGCCGAGGGCGACGAGAAACCGGCGCTGAAGAACTGGGCGTCGGCCTTCACCGGCGCCGTGCCCCGGCGGATCGACCACGTGAACCTCCTCGGCGAGGACGCGACCGCGTTCGGGCGCTTCGTCGAGGCGACGCTCGGCTCTCGCCTGACGGAATACATCCAGCTCGACAACGGGCGGCGGGGCGGCGTCTGGTACACCTGCAACAACAAGACCTACGATCTCGTCTGCTCCGAAGAGCGCGGCGGCGGGACCGGGCGGCTGCACCACGTCACCTACGCCACCGACCAGCGCGAGGACATCCTGCGCGCGGCCGACATCTTCCTGCAGAACGGCGTCCATATCGAGACCGGGCCGCACAAGCATGCGATCCAGGGCTCGTTCTTCCTCTATGTCTGGGAGCCGGCGGGCAACCGCGTGGAGCTGGCGAATGCCGGCGCGCGACTGCTCCTTCAGCCCGACTGGGAACCGATCGGCTGGACCGAGGCCGACCGCAAGAAGGGCCAGGCCTGGGGGCTGAAAACGATCGAGACCTTCCACACGCACGGCACCCCGCCCGTCGTGAAGGACTGACCGCAAGCCGCTGATTTCGAACGGAGAATGCAGATGCAGAACGTTGTCGTTCAGGATATCGCGCGGGCCGCGCCGGAGGTGATCGCGAAGCTCGGGGCGGCGGGGGTCGCGTCGGTGCACGAGGCGCAGGGGCGGACCGGACTGATGGCCTCGCGGATGCGGCCGATCCAGCAGGACAAGGCCATCGCCGGCTCGGCCGTCACGATCTCGGCACCGCCGGGCGACAACTGGATGATCCACGTGGCGATCGAGCAGCTGCGCGAGGGCGACGTCCTCGTCCTGGCGCCGACGGCGCCCTGCGACATGGGCTATTTCGGCGACCTGCTGGCCACCTCGGCGATGGCGCGGGGTTGCCGCGCGCTGGTCATCGACGCCGGCGTCCGCGACACCAAGGACCTGAGACAGATGGATTTTCTCGTCTGGTCGAGCGCTGTTTCGGCGCAGGGCACGGTCAAGGAGACGCTCGGATCGGTCAACGTCCCGATCATCTGCGCGGGCGCGGCGGTGCATCCGGGCGACGTGATCGTGGCCGACGATGACGGCGTCTGTATCGTCCCCCGCGAGAGCGCCGGATCGGTGCTCGCCGCGGCCGAAAAGCGGCTCGCCGGAGAGGAGGAGAAACGGCAGCGGCTGGCCGCCGGAGAGCTCGGTCTCGACATCTACGACATGCGCGGACGGCTCGCCGAAAAGGGCCTGCGCTATGTCTGAATCGCGATATGGGAACCGGTATGCTTTTCGGTATGCATCCCGTATGCCTGATTTCCGGCCATGAGCGACGGCATTCCCTGCCTCTGGATGCGCGGCGGGACCTCGAAGGGGGCCTATTTCCTCGCCTCCGACCTGCCGGCTGACCGGGCCGAGATCGACGACCTTCTGCTCCGCATCATGGGCTCGCCCGATGCGCGCCAGATCGACGGGATCGGCGGCGCGGATCCGCTGACCTCGAAAGTCGCGATCCTGTCGCCGTCGCGGCGCGACGATGCCGATATCGATTACCTCTTCCTGCAGGTCTATGTCGACCGCGCGCTGGTCTCGGACGCGCAGGGCTGCGGCAATATCCTCGCCGGTGTCGGGCCGGCGGCGATCGAGCGGGGGCTCGTGACCGCGGCCGGAGATGAGACGCCGGTGCGCATCCACATGGTGAATACCGGCGAAGTTGCCACGGCCAGGATCGCGACGCCGGGCGGGCGCGTGTCCTATGCGGGCGAGGCGCGGATCGACGGGGTCCCGGGTCACCATGCCGCCGTGCCGCTGATGTTCGACCGGCTGGCCGGGTCGATGACCGGGGCGCTTCTGCCCACGGGACACGCGGTCGACGAGATCGAGGGTGTGGCCTGCACGCTGATCGATAACGGGATGCCCTGCGTGGTGATGGCGGCGGCCGATTTCGGGATCACCGGCGGCGAGACCCGCGAGGAGCTCGAGGCCGACGGCGCCCTGAAGGCGCGGGTCGAGGAGATCCGGCTCCGGGCCGGGCCGATGATGAACCTCGGCGACGTGACCGAGAAATCGGTGCCGAAGATGTTCTTGGTCAGCCCGCCGCGCGCCGTCGGGGCGATCGCGACCCGGTCCTTCATCCCGCACCGCGTGCACGCGACGATCGGCGTCTTCGCCGCGGTCAGCGTGGCGACGGCCTGCACGCTCGACGGATCGCCCGCCGCGGCGCTGGCGGTGCTGCCCGAAGACGAGCTGTTCCGCATCGAGCATCCCGGCGGCGCGGCCGAGGTGCTGCTGACCTTCGCACCGGACGGCAGCCTCGCGAAAGCCGGGCTCCTGCGGACGGCACGCAAGCTCTTCGATGGCCTCGTCTTCCCCGGCCCGGCGCGGGACGCCTGAGGGGGCTCCGCCCCCCGCCTGCGGCTCCCCCCGGGATATTTGGAAAGCAACGAAGAGCAGGTCCTGTCCCCTCTTTGCTTCCTGAAATACTCCCGCCGGAGGTGTTCGGCGGCCGGCAGGCCGGCGACATCACGGCCAGTCGATGCGCGCAAGGCCGGTGTCGAAGGCAGTGAGATCGGCCAGCCGGGTTCCGGGTGCGATCTCCTGCGCCGTCAGGCCCAGCACGGCCCGGGGCGTGTCGGTGCACATGGCGCAGGCCTCGGCGAGCGGCACACCGGCATGGCGCACGAGATTGCCGAGGCTCGTGGCGAGGTCCACATGCGCCCCGGCCAGCGCGCCCTCGGCATTGACGAGCGCACCGTCCTTCACCCGGATCTCCCGCCCGTAGAGCGTGAAGCTGTCCGGGCCGCCGACCGTGGCCATCGCGTCGGAGACGGCGAAGGTCAGGCCGGGGCGCGGTCGGGCGCGGAGCGCGATGCGGACCATGTCCCAGCTGACATGCATGCCGTCGGCGATGATCCCGGCGAAGACCTCCGAGACCAGCGCCGCCCCGAGAAGGTTCGGCGCGCGCGAGGTCATCGGCTCCATCGCGTTGTAGAGATGGGTGACGCAGGACACGCCAGACGCGAAGGCGGCGCGGGCCTCGTCGGCCGTCGCGGCACTGTGGCCGGCGGAGACCACCGCGCCCGAGGCCACGAGACGCGCAAGCAGCGCCGGATCGGCCCGTTCGGGCGCGAGGGTGATCATCACCGCGACATCCGCGGCCCGCAGGCGCTCCACCAGTGCGACAGTGCGCTCGTCGAGCGGGCGGACATGTTCGGCGGCATGGGTGCCGCGCCGGGCCGGCGCGATATGCGGGCCCTCGATATGCAGGCCGAGCTGGCCGGGCTCGCCCCGGACCGCGATGGCGGCTTCCGCGGCGGCCTCCATCACCTCGGGCGCGTCGGTGATGACGGTCGGCAGGATCGCCCCGGTGCCGAGGCCGGCATGGGCGGCGGCGATAGCGCGGAGGCCGTCGGGGGTGGGATCGGAATTCACCAGCACGCCGCCGCCGCCATTGACCTGCAGATCGGTCAGGGCGGGCGTGACGAGGTGGACCTCCCGGTCCGGTGTATCAGCGCCGAGCGGGCGGATCGCGGTGACGGCGCCATTGCCGGTCTCGAGCGCGAGGCCGTCCTGCATCCGGCTACCGGACCAGAGATGGTCGACAGCGATCAGCATGAGGCGGCCCGCGCCAGCAGCGCCGCACCACGCGCGCCGGAACTGTCGCCGTGTCTCGCGGTCACGATCCGCGGAAGCCGCGCGCGGCCGAGGCGGTTGCGTTCCAGAGCCTCCGTCATCCGCTCCGCTATGCCCGGCATCTTCGACAGCCCGCCGCCGAGCACGATGCAGTCGGGGTCGAGCATGATCTGGATGGCGTGCAGGCAGTCGCCGGCGAGGTCGGACCAGATCTCCATCACTTCGGCCGCCCTGGGGTCGGTGCTCGCCTCCAGTTCCTCGGCCGAAAGCCGGCGGCCCATGCGCCATTCGGCGAGGTTCGTGAGCCCGGTGCCGGAGACGTAGTTCTCGACGCAGCCCATCCGCCCGCAGCCACAGGGCCAGAGCGGCAGGCCGTGGCGGGCGAGCGCGCGGTTCGAGACGCCGAGATGGCCGACTTCGACCGACAGCCCGGCATGGCGGTGCGGGAGCTGGCCGCCGATGCAGATGCCGCCGCCGACGCCGGTGCCGAGGATGAGGCCCATCACCACCTCCGCCCCCTCGCCCGCGCCGCCATGGGCCTCGGAATAGGTGAAGGCCATGGTGTCGTTGACGACGGGCACGGTGAGGCCGGTCCGTTCGGCGATGGCGGGCGCGATGGCGTGGCCGGTGGTCGGCAGGTTCGAGGCGAAGCTTTCGCCGGTGACGGGGTCGATCAGGCCGGCGACCGAGAGGCCGACGGGGATAGCGCCCGCCTGCCCCGTCAGCCAGTCGAGCTGGTCAGCGACGGCGTCGATCATCGGCGCGAAGGCATCGGTGGGCGTCGGGATGCGGCGGATGTCCGTCGTCTCGGCATCCGGGCCGGAGAAGAGCCGCGCCTCGATCTTCGTGCCGCCGAGGTCGATCCCGCCGCAGAGCTCCGTCATTCTCCGCCCTCCGGTGCTGCGATCAGGACGGTGACGCCGGCGGCGCGGAGATCGGCGGCGGCCGGACCGTCGAGATCGGTGACCAGGACCGAGACGCGGTCGAGACCGCAGATCCGGTGCAGGCTCGGCTTGCCGAACTTGGTGCTGTCGGCCAGCACGATGACGCGCCCGGCCGCGTCGACCATGGCGCGGGTGATGTGGGCCTCGTCCTCGCGGAAGGTCGAAAGCCCCTGCACGGGATCGACGCTGTCCGCCCCCACGACGACGGTGTCGAAGCGCATGGTGGCGAGCACGGTTTCGACCACGCGGCCGGTCAGCGCCAGCGCGTTCGGGCGGATGCGGCCGCCGGGCAGCATGACCTCGTGCGTGCCGTGGGCCAGCGCGCGGCGGGCGACGGCGAGGCCGGTGGTCATGATCGTCTTCGGCGCGGTCTGCCCGAGCGCCTCGGCGAAGATCTCGGCGGTCGAGCCGTTGTCGATCAGGAGGCTGCGGTCGTCGGCCACGAGCGCGGCGGCGCGGGCGGCGATGGCGCGCTTGGCGGCGGTGTTGACCGACCGACGGTCATGGGCGAGCGGTTCGACCGGGGCACCGCGTGCGGCGTAGGACAGCGCGAGGTCGATGCGGAAGTCGGACAGGCCGGCATGGCCGAAGCTGCGGCAGAAGCGGATGAGCGTCGGCTCCGAAGTGCCGAGATCGGAACAGATTTCCCGGCTGGTGCGGCGGATAAACCGTTCCGGGTCGTCGAGCGCATGGGCGGCGATGGCGCGCAGCTTCGGCGTCAGCGCCGGCATCTCGGCCGAGATCGCCGCCATCAGGTCCGCGCCGTGCTGGCTGTCCGGCATGTGCCGCTCCGCTTGGGTCTTTGGCGCAGGAGAGGGCGGGACGCGCATTTTGTCAAACTCAAATTCTTCGGCATAGGCTTTAGCAACGCTAAAATATTGATTGACTCCGGGGCAGATCGGGCGCGATGTCTGGGGCATGCTCAGCCCCCTGTTTCCGCCTTCGTTTTCCTCTGTAATGCCATGCGCTTGATCGTCTGTGCCGATCCGCGCGAGGCGACGCGGGCCGTGGTGGACCGGGTGGTCGGTGCGATCCGCGACAGGCCCGACGTCGTGCTCGGCCTGGCGGCCGGGGGCACGATGGAATGGGTCTATGACGGGATCGTCGCCGCGCATGAGGGCGGGCTGTCTCTGGCGCGAGTCACGAGCTTCAACCTCGACGAATATGTCGGCCTGCCGCCGGAGCATGCGCAAAGCTACCACAGCTACATGCGGGCGCGGCTGTTCGACCGGACGGATATCGCACCCGGCCGCACCTATCTGCCGCGCGGCGACGGCGATCCCGGCGCGGCGGCGGAGTACGAGGCCCTGATCGCACAGCACGGGCCGATCGACCTGCAACTTCTCGGCATCGGGCAGAACGGGCATATCGGCTTCAACGAGCCGGGCTCGGACTTCGCCTCGCGGACGCGGGAGGTGGCGCTGGCCGAGGCGACGCGGACGGCCAATGCGCGCTATTTCGGGTCGGGGGAGACGCCGCCCGAGACCGCCGTGACGATGGGGATCGGGACGATCCTGGAAGCGCGGTCGATCGTCCTGCTGGCCCTTGGCGACGGCAAGGCGGACGCGGTCGCGGCGATGGTCGAGGGGCCAGTGACGGAGGCCTGCCCGGCCTCGGCGCTGCAGACCCATCCGGACGCGACCGTTGTGGTCGACCGGGACGCGGCGCGGTTGCTGAGCCGAACGGCGATCTGACACGTTCAGGACACGCGGACCCCGCCGCTCCAGACGCCACGGAGACGCGGGGCGGTGGCGGGACGGTTCGCGGCGATGCGGATGACATCCGCACGCAGGCCGGGGGCGAGCCTGCCGCGATCGGTGAGACCGGTCGCCTCCGCCGGAGCGGCCGTCACGGTTCGGATCGCGCGCGGCAGGTCGTCCCAGAGATCTGCCAGCAGGAGAGCCGAGAGCAGCAGCGCCGAGGGCACGTAATCCGAGGACATGATGTCGAGGAGGCCCGCCGCCGCCAGTTCGGCGGCGGCGACGTTGCCGGAATGGCTGGAGCCCCGGACCAGGTTCGGCGCGCCCATCATGACCGCGATGCCGTTTGCGTGGCAGGCCTCGGCCGCGGCGCGGGTCGTCGGGAATTCCGCGAGCCGGATACCGTGGGCGGCGGAGCGGGCGACCTGTTCGGGCGTGGTGTCGTCGTGGCTGGCCATCACCGCGCCGACGGCACGGGCGAAGGCCACGGCGGCGGCCTCGTGGCGCGCGCCGTTCCGCGCGCTCAGGTCGTGCAAGAGCGCTATATGGCTCTCGAATTCCGCCTCGGTCATCTGGTTGCCGCGCATGAAGTGGCGCTTGAGATGGCCCATGTCGCGGAACTGCCGCTGGCCCGGCGTGTGGTCCATCAGGCTGACCAGCCCGATCCGGTCAGCGGGCCCGAAGGCGGCGATCTCTTCCTCGAGCGTTTCGGAGCAGATTTCGGCCCGAAGGTGCAGGATATGGCTGATCCGGAGCGCTCCGCTGTCGCGCAGCGCGGCGAGTTCGGTCGAGAGCGCGCGGGCATAGGCGCGGTCGCGCAGCCGGGCCCTGGTGATCGAGCCGATGCGCATGGCGTCGAAGACGGTGGTGATGCCGGCCCCGGCAAGCTCCGCGTCATGGGCGAGGATGGCGGCGTCATGCGGCCAGTCGACATGCGGGCGGGGCGAGATGTGGCGTTCGAGATTGTCGGTGTGCAGTTCGATCAGGCCGGGCGCGAGGAGGTCGCCGCCGCAGTCGATGGCGCCCGGCGGGACTGTCGTACCGGTGTCGATGGCCGCGATACGTCCATCCGAGATGCGCAGGCTGCCGGTCACGACCTCGTCCGGCAGAACCAGCCGGGCATTGGCAAGGATCGTCTCCTCTGTCATCACCGGCCGCGTTCCCCTGCCGTTGTGCCATGCGACCGATGCCAGACCACCGACGCTACGCCATCTATGCCGTGCCCGAGGGCGCGCTTTATCGCAAGGGGGCGGACTGGCTCGGGTGGGACAGTGTCGCAGGCGCGGAGGTGTCGGGGCCGGAGCCGGACGGCCTGCCCCTGCCCCGCGCGCGGCTGACGAAGACACCGCGGAAATACGGGTTCCACGGGACGCTGAAGCCGCCGTTCCGGCTGGCGGAGGGGGAGAGCCTTGCTGCGTTGAGCGGCGCGGTGGCCGAGCTGGCGGCGGGGTTGCCGCCGGTCGCGCTTCCGGGCCTGCGGGTGGCGCGGATGGGCGGGTTCGTGGCGCTTCTGCCAGAGGCACAGCCGGAGGACCTGGTGCGGATCGCGGATGCGGCGGTGGGAGAGCTCGACCGGTTCCGGGCGCCGTCCTCCGCCGAAGAGTTGGAGCGGCGGCGCCGTGCAGGACTGTCGGAGCGGCAGGAGGACATGCTGGTCCGGTGGGGTTATCCGTTCGTGTTCGGGGAGTTCCGGTTCCACATGACGCTGACGGGCGGGTTCGAGCCGGAGATCGCGGATGCGCTCGTCCCTTTGCTCGCGGGGCATTTCGCGGCGGAGATCGCCGCGCCCGTCGTGATCGACAGCCTCGCGCTGATGGGCGAAGGGCCGGACAGGCGGTTCCGGGTGCTGGAGCGCCACGCCCTGACGGGCTAGCCGGGCGCGAGGCGGAGGAGCACCGCGCCGCCGAGCGTGACCGCCGTGGCGACGATCTTGCCCAGGTTCAGCCGCTCGTTCAGGACGAAGACGCCGATCAGCAGGGCGAAGATGATCGAGGTTTCGCGCAGCGCCGTGACCAGCGGGATGGGCGCCTGGGTGAAGGCCCAGACGACGAGCAGATAGGCAAGGAAGGACGCGCCGCCGCCGATCACGAGGCTTTTCGGCATCTTCAGGCCGCGGGTCAGAAGGCCCGGCCGGGTGAAGCGGATCGTGATCGCGAAGGTCAGCGCGTTCAGGGCCGTCAGCACGCCGTAATAGCCGAGCGCGGTGCCGGCGAGGCGCGCGCCCTGCCCGTCCACCAGCGAATAGGAGGCGATGAACAGGCCGGTGATGGCGGCCAGCAGCGCCGCCTTGCCCTGGAACGTGCCGTCGCCCTTCCGCACGAGGCTGATCGAGGCAATCCCGGTGGAGATCATCGCGACGGCGAGGAGTTCGGTGCCCGAAAGCCGGGTGCCGAGCCAGAGCGCCGAGCCACCGGCGACGAGGAGCGGCGCGATGCCGCGTGCGATCGGGTAGACCTGCGTGAGATCGCCGAAGCGGTAGGCTTGCAGCAGGAAGAACTGGTAGCCGAGATGGAGCGCGAGGCCGGTCAGGATGTAGGGCCAGCTTTCCGGCGCCGGAAGCTGGCCGAACGGCAGGAGAAGCGCGCCCGCGATGCCCGAGCCGATGACGACGGCGGTCATCGCGCCGGCCTTGTCGGTGCCGCCCTTCACGACCGCGTTCCACAGCGCGTGGAGCGCTGCAGCGAGGAGGACGACGGCGAAGACCGTGGCGCTCATGATCTGTGGCCGGGGCGGATGGACATCTCGCAGACTTGTCTATATAACTATACAACTAGATAAGTCATATCGCGCGCCGGGCGCGGCGTCCAGCCCGTCCGACACTCAGCCGAAAGGAATTCCATGGCCGGGCCGATCTGGCGCACCATCGCCGGGACCCTGCGGACCGAGATCGCCGGTGGCCTCTACCCCCCGGGCGGCAAGCTGCCGTCCGAGGCGCAGCTGGCCGCCCGGTTCGCGGTCAACCGGCACACGGTGCGGCACGCGCTGAAGGCGCTGGCCGAGGAAGGCCTGACCTTCTCGCGCCGGGGGGCGGGTGTGTTCGTCGCCGCGCCGCCACCAGCGGAATACGCGATTTCGGGCCGGGTGCGGTTCCATCGCCAGATCGAGGCTGCGGGGCGACTGCCGTCCCGGAAAATCCTGATGCTGGAGACGCGCGCCGCCGCGCCGGACGAGGCGGAGATGCTGGCGCTCGATCCCGGCGCGCCGGTGCATGTCTGCGAGGGGCTGAGCTTCGCCGATGACTGGCCGATTGCCGTCTTCCGCTCGGTCTATCCGGCCGCCCCCCTGCCCGGCCTGCCGGACGATCTGCGCGAGACCGGATCCGTCACCGAGGCCTTCGCGCGGGCGGGCATCGCCGATTTCCACCGCGCCTCGACCCGGATGACCGCGCGAGAGGCGGACGCCACCGAAGCGCGCCATCTGCGCCTGCCCGAGCGTGCGCCGGTGCTGGAGACCGTGGGCCTCAATGTCGACCCGGACGGACGGCGGCTGGAATACGGCCGGTCGGTCTTTGCCGGTGGCCGGGTGACGCTGACCGTGGGGACGGTCTAGGGCACTGCCCCGTCGGTCCCGCGCTTTCGTGGCCGGGCACCATTCGCTATGCAGGAGAGAGGCGGGCCGCGATGGCCCGGGGACGAACGGGGGCGCCGGCATGGGCGTGCGGATCGACGGGCTGCAGTATGCCAACTGGTCGGAGAAGATCTTCCGCCAGATGCGCGAAGGCGGTGTCGGCGCGGTCCACGTGACGATCACCTACCACGAGACCTTCCGCGAGACGGTCCTGAACATCGAGGCCTGGAACCGCTGGTTCGAGGCGTATCCCGACCTGATCGTGCAGGCGCGGACGGCGGCGGATGTGCGGCGCGCGCGGGACAGCGGGCGGACGGCGATCGTGTTCGGGTCACAGAACCCGTCCTGCATGGAAGACGATATCGGGCTGGTGGAGGTGCTGCACACGCTTGGCCTGCGGTTCATGCAGCTGACCTACAACAACCAGTCGCTGCTGGCGGCGGGCTGTTACGAGGAAGAGGACAGCGGGCTGACGCGGATGGGGCGCGAGGTCGTCGACGAGATGAACCGCGTGGGCTTGGTCATCGACATGAGCCATTCCGGGGAACGCTCGACACTTGAGGCGATCGAGAGGTCGTCGCGGCCCATCGCGATCACCCATGCCAACCCGGCCGAGTGGCACCCGGCTCTGCGGAACAAGTCGGACACCGTCCTGAAGGCGCTTGGCGAGACGGGCGGCATGCTCGGCCTGTCGCTTTATCCGCATCACCTGAAAGGCGGCGGCGACTGCACGCTGCAGGAATTCTGCGACATGGCCGCGCGGACGGCCGACCTGATGGGGCCCGAGCGGGTCGGGATCGGCAGCGATCTGTGCCAGGATCAGCCGGATTCCGTCGTCCACTGGATGCGCACCGGACGCTGGACCAAGGCGATGGATTACGGCGAAGGCAGTGCCGATCAGCCGGGCTTTCCGCCGATGCCCGACTGGTTCAGCGACAGCCGGGATTTCAGCGGTATCGAGCGTGGCCTGCGCGAAGCGGGCCTGGGCGAAACCGAGGTGGCCGGGATCATGGGGGAGAATTGGCTGCGGTTCTTCGAAGCCGGCTTCGGCCCGACCCAGGTGGCGGAGTAGCGGGCGATGGCGGACGGGTTCCGGACCGAGGACAGACCTGCCTTCCGGCGCCCACCGTCCGATGTGATGCGGCTGGCGCGGATGGGGTCGGCGCATCCGACGCGGCTGTCCTTCCTGCGCATCCTCCTGCGCCGGGTTCGGGATGAAGGCTGGCGCGTCGACCGCCCGGTCTGGTCGGTGGACGACAGCGGCGTCGGTCGGGCGGCCTACCGCGTCCGGACGCCGGAGCGGACATATTGCCTTGTCGCCTTCGCGCATGACCTGCCCCCCGACCAGCGCACTGACCGGGTGATCGCGACCGCATGGGATGCGACCTTCGCCCTGGTCGACGGCGAGCCGGGCGAGGCCGATCTGGACCGGCTGCAGGCGAACGTACCGTTGCAGGAGGCCGGGCGGATCGGACCGCGCGAGCTGTGCCTCAGTCGGGCGAACCGCTCGGTGCGGCTGTTCGAGCATGTCGTGGACCGGCTGGCCGAAGGGCAGCAGCCGGACCCGTCGCAGATTGCCGAGGTCGGCTACCTGATGCGGACGACGGCGGTCTACGGCTCGGGCAAGTTCGGCGCGGCCGATCGGGCGGTGATCGCCGACCGTCCGGAGCTGTCAGCGCCGTTCCAGGCCGAGATGCTGACGGTCTGGCTGATCCGGCAGTTCACCGTGGACATCGTGGAGCATCTGGCCGCCGCGCGCGGCGGGGATCGCGCAGTGCGGATGGACCGGGAACTGCGCCGGCAGCTTGGCGTCGGAAATTCCACCGGGCTCGGCATGGCGCCGTTTCTGGTCCGCCATCCGATGCTGCTCGACCACTGGATGCAGGTGCGCGAGGAGGCACTGGCCCGGGTGCGGGCCGCCGAGAACGCGTCGGAAGAGACGGTCGCTGGCGCGCGCGCGGCGCTTGACGCGGCGCGGGAGAATGCGGCGCGCTGGCGGTCGGAGCATCCGATCCAGGTGCGGAAGCTGGCCGATCTGCGCGCCGATCTCGACCGGATCGCCGAACGGTTCGAGGCGCAGGACTGGACGGAGCGCTATCCGTGGGCAACGCTCTGGGACTGGGGCCATGGCCTGACGCTCGAGGGAGAGGAGGCGCTTCTGTCGATCCTCCTCGAGCCGCATGGCGCGCTGATCGACGGCCTCGCCCATTGCCTGAGCGCCGACGAGGGCACGGGGTTCCGGATCGACGGGACCGTGAGCGTGGCGGAGACGCGCGCGGCGCTGGAGCGGCGATACGACTGGGCGCTGTCGATGGATTTCGACGCGGCGGCCGCGCGGGAGAAGTTCTGGTACGTCTCCGAGGAGAAGCTGGAGCCGCGACTTGGCGAGCGGTCACGCGATGCCGGGGCGGAGCGGGAATTGCCGCTCGGGATCGCCGGTCTTGCCGTGGCATTCCACGCGGCACTGACCGGGGCGGAGGACGAGATGCCGCTGGCGGCGTTTCTCATGGCCCATCCCGAACACCGCTATATGGCCCGGCGGTTGCAGGTGGCGGCGCGCTATCCCTATTCGGAAGTGCAGGACAACCTGACCGATGCCGGGATGCTGCCGATCGACCTGCTGCGCTGCAAGCTGGCCTTCTTCGGCGCGAGCCGGTTCGATCCGCGGTCCGACCGGTGGGTGCGGATCAGCCTGTTTCAGGACGCGCCCTACCCGCTGGACCCTCCGGAGGCGGGATGACCGATCCGACCGGACAGGGCGTTGCTCCGCCCTCGGCCGACGTCGAGCGCCTGTCGCTCGGCGAGATCGAGGCGATCTGCCAGAAGGCGGCGCGGGGTGCGGGATTGGACTGGGGGCTGGCCGAGGAGGCCGGTTTCGCGGCGCGATGGCTGTGCGCGCGGGGGATCGACGGCGCGGCGGCGCTGCTTGCGGTTCTGGAGCGCGAGGATGTCGGGCCTGCGGTGCTGGCGGAGGGCGTGATCCGCGCCCAGGGGCTAGGCGTGCTGTCGCCGGTTGCCGTCGGCACGGTGCTGTCGGATTTTGCGGGGTTGTTGCCGCACCGCGTGACGACGGGACCGGTGGCACAGCCGGTGCTGGTGTTGCCGTTCCTGCAGGGGCGACGCGAGGCGGCGTCGCTGGCATGGGACGGCGGCGCGGTGTGCGTCGGGGCGGACGGGGCGCTGTCGGGCGAAGTCGCGGCGCTGGCGGCGGCCGACCTGCTGCACATCGAGATTTCGGCTTCCCGGCTGGTCGGGCCGGAATGGTCTGGGACCGAGCCGCGCATCGCCGCCTGCACCCTCGCCCGGCTGGACGCGCTGGCACTGCGGACGACAGTGCCGGCCTCGGACGCCTCGCGCGCGGGGGCGGGATCGGCGGGTGACGACAATGACTGAGCGGGAGGCACGCAGATGGAGGTAGAGGTCGCGGAGATCGAGGACCGGAGCGCGGCGGCACTGATCGCCCATGGCGCGGGCGAATGGCAGGCGGCCGAGGTCGCGCGGGCGGTCGCCCGGGCAGAGGAGACCGGCAACGTGATCTGCGGGCTCTACTACCTCGAGAGCTACTGCGTGCAGCTTCGCTCGGGGCGCGTTGACGGGACAGTCGAGCCGGGCGTCACGACCCCGCGGCCCGGTCATGTCGCGGTGGACGCGAAATTCGGCTTCGCGCAGCCGGCCTTCACGCGCGGGCTGCCCGTAGCGGTGGGGGCCGCACGGACGAACGGGATCGCCTCTCTGGCGGTGGGCCACTCGCACACCTGCACCTCGCTCGGCTTCTTCACCGAGCAGATCGCCGCGTCAGGGCTGATCGGGATTGGCTTCACCAATGCCTCGGCCATCGTCTCGGGCCCAGGCGGGCGGGCGCGCGTGATCGGGACGAACCCGATCGCCTTCACCGTTCCGGGCGACGGCGGCCCTGCGATGCATGCGGACTTCTCGACCGCTGCGATCGCGCTCGGCAAGATCACGATGGCCAGGGCGGCGGGCGAGACGATCCCGGAAGGATGGGCCGTGGATTCCGATGGGAACCCGACGACAGACCCGGCGCGCGCGCTCGCAGGGTCGCTCGTCAGCGCGGCGGAGCACAAGGGATGGGCGCTTGGCCTGCTGGCCGAGTTTCTGGCGGCCGGGCTGACCGGATCGGTCAATTCGCTGGACGTGAGCGGGCTGAAGGCAGCGGAAGGGCCGCCGCATGATCTCGGCCAGTTCTACGTGCTGATCGCGCCGGATGATCCGGGTGCACTGGCCGCGCGGATCCGGCGGGTGGCCGAGGCTGTGGCCGAAGATCCCGGTGCGCGCATCCCCGGCGCGGTGCCGAAGCGGCGCGCGCGCGTGGCCGTCGATCCGGCGCTGTGGGACCGGGTGGTCGCACTGAGCGCCGGCGGCTGAGCCGCCTCAGCGCCGGCCGGGCAGCGCCGCCTGAAGCGCGCGAACCTCGTGCGGGTCGTAGGGATTGCCGTCGCGGTCGAGCAGGTCGTGGAACCAGACGTCCCGCGTGGCTTCGCCGCCATGGGCCGCGACCAGATCGGCCGGCCAGGGCAGCCAGGTCTGCGTCCTGCCCTGGACGAGGCCCCATTGGAAGCAGCCGACATGGCGGTCGCGGAAGAGCGCGAGCTGGTCGGCGATGCGGCTGGCCACGGGGCGCGCCATCCATTCGGTGCAGAAGACCGGCCGGCCGTGCCCGTCCAGCTTGTCGATGATCGCGGCGACCTTGCTCGTGGCGAGATAGGCGTGGAAGGACAGGATGTCGGACATCTCGAGAGCGGTCCGGTCCATCTCGGTCTCGTAAGCGGCCTCGGTCGCACCGGCGACCGGTGTGCTCCATGCGCCGACGGTGAGGGGCTGGTCCGGCGCGACGGACCGCGCGGCTGCGAAGCTGTCGCGCATGAGCGCGAGGCTCTGGCCGGAGAAGTCGGGTTCGTGCAGGTCGGCGCCGTCGCGGCGGAAGATCATGCGGTTGCCCGGCTCGTTATAGAGATCCCAGAACGCGACGCGGGGATCGGTGCGGAAATGGCCGACGATGTCGCGGACATAGGATAGGAATCCGTCCCACTCGCTTTCGTCCAGAAGGCGGGCGCGTCCGGGGCTGGCCACCGCGCGGCTGTTGTGGACGCCCGGCTCCGGATCGGGCTGCGGGCCGTATTCCGGCTCCGCCCCGCCGAACCCGCAATCGTCGAACAGCACCGGCACGGTCTCGATACCCCGCGCGTCGGCCATGCCCATGACGCGGTCAAGCCGGTCAAGCAGGCCATCGCGGTCATGCAGCCAGACGAGGTAATGGAGATTGATGCGGAAGGCTGTGAAGCCGAGACCCGCGGCCCATCCGAGCTCGCGCTCGATCGTGGCCGGGTCGAAGCTGTCGCGGTGCCACATCTCGATGAAGTTCACCGCCGTCGATGGCAGGAAATTGAACCCGCAGGTCCAGTTGCGGGCCGAGGCCCAGGCCTGCGCGTCTTTCTCGTTCCAGCGGGTCATGTGCGCTCCGCGGCCAGTCGCGTCGAAGGGCGGGCCCCGGGCGGATGCCGGGGCCCGCGATGCGGCGTGTCAGCCGTCGAGAAGGTCCTGCACCTCGAGCTCGGCGTCGGACAGAGCGTCCCCGACCGGCTTGCCGGTCAGCCAGATTGCCTGAAGCTCGCGGTTCAGCACGTCCTGGATCGCGCCGTAATCCTCGGAGGCCGGGGTGTCGCGGGCGATGTCGGCCGTGCCGGCATATTCGTCGCGATGCGGCAGGTTGGCGTATTCGTCCGATTCAAGCACCGACGTCCGCACCGACATGTGGCCCGTCCGCGCCCAGTCGATGTTATGGTCGTTGATGAAGGCGAGAACCTGCAGTGCGGCCTGGTAGGTTTCGGGGTCGTCGGCTTGAAGCGAGGCCGGGATCGCCCACATGTGGCTGTCGGCCCAGGTCGCGCCTTCGCCAAAGATCGTCGGGAAGTCGGCGACATAGTAGTTCGAGAGCGCAACGTCCGGGTTCGCGGCCTCGCTGTCGTAGAAGTCGACGACCCAGGTGCCGTTCACCAGAACCGCGGCCTCACCGTTCAGAAAGGCCTGCTGACTGTCGGCGTAGTTGAGCTGCGGGTCCGCAAGACCGGCATCGAAGAGCTGCGTGATCGCCGAGACGGCGTTCCGCGCGGCTTCGGTGTCGATGGTCGCGGTGCCGTCCTCGGTGAAGATGTTGTCGCCCTGCTGCCACATCAGCGCGAGGACCAGACGGACGCCGATCGGGAACTGCGCGAAGTCGGCGGCGAGGTAGTCCTGCCCGGTTGCGTCCTTGACCATCTGAGCGTGTTCGAGAAGTTCCTCGGGCGAGGTTGGCAGGATCGGCGTGCCATCGTCGTTGACCAGCCCGGCCTGCTCCATCAGGTCCATGTTCACGTGCCAGAGGTTGGCGTGGAAATCCATCGGCACGCCGTAGATGCCGCCGTTGTAGCTGACCGCGTCGAGTGCGGCCGGCGCCCAGTCCGACGTGTCGATACCGGCGGCCGCCAGGTCGTCGGACAGTTCGGCCAGCGCGCCCAGGCTCGCGAATTGCGGGACGCGGTGGCGGTGCATGACGTGGATGTCCGGGGGCTCGCCGCCTGCGTAGGCCGCGATGATCTGGTCGTAGTAGTTGCCCCAGTCCGTGGGCAGCGTGTTGACCGTGATCCCGTCAAGCTCCGCATCGGCGGCGTTGATGATCGACTGGATGATGCAGGCTTCGCCGACGCTGGCGGTCGTGTCGGTTCCGGCATCCTCGCAGGCGCCGAAGAACCGGCCGAGCGTCACCTCCTGCGCGCTGGCGCAGGTCGCGGCCATCGCCGCGATGCCGAGGCCGATCAGAACATGTCTCATGTCTTTCCTCCCGTTGGTCTTGGGGCTGTGGTCGCCCCGGTTCATCCCTTGGTCCCGCCGGCCGTCATGGCCTGGACCACGTAGCGTTGGAAAATCAGGAACAGGATCACGACCGGCAGCGAGGCGATGACGCCCGAGGCCATGACCCGCCCGAGGCCTTCGGACTGCGCGAAGTTCGACTGGATCGAGGCGAGGCCGAGAGTGATCGTGAAGCGTTCGGGCTCGCGCGCCGAGACGAGCGGCCAGAGGTAGTCGTTCCAGGCATAGAGGAACGTCAGGATCGCGAGCGTCATCATCGCCGGCCGCGCCAGCGGCAGCATGATGTGCCAGAAGATCTGCAGCCAGCCGACGCCGTCGATCCGTGCCGCCTCCTCGATGTCCTTCGGGATCGCCTTGAAGAACTGCATCATCAGGAAGACGCCGATGGGCACGGCCATGCGCGGCAGGATCAGGGCGTGGTAGCTGTTGTGCCAGCCGAAATCGGCGAACATCGTGTAAAGCGGGATGAACACCGCCTGCTCCGGCACCATCAGGCCAATGAGGCAGAGAATGGTGATCGGCGTCTTCAGCGGAAACTCGAGCCGGGCAAGCGCGTAGCCTGACGTCGTCGAGACCGCGAGCACGCCAAGCGTCATGCCGATCGCGACGATGGCCGAGTTCAGGAACCACAGCGGCGTCTGGCCGAAGCTGAACAGGGCGGCGTAGTTCTCGGCCGTGAAGGGCAGCGGGATCAGGCCGAAGGCGGTGGACGAGGTCGTGCGCGCCAGCACGTCGTTCGGCTGGAAGCTCAGAGAGACCATCCAGAGCGTCGGCACCAGCCAGATGAAGGCCGGGATGGAGAGCAGCATGATGAGCCAGTAATAGCCGCGGTTCATGGCTTCAGCCCTCCTCTCGTCCGACGATGAACTGGACGATCGAGAACGCGCCCATGATGACGAACAGGAAGACTGCCATCGCCGAGGCCTTTCCGAGCTCGCTGTCGCGGAAGGCGGTCTGGTAGATGTAGCGGACCAGCACCTGCGTGCTGTCGTTCGGCCCGCCCTGCGTCATCAGGTGCGACTGTCCGAAGACCTGGAAGTGCAGGATGATCTGCAGGACGATCACCAGCGTGATCGTGCGCTTCAGGTTCGGAAGCGTGATGTACCAGAACGCCTTCAGGCCGCGCGCGTCGTCGATGGCCGCTGCCTCGTAAATATCCTTGGAGATGTCCTGGATGCCGGCGAGGAACAGGATCATCGCGATCCCGAGCGACCACCAGACGGTCGCGATGACGATGGCCGCCATGGCGAACTGCTGGTCGGTCAGCCAGACGATCGGCGAGCCGCCGAAGGCTTCGGTGATATTCGCGATCAGCCCCTGCCGGGGTGAGAACATGATCTGCCAGATCAGCGTCACGACCGTGACCGACAGGACCTGGCTGAGGAAGAAGAGCGTGCGCAGGACCGATTTCGCTCTGGTCTCCCCGTCGAGCGCCGCGGCGATGAACAGCGCGCTGAGCGTGACGCCGGGCACGGCGAGCGCAACGAAGAGGATGGTGTTGCCGACGGTGGGCCAGAAGCGGCGGTCGTACCAGCGCCCCTCCTCACCCGGGTGGAAGCCTGGCAGCAGGAAGAACAGAAGCCCCGCTATCCCGAGCGCGAGCGCCGTGGCCCTGCTCGCGCGGCCGGTGCGGTAGAGGAAAAAGGCCAGCCCGGTCCCGAGGATACCGGCGGTTTGCATGACCGGGCTGGCGAAGAGTCCCCATTCGATGTTCCGGCCCCAGAGCGTGCGGACGTAGTTGCGCCCGCCGACGAACTCCTTGGCGTCGGGGTTGAAGGCCACGGCGAGCAGGTTCCAGTCGTGGAGCGAGATCCAGACGCCGCGGAAAAACGGGTAGATCAGGAAGGCGCCATAAACCGCAAGGAACGGCAGGAGCAGCACGAGCGCCGCCTGCCCTTCCGACAATCCTGCGAGAATCTTGCGTCTCTCCGCCATGGCACGCCCTCCCAAACGAGCCGAGTCGGCCCCAATATGACTTGTGCTAAAATTTTTAGCAATATTTATTAGCCGAGAATCGGAGACCGGCCATGCCGAATGACGAAATGCGGCCCCGCACGCGGGTCACGATGAAGGAGGTCGCGCGCGCCGCTGGCGTGTCGCAATCCACGGTGTCGTTCGTCCTGAACGGAAACGACAACATGCGGATCGGGGCCGAAACGCGGTCGCGGGTTCTGAAGGCGGTCGCGGATCTCGGCTATCGCCCCCGCGGCGCGGGCCGGCCGCCCGGCGCGGTGTCCCGGCGCGTGATCGGGGCGATGTTCGACGAGGTCGCGACCAGCCCCTTCGCTGCGATCTCGATCGAAGGTCTGCAGGAAGAGGCGTGGAAAGCCGGCGTCATGGTCGAGGTCGTGATGACCGGCGGCGACCGCAGCTACGAGACTGAGGTTCTGCGGAAATGGGCGTCAGACCGTGTCGACGGCGTGGTCTACGGCTCGATCCTGACGCGGGCCGTCACCCCGCCCGAGGCCCTATCGCGGCACAACGCCGTTCTGCTGAACTGCCATGACCCGGACGGCCGCTTTCCCGCTGTCGTCCCGGCCGAGCGGCGTGGCGGCGAAGCGGCGACGCGGCTTCTGCTCGAAGCCGGGCACAGGCGCATCGCTTTCATCTCGGGAGAGCCGTGGATGGACGCCTCGGATCAGCGGATGGAGGGCTATGAGCGGGCCCTGCGCGCCGCCGGCATGACGGTCGACCCGGCGCTGATCGAAGAGGGCAACTTCCTGCCTTCGGGCGGATACGCCGCCACGCGGCGCCTGCTGGACCGGACCCGGCCCGACGCGATCTTCTGCGCCAACGACCTGACCGCTATCGGCTGCTACGAGGCCTTGAAGGAACGCGGCGAGCGCGTGGGCGAGACCATCGCTGTCATGGGCTACGACGACCAGGAGATCGCGCAGCACCTGAACCCGCCGCTATCGACCGTGCTGCTCCCGCACCGGGAAATGGGGCAATGGTGCGTGCGGCGCATCCTCGACGGGACCGGAGCGCCGCCGACGCTGGAGCGGATGGAATGCCCGACCGTGCCGAGACGCTCGCATCTTGGCATGGCGCAGGACGGTCAGGAACGGACCTGACGGGCCGTCCCGACCGGATGCGGTCAGCCGGGGCTCATCCCGCGCAGGCGTTCGGACCGGCGGCGCAGGAACTCGACCGTCGTCAGAAGCAGGATCGAGATCGCGACAAGAACGGTGGCCACGGCGAGGATGGTCGGCGAGATCTGCTCTCGCAGGCCGATGAACATCTGCCACGGCAGCGTCTTCTGCCCCGCCGAGCCGACGAAGAGCACGACCACGACCTCGTCGAACGAGGTGATGAAAGCGAAGAGCGCGCCCGAGATCACGCCCGGCAGGATCAGCGGCATCTGAACCTTGAAGAAGGTCCGGATGGGGCCCGCGCCAAGCGAGGCCGAGGCCCGCGTGAGCGATCGGTCGAAGCCCACCAGCGTCGCGGTCACGGTGATGATAACGAACGGGATGCCGAGCGCCGTGTGCGCCATCACCACGCCCCAGTACGTCCCCTGCAATCCGATCCGGCTGTAGAAGAAGTACATCCCCGCGGCCGAGATGATGAGCGGCACGATCATCGGCGAGATCAGGATCGCCATGATGGCGCCCTTGAATGGCACGTGGCTCTGGCTGAGGCCGACCGCGGCCAGCGTCCCGAGCGAAACGGCCAGGAGCGTGGCCATCGGCGCGATCCGCACAGAGTTGCCGAGCGCCTGCTGCCAGGCCGGGTTGGTGAAGAAGTCGCGGTAGTGACTGGTCCCGTAGGCATCGGGATCGAGCGCGAGCATCCCCGGCGTGAAGGTGAAGAAATCCTCGGCGTTGAAGCTGAGCGGGATGACCACGATGATCGGCGCGATCAGGAAGAAGAAGATCAGCCCGCAGAGGATCCGGAAGCCGTAATACCAGGCGCGTTGCACCGGCGAGGCATATGGAGGAAGCGCTGCCATGGTCTATCCCAGTTTCACGTTGTCGATGCCGACGATCCGGTCGTAGGCCCAGTAAAGGATCAGGACCGCGCCGAGCAGGATCGCGCCCAGAGCTGCGGCGAGGCCCCAGTTCAGGCTTTCCGAGATGTGGAAGGCGATCCGGTTGGAGATGAACGTGCCGGTCCGGCCGCCAACCAGTTCGGGCGTGATGTAGTAACCGATCGACAGGATGAAGACGAGGATGCAGCCCGCGCCGATCCCCGGAACCGATTGCGGGAAGTAGACGCGCCAGAACGCCGTCCAGTCGTTCGCACCGAGCGATTTCGCCGCGCGGACATAGGATGGTGGGATTGTCTGCATCACCGAGTAGAGCGGCAGGATCATGAACGGCAGCAGGATGTGCGTCATGGCGATGATCGTACCGAGCTGGTTGTTGATCAGCTGCAATCGGTCGTTGTCGGCCACCAGCCCGATCCAGACGAGCGTGTCGTTGATCACCCCTTCCTGCTGAAGCAGCACCTTCCACGCCGAGGTCCGGACGAGAAGCGAGGTCCAGAACGGCAGCAGGACGAGGATCATCAGGAGGTTCGACGTCCGCAGCGGCAGGTTCGCCAGAAGGAAGGCGACCGGGTAGCCCAGAAGGACGCACATTCCCATGATGACGCCGGACATGAACAGCGTCCGTTTGAACAGAAGCAGGTAGATGCGCTGTTCCTCGGGCTGCGGCTCGATCCCCTCGGGGGTGAGTTGCATGTCGATCGCGGCGAGGTAGTAACCTGCGGTGTAGCGCGAGGAGAAGGCGTCGATCGTGCCCCAGACCTGCGGGTCGAGCCAGTCCTCGTCGATATCCTCGAACATGACCGACACGGGCTCGGACTCGAAACCCGGGACGGCCTCGGCCGCCGCGGAGAGCCGCCTGGCCTGGGGGCCGTCATAGGCAGAGACGTCGGCCCCGGCGGACAGGTCGCGGTAGAGCGCGAGGTAGATCGTGTTCCACGGCTCTTCTTCAAGCGGGTTGTCGCCGTCCTGATCGATGATGACGCGGGCGAAGCCGGCATAGGCGCTTGCCGTCTCCGGCAGGATGTCGGCGATGCCGTCGGCCAGCCGGAAGCGCGGGATGTCCTCGTCCTCGGTGCCTTCGGCGTCCGCGATCCACTCGGGATCGGCCATCAGCGCGGTCCAGGTCGCGGGCTCTTCCCACGCCTCGTCGAGTTCGATGAACTGGTCGGCATAGATCTCGCCCACATCGTCCACCCCGCGGCCGGAGCGGCGGAAGAGCGAGGAAATGCCCGTCGTTTCGTAGTTGAGGCGCGAGCCGAGGCGCGTGTGTTCGCGGCGCTCGGCAGCCTCTTTCAGGTCGTAGGCCATGGCGGCGAAAACCGCCTCGCCCGGCACGGCGTCGTGGTCGGACCACGTTTCGTCGAGTGCAACGATCGTGCGCGGCACGGTTTCCGACACGATCTGGTTCTCGACGGAGCGGAACAGCATGTCGGCGATCGGCGCGACGAAGGTCACGAGAATGAAGATGAGAAGCGGCGCGATCAGCATCAGTGCCCTGAGCTTCTGCGCCCGCAGCGCGCGATTGAGGCTGCGCTTGAGTGGCGTGCCGTCGGCGGCCAGCATCGGCCCGTCCTGTTCGGCCATCTCCTTCTGCTCGCGCGGGGATGGACGGTGTGTCGGCTCGGCTGTCGCGTCGGTCATGGCGTCGCCCCTCGTTCGGATCGGGACGGGCCTGGCGGCCCGCCCCTGGTTTCGCTGTCAGCTAACGCTTACTGCGCGAGCCATGCCTGGAAGCGTGCGTCCAGGTCGTCACGGTAGTCGGCCCACCACTCGTAGTTGAACACGAAGGTGTTCACCGAGTTCGCCGGGTCGGTCGGCATGTGCGGCGCCATGTCGATGCCAAGCTCGGCATGCTGACCGACGAGCGGCGCGGAGCTGTCACGGGCCGGGCCGTAGCTGATGTACGCTGCCTGGTCGGCGAGACGCTGCGTGTCGGTCGCGAAGTTCACGAAGTCGAGCACGCGGTTCAGACGGTCTTCCGGCAGGCCGGTCGGGATGATCCAGCCGTCGAGGTCGAACATCTGCCAGTCCCACAGCATCGCGACGGGCTGGTCCTGCTCTTCGATGAGGCTGAACAGACGACCGTTGTAGGTCGAACCGATCACGACTTCGCCGTCGGCCAGAAGCTGCGGCGTGTCCGCACCGGCGGTCCACCAGATCGTCTGGTCCTTGATCGTGTCGAGCATCGCGAAGGCGCGGTCGACGCCCTCTTCGGTCTCGAGCATGTCGTAGACGTCTTCGTAGGCCACACCGTCACAGATCAGCGCCCATTCGAGGTTGCCGATCGGGCGGCGTTCCAGGCTGCGCTGACCCGGGAAGGTCTCGGTGTCGAACACGTCGCAGACGCTGGAGGGCTCGGCGCCGTTCCACTCGGCCACGTCGGTCCGGTAGCCGAAGGTCGTCGAATAGACGATCTGCGGGATGAAGCAGTCTGACACGATCAGGTCGCCGAAATCTTCGGAAGCCGGGGTGCCGTCAGGCGCCGGCGCGAGGATCTCGTCGTGATCGACCTCCATGGCGAGGCCTTCGTCGCAGAGCCGGATCGCGTCAGCCGCGACGACGTCGACGAGGTCCCAGGTCAGGTTGCCCGCTTCGTCCATCGCGCGCAGACGCGCAACGGCTTCGGCTGAGCTTTCGTCCCAGACGATTTCGACATCCGGGTTCATTTCCTGATACGGATCCGAATACGCCGCAATCTGGCTGGCCTGGTAGGCCCCACCCCAGCTCACCAGCGTCATCGAGTCGGCCATCTCCTGCGCCATAGAGCCCGGAGCCGCCAGTACGGTCGCCGTCGTGAGCAGCATTGCTGTCTTCAGTTTCATACGTCGTCTCTCCTTGCTTGGACTTCGTTTTGTCCGATGGGACTGTCCCGTCGGTCGGGCCGGTTTCTCCGGCCCTCGCTCAGGCATCGAGTGCCCGGCAATCCTGCGGCCGCCAGCCGATCTCGAGGATCTCGCCTTTCTTGAGGCGCCTCTGGTCGGGGGCGTTCCGTGTCTTGATGATGAAGTCATCGTTCCCGGCGACGCTGACACGCGTCCGGTAGATGTCTCCCATGTAGATGAATTCCTTGACCTCGGCCTTGATCGTGTGCGCGTCCGGCGCGAGGCGGTCCTTGTTGAATTCCACCCGCTCGGGGCGGATCGAGACCAGGGTGCGCTGCCCCGGCTTGTCGACGTTGACCGGGATCGTGTCGATCTGCGACCCGTCGTCGAGCCGCACGACGGCGGCGTCGCCGTCGATCCGTTCGACCGTGCCGTGCAGCGTGTTGTTCTCGCCGATAAACTGGGCGACGAAGCTGTTCTTCGGCTCCTCGTACAGAATGTCCGGCGCATCGAGCTGCTGGATCACGCCATCGTCGAACACGGCGACCCGGTCCGACATGGTCAGCGCCTCGGTCTGGTCGTGCGTGACGTAGACCGTGGTGATGCCAAGATCGTGGGCGAGCTTGGTAATTTCGAACTGCAACGTCTCGCGAAGCTGCTTGTCGAGCGCGCCGAGCGGCTCGTCCATCAGCACGAGCTCGGGTTCGAACACAAGGGCGCGGGCCAGCGCGATACGCTGCTGCTGCCCGCCCGAAAGCTGCGCCGGGCGGCGTCCGGCGAAGTCGCCCATCTGCACCATGTCGAGCGCGCGCTTGATCTTCTCTTCCCGGTCCGATTTGCCGATGCCGCGCACTTCCAGCGGGAAGGCGAGGTTCTCGGCCACCGTCATGTGCGGGAAGAGCGCGTAGTTCTGGAACACCATGCCGATCCCGCGCTTGTGCGGTGGGATGTTGTTGATGGGCCGGCCGTCGAGGGTGATCTCGCCGTGGGTGGCGGTCTCGAATCCGGCTAGCATCATCAGGCAGGTTGTCTTGCCCGAACCCGAGGGGCCGAGCATCGTCAGAAATTCCCCCTTGCCGATGGCAAGATTGAGATCTTTCACCACGAGGGTTTCCCCGTCGTAGGATTTCTGAACGCGGTCGAAGGCGACAAAAGCCGCCGCGTCGCCTGAGGTCAAACCCCGTCTCCCTGTGTCTTCCCCAATTTTTCCTAAGCCTACGCAGACCCGGACGCAGGATGCAACCCGATGACCGAAAAGATTCAAAACGCTTTGAACTGGCAGGTTTGGTGACCGATCGCTGGTCGCGGGTGGCGCGGGATTGTGCAGAACGCCCACGATCCGCGACCCGGGGCCGGGGTCGAACATCGGCTATTGACGGAAATCCGTCGGCGTTTGCACAGTCGGCCTGCGCGTCCGGCTGGCCCGGACGCGATCAGTGGAAAGGTCCCAAATGTCCGGATTAGTTGAGCGTTCCGTCCACGCGGCCCCGTTCAGCGAGTTCGAATACGAACGTCGCATCGCCAGTACCCGCGCGGCGATGGAGAAGGCCGGGATCGAGGTGCTGTTCATCACCGACCCCTCGAACCAGGCCTGGCTGACCGGATATGACGGCTGGTCGTTCTACGTCCACCAGGGCGTGATCCTCGGGCCATACGGGCCGCCGATCTGGTGGGGACGCAACCAGGACGCGAACGGCGCCCGCCGCACCGTCTGGATGGAGCGGGACCGGATCATCGGCTACGACGATACCTACGTACAGTCGACCACCGCCCACCCGATGGAGGATCTGGGCCAGCGGATCATCGATCTGGGTCTCGCGACCGCGCGGATCGGGGTCGAGATGGACAATTACTACTACTCTGCGAAAGCGCAGGAGGTGCTGGCCACCGCCCTGCCCGGCGCCGAATTCGCCGATGCCACGGGTCTCGTGAACTGGCAGCGGGCAGTGAAGTCGGACGAGGAGATCGCGTTCATCCGAAAGGCCGCACGGTTCTCCACCCGCATGATGCGGCGCGCGATCGACATGGCGGAGCCGGGGCGGCGCAAGAACGAGATCGTCGCCGCGATCGTGAGCGAGGCCTATGGCAGCGATGGCGACGACTGGGGCGATTACCCCGCGATCGTTCCCCTGCTGCCCTCCGGCCAGGACGCGTCGGCCCCGCACCTGACCTGGAGCGGCGCAGAACTGAGGACCGGCGAGGCGACTTTTTTCGAGCTGTCGGGCTGTTTCCGTCGCTATCACGCGCCGCTGTGCCGGACCGTGCACCTCGGCAAGCCGCCGGACATCATGGCCCGCGCGGCCGATGCGCTTGTCGAGGGGCTGAACGCCGGAATCGACGCGGCGCGCGCCGGCAATCGCACGGCGGACGTGGCCGCGGCGATGAACGTGGCGCTCGCCAAGGTCGGGATCGAGAGGACGAGCCGCTGCGGCTATCCGATCGGTCTCAGCTATCCGCCCGACTGGGGCGAGCGGACCTATTCGATCCGCCCGAGCGACGAGACGGTGCTGGAGCCAGGCATGACGTTCCACTTTATGCCCGGCCTCTGGATGGACGGATGGGGGATCGAGACGACCGAGACCCTGCTGATCCAGCCCGAGGGGCCGGCCGAGGCGCTGTGCGACATGCCGCGCGAAATGTTCGTGAAGCACTGAGGCGCGCATGGACCGGCTGGAAGAGACGAAAGACATCCTGGGGCGGCTTATCGCCTTCCCCACGGTTTCGTCCGATCCCAACCGGGAGATGATCGAGTGGCTTGCCGACCGGCTCGATGATGCCGGTGCCGTCGTAGACGTCATCGCCGCGCCGGGTGGCGGCAAGGCGAACCTGTTCGCGACCTTCGGCGGCGACGCGCCGGGCGGTATCGTCCTGTCCGGGCATAGCGACGTCGTTCCGGTCGACGGTCAGGACTGGAGTACCGACCCGTTCGAGATGATCGAGCGCGACGGGAAGCTCTTCGGCCGCGGGACCTGCGACATGAAGGGGTTCATCGCGGCGGTCATGGCGACGCTGCCGGATTTCGCCACCGCCGCGACACGCCGCCCGTTGCATGTCGCGATCACCCATGACGAGGAGGTCGGATGTGTCGGCGCGCAGGCGCTGTGCGGTTGGCTGAAGCAGCGCGGCGTGCGGCCTGGCGCCGCGATCATCGGTGAGCCGACCTCGATGCGGCTGGTCGAGGGGCACAAGGGGTGCTGCGAGTACCGGACCGAGTTTCGCGGGCGCGCCGGGCATGGCTCGGATCCGGGCCGGGCAGTGAACGCGGTGGAATACGCGGTGCGCTACGTCACAAGGCTGATGGAACTCGGCGAGGAGATGAAGGGCCGCGCCCCGGCGGACTCGCGCTTCGATCCGCCCTGGACGACGGTCAGCACCGGCCTTCTGACCGGCGGCACCGCACCGAACGTGATCCCCGAGACGGCCGGCGTGGAATGGGAGTTCCGCCCGGTTCAGGCGAGCGACTTCACCCATGTCCGGGCGGAGATCGAGGCCCATGTCCGCGATGTCCTCCTTCCGGCAATGCGTGCGGTCAGCCCCGAGGCCGAGATCGCGACCGAGGTCCTCGGCGAGGTCGCGGGGCTGGAACCGGTGCCGGCGAACGAGGCGCGCGACCTCGTCGCGCGGCTGACCGGTGCGAATGGCGCCGACGTCGTCGCCTTCTGCACCGAGGCAGGGCTTTTTGCCGAATTCGGCATGTCGGCCGTGATCTGCGGACCCGGCTCGATCGAGCAGGCGCACAAACCCGACGAATGGCTGGCAGTTAGCCAGCTGGCGTCCTGTCTCGACATGCTCGACGGGCTGGCCGCGCAGCTTTCCTGATCCGTTACTGGGCGGCGCGGACCGCCGGTGCGGGGTGCGACAGGGCCTGCCACGCATCGTATTGCGACAGGAACACCCGGCCGTTCAGATCGTCGATGAAGTGCGACTTACGCAGCCGGTCCATGACCGGGCCTTTCACCTCGGACAGGTGCAGCCCGACGTCCATGTCCCGGAGGCGCTGATTGATCGCCTCGAGACTTTCGAGCGCCGAGAAATCGACCTCGTTCACCGCAGAGAACATGAGTACGACATTCCGGATATCGCTTCCGGAGGTGACACGCGCCTGGATCAGGTCCTCCAGAAAGCGGGCGTTCACAAAGTAGAGGCTTTCGTCCACGCGCAGGGTCAGGAGCGCGGGATCGGTCTCGACATCGTGGCGCAGGACATTGCGGAAATGTTGCGTGCCGGGAACGAGGCCGACCTCGGCGACGTGCGGCCGCGACGTCTTGTAGAGATGCAGCAGGACCGAGATCGCGACGCCCGAGGCCACGCCGACCTCGACCCCGAGGACGAGCGTCAGAAGGATCGTCGCTGCGACAGCGGTGAAATCGGCGCGTGAATAGCCCCATGTCTTCTTCAGGATCGACAGGTCGACGAGGCTGAGGACGGCGACGATGATCGTGGCCGCGAGCGTGGCATTCGGCAGGTAGTAGACGAGCGGCGTCAGCGCCAATGCCGCGATAGCGAGCCCGATCGCGGTGTAGATACCGGCAGCCGGCGTCTCGGCGCCCGCGTCGAAATTCACGACCGAGCGGGAGAAACCGCCAGTGACGGGGAAACCGCCGGTGAATGCCGCGCCGAGGTTTGCGGCGCCGAGGCCGATCAGTTCCTGGTCGGGATCGATGCGCTGGCGCTTCTTTGCGGCCAGGGTCTGGGCGACCGAGATCGACTCCACGAAACCGATGACGGAAATGAGGATCGCCGGCACCAGAAGCGCGCCGACAAGCTCGCCCGAGACGCCCGGCAGGGTCAGGGGCGGCAGGCTTTGCGGAACGTCGCCGACGATGCGGACTCCGCGATCGGCAAGACCGAACCCCCAGACCGAGAGCGTGGTGACGACGACAGCCGCGACCGGGCCCGCCTTCGTTAGAATGTCGGCGAGCAGCGGCCCGGCGCCGAGCCGCTTCAGCAGCGGCTTCAGGTTGCCGCGAACCCAGAACAGGAAGCCGGTGGCCAGGACACCGATCAGCACCGTGATCCCGTTGACCTCGTTCAGATGCGCGTAGATCGAGTTCAGCATCTCGGGCAGCGTGTGACCCGAGGCGCTGACGCCCAGAATGTGCTTCAGCTGGCTGACCGCGATCAGGATGCCGGATGCGGTGATGAAGCCCGCGATCACCGGGTGGCTGAGGAAGTTCGCGAGGAAGCCGAGCCGCAGGACGCCGAGAAGGACGAGGAATCCCCCCGAAAGCGCCGCGAGCGTTAGCGCCGCGACGGCGTATCCAGCCGTGCCCTGCTCGGCCACCTGCCCGACCGCCGATGCCGTCAGGAGCGAGACGACCGCCACCGGCCCGACCGCAAGCGCCCGCGACGTACCGAAGATCGCGTAAAGAATGATCGGTGCGATCGAGGCGTAGATCCCGGCCTCGGGCGGCAGTCCGGCCAGCAGCGCATAGGCGAGGCTCTGCGGGATCAGCATGATCGTGACGATCACCGCGGCGATAAGGTCGTTGGACAGGGCCTGCCGGGAATAACGGCGGCCCCAGTCGAGAATGGGCACATAGCGGCTGAGAGCGGTCATCGGATCATTCGTTTGCTTCGGTCGCCGCGATGCGGTCGGCCTTTGGGATGGTGGCCGGGGCAGCTCTGCCCTGCCCCGGCCATTCAGTCATTCCGCCGCGACGGTCAGCGGCTCCGGCTTGGCGAGCCATTCCTTGCCGCGCAGCATTGCCTGCCAATAGATCGGCGGCAGCATCTTCTCTTTCAGAAGCCATGCCGCACGGGTCGGCTTCGTCCCGTCGATAAGCCACTTCGGGAAGGACGGCTTCAGCGCGCCGCCATAGCCGAACTCGGCCAGAACGATCTTGCCGCGCTCCACGGTCAACGGACAGGAGCCGTAACCGTCGTACTGCACCTTCGGCGCACGCCCCCGGATGTCGGCGACGATGTTCTCGGCCACCACCGGGGCCTGCTTGCGCGCCGCAGCCGCGGTCTTGGCGTTCGGCGCATTCATCACGTCACCGAGGCTCCAGATGTTGTCGTAGGTCTTGTGACGGAGCGTCGCCTGATCGACGTCGGCCCATCCCGCCGCATCGGCCAGAGGCGAGACACGGATGAAGTCGGGCGCCGTCTGGGGCGGAACGACATGCATCATGTCGAATTCGACCGTCACGGTTTCCGGCATGGTGTCGGGCCGCGAGACCTTGAAGGTGGCCGTCTTCGCAGGGCCGTCGACCGCCACGAGATTGTGGAACAGGTCGAGCGTCACGCCGTACTTCTGGATGTATTCCATCAGCGCCGGCACGTAATCCTTCACGCCGAACAGCACGCCGCCCGCTGTCATGAAGTGGATGTCGATGTCCTTCAGGCGGCCATTGCGGAACCAGGTATCGGCCGAGAGATACATCGCCTTCTGCGGTGCGCCCGCGCATTTGATCGGCATCGGCGGCTGCGTGAACAGCGCGCGGCCCGATTTCATCTCCTGCACGAGCTGCCAGGTATAGGGCGCGAGATCGTAGCGGTAGTTCGAGGTCACGCCGTTGCGTCCGAGCGTTTCGGTCAGGCCCTCGACCGCGCCCCAGTCGAGCTTCAGACCGGGGCAGACGACGAGCCGGTCGTATTTCACAACCCGGCAGCCGTCGAGGATCACGGCATTGTCGGCGGGTTCGAACGCGGCGACGGCCGCCTTGATCCAGGTGACACCGCGCGGAATGAGCGAGCCCATCGTCTTCGCGGTCTCGCTGGCCTCGAAAATGCCGCCGCCCACCATCGTCCAGCCCGGCTGGTAATAGTGGATGTCGGCCGGATCGATGATGGCGATGGACAGGTCCGACTTGCGCGATTTCAGGCTCGCGGCCGTCGAAATGCCCCCGGCCCCGCCGCCCACGATGACGACATCGAATTTGGCGTCTCCGGTATCGGTGGGCGTCCGGCCGCCATTGGCGATCCGGCGCGCTACGCCGGCCATGTCATAGCCGGCACCTTTCGTCGCCGCGAGGATCTCGGGCAAAGGTCGCGTCCCGGCCTCTCGCAGCGACCAGAGCGTCGCCGACCGCGTGCCCGTCCGGCAATAGGCCAGGACCGGCCGCGGCAGGGCGTCGAACGCCTCGCCGAAGGCGGCGACGTCCGCGTCGCCCACCTTTCCGGCCTGAACCGGCACATAGCGCGCCTCGATCCCCACGGCCTTCGCCGCAGCCTCGATATCCGCGAAGCTCGGCTGGTCCGCGCCCTCGCCGTCGGGGCGGTTGCAGATGATGGCGCGGATGCCCGCGTCCTTCAGGGCCGCAACGTCGGCCGGCAGGATCTGCGGACTGACGGAGAAGCCGGGGGTGATTGTCTTGAAGTCCATGACTGGCTCCTTCCCCGGATCAGAGGGTGTTCAGGGGAACTTTGAGCATCGGACGGCCGTCCTTGTCGGTCGGCACGGCTCCGGCGCGCATGTTCACCTGCAGCGACGGGATGATCAGGCGCGGCATGGCAAGCGTCGCGTCACGCTCGGTCCGGAACCGGACGAAGTCCGCCTTCGTCTTGCCCTGGCCGACATGGATGTTGTTGGCCTTTTCCTCGCCCACCGTGGTTTCCCACTGGATGTCACGGCCGTTCGGCCCGTAATCGTGGCACATGAACAGCCGCATCTCGTCCGGAAGGGCGAGCACCTTCTGGATCGAGTCGTAGAGCGTGGCGGCGTCACCGCCGGGGAAGTCGGCCCGGGCCGAGCCTCCGTCCGGCATGAACAGCGTATCGCCGACGAAGGCGGCATCGCCCATCACATGGACCATGCAGGCGGGCGTGTGGCCCGGCGTGTAGATCGCGACGGCCTGCATGTTGCCGACCGTGTAGGTGTCGCCGTCTTCGAACAGCGCATCGAACTGGCTGCCGTCACGCTGGAACTCGGTGCCTTCGTTAAAGACCTTCCCGAACGTGTCCTGCACGACCATGATCTTGGAGCCGATGCCGATCTTGCCGCCCAGTTTCTGCTGGATGTACGGTGCGGCGCTCAGGTGGTCCGCATGGACATGGGTCTCGATGATCCACTCCAGCTCCAGGCCCTCGGCCTCGATATAGCGGATGATCGCGTCGGCGTGGTCATAGGTGATGCGGCCGGCGGCGTAGTCGATGTCCATGACGCTGTCGACGACGGCGCAGGCATTCGATGTCGGGTCTTTCACGACATAGCTGATCGTGTTCGTGGCCTCGTCGAAGAAGGCTTTGACCTGCGGTTTGACATTCATGTCGACGGGATACTGGGTCATTTGACTGTCTCCTTTGAAGGGATGGGAAGCGGCGCGGGTCATTGTGCCGGCCGCATCGGAGGGAGGGCGGTGACGGCGCGCCGGAGCCAGAAGCCCGCGACGACCGCGGCGAGGAACAGCACCACCTCCCAGCGGCCTGTGCCGAGAGCCGGAAGGGCCGCACCCGGGCAGAAGCCCGCGATACCCCAGCCGATGCCGAAGAGCGCAGCGCCACCGACGAGCTTGCCGTCGATCGCGGTGGCCGTGGGAACCTGGAAGCGGTCCTCGAAGATCGGCGCCCGGCGGCGCCAGACGAGGCGGTAGCCAAGGAAGGTCACGACGAGCGCGCCGGCCATCACGAAGGCGAGGCTCGGGTCCCAGGCGCCCGCAAGATCGAAGAAGTTCAGGACCTTGGCCGGGTCCATCATGCCGGAAAGCGCGATGCCCACACCAAAGACGAGGCCTGTGAAGGCGGCGAATAGCAGTTTCATGGGCTCAGGCTCCGATAACGTGGCGGATGACAAAGACGGTGGCTGCCGCGGTGGCCATGAAGACCGGGACCGCGACCAGCGAGCGGATCGACAGGCGCGACAGCCCGCAGACGCCATGGCCCGAGGTGCAGCCCGATCCGAGGCTCGCGCCGAGGCCGACGACGACGCCGCCGAGGGCGATCATGGCGGGGCTGACCGGGATATCGAGCGCCGGCATGGAGCCGGACACGAGGTAAATCAGTCCGGGCGCCAGCATCATCCCGGCAACCAGGGCAATCCTCCAGCGCGCCTCTTCACCCGACTCGGGGAAGACGATCCCCGAGATGATGCCGGTGGCGCCGAGGATCCGGCCGAGACCGAGCATGAGAAGGACGGCACCGAGGCCGATGGCGAGGCCGCCACCGAGGGACAGGAGGGGCGTGAACGCGGTCTCCATCACTCAGCTCCGGCAGGTCTTGACGCCGAACAGCGTGTAGAGCGGGCAGAACCGCGTCGCCGCGGTCAGAAGCAATACGACACCGACCGCTGCCGCGCCGTATTTCAGCACCGGCGCCGCAAATGCGGGCAGGCCTGACAGGAAGGCGAGGTAGAGAAGACCGACGCCGAGAGCTGCTCTCAGGACGCGATCGAGGGTTCCGACATTGATGGGCATTTTGGCCTCCAGATCTCGTTGCTGAGCCCGAGATAGGAGCCGGCGCGGCGCGCCTCAGTGACAATATCACCCAACGGCGAAAAAGCCGGCCGAAAGCGGTCAGGCGCTGCCCGCGATCACGCCGAGGCCAGGTTTGTCCAGAAGCTCGATCCGCCCGCGCGACTGCGCGATCAGGTCGCGTTTCTGGAAATCGTGCAGGACGCGAGAGATGACCTCGCGCGCGGTGCCCAGCTCGCTTGCCAGTTCATGGTGGGTCACCTGGATCTCGCGCGAGCCGCCCGCAAGCGACAGGAGCCGCTCGGCCAGCCGCACGTCGATCCGGCCGAACGCGACGTCATCGACGACGCGCAGAAGATCGATGAGACGGCGGGAATAGGCCGCGAAAACGAAGCTCCGGAAGGCGGGTTCGTCGGCGGCAAGCTGGTCGAAGGACGCCTTGGGCAGGACGACGGCGGTGACGTCCGTCTCGGCGATCCCTTCGGCATTGTAGGCCTCTTCGGCCAGCATGCAGGCGGTGGTCAGAACGCAGCTTTCACCGGCTTCGACGCGGTAGAGCACGATCTCGCGCCCGCCATCGGAGGTCTGCGACACGCGGATCCGGCCTTCGAGCAGAAAGAGGAGATTGTCGGGCACATTCGTCGGCCCGAAAACCTGCTTGCCCTTCTCGAACTTCACGATGCGCGCAACGGTCAGAAGCCGGTCGCGCACCTTGCGGGGAAGCGCGGCGGTGCCGGTAAAGCGCTCGGTCCAGTCCATCCTGTTCATGTCGCGTCCCGCATCCGGTCCCGAGCGCGAAGATAGGCCCGAATGGCGTCGTGCGCCATTGTCCGCGGGCAAAGTGCACGTGGCAGGGTGCCATGTTGAACTTTCGCTCAAGCGCCTAGATGATGCGGGGCGAAACAACGAAACAGCTCGCATGGCCAGGCAACACAGTCGCGTCATCGGCGTTCTCGGGCTCGGGAATTTCGGCAGCACGGTCGCGACGGAGCTTCAGCGCTTCGGCAATCACGTCATCGGCGTCGACGTGTCGGAAAAACGGGTCTCGGAGCACGCCGAGGTTCTGTCACAGGCGGTCATCGCCGATGGCCGCGACGACATGGCGCTGCGCGAAGCCGGCCTGTCGGATTGCGAAATCGCTCTGGTGGCCATGGGTTCCGACCTCGAGGCCAGTATTCTCTCCTCGATTAACCTGAAGCTCATCGGGGTTCAGACCGTCTGGGCCAAGGCCAAGACACGGACCCACCATCGCATCCTCAGCAAGATCGGCGTGGACCGCGTGATCCATCCCGAGGTCGAGATGGGTCAGCATATCGCGCAGGTCCTGCACAATCCGCTGGTGCGCGACTACGTAAGCCTCGGCAACGGCTTCCACGTCGTGAACTTCCGCATTCCCAAGAGCCTCGACGGAAAGGGGCTGCAGGATCTGAAGCACGACGAGAAATTCGACCTGCGCTGCATCGGTGTGATGCGCGGAACGGAGTATATCGGAAGCGACCGAGCGCCCTGCACGCTCGAGCCCGACGACCTGATCCTTCTTCTAGGCCGGCGCAGCGACCTGCGGGCCTTCGCCGCAAGTCTTCAATCCTAGGACGTCCGGTGCCGGTGCAGTATCTTCGCCTGCCGCCCCCCGCCCTTCTCGCGGTGTCCTACCTGGTGGTTATCCTGCTCGGTGGACTGATCCTGTGGCTGCCGATCTCGAACCACGGCGAGATCGACCTGAGCGAGGCCATCTTCACCTCGGCCTCGGCCGTCACCGTCACAGGGCTCGTGCTGGCCGATACCGGCTCGGCCTTCTCGGGTTTCGGGCAGGCTGTGATCGCCATCCTCATCCAGTTCGGCGGTCTCGGCCTGATGACCTGCGCTGTCCTCGTTCTCGGGGCGCTCGGGATCCCGGTCGGCATGCCGCAGCGCCTGATCCTGCGTGAGGACCTCAACCAGACCTCGATGTCGAACCTCGTCGTTCTGGTGCGGATCATCCTCGCCGCGTCGGTCGTCTGCCAGGTGGCGGGCGCGGCGGTGCTCGCCATCGTGTTCGTGCCGGAATACGGGTGGAACGGCATCTGGCAGGCGGTGTTCCACTCCATCTCGGCCTTCAACAATGCCGGCTTCGCCCTGCATCCGGACAGCCTGTCGCAATGGGTCGGCGATCCGATCGTCAACCTCGTCATCCCGATCCTGTTCCTGTCGGGCGGGATCGGCTTCATCGTGGTCGGCGACATCTATCAGAAACGAAGCTGGCAGCGGCTGACGCTGCACTCGAAGCTGATGCTGGCCGGATCGGCGATCCTGATCGTCTGGGGCACGCTCAGCTTCGCCGCGCTCGAATGGACCAATCCCGCCACGCTCGGGCACCTGTCATTGTCCGAGAAGCTTTGGGCGAGCTGGTTCCAGGGCGTCACGCCGCGCACTGCCGGATTCAACACCATCGACACGGCCGGCATGCATGACAGCACCACGCTTCTGACGATGACGCTGATGCTGGTCGGCGGCGGCAGCACGTCCACTGCCGGCGGGATCAAGGTGACGACGCTGGCCGTGCTGCTTCTGGCCACGATCGCCTTCTTCCGGCGGCGGAAGGAACTGCACGCGTTCGGCCGTTCGCTCGGGCTTGAGGAAGTGATGAAGGTGATGGCGCTGACCACGCTTTCGATGCTGCTCGTGTTCTCCGGCATCTTCCTGATCTCGATCAGCCATGACGGAGAGTTCCTGGATCTCGCATTCGAGGTCGCATCGGCCTTCGGCACGGTCGGACTGTCCCGGGGGGCTACCGCCGAGCTCGACGGCTTCGGTCGGCTCATCATCATCCTGGTGATGTTCGTCGGCCGCGTCGGTCCGCTCGCGCTTGGATTTTTCCTTGCGACGCGGCGCGTTCCGCGGGTCCGTTATCCGTCGGGCGAGGTTTTCCTCGGATAAGCCCGGAGACTGACCGGCGACTGTTCCGGTCGCCCGGATTCTGTGCTGTCATCGCGGTCAGGAGGCAACGAGAGGGACGAGATGCCGGACGCCGATCGCAAGACGTTCAACGACCTGCTGTTCGAGCTGCGCTACGAACGGAGCCGCGACGATCTGTGGCCGATGCTCGACCGGCTGTATGGCGGCCATCCGGGTTACCCCCGGTTCAGGACCGCTCTCGACAAGGCCCTGAGATCCGCAGCCGACGCACGGCCGGATGATCTGCGCCTTCTGGACCTGAAGCGCGACCTCGAACCCGACTGGTTCCAGCGCCCCGACATGGCCGGTTACGTCTTCTACATCGACCGGTTCTGCGGCCATCTCCGCCACGTCCCGGAAAAGCTCGACTACCTCCGCGATCTCGGCATCAGCTACGTCCATTTCATGCCGTGCCTGAAGCCCCGCAAGGGTGACAATGACGGGGGCTATTCGGTGATGGACTACGGCGCCATCAATCCTCTCTACGGCACGATGGAGGATTTCGAGGCTGCCACGCGCGCCTGCCGGAGCCGTGGGATCAGCGTCTGCGTCGATCTCGTTCTCAACCACACCGCCAAGGAACACGCCTGGGCGAAGAAGGCGCGCAAGGGCGATCCGAAATACGCAGACTACTACCTGATGTTCGAGGACGACACGCTGCCCAAGCAGTACGAGAAGACGCTCGTCGAAGTCTTCCCGGACAACGCGCCCGGCAACTTCACCTGGTACGAGGATTGCGGGCGGTGGGTCTGGACGACGTTCAACGAACACCAGTGGGACCTGAACTGGGCCAATCCACAGGTCTTCCTCGAGATGACGAAGGTCATGCTGTCGCTGGCCAACAAGGGCGTCGACATCCTGCGCTTCGACGCTGTCGCGTTCATGTGGAAGCGGATGGGTACGCGCTGCCAGTCGGAGCCGGAATGCCACATGCTCCTGCAGGCGCTGCGGGCGGCCTGCCGCATCGTCGCGCCCGCCGTCATCCACCTGGAAGAAGCGATCGTCGGACCGGCCGAGATGCTCCCCTATCTTGGTCGCGGCGAACATGACGGCAAGGAAGGCAACCTCGCCTATCATAACTCGCTCATGGTGCAGTTCTGGTCGTCACTGGCGGCGCGGGACACGCAGCTCATGTCCTACGTGCTCGACACGCATTTCCCGCCGACCCTGACGAACGCCACCTATGCGACCTACCTGCGCTGCCACGACGATATCGGTTGGGCCGTTACCGACGAGGACGCCGCGTCCGTCGGGATCGACGGACGGCTTCACCGGGCCTTCCTGTCGGATTTCTACGAGGGCGTATTTCCGGGAAGTTTCGCGAAGGGAGAGCTGTTTCAGTTCAACCCGGAAACCCGGGACAAGAGGATCAGCGGCACTTGCGCCTCCCTCGCGGGGCTGGAACGGGCACTTGTTGCTGGCGATGACGAGGCGACGGACCGGGCGATCGACCGTATCCTCATGGGACATGCGCTCATCGCCAGTTTCGGGGGCATTCCGCTGGTCTACATGGGCGACGAGGTCGGCCTGCTGAACGACTACGGGTATGTCGACTATCCGCCGCACGCCCATGACAGCCGCTGGCTGCACCGCCCTCTGATGGACTGGGACCACGTCGCCGCCGCCGCAGCCGGACCGGAAACCGCGGCGGGCCGAATCCTCGCGGGCATGAAGGACATCCTGTCCCGCCGGGCGCAGGTGCCGGAATTCCACGCCAAGAACCCGACCGAAGTCCTGCACACCGGCAATTCCACCCTGTTCGCCTTCGCGCGGCGGGCGCCCACGGGCAGCGTGGTCTGCGTCTACAACTTCTCCGAGGTCTGGACCGCGCTCCCGTGGAGCTGGCTCACGCAGCATGGCGTGACCAAGCGGCACGAGCTTCTGTCCGACACGGTCATCGATGACAGCGGAAGCGGCGCGCTGCCGCTTCCGCCGCTTGCGCGGGTCTGGCTGCGCTAGGCGGCTGCCACGACCGACTGCGTCTGCGTGCCAAGCCCGGCGACACCGAGGTGGATGCGATCGCCGGGTTTCAGATAGGTCGCCGGCGACTGCCCCATGCCGACCCCCGGCGGAGTGCCCGTCGCAATGACGTCCCCCGGCTGCAGGCTCATGAACTGCGACAGGTACGATACGACGGTCGCTACGCCGAAATGCATCGTGCGCGTGCTGCCGGACTGGTAGCGATGCCCGTTCACTTCAAGGAACATGTCCAGATCCTGCGGATCGGGAATCTCGTCCCGTGTGACCAGCCAGGGACCGATCGGGCCGAACGTGTCGGCCGACTTGCCCTTGACCCATTGCCCGGACCGGTGGAGCTGGAAATCCCGCTCGCTCAGATCGTTGACCACGCAATAGCCGGCAACGTAATCGAGCGCTTCGGCCTCGGACACGTATTTCGCGGTGCGGCCGATCACGACGCCAAGCTCGACCTCCCAGTCCATCTTGGTGGCATTGCGCGGGATTTCGACCGTGTCGTCGGGTCCGCAGATCGCCGAAGTCGCCTTGAGGAAAACCACGGGTTCGTCCGGCAGGGCCATCCCGGATTCCGCGGCGTGATCGGCGTAATTGAGTCCGATGCAGACGAATTTGCCGACATGACCGACACAGGGGCCGATGCGGGTACCCGCCTCCACTGCCGGCAGCGATGCCAGGTCGATCGCGGCAAGCCGCGCGAGACTTTCATCGCTCAGGGCAGATCCGGCGATGTCGTCGATTGTATCCGCGAGTGACCGGATCGTGCCGTCTGCATCCAGCAGCCCCGGCTTCTCCTCGCCCACCGGGCCGTAGCGCAGAAGTTTCATGTCCCCTCCATCAATTGCTCATCCGGACGCCGCCGATCCAATGTCAGACCATGTTGCATCGCTGACGGGTTTCGCGGTCGGATCGACGATCCAGATGCGCGATCTTTCCGGCGCGCGCAATGCGGCCGATCGGCCCCATCGACGCGTCGTTTCAGGGAGCGCGGGCTGCCGCGGACGGACAGCCCGCGCCGTTCCGCCCGAGCCGGCCCGGTCAGGCCGTCTCGGCATGCCCCTCCGACCTTGCGCGTTCGCGGGCGCTGCGGTGCGCTGACGGCCGGAGCGGCAATTCCGCGACCTCGGCCTCGACCGGTTCGCCCGCCACTTCGGCGTAGACGTCCGGAAGCTCGACCTCCAGTCGCGTCCCAGGCTCGGTGAGCCCGGCGGGAACGAAGCCAAGCGCGATATTCGTGCCGAGCTCGGGCGACCAGAATGACGACGTCACGTAGCCGACGCGCGTCCCTTCGGACGAAATCAGCCAGAAGTCGGGCGCGTAATCGGTGATCGGCTCGCCACCCATAGTGAGACCCGCCATCTTGAGCCGGAACGGGAAGTGACCGGCGTCGATTTCGGCCCGCTGCGCCTCGAGCGCTGGGCGGCCGATGTAGTCCGCCGGTTTTCGGCGCGGAACCTGGTAGGCCAGGTTCACCTGAAACGGTGAGGTCTCCATGTCCATATCCTGACCCCAGGACAGGATGCCGGCCGCGATCCGCCTGTGCAGCGCCGGAGCGATCACCTGAAGCCCGTAGGCTTCGCCGGCTTCGAGCAGCGCATTCCACACAGCCTCGGCTTTCTCCGAGGCCTCCCGGACGTAGATTTCGAACCCGGCCTCTCCCGAAAACCCGGTCTGGCTGACCAGTACGGGGCAACCGGCAAGCTCGGTGTCCATCAGGCCGTAATATGCCATCTGGTGGATATCATCGCCGAACAGGTCGGCCATCAGGTCTTCGGAAAGCGGCCCCTGGATCTGGAGCGGCGCGACGTCGATCTCGTGGATGTCGACACCGTAGGCGAGACCGACATTCAATCCCTGCAGCCAGAGCATGAGATCGGTATCGGACACCGAGAACCAGAATTCGTCCGGACCGAGGCGCAGCAACACCGGGTCGTTCAGGATGCCGCCGTCTTCGTTGCACAGGATCACGTATTTGCCGTGCATCGGCTCGATCCGCGTCGCGTCACGGGTGATGACCCGGTTCACGAATGCTTCGGCTTCCGGCCCGCTGACGCGGATCTGCCGTTCGACCGCGACGTTCCAGAGCGTCACCCGGTTCACGAGTGCGTCGTATTCCGCCATCGCGCCACCGTCCTCCGGCCGGATGTAGCCGCGCGGGTGATACATGCGGTTGTAGACGGTGGCCCGCCAGCATCCGGCCTCGTGGGACAGGTGCCAGAACGGCGATTTCCGGACGCGGGTCGAGATCAGCATATCCACCGGGGTTGGACCGGACTGCCGCAGATTGGCAGGCACCATCCGATCGGACTGGTCGATTTCGGGTATGTTTGGATGTGATGTGTCGAGGCTCATCATGGCCGAACCTCCTATCGGTCGTCTCCGCGACCGGATCGCCGGCCGCTGGCAGTGAGTTTGCCAAAGACCAACGCGGCACCCCCGCCTGCCGTTCCTGACGACCCTCGAGGACGGATCAGCTGGCAACCGCCGCGCCGACCGCAATGGCGATCGCGAAGGCGACGGCGGCGCAGGCCATGAAGGTGAACAGATAGCGCGGGGTCGGCTCGACAGGATTGAGCTTCGCCCACAGGCTGGCGAGCAGCTCCTTGAGCGCGGTCATATCGTGTCCCTTGAACGGTTTCTTGCTGGTGCCCTTCACGCTAGGGCCTGAAGCGCAGCGATCAACCCGAGGACCGGGTTGATCGTCACTTCATCCGGAGGCTCACCGGTCTGACTGCCCAATTTAGGGCTGCCGAGCGGCGTCAGCCCTGCATCGGGGACCAGAGCGCGCCCGGGTTCTGGCGCGTCACGGCCATGCCGTCAGGGTAGCTCACAAGTTCCAGCTGCATCCCCCAGGGCGCCAGGAAATAGACCCAGGTCAGACCTTCGGACGGCCCTTCGGTCATCGTCGTCGGCTCGCCCTGCACCTCGACGCCATGGGCTTTCAGATGCGCCACGGCCGCGCCCATGTCGTCCACGACGAAGCCCAGATGCATCCCTCCCACGTCGCTGTTCGGAGGCGGCGTCTGATCGGCCCCCTCGAGGTCGTATTCGAACAGCTCAAAGGCCGGCCCGTTCTTGCAGCGCAACATGCGCAGTGTCTTGATGACAGCGCGCGGGTTCACACCCAGATGGACCTCCATCCAGTCGTCGTCGGACACGAAGGGCCCGATCTCGAAGACGACCTCGCAGCCGATGACCTCGACGAAGAAGCGCGTGGCGGCTTCGACATCCGGCACGGTGAACCCGACATGGTCGGAGCCCGAGAGCCCCGGAAGCCCGCCGCTCATCTCGTCGACACCGCATCAGTGATCATGGTCATCAGCCGCAATTTCTGCAGTTCGAAGACCTTGTCCTTCACCTCGGCGAATGCCTCGAGATGGGGCAGCGTCATGTGCTTGTCCCACTCGGCCCGGTTGGTCCAGTTTTCGTAGAAGGTGAACTCGGCCGGGTCCTCGTTGTCCTGGTGCAGCCAGTATTCGACGCATCCCGGCTCCTGCCGCGTCGGCGCCACGAGGCCGAGAAGGAACTTCTTCGTCTCCTCGATCTGGCCATCCAGCGCCCTGAGATGAGCGATCACCGTCAGCTGTTCCGTCATGTCTCTTCCTCCCTTTCGATCCGGCCGGTCAGCCGGCTTTCCTCAGCGCTCCTGCCTCGTGAAGCAGGTGCGCATTCTGCGGCCCGGGCGTGAGGCGCCCCGCCTCGATCTCGAGCGCGATTTCGGCGATCCGCGCGTTGACCGGCGCCGCGCGCCCCTGTGCCTTCAGCGTCTCGACGACATGGCCGTTGACGTCAGCGATCTCGGCCCGCCGCCCCTTGCGCCAGTCCTGCAGAGAGGTTGTCAGCGTGTCATCGCGCGAGAAGGTCTTCAGCACCTCGTCGAAGATGTCGTCGACGAAGCGGTCGGGGTCGTTCGACGTCACCGGTGGCATGCCGATCACCGGCACCACTTGGGCGCCATCGGCCAGCGCCGCCTCCATCGCCTCGTAACCGACGCGCCGCATCTCCTGCAGCATCCCCGGAAGCTTCGCCGCACCACGCAATTCGGTGTCCAGGATCGCCGACGGGATCAGTTCGGCCGCATTAACGACGAGCTTCATCCATTTGGCAGACTTGATATCTTCGGTGACTTCCACCGTTCCGGAGTTCCGCAGGAGATCCGCCACGCCTTCGACCCGCGGCTGCTGCTCGGGATCAAGCGCGCCGAGTGCGAACCAGCTTTCGTCATGGTCGTTCTGGCGGTTGGTGATCCCCGGCTCCCACATGTTCGACGCGATCTGGATCACCGCGCCGATCGTGCGCTCGCGGCCGACGACATCGGCGATGATCTCGTGCGTCATGCCGTTCTGCAGGCCGACGATGAAGCCGTCCTCGGCCAGCACGGACTTGATCAGTTCGCAGTGCCAGCGGGTGTCGTACGCCTTGCAGACGAGGAAGACGAGATCGAAGGGCTTCCGGATCTCGGCCACGTCGCACAGGTGCAGAGCCGGCGGCGTCGCGTGGATCGTGCGTTCGGGCAGGTTGACCGTGATGCCGCGCGCGCGGATCGCCTCGATATGGGCCGGCCACTGGTCGATGAAGGTCACGTCGAGTCCCGCCAGCGCGAAGTCGGTGGCGATGGACGCGCCCTGTGCGCCGGTGCCGAGAAAGGCGATCCGGGGGCCGGTCATTGCATGATCATCCCGCCGTCGATCATCAGGCACTGGCCGGTCATGTAGGCCGAGGCGGGCGAAAGCAGGAAGTCGACCGTCCCGGCTACATCCTCGGGCAGCGAGGCCCGGCCAAGCGGGATGCCGGCAGAATAGTCCTTGATGGCCTGCCCGGGCTCCTGCGTTGCGCCCATTTCCAGAAGATCCTGGTCGAGCCCGATCCAGAGTTCGGTATCGACGATGCCGGGGCCGAAGGCGTTTGCCGTGATGCCGTGCGGCGCAAGCGTCTTGGCACAGGCCTGCGTCAGGCTGATGACCGAGGCCTTGGATGCGCAGTAGGGCGCGAAATCACCGAAGCCCGCGCGGCCCGCCATGGACGACGTGGAAATGATGCGTCCCTTCGTGCCCTTGGCGATCATCGCCTTGCCAGCCTCCTGCATCCCGATCAGGACGCCCAGGCCGTTCACGGCCATGATCTGCGTCCAGTTGTCTTCGGTCGCTTCCAGAAAGGGCATCGGCTTATTGAAGCCCGCATTGTTCACCATGCCGTAGAGAAAGCCGTACGCGTCCTCGCACGCCGCGATCGCAGCTTTGACCGAGGCACGATCGGTGACGTTCACCTTGCAGAACATCGCCCGGCCGCCCGAAGCCACGATACTGTCGGCAGACTTTCTGCCCGCCGCTTCGTCGATATCGGCGATGACGACGCCGTAACCGGTGCGCGCCGAATGCTCTGCGATGGCCAGCCCGATCCCTCGCGCCGCGCCGGTGACGATCACGCCACCCATCTCCTCCCCCATGTCCGTTCTCCTTTCCCGCTACTGGGTGTTCTGCCGGTGCAGCACGAAATCGAAATGCGACCGCCACTTCGTGTCGCCGTCCTCGACCGGTTCGTATTCCGTGATGAGCGACGCCTTCACGCCGAAGACCGCATCGGAAGTCAGGTACGGGTCGCCATCGACGAATGTATGCGTCGTTACCGTGTCGAAGCCCGGCGCGCTGACGATGAAGTGCATGTGCGCGGGGCGGAACGGGTGACGCCCGAGATGCCCGAGAAGCTGGCCAACCGGCCCGTCATCGGGGATCGGGTAGGACACGGGCCGAATGCCCCGGAACCAGTAGCGCCCGTCCGCGCCGGACGTGAAGATGCCGCGGTTGTTAAACGGTGGCTGAACGTCCGGCTGCTGGACGTCGTAGAACCCGTCCTCGTTGTCGCACCAGACGTCGAGCTTGGCGCCCTCAATGGGGTTACCGTCGAGATCGACGATGCGCCCCTCGAACAGGCAGGTCTCCCGCGCGCCGTCCTTTGTGATGTTCGTGCCCATCGGATAGTCCGGCGCGCCGCCGACATGGAACGGCCCGAGCACCGTGTTCTCCGTCGCGCCGGTCGGCCGGCGGTTGTTGATCGCATCGACCAGCATCGACACGCCGAGCACGTCCGACAGAAGGATGTATTCCTGCCGGTTCTCGTCGCAGATCTGGCCGGTCTTCGTCAGGAAATCGATCGCCATGCCCCACTCGTCCTGGGTCAGCTCCACATCCTTCACGAAGGCATGGAGATGCCGGACGAGGCTTTCCATCACGGTCGCCAGCCGGTCGTGGCAATCCGCGCCGATCCGGGCGTTCACCGCCTCGACCGAGCGTTCCTCGGTGAAGTAGTCGATGCTGGAATGGTCGGTCATGGCGGGCTCCGGTCGTCAGGTGGGCCGCGCGCCCGCATGGGCGCGGTTCAGCAGCTCGAGAATGCCGTCGCGGGTGATCTCGCGCGGGTTGGCATAGGGGTTCTTGACGGCGAGATCGGCGGCGTGGGCCATGTCGGTCTCGGACACGCCGAGATCCATCAGGGCCATCGGCGCACCGACCGACTTCGCGAAGTCCCACAGGCCACCGCCGAGGTCGCCGCCGAACAGCGCCGCCGCCGGGGCGAGCTGCCCGGCAGCCGCTTCGGCGTTGTAGGCGGCGGTGTGCGGCAGGAGGATCGCGTGCGTCTCGGCATGCGGCAGATCGAAAGTCCCGCCGAGCGTGTGGCAGAGCTTGTGGTGCAGCGCCATCGCGCAGGAACCAAGGACGACGCCGCAAAGCCACGAGCCGTACAGCGCGTCGGATCTTGCCTCGATGTCTTTGGGGGCCTCGACGATCTGCGGCAGGGCATCCCGCAGCGCGCGAAGCCCCGCTACCGCCATCATCGACGTGATCGGGTTGGCGTCGGTGGCGTAGAGTGCCTCAACCGCGTGGGCCATGGCGTTCAGTGCACTCGAAACAGACATCGGAACAGGCAGGCCAGTGGTCAGTTCCGCGTCGTAGATCACCGTTTCCGGCCGGATTTTCGGGTCGCGGACGGTGCTCTTCACGCCGTTCTCAGTCTGGCCGAGAATGTCGGTCACCTCGGACCCGGCATAGGTCGTTGCGATGACCAGTTGCGGCGCGTCGTTGCGCCAGGCGATCGCCTTGCCGAGACCGATCGTCGAGCCACCGCCGAGCGCGACCACGCAATCTGCGCCGGCAGCATCGTAGGCGGCCATCGCGCGGGCCGTCACCTCGACCGGCGTGTGCATCGCAGCCTCGGTGAAGACTCCGGCGGACAGGCCACCCAGACGATTTGTGAGGGCCTCGGCATCGGCCTTCTGGAACGGCGTCGAGAGGATCAGCGCGTGTGAGCCGCCGAGGCGCTCGATCTCCTCCCCGGCGCGGGCGATCGCCCCCGGCGCGAATATCACGCGGCCGGGCGAAGCTGTGTAAACGAAGGGTTCCATCGCGACCTCACTCTTCCCGTTTGCGCCGCGCGGTCGAATAGATCAGCGCCGCGACGAGGATCAGAAGGCCCTGGAAGCCGTACTGGAAGGTCTGCGACAGGCCCAGGAACGACACCGCATTCAGCACCTCGGTCAGCAACAGCGCACCGAGCACCGTGCCGATGAAGGTTCCCCGTCCGCCGCGCAGGCTGGTCCCGCCGAGCACGACGGCGGTGATCGAGCCGAGCGTGTAGTTCACGCCCTGCGCCGGGTCGCCCACGCCGATCTGCGCCATCAGCATGATCGCACCGACGAAGGTCAGAACGGACACGCCGACATATCCCGCGATGAAGGTGCGGTCGAGGCGCACGCCGATCCGGCGGGCGGATTCCTCGTTCGACCCGACCGCGCGCAGCGTCCAGCCGGGACGCGTCCGCCGCAGCGCGTATTCACCCGCGATGGCCAGGGCCACGAGCAGGATGAAGGCAATCGGCACCGGGCCGATGCGCGAGGTCAGCGTGTCGATCACCGGAAAGGCGATGTATCCGCCGGGGCCATCGCGCAGAACGAAGCTCATGCCCTGAAGGCCGATGAACATGGCAAGCGTTGCGGCGATCGGCGTGAAATTGGCGAAGCGTATGAGACAGCCGTTTATCAGGCCGACGACCAGCGCCGCGCCGAACATGAGCGCAAAGCCTGCCGCCATGGTCGCGGCGCTCTGCCCATCGTTCACGAAGAACGATCCGATCACCACCAGGAAGCCCGCAAGAGGCCCGACCGACAAATCGATCCCGCCCATTAGAAGCGCGATTGTCTGTCCGAGCGCGATGAAGCCGAGCGCGGTGGCGAGGATCAGGATGTTGGAGACGTTGAACGAGGACAGGTAGTTCTCGTTCTGGTTGAACACGTAGAGCGCCAGCAGAATCGCAACGACGGCAAGCGGCACGATGGTCGCGTTGTCGGATTGCAAGAAGTGCCGGAACCTGGCAGCGAAGCCGCCCCGCGACCGCCGCGCCTGCTCGATGTGGTGTGCTTCGGTATCGGCGGCGACCGCAGCGCCGACGATGTTCGGCTCGGTGATCTCGGCGCCGCGCAGGGTCTTCACGATGCGCCCGCGCGACATGACCACGACGACATCGCAAAGCCCTTCCAGCTCAGCGGCGTCCGACGAGTTGACGATGACCGGCGTGCCCGCGTTCGAGACCTCGCGCAGGATGCGGTAGATCTCGAACCGCGCGCCCACGTCCACACCCTGCGTCGGCTCGTCGGCGATGATGAAGCCGGGCTCCGACAACAGCGCGCGGGACATAACAACCTTCTGCTGGTTGCCGCCCGACAAAGACAGGATCCGCGCCTCCATGCTCGAGGCTTTCACGGCAAGCGATCCGAAGACCTTCTGCACGCTCTCGGCCTCGCGGCGTCGGCTGAGCACGCCGGCGCTCGCGTATTTCTCGAGCGAGGAGACCGTCGCGTTTTCGCGGATCGTCAGGTCCGCGGCCACGCCCTCGGAATGGCGGTCGGACGGCATGTAGGCGGCCTCGCGCTTGAGCTGCCTTGCACCGAGCGCGCGTCCGTCGAGCGTGATCGACCCCTTCCAGGACTGAAGTCCGGCGAGCGCACGCATGAGGTCCGCCTGCCCGTTGCCCTCGACCCCGGCAACGCCGATGATCTGGCCGCGCCCAACCTCGAATTCCACGTCCGAGAAGCGCCGGCCGGTCAGGCCGCTGACGCGGAAGTTCGCCGGCGGAGCCGGGTCGTCGCATTTCGGCGGGAAGGCGGATTCCAGTTTCCGCCCCACGATCATGTCCAGAAGGTCCTGGTTGGAGACTTCGGCCGCGAGCGAACTGCCGCGCTTCCGGCCGTCCCGCAGGACGGTCACCCGGTCGGCGATCTGGCGCAGCTCCGCCAGACGGTGGGTGATGTAGATGACCGACGTTCCCCTGCCCTTCAGCTCGCGCACGCGGCGGAACAGCATGTCCGTCGCGTCCTGGTCGAGCGAGGCCGTGGGTTCGTCGAGGATCAGGACCTTGGGGTTGACTGCCAGCGCCTTTGCCAGCTCGAGCAGGTGCTTCTGGGCGACGGTCAGGTCCTCGGTCCGGGTGTTCAGCGGAATGCGCAGGCCGACCTCGTCCAGAAGCCGGCGCGCGACCTCGCGCGGGCCGCCATCGTCGAACACGCGCGACGGCAAAGCGACCTGCAGGTTCTCCTGCACGCTCATGTCCTCGAGGATCGCGGGATGCTGGTAGGAGATCGAGATGCCCAGCCCCGAGGAAGTCTCGGGGTCGAGCGGCATCACGTTGCGGCCTTCGAATTCGATCCGGCCGGTATCGGGCTGCAGGACACCGGTGATGATGTTCATCAGCGTCGACTTGCCGGCGCCATTCTCGCCGAGGATGGCGTGCACTTCGCCGGCGTAGAACTCCACGCTGACATCCGCCAGCGCCTGGACGCCCGAGAATGACTTGGACACATCGGTCATCCGGATCACGGTCCGGGCCGGTGCCGCGCCGGTGATGTCGGCGGTGTCCGCGGAAGTCTGGAGTTCGGCCACTTGCATCGTTCGCGTCATCCGATTGCGGCTGGACAGGAGCCCCGGGCGGATCGTCCGCCCGGGGCCGTGGTCGGATCAGTTACCGACAAGCTCCGCCTGGCGATCGGCCGGCACGCCGGACGACAGATAGATCGCCCCGGGCAGGTCTTCCCGGCACTGGACCGAGTTCGGATCGCTGGTGACCGAGTTCTCGAACGGGCTGGAGATGAATACCTCGGCGTCCGGCGCTTCACCGCCCGTCGCCTCGGCAATCGCCCACTGGACCGCGAGACGGACGTTGTCCGTGCCGGTCTCGATCGTGAACAGATCGAACTCGGGGTTGTTCTCGTGGTTCTCGGTCCAGAAGCAGCCGAGCGAGTTGCCGTCCGACGTCACCAGCGTCGGGATCGAGCGATCGAAGTTCTCGAACACCGGCAGTGCGCCGACGAGCGAGGGACCGAAGTCCGACACGATCACGTCGATGTCGTCGTGCTGCGCGATGGCCGCCGACAGGACCTGCTGCGTGAGCGAGGGATCCCAGTTGGTCACGGCGAACGGATCGGGGTTGAGGAAGACATAGCTGTCGTCCAGCACCTGCCGCATCCCCTCAAGCTCCTCGAGCCCCTGGCTGTTGCCGGCCGGGCCGGAGAGGAACAGGATGTTGGCGCCGTCCGGGAACTCTTCCTTGATGAAGTTGCCCCAGCTGATGCCGTCATCGACGAAGGACGCACCGACGAAGCGCGTGTAGTTCGTGCCGGCCTCTCCGCCGACGAGAACGCGGTAGGGCACCACGACAGCGCCGGACCGGTAGGCGTTGGTCAGCGCCGGCAGCACGGCCGGGCCCGCATCGCCGAAGACCACGAGCGCGTCGACGCCCCGCGCGGCCATCGAGTTGATGTCCGAGATCGCGCGCTGCGTGTCGCCCTGGCCGTCGGCGTAGAAGTATTCGGTGATGCTCGGGCAGCGCTCGGCCTCCTGCCGGCCGGCCTCGGCCGTGACGATGCGCCAGCTGTTGCCGCCGAACCCGTCGAGCAGTGCGAGCGTGGCTTCGTTCGGTCCGCACCAGGATGGCGTGTCCTGGGCCGAGGCCACACTTCCGAGCGTGCAGGCAGCCCCGAGGGCGAGTGCGGCGACGCTGCCGCTAAGCAGTCTGGTTCCCATGGTTTTCCTCCTCCATTGAACTTTGGTTGGTCTTCCTGAAACGCCCGGTCCAGTTGATCGAGTAGACGCCGATCCCGAAGACGAGGGCGAGAGCCTGAACGATGGTCTGCGCCGAGTAGGGCACGCCGATAGACAGGGCGAACTGGCTCAGCTGATTGAGAAAGAAGGCGGCAATCACGACCGAAATCGGAAAGCCCCGCCCGCCCAGAAGGGACACACCCGCCAGCACCACGACCGCGACCGACGGCAGTAGGAGCGAGTTGCCCTGGAAGGCAGTCGGTTCGCGCGTGATGCCCGCGATCAGAATGCCCGCGGTGCAGTAGAGAAGCTGCGCGATGACATAGGCCGCACCTTCGTAAAGCTCGACGCGAAGGCCCACCGCGCGGGCCATGTCCGGGTTCGCCCCGATGGCTTCGAAACGGCGTCCGGCGACGGTCTTCTTCAGCACGAAGGACACCAGCGCAAGGATGCCGAGCGCGAAGAATACCGAATGCGGCACGCCGAAGCTGCGACCGCCCGCGATCTCGGCCAGCAGATCCGTGGTGATCCGCGGCACCCCGCCCGACACCGCGAACACCGCCCCGAAGAGAAGCGCGTTCATCCCGATGGTCGCAACGATGGCGTTCAGCTTGAACACCGCGACCATGAGGCCGTTCAGGACCCCCGCGACGAGGGCGCAGAAGAAGGCGAAGAGGACCGCATCGAGCAGCATCGCGTCGTTGCCGTTGGCGGTATGCGTGGCGATGACGACAGCCAGTGACACGCCGCCCGGCACGGACAGGTCGAAGCCGCCCTGCTGGACGACCAGCATCTGCCCGAGCCCGACGATGGCCAGCACCGCGGCGAAGGGAAGGCTGCCCATGAGAGACCCCGCCGTGACGGCCGATGGCGCGAAGACGTAGCACAGCACGATCAGCGCGATCGTGGACACGACGATCGTCACGAAACCCTTGGCCAGCGAGAAGCCGCCGGTCATGGGCATCGGCCTGGCCGTCTCGATATTCGTGCTGTCCGCCATCCTGCGCGCCTCCCTGCCCCGCGATCCCTCAGGCGATCTCCAGCGTGACCTTGACGGCCTTCTGCGGATCCTTGCCGAGGTCGAGCGCGGTCAGCGCGTCGTCGAGTCCGTAGGTGTGGGTCTGGATCGGCGACAGGTCGAGGCCTGTGCGCTCCAGGAAGCGGATCGCCGCGGGCCAGACGCCGGGCGAGCCGATGCAGCCCCGCACGCTCAGGTTCTTGATCTGGATCTTGCCCAGTTCGACCGGGAATTTCTGACCGATGTTGATGCCCACCATCGACACGCAGCCGTCGTCGCGGGTGTAGTCGAACACGTTGGCGAGCGAGGACGGGTGGCCCGCACATTCGACCGTCAGGTCGGCGCCACCTTTCGTCATTTCCTGCACCGCCTCGATCGGGTCGCCGTCCGAGGGATCGACCGTGCCATCGGCGCCGAGCTTCATCGCGATGTCGCGCCGCAGCGGCACCGGATCGACCACGATGACCCGCGCGCCCATCCCGATCGCCGCCGCGGCCGTGACCAGACCGATGGTCCCGCCGCCGGAGACGACGACAGTCTGCGAAGCGTCGACGCCACCATGACGGAGGACGGCATAGTATCCGCAGGTGAAGGGCTCGATCAGCGCGCCCTTGGCGTCATCGACGGCGTCGGGCAGCTTGTGCAGCCATTCGGGGCGCGCGGCGAAATACTCGCGGTCGGCGCCGTCCATCGAGAAGCCGAAATGGTGAATGCGCTCGGGGGTCCTGATGACGCATTCGCCCACGACCCGGTCGCCTTCCCTGAGGCCTTTGACGTTCTTGCCGACCTCGACAACCTCGCCCACCCATTCGTGGCCCGGCGTCACCGGGTAGGAGATCGGGATGATGTATTGCCCGGCCAGAAGCTCGTAATCCGAATGGCAGATGCCGACCCGGCGCGAGCGGATCATCACCTCGTTGTCGCCGATGGACGGAGACTGGACCTGGCTTACGACCGGCTTGTTCGGTTCATCGAAGATCAGGGCTTTCACGACGCTTTCTCCAGATGCTTGCGGGCCGGTTTGGCCACTTTCTCGATTCCGCCGCTCAGGGCGGATTTGAACACCGCCTCGAGCAGAGCGATGTTGTCGATCAGGTGATCGGCGGTGATCGGGTAGGTCTCCTGCCCGCGGACGGCGCGCGCAAAGGACACGAGGTTGTCCTTCACCGGCTCGGCCTTGCCGATCTCGACCGTCTCGATCGGGCCGCCGGCCATCGCGCTGGTCACGATCCAGCCATCCGGCGCCTCGACATGGGCCTTGTCGCGGATGTCGATCCAGCCCTTCGAGCCGTAGACGGTGAAGCGCGACATGAACGGGTTCGCAAGCGAGGCCGAGACATAGGACGTGCCGCCGCCGGCGAATTTGACGTAGGCCGCGACCGTGTCACCCTGGGGCAGGTCACTCGACAGCTGCTCGCAGATGCAGAGCACGCTTTCGGCGGGACCAAGCAGACGCACCGACAGGTCGAGGAGGTGGATGCCGGTCGCCGTCATGCCACCCGCCGGCGCCTCGGTCGACTGGACGCGCCAGTTCGATTTGTCGAGGCTCACAAACTTGTCGTGGCTGAAATTGGCTTCGATCTGGTGGATGCGACCCAGTTCACCCGCATCGGCCCTGGCCAGCATGTCGGCAACCGGCGGCTCCCACCGACGTTCATGACCCATGCCGAGCACCAGCCCCGCTTCGGCGCAAAGCGCGACGGAACGCGCGGCTTCCTCGGCGGTCAGCGCGAGCGGCTTTTCGCAGAAGATGTGCTTGCCGGCCTTCACGGCCTGCGCGATCTGGCCGGTATGCAGAGAATGTGGCGTGGCCAGAACCACGGCCTCGACCTCCGGATCGTTCAATGCGTCGGCATAGTCGGCACTGAGCGGAATGCCCTTGCCGTCGCAGAGCGCGCGCACCGCATCGGTATTCGGCTCGACCGCGCGCACGACCTTGATGTCACCCGGCGCAGCCTCGAGCACGGCGAGCATCTTCTGTCCCCACCAGCCGAGACCGACGAGCGCGATGTTCACGGGGCCCGCCATCACCGGTTGTCCACGCGCTTGTTGAACGGGTGGATCGAGACCTGCTTCCAGAGCCCGACCTTGGCGAACGGGTCGTTCGCGTTGAACGCGACGACGTCGTCCTTGCTGTCCGCCTCCAGCACGAAGCAGCTTCCGATCATGGTCTCGCCATCATCGGCCAGAAGAGGGCCGGAAATGACCGTCTTCACCGGTGCGGAGGCAAGGTAGCTCTTGTGGGCCTCGTAGTTGTCGAGCCGCTTCTGAACGGCTGCGTCGTGATCGAGGCAATGGACGACGTAGTGCATCTTCGGTCCCTGCTCCTTCGTGTCTCAGGCCGGAATGATCTTGCGCGCGCGCAGTTCGTCGAAGACGTCGGTGAAGCTTTCCCGCGTCGACTGGTAGGCGTCGAAGCCCAGTGTCCGGCTGTTGGTCATGTCGGTGAAGCATTCGAGTTCGCGACCGAGATCGGCATCGCTGTGCCACCATGAGGCGAGCTTGTTCACCGGGATATCCTGAAGCCCGTGCTTCGCCACGATCTCCTTCCAGATCGCGTCTGCATCGGCCATCTGCTCTTCCAGCGGGGTCGGATGGCCGGGATACTCCGCAGCCTCGATCCCGAAATAGTCGGCGATCTGCTGCCACAGCCAGGTCCAGCGGAAGACGTCGCCGTTGGCCGTGTTGAATGGCATGTTCGCCGCCTCGGGCGTGGTGGCGGCCCAGAGCAATTGCCGGGCCAGAAGCCGTGCATCCGTCACGTCGGTGACGGCGTTGTATTGCTGCGGCGAGCCCGGATAGACGAAGGGCCGCCCGGTATGCTTGCAGATCGAGGCATAAACCGAGAGCGTCACGGCCATGTTCATGTAGTTGCCGACGACGAAGCCGATCATCGTGTGCGGGCGATGCACCGACCAGTTGAAGCCGCGCTTCTCCGCCATCTCGAACAGCACGTCTTCCTGCGCGTAATAGAAGTTCGGCCCCGGCAGGCGCGGGCTGGATTCCAGGAACGGCGTGTAGGGCGTGACCTTCGCGTAATCGTCGAACGATCCGAGGTAATGCTTGAGGCCGGTCACGAGGGCTGCGTGCTTCACCGGCGCATCCGCGATCCCGTCGAACAGGTTGCGGATCATCAGGCCGTTGACGCGGACGTTCTCTTCCTCGTTCGCCTGCCGCGCCCAGGTGCAATAGAAGACATGGGTCACGTCCGACGCGGCCTTCAGTGCTCCGGCGCTTTGCGCGGCGTCGGTCAGGTCGGCGGCGATGTGGCGGTCCGACCAGTCGAGATCGACCTCGCTGCGCGACACCGTCACGACCGTCCAGCCGTTTTCCTTGAGATGCCGCCCCGCGTAGCTGCCAGACAGGCCGGTGGCCCCGACGATCAGCGCGATGTTGTCCTTACCCATGTCTTCCGTCTTTCCCTTCTGCTCGTCCCTGCCTCAGATCGAGACGATGATCTTCAGCTGCTCTCCGGCGGGATCGAGAAGCGCCTCGAACCCTTTCTCCACCACGTCATCCGCACCGATCCGCGCGGTGATGACCTTTTCGACCGGGAACTGGCCGGCCGCTATCATCCGGGCGATGCGGGGCCAGATCTGGGTCGGGTAGCACCAGGTCGCCTCGACCGTGATGTCCTTGAGCGCCCAGAGCATCGCGTCGATGGCCGCGGGCTTCATGTGCAGACCCACCTGGACGACGCGGCCTTGCCGCCGCACTGCCTCGGCGCAGGCATTGAGCGAGGCTTCGAGGCCCACGCATTCCAGCGCGACGTCGACGCCCACGCCCTCTTCCGTCAGGTCTCCGATCGCTTGCGCAAGATCGCCGGACCGCGGATCGACCACGGTCGCGTAGGGGGCGATTTCAGCGATGATCCGGCGGCGGTTTGGGTTCGGCTCGGACACGATGATCGTCGAAGCGCCCGCGGCATGTGCGGACAGCACGGTCAATGCTCCGATCGGACCTGCCCCGGAGACGAGCACGGTCGAGCCAGCCTCCACCTTGCCGCGATCGACGCCGTAGAGCGCGACGGCGGCCGGCTCGATCATCGCCGCCTGGTCGTCGGTGATCCCGTCCGGCACCGGTTGCGCGTTGTAATCCTTGATGACCGCTTTCTCGCCCATCCCGCCCCAGGCCCAGGACAGCCCGACACAGCCGAGAGACGGCGAAAGATGATAGAGGCCGCGCTTGCCGTAGTAATCGTTCCGCGGCGAGACGAGCGGCTGGATCGAAATGCGGTCGCCCGCCTTCACGGTTTCGACCGCGTCGCCGACAGCCAGCACCTTCGCCGAAAACTCATGCCCGAGGATCTGCGGGTTGGTCGCGCCGGTATAAGCGTGCGGCTCGGCCGGCGTGACGATCGGGCCGGCGATGTATTCGTGAAGGTCGGTGCCACAGATGCCGGTCACGTTCGGCGCGATCAGCACGTCATCCGGCGCAAGCTCGCCCGACGGCTCCGGCACGTCTTCGACACGAATATCCTTTGCGGCGTGAAACCGTACAGCCTTCACTTCGGCATCCTCCCCTCTCGCGGTGTTTGCAGCGGCCAATCGGCCGGCCCACCGCTCGCGTTTCCTTCGATGCGGAAAGTCCGCAAGCCATTCCCGACGGCCTCGGACCTCCACCTTGTCCAACCATTCCGCGCAACCCGCTCCGGGCGCGGTCATGGCCTCCCTTGACCCTGATTCTTACCAAACCGCATCGGAGGCCGCGCGACGAATTTCTCCGGAGCGAAAAAATTCGGGAGCGCGTATCCGAGTCGGAAACCTATGATGAGTCCATCGAACGGCAGGGAGGAGACCGGGGATGGATCGCGAGGCTGGCGCCGCGTCTGGCAAGGCTCGGCTGGATCTTGATGTGGGCTGGATCGGAGCCGGCAAGATGGGCGCGCCGATGCTCCGCAATCTCCTTGCGGCCGGCGCCCGCGTCTCGGTGACCGAACCTGACGCAGACAACCTGGCGTCGGTCGAGGCGGCCGGCGCCGTTGCCGCGAGCTCCGCGGCCGACCACGGATCGGCCGCGATCGTGTTTTCCACGCTGCCAAACGACGACGCGCTTCTGAGCGTGGTCGAAGGCACGCCGGACCGGCCTGGACTAGCCGCGTCGATGGCACGCGACGCTATCTTCGTGGAAATGAGCACCGTATCGCCGGTCTGTTCCGCGAAGATTGCAAAAATACTTGCAGATGAAGGCATTCACTATGTCCGGGCGCCGCTCTCCGGGAGCACGGCAATGGCAGAACAGGCCACGCTGACGGTCCTCGGCTCGGGCCCCGAGACGGCCTGGCAGAGCATCCTGCCCTGCCTCGAGGCCCTGTCGGCCCGCCAGTTCTACCTCGGCAGCGGTGAAGAGGCGCGGTTCATGAAGCTTGTTCTGAACACGCTGGTCGGGGCCTCCTCGGCCATCCTCTCGGAGGCGCTCGCGCTCGGCGCGCGTGGGGGCCTCAGCGCAGCCGACATGATGGCCGTCATCTGCGAAAGTGCCGTCGCCTCGCCGCTTCTCAAATACAAGACCGACAACGTGGTGAACGACGATTACAGCCCCGCCTTCTCGGTCAGCCAGATGATCAAGGATTTCACCCTGATCTCCGATGCAGCGCGGGCCGAGCGGGTGCCCATCTTCACGACGAGCCTCATCCTCGAGCTCTACCGCGCCGCGGCCAACTCGGGCTTGCGGGACGAGGATTTCTTCTCTTTGGTGAAATGGCATCGGACTCTTTCAGCCGGGTAGGAACCGATCTTGCAGCACACCGATCGCCTCCAGCCGCAGGCCGCGGAGCTTTCCGCCCACGAATTGTCGCGGATCGTCGACTTTCTTCGTCAGCTTCGAGCGCCGTTCGATTCCGGGCTTCCGGGGGCCAAGGCGGACGTCTACCTGAACATCGTGCTCGAACTCGTCGATGCGCATCTGCGCCGCAACTCGATCGACAAGTCCGGGCTCATCAGCCTCGCCAACGTGCCCTATTCCACCGGCAACCGGATGATCACGCGGATGATCGAGGAGGGGCTGATCCGGCAGGTGCCGCGCGGGAACGGCCTGAAGACGCATTTCCTCGAACCCACCGAAGATCTGTTCCATGCCTTCACGCACTATGCGATCCACGTGAAGAGCCACATGGCGAAGACCTTCGGGCTCAGGAAGGGCTCGGAGGCCAACGAATACTATTTCGGCGGCAGCTACTTCGCCGCGCAGATCATCTCTCCGATCCGGGGCGAAGACATCGCCGGTATGGGCGATATCCGGTTCCTGCTCAACGACGACAACTACTTCACGTCGATGCGGAACATGTGGTCCGACTTCCGCAACGACCTCGGCCGCCGGTCGAGCTTCGACCTGCGTCGTCTGCCCGATCTCTACGCCCAGGCCCGGAAGACCTTCTCCGAGCCGGTGCCGTCGCATGACGTCGTATCGCTCAACATGCCGTGGCTCGGCGAGTTCGCCGAGCGCGGCGATCTCGCGCCGCTCGACGAACTTCTCGCCGATGCCGCAATCAACCCGCTCGACTTCCATCCGTCGGTCTGGGGCACAGGCAACTGGAAGGGCCGGCAATACGGCATCCCGCTCTATTGCACGATCGAGATCCTCGCGGCCCGGCAGGATCTGTTCGCCGAGGCCGGTCTGGCGTTTCCCAAGACCTTCGACGAGACCATCGCCGCAGCCCGCACGCTGCACGACCCGGCGCAGGACTTCTATGGGATCGCATGGAACGGTCAGCGCGGCATGCCGATCGCGAACTCGTTCATGTTCTTCCTCGCGGCCTGCCGGAAGACGGTCATCGACATGCCGCTGCGCAACCACGAGAGCTGGACCTTCGATGCGTTCGAGAAGCTGAAGTTGCAGATCGACACCGATGACGCGCTCGAGGTGATCGAGTACATGAAGCAGCTCGCCGAAGTTTCGCCGCCCGACATCGCGTCGATCGACTGGGAACGGCGGATTCAGTACTTCATGTCCGGGCAAGTCGGACTGGCGTATTGCTGGACCATGCGCGCGGCGAGGTTCGAGCACGAATTGTCGAGCCGCGTGGCCCGTCGCGTCGCCTACCTGCCGCCGCCATCACGGCGGCTGCGGCGTGTGTCGGCACCGATCGGTGGCTTCCTTCTGACCATCCCGTCCCGCGTCGATGCCTCGAGACGGCGGCAGATCATCAACGCGATCGCGTGGATGGTCTCGCCCGAGGCGATGAAGGCGCATGTGAAGAACGGCTTTCCCGTAGCGCCGCGCTTCTCGGTCTGCGCCGACCCCGAAGCGCTGGCCTCATCGCCCATCGTAAGCATGGTCGACCGTATGGCCCGGAAGAACGAACTGGTGACCTGGGCCCGCCCGCCGGTGCCGGAGTTCAACGTGATCGAGCGCACGCTCGGCATGGAAATCCACGAGGCCGTCTTCAACGGCAAGCCGGCGAAACAGGCACTGCGGGATGCGGAGAACAGCATCCTCATCGCCGTGCGGGCCGTGGCCGGATAGCGGCCAAACCGGCACGGATCGGACGACCGGCGCAGGAAGCGTCGCGCGGACGCCGCCGCGGCTGGAATTGTCTTTGATATCAGGAATCTTCAGCCCGGGACGGTTGGCTATTGTCCAACCGGTCCCCGGATTGCTATCCCGCCCACCGGGACGGAGGAAGGGGACGAGGGATGACCACGCCAAGGGTTTTGATCGCAGGCGGCGGGATCGGCGGGCTCGCCATGGCGCTGACGCTTCACCAGATCGGCGTGGACTGCGTCGTCTTCGAAAGCGTCCGCGAGCTGAAGCCGCTTGGCGTCGGCATCAACCTTCAGCCGAACGCGGTGCGCGAGCTTCAGGACATGGGCTTTTCCGAGGCCGAGATGGACGCGTTCGGCGTGCCGGCAAAGGAATGGGCGCTGGTCGGGCTCGGCGGGCAGGACATCTACTCCGAGCCGCGGGGCAAACTCGCCGGCTACAACTGGCCGCAATACGCCGCGCATCGCGGGCTGTTCCACATGGCGCTTTTCGAGCGGTTCCGTGATCTTGCGGGGCCCGACCGTGTGCGGCTCGGGCACAAGGCTCAGGGCTACGAGATCAACGCCGACGGTACGGTGACGCTGATCCTGAAGGCCGGCGATCACGAAGTGCGCGAGACCGGCACGCTGCTCATCGGCGCGGATGGCATCCATTCGGCGATCCGCGCCCAGATGCATCCCGACCAGCCGCCGATCCACTGGGGCGGCGCGGTGATGTGGCGGGGCACGACGCGGGCCGCCCCGATCCGCTCGGGGTCGTCGTTCGTCGGGCTCGGCACACATCGGCATCGCGTGGTGCTCTACCCGATCTCCAGGCCGGATGCCGACGGCCTCGCACTGATCAACTGGATCGCCGAGGTCACCTACGACGACCCGTCTGCGCATGAGAACACCGGCTGGTTCCGGCAGGTCGGCATCGACGATTTCGTCCACCATTTCGAGGGTTGGACCTACGACTGGCTCGACGTGCCGGGTCTGATCCGAGGGGCCGACACGGCGTTCGAGAACCCGATGATCGACCGCGACCCGGTCGACACCTGGGTCGACGGTCCGGTCGCACTGATGGGCGACGCGGCGCACGCGATGTATCCGACAGGCTCGAACGGCGCGAGCCAGGCGGTCATCGACGCGCGCATCCTCGGCGCCAAGTTTCTCGAGCATGGCGTGACGCCCGTGGCGCTCGCCGCCTATGACGCCGATCTCTGCGGCCCCATCTCCGAGGTCGTGCTTCGGAACAGGGGCGCAGGCCCGTTCGGGCTGCTCAACATGGTCAACGACCGCTGTGGCGGAGAGTTCGAAACCATCGACGATGTGATCCCCGAAGAGGAGCGCCGGGACTTCATGCTGAAGTACCAGATGGCGGCCGGATTCGCCCGCGACGCGCTCAATTCCGCCCCACCCACGATCGCCCCCGGCGCCCGGGTCGGCTGAGACGCCGGACAGGCCGCCATGACGCTTGCGACCCTGCGTCAATTCGGCCATCCTCGGTCAAAAGACACTGAAAAACCAACAGAAGACCGACTGGGAGGACGATTATGACTATCAGGACACTGGCGGCGGGCATCGTCGCCGGCGCCATGGCGGCAAGTGCCGCCGGCGCGCAGGAAGTTACCCTTCGCCTGTCGCACTGGGTGCCGCCGACGCACCCGATCCAGACGCTCGGAATCGAGCCCTGGGTGCAGTCGCTGTCGGAGGCCTCGGACGGGCGCATCGCGGTGACGATTTTCCCCGCGCAGCAGCTTGGCGCGGCCCCGGACCACTACGACATGGCGCGCGATGGCATCGCCGACATCACCTACACCAACCCGGGCTACCAGGCCGGGCGTTTCCCGATCTACAGCCTGATCGAGATCCCGTTCCTCGCAAACAACGCGACGGCGGGCGCGCAGGCGCTCCATGAATGGTATGCGCCGATTGCGGAAACCGAGATGTCGGACGTCAAGTTCTGCCTCGCCAACCCGCACGATCCGGGCACGTTCCATTCGCGCGACCCGATCCATGTCCCGGCCGATATCGACGGCCTGAACGTCCGTCCCGCGCACGCCACCATGGCCCGCTTCGTCAGCCTGCTCGGCGGCGGCCCGGTTCAGGTGCCCGCGCCCGAGGCGCGCGAAGCGATCGCCAATGGCACCGCCGACGCGATCACCTTCCCGTGGAACTCGATCTACATCTTCGGGATCGACAGCGAGACGCCCTACCACCTCGACATGCCGTTCTACATCTCGGCGCAGCTGCTGCTGATCAACCTCGACACCTACAATTCGATGCCCGAGGACCTGCGGCAGATCCTCGACGAGCACTGCACGCCGGAATGGTCGCGCCGCTTCTCCGAGGGGTGGGCCGAGAACGAGGCGTCGGGCCGTCAGATCATGATCGACAGCGGCGAGCACACGCTCTACGCGCCGACCGAGGAAGAGGTGCAGATGTGGCGCGACGCCGCCGCTCCGCTGCTCGACCAGTGGATGGAAGAGGTCGGACCGGACGCACAGGCGATCTACGACAGCTACATCGAGGCGCTGCAGCGCCACGACAGCTTGTTCTGATTCCGCATCCGGGGCGGTGCGCCGACGCGGGCCGCCCCTTCCGCCGATGATCAGGCTTCAGCGCATACTCGAACGGGTGTCCCATTCGATAGAGGCCGTTGCCGGCGCCATCATGGGGCTGGTCACCGTGCTCGTCGTCGCCTCGGCCGTTGGTCGCTATCTCTTCGCATATCCCCTGCCCGACGCGTTCGATCTGTCGCGCCTGCTTCTCGGTGCGGCGATCATGTGGGGCTTTGCGAGCGTCGGCTACCGCGGGTCGCACATCAAGGTCGACATCGTGGCCGAGATCTTGCCGAACGGCATCCGGCGATGGGTTGATGCCTTTGCCTGGACCATCCTGCTGATCTTCGCTGTTCTGCTGGTCTGGAAGATGTTCGGCCGGGTCTCGAGCGCCGCGGCAAGCAACGAGTCGACCATGGACCTGCGCATGCCGGCCTGGCCGCTCATGGGCCTGATCTGGCTTGGCGTCGTTGTTAGCCTTCCGGCGATCCTTGCACGACTCCTGCTGATCGTCACCGGCCAGGGCTCGCTCGACCATTTCGAGGATATCGACGGGCCGGAGGACGAACCGAGATGAGCGGCGACATGATTGCCGTCCTCGGCTTCATCGCACTCTTCGCGATGATGATCCTGCGCGTCCCGATCGGAATCGCCATGGGCCTTGTCGGGATCGGTGGGTTCGCCGCTGTCGCAGGACTGGGCCCCGCGCTCAACATCCTCGGCCAGTCGCCGATCCGGACCGTCACGGACTTCAACCTGACGCTCATACCGTTCTTCGTCCTGATGGGCGTGCTGGCCACCAATTCCGGCATGTCGCGGGAGCTGTTCCGGACGGGGCGGCACTGGTTCGGCTTCATGAAAGGCGGCATGGCGATCTCGACCATCGGCGCCTGCGCGGGCTTTGCGGCGATCTGCGGCTCTTCGGTCGCGACCGCAGCCACGATGACGAAGATCGCACTGCCGGAGATGAAGCGCGCGAACTATCCCGATGATGTGGCGACGGGCGTGATCGCAGCCGGCGGAACGCTCGGCATCCTCATCCCGCCGTCGGTCGTTCTTGCCGTCTACGGCTTCATCACCGAGCAGGACGTGGGCCGGCTCTTCATCGCGGGGATCGTGCCCGGCATCCTCGCGATCCTGATGTACATGGGCGCCGTCCGCGTCGCCTATGGCCGGCGCCTGCCCGCGGGTGAGCCGTTCGATTTCGGCCAGGCGATGCGTTCGCTCGCCGATGTCTGGGCGGTGATGCTCCTTTTCCTCGCGATCATCGGCAGCATCTATTTCGGCGTGACAACCGCGACCGAGGCGGCGGCTGTCGGGTCCTTCCTGACCGCGGCCATCGGCTTCCTGCGCCGGCGGCTGACGATCCGTCTTCTGATGCAGAGCCTGATCGAGGCACTCCGGACCTCGGTCTCGATCTACACGATCCTGATCGGTGCGATCCTCTTCGGCTATTTCCTCGCCGTGACGCAGAGCCCGCAGAAGATCACCTCGTGGCTCGTTGCGCTCGATCTCGGCACCTACGGGACGCTGGCGCTGATCCTCGTCTTCTTCGTCCTGATGGGCTGCATCCTCGACGCGATGGCGATGATCATCCTGCTCGTTCCGATCGTCTTCCCGATCATCACTCAGCTCGGCTTCGACCCGATCTGGTTCGGCGTCATCATCGTGATGACGGTGGAACTGGGCCTCATCACGCCGCCGGTCGGGATGAACGTCTTCGTCATCAACTCCATCGCGCGACAGGTCAGTCTGCCGACGATCTTCCGCGGCGTCCTGCCCTTCGTGGCCGCGGACATCATCCGGCTGATCCTCCTCGTCGCGATCCCGTCGCTGGTGCTCTGGCTGCCGCGGACGATGGGATGAGGCGCTTTCCGACGATCTACTCCACGCTCATGCGGGAGAATTCGCGCGCCTTCCTGCACGGGATGGGCATGACCGACGCGGATATCGACAAGCCGCAGGTCGCGGTCGCCCATACCGGCGGCGGCATGAGCCCGTGCAACATGAACCTGCGCGACCAGGCCGAGGCGTTGATGGCGGGCGTCCATGAGGCGGGCGGCTACCCGCACGAGACGCCGATGGTTTCGGTCTCGGACGGGCTGACCATGGCGCATCCCGGCATGCGGTTCTCGCTGATCTCGCGAGAGGTGATCGCAGATTCCGTCGAGGCGACGATGCGCGCCCATTGCTGGGACGGGATCGTCGGGATCGGGGCCTGCGACAAGAACCTGCCGGGGCTGATGATGGGCATCGTCCGGGTCAACGCGCCGGGCGTGTTCCTGCACGGCGGGGCGACATTGCCGGGCCGGGTCAGGGGGCGCGACGTCAGCGCGCTCGACGCGTTCGAGACGGTCGGCCGGATGATCGCGGGGGAGGCCGACCGGGCAGAGCTCGACGATTACCAGCACCACGCGATCCCGGGGCCGGGCTCCTGCGCCGGGCAGTTCACCGCGAACACGATGGGGATGGTGGCCGAAGCACTCGGCCTTTCGCCGGTTGGCGTCTCGATGGTGCCGGCGGTGCATGGCGGGCGGCAGGCGATCCTGCGCGATGCCGCGCGGGCCCTGATCGCGGTGATCGAGGGCGACGGCCCCCTGCCCCGCGATCTCGTCACCCGGACGGCGATCGAGAACGCCTGCGCCATTGTCGCCGCGACCGGCGGCTCGACCAATGCCGCGCTTCATATTCCCGCCATCGCCCACGAAGCGGGGATCGCGTTCGGGATCGAGGACGCGGCGCGCGTCTTTCAACGGACACCGCTGATCGGAAACCTGAGCCCTGGCGGCAAGTATCTGGCTGCGCATGTCCATGAGATCGGTGGAACGCCCGTCATTCTTAAGGAGCTGATCGCGGGCGGATTTGTCGACGGCAGCGCGCTGACCGTGACCGGCGGTACGCTGGCGGAGGCGGTCGCAGCGGCGTTGCCGCCGGACGGTGAAGTCGTGCGGACCGTCACTGACCCGATCGCGCGAACCGGAGGGCTCGTCGTTCTGACCGGCAATCTCTGCCCGAAGGGCGCGCTCCTGAAGGTCGCGGGGCTGCCCGCGCTGACGTTCCGTGGCCGCGCGCGGGTGTTCGACGGCGAGGCTGCGGCACAGAAGGCCGTCGAGACGCGGAACTACTCTGAGGGCGACGTGCTCGTCGTCCGGAGCGAGGGTCCGAAAGGCTCACCCGGCATGAAGGAGATGCTCGGGATCACCGCGCTGCTCTACGGTCAGGGCATGGGCGCCAAGGTCGCCCTCCTGACCGACGGGCGGTTTTCCGGTGCGTCGCGGGGCATGTGCATTGGCTACGCAAGCCCTGAGGCGGCGGTTGGTGGACCTATCGCGCTCATCGAGGACGGCGACATGATCGCCATCGATGCGCGGCCGGAGGTCGCTTCGATCACGCTGGAGGTCGATGACGCGGAGCTTGACCGCCGCCGGTCGCGGCTCGAACCCTACGTCGCCCCGCGCGGGGGCATCCTCGAGAAATACGTTGCCTCCGTCCAGGGGGCCGAACGGGGCGCCGTGACCCATTCCGGCGCCGTCGACACATCCGGAGATATCGACTGATGGAACCGAACCCCTGGGACCCTTGGGCCCGCGACGACCTGACGGAGAACGAAAAGACGCTGCTGACCTTCATGCGCGACTGCATGCATGGCGACGATCTCTCGCTGCTCGATACGCTCGTGGCCGAGGATTACATCCAGCACACACCGGGCATCGGTCAGGGCCGCGCCGGCGTTCGGAAGTATATCGAGGAAGTCGCGCACCGCCGCCCGGGACGGAAGGAATGGCGGCCGGTGCAGATCTTCTCGGCCGGCGACATGGTGATCCTGCACAAGATGAGCGCGACGCATATCTTCGCCGATTTCGTCCGCTTCAACGACCAGGGCCAGATGGCCGAGCACTGGGACGTGGTCCAGCCACTGCCCGAGCCGGATTACGACCCGATGCGGAAATCGACCGAGAACTTCGCCCGTTTCAAGGCTCTCTTCGGCCTCAGCTAGGCGAGCGCGAAGAGCGAGACGATGACCTTGCCGTCGAGCCGCGCCCCGGTGCCGACGAAGAGCGTTCGGTTGACCCATTCGTAATCCGGATGCCCGCTCTCGAGCCTCGCCTGCGTCCGCATGTAGTACGAAGACGGATCGACGTCCTCCCCACGGGCGATGGCGGCGATGACCTCGGCCGGCCCGTGGCGATAGCCATAGTTCCGGATCTCGACCGTCGCGCCGTCATGGGTTTCGATCGCGTAGCGCGTGTCCAGCTCGGCGACGCCGTTCTCGAAGATCGTCTGCCAGTCTGCACCGAGATTCAGGATCCGGCCCTTCAGGCGCGGCCCGTCCACCTTGCCTCCGACGATCGGGATGATGCGCCGCCGGCCCGCGCGCCCGTGCCCCATCTCGCGGATCGGATCGAGATCCACTTCGATATCGCACACGTGGTCGAGGCGGGGCGGATCGAGTTTCGGCATGGCGCGGTGTCCTCCCTCGGGCAATGTCCCAGTGCTAGAGGCTCGGGAGCCAGAGCACCAGCGCCGGCACGGCGATCAGCAGGGCGACATGCAGGATGTCGGCGGCGACGAAAGGCGCCGTGCCGCGGAAGATCGTCGGCAGGGGAATATCGCGGGCGACGCCGGATAGAACGTAGACGTTCATGCCCACCGGCGGCGTGATCAGCGCGATCTCGGTCATCCGCACGACGAGGACGCCGAAAAACACCGCGTCGTAGCCGAGGTTCGTGACGAGCGGGAAGAACAGCGGCACGGTCAGCGTCATCATCGCCGAGGCGTCGAGGATCATGCCGAGGACGAAGTAGACCAGCAGGACAAGTAGCAGCACGTAGATCGGCGCCATGTCGACCGCGCTGACCCACCCGACGATATTGAGCGGGATGGTCGTCACGGTGACGAAGGCGTTGAAGGTGAGCGCGCCGAAGAGGATACCGAAGATCATCCCCGTGGTCTTCAGCGTGTCGAGCGCCGCAGTCTTCAGCTCCGCGAGGTTGAGCCGACCGCGGACGAGCGAGATGACGATCGCGCCGAACGCACCGATGGCGCCGGCCTCGGTCGGGGTGAACCAGCCCCAGAGGATTCCGCCCATGACGAGAACAAAGAGGAAGATGACGTCGACCGTCCGCTTCGTCGCCTGCCAGCGCCCGGCCAGATCGAAGCGCGGTCCGGCGGGCCCGAGCTTCGGATTCATCCGGCAGCGAAGGCCGATGACGATCATGTAGAAGATCGCGAGAAGAATGCCCGGAATGATGCCGGCGGCGAACATCGCGCCGATCGAGGTCTCGGTCAGGATACCGTAGATGATGAACATGCCCGACGGCGGGATAAGGCTGCCGATGGTACCGCCCGCGGCGACCGATCCGGCGGCTAGGCTGTCGGCATAGCCGTGCTTGCGCATCTCTGGCAGCGCGACGAGACCCATCGTGGCCGTCGTGGCGAGCGAGGAGGCGTTGACCGCGGCGAACCCCGCCGACGCGCCGACCGTCGCCATCGCGAGTCCGCCGCGGAAGTGGCCGATCATGCGGGCGGCGAAATCATACAGGTCGCGGCCGATCCCGCTCGCGAACAGGATATGCGCCATGAACAGGAACAGAGGGATCGTCCCGATGGCGTAGTTCGTCGAGAGGTCGAAGACGATGACGCTGAGCTTCACGACGGCGGCGTGGAAGCTGACCAGATAGGCGAAGCCGAAGAAACCGACGAGGCCCATCGCGAAGCCGATGGGCATGCCCACCGCGACCATGGTGAACAGGAGCGTGATGCCCAGGATGCCGGTTTCGACGGGGCTCATTCCGGGGCTGTCTCCTGACCGATTGCGGCCTGCACGGCGCGGAACAGGAGCACCAGGATCAGCAGCGCGATCGCCGCGATCATCAGCCACCGGAACGGTGCGACGGGAATGTCGAGGATCGCGGTCGTCTCGTTCTGGCTGGCCCGGCGGATCGCCTCGTCGATGGCGGCAAGCGCGACCATGCCCCAGAAGGCCGCGCCGATGGCGAGCATCGCGCCCATGAGCGGGCCGCGGATGCGCGGGGCAAGCCGGTCCGTCAGCAGATCGACGCGCGTATGGGCGTTGGCCCAGGCGGCATAGGCGAGCGAGAAGGTGACGGCCGGGATGATGAGAAGTTCGGCCAGGACGTAGGTCCCGGGAAAGGCGATGCCGACGAAACGGAAGGTGACCGTGACGACCGTCAGCCCGACGAGCGCCGCGATGGCGAGCGTGCCGAGGATGGCGGCAAGCCCCACGAGCCAGCCGAGAAGGCGTTCGACGGATTGCATGGAAAACCCCCGGTCAGGCGGGCCGGGGCGCGAACGGGCGCGCCCCGGTCGATTGGCTTACTGTCCGTGCGCGGCGCGGATTTCGTCAAGCACCTCGGTGCCCGGCTTGCCCATCGCGTCGAGTTCGGCCGCAACATCGCGCATGGCGGGTTCGAAGGTCGCGGAATACTCGGCGACGACCTCATCGGACACGGTGTTGAACACGACGCCCTGCTCCTCGCCATAGGCCCGGCCGGCATCCTCGGCTTCCTGCGCGAGTTCCAGTGTGCGCAGGCTCAGCCATTCGACGTTGTCCTCGAAGACCTGCTGGATGTCCGCGGGCAGGCTGTCCCAGACGGCCTGGTTCATGGCGCGGGAGGGATAGGCGCCGCGGCTGTGCGGAAGCTCCGAGTAGTAGCTCACCACTTCGGCGAAGCTGAGCGAGCGCAGCGCCTCGTAGGGCGCGATGACGCCATCGACCACGCCGCGCTCAAGCGCGGGATAGGTCTCGGTCATCGGCATCGTCACGCCTTCGGCGCCGAAGGCTGCGAGCGGACCGATGAAGTCGACGGCGGAGCGGATGCGCAGGCCCTGCAGGTCGTCCAGCGTCTCGACCGGGCCTTCGCGCAGCAGAAGATGCATCGGCGTGCCGACGTTGTAGCCAAGCACATGGACGCCCGCGAGTTCTTCGTTGAAGACGGGGTATTCGTCGACGAGGTCCATGTAGACGTTCAGCACCTCGACCGGATCGGTGTAGCCGAAGAACATGCCGGGGACGAGGCGGTTCATGTCGTAGCCCGAGCGCGCGTAGATCGGCGCGATGTAGGACATGTCAGCCACGCCGGCTGCGAGCTCGTCCACGCCCTCACGGCTCGAAATCAGGGTACCGCCCCAGAACGGCGTGATCTGCACGCGGCCGTCCGTCTGCTCCTCGATCCGGGCGATCCACTCGGCATCCGCGGCGCCGTAGGGATGGGTCTCGGTATAGGGCGAGGCGTAGTTCAGGGAAAATTCCTGCGCCGCAAGCGGCGAGGCGGCCAGCGTGATCGCGAGGCCAAGGCTCAGGTGTTTCATTGGTCTTTCCTCCCAGTTGTCGTCAATTTCCGTGACCGGCCGCGCGTGGCGGGCGTAGGCGGGCAAGGTTAAGAATGTCTTGCGTGTCGTGGCCCGGCGGGACGGCCGGGCGAATGTCGGGAACGCCGTTGATGCGGACCGGCGGCCCGAGTTGTGTGCGGGTCTTCCCGTCCGGGCCGGTGACCTCGATCACCGTGCCGCGTCCAGTGAAATGCGGGTCGGCGATGGCCTCGGCGACCGTCTGGACGGGCGCGAATTGCGTACCGGCCGCCCCGAGGATCGCCAGCCATTCCGCTTGCGCCTTCTCGGCGAAGATCGCTGCCAGCGTCGTCCGGATCTCCGGCCACCGGGCCCGGTCGAGCTGGAGCGGGATGAAATCGGGCCGGCCGACGGTCTCGCAGAAGATCGCCCAGTAGCGCGGCTCCATGTCCGTCGTGACAAGCCACTTGCCGTCGGCACATCGCCAGAGCCCGAGATCGGCACGACGCGATCCGCGCGGCGGGGCGTCTTCCGGGTTCTCGTAGCGCGACAGAAGGTTGGCGATCAGCGCCATGGAGCAATCGGCCATGGCGATGTCGAGATGCGTGCCCTGCCCCGTCCGCTCGGCCTGTCGGACGGCGGCAAGAATGGCGAAGGCGGCGTGGCTGCCTGTGGTGATGTCGGCGTTCGGCACGCCGGGCAAGCCGGGCGCGTCCGGGTCCTCTCCGGTGCGGCTCAGCACGCCCGACAGGGCCAGCGCGACCGGATCGTGGCCGGGCTTGTCGCGATAGGGTCCGGTCTGGCCGCAGAGCGTCAGCGAAGCGGTCACGATCGCTGGATTGACCGCGGCGAAATCGGCATGGCCGAGACCGAGACCGGCAAGCACGCCGGGGCGGTAATCCTCGACGATCACGTCGGCATCCCCGGCAAGGCCGAGGAGGATGTCGCGCGCGCTTTCGGCACCGATATCGAGCAGGATCGACTTCTTGTTCCGGGCGAGCATGTCGCGCGCCCTTTGGGCCGCCTTGGCGTCAGGGTCGAGCTTGTCCCACCCGAACACCTTTTCCTGCTTGGCGATCTCGCGCGGGTTCTCGACCCGGATGACCTCGGCGCCTTGGTCGGCCAGAAGCCACGTGCAATAGGGCCCCGGCAGGAGCCGGGAGAAGTCGATCACGCGGAGGCCGTCGAGCGCGCCTGTCATTCCGCCGCCTCCTCGCGCTGCACGCCCGGCGGGGCATGGCGCAGGAACAGCGGCCCCGGCAGCTTCACCGTTCCGCCTTTGCCGTCCGGCACATCCTGCCAGAAGCCGCGGGCGGCGAGATGCTCGCTGCCCCGCACCTCTTCGAGGGTCGAGATGGTCGACAGTCCCCACCCGTGTTTGAGCGACCATGCGCCAAGTTCGGCCTTCGTATGCTCTGCGAAGAACGCCCCGACGATGCCCTGCCAGCGGTCGATCACGCCCTGATCGGTATCTGCGACGAGGATCCCGTCCCAGTCGATTTCGGCCAGTTCGCCCGCGACCCCATGTTCGGCCATGACGCCGACGAGCGCGCGCATCATCCCGGGATTGTCGATCATCGACCACGTCACGTAGCCGTCGGCGCAGGGCCAGACCTGCCGGACGCCGGAGGACCCGCGAACCAGCCTGTTGCCCTGACGCCGCCCGACCCGGCCGGTCCAGGCGTACATGACGGCCTCGCGGTAATTGGCGAGCGTGGCGGATTGCGTGGCCGAGACGTCGATCCGCTGCCCCTCGCCCGTCAGGCGGCGCGCGCGCAGGCCCATCAGCGCAGCCGTCGCGACCTGAATACCGGTCAGCGCAAAGGCCTGGTTCCCGGGCAGCCGCAGCGGCGGGCGGTCGGGCTCACCGATGACGGTCATCAGGCCGGAGGCGGCCATGAGCGTCAGGTCGGTGGCTGGCGTCTCGCGCAGGTTGTCGACATTGGCGACCACATGGATCAGCCCGGGACGGCCGGACCGGGCGTCGTCGTGCCCGCCTCCGGACCGGCGACCGTCCAGAAAAACGTCGGCGTCGTCGAGCAGCGCATCGAGATCCTCACCTTCGGCGACGCGCATCCCGCGATGCCAGGCAAGCCGTGCGGCATCGCCCGGCGTGTCGGTCACCCCAGCTAGTGTGACGTCGGCCCCGAGGGCCGCGAGCATCGCGCCGCCCATGTCGGTCAGCCCGTCAGCGATGACCACGACCCGTGTGCCGGAGAGCAGGCTCATGCCAGCACCCCCTCGTCGGTCAGTGTCGCGATGTCGTCCCGGCTCAGTCCGAGGATGCCGTGGAAGACCTCTTCGCTATGCTCGCCGAGGCAGGGCGACGGGCCGACATGGTGCGGCGTCGCGGACATCCGCATCGGCGGCGCAGGCATGTCGGAGCGGCCGAGGACCGGGTGATCGACCTCGACGAAATGGCCGGCGGCTTTCAGTGACGCACTCTCGGCGATGTCCCGGCCGTCGAGAACTGCCGAGGCCGGGACACCTGTTGCCGCGAGTGAGTCCGCGAGTGAATTCTTGTCGTGCCGCATGGTCAGCGCGGCGATCGCTTCGTCGAGGTCGGCTTCATGCGCCTTGCGCGTGGCCATCGTGGCGAACCGTTCGTCCTTGCGCAGCTCGCCACTGCCGAGGGCATCGCAAAGCGCGGCCCACTGCGCCTCGGTCTCTGTCGCGATGGCGATCCAGGCGTCATCCCCCGCGCAGGGGTAGACCGCGTGCGGCGCCATGACCGGATCGGAATTGGCCGGCTTTTCCGCGGGCGGGTCGGCGAAGAGATCGGCGATCACGTGGATCATCGGCTCGATCTGGCTGACATCCATGTGCCCGCCCTCGCCCGTCCTGTCGCGATGCTCGAGCGCTGCGAGGATCGCCACGGTCAGGAACATCGGGGCGACGACGTCACCATAGGCGAAGGGCGGCATATGCGGCTCGGAGCCCGGCCAGCCCGACAGGATGGCGTGGCCCGAATGGGCTGCCGCGGAGTTGCCGTATCCGCGGAACCCCGCCATGGGACCGGTACGCCCGGCGACAGAGACACTGGCAAGGATGATGTCGGGCCGGACCTTGCACAGTTCGGCATAGGACAGCCCGATCCGCTCCATGTAGCCGGGTCCGAAATTTTCCACCGCGACGTCGGACCATGCCACGAGGCGCTTGGCAATCTCGGCACCGCGCGGGTCGCCGAGATTGATCGTGACGGATTTCTTCGAGGTGTTGGTTTGCGCGAAGAAGGCCGAGGCGTCGGGGTTCTTCGAGGCGCCGTCCGCGAAGGGCGGTGAGCGGCGGCCGAGATCGAGTCTGCGGGCGCTCTCGATCTTGATGACGGTCGCGCCGTTATCGGCAAGATCCTTCGTTGCGCGGGGGCCGGCCCCCACCCAGGAAAAGTCCGCGATCTTCAGACCGTCGAGCGCGCCCAAAACATCCTCCCATGGCGCCGGATGCCGCGACTCCTCCATCGCTCATCCCTGCCGCCGAAATTAGTTAACTTAGTGAACTGTGTCAATCGGTCACCATGCGTCGAGCGCGCCGGATACGCGCGCCACCATCGCCTCACGGTCCCAGTCGCGCGGATCGACCATGTCGGAGCGGATCTCGATCACTTTCACCCCGGCTTCTTCCAGCGCATGTTTCGCGAAAAGCGTGCCCAGGCCGGAGAACCGGTCGTGTTCGGGTACCAGCATCAGCGCAGCGTCGATCCGGTTCCGCTTCGCCTCGCGCACCATCCAGGCGTTAATCCAGGGCGGCTGATGAAGCTGCTCGTTCATGGCCGAGATGCGGGCGGCGAGCGCGCGGACCGGATCGCCGTGATCGGCACGAATGTAGCCGTCGGCGGCGAACGGCAGGTACATCGACCAAGTGAAGACCGCGCCGTGGCTCTCCTCGAACGCGGTGTAGAACGACGTGTCGAACCAGAGCCCGGCGCCGATCCACATCATCCGGATGCGCTCGTCCGGGCAGACCCACTCCTTGCGGTCGATGCGCCCGGCCACCTCGTCGCGGAAGGCTTCGGCATGGGAGATGGCCCAGTCCGACCCCCGGTGCCATTGCGGGATCATCACGTTCGGCATCTGCTCACCGATCCGCATCGGGCATTTCGGGGCGGCGGCGATGAGATCGGCAATCTCACCTATGATCCGCTCCTGCCGGTCGATCGCGTCCATGTAGGCGGCGAAGCCGTCGCGGTCGAACGGCCGTCCGGTCAGGTCCTCGAGTGCCGCGATCAGCACCTCGATCTCGGCCACGGTCAGGTCGAGCCGCTCGGTGCCGTAGAACGCCTCCCAGTCGTCGCGCGCCGCGTCGAACCAGTCGGGCTGCGGATCGGGGATGCCGGGGGCAGAGAAGAGATGCAGCGGCGCGCCGGTCGCTTCGGACCACAGCTGGAAGATCTTCTGGTGCTCGTCCGAGCTTTGCCGGGCGCACAGAAGCGACGGCGCGGGCAGCCCGCCCCAGGGCTGGCGCTCCGGTTCGGCGTCGAGCGCGGCGATCAGGGGCAGCGAGGAATAGCGCGGCAGGTGGGCGTGGTAGCCCATCTCGGCCATCCGGTCGAAGGAGTGCGGGGCAAGCTGCTTGGCCGCGATCAGCGCCGACCACCACTGGTTCGTGACCATCGGCACGTCCATGTGATGGAAGATCTCGTGCGGCGTGTCGGCGTTGACGAAGGCGAACGGCTCACCGCCCTTGATCCGGTCGCGCAGGCCGCGGACCCAGTCCTTCTGGTAGTCGCCGGCGGCGCGGGCGCAGGTCATGCGGGCACCCGGGCCGCGGCGCGAATGCGGGCTTCCGCGGCGGCGAGCCAGTCATCGTGGGGGTTGGCGGGCAGGAATCCGAGATCGACGACGGGGACGCCCTTTGCGGCCAGCGCGGCCGAAAGCGAGGGAAGGTCCCACCCGAGCGTTTCCTCGTGCGGGGCGCAGTAGGCGACGACAACGTCGCAGTTCGCCAGCCGTTCGGTGAGCGCAGCGCGGTAGCAGCCTGCCGGCGCAGCGCGAGGATGAAGCGGATTGGTGGCGACCGCGCGGATCAGACCGTCCAGATCGGGTCCGCCGGCATGTGCGGCGGGCCAGACGTGACCGTAGGGCTGAAGATCGACGGACAGCCGTCCGATCCGGTCGAGCATGTCGTACAGCGCCGGGTCGATGCTGGCCGAGCCGATGAGGCCGATCACCGGTCCCGGAGACGACGCGGTCGCCGCCCCGATCGCGTCGGCGATGAGACCGGCATGGTCTTCCGGCCCTAGCCAGCGGCCGGCATTGCGCCAGGTGAATTCAGTGCGCGCGGGCAGACCGGCCAGTGCCAGTCGTTCGACCGCGTCAAGGCGCCGGCTTTCCACTTCGAGCGCATGCTCCAGTCCTTCGCGGAAGCCATGGCCCGTGGTGTCGGACAGGAACGCGTCGAGCCGCGCGGCCTCCGACATGTTGAAGCGGTGAACCGGCGCGCTGTCGGTATGCAGCAGGTTCCACAAGTGCAGAGGAGGCCCGTCGGGGAGGATGCCGATCCGGCGCAGTTCCAGCGCATACTGGTAGGCCGTCAGTCCGGCAGTATCGTCGCGGGCGAAGACGAGGCCCGCGAACCCGTCGAACGCGCCGGCTGCGAGCCGGTGCAGAAATCCGGCGGCGAAGCGATCCATGAACGGCTCGACAAAGGGCGCAACGCGCGGATCGGGCCGGACGCCATCCGGCGAGGCCTTGATGTCCAGAGGAACCGCCCCTGCCGCCGTGACCAGTGCGTCCGGCAGCCCATCGCCGAATATGCCGATCCTCGGCGCATCCATGACAGCGCCCTCGGCCTTCGCCGCAAAGGCGCGCTCCAGGCGCTCGGCTGCTGACTCGGGCATGTGCCCCTCCCTGATAGTTCATTCTGTGAACTGTATCGGCGATCCTGTCAAGCAGCCCTCCTCGCGCATCTAGCTTGACCTTGCCTCGCTGAATAGTTCATACCGTGAACCGTTAAGGGGGGACGGATATGGCCCAACCGCTGGCCGGCGTGCGCATCGCCGACTTCAGCCACGTGATCGCGGGTCCGCTCGCGACGCAGTTCCTGTGTCTCCTCGGCGCAGAGGTCATCAAGATCGAGCCCGAAGCCGGCGATGCCATGCGCTACTACACCCGGCGCGCCGATCTGCGCGGCATGGCCGAGCCGTTCATGGGGGCCAATGCCGGAAAGAAATCTGTCGTCCTCGATCTGAAGTCAGCCGACGGCCGTAAGGCGGCGCGCGCCATTGCCGACAGCACCGACATCGTCGTGGAGAACTTCCGGCCCGGCGTCGCAGCGCGGCTAGGTCTCGCCTACGAAGAGCTGTCGGAGGGCCATCCGGGGCTCATCTACTGCTCGATCTCGGGTTTCGGCCAGACCGGCCCGATGCGCGATTTTCCCGCCATCGACCAGGTGATCCAGAGCGTATCCGGCCTGATGACGCTGTCGGGCAGCGATGCGGACGGGCCGACGCGGATCGGATTCCCCATCGTCGACACGTACTGCGCGCTGATGGCTGCTTTCGCGATCCTCGCCGCCTACACGCAGCGGCAGGCCGATCCGGACGGGCGCGGGCAGTACGTCGACGTCGCGATGTTCGACACGACGATGGTGATGATGTCGTCGGTCCTCGGGCAGATCCTGATCTCGGGGAAGAACCCCGAACGGAGCGGCAACCGCGGCTTCTCGGGTGCGCCGACGGCGGACACGTTCGACACGGCGGACGGCCAGATCACCATCGGCGCGGTCCAGCAGAACCAGGTCGCCCGGCTGTTCGAGGCGCTCGGTCGGGCGGATCTTTTGCAGGACGAACGGTTCGCAACACCGGACGCCCGGTTGCAGAACGAAGCAGCCCTGCAGGACGAACTGCGCGCGGCGTTCGGTGCGAGGACCGCTGACGCATGGGAGACAATCCTCAACCGGGCGGGCGTGCCGGCCGGCAAGGTCCGCAGCGTGGCCGAGGCGCTCGAGCTGGCCAAAGCCTCCGAGCGCGATCTTTTCCTCGACGTGCCCACACCGAACGAGGCCGTCCCAAGCGCGCGCATCCTCAATGCGGGGTTCCGGTTCGCCCATGACGGGCCGGGACATGCCGGCAGCGTCCCAGGGCTCGGCGCCGATACCGAAGCCGTGCTGGCCGCGCTCGCCAAGGCCGCCGGCAAGCCCTAGTCGTCGTCGGCCGCGCCCTCGGCACCTTCTACAGCCAGCTTTTCGACAATGCCGAACAGGACGTCGAAAAAGATCCTCCGCTCGGCCTCGGGGATGCCGTCGAACCAATCGTCATGGCGGCGGATGGCGGCGACGCGCATCTGCTCCGCCATGGCTTCACCGTCCTTGGTCAGGTTCAGTTCGTTCCAGCGGCGGTCTGTCTCACTGCGCGTCCGCTCGATCAGCCCGCGCTTTTCCAGCGCCTGAACGATCTTCGTGACCGCCGACTTCTTCAGCACCAGAGATCCGGCAAGCCCGTTCTGGCTGATCCCGGGATTGTGCCCGATCATCGCGAGGATGCCGATCTCGCCCGGCTCGAGCCCGAGTTCGTGCCGCATCTCGTCGCTGTCCGCGCGCAGCAGGAAACGAAGCGTCCGGGTCAGGAACGGCAGATCGCGGGCGAGCCAGCCAAGCTCGACCATCTCGCCCGCCCCGATCCTGAGCGGTCCGCGTGTGCCTGTATCGATCGGGTGCGTCATGGTTCGGACAGTGAACCATCCCCGGCCACCGCACAAGCATCGGACCGCGTCCGCCGTGCTTCTGTCAGGCCGTCTGCGCCATCGCCATCAGAGCAAAGAGCAGCAGAACCGCGGACAGCGCGCAGGCCGCTGTGCGCACCGAGTTCCAGAACGTCCACCGGGGCAGATACGTGCGCCGCCAGTAGGCACCGGTCGCCTCGTCGGAGAGGTTCATGCGGGCCAGGGCCTCGTTCATCGGGACATTGAAGACAACCGTCACGCCGAAACAGCCCAGAAGGTAAACCATCCCGGCGAGCCCGGTGAACGCCGATGCGGGTTCGGCCAGACTGGCAACCGAAAGCCCGACAAGGACGAGCGACACTCCGGCCATTCCGAGGAAAAGGGTCATGAAGACCCAACGGAAGACTTCGCGGTTTATCACCTGCATCGCCTCGACGCCGCCGACACCGCCGGTCAGCGACAGCGACCGCATGATGAAATCCGAGAAGGCGAGAAAGACGCCGGCGATCAGCGCGTATGCGATCACGGCAAACTGCGTAAGAAAAAGCAAGGTCGACATGATTGGGTTCTCCTTTAGAATCTGTAGCTTACGGCAAGGAGCTAAAGCTCCTTGCCGTGGTACGGGGATCAGGCGGCCGCATTCCAGGCGCCGGCCTGTGCGGCGCGCCGCGCGAAGTCGGTGAAATCCCGCGGCGGACGACCGAGCGCACGCTGCACGCCGTCGCCGACCCGGGCGTTGCGCCCGTCCAGCGTCTCGCGGGCGATCGCTGTGAACACATCCGCCACGAACGTCCCGCCAGACCGGGCGATGTTCGCGTGGAATTCCTCGAAACTGATCGGGATGTGCCGGATCTCCCGGCCGATCACCTTCGACATTTCAGTCCCCATGTCGGCGAAACTCATCAGCCGCGGCCCGGTCACTTCGTACAACTGGGCCTTGTGGCCCTCTTCGGTCAGCGCCGCGACCACGACGTCGGCGATGTCCTCGATGTCGATGATCGGCTCGGCGATGGCGCCTCCGGGCATCGGCAGGACGCCCGCAAGAATGGGATCGCGGAGATAGCCTTCGCTGAAATTCTGCGCGAACCACGCCGACCGGACGATCGTGAAGTCCACGCCCGAGTTGCGCACGACGTCCTCGCCCATCCGGGCGTGGTGCTCCCCGCGGCCGGATAGCAGGACGAGATGACCGACACCGGCGTCCTTCGCGGTCTCGCACAGGGACTCGAGCCGCTCGACGGCGCCCGGAAAGGCGAGATCCGGAAAGTAGGTGACATAGGCCGAGCCGACACCGGCAAGGGCCGCGGCCCAGGTTTCCGGCGACTCCCAGTCGAACGGCGTGGCCGAGGTCCGCGATCCGCGGCGGACCGGAAGGCCCCTGCCCTCCAGCTGTGCGGCGACGCGGCCCCCGGTCTTGCCTGTGGCGCCGATGACGAGAATGGGTTTGGTCTGCATGGGTCTGTCTCCCGGTTTGTATGGACATTCCGGGGATAGGCCGACGCATCGGGCGCGGTATTGACCGGCCCTGCCAGGATTTTGACCGCCGTCGCCAGATCGGTCAGCCGCCGCGGTATTCCTTGCGGTAACTCGCCGGTGTCGTGCCGATCCAGCGCTTGAAGGCCCGGGTGAACGAACTTTGCTCCGAGAACCCGGTCAGGAACGCGATTTCGGCCAGGGAGTGGTTCTCGTCGCGCAGCAACCCCACGGCCAGTTCACGGCGCGTCTCTTCAGTCAGGCCGTGAAAGCTCATCCCGTGCTCCGACAGGCGCCGGTGCAGGGATCGCGCGCTGAGACCGAGACCGCGCGCGATGTGGTCCTGCTTCGGCACGCCCTCGCTCAGGGCCTGGGCAATCGCGTCTCGCGCCCGGGCGACGATGGCGGGGGCGTCCGCGATGCCGGATAGTTCATCGTCCAGATGCGAGGTCAGGAAACGCGATATCCCCTCGTCACCGAGGATATTCTGTTGCTCCAGCGTCTCGGACGAAAACAGGAGGGCGTCCAGCTCCGCGCCGAGGCGGACCGGGCAGCCGAAATATGCTTCATGCGCCGCGACCGACTTCGGGCCCCGGTGCCGGATCAGCACTTCAAGCGGTGCGATGGGCTCCGGGCTGACCTGCCGCGCGATCGACACCGCGCTGGCCAGCGTGGCCTCGTTTGACAGCCGCAGACCCAGTCGGCGCTCCCCCGACCTGTGCAGGATGAACAGTGTTCCGCGCGGATCGGGCCGCAATTCGTACTCGACCACGCTCGTCCAGAGCCGCGCATAGCGTTCGACACGCGCATAAGACCGGCCCAGCGTCGTGGCCGCCTTGAACGCCAGCCCGAGCGCTCCGTATTCGTCGAGCCGCATGGATGCCCCTGTCCGCACCGGAAGATCCGTCACGTCTATTTCGGCGGCCATTCGTTCCAGCAGGTCGTAATAGGCGACGTCGGGAACCATCGCTTTTGGATCCCACGCCCCGTCGGGATCGAGCCCGATCGAAGCCAGCAGCGCGCGCGCGGCCACCCCGGACCCGGCCGCGGCCACCATCTTTCGCGCAAAGAGCGAGGTGACGTATCCCATCGCGGCAGGATAGGCGGCGATTTCGCTCCGGCAAAGAACTCTGGCCACGCCGGTCCTGGTCAGGCGCAGTCCTTGGGCCCCCGCACCTATCCGTAAAGCTTGGCAGGCCGGTCCGTTCTGCTAGCCTTCGTCCACCAACGCTGGAGTCTACGGTGACCGATCTGACAGCCCAATCCTATCGGCTCGATCGCGCCGCCCGGCTGCTCTCGGTCGCGGGGAAGGAGGTCAAACTCGGCGCGCGCGCATTCGACGTGCTGGATTACCTCGACGCCAATTCCGGACGCGTGGTCACGAAAGCGGAGTTGCTGGAAGGCGTCTGGGCCAACCTGAATGTCGAGGAAGGAAACCTGACGGTCCAGATCAGTGCGCTGCGCAAGGTGCTTGGCAACCGGGCCATCGCGACCGTGCCGGGGGTTGGCTACAAGCTGACGCTTGCCGCCGATGCGCCCGTGACGCCGAATGAGAGCCTGCCGCTGCCGGAGAAGCCATCGCTCGCCGTCCTGCCGTTCGCGAACCTCACAGGAGATCCGGACAAGACTTACCTGGTCGACGGCATCGTATCGGACATGATCGGCGCATTGTCCCTGATCCCCAGCATCTTTGTGATCTCCGCGTCCTCGACCTTCACGTTGAAGGGCCAGAGTGTCGATCTCGCGGATATCGGCAAGCGACTGGGCGTCCGCTACATCCTCGAAGGCGGCATCCAGCAGGCCGGGGATCGCCTGCGGATCAACACCCAACTGGTCGAGGCGGAAACCGGCCACACGATCTGGAGTTCCCGGTTCAGCGGCGCCCTTGCCGACGTCTTCGATCTTCAGGACGAGGTCACCGAACAGGTCGCAGCAGCCATCGAGCCAAACGTGATCTTCGCGGAATCCCGCCGCGCCAGCGCCAAGCCGACGACCGAACTCGATGCCTACGACCTATGCCTGCGCGCGGCCCCCCGCCTCTACCGGATGGCCGACCGGGAAAGCTTCGACACCGGGCTCGCCCTGCTGGAGCGCGCGCTGGAGATCGACCCGGACTATATCGAGGCGAGGTCGCTCAAATGCCGGGCGCACATGATGGCCTGCGCCTCTCGGTTCATCGGCTTTCCCGAGGCGCGCACCATCCTGCCGCTCGCCGACGCATTGCTGTCCACGCCCGACGCCGATGCATCGACGCTGGCCATGGCCGGTCACACGGTCGCCTATCTGGGCCACGCCTTCGACAGGGGTCAGGCGGCCATTTCCCGGGCCCTGGCGATGAACCCGAATTCCAGCATGAACCTGATCCATTCTGGATGGGTGCATTCCTACCTCGGCCATGCAGAGGTCTCTCTTGCCCATTTCGGACGCAGCATGCGCCTGAACCCCATCGACCCGCGGAATCCGCAGATCCGTTCCGGCATCGGCATGGCCCTGATCGCGGACGACCGCATCGAGGAGGCGCTGGTCGAGTTCGAGGCCGCCTATGCCGCAGCGCCGGAATGGGCGACGTCCTACAACGGATTGATCATCTGCCTGACGGCGGTCGGACGGATGGATGATGCCCGCAGGTTTCGCGACCTCCTCCTTGCCTCCGCGCCGGACACGACGGTGTCCGGCTACCTGCGCGACAGCCCCCACCGGACCCCGGTCCATCGCGACCACATCGAACGGGCCTACAGGGCGGTCGGCATTCCGGAGTGACCTAGAGCAGGCGATCGACGGCGCGGCGCGCGGCTTCGCGGCGGGCCTGCGCGGCGAGTACTTCCTCGGGCGCAGTCCGTTTCAGGAGCAGACGGAACAGGGTGGCGATAACGGTCAGGACGCCTTGAAAGCGGGGGGCGGCTGCGGGGCGGTCGTAGTCCAGAAGTGCCATGTCTTTGGTCCTTTGCAGGTGTCTCGGTCACAGGGGACAAGCTGCCCGGCTCCGGCTTAAGGGTCCTTTGGCCGGACCTGAAACGTTCCAAATGGCCCAAATCCTTCCAAAGCGGGAGCCGGCCGCGGCGGTCCCGTTGAGGCCGTCGCGGCGGAAATCGCAGTCTTTTTTCACGTTGATGCGGCTCGCCTCCGCGAAGCAGGATTCGCGCCCCTTGCCAGATGGTTGGCCTCCAGAGCTCCCCCGTCCGTGGGTGGTAATCCCTCCCCGTCCGCCAGTTTCCTGAGGAACCGAATACCGCGCGGAACGTTTTCCCTATCTTCGTGATAAACGAAAACTATCGGGGGAGGGCGTCAGGACATGGCGCAAATGTCGGCCGACGAACGCATCTCTTCGGACGTGGAAGCGCACCCGCCCCGGACCTATGCCGACAGCGCCTCGAAGGTCTGGCTCTACAGTTCTCTCTTCTGGATCATCTTCCTGACCCTCGTTGGCCTGACGATGGCCACCGAGCTCGTGACCCCCAACCTGTTCGCAGGCATCGCGCCGCTTCAGTTCGGCCGGATCCGCCCGATGCACGTCAACGGCGCCATCTTCGGCTGGCTGACGATGATGTATGTCGGCGGGGCCTTCTATGTCCTTCCGCGGCTTCTTGGCGTCAGTTCGCTGTGGAGCGAAACGCTCGGTGTCTGGAGCGCGTGGATCTGGAACCTCGCCTTCGCCGCGGGCATCGTCGGCCTCGGGCTAGGGCTTACCCAGGCGCGGGAATACACCGAGCTGATCTGGCCGGTCGATGTGCTCCTGGTTCTCGTCCTGCTTTCCAACATCTTCAATTCGCTCATGACGGTCGTGCACCGCCGGGTGCGGCCGCTTTACGTCACCGTCTGGTGGATCCTTGCCAGCCAGATCTGGCTCGCCGTCGACTACTTCATCGACAACGTGATGTGGCGGCCCGGGAACTGGCTTGGCAATGGCGTCGCCGGCGGCGGGTCGCCATCGGGCGCCCTGCCCGATCCGCTCGCCGACGGGATGCTCAACTGGTGGGGCAATCACAACCTCTTCGGGCTGTGGCTGACGCCGATGATGGTGGCCCTCATCTACTACTTCATTCCGAAGATCACGCGGACCCCGCTCTACAGCCACACGCTGTCGCTGGTCTCGTTCTGGGGGATCGCGTTCTTCTACACCGGTGTCGGCCACCACCATCTTCTCCAGGCGCCGATCCCGGGCTGGCTCAAGACCTTCGCGACGGTGAACTCGATCCTGCTGCTGGTTCCGGTCTTCGCCTTCGTGACCAATGTCTGGCTGACGATGCGCGGCAACTGGTCCTCGTTCTTCACCAACATGCCACTCCGGTTCATGCTGACCGGTTTCATCTTCTACTTCCTGGTCAACGTGCAGGGCGCGTTCATGGCCGTGCCCGTGTTCAACCAGATGATTCACTTCACCAATTTCATCGTCGCCCACGCGCACCTGGCGCTGCTCGGCGCCTTCACCTTCGTCGGCATGGGCACCGTCACCTACCTGGTACCGCAGTTTCTCGGCCGGCCGATCTACAGCCGGCAGCTGGTCGAGTGGCAATACTGGCTCCTGTTCGTGGGCTTCACCGGCTTCTTCTGGGTGCTGACCTTCGCCAGCTTCCTGCAGGGGCAGAACTGGGCCATCGGGATTCCGCAGATCAACGTGCTGCCGGAAATCCGCCCGCACTACATCGCCCGGGCGATCTTCGGTGCGATGATCCTGATGTCGGCCATCCTGCAGGCGATCAGCGTGATCGCGACGCTCATTGTCGATACCAGCCGAAAGACGCGCGAGGAATTCCGGGCCTATGCGGGGCGGCCGGTGACCGAAGGAGGCAGCCATGACTGACCGGTCCGGCCGCATTCCCAGCCATCCGCAGATCCCGCCGCAGGTGCCGCAGACCTCGCCGCGCCGGACGATGCTAATGAGCCCGGCGATGGTGGTGATCGGCGGTCTGCTCGCCTTCTTCACCGTGGTGTTCTCGGTCGTGGTGCTGCCGATCGAAACCTACACGCCGCCGCCATCGGACAACTGGCTGCCGATCAGCGACGAGGCTCATGCGGGCCGGCAGGTCTTCCTCGCCAATGGCTGCGTCTATTGTCACAGCGGCTTCAGCCGGCCGCAGGACGTGTTCGAAGGGCTCTACTATCTCTATCCGCGGGCCTCGGAGCCCGGCGACTTCCACGGAACCGCCCAAAGTCCCAACGTGCTCGGCACGGCACGTACCGGGCCAGACCTGTCCCATGAAGGCGGGCAACATCCGGATACGTGGCACGTCGCACACTACGCGAACCCCCGCAACACGACGCCTGTCTCGATCATGCCCAGCTTCAGTTACCTGTCGCAGGACGACCGGGATGCGCTGATCGCCTACAATCAGAGCCGGGGCGGGAAGGACGGGATGCTGCGCCAGGCTGCCGTCCGCATGGGAAACCAGCTCATGCGCCTCAACATGAACATGGACGTGACCGCGGACGCCGCGCTGGCCGACCTGCTCGACGAGCTGCGGGCCTCGGGCAGCTACAACGCCGACGGGATGCCCTCGGACCGGTCGCCGAGCGGGCTGCCGTGGAAGGCGGTCTGGATGATCAACAGTTTCGGCCGGGGCTACTGGCTGATGCCGGACCCGCTGGACGTGACGCAGCAAAACCTGATCCGCGGGCGCGCCATCTTCCTGTCACGGTGCAGTGGATGCCACGGCGTGGAGGGCGACGGTGCGGGGACGGCTGCGCGATCGTTCATGATCCCGCCGTTCGATTTCACGCAGGAGGGCCTGCCCGGAATGCCGATGACCTCGAGCGGCATGTTCTACCACCGGATCCTGACCGCCGGACCCGGCACCGCGATGGAGAATTTCGGCACCCGCCTGTCGGTCGAGGATATCTGGCGGGTCGTGCTGTTCCTTCGCACGATCCCGAACGGAGGTCTGACCGAGCCGCTGCCGACGGTCGACATGTATGAACCCTGGACGCCGCCGCCGCCGCTTCAGGCCTATGTCGAATCCCACCCGATCGGCGCGGCGCTGACTGACGGCGGCGACCGCTCCGATCCGTTCATGAATGCGGCCCGATGGGTCGCGCCCGGGATGGCGACCGGCGACGAGATCATGATCGGCGGCGCGATCCCGATGACGCTCGACCGGCTCGCCGACCTGATCCGTGCCGAATACATGAACCTGGTCGACGCCGCCTATGCCGATGCCGAGGCAAGGGGCGACGACCTGCCCGATCTCGACACACTGCACTCCACCGAAAGGCTCGTGTTCCATGCGCCCTGATCTCCCCGTTCTCCCCCGCATCGCGGCTGCCTTTGCCGCCCTGAGCGCGATGGTGTTCGCCGCTTCGCCCGCCACCGCTGCGGTCTATCCACATGCAGAGGGCGCGGCGGTGATGGCCGACTGGGTCGTGCTTGCCTTCCTGGTCTTCTTCGGCTGTGCCCTGCTGGTGTTCCTCGTCGCGGTCCGGCGTGGCTATTTCACCGATCTCGAGGCCGCCAAGTACTACCTGCTGACGGTCGACGAGCCCGATTTCTACACACCCGACTGGATCAAGGAGGCCGAGTCCGATGCTGAGAGGGAATGACAGCGCCACCGCCCAACAGGTCTTCGACAATCTCTATGCGCACTATCTCGCCGCCATCCCGGTGGAGCGGACGGAAATCCTGTGGTCCGGGCCGATCTACATCGCGCTCTACGCGGTCGTGCTCGTGGTGTTCTTCTGGCTCTTCGCCTTCTGGCTGAAGCGCACCGGCGGGTCTTCGCCACGGCTGTTCGAACTGACCTCGTTCGATGCGATCCTGACCGAGCGGATCGGGAAGATCGCGGTCTTCAGCTACGTGGTCTGGGCCGCCGTCGTCATCTGGGCGGGTTATTTCGGCATCAAGCAGGCCGTCTTCGGCCTGATCTACTGACGGGGCATCCATGTCGGTCGCGCAAACCCATTCCTGCTTCACCTTCGCATCGTTCCATCACGAGAACTGGCACGACGCGGAGCCGCTGCTGGAATCGTGGAAAGCGCTGCTGCAAGGACTTCCCGGCTTCGTCGTGTGCGACCTGTGGCTGCGGCGGCTCGAGAACCGGGACGTCCACTGCATCATCCGCGTGGCCTTCGAACACCGCGAACAGCTCGAGGAGTTCCTCAAGAGCCGGTGGGCGCCGGAGCTCATTATCGAGTCCCTCGATCCGCAGCCCTACGACGTCGTCATCGACCACTTCGAGCAGCACATCTGAAAGGAGGATATCATGGCCGAACCGAACGATACCGCGGCACCGGCCTCAAGCTATGCCGAACCACATGCCTACGGGCAGGACGAGCGCCGCACCTCGCGCGAAGAGGAAAACGTCCGCGCACAGGGGCAATGGCGGGACTGGCTGATCCTGGCGGTCATGATGCTCGTCTCGCTCGGCTACCACTTCCTGATCTTCTACTTCCAGCCCGGCCTCGGATAGGCCGATGCAACTCGACACCGTCTCCAGCTTTGAAGCGCTCTTCGCCCTTCTCGCGCTGATCGCATTCGCCGCCCTGGTCTTCCGTATCGTCCCCGTCGGAACGGCGCCCGTCCCGGCGCATCGGTTCAGCGAGGCCGAGATCAGGGCGCATGATGGCGCGCTGCCGAAATACCTGCTGGTATCCTTCGCCGCGCTCACTGTCGGCGGCGTGCACCTGGCGGTGCGGAGCATACCGCCGGTGGCGGACTGGCTGATGCGGGGCGGCTATGGCGGCCACCTGGCGCGCGAGATCGCGTACAGTCACATGACGATCGTGATGGGCGGCACTGTCGCCCTGACCGGGCTCAGCTGGTACGTCCTTCCGCGCATCCTCAGGCGGCCGCTCTACAGCGAGACACTGGCCGAAATCGCCTTCTGGGCCACCGTCGCCGGCGCGCTCGGGTTCTATCTCGCCAACCTCATTGGCGGGGCGAGCATGGCCGCGCTGCTGAACGCAGGTCGAACCGAGGCGCAGATCGATGACTCGGTCGGTCTCTGGCGCAACCTCGCGACCGGATTGTCGGCGACCGTGATGGGGATCGGTTACTGGACATACGTCATCAATGTCTTCGTCACGATCCTCGGCGCCCGCCGGGCGGACGGCCCCCGACCGCATCGGCACCTTGCGAAATTCTTCTTCGTGGGCGCTGCGGCGCTCTTCGTGGGAACGGTTCAGGGTGTGCTGCAGGTCGTGCCGGAAAACGTCGAATGGCTGCACGCCGCCGGCGCGGCCGGACGGCTCATCGACCCGATATCGCATGCGCACGTGAACCTGATCACCGGGGTCCTGTCGATCCTCGCGGGCGTGGTATTCTACGTGACCCGAAGTGGCGACGACGCCCAGCGCATGCGTGACCGTCGCGTCGAGACAGTCGTGTTCTGGGCCCTGGTGCCCGCTTCGGCCGCCTTCTACATCGTCTTTCTCTACCTCGGTTTCGCGGAGGGCCATCTGATCGTCGGTCAGGGCCTGTCCGCCAGCGCCGCAGAGGCGCGGCTTGGATGGCAGCACGATGTGCTCATCGCCACCACAGGTACCCTCACCTTTCTCGCCATCTGGCTGTTCTTGTGGGTCACTTTACGGCGGCTCATCCGGGCGCGCCCGGCCGGCTCCGTCATGATCGGCTTCGGACTTGGCCTGCTTGCGCTCGGCACGTTGCATGGCGTCGCCCAGACGATGCCTGTCATCCACGACTGGATGGAGGCGGCAGGTCCGGCCGAGGACAGCATCGCGGGGGCCCACGCTCAGATCAACATCATCGGCGGCGTGCTTCTTATGCTGCTCGGCAGCGGGCTGTCCGTCGGGGCACCGATGCTGCCCGACGCGCTGCCGCGCGGGCTGCTCCGGCGGACGGGCCTGGCAATGGGTGCCGGCGCTCTCGCCTATTACGCATCGGCCTTGGCGGCTGCGCTGATCGCCGGGTCTCAGATCGCCGGCAACGATGCGAGTGCGATCGAGGCACTCTCGCGCGCGACCAACGCCACCGCCGTCGGAACGGTCGGCGGAGCGCTTCTGTACACGGTTGGCGCAGCTGTCGCGCTTCAGGCGATCTGGCGGTCGACCGGCGACGTCCGGCGCGCGGGTTGGGACCAGTTCAAGCGCGCCATCGCCCGCAACAACACTTCGTCCGAAAGCTGGCGACAGCAGGTGCCGTACTGGACGTTTGTCCTGCCCGAGTTTCTCTCTGCGATGTTCGGCTTCCCCGGCGTTGGCTGGCTTCTGAGCGGCCGGGCGATGATCGGTGGGCCCCTCATCCTCGCCGGTCAGGCCACGGCCTGGGCGATCCTGCCGATATTGCTGTCGCCGTTCGGCGAGCACAGCCTGCCGCAACTGACGCCGACCTTGCTCGAAAGCTACCTGGTGGCGACGGCCGTGCTGTCTGCCACGGCCCTGTGGTTCGTCGCCGTGCGAAACCGGCAGGCCGTGAAGCAAGGCGGCCGGGCATCGTCACCCGGATAATCATGGCCGCCGGGCCAGCGGGCGCTAATTCCCGGTGCGTCGGAGCCCATGGTCGCTCTCGGCCGGAACGTACGCGGATCCCGCGACCGCCGCACGGCGATCGAGATCCCGGTCACTTCCCTGCGAGGTCACCGGTGCAGAGGTACCCTACCCGCTTGATCCCACCGCTGGATGCGTTATGTGAATGAATGTTCATTCACCCGCCGGATGCCCCGTGAACCGCGCCACGCCAAGCTATCCTCTCGAGATCGATCCCCTCGCCTCGCCTCGCGCCGTCGAGATCCTCGACCGGTGCCGCGACGTGTTCGTTGCCAAAGGGTTCGAGGGGGCCTCCATGAAGGATCTGGCGCAGGCCGCCGACATGAGCGCGGGCAATTTCTATCGCTATTTCCGATCGAAAGACGCGATCATCGAGGCGATGGTCGCGCATGACCTCACCGAAGTCGATGCGGCAATGCGCACGATCATGGACGCGCCCGACCCGCGCGAGATGCTGCTCGCCGTCCTCGCCCAGCGGATCGACGACGTCGCCTGCCGCTCGGACGGGGCCATCTGGGCCGAGATCGAGGCGGCCGCCATCCGCCGCCCGGCCGTCCGCGAAAGCCTCGAACGGCTCGAGGCGACCATCGCCCGCAGCTTCACCCGCGTCTTCGCCCGCATTACCGGCCTGCCCGAAGACGAGGCGCAGGCGAAATTCAAGGCTCACGCGCAGCTGCTGATCGTCGTGGTCAAGGGCGTGACCGTCCAGATGGGACGCGGCCACGAGGCCGCCGCCGACCATTCCGAGCTTCGCCGCATCGTCCTGCGTACCGTCAGACAGCTTCTCGACGACGTCGCAGCTTCTTCGAGGGATCCGTCCGTATGACCCGTTTGTCATTCGTTTTTGCCATGTTCGCCGTCGTGGCGATGCCCGCATTCGCGCAGGAGCATGGCACAGAGGCGCCGGCGGCGACCGAGCAGAGCGCGCCCACGATCACCGTCGCCGAAGCCGTGACGGGAACGGTTCGCGACACGGTCTTCGCTTCGGGGGTTTTCGAGCCGGTCGAAAACGTTTCGGTCGCGCCACTGGTCGAGGGGCAGCAGATCGAGGAGCTGTTCGCGCAGGTCGGCGATCGGGTCGAAGCGGGCCAGGTGCTGGCCCGGCTGTCGGACGCTGCTCTGCGCCTGCAGGAAAGCCAGCTCGAGGCCAGCCGCGCCTCGGCCGAGGCCGCGGTCGCACAAGCCCGGGCGAGCCTGGCCGAAGCACAGGCCGCGGCCGATGAAGCGGTGCGTGTACGCGACCGGACCGTATCGCTCGCCGCCGACGGCACGACCTCGCGTGCGGCGGCCGACCAGGCCGAGGCCAGCGCCGCGACCGCGCTCGCCCGCGTCGAGGCCGCGCAGCAGGGCCTCGCGGCCGCCGAAGCGCAGATCCGGGTGGCCGAAGCGCAGATTGCCGATGTCGCCCTGAATCTTCAGCGAACCGATGTGGTAACGCCGGTCGCCGGGATCGTGAGCGTCCGGAATGCACAAGTCGGTGCCATAGCCTCGGCCGCCGGTCAGCCGATGTTCGTCATCATCCGAGACGGCCTTCTCGAACTGCAGGCCGACGTGTCCGAAAGCGACCTTCTGAAGCTGGATGTGGGCCAGACCGTTGACCTGCGCCCGGTCGGGCTGCGCCAGTCACTCGACGGGGTGGTCCGCCTGGTCGAGCCTACCGTCGATACGATGACCCGGCTTGGCCGCGTCCGCATCTCGCTCACCGAGCCGGAGCGCGTGCGCGCCGGCCTCTTCGCCGAGGCCGAGATCCTCGTCGAGGAGCACGAGGCGCTGACCCTGCCGGTTACAGCGGTCGCGGCGCCGAACGATGGCGCGGGCGAGAGCGTGCTGCGCGTGACCGCGGATGGAAGCGTGGAGCTGGTCGAGGTGACGACCGGTATCCGCGACGGTGGCACCGTCGAGATTCTCGAGGGTCTTTCGCCCGGCGACCGCGTGGTCGCACGCGCCCGCGCCTTCGTGCGGCCGGGCGACACGATAAACCCGGTACCGGCCGAACCGGTCGCGCTGTCGTCGAACTGAGGATCCGGCCATGAACTTCTCCGCCTGGTCTATCCGCAATCCGATCGCGCCGATCCTGCTGTTCGTCATGCTGATCGTGCTCGGCTACCAGTCGTTCCGCGATCTGCCGGTCACGCGCTTTCCCAACATCGACGTCCCGCTCGTGGCCATCACGACCACGCAGTCCGGCGCCGCGCCGGCCGAGCTCGAGACCCAGGTCACGCGCGAAATCGAGGATGCGGTGGCCGGCATCGCGGGCGTGAAGAACGTCCGGTCCACGGTGATCGACGGCGTTTCGACGACCGTGGTCGAATTCCGGATGGAAGTGCCGACCGACCAGGCCGTACGCGACACGCAGGACGCGATCGACCAGATCGTCGGAGACCTGCCCGCCGCGGCCGAGACGCCCATCGTGACCCGGATCGACGTCGAGGGACAGGCGATCATGACCTTCGCGGTCTCGTCGCCCGACATGACCCTCGAGGAGCTTTCGTGGTTCGTCGACGACGTCATCACCCGCGGGCTGCAGGGCCAGCCCGGGATCGGGCGGATCGACCGCTACGGCGGCGCGGACCGCGAGATCCGGGTGGAGCTCGATCCGACGCGGCTCGACTCCTTCGGCATCACCGCCTCTTCGGTCAGCCAGCAATTGCGCGCGACGAACGCCGATATCGGCGCAGGGCGAAGCGAGATCGGCGGCTCCGAACAGGCGATCCGCACGCTCGGGGACGCGTCGACGGCCGACAGCCTGCGCGAGACGATGATCGCGCTCCCTTCGGGCCGGTTCGTGCGGCTCGGCGAACTCGGCACCGTGATCGATACCTACGAAGAGCTGCGCTCGTTCTCGCGTTTCAACGGCGACCAGGTCGTGACCTTCGCCGTGTTCCGCGCAAAGGGCGCCTCGGAGGTTTCCGTGGCGGAGGTCGTCAACGCCGAGCTCGACCGGATCCGGGCGGACCACCCAGAGGTCGGCATCACGCTCGTCGACGACACCGTCTTCTACACGTTCGGCAACTACGAAGCGGCGATGAATACGCTGTTCGAGGGCGCAATCCTCGCCATCCTCGTTGTGCTCATGTTCCTCAGGAACTGGCGCGCAACGCTGATTGCCGCCATCGCGCTGCCCCTGTCGGCGGTCCCGACCTTCTGGATCATGGACCTTCTCGGTTTCTCGCTGAACCTCGTGTCGCTTCTCGCGATCACGCTCGCGACGGGTATCCTCGTCGACGACGCTATCGTGGAGATCGAGAACATCACGAGGCACATGAGGATGGGCAAGTCGCCCTACCGGGCGGCCATCGAGGCCGCAGACGAGATCGGCCTCGCGGTCATCGCGACCACGGCGACGATCGTGGCGGTCTTCGTACCGGTGTCGTTCATGCCCGGGATACCCGGACAGTATTTCAGCCAGTTCGGCCTGACCGTCGCGATCTCGGTCATCTTCTCGCTGATGGTGGCCCGGCTCATCACGCCGCTGATGGCCGCCTACCTGATGCGCAGCAAAGACGCCCACCACGAGGAGCAGAAGGACGGGTGGATCATGCGCGGCTATGCGTGGCTCGTCCGCGTGACGATGCGAGTGCGCTACCTCACGCTTCTGGGCGCCATCGGCGCACTGGCCATCTCACTCTACTTTCTTGCTCAGGTTCCGGGCAGCTTCATCCCGCCCGAGGACGTGAGCCGTATTCCGATTTCGGTCGAACTTCCGCCGGGCTCCACGCTGGAGGACACCGACCGCGCGACCGAGGCGATCCGCCAGGCGATCCTCGATGTCGAGGGCGTTGAGAGCGTGTTCGTCCTCGGCGGCTCGTCCCCCACGGGCGACCGCGACATTCGCCGTGCCTCGGTGACGGTGCTGCTCGAACGGCTGCACCATTCGCTGGAACACCGGCTGCTGGAGGTCGGGCATGGCCTGCCCCTCATCGGCGCGCTCATCCCCGAGCCGCCGCCGGTCGGCCGGCAGGTCACGCAGACCGAAGTCGAGGCCGAGATCTTCGACCGTCTCGCCGCCATACCCGATGTGCGCGCCTACAAGCTGAACGACCGGGGCGAGCGCGACATCTCCTTCTCGATCCTGTCCCAGGACGAGGCGGCGCTGAACGAGGGCGTCGCCCGGCTCGAGGCTGCGCTTCGGGGCGATCCGTTGCTCGCCAATGTCGGCTCCGAAGGCGCGCTGCCGCGGCCCGAGGTGCAGGTCACGCCCCGGTCCGACGAGGCTGCACGGCTTGGGGTCACGACCGCCTCCATCGCCGAAACGCTGCGCGTTGCCACTATCGGCGACTTCGACGCGCTGCTGGCAAAGGTGTCGATCGACAGCCGGCTTATCCCGGTTCGTGTCGAACTGAACGAGGACGTCGCCTCGAACCTCGCCAGGCTCGGCGCCTTGCGGGTGCCGACGGCATCCGGCGGGTCCGTCCCGCTCAACGCCGTCGCCGACATCGCCATCGCGGAGGGACCGGCAACCATCAACCGTCTGAACCGCGAGCGGCTCGCCACGATCGGGGCGAACCTGCCGCCGGGCGTGGCGCTTGGCACCGCGACGGCGCGGTTCAACGAGATCGTGGCCGGCGTCGAGCTGCCGCCCGGTGTCAGCGTGGCCGAATCCGGCGACGCGGAGATCCAGGCGGAGCTGACGCAGAGCTTCGGCAACGCGATGATCTTCGGGCTCATGCTCGTGCTGACGGTGCTGATCCTGCTCTTCCGGAGCGTGATCCAGCCCTTCACCATCCTGCTGTCGCTCCCACTGGCCATCGGTGGCGTGGCCGCAGGCCTGATCCTGACGAACAACGCGATCTCGATGCCCGTTCTGATCGGTATCCTGATGCTGATGGGGATCGTGACGAAGAACGCGATCCTGCTCGTCGACTTCGCGATCGAGCAGCGGGCGAAGGGGCTCGACCGGCTCGCGGCCATGGTCGAGGCGGGGCGCAAGCGGGCCCGGCCCATCGTGATGACCTCCATCGCCATGTCGGCCGGTATGCTGCCCTCCGCGCTTGGCGTCGGCGAGGGCGGGTCGTTCCGCGCGCCCATGGCCATCGCCGTGATCGGGGGGATCATCGTCTCCACGATCCTGTCGCTTGTCGTGGTGCCGTCCTTCTTCCTGATCATGGATGACCTGCAGCGGCTCCTGACCTGGATATTCGGACGCTTCGTCGGACGACGCGAGCAGGAGCCGCCGGTGTTCGACAACGCGGAACTGTCGCAGCGCTACGAAGCGCTGCAGGAAGAAATGGTGACGCTCAAGGCCAGGCTCGGCACGATGGACGGCAATCCACGGGGTACGCGTCAGGCGGCCGAATAACGCGCGTGGCGGCTCCGGTACAGGGGCCGTCTCCGGGACCCGCGGGCATCAGCCCGGAGCGCTCGCGCGGGCCCGAGGAACAGCTCAGCCCGGCAGCCCGACCAGGAAGGCGATCAACTCACCGGTTCCCCGCGCGCCGGTCTTGCGCAGCATCCGCGACCTGTGGGCTTCGATGGTGCGGGGCGAGTTGCCGAGGCGCGCCGCGATCTCCTTGTTGGTGAGCCCCTGCACGATGAGCGTCGCGATCTCGCGCTCCCGCGTGGTCAGTTCGACGACCCTGCGCTGATGCGACAGATCGACGAAGGACCAGACGCAATGGGCGAATACATCGCCCTCGCCGAGCGAGCGGCCGTGAACCTGGCACCAGAACAGGCTGCCGTCCCGCCGTTTCATGATCCGGTTGTCGCGATACAAAGGGCCTGACCGCATTTCCGCGCGCCCGCGCTCACCCAGATCGACGAATTCCCGGTTGGACGGATAGAGCGCCGCGATCGACTTGCCTGCCAGTTCCGCGGCCTCGTATCCGAACATCGCCGCGAAGGCGTCGTTGCAGGTCTCGACGAGGCGGTAGCGCGTGACGACCAGCCCGATCGGGGCGTTGTCGAACCCAAGACAAGCGATGTCTTCCAAACTCACGCTCCCTTCCCGTCCAGATAGCGTAATCGCACGCATATGCAGGCATCCGGCGCGCGGACATACTCCGCATGACGACCATACCTCGGACGGTCGGACGGGAGGAGCGGAGATGACGGATGCACTGATCGTCGGGTGGGGCCATACCCGTTTCGGGCGACGCGACGACATGGGGATCGAGTCCCTCATACATGCCGCGGCGCGGGAAGCGATCGACCATGCCGGGATCGACCCGGGCGAAATCGATGCGGTCTGGTTGGGAAACTACAACAACGGTCTGGTGCCGGACGGCTTCATCGCGTCGATGGCGCTGAACCTCGACCCGGCGATGCGGTTCAAGCCGGCAACGCGGGTCGAAAACGCCTGCGCCTCCGGGTCCGCCGCGGTCCATTCTGCGCGGACCGCGATCAGGGCCGGCGACGCGCGGGTGGCGCTGGTCATCGGGGTGGAGAAGATGACGGGCGGGGATACGCGATCAGCGACCGCCGCCCTGTCGGGCGCGAGCTATCAGCCGGAAGAGGCCGGACTGTCGTTCCCGCAGGTCTTCGCGCTGATCGCCGAGGCCTATTTCAGCCGGTACGGCGATCACAGGCGCAGCCTCGCCGAGATCGCCGTGAAGAACCACGCCAACGCGATGAACAACCCGCTGGCGCATCTGCGCAAACCACTCGATGTCGATACCTGCCTCGCCGACGAGTCCGGCAATCCCGTCATCGCGCCCCCGCTGCGCCTGACCGATTGCTCGCCGATCAGCGACGGGGCCGCGGCGATGATCATGGTGCGCGACGACGCGGCGGCTGATTTTCCGCGGGCCGTGGGATTTCGGGCCGCCGTGCAGGTCAACGACCTCATGCCGATGTCGCGCCGCGATCTGCTGGCCTTCGAGGGCCCGGCCGAAGCCTTCCGCCGCGCGTTCGCGGAGGCGGGGATCGACGTCCGGGATCTCGATTTCGCCGAGGTGCACGACTGCTTCACCATCGCGGAACTACTGATCTACGAGGCCATGGGCCTGGCGCCACCGGGTCGCGGCCGCGCCGCGCTTGACGACGGGCTGGTCGCCGCCGACGGGCCCCTGCCCGTCAACCTGTCCGGCGGCCTGAAGGCCAAGGGGCACCCGGTCGGCGCGACCGGCGTGTCGATGCACGTCATCGCCGCCCGGCAACTCACAGGTCAGTCGGGCGCCATGCAGAAACCGGGGGCGGAGCTCGGCTGTGTCTTCAACATGGGCGGTACGGCCGTCGCCAACTACTGCTCGATCCTCGAGCCGCGGAGGGCGGGCCGGTGAACCTCGCGCTCTGGTTGGAACGGGCGGCACGTCTCAATCCTCAAGCCCCGGCGCTCATGCGCGGCACGCAGCTGATCGCCGATTACGACACGTTCCTGACCCGCGTCCTGCGTCTGGCGACCGTCCTGTGCGACGACATGGGCATCGAGGCTGGTGACCATGTGGCGATCTTTCTGCCCAACACGACCGAATACCTCGAAATTCTGAATGCCATCTGGGCTGTCGGCGCCGCCGCTGTGCCGATCAATGCCAAGCTGCACCCGCGCGAAGCCGCGTGGATCGTGGAACACGCCCGGTCCCGACTGGTCTTCGCAACCGGGCACGCGCGCGAGGCGCTGATGGCGTTGCCCGAAATGTCCGACCGGCAGGTGATCGACCCGTTTGCAGCGGAGCTCGACGCCGCCTGTCACAATGCTTCGCTGGCCAGGATCGAACCGCGACAGCCTTCGGACACGGCCTGGGTGTTCTATACCTCCGGCACGACCGGCCGGCCCAAGGGTGTGATGCTCACCCACGGCAACCTGATGGCGATGGCGCAGAGCTATTTCATCGACATCGACATGGTCGAGCCGGGCGATTGCACCCTTTACGCCGCGCCGATGTCGCATGGCGCGGGCCTCTACAGCCTTCCGTTCACCTTGCGCGGCGCGCGCCACGTCGTCCCGGTTTCGGGCGGGTTCGATGCCGAGGAGATCGCCGGTCTCGCGCCGCACCTGGGCAATGTCTGCCTGTTCGGGGCACCGACCATGGTGCGCCGGATGGTCGCCCGCTCGCGAGAGAGCGGCTACGACGGCGCCGGGATCAAGACAGTGATCTATGGCGGCGGTCCGATGTACGTGGCCGACATCATGGAAGCGGTCGAGCGGCTCGGGCCGCGCTTCGTCCAAGTCTACGGACAAGGCGAAAGCCCGATGACGATCACCGCATTGAGCCGGGCGCAGGTCTGCGACCGGACCCATCCGCGCTGGCGCGAGCGGCTGGCGTCAGTCGGCGTGGCGCAGTCCTGCGTCGAGGTTATCGTCGCCGATGACGACGGCACGGCGCTCCCGTCCGGACGGGCCGGCGAGATTCTGGTGCGCGGGCCGACCGTGATGAAGGGCTACTTGGGCAACGAAGAGGCGACCGCGCGGACGATCAAGGATGGCTGGTTGCGGACCGGCGATATCGGCGCGATGGACGCCGAGGGCTTCGTCACCCTGCAGGACCGCGCAAAGGACGTGATCGTGTCGGGCGGCAGCAACATCTACCCGCGCGAAGTGGAAGAGGTTTTGCTCACCCATTCCGACGTGGCGCAGGTCTCCGTCGTCGGTCATCCCGACCCGGAATGGGGCGAGTCCGTCGTCGCCTTCGTTGTGCCCGAAACTGGCTCCGTCGTGTCGACCGAGGCACTCGACGCGTGGTGCCTGTCCCAGATCGCCCGCTTCAAGAGACCCAAGCGCTACGTCTTTGTCCCGGATCTGCCCAAGAACGCCTACGGCAAGGTTCTGAAGACGTCGCTTCGCGATCACCTGAACGGATGTCAGGCAGACGTTGAACCGATGTGACCGCCTGCGCGTCCTTCCCCGCCACGGCTGCCATTTGCCGGGGGAATACCGGGAACGCTACTCCGAGGGTCAGCGAAGCTCTTCGACTTTGCGCATATCTGCCCGATCTCCGCTGCCACTCGGGGCGCGTAATCCGGCTGACAGGAAGCGGACCATCTGGCGCATGATCTCCTCCTTGTCGGTGACGTCGCAGACGCCTTTCGACAGGGTGTGGAAGCGACCGCCAACCTCCATATCCGCAAGCGCCGCCAGCATGGTGCTGATGGTGAAGTGATAGCGCCACTGCACCTCGTCTTCGGCGAGGTACGGCATCGCCTCGCGCATCGCCTGAAGCAGTCGTTGCGCAGCGGGCTCGAGGTATTCGCGGATCAGGGCACGGCCCAGCTCGGTCGGGCGGACACGGTTCATCAGAGCGATCCGCAGGAAGATCATCCCGGCGTTCTCGCGGCCCTTCGGCCCGATGATGTAGGGGTGCAGCAGCGCCTCGACGATATCTTCGACCGGAATGGGACCATCGCCCGCTCTTGCCTGCGCGCGATCGAGAGCTTCGGTGCGCGCCTCATTCAGAGGTTCGGCCAGATCCTCGAGCACCGCGCGCAGCAGGCCCTCTTTCGACCCGAAATGGTAATTGACCGCGGCGACGTTCGCGCCTGCCTCATCGGTTACGGCGCGAATGGAGACGTCGAGGCCGTACTGCGCCAGGAAGTCTTCGGTCGCCCTGAGAATGCGTTCACGCGTCTCCGGGCTCCGCACGGTTTCACGGCTGCGGGAAATCTGTGCGCTCATCAATTCTTCCTGTGACCCGGCCATTTCGTGGCAAAGGAGGCGCATGTCAACGTCGCCGGCAAGCCGTGTGCTGCGCTCATGCCGGTATCCGGCTGCCTGCGGTGCCGGCCATCTCCCGGCGCTGGCCGATCGTATTGCACAACCGGCCGAGCCCCTCGATCTCCAGCTCGACCCGGTCGCCCGGCGACAGGAAGCGGCCGAATTCCAGCCCACAGCCGTTGCCCACCGTACCCGAACACAGGATCTCTCCTGCATGCAGCGTCTGATCGCGCGACACGAACGAAATCACGTCGGAGAAGCTGTGGTGCATCGTGTCCGACCGCCCCTCCGACCAGAGTTCGCCGTTGATCCACGCCCGCATGTTCAGGCCGTCGGCCGGGTTCACCTCGTCCGCGGTCACAAGCCACGGCCCCATCGCATTAGCGCCGTCCCAATCCTTCGCCTTGGAGGTGCCCAGTCCGACCGCCATTTCCGCCATCTGGGTGTCGCGGGCCGAAAAATCGTTGAAAATCATGTAGCCGAACACATGGGCCGGCGCGTCCTCGACCCGGATATCGCGTCCGCCGGTCCCCAGGACGCAGGCCATTTCCAGTTCGTAATCCAACCGGGTTTCGCCGGTCGGCCAGAGGATTTCGTCCTCCGGCCCGCAGACGGCGAAGCGATTGGCGGTGTAATAGACCGGACGGCGATACCAGAGGTCCGGCACATCGACATCGGCCGGATCGATCCGGGCCGGCGCCCGACCGAACAGGTGCCGGTTGGCGCGGGCCTGCCGCAGATGCTGCTCGAAACACAGGGCATCGCGCATCTGGATCGGCACCGGCAGTGGCGCGCGCAATCGCACCCCGAGCAGCGGCACGCGGCGCGCATCGGAAAGCTCTGAGCGCGCGGCCTCCAGCCCCTCGGCACCGCTTTCGATCAGGTCCTGCATCGACGCGAAGGCAGGCGCGCCCTCGAGAACCGCGATCTCATCGCCCTCGACCGCGCCGATCGCGCGCCGGCCTTCCGCTTCGAACGTCACCAGCTTCATCGCAGCCCCTTCCTTGGACCCTCATCGCCGCTCCCCGAGCGGATCAGCACGGAACTTCCCTTCACGCCCGCTGCGCGCAGGCACATGCCGCGTCCGGTTCGTGCGGACAGACGGCGCCTTCCCGGTACCGCAGCATGTGCCGGAAGATGTCCTCGCGGGACGGATCGACCACACCGTTCGTCAGCTCGCGATAGACCGTAGCAACGTTCGCGATGATCCGGTCGCGGTCGAGCCAGTCGTCAGACATGGACCGTCCGAGATCGAACGCCGCCTCGTCCCAGGGCAGACCGGCGGCATGGCGCGCCGTCGCGCCGTCGCGCACGGCGACCAGGTACTCGCGCATCTCCGCCACCTCGCGCTTCGTGCTGACCGGGCCATGACCCGGCACGACAACGTCCACATCCCAGGACTCGATGGCTTCGCAGGCGGCGATCCAGTTCCCGATCGGCCCCGACCACATTAGCGGATGACTGCCCGAAAACAGCAGGTCCCCGGTGAAGACGACCCGCGCATCCGGGACATGAACGACGATATCGCCGCGCGTATGGGCCGGTCCGAACTCGGTCAGTTCGATCCGTCGGTCTCCCACCTGCAGCGTTCTCCGGCCCGAGAATGTTTCGGTCGGAGGCCTGTGCCCGATATCGGAAAAATCGAAGATCGACCCCATGGTTTCCTGAAGAAAACGCCCGGTCTCGCCCATATCGCGCCATCCGGCCATCATCGCCTGAAACACTGGTGCAGGGCGTTCCTCCATCTCGTCGGCGCAGGCCTGTGACGCAATGATCCGGGTGTCGCCGACCAGGTGGTTGCCGAAGGTATGATCCCCGTTGGCATGGGTGTTCACGAGTGTGCCGATCCGCTGAGCCGCTGGCGTCGCGCGGCGGTAGGCATCCAGCATGTCCTGGGTCAGCGCGCCGGTAAACAGCGTGTCGACGAGCAGGCTCTGGTCGCCGTCGGTGATGAGGCCGCTGTTGCTCCACCCCCACGAGCCATCTCCCTGCACCCAGGCAAATAAGCCGTCGCCAAGGTCGTGTAGCTCGCGTTTTACCATTGGTGTCATGGCCGCCTCCGCATTCAGACAAGGAACAAGGCGATGACCGGCAGCACCATGAGCAGCACGATGAGCGCGAGCATCGCCAGTGCGAACGGCATTGCACCGGTGAAGATGTCGCCGAGCGTGATGCTCGGGTCGTCGAGGTTCGACCGGATGACGAAACAGGCCATCCCGAGCGGCGGGGTCAGCAGCCCCACTTCGACCGCGACGATCGTCAGGATACCGAACCAGACGAGGTTCAGGTCGAGCGCGATCGCGATCGGAAGAACCAGCGGCACGAGGATCAGCAGGATCGACGCACTGTCGAGGATCGTGCCGAGCAGGATGATCGCGAGCAGATACAGCACGAGGATCGACAGCGCCGACAGGTCGTAGTGCTGGAGAAGCTCCACCATCTCGCCCGGCAGTCCGGTGAGCGCCAGGAGCCGCGAATACATGTGCGCAGCGATCAGCAGGAAGGTGATCGAGGCCGTTACCTGCCCCGTTTCGATCAGGATACCACCCAGGGCGCGCAGTCCCAGGCGTCCTTTCGCGACGGCAATCACCAGCGCGCCAAGGGCACCGACCGCGCCGGCCTCGGTCGGCGTGAAGAACCCGCCGTAGATGCCGCCCAGAACCAGAAGGATCAGCAGCGCGATCGGAGAGGCTTTCTGCAGCATGACCATCGTCGACATCAGCGGCATGTCACTGTCCTGCGGAGTCCCGGTGAAGCCGGGGGCGAAACGCGCCAATCCGGCGATGAGAAGGCAGAACAAGGCGGCCAGCAGGATCCCCGGGCCGATCCCCGCGGTGAAGAGATCGCCGATCGACACCTCGGCGATGATCCCGAACAGGATCAGCAGCAGCGAGGGCGGGATCAACATGCCGAGAACCGACGAGCCCGCAACGACCCCAACCGAGAACTGCCGCGAATACCCCTGCCGGATCAGCTCCGGCACAGCGACCTTGGTGAAGACCGAGGCCGAGGCTACGGAGGTTCCGTTCACCGCCGCGAAGATCGCGTTCGCGAAGACTGTCGCGATGCCCAGACCGCCGCGAAACCGTCGGAAGACCTGCCCGGCGACCTCGAAAACGTCCCGCCCGAGCCCGGACACCCCGACGAGGACGCCCATCAAAACGAACAGGGGGATGACGCCGAAAGAATACCGCGCCACCGACTCGAGCGCGGCGTTCGACAGAAGCGCCCCGGCGATCTCGAACCTGTCGCGGACCATCCAGACCCCGACGAAGGACACGAACGACAGCGCGATGGCGACGTGCATGCCCGACTGGATCAGGATCAGGATCGCGGCGATAGAGACGATGCCGATTTCGACGCTGCTCATGGCTCGGCCCTGCCGGAGAGAAGCGCCGTCAGGTAGCCAAGGCTGATGAGCGCGTAGGCCACCAGTGACAAAGCCAGGCCGATCACGACCATCAGGACGAAGGGCCAGCTTGGCAGGAGAAGGACGCCGTAAAGGCCGACCGTCTCGTTTCGCTCCACTGCCGTGACCAGTTCCGGGGCCACGAAATACAGCATGATGGCCAGCATCAGAGTCCCGAGGATGTGGTGGAACGTATCAAGCGCGAGTGCGGCCCTTGGCCGGCCCCGCTCGAGCCTGCCGATCAGCATGTCCGAGCGGATGTTCCGGCCCATCAGCGTCGCATGGGGCAATTGCAGGAACACGATCGACACGATGGCGGCGCTGACGATCTCAGCCGTGGCGGGCATCGGGGTCCCGAACAGGCCCCGGCCCACCACGTCGGCATTGATCAGCGCCATGATCCCCAGCGTGCCGACGCTTCCAGCAACCGCACAGGTCATCGCAACACTGTGGATCAGCCGGTACGCGCGTCCGCCAGCCGGAACAGGCAGGGCAGGAGCGGCCGCAGTCATTCCTGCAGCCAGTCCCGGGCGAACGTGATCCCGGCCTCTCCGCTCAGCCGCAGATAGGTCTCGAGCACCTCGGTGCCGGGCATGCCGCGCGCGTCCAGTCCCTCGGCCCATTCCCGGGCGATGTTCGGCAGGGCGGCGGCATAGGCGGCCCGGGCCTCGTCCGACAGATCGGAAATGGTGGCGCCGTTCTCGACGGCCGTCGCGAGGCTGGCGGCGCCGCCCTGGTAGTAATCCTCGGCGACGCGAACGCGGTACTCGTCCGCAACGTCCAGCATCACCGTGCGAACCTCCTCGGGCAGCCGGTCCCAGCTGTCGAGATTGACCGTCAACGCGGACGCGGAGTTCGCCCCGTAGTTGATCCGCGTGATGTATTCGGCCTCTTCGTAGAACCGGTACGGCGCTATGGCGGATTCGAAGGTCATGATCCCGTCGATCAGACCGGTGGCCATGGAATTGTAGAAGTCTGGCAGCGCCCCCGTCACCGGGACGGCGCCCGTATCGCGGAGCCAGTTCACGGCAAGCCCGCCGGTCCCGATCCGGTGCCCTTCGAGGTCAGCGACCCCGCTGATCGGGAAGTCGCTGAGGATGTGGTAGGTGTCGATACCCACCGGCGCGAGAACCATCTGGTTATGACGCTGCCACGCCTCCCCCATCTCGGGCACCTCTTCGTGCAGGCGGACAATGACATCCATGAGAAGCGGCAGGTTGTCGGTGCCGAAGGGCGTGACATAGGTGACCTGTTCCAGCGGCAGGCTGTCGGCCTCGAGCAGGTGCGGCACGTAGCCGAAATCGGCGATCCCGCTTTCGACCGCTTCCAGAACGCCGTTCACGTCGGCCACGGCGCCGGCATAGGCCTCGGTCCAGTCGATGTCGTATTCGCTGCCGGCCTCGGCCAGCCGACGGTTCACTTCGGGGATGAAGAAGTCGCGTACCCCGGCGACCCCCTTCGTGATCGGCGGATGCCCGGCGACCACGGTAAGCGACAGCGTCTCGGCGCAGAGCCCGCTCGCGGTCAGGCCAAGACTGACGGTCGCCAGGGCGACCACGCTGGTTGCGGTTTTCATTCTGTTGTCCTCCCTGATGCAGCCGCTGTTCGCAGCTCCGCGCCCGCCTTCCTCCGGCCTGTTGCCGCTGTTCTTCTTCCAACACCGGCAAATATCAAACGCGTGTTTTAATCGTTAGTTTGATTTTTTGAGCATGTCAATCCAATTGGTGAGAATGCCGGTTACCTGACGAAGCCCCGGCGCCATTCGCCCCCAGCCGAACGGGCAGCCGACGCCCCCAGGACGGCGCGCCGCCGACCTCCCGTTTCTGCGCCAACTTGCGGATTTCTTGGACAGCAGAGCGCCATACGCCCTAAAATCGACCGCACAGGGGGCAAGGTTCACCGGATCAATGGAGACGACACGCTTCGCCGATTTCACACTCTATCTTCGTTCCCGACGTTTGACCCGATCGGGCGAGGATATCCGGATCGGCGCGCGGGCCTTCGATCTGCTCGAGTTCCTCGTCGCCCGGCGGGATCAGGTCGTCAGCCGGGACGAGATCATGGAGACGGTCTGGCCCGACACCGTCGTCGGTGACAACAACCTGAACGTTCAGGTCGCCAATCTCCGGCGCCATCTCGGCCGCGACGCGATCGTCACGGTCCCCGGGCGCGGATTGCGGTTCGCGCTGGACGTCGCTCCGCAGGAACCCGCACCCCCGTCCCTTCCGGACCGGCCGTCTATCGTCGCGTTGCCCTTCGCGAATCTCGGCGGAGACCCCGACCTTGACTGGATGGCGGACGGGTTTGTCGAGGACATCACGACCGAACTGTCACGGTTCCGCGATCTGTTCGTGGTCGCGCGCAACTCGGCCTATGCCTTCGGCCAGACGCCGCGCGACCTGCGGGCAATTTCGCGCGAACTGGGCGTCCGCTACGCGCTGGAAGGCAGTGTCCGGGCCACGTCAAGCCGGGTCCGGGTCACGGCACAGCTGATCGACGCCACGACCGGCGGTCACATCTGGGCCGAGACCTTCGACCGGGACATGGCGGAGCATTTCGAAACCCAGGCCCGGGTGGCACGGGCTGTCGTCTCGTGCATCGCGCCGCAGATCGACCGGGCCGAGGCTGCGCGCATCGGCGCGAAGGCGCCCGAGGACCTGACGGCCTACGGGTTGGCGCAGCGCGGTTGGGCGATGATCTCGGCAGGGGAAATGGACCATGACCCGAGCTCACGCGATCGGGCGGCCGCACTGGCACGCGAAGCCCTGGCCCGGGATGCGGAGTCGGGGCTGGCGTGGCGGGTTCTGGCCTGGGTCGCGTGGTGGCACGTCTACCACGGCACGACCGGTTCAGTGCACGCGACGCTGGCCGACGGGATCGAAGCGGCGACCAGGGCCATCACGGCCGACCCGACCGACCATCACGCCCGCCGGCTGAGGGGCCAGCTCCAGCTCATGACCAACAACGTCAGCGCGGGGCTGTCCGAATTGCGGCAGGCCCACGAGACCAACCCGAACTGCGCCCTGACCCTGTGCTGGCTTGGTCTCTACGAGGCCATCAACGGCGATCCGGCCGAGGGTGTTCCACTGGCCAGGGCCGGGCTGCGCCGCAGCCCGCGCGACCCGATGCGCGGGTCGATGCTGTGCGCGGTCGGCTTTTCGGAATTCGCCGCACGGGACTACCGGGCGGCCTGCGCCACCGCCGAAGCCGCGCTGGCCGAGACGGAGAGAGGCGCGACACCGTTGATCCTCGGCACGATCGCCCAGGTCGGCGCCGGGCGACTGGAAGAGGCGATGCGGACCTTCCGCAAGGTTGAAGCGCTGGCACCAAAACTCGTCGCGGCCAGGCTGTCGGGGCAATGGCTGAGTGCGAACAAGGACTACCTGCGCCGGGCACACATGTTCTTCCGCGTCGCGGCCGGGCTGGCGCCGCCCGACACAGCTGACACTCTGCGCTGAGCAGCGCAGGGCCGTTTTAGATCTTTTTAGGCCGACTGATAGACGCCGGCGGCCCTTGTGCGGGACGCTCTCCATGACCGTGAGGGAGGTTCAGATGCCGTTGAAAATCATAGGATCCGGCTTTGGCCGCACCGGAACGATGTCCACCAAGATGGCGCTCGAACAGCTTGGCTTCGGCCCCTGCCATCACATGGTGATGGTCATGGGCGACCCTGAACAGCCGCCGTTCTGGGCGGCGCGCGTGGCTGGTGCTCCGGTCGACTGGCACGAGGTGTTCGCCGGATACAATGCCCAGGTCGATTTTCCCGGTGCCGCAGTCTGGCCCGAACTGGTCGACGCGTTCCCCGACGCGAAAGTGATCCATACCGAGCGGCCGGAAGACGACTGGTGGGCGAGCTATTCCAAGACGATCGGCAAGTTCTGGCAGCACTACCGGACACTTCCGGTCCCGCCCGAACTGGTCGAGATGTTCTCGACGATGGACCAGCTTCTCGCCAAAGGCGTCTTCGGCGGCGCCGACCGCGAAACCTGCATCGCCGCCTATCGGCGCAACAACGCGCTGGTCCGCGACACGGTCCCGGAAGACAGGCTTCTGGTTTTCACACCGTCCGACGGATGGGACCCGCTGTGCAGTTTCCTCGACGTTCCGGTCCCGGACGGGGATTTTCCGCGGAGCAATGCGCGCGAAGAGTTCTGGGCGCTGTTCGGGGGCGAACCGGAACCGGCCTGACCCCCGGCCTGACAAGGAGACTCAGACTTCAACGGAGACAGACGACATGACAGAGAGACTTGCCAAAGGCTCGGGCCAGTCCAACGGTCGCCTCTGGGGCGCGCGTGCGCGGGACTGGGCCGATATCCAGGAAGGACAGTGCGCCGACGCATTCCATTCCGTCCTCGCGCTGACGGGCGTCACGAACGGCACGAAGCACCTCGATGCCGGCTGCGGCGCGGGAATGGCCGCGGCGCTGTCGTCCTCGCTTGGCGCAAGCGTGGCGGGACTCGACGCCGCCGAGGCAATGCTCGAGATCGCGCGCGAGCGCACGCCGTCCGGCGATTTTCGCCTCGGAGAACTGGAAGACCTGCCGTTTGACGACGACAGCTTCGATCTCGTGACCGGGTTCAATGCCTTCCAGTATGCCGCCGATGCGAGCCAGGCGCTGCGCGAAGCGGGCCGCGTGACCAGACCGGGCGGGTCGGTCGTCATCCTGACCTGGGGCAAGCCGGAGGGCATGGAAGCCGCGGCCCATGTCGCGGCCCTGAAGCCGCTCTTGCCGGCCCCGCCGCCGGGCGCGCCGGGGCCCTTCGCGCTTTCCGACGAGGAGACCCTGCGCGACTTCGCAAGTACCGGCGGGCTGACCCCTGAGGAGGTCCATGATGTCGAGACGCGCTGGCACTATCCCGATGCAACGACCGCGCTGCGGGGTCTCGCCGCGTCGGGTGTGGCGGTCAAGGCCATCGAACACTCGGGGGAAGACGCCTTCAATGCAGCTATGGAACCGGTCATCGAACAATTCACGCAGCCGGACGGATGTGTCAGCATGTCCGCCCGTTTCCGCTACCTTGTGGCATCGGTCTGAACGCAGTGCGGACCGGGCGCGCTGCTCGGTGGCCTAACGGCGGCGTCGGCCCGGGATTTGCATGATGAACTTCCTTCAAGCATCGATAATCGCTGTATTTGCCGTGGGTGCGGGCGCAGCGACGATTTCCGTGATGAAGGAAGACCCTGCGGGATTTGTCGTCCCGCAGGGTCCCTGGCAACCGGGCGAGGATCTCGACGGGCGCAGCTTCCAGGTCGAGGGCACGATCCTCGAAACCGAAGAGACGCTGCCCGACCAGCTGAATTTCGAGGACGGGCGTTTTCAGTCGGCAATGTGCCAGCTCTACTGCGACTTCGGCTGGTCGGACTACCGGACCTGGACCGATGGCGACATGATCCACTTCACCGCAACCACCCGCTGTCCGGATGCGCCGCACAGCGTGGTCTGGTTCGGCACGGTATCCGGGGGAACGATGCGTGTGGAAAGGCGGTGGACCACGCGACGCTGGTACTGGACGCGGCATCTGAATTTCATTGGCGAGGGATCGATGACACCGCCAGAAGCGACCGGATGACCGGAGATCGCACCAGCGGGTCACGTGTCCGGGTCGGCCGGCTCATCCTGCGCATTGTCCTGTTCCTGCTGTTTCTCATTCTTGCGACATGGGTGGCGCACCTGGTGCGCGAGGCGCTGGCCCTCGAGGTCATGCCCGCGAATGAGCAAATGGTTCACCGCGCGATCATTCTGGGATCGGTCGCCTATGTCGGTCTTCTCGCGCTGCCGTTCATGCCGGGCGCCGAGATCGGCATCGCGATGCTGACCGCCTTCGGCGCAGCCATCGCGCCGCTGGTCTATCTGGCGACCGTATTCGCCATGCTCCTGTCGTACACGCTCGGCCGCCTGCTTCCGGTCACCGTGCTCGCCCGCATTCTGGCTTCGCTTCGCCTGAGACGGGCCGCCGTCATGGTGGCGCGAACCGCGCCGCTGTCGCGCGAGGCACGGCTGGAGTTGCTGCTGGCCGGTGCGCCGCCCCGGACAGTGGCCCTGGCACTCCGGCATCGCTACGCGGCGCTCGCCCTTCTGGTGAACGTTCCCGGCAATGCGATCATCGGCGGCGGAGGCGGGATCATGATGATGGCCGGGTTGAGCGGCCTGTTCGCCCCGGCACCAACGGCCATCGCCGTCGCGATGGCCGTGTCGCCGGTGCCGCTGGCCTTCATCCTTCTCGGTGCCTGACCTCCGCGGTGGCTAAAGGCCCGCGCGGCCTTCCTGCCCGGTGGAAGGAGACCCGCAGTATCGATCGCTCAGGCGACCCCGAACCGGTCCTGGTGCTGCGCGATGATGTTGCGCTGGATATCGGACGTCCCGCCATAGATGACGCCACCCACGGCATCACGGAGATCGCGGGCGGCATCCGCGTCCCAAAGGCAGCCGGCGCCGCCCATCGTCCGCACCGCATCGAGGCTCGACGCGAGTATCGCCTCGGAGATATGCAGCTTGGTCAGCGCCGCTTCGGCTCCGGTCCCGGTCCCGGTCTGCATCTGCCAGGCCGCGCGGCGCTGCATCAGCAGGCTGGTCTCGTAGCGCAGCCGCATATCGGCGAGGCGGTTCGCGACCGACTGGTTCTGCGCGATCGGCCGACCGAACACGCTCCGCTCGTTGGCGTAGGCGATGCAGTCGGACAGTTGCCGCTTCATCGCGCCGACGTTGCTGGCGAAAATCATCTGCCGTTCCCATTCCGAGGACCGCGCGAAGATCGAAGACCCCGCGCCCTCGGGACCAAGCCGGGCGGACTCGGGCAGGCGCACGCCATCGAATGACAGAAACCCGGTCGGGATTGTCCGAAGCCCGGATTTGTCGATCTCGGCCCCACGGCGCACGCCCGGCTCGGACATGTCCATCAGGAAGGCGCTGACCCCCCAAGACCCCGCATCGGGATTGGTCCGCGCGAAAACCAGTGCGAAGTCACAGGCCGGCGCCATACCGATGAAGGCCTTTTCGCCGTCGATCACGTAGTCGCTGCCGTCCCTGACTGCGCTGGTCCGCAACGCCATCGCGTCCGAGCCGGACGCGAGCTCGGTGACCGCATCCGCCCCAATCCATTCGCCCGACAGGATGCGTGGCAGGTAACGGTATTTCTGGGCATCGCTCCCGAACTCGGCAATCGGACGGATGATCGTCCAGATCTGGGCATTGAGCGCGAGCAGGAGACCGTTGTCGCGGCAAGCTACGCCGATCTCGTGCAGCACATGGGCCGCCGTCATCAGGTCCTGCCCGTCACCGCCGAGATCCTCGGCAAGACCGAGCCGCAGGAGTCCCTGATCGGCCAGATCGGTCCAGCGGGACCGCCATTCCCCGGCATCGTAGGTTCCGCGCCGGTCCCGGGCGTCGAGATCCCGGTTGAGGCGCGCCTCGGCGAAATCGCGGGCCGACTTGCCGGCGGCGATCATGCTGTCGGTCAACGTGAAGTCCAAGTCAGGCCTCCTCGGCTTCGCTCAGCATGCGGGCAAGCAGCGTCGTCCACTCGAAGAGCGCGTCGCGATCCTTCTGCAGATCCAGGTGACGGACGTCGAGACTGCCGTCGATCCGATCCGGGCAGACGGCGGGCAGCCAGCTTTCGGGCGACAAGAGCGTCCTGCCTTCCTTCGACATGAGGAGCCTGACCGTGCCATCGTATCGGTTTGGCCGGTAGTCCAGCAGCTTGGCGCGGTAGCAATTCCCCACGGACATGAGACGCTGCCGCTCCGGGTCGCCCAGACCCAGCCGGCGGCGCATGTCGCTGAGCCGGGCGAGCAGGACGCTGCGCGCGCGCAGGGACGTCATCGGCAACGGGCCGAGCCGGCTCGCGCCGGTCTCCCACGACGGATCGAGCAGGAAGACGAACGGGTCGGTCCCACGCTCCTCGCGGATCCGCCGGGCGACCTCGATGGCCAGCACTCCGCCGAGGGAGTAGCCGCCGATCTGCACCGGTCCGTCACCGAACAGATCATCGGCGAGCGTCTTCAGGTCATCCGCCATCCGGTCGAGGTCCTGGTCCCAGGGCGTCGGGCCGCGCAGGAAACGGGAATACTGGAAGACGAGCGGCCGGTTCGGGCCGAGCGCATGGCCCAGATGCGCGCACATCTCAGGGCTGCCGTGGATCATCAGGAACGGCGTCTCGCGGCCCTCGGCGTTCAGCCGGGCGAGAAGCGCGTCGTCCGGTGACGACGCGCCGGCCGCGGCCTTTGCCTCGATATGGGCGGCGAGATCGGACAGCACCGGGTGCCGGAAAATCTCGTGCGCGGCGATTGGCAGACCCGCCGCTTCGGCGGCGAAAACCGCGCGCATGGCCAGCAGGGAATCCCCGCCGAGATCGAAGAAATCGTCGTCCATGCCGACCGCCGGACCGCCAAGCAGCTCGGCCCAGATGGCGGCCAGGCGCGTCGCGACGAACCCGGTGGGCTCGCTGGCTTCAGCAGCCGCGGGCAGAGCAGGACGGATGGCTTCTAGGGACCGGCGGTCGATCTTTCCGTTCGGCAGCCGCGGCAAAGGGCCCGCGACACGGATCTCGGACGGCACCATGTAGGCCGGCAAAGCCTGCTTAAGCTGGTCGCGGATCGCCCTGCTCTCGCCGCGCTCCGCGTACGCCACGAGGCGCTGACCAGCCTCCCCGCCCCTCGCGAGGACAGCGCTGGCGTCGATGCCGGGGATTGCCGCAAGGGCGGCCTCGACCTCGGCGAGTTCAACCCGATGGCCGCGTATCTTGACCTGAGCGTCGCCCCGTCCCCTGTAGAGCACGGTGCCGTCGGGTCGCCGCAGTCCGAGGTCGCCGGTGCGGTAGGCGGGAACGCCGTCGAGCCCGGTGAAGACCCGGGCCGCGGCGGCCGGGGCATTGATGTAGCCATCGGCCACGCCCGGACCGGTCACGGTGATCTCTCCCAGAACGCCGTCAGGCAGGACGGCACAGTCGGGATCGGTGATGGCAATACCCGCTCCGGGCACAGCGCGGCCGATGGGCACGTCGGCGCTGCCGTCGTGTCGCGCCGTATCGTAAGCCGTGCACCAGACCGTCGCTTCGGTCGGCCCGTATTCGTTGAAGAGCCGCCCCGGCCCCGAACTGCGGTGCAATTCGACCAGCGCGGCCGGCAGGACTTCGCCCGCGACGATGACGGTATCGAGCGACGCCAGGCGCTCGCCCGGCGCATGTTCCAGGAGAAACTGGTAGAGCCGCGGCAGGCAGAGCATGTGGCTTGGCCGCCCCGTCGCGATCAGGTCGGATACGGCAGCCGTATCCTTCTCCGCGCCCGGGGGCGACAGGAGAACGGAGCCACCGGTCGAAAGCGCCCAGTAGAGGCCCGCAACGGAGCTGTCGAAGCTGAGCGGCGAAAGAACGAGGAACGCGTCCGGATCGCCGCCATAGACCTCCGTCCGGATGCCGGTCGACCAGGCCAGGTTGGCATGAGTGACGCGCACCCCTTTCGGCTGCCCCTGCGAGCCCGAGGTGAAAAGAACATAGGCCGCCATGTCGCCCGTGATCTCGACCGGCGGGGCGGCGCCTGTGCCGGGCAGGACCTTCGGGAGGTCACACCAGTCGAGCGCGGCGAAATCCTCCGACCTCGTGACGACGACGCGGGCCCCGGACGCCTCGATCATCGCGGCCAGCCGGTCACGCGGGTAGTCGAGGTCGAGCGCGACATAGGCCGCGCCGCACAGCATGACCCCGAGAATGCCGGACACCGCAGCAGCCGAACGGCCCATGGCCACCGGTACTATATCGCCCGGCCAGACCCCGGCATCCGCCAGGGCAGCGGCGATGCCCTCGGCCGCGCGCAGAAGTTCCGCGTAGCTCAGCCGCTCGTCTCCGCAGCGGATGGCCGTTGCCTCCGGATTGCGCGCGGCGTGGCGGGCAATCGCCTGGGGGATCGGCGGAAAATCAAGGCGCGCGGCAGGCTCTGCAGACGGAGCGGCGATGCCGCCGCGGGACAATGCGGCCACCGGCAGATCGGGATCGGCCACGGCCCGTGCGAGGAGCGAAAGAAAGTCCCCGGCAAAGGCGGCTGCAACCTCGGGATCGTGGTGTGCCGGACCGCTGTAGACGCGCAGGCTCGGCGCGGATCCCGGGAAATAGAGGACGGCAAGCGGATCGGGGCTCGGCGCACCAGCGACGACATCCCGCAGCACGATCCCTTGAGGCGGTGTAGGGGTCGGCGGTAGCCCTTCGTAGATGAACGGGACGTGGTAGGCCGGTGATGCGCCGAGACCGGCCCAGGCCTTCACATCCGCCAGAGAGGCCATGACATGAGGCCTGCGCGCTTCTGTCTCTGCACCAGCGCGACGGATGAGCGCCTCGACCGTTTCTTCGGGGTCGATCCGGATCCGCAGTGGCAGCGTGTTGACGAAGGCGCCCACGGCGGTATCGCAACCGGGCAGGTCGACCGGGCGGCCGGCATGGGACTGCCCGATCACGATGTCGTCGCCCACCCCGTAGCGGCGCATCTGCGCGGCGAAAAGCGCAGTGACCACGGTCGCCGGTGTGACGCGGAGGCGGCGGGCAAGGGTATTCACGGCACGGTCGAGGCCGGGATCGACCGGCAGCACGCGCATCACGACGGAACCCGATGCGGGACCAGTTGCGGGCACAATGCCCGGCCGCACCGGCGGCTCCATTCCGTCCAGATGATCGCGCCACCACGCCTCCTCTGCGGCGCGGTCGGCCTCGGGCCGCTCGGCATGCCAGGCAAGCAGGTCGCGGAACTGTCCCGGCGCTGGCGGCGCCTCGCCGCCATAGCGCGCCAGAACGTCCCCGATGAGCACCCCGCCCGACCAGCCGTCGCAGATCAGATGGTGGACGAACCACAGAACCGTATGCGTCTCCCTGCCATTGCGCAGGATCACGACACGCGACAGCGGCGCCGAGCGCAGGTCGAAGCCGCGCGCCGCCTCGGCCGCCGCCCGGGCCTCGATCGCGGCTGCGTCGTCGGGTCCGTCCTCGACCAGAACTTCCAGCGGCGGAGGAACACGGAGCAGCTGCACGGGGCGGCTCAGGCCCTGCCATTCGAAAGACAGCCCGAACGCATCCCGGCTTGCTGCGGCCCCCCGGATCGCTTCGATCAGCCGGTCGGTATCGACTTGCCCATCCAGTGTGAAGCGGAGGCATCCGAAGTAGCTCCCCGGAGGCGCGTCGCCGCGCAGGATGTCGAGCAGCATACCGGCCTGCGGCGGCGCAAGCGGCAGGATCTCCTCGGCGCCTTCGACATCTCCGAGGATCATGTCGTGCCGGTCCGCGCCCGTGCGCGGCGCAGCGCGGCCAGGTCCGCGGCACCGATGTCGATCAGCGGACTGTTCGGGCGTTTCGCGGGCGCTGCGGGCGATGCGGGCGCAGCCGCGGTCCCGACGGCTTCGGCCAGCGCCCGGATCGTCTGATGTTCGAACACGGCGGTCGGACCGATCCGCAGACCGCGATCTGTCGCGGCGATCGAGATCTGAACCGCCGCGATGCTTTCCCCTCCGATATCGTAGAAATTGTCGGTGACGCCGAATTCCGCGTGACCGAGAACCTCGGAGAAGACCGACCATAGCACCGTTTCGGTCTCCGTCTCCGGCGCCACCCGGGCAGCGGACGGTGCCGACAGGACCGGATCAGGACGCGGCAGCGCGGTCTCATCGACCTTCCCGTTCCCGGTCAGCGGCAAGGCGTCCATCACGACGATATGGCGCGGCATCCGGTCCTTCGGCAGCCGCGGCATCAGGTAGGCCCTCAGATCGGCTTCGCTGACCGTCGATGCGACATAGGCCACGACCCCGCCGCGCCGGGGCGCCAGCCGCAGTTCGTCGAGGCCGACCGCCGCGCCGAGCTCGTCGATCCGCTTAGGCGAAATGTCGTCGTCAAGCTCCGCCACGGCCTCTTCGCGGGTCTTGTGACCAAGGCGCACGTCCCAGGAATATGGAAGGGCGTAGTTGTGGTAGCCCTCGCGCGACTTGTGAACGTGGATGCCCAGATCGTTAATCAGGCAATTCGTCGACCTCCCGGTATCCTCCGGCCGCACCCAGGGCGCCTTCTCGGCGAGGAACCGGTAGATCTCGGACACAGGGACGTCGAGATAGCGGTAGATGTCGATGAATCTGACCTCGTCGAGCAGATCATCCGTCAGATAGTCCCCGGTCGAGAGATGCCGGGCCACGGCATCGTCCATCCGGTGATAGGATTTTCGCGCCTCGTGAACGATGCGGTCAAGTTCGGCCCGACTGCGCGGCCCCTTGCGGAACAGGTCCGGCGTCAGCCGCGTCTCGAAGAACTGGCCGCGGCTGAGGCCGGTGACGATGGCCGGAATTCCCTCATCGCGCGCCACCTTGAGCGCAAGCGCGTAGATCGTCTTGAAGCAGCCCTGGCAGACGTTCGAGAAGCGCTGGAGCGAGTCGCGGAAGATCTCGTTCATGGCCGGCGTCGTCAGGAAGCGATGCTCGAGACCCAGATCCGCCGTCATCCGGCGGATGTTGTCCTTGGCACCCTCCGAGATGAAGCCATTGTCGAGCGTGAGCACGAGGACGTCCCGCGTGAGTTCGGCAAGGCGGTAGAGCGCGTAGGCGCTGTCCTTCCCGCCCGAAAGCAGCATGATCGCGTCGTAGCGCCCCGTCCGGCGGGCGCGTGCCTCCGCCAGTTCCGCCTTCAGAGCGTCGGGCGTATTGAAATAGGCCTGGGCATAGTCGCGAATGGTCTCGAAGTCGCGGCAGATCGAACAGACGTCCTCGGCGTCGAAAGAGACGCCCGGAACCGTTCCGGACAAACCGCAGCGGCTGCACGTGCGGCTTGCGGCCTCGGCCGGGGCCCAGAGGACGGCATGGGCGGCAGAGACATCGGGATGGTCGAGCAGCGCGGCCTCGATCTCGGCGGGCTCGACCCGGACGCCGGACAGTTTGAGCTGCCGGTCCGCACGACCGAGATATTCTACGACGCCATCCGCACGGACGCGCGCCAGATCGCCCGAAGCGTAGCGCCTTCCGCCGGCGCCGTCGGACCGGAATTTCGCGTCGGTCAACGGGGGATCGCCGAAGTACCCGGACGCGAGCCGTGCCCCGCCGATATGGATTTCACCCGCCACGCCGACGGGAACCGGATTTCCGCCACGGTCGAGGATCTCGATCGTCACGTCGTCGGCCGGGCGCCCGATCGGCACGCTGAGCCCGGTATCGGCCGCAGGATCGAACCGGTGCAGCATGCATCCGACGACGGCCTCGGTGGGACCGTATTCGTTGGCGATCACGACATGCCGCCCGAGCACGGTGCGGACCTTGCGGCAGGCGCGGGTGGTCAGGTTCTCGCCGCCGAGAATGAGCGTCGAGATCCGCGATACCGGCTGCCCTTGCGCCGTGACCAGCGCGAGATGGGACGGCGTCAGCTTCACGACGTCAACGACGTCCTCGGCCATGGCGTCGAGCACGGCAAGATCGGTGCCGCCGGACGTTTCGGGATAGACCCGGATCGTCCCGCCGGTGGCCAGAGGCACGAAGATCGAGGTGAGCGTCAGGTCGAAGCCGATCCCGGAGCAGAGTGCGTAGCTCTTGGGGCCGGGCGGACCATAGCTTCGGCTCGCCCAGTCTATGTAGCGGGCGAAGGCGGCGTGACCGATCTCGACGCCCTTCGGCGTGCCGGTCGACCCCGAGGTGAAGATGACATAGGCCCGATCACCGGCACCGGGATTGTCCCGGGCCGGTGGAAGCGTCGCGTCGAGGGACAGCACCGGGGCGCCGGCCATAGCGGCGCCGATATCCGTCTCGGCATCCGAGATGATCGCAGACGGCGCAAGCACCGAGAGGATCGCGCGCGCCCGGTCCGGCGGCGTGTCGCGCGGGATCGGCACGAAACAGGCGCCCGCCTTCAGGACACCCAGAAGCGCGGCCGGCAGACGCAGCGACCGCCGGGCCCAGACCGCGACGGCCATGCCCGGGCCGACGCCGAGATCGCCGAGCGCGGCCGCGTACCGGTCCGACAAGGAGGTAAGCTCTGCATGGCTGAGCGTTTCATCTCCGCAGATCACGGCCGGCGCCGTGCTGGCAGCATGGGCCGTCACGGTATCGAGGACCGATGCCGGCGCGCCCTGCCCCGACGGACCGGACAGAACGGCATCGCGCCGGTCGGTCAGCGCGATGCTGTCGATCGCAGTCTCGGGATCGGCCATCGCGCCGTCGGCCAGGGCCAGGAAATGATCCGCTGCCGACGCCCCACCGCTGTCGATCAGGCCGGCGGCAAGGTCGAGTTCGACCGTGTATGTGCCAGTATCATTGAAGTCGTAGACGTGCATCCGCACGTCCTGCGCCCCGTCATGCGCACCCGTATGCAGCCAGCGTACATCGGTCTCGAGGCCGGGCAGTCCGGGGATACGCACCGGCATGAAGTTCAGGACGGCATTGAAGGACGCCGCGGTTTCGGCAGTGCTCGCGCCCGGCCGGACGTGGCGGATATACTCGACGGCGGCGACGAGACAGCGCTGGAACAGCGCAGCCAGACTATCGCCCGGCTCGACCTCGACCGTCAGCGGGAACATCTCGATGAACAGACCGAGTGTGCCCTGCTGCTCGGGCGTCAGACGGTTGTGGAAGGGCGTCCCGATCCGGATCTGGGTGTCACCGGTGACGCGGTGCAGCCAGCCGGCATAGAGGGCAGCCCACAGCGCGAATTCGGCCAGCGTGCGATTGATCGCGGCGAACCGGCGGTCGTCCAGTAGCGAGCGAAGAGTCTGCGACCGCTCGGACCCGAAGGGCACGGCGATACGCCGCGAGGCCGGGTCGTCACCGCGCCTCGACGCGCCATAGGGATGCGTCATCGCGCGATGGCCCTCGGCCTGGGTCGTCCAGTAGCGGCGCACTTCAGCGGGCGGCGGCGGCGCGTCAGCCAGACCGCGGGCATAGTCCGCAAATTGCGGCTGCGCGGCGTTCACGGCACCGGAATAAGCCTCACCCAGACGCCGCATCAGCACCGCGCCCGTACCGGCATCGGTCGCGATGTGGTGCTGATTGAGATACCAGACCCAGTCGGTGTCCGAGAGGCGGAAGAGCCGCCCGCGCCAGGTTCCGCCTGACAGGTCGACCGGCACTGCGCCGTCTGCTGCAATCCAGGCGTCTACGGCTGCGGCCGGGTCGGCCTCGGCCGAAAGGTCGACGATCTCGAGCGGTGGTGTCTTCGGGCCGATCACCTGGGTCGGGCCGCCCTGCCCCGAAACGACGCGCGCGCGGAGGATATCCGCGCGGTCGACGACCGATGCCCAGGCTGCCGCGAACCGGTCCGGATCGAGACTGCCCCGGAAGCCGATCCGCCAGACCATGTTGTAGAGCGGCGCCTGCGGCGCCAGCGACTGGCCGGTCCAGATCAGCTGCTGACTTCGGGTCAGCGGCACTCCGATGTCCGGTCCCTCGGTCCCGGTCACGCCGCGCTCCGCCCGTTCACGTAGGCGGCGATCGCCTCGAGGCTCATGAAGTTGTCGATCAGCACGTCGGTCGGCGGCACCGGGCGGCCGGTCACACGCTCCACCTCGGTCACCAGGGACATGACGGCGAGCGAATCCAGCAGGCCCGACAGGAGCAGGTCTTCGTCGGGTGCGATGGCCCGGCCGCCGAGAAGCTTCGCCTCGATGAACGACCGGATCTCGGCGATGGGCTCGTTACCGGCTTGGTTCATGATGGGTCTCCGTCTGACGACTGGCGGCAGCCTCGGCGAGGCGCGGCCGGTCGATCTTGCCGCTCGAGGTCCGCGGGAACGTCTCAATGATCTCGATCCGGTCGGGCACCGCATGGCGCGGCAGCCGCTCCCCGACCGACGAAAGCAGCTCCTGCGGGGTCGCGGAGGCACCGGGCACCATGGTGACGAAAGCCCGGATCGACAGGCCGTCCGGTGTCAGGACGGCACCGGCTTCGGACACCGCAGCGTGCGCGCATATGGCCATTTCCACCTCGTCGAGTTCGACCCTATGTCCCCGCAGCTTGACCTGTCGGTCCGCCCGGCCGACGAAGACGTAGCAGTCACGGGCATCACGTCGAACGACATCGCCGCTTCGGTAGAACCGGCGCAGGGTCCCGTCCCGTCCGGGCCGGGTCTCGAAGGACCGGTCGTCGAGGTCGGGGCGCCGCCAGTAGCCCTGCATCATCGCGGGCGTCGCGATCAGAAGCTCCCCCTCCACCCCGTCATCGCCATCGACCAGAAGCTCGGTATGGGCGCAGGCATAGCCGATGGGGAAATCGGTGATGTCTTCGGCGGGTTGCTCGGGGTGGTCCCACCAGGTCACTCCGTTGACCTCGGCCGGGCCATAGAAGTTCGAAAAACGCGCAGCCGGTAAATGCGCGCGCAGCTCCGCGATCGGGCGCGCGGGCATCGGCTCGCCGGCATGGATGACAAGCCGGAGCGCGGTTAGGTCCCGGTCGGCGAGACCGCCGCCTTCGACAAGCCGGATCAGCATGAAGGGCACGGAATAGATCGTCGTGACACCCTCGGCCTCCAGCAGAGCCGAAAGGCTGGCGGGAAACAGCATGTGGGTTTCGGGGACCATCAGGATGCGGGCGCCGCTCAGCAGTCCGGCGAACATCTCCATGCAGGACATGTCGTAGTGCAGGCCGGATGTCGCGGCCATGACATCATGCGGGCCCAGTCCGAACAGCGGCGCCGCCATGTCGACAAAGGACAGCGCGCTCGCATGGGTGTGGGTCAGGCCCTTGGGCGTGCCCGTCGATCCGGAGGTGAAGATGACATAGCAGATGTCGTCGGGGCCATGGTCGTCCACGAAATGCGGCGCGGTCTCGACGGCATCGAACGGCGCGGCGGAGACCCCACCGGCGTCGGCCGACAGTCCGAGCACGCATCTCACCCCGGTTCCCGGGAGCGCGTCGGCGATCTGGCCGGCCAGCGCATCCTCCGTGATCATCACCTCGGCGCCGCTGTCGTTCAGGATGCCGGCGATCCGCTCCGGCGGTGCCATCGGGTCGATCGGGACATAGGCCGCGCCCGCCCTCATCACCCCGTAGACGGCGACGGCCATTTCGATCGAGCGGCGCATCTGGATCGCGACCCGGTCGCCGCGAACGACACCCTGGGACTGCAGCCATCCGGCCAGCCGTCCGGCCCTGTCAGCCAGCGCCGCGAAGGTCAGCGACCGGTCACCGTGGCGCACCGCGATGGCGTCCGGCCAGCGCGCGGAGACCTCCACAAGTCGGGCGTCGAGAGTCTCAGACATGGTGGCTATCCGTCACGACCAGGTGGCCAGAAGTTGCTGCTGAAGCCGCCAGAAGATCCCGGAGCTGCGTTCGACGAACCAGACTGTCGCGAGCAGGATGAACACGACCGAGGCCATCCGGATCGCCACGAACGGATAAACGGAAAGGCGGCGCAGGGCAAAGAGCAGCGGGAACAGGACCACGACGATCGCCACCTGCCCGATCTCCACCCCGATGTTGAACGCGGCGAGCCCGATCACCTTCGCCGAAGGCTGCACGCCGAGCGGGGCCAGCACGTTGGCGAAGCCGAAGCCGTGGAACAGACCGAAGATCAGCACGACGGCGATCGTGTAGGCATGGGTGCGCGGGAACATGTTCATCACCGCCACGACCACGATGGACAGCGCGATCACCGCTTCGACCAGTGGAACCGGCAGCGTGACGATGCCGAGCCCGGCAAGGGTCAGCGTCACGGAATGGCTGAGCGTGAAGGCCGTCACGATCTTCAGGACGTTCTTCAGGGCCGGACGGAACTCGGCCAGCGGCTGCCAGCGACCGGATTCGGCGCTCAGCACCGCGGGCAGCAGCAGCGCCACGAGGAATACCACGTGATCGAAGCCCTTCCAGATATGCCAGATGCCGTGGATCACGAACTCTCCGAAGATCGACCAGGCTGGATCGCCGACGAGCGACAGGCGTTGCGTCTCGTCCCCGGCCTCGAAGATCACCGCGATATGGCTTTCGTTGTCGGTGACGCCGGTGTTCGCGTTGTTCTCGATCAGCCCGTAGCCCAGATGGGACGGATCGCTGTCCTGGAATGGAGAGAAGTAGGTCACGTCCACCGCTTCGGGCGGCGGGCCGAGGGTCGGCACGGTGAAGTTGAGCTGCGCGAAGATGCCCTGCGGCGTCTGCAGGAATTCGTAATCGCCGAAGACGACAGGATGATCGGCGCCGCCGGACTGGATCGACAGACGCCCCTCGAAGGCCTGAAGGACCGCGTCGGCGCGGGCGGTGAACTCTTCCCGCGTCGTTTCCCCGTCGCCATCGGCGTCGAGACCGATCAGGCCATCCAGATCGGGCAGACGCGCCTCGATCCGGCCGGTCATGCCGTCGTCGGTGACCGTGAAGTAGACGTAACTTTCATTGAGACGATGTGCCGAGGCAGGTCCGGCCAGAGCGGCCAGTGCCAGAAACAGACCAACTACCGCTCTTCCAATCATCACAGCCTCTCTACCATCGGGCACCGTTTGCTCGGCGCACGATGGCAGATGCCGGCCAAGAAATACAATAAACCCGGGGCATTGCTCACGGAAAGTTTGTAATCACGTGTTTCGCACGGGATCGTCCACGCTCCGGTCGCATTTGCTTGTGAACCGCGCCCGGAGCGGCAAGCTGAGCGGATGAATGATGAAACCAGGATGATCGCGGCGATTCGCGCGAAACGTGCAGCGACGGCGGCAAGGACCACCCTCGATGGAACGGAACCCGGCGACGCGGAGCTTGCGCGTTCGGTACTCGCGGCCTGCGGCGCGATATCGCGCCGCATGATCTCCATCCGGGACGAGATCGTGGCCGCCTGCACGCAGGCTGGTGTCGCGGCCGAGCCGGTGGCGGGCCCCGAGGACGAGGACGCCCTGCAGATCCATCTGACGGCAATCCGGATCCCGCCCGCCTCGCTCGGGGCGGCGCTTGGCGCGGCAGCGCAATCCGGCTTCCGGCTGCCCTTCCGGCCGGGGCCTGGCCAGATCACGGCGATAGCCCGGTATCTCGGCCAGGTCATGCTGGTCCGCGACGACAGCCAGACCGCCCGCGTGGTGTTGCAGCTGGCCGGCACGCGGTCCGGTGGTCCGGCGCGGTTCCGGCCCCGGGTCGCCGATATCGCCGCCCTCGATCTGCCGCCGGTCCTCAGCGGCCTCTACCCGATGGTGCGGATCGGCCGCGTTCTGCGCGACCGGCTGAGCGGGCGTCGGGCGGCGACCGCCGACAGCGACTTCCTCGGCACGCCCGAGGACCTGATCGTCCCCATCCTCCGGATGCTCGATCCGGGGCCCGATGACGTCGTTTTCGATCTTGGCTGTGGCGACGGGCGCGTGCTCGAGGCCGCTGCCCGCCAGTTCGGCTGTCGCGCGGTGGGCGTTGAATCGAACCCCGGGCTCGTCGCCGATGCCCGAAGCCGTATCGCCGCGCTTGGCCCGGAGCTGTCCGGACGGATCGAGATCCGGGAGGGCTTCGCCGAAGACGCCGATCTGACCGGTGCGACGATCGTCTTCCTGTTCCTGCCGCCCTACCTGCTGCGCCAGGTCTTCCCCGGCGTGGTCGCATCCCTGCCGGCCGGGGCGCGGGTCGTGGTGCATGAACAATCGGCCCTGGACGGCCTGCCCGCGCCGGATATCACGCGCGTCGCCGTGTCCGCCGAGGGCATGACGGTCGTGCAGATCTGGTCGCGATAGGGAGCGTGCAGCTACGGACGATCAAGATCCGCAGCTGGATGGCGGCAACGGCGACCGGATCATCCTCTCAGCGTTAAAAAACCCGCTCCTGAAGCGCAGTCGAACGTTGCGCTGCGGCGATCTGCGGGTCAGCAGGCAGCGAAGGTTTCCGCTCGACCCGGTCGTCGGTGGACCGGCGAAGAGCGCCCGCCGGCACATCACTGCAGGATGCCACGTTCCTGTTGGTGGCGAGCCAGTCTTCGTCCATCAGATCCTCGACGAACAGGCTGAGCAGCTGCGTCCGCCCCGCGACGCCGGCCTTTCGATATATGGCGTTTCCCTGCGCCTTGACCGTCCCCTCCGACGTCGATCGCAACCCGGCGATCTCGGCGAGGCTCAGGCCTTTGAGCGTGAACAGGGCGACGTCGCGCTCAGCGGGCGTCAGCTGCCATTCGGAGAAGCGTTCATCGACAAACTCCATGAAGGCGCCAGAGGCGACGCGGAGGGCACGTTCGGCGGCGTGGGCGCGGCGAAGCGAGTTGCGCAGGAGGACGCTCGAGAGGCCGACGCCAAGCGTCAGACCGAGCGCGCTGCCGATCTCCATGAGTTCCCGCAACTTCCAGGGCAGCGGTTGAACCCGGACACCGAGCACCGACAGAAGGATGTCGGACACGAAGAAGGACGCGCAGGTTAGCTGCATCGCTATCAGGACGGCGAAAACCATCGGACGCGCCATCATTCCGACCTCTTCCGGGTCAATGCCCGTACTCCTCTTCGTGTTCTTCCTCTTCTTCCACGTGTTCCTCCTCTTCTTCGGCCTCGTCCTCTTCGTCGTCGTGATCGCCATAGCGACTGTCATCATCGTCGTCGCCAAGGCCCGCAGGGATCTCCGTTCCGCCCGCCGCCTGACTGCCCCGGTTGACGGAGGGTCCGCTGATGCGGTCGTTCCCGTTTCCGGACCAGATGTAGTCGCGCAGGATGAGCCCGTTGCGCGGATCAATCACGACCTCGCGCTCCCGTTCCTGTTGATACGCGAGCACGCGGACCCGGCCGAGCCAGGTCCATTCCACGCTGCGCACGGTGAAGCCGCTCTCGTCGAGGTCGTGGACCAGTTCGTCGACGACGTCGGGGTCTCCGGTCTGGGCCCGGCTGCCTGACGCCGACCCGACAAGCGAGAGGCAAACGCAGAGGCAAAGGACGAACATTCGCATCAACACGTGGCCTCCCGCCCCGCTGTCCCCCAGGCACACGCCCATCCCCGGGCAGGCACTTGCCTGCCACTGTCCGGATCAACCCGGGGCTTACTACAACGAATTCAAGATGGTTAAGAGCGTCACACAACTCGAGGCGCAGCCCGAACCGAGCCCCGAGATCTTGCGGCAAAATTCGCCGATAAGACGCGTTGAGAATGGGGCATTGCCCTATCAATTCAAAGCACCAACGGACCGGCATGCCCCAAATCGGCGAGGGCCCGCCGAATAAACTTTGGTTGATGAACGGAGCCTCCACCCGAGCGGCGAATTCTTGCCGTTAAACCGTTGTTTATAGCGCGGCGTGAGGTGATCGACGAAGCAGGAACCGGCGCGATGCGGCTTCGACCCCGGCCCGCGGGACAGGATCGATACGGCATCCGCCCAAGCTGACGGAATCGACGAGACACCCTATCGAGGCCTGAGACCCATGGGACTGAAGCTGACCATCGAAGACGGACCAGTCGGGACGACGCCCGACCCGAATGAATTCATTTTGAGTATGTCTGACGTGGCCGTGATCGGCCGGGAGAACTGCGACTGGTCGCTGCCTGATCCCTCACGACGCATCTCCGACAGGCACTGTTCCATTACGCGCCGGGGCAACCGCTACGTGCTTCGCGACCTGTCGGCAAACGGAACCTTCCTGAATGGCTCGGCCGAACGGATCGACGGTGAGGCCATCCTTCAGGATGGGGCCCGGATCGGGATCGGGGCCTATGACATCAAGGTCGCCTATCTCGACGACGCGCCGGCGACGCAGACAAAATCACTGGCTGTCGAAAAGACCGCAAACGGGCCGGCTGCCTTCGCCGGCGCTGTGGTACGGAATCTCGATCCGGCTGAAGCGGTGGCGAGGCTGTCGACAGCGCTTGCCGGGAACCGCTCGCCGCAGACCCGTATCCTCGAGACCGGGGCGGCCACGCCCGCGCCGGCCAGTCTGCAGGAGTCACGCGCCGCACCGACGATCGTTAACCCCGTGGCTGGGCCCGAGTTGGCGCCCGCCCCCGCCAATGAAGAGGTGACACAGGTCACGGACACGGTCGATGAGCCAGGAGCCGATGACGCGACCCGCGCACGCGCAGCGGCCGGTCTCGGCGTTCCCGTCGCGGCTCTTGCCGAGCTCGATCTCGGTGACCTTGTCGAGGAACTCGGCCGTGTCGTCCGGCTCTCGGCCGAAAGTGTCCGTGGCCGCTATGCCAACTGGGCTGCGGCGAACCGGCGGCTGCGCCGGCGCGACCGACAGAAGGTGCGCGACCGGATATTCAATCCGCTGCAATCGCGCGATCCGGACCGCTCGCTTGCACTTCTGCTTGCAGCCGAACACGCGCGCCCCGGTGCGCTCTCGACCTTCTTCGAGGCCAGCGCCACAGAGCTCGACAGTCAGTTCGAGCGCTTTCAGCAGGCGGTCGCCGAGTCCGTCCGGTTGCTTGCGGAGGAGATCGAGCCAGACATGCTCGAACAGGCCTGCCGCGACCGTCCAAGCCAGGCACGCCGGCGCGAGGCCGCCTGGGAGATGTATCGCTCGGCCTGGTCCGACCTGCATGACGACTGGCAGAACGGATTCGCCGAAGCCTTCGACCATAACCTGGCCGAAGCACTGAGGCCCGTCGACTGATCGGCCGCAGGATCGCGGGTGGGCCGGCCGGCCCTCCCTTCTGGTCACAGTTCATCCGGGACAGAGCCTTTGACCATTTCCGCCGACCTTCCCGCCGCCGGTTTCCCGAAGCGGGACTACTTCGGAACCTTCCTTCAACATCCGCCTTCCCTGCCGAAATGGGTCTGGTGGTTTGCCCGCGTCGCCGCATTCGGATACGCGGTCGCGCTGATCGCGCTTCTCGTCATCTGGCCGGAGCTCGGGCTGACGCTGTTCTGGGGCGTGACGATTCCGGCACTGCCGATGATGCTCGTCGTGGCACCCGGCCTCTGGCGGCAGGTCTGCCCGATGGCGTTTCTGAACTATCTGCCGCGGCGCTTCGGTTTCTCCCGGCTGCTGACCCTGCCTGACCGCTGGCGCGAAGCCTCCTTCGGCATTGCCGTACTTGCCTTCGTCGTCGCGATTTCGACGCGCGTGCCGCTCCTCAACCAGAGCGGGACGGCGCTGGCTGTCACGCTGATCGCAGTTCTCGGCGCGGCCTTCGCCGGCGGCGTCGTCTTCAAGGGGCGCAGCGGCTGGTGCGGCACTTTCTGCCCGCTCGGTCCGATCCAGCGCACCTATGGCCAGGCTCCGCTGGTCGTGGTGCCGAACGGGATGTGCGAGAGTTGCGTCGGCTGCCAGAAGAACTGCTACGACTTCTCGCCGCGCACCGCTGTCTTCTCCGACGTGCTGAGCGAGAACCCGCGCCACGCCGCCCAGCGCCGTCTGTTCCGGGGCCTGCTTCCGGGTCTGATACTGGGCTATTTCCTCCAGGGGCCGAATCCCGACTACGGCATCTCGACCTATCTCCTGGTGCTTTACGGCGCGTGCTGTCTCTCGGTCGGGCTCTACTGGATCCTCGACAGCTTCCTGCCGATCGAGCCCTATCGCCTCTCGCTCGCCTTCGGGGCCATCGCGCTCGCTTCCTTCTACTGGTTCGCCGGCCCGATCCTCGTTGAGACCCTCGACGGGCTTCTGGGGATCACCCCGTCACCCGACATGGTGTCGAGCGCCCATGCAGTCTGCGTGGTCGCCGCGGCTCTCCTTCTTGTCAGCGGGATCGCGAGCCATTCGAAGTATCTTGAGCGGTCCGCGGCCCGGGTGCCCGCGGTGCGACCCGCGCCCCGGCGCAACGACGAGGCCGCCGTCACCGACCGCGCGACCGGAACGCGGTTCGAAGTGGTCAAGGGCAAGAGCCTTCTCGACGCGGTCGAGGCGGCGGGGCTCAAGATCAGCTCGGGCTGCAGGTCCGGCATGTGCGGGGCGGATGCCGTGGCGATCTGCGATGGCATGGAAAACCTCGACCCGCCGGGCCCCGACGAACTGGCGACGCTTCGGCGGATGGGTCTGGAGGGGAAGGCGCGGCTGGCCTGCATGTGCAGGGTAAAGGGACCCGTGGTGATCGACCGCGATCCGACCTCGTCCGCGGCTTCCGTCGCCGCCGCACCGGCGATCGACCATGCCCGGGCCATTGGGCTCAACCGCGTCGTCATCGTCGGGAACGGCATCGCGGGGACGACCGCAGCCCAGGCTATCCGCCGGATGAGCCCGTCGGTTGCCATCGACATGGTGACGAACGAGACAACGCATTTCTACAATCGCATGGCGATCGGACGGCTCCTGCACAGCGCCTCTGGCCAGGACGGAATGCAGATGGTCAGCGACAGCTGGTTCGACGAGAACCGGGTCGAGGTCCGACGCAACACCGTTGCCACCGAGATCGACCGGACCGGCCGTCACCTGTTGCTCGCGACCGGCGAACGCCTTGGGTACGACAGGCTGGTGCTCGCGACGGGCGCGCGTCCGGCCGTCCCCGACGACCTGTTTCTGACCCATCGCAACGCGTTCGTCATGCGCAGTTCCGATGACGCCCACGCAATCCGGGCCTTCGTGCAGACCCACGGGGCCCGGCGCGCGGCGGTCCTGGGCGGTGGGGTCCTTGGGGTGGAAGCGGCAGAAGCCCTGAACAAGCTCGGCCTTCAGGTGGCGCTCATCCAGCGCAGCGACCGGCTCATGAACGCGCAGCTGGACGCAGAGACGGCGGCCTGTCTGGCGGCCTACCTGGACCGGTCCGGCATCCGGGTGGCGACCGGGTCGACGGTGTCCGGCTACGACAGCGATGGTGATCTTATCCATGCTGCGCGCCTGGCCCACGGCCCGACAGTTCGGGCGGACATCTACCTGGCCTGCCTGGGAAATCAGTCCAATGACTACCTCGCCCGGCAGGCCGGGCTGGATTGCCGGCGCGGTATCGTCGTCGACGACCTCATGCGCACATCCGATCCGCATATCCTCGCAATCGGCGACGTGGCCGAACCGCGAAGCGGGATAACCGGCCTATGGCCTATCGGCGCGGCCCAGGCCGATACGGCGGTATCCACCATCTTCGGCAATCCCGCCCCCTACAGACCGCCCCGGACGGTTCTGAACCTGAAAAGCGACGGGATAGACGTCCGCGCGTTCGGCGACCTGACGCCGAAGACCGGGGATGAGATCTTCGTGGCACCGCGGTCGGATCCTGCCCGCTGGCGCATCCTCCGGCGGGAAGGCAAGATCGTCGGCGCCGCTTTCGCCGGTCCTCCGGGAAGCGGGCAGGCCTTCATCGCGGCGGTCACATGCGGAGACGTGCCGGACGGCGCAATAGCTGGCGCCAAGCGACAGAACCGTAATCGGGCGGCCTGATGGGCGCGAAGAGATAACGAGCAGGCCGCTCAGAACGGGCTCAAACCCGACCGCCCGAAAGCCGCCCCGCCTCAAACTCGCCGCGTGTGGCCCTGCCAGTACGGCTCCCTCAGCCGCGGCTTGAAGATCTTGCCGCTGTCCTCGCGCGGCAGGGAGTCGTGAAAGGCTATGATCCGGGGGTGTTTGAACCGGGCCAGGCGGCCGTCGAGGAAAGCGCGGACCTCTGGCTCGTTCGGGGTCCATCCGGCAGCCGGCTGGATCGCGGCGACGATCTGCTCGCCGAATTCCGGATCGGGGGCGCCGAACACCGCGACATCGTAGACGAACGGCGCGCGCAGAAGGACGCTCTCGATCTCGGCCGGAAAGATGTTCGCCCCGCCGGAGATGATCATGTCCTTCTTGCGATCGGTGATGAAGAGGTACCCGTCCTCGTCCAGCCAGCCAAGATCGCCGACGGAGTAATGCCCGTCGACCTCCAACGCAGCCCGGCCGGTCGGATCGTTCGAATAATCGAAACCGCCGAAGGCATCGAGCCGGACGAAGATCTCGCCGACATGTCCGGACGGCGCCCGGTTGCCCTGGTCATCCAGGATCATGATCGAGCCGCCGAGTTGCGGCCGGCCGGCAGTGCCGGGCCTTGCCAGCGCTTCCTCGGACGACACGAGCGTGATGAAGCCGATCTCGGTCGCGCCGTAGCTTTCCCAAAAGACCGGCCCCCACCAGTCGATCATCGAGCGCTTCAGGTCCTGGGGCCAGGGTGAGCCGGTCGAGACGCAGTATTCGACCGAGGAGAGGTCGTACCGGGCGCGCAGTTCCTCCGGCAAGGCGAGGAGGCGGTGCATCATCGTGGGCACGAGGTAGAGGTGGGTGATGCGTTCCGCCTCGATCGTGGCGAGGAAGGCTTCGGGTTCGAATTTTGGGAGGACGAAGGTCGACATGCCTTCGGCGACCAGCGCGGCGCTGGTCAGCGTCGAGGGGGCGGAGTGGTAAAGCGGCGCGGCGGTCATGTAGCGCGCGCCGGGCCTCAGCCGCATCATCTCGGTCGCGACGCGGCGCAGCACGTCTTCGAAGTCCCGGGACACCCCTGTCTGGAGCCGGCGGACCCCCTTCGGGCGGCCGGTGGAGCCGGACGTGTAGCGCAGGAACGGGCGCATCGGGGCGCGCTGAGCAAGGGGCACCTGCACTTCAACGAGGTCGGCCCATTCAGGGTGCCCGGAGCCGGCGGCGGCATCCGCGTCGCCAATACCGTAGGCCGTGCGAAGGGCGGCCTCCGGACGGATGCAGACGACCCGTCGCCCGGCGAGCGCGGGTTGAAGCCGCTTCAGCAGATGGCGGTGGATGACGACGAGCTCCGGCGCGCTGTCCTCGAGAATACCGGCCACTTCCTCGGCCTCGGCGTGCCAGTTCACGGCCACGACCACCGCGCCCGACAACGCCGCGGCGCGCATGACCTCGAGATGCGACAGATCGTTCTGCAGGATGAGGGCAACGGGCACGTCCTCGTCGATCCCGAGGGCCCGGAGGGCGGAGGCGCCCATGGCGGCGCGACGCTCGAAATCCGGCTTTGCAAGGCGCCGGTCCCGGTCCGAGACGAAGGCTCCGTCATTCCGGCTGCCGGCCATTTCTTCCTCCCATCCCGTCCACCGAAACGATGTCGGACTTGCCGACGCGATGCAATTGCCGGAGGGCCGCATCGGTCACCGCCTGCGTGGTCCACTGTCCCGCGGGCGTATCAGTGGCTCCGCCGTCACCGCTGCCGTCTCGCCAGGGATCGCGATGATCGACGTGGATTTCAGCTTGGTTTCTCTAGCTCAAGAAACCCGCCAATGCCTCGGATGCGAAGCCCGGCCAACCCTGACCGCGGTCAATTCTCTTCCGGCGGCCGGACATGCCGGAACCGGCGCAAAAGTAGCAGGTCGTACGAGATCTTAAGCCCGCCACAGATCAGAAGCGGAAGGGCCAGCCAACCGGCCCCCATCAACGCCCCGCCGATCGCTGGACTAAGCGCCGAGGCAAGACTTCGCGGGACGGCGGTAAAGCCTGCGGCCGCTGTCCTCTCCGCCTTGGTCACGACCGCCATGACATAGGACGACCGCGTCGGCACATCCATCTGCGAGAGCGCGGCCCGAACGAGCAGAAGCGCAAGAGCGATCTGGAGCGTGGGCGCGAAGGCCGCTGCGATCAGGCAGAGGCTCGACGGGATATGGGTCCAGACCATTGTGTTGATGAGCCCGATCCGCCGCGAGATCCAGACCGCGACCGGGAAGGAGAAAGCCGACAGCACGCCCGACCAGAAGAAGAAAAGACCGGCATTGGTGAGCGACATGTCGAAGCGCTGGAACAGCCAGAGCGCCATCAGTGACTGAACGACGAAGCCTCCGGCAAATGAATCGATGCTGAAGAGCAGCGCCAGCCGGATCACGATGCTCCGCGACGGACCGAGGCCCGTCGCAGCCGCCTCGGGGCTCTCCGGCGTCTGCGGCGGCAAGTGCCGATAGAGCGTGAAGGCGGCTATTCCGATCATCGCGTAGAGCGCAAAGATCAGGCGGAAGGCCACGTCACTTCCGATCCCGAGATGCGCGAGCCAGTCGGGACTTCCCGCGGCCAGCGCCCCGAAGGCTCCGGCAAGAGCTCCGACCAGGCTGTAGTGGGAGAAGAAACTCGTGCGCTGCGCGGGTTCTGCCGCTCCCGCCAGCACGGCATGTTCGAGCGGGACGAACAGGCTGGCGCTGCCGGCCGAAGGATTGAGCGTGCCCACAAGCGCCACCACCAGCAGGGCGCCGAAGCCTTCGAAGCTGGCGAAAGCCAGACCGGTCGCCACCATGAGCACCGCCGCGGCCACAAGGAGCCACCGCCTGTCATAACGCGCCCCGGCGACGCCCGCGCCAAGCGTCATCAGCGCCGAGCCCATGAGCGCGGCAGAGGACAGCACGCCCACCTGCCAGACGGAAAATCCCAGTGCCAGCAGGTGCGCGGGCAGAATGACGGCGACCAGTCCTTCGCCGAAATCCCGCAGGCCCCGGGCCGCGAGCAGGATGTTGACCGTACGGCCCGACCCCCACGCCATGCGCATAGCCATGGCAAGCCCCTCCACCACCGGCCAAAGGTCAGGCCGTCGGGTGCCAGAGAAGACCCAGTGCTGCCGCGACTGCAAGATCGATGGCGATTGCGAACCGGAGGCGCCGAACCGCACAGGGCCACCGGAGGCAAGACCCCTGCCTCTTCGCAATGAGGCAGGTTGCGACCAGGACAGATACCTGGTCCGGCACCGGTCCGTTCACCGGGTCACAGGCGCGGCTTCACTCCCGTCTCAAGAGCTTCAGGGACAGAATACCGGCCTCACTGTCCTGGAACGGCGTATCCTCCGACAGAGACCGATAGATGTTGTGATCGGATCGCACTCCGTTTCGTCGTTCCGAGACCAGTTCGAACCGCGATGCGATCCAGGACATCAACCACGCCGGATCAATGCAATGCGGCTCCGCAACGGTCGGCTTGTGATTGACTTCGACAATGACGAGAAGCAGGCCGGCCGGCGCCAGACACCGGTGCATTTCCGCAAGCGACATCTCGACATCATCGACGTGATCCAGCGCATTGAAGCAGGATATGACATCGAACCGTCCGTCATCGAACGGCATCGTCTCGGCACGTGTCGCGACATAGGTCATGCGATGCGCATGCGCGCCCAGTGCTAGATACTCGTCCGCCAGCGGGTCGGCTCCGGTGGTTGACGCGGCCATCGTGCACCACTCGAGCGACCCGCGGGGCCCGCATCCCACATCGAGGACGTGCTTGCCCGCATAATCTTCCGGCGTAAGGTCGAAATGGCCGGTGAAGAAATGCTTGTAGTGACCGTTACCGAGTGTCTTTTCGGCTTCGGCCCGCCTGTTCCAGTAGGCGATTTCTTCCTGCTCTTTCAGGCTGCGCGACCCTGAGGGAGTTTGACCTTCGGTCTTCGCGCCCTTCGGATCTCGGGATGAATTCAAACCGGACGTCCCACACTTAGCTGCTTGCATTCGCACCAGTTTGGCTTCGATGGGCCCAGACTGACGCATTCCAGGGATCTGACCATGCCGACGAGCCACGCCAGGCGCCGTCGGGGCGCCCTCAAAGAACGGATCGGCCGGCATTGGACGCAATCGAAGAGTAAGGGCGCCGGGCTCGGATATCAAATGAGCCGACTTGTCCCGGGAGCCGCGACGCGGCGGCCTCATGCAGCTGGACGAGCATGGGGGATCCGGCTCACATCAAGCCGGCAAGCATCGCCTCGACGGCCGTCCGGTCAGCGTGCCAGCCGTGAACACATCGGCTTCGGAGGTTTGGTAGATGTCATGCTAACTTGCCACCGCGCCACGGAGCGCTTAGTGCGCGACGACCCGAACGCAAAATGCAGGTGCAGCCCCGGCAGGTCATTTGCCGGAGAAGCTATTGACCTGATCGAACCAGACACGGCATTGGCACCTTAACATCCGTTTCCCGCAGCCCATGGGCAGCTTCGGCTGCGTGGCAGCCTTTTGATAATCGCAAGGCCAGCGTATTTTTTGGCGGCGGTCTCGTGGCTGACCTTGCCGGGCGTCCGCATTCGTCGGAGCCGCACGGGTCAAGACTGAACACTGACTTTGGCGTTGAGCCGGTCGCTTAACGTAGTCACGCGGTTTCGATCAATCGGAACCACGCCGTCGCTAGTCTGGCAGTCCGGCTTTCCGCATGCCCTCCAGGAACTTGTCAATGACCCGGTCCGTGTAGGGAACGTACTCGCGAATCCAGGCGACCGAGATCTCGGGCTGGAGTCTCTGAAGCGTGGCCATTACCTCCCGGGCTTCATCCAGGCGTCCGGCCTGGGCAAGGCTGGCAGCCAGGATCCGGTAGCCCCCCATGTGGCCGGGCCGCAGCTGGACGGCCTGCCGGCCCCAACGGATAGCTTCGTCGTAGTCGCCGGCGAGATAGTAGGCAGCGCCGTACGGCGCGAAGAAGATGTTCGTGAACGCTTCCTTCGGGTTCATCCGCGTGGCGCGCTGGAAGCAGTCGAAGGCCTCGTCACACCGACCGTCCAGCGCGAGGGTGAACCCGACGAACCCGATGGCCGCCGCAAAGTTCGGGTTGAGTTCCAGCGCGCGCCGATAATGGCGTAACGAGTCCTCGGTCCTGCGATCCGTCATCGCCAGGAAACCGGCCGCGACATGCGCCCATGGGTCTTGTTCATCCACCTGCATGGCGTGAAATGCGAGGCTTTCGGCCTCCTTCCGGTCCACCGCACTCCACCCGACATAGGCCGAAAAGAGACGCGCGAAGCTCAGCATGCTGTTGGCGGGCGCATAGTCGGGAAACCGGTCCACAGCCGTTTGAAGGATGATGATGGCCTCGGCACTGCTCTCCGCGGTGAACCGCCAGAAATGCGGCAGCGCGCGGGCGACCATGTCCCAGGCCTGCAGATCCTCTGCGGATCGCCGTTCGGCCCGGTGCCCCTCCGCCGCGACGAGCTCCGGTTCGATTGCGGCGACGACGTTCTCGGTGATCTCGTCCTGAAGCGCGAACACGTCGGTCAGGTCCCGATCATAGCGCTCGGACCACAGGTGGTTACCCGTTCCGGCGTCGAGAAGCTGGCAACTGATCCGCACTCGCTGGCCGCTTTTGCGGACGCTGCCCTCGAGAAGGTAGTCGACCCCGAGTTCGCGGCCGATCTGCCGGACATCGAGCGCCTGCCCCTTGTAGGCGAAGGACGAGTTGCGGGCGATCACGAAGAACCATCTCAGGCGGGACAATCCCATGATGATGTCCTCGGAGATACCGTCGCTGAAATACTCCTGCTCCGGGTCACCGGACATGTTCGTGAACGGGAGAACCGCGATCGAGGGCTTGTCCATCGTGCGCGGAGGAAGCGTCGGTGCGGCAGGGTCCGGCACGGCCGTTGCGGGACTGGACAGGTCGGCGACGAAGCGGACGCCCTTTCGCGCGACGGTGCGGATCAGGCGCTGTTCCTGCCCGGAGTCGCCGATAGCCTGCCGGGCCGCGGTGATGCGGCTTGTCAGGGTCGATTCCGAAACGATACGCCCGTCCCAGACCGCCTCGATCAGCTCGTCCTTGCTGATCACCCGATCCCTGTTCAGCACGAGGTATTCGATCAGGTCGAACACGCCGGGTTCGACAGTAACGGGGTGTCCGTCGCGCCACAGCTCGCGCCGGTCGATGTCCAGCCGGTTTCCATTGAACTCGAAGATCACATCGTCCCCCGAGCAGAATGAGCGAAGATATTCGCAAGTCCCGCTGCAAATCACCAAAAAAACAGCGGGCTCCCGGTGTAATCCCGGGGTTTCCCCAAGGACTTCCCGGGCGGCCATGGCTCACGCTCCCCAATATGAAATCGGGGAGAAAGCCATGAATACCCTCGCCTATCTAGGAGACGTTCTCGACCGGCGGGCGCGGTCCACGCCGAACGCCATATGCTGTTCAGACCTCGAGCGGGAGATGACGGCCGCCACCTGGTTCGACCGCGCCTGCCGGCTGGCGAACGCCCTTCTGGGTATCGGCCTGCAGCCGGGAGACCGCTTCGCCATCCTCGCCTACAACCGCCTGGAATGGATGGAGATCTATGCGGCCGCGGCGCTTTCTGGCCTGGTCGCCGTACCGGTGAATTTCCGGCTCACCGGCGGCGAGGTCCGCTTCATCCTGGAGGATTGCGACGCCCGCGCGCTTATCGTTGAGAATGCGCTGGCCGGAACCGCCGAAGACGCCCTCGATGGCTCGGCGATACCGGCGAGCGCCCGCATCCTGCTCGGCGCCGCCCGGCCTGTTCCCGGCTTTCGCGACTACGAGGACCTGATCCTTTCGGCGGGCCGGACGCGCCCGGCTGTCCGTGTCGCCGGCAAAGATCCCTGGGCGCTGATGTATACATCGGGCACGACGGGCAATCCCAAGGGCGCGATCCGAAGCCACAGTGCAAGCACCCTGCTTTCCCTGACGACGGCGACCGAACTTTCGATCAGGCCGGACGACAATGCCCTGCTCGTCATGCCTCTGTGTCACGCGAATTCCTTCTTCTTTCTCAACGCCTTCGCGCATGTCGGCGCAAAGTGCACGATCTATTCCCGGCCATCCTTCGACCCCGGTGAGATGCTCCGGACCCTCGCTGAGCGACGCGCAACCTTCACCTCGCTCGTGCCGACGCACTACACCATGATGCTCGCCGAGCCCGAGGCTGCGCGCCGGAGCTATCGCTACGACGCGCTGTCCCGGCTGATGATCTCGTCCGCGCCGGCGCGGCGTGAAACCAAGCTCGCGGTCATGGATCAGTTTCCGGCGGCTGGTCTCTTCGAACTCTACGGGTCGTCCGAAACCGGTTTCGTCACGATGCTCCACCCGGAGGATCAGCTGACGAAACTCGGCTCGGTCGGGCGGGAATGCGTCGGGACGTTACCGGTCCGGCTGCTCGACGACGACGGAAACGACGTGGCGGATGGACAGCCCGGCGAACTCTTTTCCTGCAACGCCTACACGTTCGACGGATACTGGGGCCTGCCCGAGAAAACCAGGTCGGCGTTCCGCGGCGACTATTGTTCGGTCGGGGATGTCGCGCGCCGGGATGAGGACGGCTACTTCTACCTCGTCGACCGCCGGAGCAACATGATCATCTCGGGCGGCGAGAACATCTACCCGTCCGAAGTCGAAGCCGTGCTCGCCGCGCATCCCCTGGTCCGCGACGTCGCCGTCATCGGCCTCGATGATCCGGTCTGGGGCGAACGCGTCCATGCCGTCGTCGTCAGGCACGACGGAGCGGTCGGACACGAACAGGACCTGCTCGACTGGTGCCGCGATCGCATCGCCGGTCACAAGCGCCCGAAGTCCCTGTCGTTCATCACCGAAGACGCGATGCCGAGGACGTCCACCGGAAAGATTCAGCACGCCATCCTGAAACGGCGGATCGCTGACGCGAACCGCACCACCGTCACCGCGGCAGAGTGAGGGAGACAGAGAGATGAAAGTGACCGGATCACAACTCGTCGCACGCGCGCTTCAGGCGCAGGGGGTCGACACGTTCTTCTACCTGATGGGCGCACCAATGCTGGCTGTCGAGTCCGCCGCGCTGAGCCTCGGACTACGCGGAATCGACGTGCGCCACGAACAGGCGGCGGCCATCGCCGCGCATGCCTATGCTCGCCTGCGCAACGTGCCCGGCGTCTGCATGGCAGCATCCGGGCCGGGCATGACCAACCTGATCACCGGCATCGCCCATGCCTACGCGGATTGCACGCCGCTGGTCGCGCTCGGCGGCTCGTCTCCGGTGGCCGAGAGCCATCACGGCACATTTCAGGAGATCGATCAGCTGGCGATGGTCGCGTCTTGCACGAAGTGGTCCGACAGCGTCCATCACGCGCGGCGCATCCCGGAATTCATCGCCCGGGCCTTCGCCACGGCGATGTCGGGAAAACCCGGACCGGTCTATCTCGACCTTCCCGCCGACGTCCTGTTTGAAGAGGTCGAGGAGGACGACATCGCATGGCCGGAAGCGTGGAACGACCGGCCGAGACCCCGGCCGGCCGCCGCCCCGTCGGAGATAGCCGCCGTCGTCGATCTTCTGACCAAGGCCGAGCGGCCGGTCCTGCTTTCGGGTTCGGGTGTGTTCTGGTCCGGGGCCGAGGCCGAACTCGCCGCCTTCGTCGAGGCCGCCGGGATACCGTTCTACACAACGCCACAGGGCCGCGGAGCAATTCCCGAGGATCATGAATTCTGCTACCTCACCGCGCGCGGCGCCGCCTTTTCCGAGGCCGATCTCGTCGTCATCCTCGGCACGCGGATGAACTACATGATCGGTCATGCCGCGCCGCCCCGTTTCGCCGAAACGGCAGCTCTTGTCCGGATCGATATCGACGCCGGTGAAATTGCCACGTCGCCGCGCCGGCTTGCGGTTGGCATCGTCGCCGACCTTAAGACGGCCCTCGCCCAGTTGACCGAAGCCACCGCAAACAGGATCACGCGGGACACCTTCGCGGCGTGGCGCGACCGGCTCCGCGGCCGCAACGCGTCGAAAACCGCGGGCCAGGAAGAGAAACTGGCCGATACCACTGTCCCGATTCATCCGCTTCGGCTTTGCCGCGATCTTCGCGATGTGCTGCCGCGTGATGCCATCCTCTGCGTCGATGGGCAGGAGATCCTGAACTTCGCCCGGCAGGTCATCCCCACCTACCTGCCGCGGCACAGGCTCAATTCCGGGACGTTCGGCACGATGGGCGTGGGCCTGCCCCTGGGCCTCGGTGCCAGGGCCGCCTGCCCCGACCGCCCCGTGGTCGTCCTCCATGGCGACGGGTCTTTCGGCATGAACGCGCTCGAGATCGACACGCTGGTGCGGCACCGCCTGCCGGTTCTGGTCGTCATCAGCCTGAACGGCGGCTGGACCGGGGACCCCGAGCGGGAGCGCCCGGGCCGCGATCTCGGCTATACGCGGTACGACAGGCTGGCCGAGGCGCTCGGCGCGCACGGGTCTTATGTCGAGACGCCCGACGACATCGTTCCGGCCTTGCGGCTGGCGCTGGACGTCGTGGCAGGCGGGCGAACGGCCGTGGTGAACGTCGTCACCGACTGGCGCGCACGCGCGTCCACGGCGGCCTTCACCCGCTACGTGACCTGACGCGGAACCTGAACGAAGGGCGTGGCGGCCTGGATCTTGATCAATGTATGGGCCGGCCCGGACCCCTGACAGGCGGGACATGATCAGGCCGGCCCATTGCAGATACGCGGTGGTCTGAGCCCGATGGCTTGGACTTCGCGACGGATTCTCGGGCGCATGTTGGAAGAGAGCAAAGGCGGGCTAGTCGAAAAAGGCCAGCGGACAGTACCGTTTGAGATCGTCACTCCTGAGCATCCCTGACACCCCCCAGGACGCAGACCGACGTCAGTCCAAACCGTCCTCAGACCCTTGGACAATTGGCAGCGCTGCGGATCGACGGGAACGGCGGCACGACTTCAGCGGCCCACGCGGATGCTGGTCGGCGGCGCAGAGAAGGTCTGCTAGGAGCCCGACGCAGACGTGAATATGCATTTCACATGCGGTGCTCTTCATCGGACTGGCGAAGTCCGAGGCACCGGAATGACCGAACGGCGGCGCAGATATTTACTACGCAAGGACGAGGGCCATCAGCCTGTCCTTCAATCCCAAGGTGTTCGGCTCCTTGAGCACCAGGGTTCTCTGGAACACCGTTCCGACAATGACATCGAGCAGGAACTGAACGTCTTCTGCGGAATCCTCTCCGTTTGGGAGTGCACGCGCCAATGCGACCGCGGCCGACGCGCGCCACGGATAGACGTAATTGTCGCGGAAGACTTTGGCCATGACGGGGTCGTTTCCCCCGGTCGAGATTGCGGCGAATATGACTATCGAGGCGAGCGGCCTGGAAAATGTATTCACGAGCTGGCCTATGGCCTCCTCCACGTCCGCGCGCGGTTCGTTCGTTTCAGGGACGAGACCGATGGAAATATCGTCCGCGGCGGCGTCCAGAACGAGCTCGCCCTTGGATTTCCACCAACGATAGATGGTTGCCTTGCTGACGCCGGCCTCAGCCGCCACCGCCTCCAACGTCAAGCGATCATACCCGCCACTCAAGAGCTGTCGGCGCACGGCGTCGACGATTGCTTCGCGAGATTGATTGCTGCGCGGTCGGCCACGCTTTGCTCGGTCAACTTGCATGCGAGAGGTTCTGGTTGCTGAGAGAATGGCAATTTGAAGCCATTTCGCAAAACTTGACAAGAATCAAATCGAAACGCATCGTTTCGTAATTGGGCAGGCCCTTTCGAGAGAAAGCCATGTCAAGACTCCGCGCCTTTGCCGAGACTTATCCGCTTCTCTTCGTCGTCGCTCTGGCGATCCTGCAGCCGGTTCTGGCACTTCCTTTCATCGTGGCCACAAGGGTCCTCGGGATCGAACTGACCCCGCTGCGCCTGATCATCCCGACCGTCCAGTCGTTGTTCATCCTGTGGTTCATCTGTGCCATGGGCTGGTGGCGCATGAGCGGGCTCACCGGACGGGTGCGCAATGTCCATTTGTTGATCTATCCCTCGCTTGCGTTGTTTCTTCCGGCGCTTCTCTACGGAAACGTCCAGATCGCTACTGGCTGGTTATTGTTCTATTTCTTCGCGCTTCTGGCGACCGGCGTGAGTGAGGAAGGCTTTGCGCGCGGCATCGCGGTTCCGGTCCTGCTAAGTTACGGCAGGTGGGGAGCGGTGCTGGTCGCAGCCGCAATTTTCAGCGCGGGACACCTCACCAACGGATTCTTCGAGGAGTTCTCGGCGATCGAATGGATCGACAAGTTTGGTGCAACGTTTGGCTTCGCGGTGCTCTACGGCGCACTCTTCCTCAGGACCGGGAACCTGCTTCCGTTGATCTTCCTGCACGCATTGGCTGACTACATCTACCTGACCTCTGGCACCGCAGGCCCGTTCGTCGATGAACCGGTCGACGTCCGCATCCACCTGGCGATCGCCACGGCAAACCTTCTCGTCGGGCTCTACCTCCTGTCGGGCGTCACGGAAGAGGACATGCCCGCCACGCGCGACCCACTGCCGGCGCAGTGATGAGAACGGCCCGGTGGCGCCACGGTCTCTTTGCCCTGGCCTTCGGCGTCCTGGCCATGCCTGCCGGATCTCAGGAGGGCGCCAGAACCCATGCAGCATTGATCGCTACAGTAGAGGCGGCAGTTCCGGCAGCCATCGAGAGGCACGACGTCCCGGGAGCCGCGGTTGCCATGGTTCTTGGCGGCGACCTTGTCTGGGAAGCGGGTTTCGGGATCGCGGACACAGGCACGCAGGCGCCTGTTACACCGGATACCGTGTTCGAAGCCGCATCGGTCGCCAAACCGGTCACCGCCTGGGCGATCCTTCGCCTTGCGGAGCAGGGGCTACTCGACCTCGATGCGCCAATCGAGACCTTCATTTCTCATTGGTCACTTCCCCCGTCACCGTTCGACCATTCCGGGGTCACTGCCCGCCGGCTGCTTGCGCACGCTGCCGGTATCAACTTCGGCGGAGATCCTGGCGTGGAGCCGGGAGAGGACGTTCCGACCCTCCGGGAGGCTGCCGACGGTACAGGTCTGGAAGGCGGGCGGATCGAAGCGGCGTTTCCGCCAGCCGAGAGATACCGCTATTCCTCAAAGGGTTATGCCCTGCTGGAAATGGCTGTCGAGGACATCACTGGAGCACCCTTCGCGGAGTACATGCAGGCACAGATACTCGAGCCACTGGAAATGACATCCAGCGGCTTTGAATGGACGCCGGAGCTTCGGGACCGCGCCGCCACGGGCCATGACTGGTTCGGGAACCCGCTTCCGCATTACGAACATCCGACCTCTGCACCGGGCGGCTTGTTGACCACTGCGGGAGATCTGGCGCGATTCCTGGCCGCCGGCATGACCGGGCCGAGCGGTGAGCCACCGGGGCGAGGCATCATTTCAACGCCATCGGTCATTGAGACCTTCTCGCCATTCCCGTTTACCGACGATGAAAGCATGGTTGGCCTTGGCTATAATCTCGACAGCAGCACAGGCACTCTGGTTGCGCGAAAGTCGGGCGATCATCGCGGCTTCAAGCCGATCGTGTTCACGATACCCGAACTCGGTGCCGCGCTCGTGATCCTGACCAACAGTGACAGAGCTGCGGCAGGCGTGTTCGCCGACATCGCCTGCCCGTGGAGCCGGCTGCTGCAGGGAAATCCGCTGAGCACAACGTGCAGTCAGCTGTTCATGATCCGCAATGCCCACTGGGGCATCGCCGCCTTTCTTGTCGCGACGGGACTTTGGGTTGGGACGCGACCAGTCGTCGAATGTTTGAAAGGAACCCGCGCTCTAGTGACCAGCGTCCGTTCTTGGCGTGGATTGGCGGTGCTGTTCCTGAGCCTTTTCCTGATAGCTTGGTGGGGCTTCTGGTACACCGACATCCCACTCAGATTGTTGAGCTATCCTCCGACATTCTACACGGTTCGTTTCGATCCCTGGCCGACAGCCTTTGTCTGGATCAGTTGGGGCATCACGGTTCTTGTCATCGCCCTGATGCTCAGAACCGCGCTCAGACAAGGCCCGACTTTGCAGGACGCCGGCTAGCAATCCGCGCAGTCATGAGGTCCGGAGAATACCGGCCCCGAGAGACCGCTTCCTGGCCCCTGGCGCAGCGGCCGGTACACAGCCCTTCCTGCACAACCCTCTAAAACAACGAGAAAATCCGGCCGCAGCCGGATCGAGAGAACGCTTTCTCGGCGGCAAGCTGGCGGAGGAGGTGGGATTCGAACCCACGGTACGCTCTCGCGCACGCCGGTTTTCAAGACCGGTGCCTTCGACCGCTCGGCCACTCCTCCGGCCCGTCAGACTGGTAGACGCCGGCACGCGATTCGGGAAGCGGGGCACAGTGCGGCGGACATCTTTGCGCTATGGCTTTTCAGATGGCTCCGAACGCTGTATCTTGTCTCGCAAGGCGCTCACCAAGCTGCGCCACACGAGGCATGACACAAGCGAGCCATCGGCCACAGGCGGTAAGACTGGCCGGCTCGCCCTGGAGCAGGGATAACGACAATGACACGGATGTGGCAGTTCCATCCACTGACGCGCGCGGCGATTCTGGCCTCCACGGCGATCGCCCTGGCGGGCTGCGAAAACGGCTTCGAACTTCCCTTCCGGCAGGCGGCCTCGCGCGCGGACAGCGCGGTGACGCAGGCCTCCCCGGCCCGGATGGTCGAGCGCGACGTGGAGTCGCCCGAGGTGTTCTACGCTGAGCAACCGGGTCTCTGGGACGGGCGACCCTCGCTCGGCGGCGTCTGGGTGGCGCATGCCGAAGCCGAGGACCCCGAGCGCGTCCTGATCCGCAACACCGCGAACGGCCAGGAAGTCGTCGGCGCGCTTTTCCGGCGCGAACGCGACCTGCCCGGACCCGCCTTCCAGGTCTCCTCGGACGCGGCCGCCGCAATCAACATGATCGCCGGCACGCCGACCGATCTCGAGGTGGTGGCGCTCCGGACCCGCGAAGAGCCCGAGCCGCTCGACATTCCCGCCCCGCCGCCGGAAGCCACCGCGACCGATGGCGGCGAGACGGCGCCGGCGGCCACCGCCCTGCCCGCCTCGATCGCGGCAGCCGCGCTGGACGCGCCGACGCCGATCCCCGATGCGCCCGCAGCCGCCCCGGCCGAGGCCGCGACCACCGATATCGCCGCAGCGGCCATCCCCGCACCGGCCGAGACCCCGACGACGCTGCCGCTCGAGACGATCGCCGCGGCCGAAGCCGCCCTCGACGCCGCCGAGATCGCCGCCGACACCGCCCGGACGAGCGCCGAGGCGATGGAACTGGCCTCGGCCGACGCGCTGCCGGACGCCACCGCGCCGATCGCGGCCAGCGCACCGGTCGCCTCGCCGGCTCCGGCACCGGCCTCGGGCAGTCTCGAGCGGCCCTATGTCCAGGTCGCCGTCTTCACCGGCGAGACCAACGCCGAGACCGCGGCGGACGAGCTTCGCGCCGCCGGCATCGTGCCGACGGTCCGCATGGATGACAGCGGCAACCGGGCCACCTGGCGCATCGTCGTCGGGCCTGCGCGGACCTCCGCCGAGCGCGAGGCGCTGCTGGAAACCGTCCAGGGTCTGGGTTACGGAGATGCCTACTACGTGACCGACTGAAGGACGCACATGACTGCAGCCGCCCGCGCCCTCGCCTTCCTGATCCTGTCTGCCGGGGCCGCCGCGGCCCAGGGGTTCGAGACCGAGGCCACCGCCGCCTACGTCGTCGACCACAACACCGGGCAGGTCCTGCTGGACCACAATGCGGACCTGCCGCTGCCGCCGGCCTCGATGTCCAAGCTGATGACGCTGAACATGGCGTTCGAAGCGCTGGCCGATGGCCGCATGACGCTCGACACCGTGCTCCCGGTCAGCCAGCACTGCATGGATTACGGCGGCTCGACGATGTTCCTGAACACCCAGGACCGGCCCAGCGTCGAGGACCTGATCCGCGGCGTCGTCGTTCTCTCCGGCAATGACGCGAGCTGCGTTCTCGGCGAGGCGCTGTCGCCCGACGGGACCGAGGAGGGCTTCGGCCAGTTCATGACCGATCGCGCGCGCCAGCTCGGGATGAACAACTCGACCTTCCGCAACTCGAACGGCTGGCCCGCGCCGGGCCATGTCATGAGCATGCGCGATCTCGGCATCCTGGCCGAACGTCTGATCACCGAGTTCCCGCAATACTACTCCTACTTCGCCGAGACCGAGTTTCCCTATGACGGCCGCGCGCCGGACAACCGGTTCAACCGCAACCCGCTCCTGACGATGAATATCGGCGCGGACGGGCTGAAGACCGGCCACACGCAGGAGGCCGGCTATGGCCTCGTCGGGTCGGCCGTGCAGGGCGACCGGCGCGTGACCTTCGTCATCACCGGTCTCGACACCGTCGCCGGCCGCGCGCAGGAGGCCGAGCGCATCGCGAACTGGGCCTTCCGCCAGTTCGCCGAACGCGAGATCGTCGCCCAGGGCACCGTAGTCGCCGAGGCCGAGGTATTCCTCGGCCAGGTCGCCTCGGTCGGGCTGGCCGTGGGCGAAGACGTGACTATGCTGCTGCCCGCGCTTCAGGACATCGGCGAAATCGAGGCCGAGGCGATCTACAACGGACCGCTGCAGGCACCGATCACGGCCGGCACCGAGGTCGGGGCGCTGGTGATCCGCGCCGAGGGGTTCGAGGAGCGCCGCGTGCCGCTGGTGACCGTCTCCGACGTCCCCCGTGGCGGCTTCATGGTGCGGATGCGCACCGCCGCGGGCGTCGTCCTGCGCGAGATCGTCGGCCGCACGGCGGACCTGGGCGCCGGCTGATGGCCGGAACCGGGCTGTTCGTCAGCCTCGAAGGAATTGACGGGTCGGGGAAATCGACGCAGGGCCGGCGCCTCGCCGCCGCGCTCGAGGCCGAGGGCCATGCCGTGACCCTGACGCGCGAACCCGGCGGCGCGCCGGGGGCCGAGGCGATCCGCCGGCTGCTGGTCGAGGGCGATCCCGACCGCTGGTCGCCCGAGACCGAGATCCTGCTGTTCACCGCCGCGCGGCGCGACCATCTCGAAAAGGTCATCCGCCCGGCCCTCTCCGAGGGCCGCGTCGTCGTCACCGACCGCTTCGCCGACAGCACGCGCATCTACCAGGGCGCGACGCGCGGCGATCTGCGCGGACTGGTCGACGACATCCATGACCGCGTGATCGGCATCGACCCCGACCTGACGCTGATCCTCGACATGGATCCGCAGGTCTCGCTCAATCGCGGCCTCGCGCGCGGCTCGGGCGAGGACCGGTACGAGGAATTCGGCCTCGACTTCCAGGCCCGGCTCCGCGACGGCTTCCGCGCGCTCGCCCGCGAATTTCCCGACCGCTGCGTCCTGATCGACGCCGAGAAGCCCGAAGCGGACGTTGCCGAGTCCATCCTTGCCGCGGTACGACCGCGCCTGAGATGAGCGCGCCCGACACCGAGATCCCCGAACCCGACGCCATTCCCGGCGTCCCGCACCCCAGGCTGACGCCACGGGTGTTCGGCCATGGCGCGGCCGAGGCGGACTTCCTCTCGGCGTTCAATTCCGGCCGGCTGCACCACGCCTGGATGCTCACAGGCCCGCGCGGGGTCGGCAAGGCGACGCTGGCCTGGCGGATGGCGCGGTTCCTGCTCGCGACCGAGCCGGGCGGCGGGCTCTTCGGCGCACCCGACAGCCTCGACACCGACCCGGCCGATCCGGTCGCCCGCCGCGTCGCGGCCCTGTCCGAGCCGCGTCTGTTCCTGCTCCGTCGCGGCCTGAACGAGAAGACCGGCAAGCATTACCGGGAGATCACCATCGACGAGACCCGGCGCCTGCGCGGCTTCTTCCAGCTCTCGGCCGGCGATGGCGGCGCGCGGGCGGTGATCGTCGACGCGGCCGACGAAATGACGACCGCCGCCGCGAACGCGCTGCTGAAGGTGCTCGAGGAGCCGCCGGCACGCGCCACGCTGTTCCTCGTCTGCCACCAGCCCGCGCGCATCCTGCCGACGATCCGCTCGCGCTGCCGGACGCTGCGCCTCGCGCCGCTCGGCCCCGACGACCTCGCCTCGGCCCTGTCGCAGGCGGGCGTCGAGACC
>WVSN01000009.1 GCA_015689705.1 Rhodobacterales bacterium HKCCE3408
AGACGGGAGAGCGACGAGGCACCCCGCTCGGAGCGCAAAGGTCAGCTGCGCGGACCATCCGGACACCTCCTGACACCGCCCTGTCTCTGGTATGGTAGGGCCCCGACAACTATGAGGCTCGGAAATGTCGATTACGCCATATCTCGTTTTCCAAGGAGGCTGCCGCGAGGCCATGACGCAGTACGCGCAGATCTTGGCTGGACGGGTCACCGCCATGATGTCAGCGGCCGACCAGCCAATTCCGGATCTGCCAGAGGCCAAAGCAGATTGGGTTATGCATTGCGAATTGAGCTTGCCCGATGGCGGCCGCCTCTTCGCGTCGGATGACATCATCGGTGGTACGCCCGTGATGCAAGGTTGCAGCATCTCGCTCGACGTCCCTACGACCGCCGGCGCAGCATCCGTGTTTAAGGCTCTCTCAGAGGGAGGAGAGGTGCGAACAAAGTTCGGTCGAACATTCTGGACGCCAGGGTTCGGCACACTGCGAGATCGTTGGGGGATTAATTGGATGATCTCATCAACCGAACCACTTTAGCGACAGACAGATGCCCGTTGGGCACGCAGGTGTCGCGAAGATGTGCTTGAAACCGGCGTTCGATCTTGAACAAATCCCAACTTGCCGGCTTGGTCCGGCGAGGGCCGGCGGTGCGAATTCGGCTGTCCCCTGATGGACACAATACTCAACGCCCTGGTCTCAATTGCCAACCTGGAGTTCGCCGCGCAGAATGCGTACCAAGCTCTTCATCAGCCATACGCTCGACTACAGCGATGCGTACATGTCACTGGTCGCACTTTTGCGTTCACGAGAGCATTTCAGATGGACGAATTGCTCCGAACCCCAGGCTGCAGCGTTTCGGCACCATTCGATTGTCGAAATTAGGGATGAACTCCGCGATCAGATCCGTGCGGCCCAATGTGTCATCATCTTGGGCGAGATGTGGGTCAACTACAGTGATTGGGTCCAGTTCGAGCTCGACTTTTCAAAAAGTATCGGGAAACCAATTCTTGGCGTCAGACCAAAGGACCGGAAAGAAATGCCAATCGCAGTTATGGCAAAGTCGGACATGATTGTAGAGTGGAATGCCGACTCCATTGTTAATGGGATTCGCGCCATAAAATGACTTGATCGGCTCGGCGAACGAAAAGACTGGCAGAAGCTTTGTGGATGCGCAGCAGAAATGACACTGCAGGTGACGAAGTTCTTAACTTCAAACTTGGATCTTGAAGAGTTCGGACATTCGCGTACCGGAACTTCTTGGGCGAAGTCGGATTGGATAGTTTGCTGACGATCGGTCTTATGAGGAGCTCTTGAGTGAACGAGTTCTAACGTTGAACGTCCGCTATGGGCTCATAGCAGACCTTCGCTGCAGGCGCGAGCGTTGTGGGTTCCGAGACAGGCGGCTGAACGTCAGAAATGCGGACAAAGCAGATTTTCGAGATGCTCGGTGAGCAACAATGGGTGCACAGTCGATATCCATTCCAATAACTGTTTACTCAACTTCAAGAGTCTGACCGAATCCGCAGAATCTGTTTGGACTAGGGCCAGGTATTCGGTATAAGTGGCGGGTTTGCTGACCTGCTGCTTACAGGCGTCGTGTTCAGGCCAAGAAACTCGTGCGCGGCTGGCCAAGGAAATACGGGGGTGGATTTGATGAGTGACAGCTTTGTTGTTTTTGGCGCACCCGTGCTGGAACAAGAAGAAATCGACGCGGTTGTGGAGACTATGAGGAGTGGCTGGATTGGTTCTGGGCCACGCTCGGCAGCCTTTGAAGATGCGTTTAGCGATTTCAAGGGTGGTTCGGGTTACCCGGTAGCACTGAATTCATGTACTGCAGCACTACACATCTCTTTGATCGCCGCAGATCTTTCTGATGGTGATGAAGTAATCACGACTCCTCTGACATTCTGCGCGACAGTAAACGCAATACTACATGCTGGATTGAAGCCGGTTCTGGCAGATATCGACGGCGAGACACTCAACATTTGTCCTAGAGAAATTGAGAGCAAGATCACAGAGAATACGCGCGCCATTCTACTTGTGCATTTTGCGGGTCGACCCTGCGAAATGGATGCAATCATGGATATCGCTCGCCGCCATGACCTTATCGTCATCGAAGACTGCGCGCATGCGATCGAGACAACATACCGGAACCAGCCGGCCGGTACATTTGGCGATTTCTCGTGTTTTAGTTTTTACGTCACCAAGAATATCACGACCGCAGAAGGCGGGATGATCCTATGCCGAAACGAAGCGGATGCTGCGCGGTGCCGTGTTCTTGCGCTTCACGGCATGTCGAAGGACGCTTGGAAGCGGTTTTCTGATGAAGGCTATAAGCACTACCAGGTTATCGAGCGCGGCTTCAAATATAACATGACCGATATCCAGGCAGCAATTGGAATTGAGCAACTAAAAAAGATCAACCGATTTCGCGCAGCTCGCGAAAGTATCTGGTATCAGTATAGCTCAGCATTTGCCAATTTACCTATTGTCCTACCAGCACCCATTGAAGAGGACATGGAGCATGCCTACCACCTTTATACCATTCAGTTGGATAAAGAGGTTTGTGGAATATCAAGAGATGATTTCCTCATGGCGATGACGAAGGCCGGGATTGGCACTGGAGTTCACTACACCTGTATGGCCGAACAGCCATACTACCAGAAAGAGCTCGGCTGGTCTCCGCAAGATACGCCCATCGGGACGCAGGTCGGCCGACAGATTTGTTCGCTACCCATCTCCGCAAAGCTTTCTGCGGGTGACGTTGAGAATGTCATTTCCGCAGTTCGATGTATCTTAAACTAGAAAACTGATTATGCGGGTTCTCTACAGCTTCGGTCATGTGCTTGGGGCTGCCGGAATCGGTTATGCCGCGGCACAACAGATAACTTCACTCAGTCGGTTGGGATGCGACGTGACGGTCATCGCAGCGAGCAGCCGAGCCATAGCTTTCCCACCCGATGTCAGACTAATAAAGACGTTTCAGTGGGGGCGATTTCGCGCCCCGGTATCGCTCGTTGGACAGAAGCGCCTCTTCACTTTGCATGACAGAATTGTCGCTCGGACCATTCGGTTTGACCGTAAGGGCTATGATGTTGTGCATACATGGCCTGGTTGCTGTTATTTTTCACTGCGGGCCGCAAAGGCTCGTGGGACACTCGCAGTTCGAGAGGCTCCGAATACACATACGCAGTATGCAATGGAGGTCGTGGAGCGAGAGCATCAAAAGCTAGGTGTGCCCCTGACGGGAACTCATGCCCGCGACGACGATCGGATCAAGGCCGAGGCACGAGAATATGCCATCGCTGACTTGGTCCTTGCACCTTCGGAATTCGCCGTGGAAACATTCGTAGAGAGAGGAGTGGCGGCTGATCGGCTGGCAATCAAGCGCTACGGTTTCGATCCTGATCGCTACGATATCGAGCCTCAAAGAAATCGGGGCAGCCTAGTCACTTTTGCATTTGTCGCGAGTTGTGAACCTCGCAAAGGATTACATTATGCCTTGGATGCTTGGCATAAGTCGAAAATCTCGGACAAATCAAAGTTCATCATAGTCGGTCGGTTTTCCGAGGGTTATCGGGAAGCTCTGGCGGAGAAACTCAATCATCCGAATGTCGAAATACGTGGCTTCGTTAGTGATTTGAAGCCGATTTACGAGGCAGCTGATGTCCTAGTTCTTCCGTCAATTGAAGAGGGCAGTGCACTTGTGACGTATGACGCGCAAGGAGCTGGCTGTGCACTCCTCGTTTCACGAGCGGCGGGTGCGTGGATGACGGACGGAGTCGAGGGACTCCAGCATGATCCGGGAGATGTCGACGTCCTGGTAGGGCAAATGCGTCGATTGGTACTTGAACCAGACCTCAGGCGAAGAATGCAGCATGCCGCATATCAAAACTCTAAGATGCTAACATGGGATGCAGCGACTTCGGATCTTCGCAGAATATACAAGTTATTTCGGCGAAACATTGGATGATAACGTCCGTTAGGTCTTCTCGCATTGGGGCGGCGTCGTGGAGCGGACCGAGTGGCGAGAAGCACTAAAACTCCGCAACATAGGTGAGGTAGGAGAACCAAGGTGCTAAAGTTCACCGACCCGGCGCCGCTCATGGCGCTTGGACAATCGCAGCGGAGAACGTTTCGATGCGATGCGGTGCGACGGGCCCTTGAAGGACAACGTCTTCTGCAGGCTGTCTTAGCCGAGCATAGCCATAGCGTATTGCCCTAAGCTCTGGAACATGGGACTTGGGCACTCATGTCAACGGTTGCACGTGATCCCGATAGCAAGCCAAGGCCAATCATGTGGCAAGACCAGGACCGGACGACTTGGCTACGCCGAGCCAACACATCGCAGCGCCGGACGCCCACATAACAAGACATCCACGAAATTTTTTCTGACGACTTGTCTAGATGAGCAGCGACAAGAAAAAGAACTTGCGCTAACCTAGGAAAGGCATGAAGCGGACGGGCGTCAGGTTCTTCTTTTCTGGACTGCTTATCGGGATGGGAGCAGCGGTTCTCATTTTTGAAATAAGCGTTCATGCAGGAATCGGATCAATTGCCATTGGGGTGACCGGTCTTTTGTTCGGCACTTGGACTGCCTTGGTTGCACGCGAAAGAAATCACGCGAACATGATCCTCCTGAATGACGCGCGTTCCGATCTCTACAAGCTTATTGAACATGGAGAAATTAAATCAAATGGAGACCTCTACAATAGCTTAAGGAGCGCAGTCCAAAAGATTCCGGATATGAAAGGCCGGGTTGAATAAGCCGCAAGCAATAGAAATGAAAAGGAGGCGCGTCGGAGATGGTCTACTCTTCAAAGCTAATTCCTTTGAGAGCTTAAGAACAGCGCTTTCGAGCGAAGCCAAGAGTTTTGCCCTCGTACCTTAGTTGACCTCTCCCTGTACGGTATCCAAGCGGGTTGAGCTGCACCCTTGCGAGGGGGAATGGCGACCGACCACACTTTCCGCTAGAGGGCCGCAGGCAACCGTTGCGGGGTCGCAAGCCGCGAGGACTACGCTCAGGCGTTCAACTTGTGGATGGCCTCATCTATCGTTCCATGAACGGAGAAGTCGCCGGTCTCGTAGCGCCGAGCTTTGATGAATAATTCAGAGATTGACGGCGCGGCGAAGGAACCGAGGCCGACCTGTCCGGTCCGAGTGGCAATAGCACCGGCCCCCGCCCACAGGGTTTTTCCCGTCATCCCAAGTCGCACCTTGTAACCCTTAATAAGTAGAAAGAGCGACTCTTCGAAACTCGCCAGCCGAAGCTCACTGTCAACGAACGCGCTATCGTAGAGCTTTGCACAGATTCCCGTGGCGAATGCTTCGCCGATCCTGGTTACCGCGTGGAGGCTACGGTCTGCAGCGATGTCACTAGTCGTAGGAGACGGGGCTGATTTCGGGAACGTCCCAGATCCAATCCAGCGAACGGCGAGCGATGCCTTTCCCCATGCGTCGATGTCACCCCGGGTGGGGCGCAAAATTCTCGCTAAACCAAAGCTTTGGCGTGAGGCGAGCGCGGTAAACTCAGTAGGCGAAATTCTCATGGCTTCACATCGCAGAAAGCGTTCAAGACAAACAGCAGTTACCTAGCGGAAGCGCGAAGCAACGGCGTAGAACTGAGCGCTCGTGCAACACTTCTGCCTGAAGCGTTCGGCGAAAGCCTCCGCCTTCGCCGCGTTTAACGCTGTGCCATCTGCAGCGAGATGGTCCCCGAAACAGTAGTGTGAAACATGCTCGACGGCTCTTTTTTGGGCGGTCGACGCGGACATCTGCCCGACCGCCCGTGCCGATGCCTGCACGGCTTGGCCCGCCGAACAGAAGTCCATTACGGCGATGTTTGTGAAGACGATGTCGGTTAGCTCCCCTGCGCATTTCTTGAAGCTTGATGGAAGGCCTTATGGATCAAGTTCGATGTGCGGCCTCCCGTCCGAGGTCCGCTCCTTCGAATACCCGTCGGGGCCCACATCTACCCGGATCTGCTTGCGCAGGTTCGAGAAGCTGTCGAAGCGTACTACGTCCACTGCTTCGTCGAGCTCGAGCACCAGCCGGAACCACCCGGGACTGATCTGGTCGGCCGCAAGCACAGTCGCGGCAAAGGGCTGCGACAGGTAGCGTCCAGTCACTTGTCCACCGGCCGTCCATGCTCTTGCCGGGTGGTCGCGCATCTTGGCGCAAAACGCGTTCCAGTCACGGAATCCATGCTGGTGTGCGATATGCTCGAGCGCCTTTGCATGGCTGATCGCCTGGCCCTGTTCGGCGAGGGCTCCGCGTAGCCGCTTCGCTTCCCGCTTCGCTTGGGCGATCGACGGAAGACCTTGCGTCATGCCCGCACATCCCCGGCTGCGGTAAAAAGTCCCCAGCGCAGGGATCGAGTCTGAGCGACCTGCACCAGGACGAGGGCCGTCAGCCCGACAAGCAAGACTTCCGCGAAAGGCGCTGCGAGCCAGATACCGGGCTCACCCAATGACCCGGCCAATGCAAAGGTCAGCGGCATGGAGAAGAAATAGGGCTTGGAGAGGCCAAGGATTGCCGCGCGCCCCGCATCTCCAATAGCCTGAAAGTGCATGGCGATCATCATCAGCGGCCCGGCAGCGAAGAACCCCGCCGAGATCACAGGCAGAATGCGCGCGACTTCTCCGATGACGACCGGGTCCGATACGAAGGCCGCACCGATCGGCGCTGCGAAGAACGTCATGCCGATCTGCAGCGACAGGCAATAGCCGAAGGCCGCGATAACCGCTGTCCGAAGGCTCGCGTCGCTGCGATGGAAGGCGCCTGCGCCGTAGTTATTGCCCGTGATCGTCTGCATCGCATGGGCCAGACCCAAGAGGGGCAAGAACGCGAATGTTATCAGCCGTGTGACAATGCCGTAGGCTGAGACGGTTGCGTCGTAGTCGGGGGCGTCCACCCATTGCAGTGCCGCGATGATAGCACCCGAACCCAGTGCGAGCCCGAGGAAGTTGAGGCTTTGCGGCGCGCCGAGCGTTAGGATGCCCCGCCATCCCGACAGGGGCGAATGGTGCCAGAGCGCGGACGGGCGCAAACCCGTTTCGCCGAAGACGCGGAAGCTCAGGACGATGGTGAGAGCGAGGGCCTGTGCCAGTGCCGTGCCATAGGCAGACCCCGCCACGCCCATGTCCAGGAGGCCGATCAGGACATAGTTGAAGCCCATGTTGCCGAGCGAGACGAGCAGGCTCATCGCGGCCATGAACATCACCAGCCCCTCGTTGCGCAGAGCGTCGGAGTTGACCGACAGCACGAAGATCAAGGGCGCGGCGAAGACCATGATGCGCAGGTAGGTGAGCCCCATCGCAGCGAGGTCTTCGGATCCGCCGGCCGCGAGGAGCGCGACCGGTTTCCCGAAGGCCAGGAAGAGTGCGATCAGGATGAGGCCTATGAAGACGGCGAGGCCATGCGCCGCGGAATACGTCGCGCGCGCCTCGTTCACCCGCCAGGCGCCAAGCTGGCGGGCAAGGATGCTCGACATGCCGGAAGACACCAGCGTCGCGAGCGCCACGATCAGCAAGTAGAGCGGAAACATCAGCGTGACGGCGGCAAGCGCATCAGCGCCTGCGAAATGCCCGAGGAACAGGGCGTCGACCACGGCGAGCAAGCCGTTCATGCCCATCACGAAGATGATCGGAAGCGCCGTTCGCAGATAAATGGGGCCAAGAGGCCCACTCAGAAATGTATTCGATTGAGACGACATGACCCCGTGTTCCTTCCGGCTCAGGTCGCGCAAGGAATGGACGGGGCCCGCATTACCATCCGCGCGACAGATGCCGAGGATGACGATGATCGTGTCAACTCACAGAACTTCACCGTGACAGGATGTCGGCGGGCGGCAGGCGTCTGTTGCCTGCGCGCCTCGTAGTCGGCTGGCCAACCCATGTCAAGCGGCCCGGTTTCCACGCCCGACACGCTCGGAAAGACCGCGTGCCAGCAATCGAAGTCTGACCAGATCGCAAAAAACAAGCAGCCTGACCTGGAAGCTGTCCGCGCACTTTCGTTTCACCGAGGCTGGCGGTTCCTTTCCATGAAGAGCGTTTCTCGTGCCCCGTAGCGCCCGATGCTTTCGCCAGAAAAGCCGGTCTTGCGCGCCACGTTGATGGAGGAGGTGTGCGCCGGATCGAATATCGCAGCCGTTTTGGGATGCTTCAGGTGCGAGTCGGCCCAACGAAGCATGGCCCCGACCGCCTCCGTCGCATATCCATGTCCATGCGCGGCCTTAGAGAAGACCCAGCCGGCTTCCGGTTTTCCGGCAAGGCTCGGAGTCGTCTCGCGGCGATAGTCTGCAAAGCCGACTTCGCCGAGGAAGATGCCGTCGTCGCGGGCGACTACCACCCAGTAGCCGAAGCCTGTGTGATGCCAGTGGCCGGTGTAGCGCAGAATGCGCGACCAGGACTGCTCCTCGCTTGACGGCTTGCCAGAGATGTATGCGACGACCTCGGGATCGGCCCACATCGCCGCGCTGTCGGGGAAGTCGTCGAGCCTGTGACCGCGGAGGCAAAGCCGGTTCGTGAACAGGGTCGGGACGATGTCCGGTCGGGTCATGAAAAAGTTGCCTTTTGTCCAGCCGCCTGCGTAAACGCGGCCCGGCGGTAATCGGTGGGGGACATGCCTTCGGATGCCCTGAATGCCCGGTTGAATGGGCCGATCGAGGCGAACCCCACGTCATAGGCGATGCTCAGCACGGCCCGGTCGAGTGTGTCCGGATCGACTAGCAATCGCTTGGCCTCGGCGATCCGGTAGCCATTGACGAAGCTCGGGAAGTTGCGAAAGCCCAGCACGGTGTTGATGGCACGGCGAACCCTGTGTTCCTGGCTGTCGAGATGCGTGGCAAGCCTGCCGATGGTCAGCCCTTCCTCGCGCCAGAGCCCTGCGGCCATCGCTGCCTGTGCCTTGGCGGCTAGCGCGGTGTCGGCGGGCGCATGCGATGCAGACGGAGCCGCAGCCGCAGGTTTGGCCAGCCAGACCGTCGGTGAGAGGCGAACAGCCCAGATCAGGAACATCGCAGCGAGGGCCAGGAACACCGCGGCCTGCAATGCAAAGACCCAGGCCGGCAGATGACCCGCTTGGCCCGCCAGTTCCACCGCAGTGATCCCGATGACCACAGCGATGACGGCGAGCAGGAACATGCGCCGGAAGCCCCGTCGCGCCTCGACCAGGTCGTCGCGGGCACTCATCAGGATGGCAAGCAGCAGATGGCAGAAAAGCGCGATCACCGCCGCGCCTCTAAGCGGCTCGGTCAGCGGCACGGATGGGGGCAGCCATGCGGCGATAACGACCCCGATCATGAGCGCGATCTGCCACCACTCGAAGGCGACATCGTCGAGAAACAGCTCCAGCGACGCCCAGTAGCCCAGGACCGGGGCGATCCCGGCCGCCAAGATCAGCAGCGGCCCGACCGGATTGGATGAGATCGGCATCGCGGGAGTGGACACCAAGAGATAGGCACAGAGCACCAAGCAGAATGCCGCGATCGACACCGATTTCCGAGTCGGACGAAGGCCGAGCAGAAAAATCAGTGCGCAAAGCGACAGGACCGCGATCGCTCCGCCGCGCAAGAACAGGTCCAGGACGGTCCATTGGGTGAACATGCGCCAAAAAGACGCGACCCCAGCCCGGCGGTCAACGCCCGGCGCATCGCCGATTCCGAAAGACTCGCCCTGATCCCGAATGAATTGCGCCGTTTTCCGGGATCGGTGCGCGCATTCAGCAACGGTCGGCAATCCCTTCGCGCGAAGCAACCGGAAGGGATGAGCCCATGACCACAGTCCTCGATGCGACAACGCAGATCGCGGCCATCTATTCAGATGTCTTCGGTGGCGATCTGATGCGCTACATGTTGGGCGCAGGCGGTGTCTACCTCCTAATAAATACTGTACTCTCCCGGCGACTGGCCGCCCAGAAGATCGGGGAGCGGCCGATCCCGCAGGAACAGATTTGCAGGGAGGTCTTGGCCAGCCTGCGCACGGTGGCGATCTTTGCCGCGGCGGGCACGACGATCGCCTTCGGCGAGCGATCGGGCTTGATAGCGATCTATCACGACATCGCCGAGTACGGAATCGCGTATTTCTGGATCAGCACCGCGCTTCTGATCTTGCTGCACGACGCTTGGTTCTACTGGACCCACCGCGCGATGCACTATCCCCCAATCTACCGCAGGTTCCACCGGCTCCACCACCGGTCACACCGACCGACACCTTTCACATCCTACAGCTTCAATGCCGGCGAGGCTGTCGTGAACGGCGTCTACCTGCCCCTCGTCCTGCTCGTGCTGCCGGCGCACCCTCTGGCGCTTCTTATCTTCGTCAGCCACATGATGTTCCGTAACGCACTGGCGCATTGCGGATACGAGATTTTCCCGGCGCGCCGTGACGGGCGCCCGCTTTTCGGCTGGATGACAACCGTCACCCATCACGACATGCACCATGCGCATGCCGGCAGAAATCTCGGCTTCTACTTCAGCTGGTGGGACCGCTGGATGGGGACAGAGCATCCCGGCTATCTCGACGCCTTCCGCCGGGTCGGCCAGCCTCTCTCACCGTCCAGTCTCCGCGTTGGCATGGTCCTGGCGATCCTGCTCCTCGCGCTGGGCGCGGGCGGAGCCATGGCCGACGACCTGCAGGGGCGGTACGCCGCGCCGGGTCTCGAGATCATCGTCGAGTTCGCGCCCTGCGCCGCGGACGCGTCGGCCAGATGCGGGACAGTCGTATGGATCTGGGATCCGTCGGGCGTGCCGCAATGGCAGGTGGGCGACGTGATCCTGCCCGGTCTGTTCTTCGATGGCCGACGCTGGAAGGGGCAGTTGACCAGCCCCCGGAAGGATCGGGCAAATCGGGGAACCGTGGCGCCGCATGGACCGGATCTGCTGTGCCTGAAAGGCTGCGCCGGTCCGATCTGCCAGGCCCAGACCTGGCGATCGGTCCGGTCACTGGCGCGTGCACTTGAGAGCGCGTCATGAAACAGGTTGCGTCCCACCATGGCATCACGGACCAGCCGCACAGACCCGCCCCGGGTCTGGGTCCCCAATCAGACGCATCTGTCAGCGGACGGGCCGACCGCCGAGGCAGTGTCTATGACCGGCTCGCACCGCGCTATGACAGGCTTCATCGGCGTTGGTTGAAATACGCGGGTGGAGAGGCCCAGGCGGCGCTGGAGGGCGCGGTGCGGGCGTTGATCCGGCCGAACATGGACATGCTGGATGTCGGCTGCGGGAACGGCGCGCTGATCCGGCGCCTTGTCGCGGACCGTATCGCACCTGAGCGCATCTGTGTCGTCGACACGTCGCAAGCCATGTTGGACCTTTGCGCCGATCTGCCTGCGTGCCGGGTTCGCGCGCCGATGCAGAACCTGCCCTTTCCGGATGCGAGTTTCGATCTCTTGACCTGCGCGTGGACGCTCGAAACCATCACAGAGAGGCACGTTGCCATCCGCGAAATGCAGAGAGTTATCAGACCAGGCGGATGGGCCTGCGTCGCCTTCTGCGCAAAAACACAAAGCACTTCGTTGGTCGGTTGGATCATGCGTCGTGCCGTCGAGCTGCGTCGGGCAGGTGGCTTTCTCCACTTCCCGGATCTGCTGCGGGATTTCGGTCGCACGGACTTCTTCCAGGCGCGGCCTTTGCCCTGCCGTGGGCCCGCCGCAGCCATGCTTGTTCAAAGAACCGTGGAAAGACGACGTATGTCTTGAAGCTCATGAGCAATCGGCCCAAAGCGGACGTTCAGAGTTGGCACGCTTGCTGCGCGGCGGCATTTCGTACGCGGACGTTCGTCGCCATACTCAGCGTAGCTAATGCGGTCCACCGTCTCCTTGGCGAACAGGTCAGATATCGAGTTGAGGGTCTGATACCGTTCGTGTCGAACAGCGCTGGGCGTTGGGCGTGGAATACTATGAAGGTCTTCCGATAGTTCGCCATAGCGATGCAGACCAAGTAATGGGATAGCGCGGGTACGATGACAGAGACTATGCACAACCCATCCTTGGAACCCTTGATCTGCAAATGGTCCCGAGCCGGTTTTGTAGGACATGTTTGTCCGCACGTTTGTCGTGGGGGACAACATCTTGAAGATTGAGATCGCCTTCGTTCGCTTGTCGGAGATCGAGCCCACCAAAATCGCAGATCACATGTCCGATCCGCGAGTAGCGGAGCACATGCCGCTCTTGAGGTCTACTTGGGATGAAGAGATGGCGGCGAAGTTCATACAAATGAAGGAAGCTTGCTGGACGGGGGACGGGCTGGGGCATTGGGCGTTTCTGGCCAACGGAAGATATGTCGGCTGGGGCGGCTTTCAGAAGGAAGGAGACGAGTGGGATTTCGGACTGGTGCTTCGACCCGAAGCTTTCGGACTCGGCAGGCGGATCGCAAGGAAAGCCATCGACTTTGCCATTGCTGACGCGCGCATTTCTTTCGTGACTTTTCTTCTGCCACCCTCTCGAAAGAAGCTTGGTGCACTCCAAAAACTTGGTGCTCGGCTGGTCGGCGAGGTCGAGTACGACGGGGCTGCGTTCCTCAAGTTCCGGCTCGAGACTGAGAGCGCTGACGTTCGCACTTCAAAGCAAGGCGTTCACTCGGATACTTGATCAAACGAAGGCCTGTTCGTGTGTGGATTACGTCGAGTGCAGATATTTCACGATGCTGCGGAGTGTCTTGCCCGCCCTAAGGGCACTTGAGGGTTCAGCCCCTTACGGCCCTTAGCGGACCTTTAGTCCCAGCTCACCATGATGCAGCGCGGTCCGTCAGAGCCGCCGTTCGCCGTGATTGCGAACCCCTGCTGCGGTCGGAGGTCATCTGTGCGGGACGACGCTGCCTTTCGTCAGATGCTGGCGAAGGGCGGCTTTGTACATCCGGTTCAGCCTGTCTCAATGGTTCTCCATTGCATGAACCCAAACTTTCGCCTCAGGTTCGTGCGGAGCTCGTTTTCCGTCCGTGATGGCACCTAGCCTCTTCGCCACGGCCTGCGAACGAGCATTCTCCCGGTCTATGTAGCTGTATAGCCGATCTAACCCCAGCTCCTCGCGGGCCCATTTCTTGACGGCGATTGCAGCTTCGGTGGCGAAGCCTTTTCCCTCGCCCTCCTCGAAGAGATGCCATGCCAACTCTATGTCCGGCCAGTTGGAATGCTTAATCAAGCCCACGCGCCCAACAGGCTGTCCTGTCTTCTTTTCAACGACGCTAAAGAAGCCAAAACCGTGCCAATGCCAGTGTCCGATTCCAGTCAGAAACCCAAACCAAGCCTGTTCCGCCGTGACGGTCTCTCCCTGCGCTTCCATCGATGGGGCGCTGGTCATGAACCGGGTGAACGCCGGTAGATCATCCCGTTCAGGACCACGCAAAACCAATCTTTCGCTCGTTAGCACGGGTGCAGCAGAGAGATTATTCATTGGGTGCCTTTCCAGTCGCAAACGCTGGCTGAAGCCAAGTACAATAAAGATAACGCGCGCGCTCAACTAAAAGAGGTCGTTCGCGCCTGTTGCAGCATTTGTCCCTTTTTGGCTCAGAGCAGACCTTCGCTGCAGGCGCGAGCGTTGCGGTTCCGATACTGTCGGCTGAGCGGCAGCGATGCGGACAAAGCGGACCTAGCCTGCGCGATGGTGATCGCCTCCTGCATTGACCGGTGACCGAGGTAGTTTAACTTGCCCGGAACATTGTTGGAGAGTGCCATATGACCCGTCCGAATTCCGCAGCAGCGACCCTATCGCTCGCAATCCCGCTAACCCTCATTGCGTTTGCAGCCCAAGCCCATACTGGCGAAGGCATCAACACCGGGTTTGCGTCGGGTTTCTGGCACCCGATCCTTGGTTGGGATCACGTCGTCGCGATGGTCGCCGTCGGTCTCTGGGGCGCGTTTCTCGGCGCGCCCGCGATCTGGATCTTGCCGGTCGTGTTTCCGCTGGTCATGGCTGTCGGCGGCGCACTCGGCGTCATCGGCGTGCCGCTCCCGGCCGTCGAAACGGGTATTGCCCTGTCCGGTGTCGTGCTCGGCTTGCTTATCGCGTTTGCAGTGAGAGCGCCGATCTGGGTCGCGGCCGTCATCGTCGGGATCTTCGCGATCTTCCACGGCCATGCGCATGGAACGGAATTGCCGGAAGCATTTTCGGCCTATGGCTACGCAGTCGGGTTCGTGGTTGGCACGGGCCTCCTCCATCTCCTCGGCATCGGCCTCGGCTTCCTGACGCGTTATCAGCAGGGCAAGATGGCGGTTCGTGGCGCCGGTGGCGTCATTGCTGCCGTGGGTGCGGCCTTCCTGTTCGGCATCGCCTGACGCTGTCATGCGCAAGGCTGTCCTTGTATCGCCGCTCGCGGCAACATTTGCCGCGAGCCGTGCTGAAGCGCACGCTTTCGAGATCGGGGCCGATTACTACTCGCAATTCCTGGAAGGCGCGTCGGTGGTATTCACCTACCCGTCGCTTCTGCTACCGACGCTTGCCCTGGGCATTCTTCTGAGCCTCTGGCGCCTGGATGGCCTGCTGCGCGTCTGGCCGCTCTTCCTCATCGGACTGGCGGCTGGTCTCGTGCTTGGTGCCTTTGTCGGTCCCGCTGTCTCCACGGTCCTGACGGCCGTCGGCGTCGTAACCGCTGCGCTCGCTGCTGTGCTCGGCCGTCATGTTTGGGCGGAGGCCGCAGTTCTGGCTCTGGCAACCGGTTTGCTGGTTACATCCGTAAGTCTCGAAGGGCATGGTCTCTTTGAACTCGGAGTGTTCATCTATCTGGGCATCCTGTTCGCGGCCAATATCGCACTCGCCTGGTCCGCGGCGATGGTGCGTCTCGCGCTGGAACAGATCGACCAACCGTGGGTGCGGATCGGCGGGCGGGTCGCGGCATCGTGGATCGGAGCGATCTTGGTGCTCATGCTGGCGTTCGCGATAGCAAATCCATAGCTTCATCGCATCAAGACTGCGACATCGGATGGGCCAAGAGCAGTGCGCGGGCCCGCCAAGCATCTGCAGAAGATGTCCGCTTTGGGCTCTTAGCGGACATTCGCTGCAGCGCGACAGATGGGCTTTCTCCGTAATAGACTCTGCCTTCGCGTCATCGCTTGATCGGAGGAAGCTGCTCGGCTTGTTCTGCCGACGGAACACGAGTTGTCTGTGTAATACGAAAGCTGGAACGGGTCGCGTTTGTGTTATAATATAACATTTATGGCGTACGGCTCAGATACATCCTCCGCGGTCACGGCGGCGGACGCTTCGCTCGCGGATCAGGCTCCCGGCCGCACGGCGCCGCGGATTGAGGTCGTGGCCGAAGGTCAGGTTGAGGTTCACCTCTCCGACACAGACCAAGCCAAACGCCTCTATGGAACAAGGACCAATGAGGCAGCAGACCTGCTGCTGACAGCGGCGCTGAATGCTTTGGGCCAGAACGGCGCAGAATACATGAACCTCATGGCTGCGATGGCGGTGGAGATGGAGCCGAGTGACGCGGTCGAGGGGATGCTGGTCACACAGATGACGGCAACGCACGTGGCGGTGACGAACATGTCCCGCCGGCTGCATCACGCGGCATCTCCGGAATTGCGTGAAGCCTACGAACGCTCAATGACCCGTCTGAGCCGCACGTTCCTTTCACAGATGGACCAGCTGAAAAAATATCGCGCCAAGGCACAGCAAGTTGTCCGGGTCGAGCGGGTGGAAGTGAAGGACGGCGGCCAGGCCATCGTCGGCGATGTCAATTACAAGGCGGGGGGTAAGGATGAAAACCGACGCTAACCCCAAGAACCCGATCCAACGGTTACGTGACGCGCCCCGTTGCCGTGCCCTGGCAAAGTCGACCGGGGAGCGCTGCAAATGCCCTGCCGTTCGGGGCTGGCGGGTCTGCCGGGTCCACGGCGCACGCGGCGGTCATGCGGCCGGTCCGTCACATCCGCATTGGAAGCATGGAGGGCGGTCAAGGGAGGCTCTACGCGCTCGGAGGCTGGCGATTGAGCTTGCTGAAATTCCGGCCTGCAAAGGCCTCGATCACTAGGCGATCGAATTGAGCACAATCTCTTCAGCGACCTATCGCTAGTCAGAGATCCGGGATGCATCATTGTCGCGTAGCGCAGACACAAACGCCTCGTAGGCCCGTCGAAGCAGCGATAGTCGGTCTGACGTCGCTCTGTATGTGAGCATGCGGAAGCCCTGGCCAAGGCCATCCGATCGATAGTAAGGGCGCGTTGAAACCCCCGCTGCCCTCACGTGGCATCAATCACTGACACCAGAACTCCTCGCCGTCAGGGTAGTATCGGGCCAGCCCTTCGCCCACGAGGATGTCGGCAACATCCTCACCGTTGGAGCGGACGACGACTAGGACGCGCCCGTAACGGTCCTCCCCCCGTGCCTCGAGGGTAACTTCAGTTGTGTTGAGCAACTCCATGAAGCGGCGTGACGCCTCACTGGCAAGCTGCTGCTCGCGAGAACCGCCGCAAATGTTTGTCTGTGGCTCTGGAGTGTCGTAGCCGAAGGATCGGTACTTCACACCATCGAGCCAGAAGGTGTCACCGTCGACAACGCAAGTGATGCGCTGACCAGATCCGCACATATCAATCGCTGCCGCTGATGTTGCCATGCTAAGAATTGCGAACGGCAACACTGCGAGAAGTCTCTGCATCGACTCAATTCCGTCTCTTCTCGGCAACATAGCCAGACGTCCTAGTAGCGACAAAACCCCGTCCCAAGCTCCGGCGAGTAACGGAGCAGCCGTCGTCGCGGTGGGGGATGTACTGGGGGATGCGCCGAATGGTAAAGCCAATTTACCTTTTAATATCAGGAATTTGCAGGAATTTTTTGGCAGCCCGTAGGGGAATCGAACCCCTCTTTCCAGGTTGAAAACCTGGCGTCCTAACCGATAGACGAACGGGCCGCTCTTTGGCGTGGGCGGTGTTTAGATAATGCTCCGCGCCCGCGCAAGGGGGAATCTGGTCACTGCGCGAAGGCCGCGTCGTCGAGCGTGAGCTGCACCCGCGTCTCGCCCCGGAAATGGTTCAGCTCGATCCGTCCGGCGAGGTGAACGAGCTGGCCATTGTGGGCTGACAGCGCGGCGCCTAGGGGGCCGTCGAAGGCGCGGAACGCGATGGCGTCGATGCGCGCGGCGCCGTCGGTCGCGGTGATCTTCAGGTGGCCCTGGCCGACCTCGCGGGCATGGGTGATGCGGCAGTCCGACAGCGCGAAGCGCGGGGCCGGGGCGCCCTGTCCGAAGGGGCCGGCGGCCTCGAGACTCTCGACCAGGTCGGGCGTCGCGGCGGAGGGGGACAAAACCCCGTCGAGGCGCAGATCGCGCGGGCCGGCCTCTCCCGCGCCCTGCCGGGCCAGCAGCTCCGTCAGCCGCGCCATGGCCGGTTCGAGCTGGTCCCGCGTCAGGCTCAGCCCCGCGGCCATCCGGTGCCCGCCGCCCTTCTCGATCAGACCCTCCGCCATCAGCTTCTGCACGCTCGCGCCGAGATCGATCCCGGCGACGGAGCGGCCCGAGCCCTTGCCCGCGTCGCCGTCGAAGCCGATCACGATGGACGGCCGGTTCAGCGCTTCCTTCAGGCGGGACGCGACGATGCCGACGACGCCGGGATGCCAGCCGTCGGCGGCGGCCCAGGCGAGCGCCGCGTCGGTTCCGCGCGCCTCGGCCGCTTCCATGGCGGCCAGTCGCACCGCTTCCTCGATCTCGCGCCGTTCGCCGTTCAGCCGGTCGAGTTCGGCGGCGAGGCGGGCGGCTTCGGCGGCGTCGACCGTCGACAGGCAGCGCGCGCCCAGGTCTGCCTGGCCGATCCGCCCGCCGGCATTCACGCGCGGGCCGAGCACGTAGCCGAGATGGTAACTGTCGGGCGCACGGTCGAGACCGGCGACGTCGCTCAGCGCCACGAGGCCGGGCCGCCCGCGCTGCGCCATGATCTTCAGGCCCTGCCGGACGAGCGCGCGATTGACCCCGGTCAGCGGCGCGACGTCGGCGACGGTGGCGAGCGCCACGAGATCGAGCATCCCCATCAGGTCCGGCCCGCGGCGGCCACTCTCCTTCAGCCGGCGGTTCACCTCGACAAGCGTCAGGAACACGACGGCCGCGGCGCAGAGATGCCCCTGGCCGGACGTGTCGTCGGGCCGGTTGGGGTTCACGACGCCAACGCAGTCGGGCAGCTCGGCCCCGGCGAGGTGGTGATCGAGCACGACGACATCCGCGCCCTCAGCCGCCGCGATCGGCCCGTGCGACAGCGTTCCGCAATCGACGCAGACGATCAGGTCATGGTCGCGGGCGAGCGCCGCCATCGCCTCGTCGTTCGGGCCGTAGCCCTCGTCGATCCGGTCGGGCACGTAGAGCGTGATCTTCCGGCCCATCGTCCGGAACCAGTCGATCAGAAGCGCGGCGGAGGCGCCGCCATCGACATCGTAATCGGCGAAGACCGCGATCCGCTCTGACCGGTCGAGCGCCTGCAGGAGACGCTCGGCGACCGGTCCCATGTCCTTGAGCGTCATCGGGTCGGGCAGGAGATCCCGCAGGGTCGGCGCGAGATAGGCGGACGCGGCCTCGGGCGCGACGCCCTGCCGGGCGAGAACCTGCGCCACGGCGGGCGGCAGCGCGGCCTGCTGCACGAGCGCGGCGGCCATGCGCTCGGTCTCGAGGTCCGGGCCGGTCCAGCGGCGGCCGGTCAGGCTGCTTTCGACGCCCAGAAAGGCGGTCATGCCGGGACCGAGGCGAGAATCTCGGCGGTTCCGCGGGCCGTGACGAATTCCCCGTGCAGGTGGCTGACGGCGCTGTCATGGATCGCCTGCGGCGTCATCGGCGCCGCGCCGGACCAGCCGCTATCGGCATTCGCCGCGAAGGCGGCGCAGGCATCGTGGGCGAGCGTGACGCGGAAGCCGAGATTGGCGGCCATGCGCGCGGTGGTCGACACGCAATGCGGCGTGGTCAGGCCGCAGATGACAAGATCGGTCACCTGCGTGGTGCGCAGATGCGCCTCGAGCCCTGTGCCGATGAAGGCGGAATTGACCGATTTCTCGAAGACCGGCTCGCCGGCGTCCGGCGCGACCTCGGGCTTGAAGGCTGAGCCGGGCCCGGGGCCGAGCGGGCTGCCCGGTTCGACCGAGACATGGCGGATATGGACGACCGGCCGGCCGTGCGCGCGCCAGGCCCGCAGCAGCTCGCCCGCCCGCATCTCGGCCTCCGGGTTGTTCCGCGCGCCCCATCGGGCGTCGTCGAACCCGGCCTGAATGTCGATCAGGATCAGCGCCGGTTCAGCGCTCATGCCCCGGCGACCGTTCGATCGGGTTGCGATAGGACATCCGCCGGACCGAGCCGGTTTTCGACCGCATCAGGATCGTCTCGGCGGTCAGGAAGCCCGGTTCCCGCTTGATGCCGGCGAGGATCGAGCCGTCCGTCACACCGGTCGCGGCGAAGATCACGTCGGCCGTCACCATGTCGTCGCGGGTATAGACCCGGTCGAGGTTCTTGATCCCGGCCTTCTTGGCGCGGCCCTTCTCGTCGTCGTTGCGGAACAGGAGCTTGCCGAACATCTGTCCGCCCATGCATTTCAGCGCAGCGGCGGCCAGAACGCCCTCGGGCGCCCCGCCGGCGCCCATGTACATGTCGATGCCGGTCGAGGGCTCGGCGCAGTGGATCACCCCGGCCACGTCCCCGTCGGTGATGAGCCGGATGGCGCAGTCGGTCGAGCGCAACTCGGCGATCATGTCCTGGTGGCGCGGCCGGTCGAGCACGCAGACGGTGATGTCCTGGGTCGAGCAGCCCTTGGCGGCGGCCAGCGCCGAGACGCGTTCGGCCGGGCTCATGTCCATCGTCACCACGCCGCGGCGCAGGCCGGGGCCGATGGCGAGTTTTTCCATGTAGACATCCGGTGCGTGCAGCAGCGTGCCGCGCGGCGCCATGGCGATCACGGTCAGCGCGTTCGGCATGTCCTTCGCGGTCAGCGTCGTGCCCTCGAGCGGGTCGAGCGCGATGTCCACCTCGGGGCCTTTGCCGTTGCCGACCTCCTCGCCGATATAGAGCATCGGCGCCTCGTCGCGCTCGCCCTCGCCGATGACGACGGTGCCCTTGATGTCGAGCAGGTTGAGCTGATCGCGCATAGCGTTGACGGCGGCCTGGTCAGCGGCCTTCTCGTCGCCACGGCCGATCAGGCGGGCGGAGGCCAGCGCCGCTGCTTCGGAGACCCGGGCAAGCCCGAGCGAAAGCATGCGGTCGCTGAAACCGGTCGGTTCGGTCATGTGGGCGGTCCCTCGGGATTGGCTTCCTCGGGGCCTCTGGTAGCCGCTCACCCCCGGCGGAGCAAGCGCCGTCCGGCCGGCGGCGTCAGACCTTTCGGCGGCGGAAGAACGCCAGACCGCCAAGCGCGGCAGCCAGAAGCGGCAGTCCGGCGGGCACCGGCACGGCGGCCACGGTGATCGAGTTCAGGCGGAAGATGTCGTTGTTCTGCAGGCCGCCGAAGGCGAAGAACCGCCCGTTATCGGAGACCGACAGGATCCCGGTGCGGCCGGCCATGACCTCGATCGGCAGGAAACCGGCGGCGAAATCGCCCGGCGGCACGGCGTCGAGCGCGGCGTAGACCACGTCGTCGACGCTGTCGACATTGCTGAAGGTCGCGCCGAGCAGGCGCACGGTGCGGTCGAACAGGAAGAAGATGACGTTGTTGCCGCCGAGCCCGTCGATATCGGGGCTGGTGTCGTCGGTGTCGAGCACGCCGAGCCCGGTGCCGCCCGCGGTGTCGAGCATCGCCGAGGCGTCGTTGAACAGGCGGTAGTCGCCCGACTGGCGGCGCGAAAGGTTATCCGCATCGATCAGGAAATTCGCGCCCGCGGCGCTTCCCGAGAAGGTGGCGGCGGGGCCGGAATACCCGGTCAGGTCGATGGTGACGGGGGCGGCCGAAGCGGCGCCGGTCAGAAGCGCGGCGAAGGCGAGGGCAAGCTTGAATGTCTTCATGGCGAATGTCCGAAACTGGTTAACACGCGACAGAATGGACGAGCCGTTGTCGCGGCCTGCCCAACATTTACCATAATTTCGCCATTCGCCTCAGTAAATCGCCAAAACCGCACCGGGCTGGAAACAAAGCGTTTTCCGTCTCGTCGGTTCAGACTTCCTCGATCCGCAGCGCGACGGGCGCGCCGGTGACCACGCCGGTTCGCGGCAGCTGGCCCAGTGCCGCGTCCAGATCGGCGCGCGCAGTCTTGTGCGTCACGATCAGGACCGGGGCGTTGTCGCCGGGGTGATCGTACTGGCGCATCCGGTCGATCGATACGCCGTTATCGCCGAGGATCGTCGCGACCTTGGCGAGCGCGCCGGGTTTGTCGGTAAGCTCCATGCGCAAGTAATAGGCCGAGGGCGCGCCGGCATTGGCGCGGGTCGGGCTGGCCAGCGTGGTGGCGGGCTGGCCGAAGGTCGGCAGGCGCAGGCCGCGGGCGATGTCGCAGATATCCGACAGGACGGCCGAGGCGGTCGGGCCTTCGCCCGCGCCCGCGCCACGCAGGACGATCTGCCCGACGCTGTCGCCTTCCAGCACGACCATGTTGGTGCCGCCGGTCAGCTGGCCGAGCGGCGAAGCCGACGGGACGAGGCAGGGCGACATGCGGGTTTCGAGCCCGCGGCCGGTCGATTGCGCGACGCCCAGAAGCTTGATCCGGTAGCCCATGTCGTCCGCCCGGCGGATGTCCTCGATGGTGATCGAGCCGATACCCTCGAGCTGGATCGCGTCGAAATCGACCTTCGTGCCGAAGGCGATGGCGGCGAGGATGGCGAGTTTGTGGGCCGCGTCGATGCCGCCGACATCGAGGTTCGGATCGGCCTCGAGATAACCCAGGCCGTCAGCCTCGGCGAAGGCCTCCTCGTAGGTCAGGCCAGCATCGCCCATGCGCGTCAGGATGTAGTTGCAGGTGCCGTTCATCACGCCCATGACGCGGCTGATCCCGTTGCCGGCAAGGCCTTCGGTCAGCGCCTTGATGACCGGGATGCCGCCCGCGACGGCGGCTTCGTAGCGGAGCGCGACGCCCTTGGCTTCGGCGGCTTCGGCCAGCTCCTGGCCGTGCAGGGCAAGCATGGCCTTGTTCGCGGTCACCACGTCCTTGCCGGCCGCGATCGCGGCCTCGGTCGAGGCCTTGGCGGGACCGGCATCGCCGCCCATTAGCTCGACATAGACGTCGATATCGGGGCGGCGGGCGAGTGCGACGGGGTCTTCTTCCCAGGCGTATTTCGACAGGTTCACGCCGCGGTCCTTGTCGCGGGTGCGGGCGGAGACGGCGGTGATCTCGACCCGGCGGCCGGTGCGCGCGGAGATCAGCTGCGACTGGCGCTGGACGATCTTCACGACGCCGGCGCCGACAGTGCCGAGCCCGGCGATCCCGAGGCGGAGCGGTTCGGTCATGTGGGTCGGTCCTCCTGCGGGCAGCGTGACGCGACGGTGTTACCGGCAGAGCGGGCGGGGTGCAATCGGCGGTCGGGTCAGAGCGGCATGGCGCGCAGTTCGGCCGCGCGGCGGCGCAGGTCCGCGGCACGCCATTCGAGGCTGCGGCCGGCGGCGGCAGCCTGGTCGGGCAGGAGCGATCCGGCCTCGTCGAAGACGGGTCCGAGCGGCACAAGCTCGGGATAATCCGCGGCGCGGGCGGTTGCGCTGATACGCGATTCGAGCTCCGGGGAAGGATAGGTGCAGGAGGTTACTGCTAGGTAAAGGACTGGGAGCAGGGCGCGGCGCATGGAGCTTCGGTAGCGGATCGGCGGGCACCGGTCCATAGCGGTTGAATTGAACGGGTGTTCAGATAATCTGCCGGTCATGGCGCGCACGCAGGGATCCCATGCCGAGACGACCGGCCCGCGGGTGCGGGCGGCCGCGCTGAAACTGTTCGCGCGGCATGGCTACGCCGCCGTCTCGATGCGCCAGATCGCGGCCGAAGTCGGCGTGCAGGCCGGGGCGCTCTACCTCTACACGCCGGACAAGCAGACGCTGCTGTTCGAGCTGATGCGCGGCCATATGGAGGACCTGCTGGCCGACTGGACGCCGGTCGGCGGCAGCCCGGTCGCGGAGCTGGAAACCTTCGCCAGACACCATATCCGCTACCATCTCGACCGCCCCGACCTCGTCTTCATCGCCTATATGGAACTGCGCAATCTGGACCCCGAGAACTTCAGCGTGATCGAGGAATTGCGGCGCGCCTACGAGAACCGGCTGGAGGGTATCCTGCGGGCGGGGGTGGAGCGCGGGCACTTCGCCGTGCCGGACACCAAGCTGGCGACGCTGGCGATCATCGCGATGCTGACCGGCGTGACGACCTGGTACCGCGAGGGTGGGCGTCTGAGCCGCGAAAAGGTCGGCGATATCTACTGGGACATGGTGCGCAAGGCGGTGCGCGCGGGCCACGCGTGACCGGGCGGTTAACCGTCCGGCCAAGGGGTTAACGCCCCTGAACCTGCCCGAAACCGCGGAATCGGGGCATGATGGCGCCGGTATGCCTGACGGTATGCCTGTCCATACATCCGCGACCGGCGCACATGAGAGCGCCGTTCGGTGGTTAACCGTGCGCAGGCGCGAGGCGCCGCTATTCCGCCGCGCCGAGCATCCGTTCGATCTGCGCCTGGAACGGGACCGAGTAGCGCGGCGTCATCGCGCAGTCGAAGGACGGCTGGCGCGCCGGATCGTCTAGGAAGGCCGCCGCGATGTCGCCGGCGCAGCCATCGAGGCTGCGGGCGGCGATGACATGCCCCTCGGACGGCCATTCGAGGAAGAAGCTGTTGGCCAGCGTCTCGGCCGTGGTGCGCCCGAAGGAGACCGGGGTCTGCGTGTCGAGACCCTGCGAGAAGATCAGCGATGGCGTGTCGCTGACCACCGGGCTCAGCATTTCGGCCTCGGTGAACGGGGTGGGGTAGAGCGAGCAGACCGCGCGCATCTGGCGGTAATCGTCGAGGTCCTGGACGAGAACGCCCGGATAGGGCGTGGCGGCGATGTAGTCGGCGGCGACCTCCTCGGGGGCGAGGGAGATATCTTCGGAACAGTTGACTGCGAACATCGCGCCCATGGCGATGCCGATGCCCAGAGAGCGCTCCGAGCCGCCCGACATCAGCTCGGCCACGTCGCCGATTGCCCACATCGTCTGGCGCAGGGTCTGCCGGTCCATCGCGCCGACGAGTGCGTTGGCTTCGGCCGCGATGTCGGGCGCAAGGTGCTCGTCCGCGAACCCGGTGAGCGCCGAGGCGTCGGTGCCCTGAACGGGCAGGAGCGCGAATTCGACCATGTCGCGGATCACCTCGGCCTGCATTTCGCCGGCGCGCAGCCGCTGTTCGAAAGCGCCGATGACGAGATCGACCCAGTCGCCGCTGAGCGATGAATCCTCGTCGTCAGCGGCGGCGCGGGCGAGGATGAGGTCGATCGACGGGGCGATGTAGCTGTCGTCGGCGTCGATCACGTCGTCGGCCGTGGCGAGTTCGTCGACGGCGACCGCCTCGGGCTGGCTGCCCCGGCCCATGAGCGTACGGATCGTCTCGGTATCGCGCTCCTCGATCGCGGCGATCATGGCCGGCAGGACAGAGGCCATGCCGCCCTGGAGCGCGCCGTTGTTGAGAAGCGCGAAGGTGGCGAAGAAGCCGGGGTCGATCTGCGGCACGATGGTGAAGCGGGCGCGCGCGAAGTCGTTCGGGACGAGCGGCGGGTCGAAGACGAGCGGTTCCTCGGCAAGATCGGCGAGGATAGCGATGAAGCGGTTCCGCAGATCCGGATATTCCGCCGCGCACCAGGCGTCTTCGGCGCAGAGCCGGAAGATCGTGTCGTAATGTTCCTGCACCTTGGCGGTGGTGAGGGCGGTCCCCGGTATCGCGGGCGAGACGGTGCCGTCGAGGACGACCGCGCGGATATGGTCGGGTGTCGAGCGCAGCGCGTTCAGCGCGAGCCGGGTGCCGTAGCTGGTGCCGTAGAGGTTGTAGCCGCCGTCATAGCCGAGCGCGGTGACGAGTGCCGCGATGTCACGCGAGGAGGCGACGCTGTTGTACTGGGCGAAATCGACATCGGCGGCGGCATAGGCCTGCGCGCAGATGGCGAGCATCAGCGTCTGGCCCTGACCCTCGGCGCTGAGCGCCTCGAGCCGGTCCATGTCGATACCGGGCCGGTCGCCGAAAAGCTCCCCCACCACGCCGATCGCGGCGCCGAAGGGTCCGCAGGCCAGCAGGTTGGAATGCCCGGTGCCGCGCTGGTCGAAGAAGATCACGTCGCGCCGTTCGCGGAGCTGATCCATGTTCAGATGCAGGGGCGGATTCGTGGAAATCTCGTGCAGCGCCGAGCCGCCGGGGCCGCCGGAGAGATAGACGACCGGGTCGGGCGCGGGCGACAGCGTCGAGGCGTTGAGGCGGAGATAGGTCAGCTCGATCGTGCGGACGTCGGGGTCGTCGTGGTTCTCGGGCACGATGACGACGCCGCAGGAATAGGTCTCGCCCTCGGTCTCGCCGTCCCAGGGGAGGGGCAGGGGACAGGGCATTTCTTCGGGTGTGCCGGTCTGTTGCGCCTGTGCCGCAGTGGCGCCGAGGACGAGCGCGGCGAGCCCCGCGGCCAGTGTCGTGAGCCGTGCCATCTGCGGATCCCCCCTGTGAGCCCGGATGCAAGTGCGCGGAGGGTAGCCGAGGGCGGGCCGAATCCAAAATGAACCTGCGCGCACCCGGCGCGCGATTGGAAAAACGAAATACGGGTAGGGGGTCTGGCCTATCAGGGCCGGCGGGTCACTCCGCCGGCACCGCCATGGCCTGCCGCCGCTTCGGGAACGGCACGAGCCGTTCCTGGTCCTCGTCCCAGAGCTTCAGCGTGAAGCTGCGCAGCGCCTCGGGCCAGCCGATGGTCTGGACCTCGTATTTCTCGCGCAGGGCGCGGTGGCATTTGCGGAGCCGATAGCTCGGGATGTTGGCGTTGAAGTGATGGATGTCGTGATAGGCGATGTTGCCGGTGCCGAGATCCCACCACCAGCCGAGATCGAGGCCGGAGGAGCCCTGAAGCGCGGCGCGCGCCGGGTTCAGGTCGGGCTTCCGGTCCCACCAGGTGTCTTCGAAATTGTGCTGCAGGTAGACGAGGAAGACGCCGATGCAGCCGGCGACGAAGACGGTGCCCGCGTAGATCACGAGACCGGGGATGCCGGCGAGCGCGTAGATCACCAGGATCCAGGTGACGATGCCGATATTGTGCAGCAGCGTACCGAAGGCGTCGATCACGCCCGCATTCTTCGGCCAGCGATAGGCGATCACGTAGGTGAACAGCCCGCCGACCGGGATCATCAGGAACGGGTTGCGGTAGAGCCGGTAGTGCAGCCGCTGCCAGAAGCCGGCGGTTTCCCATTCGCGTTTCGTCATCGTGTAGATCTCGGTCGTGTGGCGTTCGTCGAGATTGCCGAGATGCGAATGGTGTTCGTTGTGGTTGTGGCGCATGACGCGGAAGGGCGTCAGCGTGAAGACCGACGAGGCGTGGCCGGCCAGCTCGTTCTTCCGGCGGGTCGAGAACATCGAGTTGTGGCCGAAATCGTGCTGGAGCACGTAGAGGCGGACGCCGGCGAAGGCGTTGATGACGACGAGCGGGACGGTCAGCCACGGGTTCGGCCAGGCCATGACGGCAAGCCAGAGCGTGGCGAAATAGGCCGCGAGCGTGCCGGTCCAGCTGATCAGCGCGAGGCGGTCGTCCTTCACGCTCCAGTCGCGGGTGAACAGCCGGATCTCCCGCTCGGCCTGGCGGCGGAAGTCTTCGGGGTATTTCGACGAGGCGGTAACGAACATCGGCGGCCGGTCCCGGATCATCTTGGTGTGGTGCGACGGGGGTCAAAACGGCCGAAATGGCCGCCATCCCCACGCGTTAACGACTATGTGCCATCATGCGATGTGGCGTTCAAGGGCCGCCCGGCAAGGGGCGGCCCGGATGGCCATGTGCCGCCTAGAGGCCGGGATAGACCGGGAAGCGGCCGCAGAGCTCCAGCACCTCGCCGCGGACGCGGGATTCGACGTCCGAATTGCCGTCCTCGCCGTTCGCCGCGAGGCCGTCGACCACGTCGGTGATCCAGCGGGCGATCTGGTGGAATTCGGGCTCGCCGAAGCCGCGCGTGGTGCCGGCCGGAGAGCCGAGGCGCACGCCGGAGGTGATCGTCGGCTTTTCGGTGTCGAACGGGATGCCGTTCTTGTTGACCGTGATATGAGCCCGGCCGAGGGCGGCCTCGGTCGCCTTGCCGGTGACCTTCTTGGGCCGCAGGTCGACGAGAAGGACATGGGTGTCGGTGCCGCCGGTGACGATGTCGAGGCCGCCCGACATCAGTTCGTCGCCGAGGGCCTGCGCATTGCGGATGACCTGGGCCTGGTAGTCCTTGAATTCTGGGCGCAGCGCCTCGCCGAAGGCCACGGCCTTGCCCGCGATGACGTGCATCAGGGGGCCGCCCTGGATGCCGGGGAAGATCGCCGAATTGACCTTCTTCGCGATGTCCTCGTCATTCGTGAGGATCATACCGCCGCGCGGGCCTCGCAGCGTCTTGTGCGTCGTCGTGGTGGCGACATGGGCGTGCGGGAAGGGCGAGGGGTAGAGACCCGCCGCGACGAGGCCCGCGAAATGCGCCATGTCGACGAGAAGGTAGGCGCCGACGGTATCGGCGATCTCGCGCATCTTCCTGAAGTCGATGATCCGCGGAATGGCCGAGCCGCCCGCGATCAGCAGCTTCGGCTTGTGCTGAGCGGTCAACTCCGCGATCTGGTCGTAGTCGATCTGCAGGTCCTGGCGGCGAACGCCGTACTGAATGGCGTTGAACCACTTGCCCGACTGGTTGGGCTTGGCGCCGTGGGTCAGGTGACCGCCGGCATCGAGGCTCATGCCCAGGATCGTGTCGCCGGGCTGGATGAGCGCCTGCATGACGCCCTGGTTGGCCTGCGAGCCCGAGTTCGGCTGGACGTTGGCGAAGCCGCAGGAGAACAGCTTGCAGGCGCGCTCGATGGCGAGGTTTTCGGCCACGTCGACATACTGGCAGCCGCCGTAGTAGCGCCGGCCCGGATAGCCTTCCGCGTACTTGTTCGTCATCACCGAGCCCTGCGCCTCGAGCACGGCAGCCGAGACGATGTTCTCGGACGCGATCAGCTCGATCTCGTCGCGCTGGCGGCCGAGCTCGGAGCGGATGGCGCCGTAGAGCTCCGGGTCGCGGGTTTCGAGACCTTCGGTGAAAAATCCTTCGTCGCGGTGGGGGGCGTTCATGGCAGCGATCCTCCTGTCCCAGGATATGGAGGAGGGTTTAGGGCAGATGGCCCCGCGGGGAAAGGCGGTTTGCGGCATGGCGCGCACGGGTCGCGCCATCGCGGGGCATGTGGGGATTGTGTTTCGGGTCCCTGCGGGCAAAGACTGGCCGGGTGCGCGAGGGGAGGGACCATGCCGGCGGCACGCAACATCGCCTTTCTGGCATCCGACATGGCGCTGGCGCAGGAGGCGAAGGCGCGGCTTGGCGCCGTCTACGGTGACTTTCCGCCCGAGGAGGCGGACGTGATCGTCGCGCTCGGCGGCGACGGTTTCATGCTCCAGACGCTGCACGGGACGCAGGCGCTGGACGCGCCGGTCTACGGCATGAACCGCGGCACGATCGGCTTCCTGATGAACGAATATGCCGAAGAGGGGCTGATCGGCCGGCTCGAGGCGGCCGAGGAGACGGTCATCAACCCGCTGCGCATGAAGGCCACGACGGCCGAGGGCACCACGACCGAGGCGCTGGCGATCAACGAGGTGAGCCTCTTGCGCGCCGGTCCGCAGGCGGCGCGGCTGGCGATCTATGTCGACGACCGGCTGCGGATGGAGGAGCTGGTCTGCGACGGGGTCATGGTCTCGACGCCGGCGGGGTCCACGGCCTACAATTACTCGGCCCACGGGCCGATCCTGCCGATCGGCGCGGACGTGCTGGCGGTGACCGCGGTCGCGGCCTACCGGCCCCGGCGCTGGCGCGGCGCGCTTCTGCCGAAGGACGCCGAGGTGCGGTTCGAGGTGATGAACCCGGGCAAGCGGCCGGTCATGGCCGATGCCGACAGCCGGTCGGTCGCCGACGCGGTGATCGTCGAAGTCCGGTCCGAGCCGGAGATCCGCCACCGGCTGCTGTTCGATCCCGGTCACGGGCTGGAGGAGCGCCTGATCCAGGAGCAGTTCGTGTGACCGCCCGCGCCCGACACACCCGATCCACGCAGAAGGGATAGCCATGACATCCGACACGCCCGACACGCTGCGCGAGGCGGCGCTGGCCTATCACCGCAACCCGAAACCGGGAAAGCTCGAGATCCGGGCGACGAAGCCGCTGGCCAACGGCCTGGACCTGGCGCTGGCCTATTCGCCGGGCGTGGCCGAGGCCTGCCTGGAGATCAAGGACGACCCGGTGCACGCCGCCGACTATACCGGGCGCGGCAACCTGGTGGCTGTGGTGACGAACGGGACGGCGGTACTCGGACTGGGGAATATCGGGGCGCTGGCGTCGAAGCCGGTGATGGAGGGCAAGGCGGTCCTGTTCAAGAAATTCGCCAATATCGACTGCTTCGACATCGAACTGAACGAGCCAGACCCCGAGAAGCTTGCCGATATCGTCTGCGCGCTGGAGCCGACCTTCGGGGCGATCAACCTCGAGGACATCAAGGCGCCGGACTGCTTCATCGTCGAACGGCTGTGCCGCGAGCGGATGAACATCCCCGTGTTCCACGACGACCAGCACGGCACGGCCATCGTCGTCGGCGCGGCCGCGACGAACGCGCTGCGGGTGGCGGAGAAGACCTTCGAGGACATCAAGGTCGTGTCCACCGGCGGCGGCGCGGCGGGGATCGCCTGCCTAGACATGCTGCTGAAGCTTGGCGTGAAGCGCGAGAACGTATGGCTGTGCGACCTGCACGGGCTGGTTCACGAGGGCCGCGAGATCGACATGACGCCGCAGAAGGCGGCCTATGCGCAGCCCGGCGGGCCGAAGACGCTGGCCGAGGTGATCGCGGGCGCGGACCTATTCCTCGGCCTGTCGGGGCCGAACGTCCTGACGCCCGAGATGGTGGCCGAGATGGCCGATCCGCCGATCATTTTCGCGCTGGCCAATCCCCGGCCCGAGATCATGCCCGAGGCCGCGCGGGCGGTGAAACCCGACGCCATCATCGCCACCGGCCGGTCGGATTTTCCTAACCAGGTCAACAACGTGCTGTGCTTTCCGTTCATCTTCCGGGGCGCGCTGGACGTGGGCGCGACGACGATCAACGACGAGATGGAGATCGCCTGCGTCGAGGGGATCGCGGAACTGGCCCGGGCGACGACCAGCGCCGAGGCCGCCGCCGCCTACCAGGGCGAGAAGCTGAGCTTTGGGCGCGACTACCTGATCCCGAAGCCGTTCGACCCGCGCCTGATCGGCGTGGTGGCAAGCGCGGTGGCCGGCGCGGCGATGGAGACCGGCGTCGCCACCCGGCCGGTCGACGACCTGGCCGCCTACAAGGCGACGCTCGACCAGTCGGTGTTCCGCTCGGCGCTGATCATGCGGCCCGTGTTCGAGGCGGCGTCGACGGCAACGCGCAAGATCGTCTTCGCCGAGGGCGAGGACGAGCGGGTGCTGCGCGCCGCCCACGCGATGCTGGAGGAGATGACCGACAAGCCGATCCTGATCGGCCGGCCCGAGGTGATCGAGGCGCGGGCCGAACGCGCGGGGCTGAAGCGCGAAGCGGTGGCGCGGTTCGAGCTGGTGAACCCCGAGAGCGACGCGCGCTACCGCGACTACTGGGAGACCTACCACCGGCTGATGGAGCGGCGCGGCGTGACGCCCGACCTGGCGCGCGCGATCATGCGCACGAACACCACCGCGATCGGCGCGGTGATGGTGCATCGCGGCGAGGCCGACAGCCTGATCTGCGGCACGTTCGGGCAATACCTGTGGCACCTGAAATACGTCACCGAAGTGCTCGGCACGGCCGAATTGCACCCGATCGCGGCGCTCAGCCTGATGGTGCTGGAGGACGGACCGCTGTTCATCGCCGATACGCAGGTGCACCAGTGCCCGACGCCGCAGCAAATCGTGGAGACGGTGATCGCCACCGCGCGCCATGTCCGGCGCTTCGGGATCAAGCCCAAGATCGCGCTCTGCTCGGCCAGCCAGTTCGGCAATCTCGACAGCGACAGCGGGCGGACGATGCGCGCGGCGCTGGCGATGCTCGACGCCTCGGGCGCGGATTTCGACTACGAGGGCGAGATGGCGGTGGACAGCGCGCTCGACCCGGCGCTGCGCGCGCGGATCTTCCCCCATGCCCGGATGGAGGGGCCAGCCAACGCGCTGATCTTCGCCAATGGCGACGCGGCGGGCGCGGTGCGCAACATGCTGAAGGCGAAGGCGCGGGGGCTGGAGGTCGGGCCGATCCTGATGGGGATGGGGAACCGGGCGCATATCGTGACGCCGGCGATCACGGCGCGCGGATTGCTGAACATGTCGGCGCTGGCGGGCACGCCGGTGGCCCATTACGGCTGAGCCCTGCGCCGGACGCCCCGGGGAGGGCGCCCGGCGCGCGGTCGTCACTTGCCGGTCTTGCCGCCGGCAGCTTTCTTCGTGGTCGTCTTCTTGTCGCCCATGGGCGTCATCCTCACTGCTCGGGCCCGCACCATGCCGGTCCGGCAGAAGAATCCAGACGCCCGATTTTCGAGTCGCGCAAGGGGCTCGCGCACCGGCCTGCGGCACCATGGCCAACTTGCGCCGACGCGGCCCGCGGCGCTAACGTCCCGGCGGGAGACGGCACGGCGGAGGAGGCGGGGCGATGGGCTACCGGGAGGTGTACGAGGCGGCCGCGGCCGATCCGGAAACGTTCTGGATCGCGGCGGCCGAGGATGTCGACTGGGACCGGGCGCCGTCCCGTGCGCTCTTCGCCGAAAACGCGCCGCTCTACGAATGGTATTCAGACGGGCTGCTGAACGGCTGCTGGAACGCGGTCGACCGGCATGTCGAGGCCGGCCATGGGGACCGGGTCGCGATCATCCACGACAGCCCGGTCACCGGCACGATCCATCGCATCACATATGCCGAGCTGCAGGACCGCGTCGCGCGGCTGGCCGGGGCGCTGGCCGCGCGCGGTGTCGGCAAGGGCGACCGGGTCGTCATCTACATGCCGATGGTGCCCGAGGCGCTCGAGGCGATGCTGGCCTGCGCGCGGCTCGGCGCGATCCATTCGGTCGTCTTCGGCGGCTTCGCGGCGCATGAACTGGCCGTCCGCATCGACGACGCCACGCCCAAGGCGATCATCGCGGCCTCCTGCGGGATCGAGCCCGGGCGGGTCGTCCACTACAAGCCGCTTCTGGACGGCGCGATCGAGGCGGCGAAACACAAGCCCGACTTCTGCGTGATCTTCCAGCGCGAACAGGAGGTCGCGGCGCTGACGCCGGGCCGCGATCTCGACTGGCACGAATTCCAGCACGGCGTCGCGCCGGCCGACTGCGTCCCGGTCGAGGGCAACCACCCGGCCTATGTGCTCTATACCAGCGGCACGACGGGCCAGCCCAAGGGCGTGGTGCGGCCGACCGCGGGGCATCTCGTGGCGCTCAACTGGACGATGAAGAACCTCTACGACGTGGAGCCGGGCGAGGTGTTCTGGGCGGCCTCCGATGTCGGTTGGGTCGTGGGCCATTCCTACATCTGCTACGCACCGCTGGTCTATGGCTGCACCACCGTGGTGTTCGAGGGCAAACCCGTCGGCACGCCGGATGCCGGCACCTTCTGGCGGGTGATTTCCGATCACGACGTGAAATGCCTGTTCACCGCGCCGACCGCGTTCCGCGCCATCAAGCGCGAGGATCCCGAGGGCCGGCTGATCGGCAAGTACGACCTGTCGGGCTTCCGCAGCCTGTTCCTGGCCGGCGAGCGGGCCGACCCGGCGACGATCGAATGGGCGGCGGACAAGCTGCGCGTGCCGGTCATCGACCACTGGTGGCAGACCGAGACCGGCTGGTGCATCGCCGGCAACCCGCTCGGCATCGAGGCGCTGCCGGTCAAGCTCGGCTCGCCCGCCGTGCCGATGCCCGGATGGGACGTGCAGATCCTCGACGAAGGCGGGCACCCGCTGCCGGCGGGACAGCTCGGCGCGATCGCGGTTAAGCTGCCGCTGCCGCCGGGCACGCTGCCGACGCTGTGGAACGCCGAGGCGCGGTTCCGGAAAAGCTATCTCGAGCATTTCCCGGGCTATTACGAGACCGGCGATGCCGGCTACCGCGACGAGGACGGCTATCTCTACATCATGGCGCGCACCGACGACGTCATCAACGTGGCCGGCCACCGGCTGTCCACCGGCGCGATGGAGGAAGTTCTGGCCAGCCACCCGGACGTGGCCGAATGCGCGGTGATCGGCGCGGCGGATCCGCTGAAGGGGCAGGTCCCGGTCGGGTTCCTCTGCCTCAATGCCGGGGTGAACAAACCCCACGAGGAGATCGTGGCGGGCTGCGTGAAGCTCGTCCGCGACCAGATCGGCCCGGTCGCCGCGTTCAAGCAGGCCATCGTCGTCGACCGGCTGCCGAAGACGCGGTCGGGCAAGATCCTGCGCGGCACCATGGTCAAGATCGCCGATGGCGAGGAGTTCAAGACCCCGGCGACGATCGACGATCCCGCCATCCTCGACGAGATCGGGACGGCGCTGAAGCGCCTTGGTTATCCAATGAGCTAAATATTGCACCGGCCCGCCGGCCGGCCTGGATACGGGCGACACTGCCGGACCGGACGGCCGTCCCGTCTTTGCTTCCCCAAATACCTCCGGGGGGAGCCGCAGGCGGGGGGCAGCGCCCCCCAACCCCGGCCCTTGCCCTCGCTCCGTACGCAGACCAATGTGGGGCGAACCCGCCCCCGGAGGCCCGATCCATGTCGCTAGTCGATGACGCCGCGCGCGTGCGCCTGAATGCCCACGCGCCTTATTCCAACTTCAAGGTCGGCGCCGCGATCCGGTCGGTCGAGGGCAACCTGCATCTCGGCTGCAACGTGGAGAACGTCGCCTATCCCGAGGGCACCTGTGCCGAGGCCGGCGCCATCGCGGCGATGATCGCGACCGGGGACCGGCGGATTGCCGAGGTCGCGGTGATCGCCGACAGCCCGTCCCCCGTCCCGCCCTGCGGCGGCTGCCGCCAGAAGCTCGCCGAATTCGCCGATGGCGACGTGCCGGTGACCCTGGCCACGACGGGCGGCGCGACGCTGCGCACGACGGTGGCCGAACTCCTGCCCGGCGCCTTCGATGCCGGCCACATGGAGCGGTCCTGACCGCATGGAGGCGCGTACGATCCTGGCCAAGCTGCGCGACGGCGGCGTGCCGACCGAGGCCGAGCTTTTCTGGTTCGCAGAAGGCCTCGCCGACGGCACGGTGACCGACGCGCAGGCCGGCGCGTTCGCCATGGCCGCCTGCACGCGCGGGCTCGGGCCGAAGGCGCGGGTGATGCTGACCCGTGCCATGCGCGAGACCGGGGAGACGCTCGACTGGGATCTCGACGGGCCGGTGATCGACAAGCATTCGACCGGCGGGGTGGGCGACTGCACCTCGCTTTTGCTCGCCCCGGCGCTGGCCGTCTGCGGCGCCTATGTCCCGATGATCTCGGGCCGGGGGCTCGGGCATACCGGCGGCACGCTCGACAAGCTCGAGTCGATCCCGGGTTACAGGGCCGAGATCGACGTGGAGGACCTGCAGGAGATCGTCGCCGATATCGGCTGCGCCATCGTCGGCGCGACGGCGGATATCGCGCCGGCCGACCGGCGGCTTTATGCGGTGCGCGACGTGACCGGCACGGTCGAGTCGATCGACCTGATCACCGCGTCGATTCTGTCGAAAAAGCTCGCCGCCGGGCTCGAGGCGCTGGTGCTGGACGTCAAGACCGGCTCGGGCGCGTTCATGTCCGACCCCGCCCAGGCGCTGCAACTGGCGCAGGCGCTGGTCGACACGGCGCAGGGCGCGGGCTGCATGACCTCGGCGCTGGTGACCGACATGGATCAGCCGCTGGCCGATGCGGCGGGCAATGCGCTCGAGATCATCGCGGTGATGGAAGCGCTGACCGGGCAGGAGCGGGAGGGGCGGCTGACCCGGCTGGCCGTCGCGCTTGGCGGCGAATTGCTGGCCCTCGGCGGGCTGGCCGCCGATGCCGCCGACGGCGAGGGCCGGATCGCGCGGGCGATCGAGAGCGGGCATGCCGCCGAGCGCTTCGGCGAGATGGTCGCGGCGATGGGCGGGCCGGGCGATTTCACCGATCACTGGCGCGACAGGCTGCCGGCGGCCTCCGTCGTCGCCGATGTCATTCCCGCCAGCCCCGGTTACGTGGCGGCGATCGACGCCCGCGCGCTCGGCGATATCGTCGTGGCGCTTGGCGGGGGGCGGCTGCGCGAGGGCGACCGCATCCATCCCGGCGTGGGCCTGAGCGAGATCGCGCCCGTCGGCGCCGAGGTCGGGGGCGAGCGCCCGATCGCGCGCATCCATTCCACCGACACGGCCGCCGCCGAGGCGATGGCCGCGCGGCTTCGTGTCGCGATCACGATCGGCGACACGCCGCCCGCGCCGCGGCCACTGATCCTCGAGAGGATCGGGTAGATGGCGCGCGCGTTTCTCGTCGTGCTGGACAGCGTCGGCGCCGGTGGCGCGGCCGATGCGGACGCGTTTTTCAATGCGGGTCAGCCGGATACGGGCGCGAACACGCTCGGCCACATCGCCGAGGCCTGTGCCGCCCTGCCACGTGGCGCGCTCCGGATGCCCAATCTCGACCGGCTCGGGCTCGGCGCCGCCGTGCGGCTGGCTTCGGGCGCCCGGATGGAGGGGTTCGACGCCAAGCCCGAAGGCATCTGGGGCGCGGCCGAGGAGATCAGCCCGGGCAAGGACACGCCGTCGGGGCACTGGGAACTGGCCGGCCTGCCGGTGCCGTGGGACTGGGGCTATTTCCCGAAGACCGATCCGTGCTTCCCGGACGATCTGGTGGCCGAGATCTGCCGGCTGGCGGGCACCGACGGTATCCTCGGCAACCGGCATTCCTCGGGCACACTGATCATCGACGAGGAGGGCGAGGCGCATCAGCGGACCGGCTGGCCGATCTGCTACACCTCGGCCGACAGCGTGCTGCAGATCGCGGCGCATGAGGAAACCTTCGGGCTGGAGCGGCTGATCGGGCTGTGCGAGGCGCTGGCGCCGCGCTGTCACGCGATGAAGATCGGCCGGGTCATCGCGCGACCCTTCGTGGGCGATGCGGGCGACTACAAACGCACGCAGAACCGGCGCGATTTCGCGATCACGCCGCCAGATCCGACGCTGTGCGACTGGGTCACCGGGGCCGGGCGGCCCGTCCACGCGGTCGGCAAGATCAAGGACATCTTCGCCGGGCGCGGGATCACCGACGTGGTTAAGGGCGACGACGCGACGCTGATGGAGCATCTCGTCCGGCTGACCGCCGAGGCCGAGGACGGCAGCCTGGTCTTCGCGAATTTCGTCGAGTTCGACAGCCTTTTCGGCCACCGGCGCGACGTCGAGGGCTATGGCGCGGCGCTGGAATGGTTCGATGCGCAGGTGCCGCGCGTGCTGGCCGGACTGGGGCCCGAGGATCTGGTGATCTTCACTGCCGATCACGGCAACGACCCGACCTGGATCGGGACGGACCATACACGGGAACGGGTTCCGGTCGTCGGCGCGGGGCCGTATTCGGGGCAGGTGGGACTCGTCGCCTTTGCCGACGTCGCCGCCTCGGTGGCGCGGCATCTGGGCGTCGCGTCGCAAGGACCTGGAAGGAGTTTCCTGTGAGCGTCTCGGATTTGCCGAAGATCGAGCTGCACCTGCATCTGGAGGGCGCGGCGCCGCCCGATTTCATCCGCCGCATCGCGGACGAGAAGAAGCGGCGGCTGCACGGCGTCTTTGCCGAGGACGGCAGCTATTCCTACCGGGATTTCAACCACTTCCTGCGGGTCTACGAAGAGGCGACGAGCGTCCTGACAACGCCGCAGGACTATGCGCGGCTGGTCACCGCGGTCTGCGAGGAACTGGCCGAGCACGGCGTCGTCTATGCCGAGACCTTCCTCAGCCCCGATTTCTGCGGCGGCGGCGATGTGGCGGCGTGGCGGGAGTACCTCGCCGCGATGACCGAGGCGGCGGACGGCGCGGAGGCGAAGCTTGGCGTGACGCTGCGGGGGATCGTCACCGCGATCCGCCATTTCGGGCCCGAGCGGTCGAAGGCGCCGGCGATCTGCGCGGCCGAGACGCAGGGCCGGTTCCTGCGCGGCTTCGGGCTGGCGGGCGACGAGCTGCAATTCGCACCGAAGGATTTCCTCTGGGCGTTCGACTGCGCGCGCGAGGCGGGGCTGCACATCACCGCCCATGCCGGCGAATGGGGCGGGGCCAGGTCGGTGCGGGATACGCTCGAGGCCCTGAACCCCGAGCGGATCGGGCATGGCGTGCAGGCGATCGAGGACCCGGAACTGGTCGACATCCTGGCCGAACGCGGCACGGTGCTGGAGGTCTGTCCGGGCTCGAACGTGTTTCTCGGCGTCTTCAGGACCTGGCCGAAGCATCCGGTGGAGCGGCTGCGCGAGAAGGGTGTGAAGGTCACGATATCCACAGACGATCCGCCGTTTTTCCACACGAACATGTCCCGCGAATACGTTCTTTTGAATGAACATTTCGGTTGGGACGAGGAGATCTTCAAAGAGGTCAACCGCACCGCCTTGGACGCCGCGTTCTGCGACGAGGAGACGCGCGCCGCGGTGGCCAAACGCCTGGAGGGGGAATGATCGAACACCTGACCATCGTCCAGCACCCGCTGGTCCAGCACAAGCTGACGCTGATGCGCGAGAAGGAGACGCCGACCGCCGTGTTCCGGCAGCTTCTGCGCGAGATCAGCCATCTTCTGGCCTACGAGGTCACGCGCAATCTCGAGATGACAAGCGTCCATATCGAGACGCCGCTGACCGAGATGCGGGCGCCGAAGCTGGCGGGCAAGAAGCTGGCGCTGATCTCGATCCTGCGGGCGGGCAACGGGCTGCTCGACGGCATCCTCGACCTGATCCCCTCGGCCCGGGTGGGCTTCGTCGGGCTCTACCGCGACGAGGAGACGCTGAAGCCGGTGCAGTACTATTTCAAGGTTCCGACCGAGCTCGAGGACCGGCTGGTGATCGCCGTCGACCCGATGCTGGCGACGGGCAATTCCTCGGCCGCGGCGATCGATCTGCTGAAGCAGGCCGGGGCGACGAATATCCGGTTCCTCTGCCTTCTGGCCGCGCCCGAGGGTGTGAAGCGGATGGCCGAAGCTCATCCCGACGTGCCCATCGTGACGGCGGCGCTGGATTCGCATCTGAACGAAAAAGGGTATATCGTGCCGGGGCTTGGCGATGCCGGTGACCGGATGTTCGGGACCAAGTAACCCTGGGGAGGGACCATGCGATACCTAATCCTGGCGCTGGCGCTGATGGCCGGCCCGGCCGCGGCCGGCGGGCTTGTGACGACCTATGGCGGCGGCAGCGCCTGCCCGAACCTGCACATCCCCGACCGTTTCGTGCCGCACGGCTACCGCAGCGCCTGGACCGACGGGCGGCTGAACCCGCGCCGCGGGCCCTGCACCGAGGTGGGTGACGCGATGATGGGCGCGGTCTGGACCGACACCGTTCCGATGCGGGCGGAGAACCCGAGCACCCGGGGCGCGGCCCTGCGCGGTGCGGGACCGGCCTATGTCGTCGCCGGGCGTTTCGCGACCCCGGCCGAGGCGGAGGCCGCGGGCGGTATCGTGGGCGCGAGCGGGACGGCACGGATGGGGCATGGCTATGCCGTGCTGATCGGGCCCTATGCCAACATGGACCTCGCGCGGGACGGGCTTGAGACGGCCTATGCCGCCGGACTGCGCGACGCGCGGATCACGCGGATCGCCAACTAGCTGCCGCAGATTTCCTGCAGCGCGATCCAGTCGCCATCGGTGATGAGCGGGTTGCGCAGGCGGCCGCGCATCGGGTCGGCCTCGATCAGGCCGAGGACGGTTTCCCCCGTCACATCAAGCGCATAGGCGTAGGGCTGAGACGAGATTCCGGCAGCGTCGAAGCGGGCGAGCATGGCTTCGTCCTCCGGGCGGTCGTGCCGTTCGGTCAGCCGCCGTGTCGCATCTTCGTGCAGCCGCGCAGTGGGCATTGCACCAGTCGTCAGCAGCTTGAACGTCGCCATGAGACCCGCCCGTTCGAGCAGCTCCCGGACCGGATCGGTGGCGTCCATGCGCTCGGCCTCGGCCAGGAGATAGCCGGCGAGCACTTCGGGCGTTTCGTAATCCTCCACCAGCCCGGCATCGACGATGACGATGTCGCCCGGCAGGTGCGCGGTGGCGGCGATCACGCGCGGCAGGACGACGATGCGCGGCGAGTCGGGGCCGAGCGTGCGGCGGCCGAGGCGCTGGAGCGCGGCGGTTCCGGCCTCGGTGGCGCAGGGCCGGCCAGACAGCGTCGCCATCTCGCCGAGCATCCGGCGCCCGATCTCGGCGCGCTTGGCCTCGGGCAGAAGCGCCGCGGTCTGGCGGGTGAGTGCGCCGGGCAGCCAGAACACCGCGAAGGCGGCGACGATCAGGGCGATCAGCGCGGTCAGACCGAAGCGCAGGCGGCCGGGATGGGGCCGCGCGGTCTCGATCGCGCCGCGCACCTTCTCGATCGCGGCGATCATCTCGGGTTCGGCGATCTCCAGCGTTTCATCGGCATCGTCGGCCGGCGCGTAGAGCGCGGGGCGCTTGCCCGGGTTCAGCCGGTGGACGGCGGGCAGGGACCAGTGCGACAGCGCGGATTCGGCGATGGTCGAGATCACCAGCGTCGCGTCGCCGAGCGAGACGAGCACCTCACGCCGCTGCGCCTCGGGCCGGTCGCGCCAGAGCCCGGTCGATTCCAGTCGCTGGTATTGTGTGACCGCGGTCATGGCGGGCGTGCTGCTCGGTTTATCGTTTGGGCAGAGGATAGCCCAAGCCGCGCCGTCGCTCAATATTTTGGGGGCGGCGCTGTGGACGGCCCTAGAGGTCGGCGGCCTGCTTGCGCAACTCGAACTTCTGGATCTTGCCGGTCGAGGTTTTCGGCAGCTCTTGGAAGACGATGCGCTTTGGCGTCTTGAAGCCGGCCAGCGTCTCGCGGGCGAAGGCGATGAGATCGGCCTCGGTCGTCTCGGCGCCCTCTTTCAGTTCGACGAAGGCGCAGGGCACTTCGCCCCATTTCTCGTCCGGCTTCGCGACCACGGCGCAGAGCAGCACGGCGGGGTGGTGCATCAGTCGGTCCTCGACCTCGACGGAGCTCACGTTTTCGCCGCCCGATATGATGATGTCCTTCGCGCGGTCGGTGATCTGGACGTAGCGGTCGGGATGCAGGACGGCAATGTCGCCGGTGTGGAAGTACCCGCCCTCAAAGGCTTTTTTCGAAGCCTCGGGGTTCCGGTAATAGCCCTTCATGGTGGAATTGCCGCGCATCATGATCTCGCCCATTGTGCGGCCGTCGGCGGGGACTTCCTCCATCGTCGTCGGGTCCATGACGGTGATGCGGTCCATGTTCGGGAAGGCGACGCCCTGGCGGGCCTTGATCGCAGCGCGCTCGGCGCCCTTCAGTTCACCCCACCTGTCCTCCTGCCAGGTGCATTCGGTCGCGGGGCCGTAGACCTCGGTCAGGCCGTAGACCTGCGTGACGTTGAACCCCATGGTTTCGATGGCTGCGAGCGTGGCCGCCGCGGGCGGGGCGCCGGCGGTGAAAACCTCGACGACATGGTCGAAATCGCGCCGCTCCGCGGGCTTCGCATTGACCAGCATGTTGAGCACGATGGGCGCGCCGCCGAAATGCGTAACCCCTTCATCTGCAATGGCATTGTAGATGTTTGCCGCGGTGATATCGCGGCAGCAGACGGTGGTGCCGCCCAGGACGGGCATGGTCCAGACGTGGCACCAGTTGTTGCAGTGGAAGAGCGGGACGATGGTCAGGTAGACGGGGTAGAGCGTCATCCGCCACGAGATCGGCGTGCCCATGGTGATGAGATAGGCGCCGCGGTGGTGGTAGACGACGCCTTTCGGCCGGCCGGTCGTGCCGGAGGTGTAGTTCAGCGCGATCGATTCCCATTCGTCCTGCGGCATGATCCAGGCCGCGCCGGGGTCGCCTTCGGAGAGCAGCTCCTCGTAGGTCGTGTACTTGCCCGAGGCGGGAAAGCCGGCGGCCTCGTCCGGCACTTCGATCAGGATCGGGCGCGGGCCGGTCAGCTCGTCGAGCGCCTCTTCGACCGGGGTGAGGAACTGGCTATCGACCAGGACGACCTTCGCGCCGCCATGGTCGAGGATGTAGGCTATCGTATTGATATCGAGGCGGATATTGATCGAATTGAGGATCGCGCCGGCGGCCGGAACGCCCCAGTGCGCCTCGACATGGGCGGGGATGTTGGGCAGAACCGCGGCGACGACATTGCCGGGTTCGACACCGCGCGCGGCCAGCGCCGAGGCGAGGCGGGAGACGCGGTCGTGCATCTCGGCATAGGTCTTGCGGAAGGTGCCGTAGACCAGCGCGGTGCGCTGCGGGAAGACGCGGGCGGCGCGGTGCAGATGGCTGAGCGGGGTCAGCGGCACGAAGTTCGCCGTCCGCTTTTCAAGCCCGGTTTCGTCCTGCATCCAGCCCATGGCTCATCCTCCCCGTGCCGCGCAACAATCCACACGCAGGGATGGCCCAACACGCAAGAAAAGGGAAGGGTTGTGCGTGGGTTAACGCGCGACCGCAGAGGTTAACGCCGGTCATACCGGCGAAAGACCCGGATTCGGGGCATGATGCATCCGGTATGCCTGACGGTATGCCTTTCCATACATACGCATTCATCGCACATCAGTCGTCCGATCCGTGGTTAACGGTGCGCGACTGCACCACTTGTCCACAGATCGAGGCCACCCCCCGAGAATCCCGCTTCGCGGACCGGCCCCGATGCAGTAGCGTCCGGCGTCGGGGGATCAGGCAATTTGGCGCGGGGCCGATCACCCCGTGAAGCGATCATGAAGATACCCGTTCACAAGCCCAACCCGGTCCGACCCACGAGCCGCCGCCCCGATCCGCCGGGCGAAGGCCGCCGGTGCCACCGATGCGCCGGCTCCGGCCGGTCGCCCTGCTCGGTCTGCGGCGGGCAGGGCCGGACCCTGAAAGCCTACGACCGGAACGGGACGCCGCAATTCGACCGCTGTGACGGATGCTTCGGCACGCGGACCGCGCGCTGTTCGGTCTGTTCGGGCGAAGGGTTCCTGTAGAGAGCGACGCCCGGACGGAGCCGGGCGCCGTCCCGGATCAGGCGGCTTTGGCCTCGGGGCCGAAGCGGCCGTAGAAGGTCTGGCCCTTTTCGGCCATTTCGCGCAGGAGCTTCGGCGCGGCGAAGCGATCGCCGTGGCTGGCGGCGAGATCGTCGCAAAGCTGCACGGCCTTCGCGGCCCCCATCATGTCGAGCCAGGAGAACGGGCCGCCGGACCAGGGTGCGAAGCCCCAGCCGAGGATCGCGCCGACATCGCCTTCGCGGATGTCCATGAGCACGCCGTCTTCCAGCGCACGGACGGCCTCGAGCACCTGCGCGAAGAGCAGGCGGTGCTGGACCTCATGCACGTCGGGCTGTTGATCGTTGTGTGGATAACGGTCGGCGAGACCCTCCCACAGACCGAGACGTTTGCCTTTGTCGTCATAGGCATAGAAGCCGGAGTTCGACTTGCGGCCGAGGCGTCCCTGGTCGGCGAGCCAGAACAGGACCTCGTCGCTTTCGTCGTTGTCATAGGCGTCGCCCATGGCGGCCTTGGTCGCCTTGGCGATCTTCACGCCGAGGTCGATCGAGGTCTCGTCGGTGAGCTGGAGCGGCCCGAGCGGCATGCCCACGAGCTTCGCCGCGTTCTCGATCAGTGCCGGTGTCACGCCTTCACGCACCATGCGGACCCCTTCGTTGATGTAGGGGATGATGCAGCGGTTGGCGTAGAAGAAGCGCGCGTCGTTGACGACGATCGGCGTCTTGCGGATCTGCCGGACATAGTCGAGCGCCTTGGCCACGGCGACGTCCCCCGTTTCCTTGCCCTTGATGATCTCGACCAGCATCATCTTGTCGACGGGCGAGAAAAAGTGGATGCCGATGAACTGGTTAGGCCGTTTCGACGCCTTGGCGAGATCGGAGATCGGCAGGGTCGAGGTGTTGGTGGCGAAGATCGCGGTGTCGGGGATCACGGCCTCGGCCTTCGCGGTCACGTCGGCCTTGACCTTCGGGTCCTCGAACACGGCCTCGACGATCAGGTCGCAGCCGTCGAGCGCGGCGTAATCGGTCGTGGCGTTGATCCGGCCGAGCACCTCGGCCTTCTTGTCCTCGGTCACCTTGCCGCGCTTCAGCCCCTTGTCGAGGATGCCCTCGGAATAGGCCTTGCCACGGTCGGCGGCGGCCTGTTCGGCGTCGATCAGCACCACCTCGATCCCGGCATTGGCTGACACATATGCGATGCCAGCCCCCATCATGCCGGCGCCGAGCACGCCGACTTTTTTCACTTTTTGATCATCCACCGCCGGACGGTTCGCGCCTTTCTCGAGCGCTTCCTTGTTCAGGAAGAGCGACCGGATCATGGCGCTGGACGACGGGTTCATCAGGATCTGTGTGAAATACCGCGCCTCGATCTTCAGCGCGGTGTCGAAGGGCACGAGCGCGCCTTCGTAGACCGCCGAGAGCAGCGCCTTGGCCGCCGGGTAGACGCCCTTGGTGCGGCCGTTGATCATGGCCGAGGCGCCGACGAAGGTCGGGAAGCCGGCCGGGTGGTAGGGCGCGCCGCCGGGCATCTTCCAGCCCTTCTGGTCCCAGGGCTTCACGATATCGGCGTCGGTCGCGGACAGGACCCAGTCCTTCGCGGCCTGAAGCAGGTCTTCGGGCGCGACGACCTCGTCGATCAGGCCGGCATTCTTCGCCGCCTTGGGCGCCAGCATCTTGCCTTCGAGCAGGACGGGCGCGGCGGCCATGGCGCCGACCATGCGCGAATAACGGGTGGTGCCGCCCGCGCCGGGGAAGAGCCCGACGAGGATTTCCGGCAGGCCGATCCGGGCCTTGTCGTTGTCGGCCATGAAGCGGCGATGGGTGCAGAGCGCGAGTTCGGTCCCGATGCCGGCGCAGGTGCCGGGGATCGCGGCGGCGACGGGCTTGCCGCCCTTGTTCGTCTTGGGGTCCATGCCCGCACGCTCGATCTTCCGCATGAAGGCGTGGGCGCCCATGGTGAAGTCGAACAGCGCCTGGGCCGGGCTGTCGCCGGCCTCTTCGCGGATGCGCGCGAGGACGTTCAGGTCCATGCCGCCGGCGAAGCTGTCCTTGGCCGAGGTGATGACGATGCCCTTGACCGCGTCGTCGGCGAGCGCGTCGTCGATGAGACCCTCGAGGACCGGGATCGCCTCGCGCCGGAGCACGTTCATGGACTTGCCGGGCAGGTCCCAGGTGATGATCGCGACGCCGTCGGCGCCTTTTTCCATGGTGAAATCGGACATGTCAGCGTCTCCTTGAAGTGCCGGCCGCGGCATGGGCGATGGCCTGGGCCGCGGCGATATCGGGGCTGAGGACGGCGAGGTCGGTGTTGCGGATCGCGCTTTCGACGCGCGCCGCCTTCCAGTCGCCGCCGATGCGGATGAGGGTCATGTGGCTTTCGTAACGGTCCACGCAGGGCGTGCCGTCCCGCGTGGTGCACCAGGTGTCGTGGATGCCGGTGATCATGTCCCACAGGCCCGGGACGAAGCGGGCCTGCCGGCAGATCCGGTGGTAGCGGACGACGCCGCGGGCCAGGAGCTGGTCGCGGAAATCGGTCATCACGAGGTCGAGCTCCTCGACGGAGGAGATGACGATCTCGGCATCCTCGGTGGCCATCAGGTTGGGCAGCGCGAGGTGGCGGGTCATGGCGTCGGTGTCGCCGGCCAGGAGCGCCGCGCTGACGGCGTCGAGATTGGCCTGGTAGATGTCCCGGGCGCTGTTCACGACGCGGATCTCCGCGCGGCCGAACGGGCCGGGACGCCGGGGCGTCCGGTCCGCACGGGATGGCTCCGGGCCGGGCGGCGCATGGCGCTCAGACCCGCTCGAGGATGGTGGCCGCGCCCATGCCGGAGGCGACGCAGAGCGTGGCGAGGCCGGTTTCGCGGTCCGACCGCTCCATCTCGTCCAGCAGCGTGCCGAGGATCATCGCGCCGGTGGCGCCGAGCGGGTGGCCCATGGCGATCGCGCCGCCGTTGACGTTGACCTTGCCGTGGTCGGCGTCGAAGGCCTGCAGGAAGCGCAGGACGACGGCCGAGAAGGCCTCGTTCACCTCGAAGAGGTCGATGTCGCCGAAGCTCATCCCGGTCTCGGCCAGGATCTTCTGGGTCACGGGCACGGGGCCGGTGAGGTTGATCGTCGGGTCGGTGCCGATCTTGGCGTTGGCGCGGATGCGGGCGCGGGGCTTCAGGCCGCGGGCCTCGCCCCATTCCTTCGACGCGATCAGGACGGCGGCGGCGCCGTCGACGATGCCGGAGGAATTGCCGGCGTGGTGGATGTGTTCGATCCGCTCGAGATGCGGGTACCGCATCAGCGCGACGGCGTCGAAGCCGGGCATCGCCTCGCCCATCTCCTTGAAGGCGGGCTTGAGCGCGCCGAGCGACTGCATGTCGGTCTGGGGCCGCATGTATTCGTCGCGGTCGAGGATGGTCAGGCCGTTGCGGTCCTTCACCTCGATCACGGATTTCGAGAACCGCTCCTCCTCCCACGCCCTGGCGGCGCGCTTCTGGCTTTCGACGGCATAGAGGTCGCAATCGTCGCGGCTGATCCCGTATTCTGTCGCGATGATGTCGGCCGAGATGCCCTGCGGCACGAAATAGGTCTCCATCGCGATCGACGGGTCGACGGCGATGGCGGCCCCGTCCGAGCCCATCGGCACGCGGCCCATCATCTCGACCCCGCCGGCGATATAGGCCTGGCCCGCACCGGCCTTCACCTGATTCGCGGCGAGGTTCACGGCCTCGAGGCCGGAGGCGCAGAAGCGGTTGATCGAGAGGCCGGGGATCGACTCGTCGAGATCGGAGGCCAGCACGGCGGTCCGCGCAAGGCAGCCGCCCTGTTCGCCGACCTGGGTGACGTTGCCCCAGATCACGTCCTCGACGGCATGCCCGTCGAGCCCGTTCCGCTCTTTCAGCCGGTTGAGCGTGAAGGCGGAGAGACGGGCCGAGGTGACCTCGTGCAGGGAGCCGTCCTTGCGGCCCTTGCCGCGCGGCGTGCGGATGGCGTCGTAGATATAGGCGTCGGTCATTGTGTCGCTCTCCTCGTCAGCCCTTCCATGCCCGTGGCATGAGGTCGTAGGGGTGTTTCCAGCCCGGCAGGCCCGGCAGGGTGTCGAGCCAGCGGTCGATATTGGGGAAGGCCGTCCGGTCGAAGCCGAATTCCTCGGGATAATAGAGATAGCCGCAGCAGGTCAGGTCGGCATTGGTGGGGCCGTCGCCGACGATGAACTCGCGGCCGTCGAGATGGGCGTCGAGCACCTTGTAGGCGCCCTGCACCCGGCCCTGGCAGAAGGCGATGACATCGGCGTTGCGCTTCTCCTCGGGGAGGTAGTTCATCAGGAAGCGGGTGACGCCGGCCATCGAGCTGAGCTTGTGGTTGTCCCACAGGACCCAGCGCAGGACCTCGCGCTTCTCCTCGGGCGTGTCGCCGCCGAACCGGCCGGTCTTCTCGGTCAGGTAGGTCTGGATGACGCCCGATTGCGTGAGACGGACATCGCCGTCGACGAGAACCGGCGCCTCGCCCATCTCGTTCACCTCGGCGCGGTAATCCGGGCCGCGGGTCTCGCCGGCGAAGAAATCGACATAGACCGGTTCCCAGTCGAGGCCGTGCAGGTTGAGCGCCAGCGCCGCCTTGTAGGAATGGCCGGATTCGCCGAAGCAGTAGAGCTTGATGGTCATGGTCCGCGCCTCCCTTGCGCGTCTTGCCTCGTTCGTTCGTCGCGCGGCGGGGGTTTTGCACCCCCGCACCCCCGCAGAGTAGTTCGGGAAAGATGAAGGGGCGCGTAACCCTTTCTTAACCTTGCCCGCCGATCCTTTCCCTCGCGGTACAGGCTGGAGAGCCGATGACCGTGAAAGGTGAAGGCATCCCGTCGTTCAGTGCAGCGCCCCGTCGCGGGGAACACTCGGTCCGGCGGGATGTCCCGCCTTCGGCTTCATCTTTCTCCAAATACTCGAATTCCTCCCTTGCCGCTCAGCGCTTCCGGTCGTCGATCTCCGAATTGAAGATCCGCAGCCGCGCGATCAGCATTTCCTCGTCGATGACGCTGTTCCAGTTCTCGAACAGGAAGGACAGAAACTCGCCCTCGTCGAGCCCGGCCTCGCCCGCCAGCGACCTGAGCCGCCGGAAGGCGTCTTCGGACATGGCCAGGTGCGGCCGGCGGGTGAGGCGCAGGCGCTTGGGCATCAGAAGTTCGCCGCGTCGAGCGCCATGACCGGCTCGGCCCCGGACTGGATCCGGGCGAGATGGGTGGCGGTCATCGGCAGCTGGCGGGCCATGTAGTACCGGGCGGTGGCGAGCTTGGTCTCGTAGAACTGGGGATCGCCGGTGCCCGATGCCAGAGCCTCGAGCGACGCTTTCGCCATCTTCGCCCACATCAGCCCGAGGCAGACATGGCCGAAGAGGTGCATGAAGTCGTAGCTGCCCGAGAGCGCGTTGTTGGGGTTCTTCATGCCTTCCTGCATGAAGTACATCGCGGCCGCCTGCAGGTCCTTCGAGCCGCGCTTCAGCGGGTCGAGGAACTCGGCCATGCCGTCGACCTCGGCGTTGTCCTTGGCGAAGCCCTTCACGAGGTCGAAGAAGGCCATGACGTGCTTGCCGCCATCCTGCGCCAGCTTGCGGCCGACGAGGTCGAGCGCCTGGACGCCGTTGGCGCCTTCGTAGATCTGGGTGATCCGGGCGTCGCGGGCGAACTGCGACATGCCCCATTCCTCGATATAGCCGTGGCCGCCATAGACCTGCTGGGCCTTGATCGCCATGTCGAAGCCCTGGTCGGTCAGGAAGCCCTTCAGGACCGGGGTGAGGAGCGAGATCAGGCCCTCGGCATCCTGGTCATCGGCGCGGTGGGAGGCGTCGATCATCGTGGCGCCCCAGAGCATGAAGGCGCGGGCGCCCTCGGCGAAGCTTTTCTGGTCCATCAGCGAGCGGCGGATGTCGGGATGGACGATCAGCGGATCGGCCGGGCCGTCGGGGTTCTTCGGTCCGGTCACGTCGCGGCCTTGCAGGCGGTCCTTGGCGTAGGCGAGCGCGTTCTGGAACGCGACCTCGGCCTGGCTGAGGCCCTGCATGGCGACGCCGAGGCGGGCCTCGTTCATCATGGTGAACATCGCGCGCATGCCCTTATGCTCCTCGCCGAGGAGGAAGCCGGTCGCGCCGTCATAGTTCATCACGCAGGTCGAGTTGCCGTGGATGCCCATCTTCTCCTCGATCTTGCCGCAGGAGACGCCGTTGCGCTGCCCGAGGCTGCCATCCTCGTTGACGAGGAATTTCGGCACGATGAAGAGCGAGACGCCCTTGATGCCCTCGGGGCCGCCGGGGATCTTGGCGAGGACGAGGTGGATGATGTTGTCGGCCATGTCGTGTTCGCCGGCCGAGATGAAGATCTTCTGGCCGGTGATGGAATAGCTGCCGTCGGACTGCGGCTCGGCCTTGGTGCGCATGAGCCCGAGATCCGTGCCGCAATGCGGCTCGGTCAGGTTCATCGTGCCGGTCCAGTCGCAGGAGACCATTTTCGGCAGGTAGGTCGCCTTCTGCGCCTCGGTCCCGTGGGCGAGGATCGCGGAGGCGGCGCCGTGAGTGAGGCCCTGGTACATCGTGAAGGCCTGGTTGGCGGCGGAGAAATATTCGCCGACGGCGGTGCCGAGGACGTAGGGCATGTTCTGCCCGCCGAATTCCTCGGGCATGTCGATGCCGGGCCAGCCGCCGTCCTTCATCTGGTCGAAGGCGTCCTTGAAGCCGGTCGGCGTGCGAACGACGCCGTTTTCCAGCCGGCAGCCTTCGGTGTCGCCGACGGCGTTGAGCGGCGTCAGGACTTCGGAGGCGATCTTGCCGGCTTCCTCGAGGACGGCGCCGGTGAAATCGGCGTCCATCTCGTCATAGCCCGGAACGGAGGAGCCCGAGACGTTCAGCACTTCGTGCAGGATGAACTGGGTGTCCTTGGTGGGGGCGTTGTAAGTCGGCATCAGAATCCTCCCGGAAGATCGGTCATTCGGCGGCGCGGGCCGGGCTGGCGACGCGCGAGAGCATGTCGTTGACGAGACCCATCTGCGAGCGCAGGTCGTCGATCGCGGCATCGAGCTCGGCCCGGCGCTGTTCGAGATCGTCGAGGCGCGCACGGGCGACGTCGAGGGTGCGCGCGAGCTGCGTGGCCTGGCCGTCGCCGAGCTCGTAGAGATCGAGCAGCTGACGGATCTCCTCGAGGCTGAAGCCGAAGCGCTTGCCCCTCAGGATGAGTTTCAGGCGCGCGCGGTCGCGGCGGGTGAAGAGCCGCTTCGTGCCCTGGCGGATGGGGAACAGAAGCTCTTTCTGTTCGTAGAAGCGGAGGGTGCGCGGCGTCACGTCGAAGGCGTCGCACATCGCACGGATGGTCATCGTTTCAGCGCTCATGGAGTCGTCCGATAAATCGAAAAGGAACATTTGACGGGCCCGATGTGACGCTTCGGGCCGAGTCCTACAAGAAGAGGTGACGTTTACGTAAATGGAACGTTGCGTCACTTTCAGGGTGACGCAAGGACAAGAAAGATGACGCCCGTTTGGCGCAACAAAATGTGATTGCGTCGGCGGCTTGGCAGGCCCGAAAGGTAAGGAAAACCGTAGTCGGGCTGAGAGCGGGTGGCCGGGTCAGGCGAAGGGGCCGGCGGTCGCGTCGCGCAGGCGTTTCAGCTCGTCTATGACCTCGTCGAGCTCGCGCCGCTGCTCGTCGAGCACGGCGAGCTGGCGGTCGGCCAGTTCGACCCAGGCTTTCTGCTGGGTCTCGCCCTCGGGGTCGGCGTCGTAGAGTTCCAGCCATTGCCGGACCTCTTCGAGCGAGAAGCCGAAGCGGCGGCCGCGCAGGATCAGCGTCATCCGCGCGATCTCGCGCGGGCCGTAGAAGCGGGCGCGGCCCTCGCGCTCAGGGGCGAGAAGCTCGATATACTCGTAGTGGCGCAGGGTCCGGGGCGTGACCTCGAACCGCGCGCACATCTGCTTGAAATCGAGCCGTTCCTCAGTCATCCCGTCGCGTGTTATGGACCTCTGACGCTACGTCACGAACTTAACAGACGTGCGGTGATTGAAAAGCCGTGATTGGGTCAGGCGACACCCGGCAGCCAGGCGAACGGACGGCAGCGATGGCATTGAGCGAAGCGGACAGGCAGCGGATCGCGCGGCAGTTCATCGAGGCGATTCCCTTCAGCCGGGCGCTGGGCATGGAGCTGAAAGAGGTCGGCGAAGGTGTGGCGGTGATCTCGATGCCGTGGAACGAGGCGTTGGTCGGCGACCCGGAGACCGGCGTGATCCACGGCGGCGCGGTGTCGGCACTGATGGATACCTGCGGCGGCGCGGCGGTGCTGAGCGCCGCGCCCGATGGCGGCGCCACGGCGACGCTGGACCTGCGGATCGACTACATGCGCGCGGCGCGGCCCGGTGCCGTCATCACCGCGCGGGCCGAGTGCCATCACATGACCCGCACCGTCGCCTTCGTCCGCGCGAGCGCCTGGGACGACGACGCGGCCGACCGGCCGGTCGCCACGGCGCATGGCGCCTTCACCGTGTCAGGCGGTGCGGCATGAGCGGCCGGCCGCGCCCCGAACCGGTCCAGGCGGTCAAGCAGCGCCGCGACACGGCGTTGCGCGCGCTGATCGGGCAGGTGCCGATGATCGGCTACATGGGCGTCACCTTCGACCGCCGGGGCGACGAGCTGACCGCGGTCATGGGCTTCGACGAAAAGCTGATCGGCAACCCGTTCCTGCCGGCGCTGCATGGCGGGGCGACGGCGACCTTCCTCGAGATCGCGGCCATCGTGGAGCTGAGTTTCCAGGCGATGTGGGACGATATCGAGAGCGGGCGGCTGGATCCGGAGGCGCCGGGCCGGATCGCGATGCCGAAGACGATCGATTTCACCGTCGACTACCTGCGGTCCGGCCTGCCGCGCGACGCCTATGCGCGGGCGCGGGTGAACCGGTCGGGCCGGCGCTATGCCAGCGTCCATGTCGAGGCCTGGCAGGACAACCGCGACCGGCTGTTCGCTCAGGCCACGGCGCATTTCCTGATGCCGCCGCGGGGCTGAGATGGAGCTCGCCGCCGGGCCGCTGACCCATCGCCGCATCCTGAAGATCGCCGTGCCGGTGGTGCTGTCGAACGCGACGGTGCCGATCCTGGGTGCGGTCGATACCGGCGTCGTCGGACAGCTCGGCGCGGCGGCGCCGATCGGCGCGGTCGGTGTCGGCGCCATCACGCTGTCGACGGTCTACTGGATCTTCGGCTTTCTGCGGATGGGCACGGCGGGGCTGGCCGCGCAGGCCATCGGCGCGCGCGACGAGGCGGAGGTCGCCGCGATCCTGACCCGCGTGCTGATGATCGCGGGCGCGGCCGGGATCACGCTCATCGCGCTGCAATCGGCGATTTTCTGGGCCGCCTTCCGGCTGGCCCCGGCGAGCGACGAGGTCGAGGGGCTGGCGCGCGCCTACATGGCCGTCCGGCTTTGGTCGGCGCCGGCGGCGATCGCGATGTACGGGATCGGCGGCTGGCTGGTGGCGCGCGAGAACACCGTCGGGCTGTTCGTCATGCAACTGGGTGCGAACGGGCTGAACATCGCCCTGTCGCTGTGGTTCGTCCTCGGGCTTGGCTGGGGCGTCGAGGGCGTGGCCCTGGCCACCGTCATCTCGGAATGGGTCGGGCTGTCGATCGGGCTGTGGCTGACGCGCGCGGCCTTCGCGGTGCCGGCCTGGCGCGACTGGGCGCGAGTCTTCGACGCCGCCCGCCTGCGGCACATGGCGATGGTCAACACCGACATCCTGATCCGGTCGGTGATCCTGATGGCGGGGTTCACGAGCTTCATCTATCTCGGGGCCGATTACGGCGACCGGGTGCTGGCGGCGAACCAGATCCTGCTGCAGTTCCTCTATATCACCGCCTACGCGATGGACGGCTTCGCCTTCGCCGCCGAAGCGCTGATCGGGCAGGCCACGGGCGCGCGGTCGACCGGCCGGGTGCGGCGGGCGGCGGTAATGACGAGCGAATGGGGTTTCGGCACCTGCGCCGTCCTGTCGGCGGGCTTCGCGATCGGGGGCCCGTGGCTGATCGACGTGATGACCACGGCCGAGGGCGTGCGCGAGGTGGCGCGGGACTACCTGCCGTGGATGATCGCGGCGCCGGTGCTCGGTTGCGCGAGCTGGATGCTGGACGGTATCTTCATCGGCGCGACGCGCAGCCGGGACATGCGCAACATGATGATCGTGTCGGGGATCTTCTATCTCGGCTGCCTTGTCCTGTTCCTGCCGCTGTTCGGCAATCACGGCCTGTGGGCGAGCCTGATCCTGTTTTTCGTCATGCGCGGCCTGACCCTCGGTGCGCGCTACCCGGCGCTGGAGCGCGCGGCGTCGGGCTGAGGGACGCCTCCGGCGGGAGTATTTTCCGAAGCAAAGACGGGGCGGTCCGGTCTCAGGCGGTGGCCGTCACCACGTTGGAGACGTGGGGCACGGTCATCGAGGTGCCGTCGCAATGCGGTCCGAGCCCGTCGAGGAAGGCGTCGATGCAGGCGGTGCGGTCGGCCTCGGAGGCCTGTGACAGCCAGTTGCCGGTATGCATGCCGCCCATCGCGCCGGCGGCGAAGGCGCGGGCGTCGGGGTGGTGGAGCGTCAGCGTGACCGACTGGACGGAGATTGCCGCGAACCCGGCCGCCTCGAAGGCCGCGCGAACGGCGTCGGCCCCGGGCCAGCCGCAGATCGCGCGGACGGCGTCGCCGGCGGAGGTGCCGACGAAGCGGTCGAGCGCGGCGCTTTGTGCGGCGAGGAGCGGGTTCAGGTCGATCGAGCGCTGGATGCAGGCCGCGATGCGGCCGCCGGGTTTCAGGACGCGGCGGGTTTCGGACAGGGCGGCGGCCCGGTCGGGAAAGAATTGCAGGGCCTGCTGGCAGAGAACGAGATCGAAGCTGTCGTCGTCGAAGGGCAGGGCGCCGGCATCGGCTTCGACCCAGTCGGCCTCGATGCCCACCGCCTCGGCCATGGCCCGAGCGACGGCGAGCATCCCGGCGCTGTGATCCGCGCCGGTGAGCGAGCCTGGGTTTTTCACGACGCCGGCCACTTCGCGGGTGACGGCCCCGGTGCCGCAGGCGAGGTCCAGAATGTCTTCGCCGTCTTTCGGACCGGCCCGCCGGATCAGTTCCTGCGCCCAGGGGCGGAAGATGACCGGGACGAGCACGGAGTCGTAATTCTCCGCGAAGGTCGCGGGCTGTCTGTCGCTTTCGCCCATGATGGTGTCCCCCCGTCGTCTCCCCGCGGGGAGTGTATCACGAACGGGGTCGCGATCAGAGCCAGCTTGCGCGATCGGTGCCGACGGCCTCGGCGACCGAGGTGAAGCCGGCCTCGGCGAGGCGGCGGTCGAGGCCTTCGGCGATCTGCGTGACGAGGCTGAGGCCGTGATAGACGAGGCCGGTATAGAGCTGGATGGCATGGGCGCCTGCGCGGATCTTGGCCCAGGCCTGGTCGGGCGAACCGATGCCGCCGACGCCGATGAGCGGCAGATCGGGGCCGGCCAGGTCCGACAGGGTGGCGAGCACGCGGGTCGAGCGGTCGAAGAGCGGCTGGCCGGAGAGGCCGCCGGTTTCGGTCGCATGGCGGCTGGTCAGGCCGGCGCGGTCGGTCGTGGTGTTGGTGGCGACGATGCCCGAGATGCCGGTCGCCTTCACCACGGCGACGATGTCGGCGAGATCCTTCGCTTCGAGATCGGGGGCGATCTTGAGAAAGACCGGGATCGGACGGGCGAGGCTGGTGCGCGCCTCCATCACCCGGCCGAGCAGCGCCTCGAGCGCGGCCGGGCCCTGCAGGTCGCGCAGGCGCTCGGTATTGGGCGAGGAGACGTTGACGGTGGCGAAGTCGATATGCGCGCCGCAGCGGGCGAGGACGCGGGCGAAATCGCCGGCGCGGTCGGCGCTGTCCTTGTTCGCCCCGAGATTGAGGCCGACGGGCACGAGCCGGGGACGGGCGGCGAGACGGTCGGCGATGACCTCCATGCCGTCGTTGTTGAAGCCGAAGCGGTTGATCGCGGCTGCATCCTCGGCCAGCCGGAAGAGCCGCGGCTTCGCATTGCCGGCCTGCGGCAGCGGGGTCGCGGCGCCGGCCTCGAGAAAGCCGAAGCCGGCATGGGCCAGCCCGTCGAGCGCTTCGGCGTTCTTGTCGAAGCCGGCGGCGAGGCCGACAGGGTTCTTGAGCGCGATGCCGGCGAGATCGGTGGCGAGCCGGTCCGACGTCACCGGGCCGGGCCGCAGCGTCAGGCCCGTCCGCAGCGCCGCGATCGCGAGCCGGTGCGCGCGCTCGGGCTCCAGCCGCTGCATGACCGACAGGCCGAACCGCTCCCACATGGGTGTCAGAGCCCGCCGGGGAAGGCGTGGGTTTCGCCCTCGAAGGGCAGGGGCGCGTGCCAGATGACGTCCGCCAGCCGCAGCTTGCCGTAGAGATGCGGGAACATCTGGCCGCCGCGCGACGGCTCCCATTTCAGATCGGGGCCGAGGGCGTCTGCGTCGAGCGCGAGGAGCACCAGATCGGTTTCGCCGCGGAAATGGCGCAGGGCCGTTTCGCGCACCTGGTCGGCGGTCGAGAAATGCACGAAGCCGTCGGCGATATCGACGGGCGCGCCGTCGGTTTCGCCGGACGTCTGCAGATCGGCCCATTCACCGGCCCGGAGGATCTTGTAGATGCGCATGGCCGGGACGCATGACGCCCGGGCCGGCTTACGTCAAGTCACATCGGGCGCGACACATGGCCGATACCAATGCGCTTTACGCGGGCCGCGTGAGCCGCCAATCTGGCTCGGGTACAATCTCACGGGGAGAATTCCATGTCTGCGAACCTGTTCCGCACCACGGCGATGGTTGCGGCCGTCGGCGTCGCCGCGCCGGCCATGGCCGATACGACTCTGACCATCCTGCATTTCAACGACTTCCACAGCCGGATCGAGCCGATCAACGCCTTCGATTCGACCTGCTCGGCCGAGGATGACGCGGCCGGCGAATGCTTCGGCGGCATCGCCCGCATGGCGACCGCGCTGAACGAGCTGCGCGCCGACGCAGTCAACCCGGTCGTGGTCGCCGCCGGCGACATCTTCCAGGGCTCGCTGATGTACACGACGTTCAAGGGCGACGTGGAAATCGAGATGATGAACGCCATCGGTCTCGACGTGCTGGCGCTGGGCAACCACGAATTCGACGATGGCCCCGCGAACCTGCACCGGACGCTGCAGATGGCCGAATTCCCGGTCATCTCGGGCAACCTCGACCTGAGCCAGTCGCCCGATCTGACCGACATGGACGTGGACGATTACGTGATCCTCGAGATCGGCGGCGCGCAGGTCGGGTTCATCGGATCGCTGACAACCGACACCGTCGAGATCGCGAGCCCCGGGCCGAACATCATCTTCCAGGACGAGATCGACGCCATGCAGGGCGACGTGGACGACCTGGCGGCGCAGGGCGTCGACATCATCATCGCGGTGACCCACAACGGTTACGTGCTGGACCAGGAGATCGCGGCCAGCGTCACCGGACTCGATGCCATCATCGGCGGGCACAGCAACACGCTGCTGGGCCAGATGGAAGGCGCGATGGGCCCCTATCCGACGATGGTCGCCAACCCGGACGGCGTGATGGTGCCGGTCGTGCAGGCCTATGCCTATTCCAAGTACGTGGGCGAGCTGGTCCTGAACTTCGACGATGAGGGCAACCTGGTCGAAGCCGGCGGCACGCCGGTCCTGCTGGACGCCGCCTTCGCGCCGGATCCGGACATCGCGGCGCGCGTCGCCGAGTTCGCCGAGCCGATCGCCGAGGAAATGGCGGTTGTCGTGGGCGAGAGCACCGGCCCGATCGAGGGCGACCGGTCGTTCTGCCGGGCGGTGGAATGCGAGATGGGCAACCTCGTGGCCGACGCCATGCTGGACCGCGTCCGCGACCAGGGCATCCAGATCGCGATCCAGAACGGCGGCGGTCTGCGCGCCTCGATCGACGAGGGCGAGGTCACGATGGGCGAGGTTCTGACGGTTCTGCCGTTCCAGAACACGCTGGCCACGTTCCAGCTGACCGGTGAAGGCGTCATCGAGGCGCTGGAGAACGGCGTCAGCCAGGTCGAGGAGGGTGCTGGCCGCTTCCCGCAGGTTGCGGGGCTGCGCTTCACCTGGGATCCGGCGGCCGAGCCCGGCAGCCGCATCGTCTCGGCCGAGGTCGACATGGACGGTGAATGGACCGCCATCGATCCGGCCGCGACCTACGGTGTCGTGTCGAACAACTACATGCGCGGCGGCGGCGACGGTTACGCCACCTTCACGCAGGCAGCCAACGCCTATGACTTCGGTCCGGGCCTCGAACAGGTGGTGGCCGACTACATTTCGGCAAATTCGCCATACGAGCCCTATACCGACGGGCGGATCAGCGAAGCTGAATAACGCTTCATAATCAAGCTGCTGAGGCCGGTGCGCATCCCGCGCGCCGGCCTTTTTGCTGCTATGCAGCATTTGCAAGGCCGCTTTCGCCAAGCGTCAGTTGTGAATGCTGGTAGCGCTATCATATCAGAGCCGTGAAGGGGCAACGCTAACACGAGGAGACATCGACATGAGCATCGTCAGCACCCTCCGCGACGCAGCCCGCAAGCGCGCCGCCTACAACCGCACCGTGGCCGAAATCGAGGCCCTGCCGCTCGACGTGGCACTGGACCTCGGGATCTACCGCGAGGATGCCCGCCGGATCGCCCAGAGCGCCGTTTACGGCGCCTGAGCTTCGGCGACGGACATCGCGACCGGGGATGTCCCGGATCGCCATACGACACCGAGGGGGCCCAACCGCCCCCTCTTCTGTTTTCCGGGGGGGCGCACTAGGCTTCGCGCCATGTGCGGCCGCCTGACCATGACCCACCCGACCGACGCGATGGCGCGGCTCTTCGAGGCCGTGCCGTCGAACGACCTGCCCGACGGGCCGCGCTACAACGTCTGCCCGACGCAGACGCTGGCCGTGGTTACGGCGGACGCGGGCACGCGGCGGCTGCGGCCGATGCGCTGGGGCTTCCTGCCGGTCTGGTACAAGACGCCGCGCGACGGGCCGCTGCTGATCAACGCGCGGGCCGAGACCATCGCCGAGAAGAACGCCTTCCGCGCCGCGGTGCGGGACCGGCGCTGCCTGATCCCGGCGACGGGCTTCTACGAATGGACCAAGGATGCCGACGGCAACCGCCTGCCGTGGTATTTCGAGCCCGCGGACGGGTCCGTGCTGGTGTTCGCCGGCATCTGGCAGGACTGGGAGCGGGACGGCGAGTCCTACACGACCTGCGCCATCGTCACGACCGGCGCGGGCGAGCGGATGTCGGAGATTCACCATCGCGAGCCGGTGCGGATCGCGCCGGACGACTGGGCGTTGTGGCTGGGCGAAGGCGAGGGGAAGGCCGCGCCCCTCATGAAAGCGGCGCCGGACGAATATTATCGCCGGCACCGCGTGGACCCGAAGGTCAATTCCAATCGTGCCGAGGGGCCCGAGCTGGTCGAGCCCCTCTGAGCGCCGTTATTCCGTGACCGGAATGAGGATCTCCTCGGTCACCGGTTCGCCGGTGCCGTCGAGCGCCAGTTCCTCTTCGCGAACCGGCTCGCCCAGACGGTCGTTCAGCCGGTCGCGCAGCACTTCGCGCGCCTCGTCGGTCAGTTCGTGGACCGGGTTGGTCACGCCGTCGAGCGCGTCGTTCTCGGCCTGAAGCGCCTCGTCATAGGCGTCCTGGGCTTCGCCGGCTTCCGTGGTGGCCGTCTCGACCTCGCCCTCGAGGCGGTCGATCTCGTCGAGATAGTCGCCGTAATCGGCGAGTTGCCCGGTGAGGATGTCCGCTTCGTCCTGAAGCTGCATGTACTCGGTGGAGGTCGGGTCGAGACCCGCCTGCGCCGTCTCGATCTCGCCGAGACGGGTGGTCGCGGCATCCGGGTCGAAGCCGGCAAGGTCGCCATTTTCCATCAGGTAGGTGTCGAGCGCTTCCTGGGCCAGGCGGGCGTTTTCGAGCGCGATGTCGAGATCTTCCTGCGCGAAGCCGGTCTCGCCCATCAGCTCGTGCACTTCGCGCAGGCGGCCGATCATCGAGTTGTCGGAGGCGTTGGCGAAGGCCTGCGGCGAGGCGTGGGAGGCGTTCGCGCCGCCGAGGGCCCGCGCGATGATGCCGTTGCCGTTGCCATGTCCGTTGCCCCGGCCCGGACGGTCGTCGCGGTCGCGGCCGCCGGCACTGGCGTGATCGGGCGGGCCGCCGCGTTCGGAATTGCCGTTTCCGCCGTTTCCATTGCCATTGCCGTTCCCGCCGCGGTCGGCGAAGGCGGCATCGGTCGAGACCGCGGTGATCGCGGTCGTGGTGGCCAGCATGGGCAGCGCCGCAAGGGCCATTGCGGCAACGCGAATCGATAGTCTTTGCGACATGAATTCTTTCTCCGGTGGATTTTGGGGGGATCCGATGTGCCGATAAGACACCAAAGAGATGTGTCTTAACTAGGGAAAAGTCTGCCCGGAAATCGCCACATTCCGGTTTCCGGCGCGATTCCGCCAAGCAGAGAGGCCTAAAAAGGAGAAAGCCCGCCATCGGGGGATGACGGGCTTTCGGTTGCCTTCGGCAGTGCCTTCAGGCTCTGGGGTTATTCCGTGTCGATCATCTCGGCCAGCATCTCGTCGGTCATAGGCTCGAGGCCGACCGACGCCATCTGCACCGTGTTCTGCGCCACGAGCGTCGCCTCGTAGGCGGCGGCTGCGGCTTCGGAGGCGCGGAGAAGCGCCTCGATCTCTGCATCGCCCGCACCGGCCGCGATCGCGTCCTGGTGGAGCTGGTAGGCAATCTGCCAGCCGGCGAACAGCATCGTGGCCGCGCCGGAGTCTTCCGTGATGTCGGCCATGACGGTGGCATCGACCGAGTTCTCGAAAATCACCGCGTCGCTATCGGCGTCCTGCGCCGTGGCGGCCGTGGCGACCAGAAGGGCGGCGATGGTGCCGCAGATCGTCGTACGCATAGGCTTGCTCCCCTCGTCGCAAGGTCATCTGGGAACAAGCTGCCGGTGGTTTCGGGCGAAACTGGGGCGCGACCGGGACAAGATTGCGCTTATTGCATCCCTGGGCCGAGCATCCTCCAGGCGGGCGGGGTTATCATGTTTTGAACCAAATTGCGCCCAACTGGCACCCACACGCGCGGCAACCCTGCTAGGGTGACAGCAGATGGCGGCCGCTGACCCGACCCGCCAACGGAGAGACCGTACATGACCTTCGCCCGGATCACGCCCCGCCTCGCTTTCGCGCTCGGCCTGCTGGCCGCGCCGGCGGTGGCGCAGGACTACACGCTGACGCCGGCCTTCGGCGAAATCGCGATCACGACCGGCTTCATGCCCGACCCGGCCTGGGTCGGCGTTCTGGCCGGCGGCGACATCGTGCCCGAGAAGATCGAGGCCGCGGATGGCGAGCCCTGCGTCGGCTACATCGCCGACGCGCCGGATTTCCGGGTGCATTACACGGCGGGGGACGAGTTCCCGTTCAGCCTGTTCGTCGAAAGCGAGGCCGACACGGTGCTGGTGGTCAACGCGCCGGACGGATCCTGGCATTGCAACGACGATACCAACGGGCTTGACCCGGCGATCACCTTCGAGGATCCGCAATCGGGCCAGTACGATATCTGGGTCGGCACCTACGCCCCCTTTCAGGGCGACAACTTTCCCTGGGCGCGGCTGTCGATCACCGAGCTTCAACCGTTTGCCGGCACGCTCGAGCGCACCTTCTTCGGCGAGGACGACCGCGTGATCGCCGATAGCGGCGAGGGGCCGTGGCGCATGATCGGCCTGGTCGAGATGCGGAACGGCTTCTGCACCGGCACGCTGATCGGGCCGAGGACGGTCCTGACCGCGGGGCATTGCGTCGCCGAGCTTGGCACCCCGATCAACCTGCCCGTCACGTTTTCAGCCGGCTATGCCGAGGGCGCGTTCGCCGCGAGAACGCAGATCACAGGCTATCACGTGCCGCCGGGCTGGCAGCAATCCGAGGCAGAGGGGACGGATTTCGCTTTCCTGTTCCTGGCCGAACCGATCGGCGAGCAGATCGGCTGGATGGAAGTCGGGCCGCTGAGCGATGACGAGGTCAGCGACATCGTATCGGGCGCCGGGCCCGCCGTCATGCAGGGCGGCTACAGCCGCGACCAGCACGAGGTGCTGACGGTCAACCTGCACTGCCCGATCCTCGGGATCCTGCCGCAGAACCGGGTCAGCCACCAGTGTGACACGCTGCAGGGCGATTCCGGCTCGCCGCTGTTCATCGAAAGCGACGATGGTTTCCGCATCATCGGCGTCGAGAGCCACACGCTGTTCCAGCCCGAGGCGGAATGGGATCTGAACGTGGCGATGTATGCCGAAGGCGTCGCGGCGGAGTTCGCGACGTTGTCCAACGACGGCGCCGGAATGTCGTCGCGCCCGACGAAGTAATCACGGGACCGGGGGCCGCGCCCCCGGTCGTCCCGGTTTCAGCTCAGCCGTTCGAGTGCGATGGCCGTGGCTTCTCCGCCACCGATGCACAGCGAGGCGACGCCCCGGCTCACGCCATTCTTCTCCATCGCGGCCAGCAGCGTGACCATGATCCGCGCGCCCGATGCGCCGATCGGGTGGCCGAGCGCGCAGGCGCCGCCATGGATGTTGACCTTGTCATGCGGCAGATCGAGATCGCGCATCGCGGCCATGGCGACGACGGCGAAGGCCTCGTTGATCTCGAAAAGCCCGACATCCTTCAGGTCCCACCCGGTCCGCTCGGACAGCTTGCGCATCGCCCCGATGGGCGCGGTGGTGAAGAGGTTCGGCTCCTGCGCGTGGGTGGCGTGGCCGCGGACGACAGCTAGCGGGGTAAAGCCGCGCCGCTCGGCCTCGGACATGCGCATCATCACGAGCGCTGCCGCGCCGTCGGAGATGGAACTGGAGTTTGCCGCGGTCACCGTGCCGCCCTCGCGGAAGGCGGGCTTGAGGCTCGGGATCTTGTCGGGCCGCGCCTTGCCTGGCTGCTCGTCGATCTCGACGAGGCTGTCGCCCTTGCGGCCCTTCACCGTCACCGGCGCGATCTCTCCGGCGAAGCTGCCATCGGCAATGGCTTTCTGCGCGCGTTCCAGCGAGGTGATCGCGTAGGTGTCCTGCGCGTCGCGGGTGAACTGGTAGGCCTCGGCGCAATCCTCGGCGAAAGTCCCCATCAGGCGGCCCTTGTCGTAGGCGTCTTCGAGCCCGTCGAGGAACATGTGGTCGATGACCTGAGCGTGCCCGAGCCGCGCGCCGCCGCGCATCTTCGGCAGAAGGTAGGGGGCGTTCGTCATCGACTCCATGCCGCCCGCGACGGCCACGTCGGCCGAGCCGGCGAGGATCAGGTCGTGGACGAGCATCGCGGCTTTCATGCCGGAGCCGCACATCTTGTTGACCGTGGTGGCCCCGGTCGAGAGCGGCAGGCCAGCGCCGAGCGCCGCCTGACGCGCGGGGGCCTGGCCCTGTCCGGCGGGCAGCACGCAGCCGAAGACGATCTCGGCCACGTCTTCGGGCGGGACGCCGGCGCGTTCAAGCGCGGCGCGGACCGAGACGGCGCCAAGCTCGGAAGCGGTCGCGCCCGAGAGGTCGCCCTGGAAGCCGCCCATCGGCGTGCGCGCCATGCCGGCAATGACGACGGGATCGTGGATGGTCATGCGGAGCCCTCCCTTGCTGGCCTTTATGAGGGGTGTCGCGGCCCTGCCGTCAAGCCGGCCGGTCGACGAAGCGCGGCGGCCGGTCGACGCTGAGCGGCGGAACGGGCTTCGTCCACGGCTCGACGAAGACGGTCGCGGTATGGGCCGAATTTCCCTGGCTGAGCCCGGAGCAGCCCTTGTCGAGCGTCACCGCGTTCGGGTTGCCGCCAAGCTCCAGCCATTCGCCGTCGATCTCGGCCGGGTCGTACCAGGCCCCGGTCGCCAGCGCGATGCAGTCGGGACGGATGTCGTCCGTGAGCCGCACCCCGGCGAGGCAGGCGCCGCGGGAATTGAAGATGCGGACGATCTGCCCCTCTGTGATGTCGCGCGCGGCGGCCGTGTCGGGGTGGAGGTAACAGGGTTCGCGCCCGTCGATCTTGTCGGCCAGCGCCTCCGCGCCGCGGTCGTTCTGGGAATGAAGCCGGGTCGCGGGCTGGCCGGAGATGAGGTGAAGCGCGCCGGGTGCGGCGTTCAGCAGGCTCTCGGCCGGTTCCATCCAGGCAGGGTGACCCGGGCAGTCGGGCAGGGCGGCCGCGGCGATGGCTCGGTTGAAAAGCGTGATCTTCCCGCTTTCGGTGTTCAACGGCTTCGCATCCGGATCGGCCACGAAGTCCTGCATCAGGATCCGGGTCTCTTCTGCGCGCGGCACGTCGAAGCGGCCAGTTGCGCGGAAGGTCCGAAGATCGGGCAGGTCGATCCCGTGCGCCTCGCCGACCTTGCGCGCCTCGTCCCACATCCAGCCGAGCCAGTCTTCCGTATCGCGGCCCTCGGTGAAGGCCTCTTCGAAGCCGAGTTCGGCAGCGAGCCGACGGAAGATGTCGTGATCGTTCTGCGCCTCGCCTGCCGGGTCGTTCAGGGCCGACATCCACAGGAGTGTCGGATCGCGGCGCGTCAGCATGACGTCCTCGCGTTCGAGCGGGGAAGTCGAAGGCAGCACGATATCGGCCCGGCGGGCGGTCGCGGTCCAGGAATGGTCGTGGACGATGACGGTTTCGGGCCGGGTCCATGCGGCGTCGAGCCGGCGCAGGTCCTGGTGGTGGTGGAACGGGTTCCCGCCGCACCAGTAGATCAGCCGGATATCGGGGTAGGTCCGCGTCTCGAGATTGTAGGAGTAGCCGTCGCCGGGCCGCTCCAGCATCTCGGCTATGCGGGCGACGGGAATGTAGTCGCGGACCGGGTTCCGGCCCTGCGGAACCGAGGGCCAGGGGATCAGACGGGCGGGCCGTCCGACCGCGGTGGTCGAGCCGTAGCCGAAGCCGAAGCCGGTGCCGGGCTGGCCGATCTGGCCGAGCATAGCGGCCAGTGCGAGGCCGGCCCAGAGCGGCTGTTCGCCGTGATCGGCGCGCTGGAGGCCCCATGGCAACGCGATCATCGTCCGGTTCGCCGCCATGGTGCGGGCGAGGTCGCGGATCGTGTCGGCGCCGATATCGGTGACCGGCGCGGCCCAGTCGGCGGTTTTCGCCTGACCGTCCGCGCTGCCGTCGAGATAGGCGCGGAATTCGGGCCAGCCGCTGGTGCGGGTGGCTAGGAAGGTCTCGTCGTGAAGCCCTTCGGTCAGCAGCGTATGGGCGAGCGCCAGCATCAGCGCGACGTCGGTATTCGGGCGGATGGCGAGCCAGTCGGCGCCAGGATAGTCGCTCCGCTGCGGCGAGACATTGACGACCCGCGCCTTCAGCCGGCCGAGCCAGTGTTCGACTTCGTGGGTCGCGGTGCCGGAGGAATTGATCTGCGCCGTCCGCCCGGAGATGCCGCCGAAGGTGACCAGAAGCGTGCAGTGTTCGGCCACCAGCGGCCAGCTCGTTACGTTGTCCTGCACGTCGCGGTTCGTCAGGCCGAGAACATGCGGGAAGAAGACTTCCGCCGCCGCGTGGGAGTAGGTGTCGCGCGCGCTCACGAAACCGCCGGCGAGGTTGAGGAAGCGCCGCATCTGCGATTGCGCGTGGTGGAAGCGCCCGGCGCTGGCCCATCCGTAGGAGCCAGCGAAGATCGCGCCGTTTCCATGGTCCGTGCTGACGCGGTCGAGTTCTCCGGCCGCGAGCGCGATGGCGCGGTCCCACGAGACTTCGACGTAATCGTCCTTGGCACGTTTCGCGCCGCCATCGCCGGCCAGCCAGCCCGCGCGGATCGCCGGTCGAAGGATACGGCTGTTCCGGTCGCGCGCCGCGCTGACCCATCCGCGTCCGATGCGCGACGGCATTGGATCGTCCTCGAGCGGCCGGATATCGCCGTTCTCGATGCGGTAGGCCCCCCAGTGGGACGCGGTGTATTTCATGCGCGCTCTCCGGTGTCCTGCGTACATCGTCGCGAAGTGCCGGCGGCGTCAATGCCCGGACCGTCTTGAGGCCGGACGCCGCCGCGGCCTATTGCTAGGGCACGGGGCGCGCGCCGCCCGCAGGAGGGGCCATGAAGATCATCGCGCTGAACCCCAATTCGTCAAAGGCCGTGACGGCCTCGATGGCGGCCTGCCTCGCGCCGCTGCGGGCCGCGACGCGGCACGAGATCGCCTGCACAGAATTGCCGGACGCGCCCATCGGGATCGAGAGTGACGATGATGTCGCGACGGTCTCTCCGATGGTGGGTGCTTTCGCGGCGGAAACGGAGGCCGACGCGCTTGTCGTCGCCTGTTTCTCCGATCCCGGCGTGGCGGCCGCGCGCGGCGCGGGGCCAGTTGTCGTCGGTATTGCCGAGGCGGCCTATTACGGCGCGCTCCAGCACGGCGAGCGGTTTGGAATCATCTCTATCGGCAAGGCGTCGATCGCGCGCCACGCGGCGCATGTCGGCCGGCTCGGGCTGACGGCACGGCTGGCCGGGGACCGCTCGCTCGACATGAGCGTGGCCGAGGCGAACGACGCCGACCGCGCGGCGGCGCGGGTGATGGAGATCGGGCGGGAGCTGCGCGAGGCCGACGGTGCGGACGTGCTCATCCTCGGCTGCGCCGGGCTGGGTGAGCAACGGGCGGCGCTGCAGGCGGCGCTGGGCTGCACGGTCATCGACCCGGTGCAAGCCGGGGTTGCGGCGGCGATCACGGCGCTGGACTTGTCCTACCGGGCGGAGGGCTGAGACATGGATCGTATCGTCGCCGGGCGGATCGTGACGCCGGAAGGTGTGCTGGATCGGGGCTGGATCGGGATCGAAGACGGGCGGATCGCCGAGGTCGGGACCGATGCGCCGCCAAAAGGTGCGGAGACCGACGACCATGGCAGCGCCCTGATCCTGCCCGGCGTCATTGACGGCCAGACCCACGCCACGAGCTATCGCGGCCTCGACGGGATCGAGGAGACGACCGCCTCGGCCTTGGCGGGCGGGGTCACCACGCTGGTCGACATGCCCTACGACAATCCCGTGCCGCTCGACCGGCCGGAGCGGCTGCGCGACAAGATCGCGGCGGTCGAGGCCAAAGCTCATGCCGACATGGCGCTCTACGGGACGGTCACGGCGGAGACCGGGACGGATCACGTCGCCGACTTGATCGAAGGTGGCGTCGCAGCATTCAAGATCTCGTCCTTCGAAAGCAGCCCGACACGGTTTCCACGCATCCCCGAGGACCTGACGCTCGATCTGCTCGAGGCTCTGGCGGCGACGGGCGTGCCGCTCGGCCTGCACAATGAGGACCAGGAGATCGTGCGGGCGCGGGTGGCGCAGGCGCGGGCGGAGGGCCGGGACGGGATTGAAGCCCATGCAGCCTCGCGCCCGGAAGCGGCAGAGCTGGCGGCGACGGCGCAGTTTCACGCGCTCGGGCTGGCGACGGGGGCGCATACGCATCCGGTTCATCTTACGACCGGCGCGGGGTTCCGGCTGACGCGGAGCTTCGCGGACATGAGCGCGAAAGCCACCGGAGAACTGTGCGTGCATTACCTCTGGTTCGACGCGGCCCGTGATGGCGCGCGGCTGGGCGCGCGGATGAAGGTCAATCCGCCGATCCGACCGGCGGCCATCGACGGACTCTGGACCGAGGTCATGGCGGGCAACGTTGCCTTCGTGTCCTCGGACCATTCGAGCTGGCCGATCGACAACAAGCTGACCGACTCGATCTTCGATGCCGGCGCGGGGGTGCCGGGTGTCGAGACGCTGCTGCCGGCCTTCTACACGGTCGCGAAAAGGCGCGGCGCGGAGGCGGCGGACCTGACCGCGCGGATGCTGTGCCTGCATCCGGCGCGGTTCTTCGGGATCGCCGGGCGCAAGGGCGCCATCGCGCCGGGGCTCGACGCGGATCTCGCGGTGATCGAGGAGGGGACGTTCCCCTGGGACGAGGCGGCGGCGCATGACGGCCTGAACTGGAGCCCGTTCCACGGTCTCGATTTTGCAGCCCGTGTCGTGGCGACGTATGTGCGCGGTGGCCTGGCCTGGGACGGGGCAGATGTGACGGCTACGCCCGGTAGCGGCGAATACGTGCCGCGCGGGCCGGGCGGCTGGTACGACGAGAAAGGGACAAACTGATGGGATTGCTGACGAGCGACGCCGCGGGGGTCTACGTGATCTCGGTCACGCCCTTTGCGCCGGACGGCGCGATCGACTGGGAAAGCCTCGACCGCGTCACCGACTTCTACCTGGAAGCCGGCGCGGACGGGCTGACGATCCTTGGCATGATGGGCGAGGCGCCGAAGCTGACGCAGGCCGAGGCGCGGGAGGTGGCGGCCCGGGTGATCGCGCGGGCGGGCGAGGTGCCGGTCGTCGTCGGCGTATCGGCCCCCGGCCTCGCCGCAATCTCGGAACTGAGCGCGGCGGTCATGGACATGGGCGCGGCCGGCGTGATGATCGCGCCGCCCGGCGGGCTCGCCACCGATGGGCAGGTTGTCGGATACTACGCCAACGCGGCTGAGGCGGCGGGGCAGGGCGTGCCGGTCGTCCTTCAGGATTTCCCGCTGTCGACGAAGGTGCAGATCAGCGACGCGGCGCTCGGCCGGATCGTCGAGACCGTGCCGCAGATCGTGATGCTGAAGCACGAGGACTGGCCGGGCCTGTCGAAGATCTCCGCCGTGCGGGCGGCTGAGGCCGAGGGACGGCGCAGGATATCGATCCTCTGCGGCAATGGCGGCCTGTTCCTGCCCGAGGAGATGGCGCGCGGCGCGGATGGGGCGATGACGGGCTTCGGCTTCCCCGAGATGATGGTCGACGTTGTGCGCCTGATGCGGGCCGGAGAGGTCGACCGGGCGCAGGACATCTTTGACGCCTATCTTCCGCTTGTCCGCTATGAACAGCAGCCGGGGGTGGGACTGGCGGTCCGGAAGCATGTGCTGGCAAGCCGCGGGATCATCGCCTCGCCCGCCGTCCGGAAGCCGGGCGCGCCGGCGGATGCGGCCGTCCGGGCCGAAGTGGACAGGATGATCGCGCGGCAGACTGCGCGGCTGGCCGAGCTCGGCTGAGGCGTCAGCCGGTGAGCGCGGAGCGGATGGCGTAGCCTGCCTCGACCAGCCCGTCGCGCAGCGCGCGGGCCATGGCGATGGCTGTCGGCCCGTCGCCGTGGACGCAGATGCTCTCGATCTCGACATCGAGCGTGGAGCCGTCGGTGGCCGTCAGCCGGCCGGTTTCGACCGTCCGCAGGATCCGTGCGAGCGCCTCGTCGGGGTCCTTGATCATCGCGTCGGTCTGACTGCGCGGAGTCAGGTTGAAACTGGGCGCATAGGTCCGGTCGGCGAAGATCTCGTAGATCGGGCGGAGGCCGGCGGTCTCGGCTGCGCGGGCTGTCGCGGTGCCCGGCATGGCCATGAAGGCGAGGTCCGGATCGACAGCGCGGATCGCGCGTGCAACGGCCGAGGCGAGCCCGTCGTCATCCGCTGCCGCATTTCCGAGCGCGCCATGGGGCTTCACGTGGGTCGCCCTGTAGCCTTCGAGCGCGCACATGCCGGCGAAAGCGCCGATCTGGTAGGCAACGAGGTTTTCGACTTCGGATTCCGTGATCCCGGGCATGGGCCGGCGCCCGAACCCGGCAAGATCGGCATAGCCCGGATGGGCGCCGACAGAGACGCCCCGGTCACGCGCGGCGGCGATCGTGGCCCGCATGATGCGCGGATCCCCTGCATGCGCGCCGCAGGCGACGTTCGCAGTGCTGACGATATCCAGCATCGCGCCGTCATCGCCCATCTTCCAGGGGCCGAAGCCTTCGCCGAGATCGGCATTGAGATCGAGGGATTTCATCGCGGCCACCCGTAACCAGTGCCCGCCGTCATCGGCCCGTTGCGGGCCATGAGTCAACTGCCGCGGGCTCGCCCGAGCTTACTGCCGGACTGCGCAAATCGCCGCCCTCCGGTGTCACATCAGATTTCGAGATCCAGGCGCGGCTTCCAGAACGGCCGGAAGAGTTCAATCTTCGGGCATCTGTTCATCACAACTTTCAGCCCGGCATCTTCGGCGAGTTGTGCTGCCTTGTCGTCGTAGACACCAATCTGCCCCCACAGAACCTTGGCACCTATCGCGATGGCCTGTTCGGCAATGCCAAAAAATTCTTCCCTGGGGCGAAAGACGTCCACCATGTCCACGGGTTTGTCGATCGCTTCCAGCGACCGATAGACCGTTAATCCCCTGATTTCCCTGACACTCGGGCTCGGATTTACGGGCAGGATGTCGTAGCCGATTTCACTGAGCTGCCTCAGCACGCCATAGCTGAATTTCGTCTTGTCCGCGCTCGCCCCCACCATCGCAATGGTTTTGACCGACTTCAGAATATCGGCAAGGTACCTCGGGTCGTAATCGTAGATGCGATCGATATCTGCTTCAGGCATGAGTCAGTCTTCCTTCGGCGTCGCAATGTCCGCCTTGAGTTCGTGGGGTTCGAGTGGGTCGAGGAAGGGGTTGCGATACAGCGTGTCGTGGCTCTCGACCCCGATCTCCAGCGTGATGTCCGACGTCGCACGCGCAACGCAGAGGATGACGTAGCCATTGGCGATCTGGCGATTGTTGAGCGCGACCTGCCGCCGCTGATCCACGGTGCCACTTTTCAGTTTCGCCGCACAAGTGATGCAACCGCCGTATTCGCAGCCGTAGGGCAGATCGACACCCTGATCCCGCAGCTGTTCGAGCAACGGCCGGCGGGCATTGACGCGATACACCGCGTCATCCCGATTCCGAAGTGTCACGGTATGCAGCGTCATAGCCAGATATCGCTCGTGCAATCCCCGCCCGGATAACGGCTCTCGTGGCAGCGTGACGGACCATTCGGCTCCTTGCCGAAATCGACTATGAAGTCCTCGTTGATCTTCATGCCGCCATTCTCGGGATCGCAGTCGATCATGACCATGACCCCACCCTTTTCGCGGATCTCGGGATAGAATTGATTGTCCCAGGTCGAGAACAGCGATGTGGTCACGTAGAGCCGCCGTCCGTCGAGAGAAAGCTGAAACATCTGCGGGCCACCGGCGACCTCGATCCCGTTTACGGCCGGAGCCTTGCCCAGAAGCCCGCCCATGAAGACCTGACCGGTCAGCCTGGGATTGTGAGGATCGCTGATGTCGTACTGGCGCATGTCGCCATGCAGCCAATTGTTCAGGTAGAGATATCTGTCATCCATGGAGATCAGGATCGCCGACATCACGCCTGGCAAAGGGATCGGCCATTCCGGATGCATTTCATTTTCGACATCGATGATCTTTTCCCACTTCCAGGACTGATCGCCGTCCTTCCACCAGTGAATGACATTGGTCGACAGCGCCGCCCCACAGAAGCCGTGCGTGCTGTCGGGGTCGTGGTGAAACTTGACCTCCAACGGCAACAGGCCGTCTTCCCCGAGATAGAAGCTTTCAATGGGCTCGCGTTTCTCGAAATCCCAGAAGTGCAGTTCGCGTCCGTATTTAAGATGGCCCACTTCTTCCAGGTCGAACCCCGGCATGAAGGTATTCGGCGCGGCCCATTCGGAACTCACCATCACGTTGTGGCGGGGCTGGTACCAGAAGTCGTAGCCAAACTTGATGTTTCCCATCGAGTTTTCCCAACGGCCGACAATATTGAAGTCCCTGTCGAGATGCAGATAGCCGCCCGGCGCCTCGCCCTTGGCATTGCCAAGGAAGGAAATGATGATCTCCGAGCCCAGACAGTGCACCGTATGCGGGCCGGACAGGTCGGCCTTGGCCTTGATCTCTGCACCGTCGATCACCTTGTGCAGCCGCGGCGCCCGCGGGTCGGTGGCGGTATCGACAATGTGCAGGTTATTGGAGCGCACGCCGGGAAGGATCAGGAATTTGCGCGACATCGAACTGTCGTCGTGACAGGACGAACAGGCATTCCAGCCCATGTGATGGAGTTCATCTCCGATCCCGGGCATCTCCAGCCTGTGGATCACCTGGGAATAGGTCGGGCTGTCAGGGTCCACATCCACGGTTGCGAGATAGTCGGGCTTCTGGATGCCGGTCCCGGTGTAGATGGCGATGGTGTAGAGCAGCTTCTCCCGCGGCGCCTTGATCGCTTCTTTCGGGCTTCGATAGCCCGGTCCGCAGCATCCTCCATCCATGACGCCGTCCCTCCCTTGATTCCATCAAGAGTATCGTATATCGAAAATTCACTTATTGCATAGTGAGAAAGATGCATCTCGAACGCCTCGCGTTGATCTTGGAAATTGTCGGGCAGAAGGGGCGTGCGACCGTCGCAGACATCTGCGCGCAATCCGATCTGCCCAAACCGACTGCCTACCGACTGGTTCAGGACCTTGTCGCGGCCGGACTGCTTGAGGCGCCCGCGCGTGGAGAATTCGCGATTGGGGCGAGACTGAAGCGCATAGCGGTCAGTGATCACTCGGACTCCAACATCCTGGAAGTGATCGCGCCGGTGCTGTCCAGTGCCGCCAGTGACCATGGCACCGCGTTCTTCCTGTCCCGGTTGCGGGGTCATTGGGTTGAAATCATTCACGTGGAAACGCCGCAAAACGGTGTGTCCTATCTTCATCCGGGATTGGGCAAACGGCCCTTGCACGCGTGTTCATGTGCCAAGGCAATTGCCGCCATATCGCCCGAGTTGCTGTCACGTGACGACCTGAAAGGGCAGCTCAAACGGTACACCGAATTCACGATTACGGACCGTGAGGATTTGGCGTCAGAACTGGATGCCATTCGAGCCAGAGGCTATGCCGAGTGTGTGGAGGAACTGGAACGCGGGATCTGTTCTGTCGCCACGACATTGGACAAGACCGGTATTGGTGCGACGCTGTCGATTGGCGCGACGGCATCCATCCGGATGATGACGCCGTCCAGGCGCGCGGAGATCGGCCAGGCCCTTGTTGCGATGTCTCAGGAACTCTCGCGCATGCTGGGCTGGAAGAGCGGGGAAACCGAAAGGAAGTCCGCCTGAGCTAGCTGGCCGGTTCGTGTCGCGATCTCGTATCGTCCCGTTCGGCCAATGCATTTGATGCCATTTATCGCAGGCTTTGGAAAAAGCCGCGCAGTCGTGTGTCAGAGCCGATCGTCTGTCGGACTTCAGACGCGGCCGTGAATTGACTGATCAGCTGTCCCGCTGCCGGCAAACAGTGTCCCACACAGAGTTGGAAGCCAGCTACCGATGTCCAGGGTGGCCAGTTCAGCGGCGGTTGGACGTCGCGTAGGCGAGTTTTCCCAACGCTTCCTGGAGTTCACCGCGCGAAATCTGACCGCCGAGGCAGACGCGAACCGATTCTCCGGGTTCTCCGCTGACCGTGAATGCGTCTGATGGGATGACGCCGATCCCCGTTCCGGCCATTTCGCCGATGACACCGGCCCGGGTGCAGCCTTCCGGAAGGTGCAGCCAGACGTTGAAGGCGTGCGGCGCGGATTCGAATTCGAGACCTGCCAGCACCTCCGCCGCGATGGCCTGCCGGGCGAGGGTCTCTTCCCGAACGAACCGGCGGATGCTGTCGGCGGTGCCATCCTGAATCCAGCGGGTGGCAAGCGCCATCATGAGCGGCGACGGCATCACCGAAACCGACTTCAGATTCTCGGCAAGATCCCGGGCCGCGTGGCTGTTCGGCGCCACCGTGTAGGCGAGCCGCAATCCGGCTCCGATGCATTTCGCGAGGCCGCCGATATGCCAGACCAGTTCCGGGGCGAACGTGGCGAGCGGTGCGGGCGGATTGGGCGGGATGAAGCCATAGGCGTCGTCTTCGATGAGCGGCAGGCCGTGCGAGAGGATCACCGAAGCGATGGCCTGCCGCCGCGCCTGCGTGATGGTTCGCGTCGTCGGATTGTTGAGCGTCGGGTTCAGATAGAGCGCTTTCGGACGATGCTCCCCGATCGCCGCGTCGAGCGCATCGGCGTCTATCCCGCCGCGGTCGCCGGGGACGCCGACGAGCTTCACCCCCAACCGCGCCGCGATACCCCGGAAGCCGGAATAGGTGACCGCCTCGCAGAGCACCGTGTCACCGGGCCGCGTGAGCCGCATGAGGATCGCGAGGATCGTGGGATGGGCGCCAGGCGTGACTGCAATGCGGTCGAGGGTCGGGACCATGCCGCGCAGCGACAGCCAGCTCGACGCCGCCTCGCGGTCAGTTGGCCCTCCGGTCGAGGATTGATAGCGCAAAAGATCGACGAGGTTCGCGGTGACGGCGCCAAGGCCCGCCTCCATCCGCGCGAGCAGCGCCGGATCAGTCGGTTCGGGCGGCAGGTTCATCGTCAGATCGACGTCGGCCGTGCGGCGTCGGTCGCGCGGATCGCGCTGCGGTGTGCCCGTGTCGGCGATGAAGGTGCCCCGTCCGACGTGGCTGCGGATGAGACCGCGCCGCCGCGCTTCGGCATACCCTCGTGAGACAGTGGTGAAGTCGATACCGAGCCTCTGCGCCAGACGCCGCTGCGGCGGCAGCCGGTCGCCCGCGGACAGCACGCCGCGCGCGATCCCTTCCGCGATCGCGTCGGCGAGCTGGACGTAGCGGGGCGGCCCGTCACCGCGCAGGGAGGGAGACCAGGACAACATGAGTGTACCTTAAGGCGATTCCCGGAGAATTGACGCGGATTGTATGGATTTATGTCTGGCTGGCGCCGTTAGCCAGACAAGGAACGGCTAGTCTTGATGCATATTCGCCAGTTTCCTCACCAGTTGCGGGCGAAACTCGCCTGAATTGTATGGAAAATTGATTGGCCAATTGATTGCATCCGTCCGCAGTCCCCACCGTCCTACTGCACGGCCGATCCCGGCCCAGATGAGGAGGTGGATGATGCCCGCAGTCGCGATGGAGAAGCACAAGGACGGAGATTTCTTCGTCGACTACGAAGACAAGGTGTTCGAAGACGTTCAGGCCGAACCGGGACAGAAGGCGCTGGTGAGCTTTCATACGGTCGCGTTCGAGGGCTCGATCGGCCTCGTGAACATCCTGAACGCCATCCGGCTCAACCGGAAAGGCTACGAGACCTCGATCCTGCTCTACGGCCCCGGCGTGACGCTCGGCATCCAGCGCGGCTTTCCGACGCTCGGCGATGCGGCGTTCCCCGGCCACCAGAACTTCGCCGACAACCTCAAGAAGTTCATGTCCGAGGGCGGCAAGGTCTATGCCTGCCGGTTCGCGCTTCAGGCGCTCTATGGTCACGGCGAGCCGTCGCTTCTCGAGGGGATCATCCCGATCGCGCCGCAGGACGTGCTCGATCTCAAGCTGATACATGCCCGCGACAACGCTGTCATGGTCGATACCTGGACCGTGTAACGCCCTTTCCGGGGCCCAGAGCGGCCCCGGCCATTCCGGATCGGAGGGGCGCATGTCCTGCAACGTGAAAGCCGCGGCCGTCCAGATCGCGCCCGACCTGACCAGCCGGGCGAAGACGATGGAGAAGGTGCTGGACGCGATCGACGAGGCGGCCGGGAACGGCGCCGAACTTGTCGTCTTTCCCGAGACCTTCGTTCCCTATTACCCCTATTTCTCTTTCGTCCTGCCGCCGGTGAAGCAGGGCAAGCCGCACCTGAAGCTCTACGAGGAGGCGGTGACGGTCCCCTCGGACGAGACCCGGAAGGTGGCCGAGCGCGCCGCGCATCACGGCGTCGTCGTCGTGCTCGGCGTGAACGAGCGCGACCACGGCTCGCTCTACAATGCGCAGCTGATCTTCGATGCCGACGGCACGCTGCTTCTGAAGCGGCGGAAAATCACGCCGACCTATCACGAACGGATGGTCTGGGGGCAGGGCGACGGCTCGGGTCTTCGGGTCGTCGACACGCAGGTCGGCCGCGTCGGCGCGCTGGCCTGCTGGGAACATTACAACCCGCTGGCCCGCTACGCGCTAATGACACAGCACGAGGAAATCCACGTCGCGCAGTTCCCCGGCAGCCTCGTCGGGCCGATCTTCGGCGAGCAGATTGAGGTCACGATGCGCCATCATGCGCTTGAATCAGGCTGCTTCGTCGTGAACGCCACCGGCTGGCTGACCGATGCCCAGATCGAAAGCGTGACGCCGGATACCGGGCTGCAATCTGCCCTTCGCGACGGCTGCATGACCTGCATCGTGACGCCGGAGGGGCGCCACGTCGCGCCGCCACTGACGGAGGGCGAAGGCATCCTCTACGGCGATCTGGACATGGCGCTCGTGACGAAGCGCAAGCGCATGATGGACTCGGTCGGGCATTACGCGCGGCCCGAGCTTCTGTCGCTCCTTCACAACCCGGAGCCGGCGCTGACCCGGCAGGTGACGGCTCCGGAGACCGCTTTTCAGCCCATCCCTCTCGAGGAGTAGCCCATGCAGACCGGAGACATCATCACCGATCTCCAGACCCGCGGGATGCGCCTCGTCGATCCGAAGGCCGGCGCAGACAGCCGACGTGGCGGGGCAGGGCCGACCGACCACAAGGCGGTGACGATCGACGGGATGACCGTGATGATCCCGGTCCACACCGCGACAGCGTTCGACTCGCCCTATATCGTCGAGGCGCCGGACGCCTCCGGGAAGGCACGCGTCCTGAAGGATGGCCTTCCCTTCGCGGAGGTGGAATTTCCGAGCCGGGCGAAGTTCCTCGACCTCTCAACCGCCGACGGCATCCCCTACGGCCATATCGCGCAGCTTCACGCCAAGGACGTGCTGGCGACGACGGTTCTGCAGACCTGCATCCGCTACGAAAGCCGCAAGAAGACCTGCAAGTTCTGCGCCATCGGTCAGAGCCTCGCCGCCGGGCGGACCATCGCGCACAAGACGCCCGCGCAGCTTGCCGAGGTGGCGCGTGCCGCGGTGCTGCTTGACGGCGTGAAGCACATGGTGATGACGACGGGCACGCCGGCTGGCAAGGACCGGGGCGCGCTGGTGCTGGCCGAAAGCGCCGAGGCGATCCGCGCGGCCGTCGACCTGCCGCTCCAGGGCCAGTGTGAGCCGCCGGAGGACGATGCGTGGCACCGGCGGATGAAGGATGCCGGGATCGACAGTCTCGGTATGCACCTGGAGGTCGTGACGCCAGAACTCCGCGCCGAGATCATGCCGGGCAAGGCGCAGGTGCCGCTTTCCAAATACTTCGACAGCTTCGCTGCTGCTGTCGAGGTCTTTGGATGGGGCCAGGTCTCGACCTACATCCTCGCCGGGCTCGGCGACACCGAGGAGGCGATCCTCGAAATGTGCCGGAAACTCACCGCGATGGGCGTCTATCCCTTCGTCGTCCCCTTCGTGCCCGTCACCGGCACGCCGCTCGAAAGCCACCCCGCGCCGACGTCGGACTTCATGGCCCGCGTCCTCGGGCCGCTGTCGGAGATGGTCATCGATGCAGGGATGCGCGCCGAGGACATCAAGGCCGGCTGCGGACGCTGCGGTGCGTGTTCCGCGCTCTCGGCCTTCGAGCGCTTCAAGCTGCACGCGAAAGAAGGAGCGCCGGCATGATCATCGAGCGGCCCGAGGCCTTCGTCACGCCCGAATTCCTGATCCGCGCTGCGACGAAGCCGTGGGAGATCGGCGGCGCGGCGTCGCTCCGGCACAGGACCTTCGTGACCGAACAGGGCATCTTCCCCGACCACGACCGCGACGAGATCGACAAGCGGGCGATCCCGCTCGTGGCCGTCTCCACGATGGCGTCCGAGGCCGACGAAGTGGTCGGCACGGTCCGCATCCACGAGGCCGAGCCGCTCGTCTGGTGGGGTTCACGCCTTGCCGTGGCGCCGGAATACCGCCGCGTCGGGCGGCTCGGAGCGGAGCTGATCCGGCTTGCCGTCGGCACGGCCCATGCGCACGGCTGCAAGCTCTTCCTCGCCTACGTGCAGATGCAGAACGTGCCGCTGTTCGAGAAGCTGCACTGGACATCCCTCGGGGAGCACGACCTGCACGGGCACACGCATATGAAGATGCGTGCCGACCTCGGGGCCTATCCGCCGGTCGACGACCCTGCGCGCGGCTGGCTCGCACTGACGCGACGGCGGGCGGCGTGAGCGTCATCGCCGATCTCGCCACCGCGCTGGCAGCGCATCCGCATGTCACCGGCAAGCGCGACATCGACGTGGCCGCGACGGCGCTCGGCCTGACGCAGGACAGCCCCGGTCGGCCCGGCGATGACGCGGCCGCGCTTCCCGACGGCGACGGCTGGCAGCTGATCGCGACCGAAGGCTTCATGAACGAGTTCGTCGCCTCCGCGCCGTGGTTCGCAGGCTGGTGCGCAGTAATGGTGAACGTGTCGGATATTCTCGCCATGGGCGGGCGGCCGACGGCGATGACCAACGCTCTGTGGGCGCCGGACGAGGCGACGGCGCGGGAGATCCTGCGGGGTATGCGCGAGGCGTCGGAAGCCTACGGCGTGCCGATCGTGGGCGGTCACACGAACCTGCGCACGAGCCAGCCGCAGCTTGCCGCCGCGATCTGGGGCCGGGCAAGGGCGCTGATTACGAGCTTCCACGCGAAACCCGGAGACGTGGTGATCGCGGCGGCCGACCGGCGCGGAGCCTATGCAGGCGATACCGGCAACTTCCCGGCGTTCCTCGAGGCCCCGCGCGAGCGGCTGCGCAGCGACATGGAAATCCTCCCGCGGCTGGCCGAAGCGGGGCTCGTGACCGCAGGCAAGGACATCAGCCAGGGCGGGATCGCAGGGACAGCGCTGATGCTGGCCGAATGCTCTGGCGTCGGGATCGAGATCGACCCTGCGCGCATCACCTCGCCCGACGGAGATCTTGGGCGTTGGATGACCGCCTTCCCGAGCTTCGGCTTTCTCCTGACCGCAAAGCCCGGCCATGTCGCCCGCGTACGCGCGGCTTTCGAGGAGCGAGGGATCGCAGCCGAGGAGATCGGGCAGGTGATCGAAGGTAGCCGTCTGTCCCTGATCGACGGCGAACGGCGGCATCTGATCTGGGACCACGCTGTGCAGCCTTATCTGGGCCTCGCGCCGCAAAGGGAGGCGGTCGATGCCTGAAGCGACGTTCCGCATCCGCTGGCCAGACGGGCGGGAGCAGGCCTGCTATTCGCCCTCGACGGTGATCTTCGAGCATCTGACGGCAGGCGAACGTTACACGATGCAGGAGTTCCTCGACCGCTGCCGCAAGGCGCTCGATCTCGCGGCGCTGCGGGTCGAGGCGAAATACGGCTACCGCTGCACATCCGCAGACGCACAGGCCGCGGAGATTGTCGCCACCGCCGAGAAATTCCAGCCGGGGGACATGGTCGAATGTCTGTCCATCACCTGAGCCCGCAGCGCCAATCCGTGACCGTCGCCGTCGTCGGCGCGGGGCAGGCGGGCATGTCGGCCTCCTATTACCTCTGCCAGGCCGGGATCGACCACGTCGTGCTGGAGCGTCACCAGCGCTTTCATGCCTGGAAGACGGACAGGTGGGACAGTTTCTGCCTCGTGACGCCCAACTGGCAGTGCAAGCTGCCGGACTGGCCCTATCGCGGCGAGGACCCCGAGGGCTTCATGTTGAAGGACGAGATCGTCGACTACGTCGAGGGGTTCGCCGAGAGCTTCGACGCGCCGCTCCACGAGGGGGTGACGGTGACGCGCGTCGCGCGCGCCGAGGACGGGAGGTTCGAGGTCGATACCGATGCCGGGCTCTGGTCCGCCGATCATGTGATCGTGGCCTCAGGGGGCTACGACCGGCCGATCGTACCGCCCTTCGCCGAACGGCTGGATCCGGGCATTGCGCAGATCCACTCGAAATTCTACCGCCGGCCAGCCGACATCCCCGATGGGACCTGCCTCGTTGTCGGCACGGGACAATCCGGCGTGCAGATGATGGAGGATCTCTGGATCGCCGGACGGGACGTGCGGCTTGCCGTCGGCCCCGCACCACGCAGCCCGCGCTGGTATCGCGGCAGGGACGCCACCGACTGGCTGCACCAGATGGGATACTACAGGATCACCATCGACCAGCAGCCGGACCCGAAGGCGACCGAGGCGAAGACCAACCACTACATGTCGGGCCGAGATGGCGGGCACGAGATCGACCTGCGCCGTTTCGCGCTCGATGGGCTGCAACTCTATGGCTCGGTCGCGGACATGGACGGAACCGTGATCCGCTTCAAGCCGGATCTCGAGCGCAACCTCGACGACGCCGACCGAAGCTATCTCGGCATCCGGCAGATGATCGACGATTACATCGAGCGGGAGGGCATCGACGCTCCGACCGAGCCGCCGTTCGAGAAAGCCTGGCGACCGGAGCGGGAGATCACCGAGATCGACGCGGCAGCCGACGGCATCACGTCGATCCTGTGGTGCATCGGGTTTCGGCCGGACTATGCGTGGCTTCAGGTCCCCTGTCTCGACGAGACCGGCCGGCCGGTCCACAAGCGCGGTGTCTGCGCGGAAGCCGGCGTCTATTTCCTCGGGCTTGGATGGTTGAATACGTGGGGCTCGGGCCGATTTCTGGCGGTGGCCGAAGATGCCGCGCATGTCGTGGGCACCATCGCAGGCGAGCGGAAGCGGGTGCATCAGCCGTTGCTTTCGTAGCGACCCGGCTGCGCCCAGCGCGATGGGCCTTTGCGCTGTTCTCGGCGAACGCTCTGCATGACCATTTGCTCCCGCCGCGAAGGTCCGGTGTCTTTCGGTTGACTGAACCGAGCGCTTCCATGGACGGGCAACTATTCTCATGAACCTGTCCGCAAATCGTGGGGCGCGCAGTTCGTGTTCCGGACGCATGGAATGGCCCGCTTTCAATCTCAGTGCCTGACTGGCCCGGCTGGATTCGGAATATGAAATGTTCAGCCATACGTCTTCATCAGGATCGGATGCCACCCGCGACCAACGAGCGCGAGCAGGGTCTGCTGCGGGCTCCAAGCGGCCGTTCGCTGCGCCGCCGACCAGCATCCGCTTCGGGCCGAGTCCCGAACCTCCGAACCGGTCAGATTGAAACGAGCGAGGTCCTTTCCCACGGGGTCCACATCGTCTCGTGGTGTCCGATTCTCGCGCGATACGGTGAAGAGGTTACGTTCCGCCTCAAGGCAGGTTCCTCTGACACCACCCTTCGCGCTAGTGTCACCGAAGCGGAAGGATCACGGCAAGCCGGGGGGAAACAAAACCATGGGCCAGACAATCGCGGAGCTGATCGCAGGCCATGACCACACGGCGCCGGTTTTCGGTGCGCCGGGGCGCGACTGGATGGATTACGCCGGGCTCAGGGCGTTGTCGGCCGCGGTCTCGGCCGCACTGCACGGCGCCGGCGTCGGGCGCGGCGACCGGGTGGCGATCGTCCTGCCGAACGGGCCGGAAATGGCCGCGGCCTTCGTAACTGTCGCCCAAGCCGCCGTGACCTGCCCGCTCAACCCGGCCTACCGGCAGGAGGAGTTCGCCTTCTACCTCGAGGACCTGAAGGCCAAGGCCGTGATCCTGATGGCCGACGAGGACGGGCCGGCCCTCGCGGCCGCGCGTGCCATGGATCTCGCGGTGATCCGGCTGCATCCGTCGGACGGCGCCGCGGGTGGCTTCACGCTTCATCCCGAACGGTCGGCCGGCGAGGCCGACACGGCAGCGCCCGACGGCGGCGACGTGGCCTTGATCCTGCACACCTCCGGCACGACGTCCCGGCCGAAGATCGTCCCGCTGCTGCAATCGAACCTGGCCGCCTCGGCAGGGAACATCCTGGCGTCGCTCGCCCTGTCGCCCGCGGACCGCTGCCTGAACGTGATGCCGCTGTTCCACATCCACGGGCTGGTTGCCGCAGTGTCGGCATCGCTGGCCGCGGGCGGGTCCGTGTTCTGCGCTCCGGGCTTCGACGCGATGCGGTTCTTCGGCTGGATGCGCGAAGCCCGGCCTTCCTGGTATACGGCCGTGCCGACCATGCACCAGACGATCCTGGCGCGGGCGGCGCGCAACGCCGACACGATCGCGGAGGTGCCGCTGCGCTTCCTGCGGTCGTCCTCGGCCTCGCTGCCCGGACCGGTGATGGAGAAGCTGGCCGAAACTTTCAGCGCGCCGGTGATCGAAGGCTACGGCATGACCGAGGCGGCGCACCAGATGGCCTCTAACCCGCTTCCGCCGCGGGCACAGAAGCCCGGCTCGGTCGGTGTCGAGGCCGGCCCGCTGGTGCGCATCGCGGACGAGACCGAGGATCGCCTGCTCGAGAGCGCCGCCCCCGGTCTCGTGGGCGAAGTCGTCATATCGGGCCCCAACGTGACGCCAGGCTACGAGAGCAACCCCGAGGCGAACGCGAAGAGCTTCTTCGAGGCCGAGGGCCGGCGCTGGTTCCGCACCGGCGACCAGGGGGCCTTCGACGCCGACGGCTACCTGACCCTGACCGGGCGGCTGAAGGAGATCATCAATCGCGGTGGCGAAAAGGTGTCGCCGCTCGAGGTCGATGGTGTGCTGTCGGCGCATCCGGCCATAGCTCAGGTCGTCACCTTCGCCCTGCCGCATGACAAGCTCGGCGAGGACGTCGCCGCCGCCGTCGTACTGCATGAGGGGCAACAGACCGACGAAGCCGCCATACGCGCCTTCGCGGCCGAACGGCTCGCGGCGTTCAAGGTGCCGCGGCGGGTTGTCATCCTCGAGGAAATCCCGAAGGGCGCCACAGGCAAGCTTCAGCGGATCGGGCTGGCCGAGAAACTCGGCCTGGTCGAAAAGGCGTGAGCGGTTCGCCGCGACGTCGAAGCGCGCGCGGTGCGGAGCGGATGCGACCGGAGGGACGGGTATGAAGATCTGTATATTCGGCGCCGGCGCGATCGGCGGATACCTGGGCGCGAAGCTGGCGCAGGCAGGCGCCGAGGTCAGCCTGGTCGCGCGCGGGCCGCATCTCGAGGCGATGCAGTCGCGCGGGCTGACGCTGCTGGAAGACGGCCGGACCAGCACGGTCGCGGTGACAGCCTCCGCGGACCCGGCCGATCTCGGTCCGCAGGATTACGTGATCGTGACGCTGAAGGCGCATTCGGTCCCACCCGTGGCAGGGCGGATGCAGCCGCTGATCGGGCCCGATACGACCATCGTCTCGGGCGTCAACGGGGTGCCGTGGTGGTATTTCCACAAGATCGGTGGGCCGCTCGAAGGCACCCGGCTCGAAAGCGTCGATCCGGGCGCCGTGCAATGGAACGGCTTCGGTCCGGACCGGGTGCTCGGATGCGTCGTCTACCCCGCGGCGGAGGTTCCGGAGCCCGGAACGATCCGACACATCGAGGGCAACCGCTTCTCGCTCGGAGAACCGGACGGTTCGAAATCCGACCGCGCCACGGCCTTGTCGGCGGCGCTGACTGCGGCAGGACTGAAGGCGCCCGTCCGTCCGAGGCTCCGCGACGAGATCTGGGTGAAGCTCTGGGGGAACCTGTCCTTCAACCCGATCTCGGCGCTGACCCATGCCACCCTGGACGTGCTGTGCACCGACGACGGCACACGCGCCGTGGCGCGCAGCATGATGCTGGAAGCGCAGGAGATCGCGGAGAAGCTCGGCGTGAAGTTTCCCATCGACGTCGAGCGCCGGATCGACGGCGGCGCTGCGGTGGGCGCGCACCGCACCTCGATGTTGCAGGACCTCGATGCCGGCCGACCAATGGAGATCGACGCGCTCGTGGGCTCGGTCCGGGAGCTCGGACAGATCACCGGAACCCCGACACCGACCATCGACACGGTGCTGGCGCTGATCCGGCTGCGCGGCCGCGTCGCCGGGCTCTACGACTGAGGCGGGCGCGCCCCATGCCGGTGCAGGGCCGCAAACTGCCCGGGAGGCAGCGCCCGAGGCGGCCGGCAAGGTAGACATCGAGACAGCCGAGGCTTTCGGCCGCCTCCTGCGCGGGTAAGCATTCCAGCCCCACCCACTCTGCATCGCTCCACCGCTTGAGGTGGCGCAGCACCGAGCCGTAAGCGATCTTCCCGTCGCCAGCCTCTTGGCATAGCTGCGGGGGTTACCAGTGTCGGCTCTGCGGACGGAGCGGACCCATCGGACTCTCCAATGAGTATGGGTACGGGCCCGAAATGCAAAATAAGATCAGGTCAACTCAAAACGCGTAATTCCTGCTGCGGCAAGTTCGTCGTCGAGTTGGTGATCAGTCAGGAATTCAATCACCTTTGCCGATGCGTTTGGTGCTGCGACGCTCTGAAAAACCGACATATCGATATGAGTCCCAAGGTGTTCGGGGAATACCGCAGCAGGAGCCACTCCTTGCGTGGCAATCACGGTTGTGAGAGGAGCAATCGCAAGCTCATATTCACCACGCGCGACAGACACCGCAGGCACGCCCCCGGCCATCGGATGACTTCGCGGTAGAACCGTGCCGGTCAGACCCATGCGATCCAACGCATCCAGATAGGTGCGCCCGCTCGTACCGGCACCTGTGTAGGCTATGCTTTTCGCACCACGGAGAAGCGCTCCGATGCCTTGGGAGTCGGCAATTATCTGGCCATTCGCCATGCCTCGGCGCGCAACCGCGAGCGAGACGCGCCCGAATGCACGATGGCTGCCGCCGTCCGCAAGTCCATCTTCGATGAGGGCCTTTGCGTAATGTGGATTGGTCAGGCCGACGTCATAGGGCTCGCCGGCTCTGATCCGCTCGGGTATCAGTGGATTGAGCTCAACCTCCTGCACGATCTGCACGCCAGTCTCAGCTTCGAGGCGCGGCTTAAGGCGGTCCATGACGGCGCGGATCGCCGCGGGAACGAACATGCGTAGTGTCGTCAGCATGATTAAGCACCCTCCCGCACGACGCCCGCACTGTGGCCTCTCCATTAGACGAAGTCGATTGGTTCCCGGCAAGCCTACTTGCCCTGGTGTCGCTAGGTTCTCGGACCAGACATATGAAGGTCATAGCCAGATGTCAGTTCCGCGGCGTTTCAACGCGAAAATGTCGTCGCGCCGTGATACGACGCCAATGCGCAATTGTCTCGGAAAGGCCCGGTTGTCCGATTGGCAAGATCTTCGGGAGATCGTGTGATGGCCTACACTGAGCTCTTCGGTAGTCCTGCGCATCGCGCGCTCCTTCGACGTGGTGAGGATGTCTGGCGGGTTGTTCAAGCCCATCCTCGCTATGCCTACTATGGGACCGTCGTTTCCCTCAGCGATCCGGGCGACGATACCGCCGAGATCATGGCCAGCCTCGCGCGATTGCAGGGCATCGGAATGTGTTTCTACTACCCGAAGAACGACGTGGCCGCGCTGCTGGGAGACCTTGAGGCAAAGGGCCTGCGAACCGCCCAAAGCTGGTTCCATCGAGGTGGGCAGGCCGCCTACGAAGCAAGCAAGGCCCTTTTGCATGGCAGCCCTCCCCCTGAACATCTGACCATCACCCGTCTGGACGGCTCGACACCCAATAGCTTGATTAAGGCGACGATAGAGCTGTGCCAGAAGTGTGGCCTCAGTTCGATGCCCGGTGAGGTTATGCGGGGCAGGGTCATTCCCGGCGTAAACTTCGTCGCGACGGACAGCAGCGGCGTGCCCGTGGCGACAGCAGGGTCCTACGCGATGCATGCGCCACACACACCCCGAGCGACCGAGGCGTTCTGGGGTGTGCTGGCGACAAGGGAAGATCATCGTGGGCAAGGGTTGGCAGCCCGGCTTGGCGCCATGGCGATCGAACACATGTGGGAAACCAAGGGCATGCGTGCGTTCAATACCGGCATCAAGCCTGAGAACCTTGCTTCGCAAGCGGCCTGCGCCAAGCTGGGCGTATTGAACACCGAGTGGGTTACTGCGTTCTGTTATGACGACGCTCGTTTGGCAGATTGATACTTGAGAATCTGGATGCCGTGGCATGTCGAAGACAGCCGTGTACCCAGTGGGCAAGGCAGACTTCCATCAATGTCGTGACATCGGTCAAAGTGGGCTCGGAGCCGAGCTTCGCGGCGGGGCGGCAATCCGCAAGCTGCGAACCGCGCTCTGTTTACGCCTGAAGGCGCATTACCAGCTCGACACCTGCCCACGCGGCGAATCCAGTCAGCAGCGCCCCCCAGATGGTATCGGTCGCGACCATTGCCCAGGACCAATGCCGCATGATCGCCATCGAGGTGAACTCGTAGGTGCCATAGGCCATCGCACCGAGGATCGCGCCATTCAGGCCCGCATGAAGGGGAACGGCATCGCGGAGCGCGTCGAGCGACACAAGGTAAACCAGCCCTGCCACATAGGCGAGGTAGAACACGAGGGCGGGAAAGATCAGCGGGCTGTCCCGCATCGTATCGCCGAGGTGACGCGTGAACAGCGGCTTCATGACGAGGCTCAGCATCAGGGCATCCAGCGCCAGGAAGATGACTGCAGTGACGGCATAGACGAGCATAGGGCCTCTCCCGCAAATCTTCACAAACACGTAGCTCGCCTGACGTCATTGACAGGTACAGATCGGGCCGATGGCTGGCGCCTGGCGATATGCCAATCTGGAATGAACGATTGGCATGGTCGTGGGCAGACTGTTGCCGGTTTTCGCTGATAACTTCCGGGAACCGCATGAAAAAGCGTCAGTTTTCGGTCGGCGGCCTCCCGCCCCGATCCCGCTTGCGGTGGCGTCCGGTCACTGGCGGAGATCGTCCGGCAGGATGTCGCCGGGCATGTTCTGGTAGCACACCGGGCGCAGGAAGCGCCGGATTGAGAGCGTGCCGACCGACGTCGCGCCGAAATTCGTCGAGGCCGGGTAGGGGCCCCCGTGGACCATCGCATCGCTGACCTCGACCCCGGTCGGGAAGCCGTTGGCCAGCAGCCTGCCGGCCTTGCGTTCGAGGATCGGCATCAGCCTGCGGGCGAGATCCTTGTCGCCGCCATCCATGTGGAGCGTGCAGGTCAGCTGGCCGGCGAGCGATTTGGCGAGGCTCAGCATCTCCGCCGCGTCGCCGACCCGGACGACCAGTCCGAGGGGGCCGAACACCTCCTCACCAAGATCGCGTGACGCCATCCAGGTTGCCCCGGTAGTCTCGAAGACGAGCGGTTTGGCCGTGCGTCCAATGCTCTCTGTATCGAGAACGGTGGTGACGCCCTCGGTTCCGGCCACCCGTGCGCGGCCGGAGCGGTAGGCGGACGCGATGCCTTCGGTTAGCATGGTCTGCGCGCCGGTGCCCGACAGCGCGTCTTTTGCAGCGGCGACAAACGCGTCGGCCTTGTTTCCGTCGATCAGGACGACGATCCCGGGATTGGTGCAGAACTGCCCGGCGCCCATGGTCAGCGAAGTGGCCCAGGCCGTGCCGATGTCGGCGCCGCGCGCGGCCAGCGCCTCCGGAAGCACAAAAATCGGGTTCACGCTGCCGAGCTCGCCATAGAAAGGGATGGGTTCGGGCCGCGCGGCGCAGAGATCGAAGAGCGCGCGCCCCCCGCCGAGAGAGCCTGTGAAGCCGACCGCGCGGATCAGCGGGTGCTGCACGAGCGCCTCGCCGACCTCCCGCGTCGATCCGTGGATGTTCGAAAAGACGCCCGGATGAACGTCGCAGCGCTTGATGGCCGCGTGGATCGCCTCGGACACGATCTCGCCCGTGCCGGGGTGGGCCGGATGGCCCTTCACCACGACCGGGCAACCGGCCGCGAGCGCCGCGGCGGTGTCCCCGCCCGCGGTCGAGAAGGCGAGGGGGAAGTTCGATGCGCCGAAGACCGCGACCGGGCCGATGGGCCGCTGCACCATCTTCAGATCCGGCCGGGGCAGGGGCTGGCGGTCCGGCAGGGCCTCATCGTGACGGCGGTCGAGATAATCGCCGGCGCGAATATGCGCAGCGAAAAGCCGGAGCTGGCCGGTCGTCCGGCCCCGCTCGCCCCGCAGCCGCGCCTCGGGCAGGCCGCTTTCGCGGCTGCCGATCTCGGTGATCGCATCGGCCCGCGCCTCGATCTCGTCGGCGATGGCCTCGATAAACGCCGCACGGTCCTCGCGCGACGCATTACCGTAGGACCCGAACGCCTCTTCCGCCGCGGCGCTGGCGCGGTCGACATGGGCCGGGGTGCCGACCGCGAAGTCATGCGCCGGTCCACGCGCCGGATCGTTCCGGAACGTCGTATCTCCGGCCACCCACGCGCCCGCGATCAGGTGCTTCCCGTGCGGGGTGAACTTGGTTTCGTCGAGCATGTCGGCTCCTTCAGAAGTCAGTCGTGAAACGGATCGGTCTCGATGCGACGGGCGAGCATGAAGGCGTCGGCGACGTGGACCAGGGGCGAGACATCGACCTCGCTCTCGCGTCGGGCGAGAAGATGGGCGAAGCGGGAATAGAGCCCGTCGTACTCGGATTGCAGCGCCTCGCCGGCCACAAGACGCCGTCCCGCGGCCTCGACCTCGGCCCCGCCCTTCGACAGCCGGAGCGTGCCGACGTCTGTCTCGACCTCGATGTCCCAGGTCTGGGGGCCGGTCTGCCGCCAGTCGAAATCGGCGGCCACGATCACGTCGCCCGCGCCATACATGGTCAGCCGGGCGGCGATGGGCGTGGCGCGGTTGGCCGGAAATTCGAGCTCGGCATCGGTGACATGAACCGGCACCGGGAGGATCTCGGTCAGGATCGACAGCGCGTTGATGCCCGGGTCGAACACGCCGAGACCGCCCGGCTCCCAGATCCAGTCCTGCCCCGGATGCCAGTGCCGAACATCCTCGCGCCAGGTGATCCTGGCGCTGAGCACCCGACGCGTGGCAAGCCACGCCTTTGCGGCGGAGACCCCGGCGGCGAACCGCGAATGCCAGGTTGCGAAGAGCACACAGCCCTTGGCCTTTGCCGTCCTCGTCAACGCTTTGACCTCTGCGACGCTCGCTCCCGGCGGCTTTTCGAGCAGGACGTCGAGCCCGGCCTCGATCGCCGCGACCGCGTAGCCGAAGCGCGCCTGCGGCGGCATACAGAGCGCCACCGCGGTTACATCCGGTCGGGCCGCGATCATGTCTGCGATGTCGCCGAAGGCCGGGATTCCGTCTGCCCGCGCGTTCCGGCTGACCGTGGCGGCGAGGCGGAAGGCGTCGGACCGGGCAATCGACGGCACGTGCTGGTCCCGCGCGATCTTCCCGAAGCCGGCGATCGCGATCTCAGTGACTGTCACGCGGAACCTCACGCCCCCGGCAGCCACGGAGGAAGTCGAAATCGGCGCCCGTGCTCGCCTGCTCGACATGGGCTTGGAAAAGCTTCTCGTACCCGCTGTCGGGCGCACCTGCGGGCGCGGTCCAGGTCGCGAGACGCGCTGCGATCTCATCATCCGGTAGGTCCAGATGAAGTCGGCGCACGGCAACGTCGACCTCGATCATGTCGCCCGTGCGCACGATCGCGAGCGGCCCGCCGGCTGCAGCCTCGGGCGACGTATGCAGGATGACCGTGCCGTAGGCCGTGCCGGACATCCGCGCATCCGAAATCCGGATCATGTCGGTGATCCCCTTCCGCAGCACCTTCGGCGGCAGCCCCATGTTCCCGACCTCGGCCATCCCGGGATACCCCTTCGGACCGCAGTTCTTCAGCACCATGATGCAGGTCTCGTCGATATCGAGGGCCTCGTCATCGATCCTCGCCTTGTAGTCGTCGATATCCTCGAAGACCACCGCCCGTCCGCGATGCTGCATGAGCTGCGGGCTGGCGGCGGATGGTTTCAGAACGGCTCCGTCCGGCGCGAGGTTCCCCTTCAGCACCGCGATCCCGCCCGAGGCCGACAACGCGCGGTCGGCCGGACGGATCACGTCCTCGTTCCAGTTCCGCGCGTCCTTCACCTCGTCCCAGATGCAAACGCCCGAGACCGTCAGCGCGTCGCGATTGAGCAACCCGGCCTCGCCCAGATGCCGGAGCACGACCGGCAGGCCGCCGGCATAGAAGAACTCCTCCATAAGGTACTCGCCCGACGGCATCAGGTTCACGATCGTCGGCACGTCGCGGCCGAGCCGATCCCAGTCGTCGAGCGTCAGGTCGATCCCCACCCGTCCAGCGATGGCGAGTAGGTGGATCACCGCATTTGTGGAGCCGCCGATCGCCCCGTTCACTCGGATCGCGTTCTCGAAGGCCGTGCGCGTCATCACGTCAGAGGGCTTCAGGTCGTCCTTCACCATCTGCACGATGCGCCGGCCGGTCATCTGCGCCATCACCCGGCGGCGGCTGTCGACGGCGGGGATCGCCGCATTGCCGGACAAAGCCATGCCGAGCGCCTCGGCCATCGACGCCATCGTGCTGGCGGTGCCCATCGTATTGCAGGTTCCCGACGACCGGCTCATCGCCTGTTCGGCCTCCAGGAAATCTTCGGTCGTCATCTTGCCGGCCTTGATGCCTTCGGACATCTGCCAGAGCGCGGTGCCGGATCCGACGCGTTCTCCGCGGAACCAGCCGTTCAGCATCGGGCCGCCGGTGACGACGATGGAGGGGATGTCGGTCGAGGCCGCGCCCATAAGGAGCGATGGCGTAGTCTTGTCGCAGCCGACGAGGAGGACCGCGCCGTCGATCGGCTGCGCGCGCATCGTCTCCTCCACCGCCATCGCTGCGAGGTTGCGGTACATCATCGCCGTCGGCCGGAAGGTGTTCTCGGAGGCGGAGAAGACTGGCACCTCGAGCGGGAAGCCCCCAGCCTCCCAGATGCCGGCCTTCACCTTCTCGGCCAGCTCGCGAAGATGGCCATTGCAGGGTGTCAGGTCGGACCAGGTGTTCAGGATGCCGATGACCGGCCGGCCGTCGAAGAGGTCGTGCGGGTAGCCCTGATTCTTCAGCCAGCCGCGGTGGTAGATCGCGTCCCGGCTTGTGCCGCCGTACCACTCCTGCGAGCGGAGGCGCCTCGGCCATGTCGCGGGTTCGAACGCCATTCCCGGACCTCAGAGTATGGAGACGCGGACCATCGCGTGCGCCTTCGCCGCGACGGCGACCTCGAGCGGATTGCAGAGCGGCAGTCCGAACCCCTCGGCCTCGATCTCGAACACGTCCCCCCGTTTCGTCTTGAGGCCCTTCGCGAAGCTGAGCGTCGCGGTGCCGAACATGTGGACATGGACGTCGCCCGGCTGGCGGAAGAGGCCGTACTTGAAATGATGGTGTTCCAGATTGGCGATGGAGTGGGACATGTTCGCTTCGCCCGACAGGAACGGCGCCTCGAAGATCGTCCTGTCGCCGCGGCGGATGCGCGACGTGCCGCGAATGTCCTGGGGCGGCGGGCCGGTCCGGATCTCGGGCCCGAAGCTCGCCGGGCGCAGCTTCGAATGGGCGAGATAGAGGTAGTTCTGCTTTTCCATCACGTGATCGGAGAACTCGTTGGCGAGCGTGAAGCCGACACGGAACGGCGTTCCGTCGGCGCCGATCACGTAGATCCCCGCGATCTCAGGCTCCTCGCCACCGTCGTCGGCGAAGTCGGGCGAGACGATCGGCGCCTCGGGCGCTGCGACCGTCGTGCCGTTGCCCTTGTAGAACCATTCCGGCTGCACGCCGGCGTGTCCGTTCGCGGGCTTCCCGCCGGTGAGGCCGAGATTGAACATCCGCATCGAGTCGGTCAGTTCGGCCGCGTCGCTTTCGGCCGCGGCGTGCATCGCGTCGCGCGTCGCGGCGGAACCGAGGTGCGTCAGACCCGTGCCGGTGAGGAGCAGGTGCGCAGGGTCGGGATGAGTGATGGGAGGCAGCAGCCGGCGCTCGCGCCGTGCGGCCTCGAGATCGACGGCGCGGCCGAGGCCCATCTCCGCGATCTTGGTGGCGAGGTCCGTGCCTTCGGCGGCGCAGGCCATCGCGATGTCGTAGACCGAGACCGAGCCTTTGATCTCGTAGGCCTCGGTGCCGTCGCGGGCGACGGCCTGAGGCCGTCCGTCCGCGGTCATGATCTGCGACAGAAGCATGGCGCCCTCCTCCGGCCGACCCGCTGCCGGTCATGCCGGCACGTACCGCCGAGCGCTGTCAGGCCGGTCCCGTCCGGGACCCGTCCGCGCGTCTCGGCACGATGTTCAGGAGCGGCCTCCCGGTCTCTCTCACCGCCATTCGTACGGGAGCCGGGATATAAGTGACAAATCTGGAATTGATAGCTGGATATGCCGATCAGGACATAACTAGCGCGATCCGAGACCGGCCCTGGCGCGGATCGCGGAAAAAACGCGCGCGGCTGCGGCAGTTGGTGCATCCCGCGCGCGCGACACGAGGGAGAACGGTACGACCACCATGTCGCCCGCGACGTCGAGCGTCCGGATCTTGCCGCCGAGCGCATCCTCGCCCGAGTAGAAAAGGGCGACCGATTGCGCGACCGGGGCGATGGCGCTCGTCTGGCTTATGATCGCGAGTGTCAGGAGAAGCGACGAGGTGCTCAGGATCCGGGCCGGTGGTGCGTAGCCCTTGCGGAGGAGGTAGGCTTCCGCGGTCCGCCGCAGAAGGCCGCCGGGATTCTGCATCACCCAGTCATGCGCCAGGCAATCCTCGAGCGTGACCTGCGCCTGTCGCGTCAGCGGATGGTCGGACCGGACGATGAGGCTTGCCGGTTCCTCGCCGATCTCCTCCATCTCGACCGCACGCGCATCGACGCCGTCGGGCAGGCGTCCGATATAGAAGTCCGAATTCCGCGCAAGCAGCGACTCTGCGAGCTTGTCGCTGGTGTCAACGTCCACGCCGATCTCGATCTCGGGGAAGGTCACTCGCAGCTCGCGGATGACTGGCAGCACGATCTCGAGTGCCGGTCCTGACACCGCGCCGATCCGCACGAGGCCGCGCGTCCCGGTCTCGATATCGGCGATTTCCGCGCGGCTGTCGTCGAGAAGCCGCAGGATCGTCTGAGCCCGGTCGGCAAGGATCTCTCCGCTGCGGGTGAGCGTCACGCCGCGCGGGTGTCGGTGATAGAGCTTCGCGCCGACCGCGTCCTCGAGTTCGGACAACAGGCGCGAGGCCGCCGGTTGCGTCATGGCGATCTGTGCAGCGGCGCCGGAGATCTGTCGGATCTCGCGCAGCGCAACCATCAGGCGGAGTTGCGAGAAGCGCAGGCCCTTCCGGATCAGCTCGTCGCGCGCGCGGGGGGCATCATCCTGTTCGCTCAAAACCCATATCCGATTTGTTATATCAATCGGCCATATCCTAATTTGATTGTGATGCCAATGCGCGTCACGGTTTGGTCAGCCGCCGGTGACGCCGGAGGTTCAGGGCGACGATGCCGCATCTGGCTCGGGGCGTCCGAGAGGGAGGATTGAGGACGATTTCGGAGTGGGCTGCACGCCTTGCGGCGGCCCGCGCGAATCCACGATATCCAGAGGAAATGACCCCGGTGGGCGGCCCGAGAACGGACAGCTGGCCGGTACGGAACGGGCCCGGGCGCAACCGGACGAGGCGGGTCCAGCATCAACGAAGGGAGGACTCCAGACATGAAACGACTTCTCACCATGACAGTGGCCACGCTGGCGCTCGGCGGAGCGGCTGCCTCGGCCCAGACCGTCGGCTTCTCGCAGATCGGATCGGAATCCGGCTGGCGCGCCGCAGAGACGACGCTGACGCAGCAGCAGGCCGAAGAACGTGGCATCGATCTGCGCTTCTCCGACGCGCAGCAGCGCCAGGAAAACCAGATCGCCGCGATCCGGTCCTTCATCGCTCAGGGCGTCGACGCGATCCTGCTCGCCCCGGTCGTCGCGACCGGCTGGGACTCGGTCCTCGAAGAGGCGCAGGAAGCGGAGATCCCGGTCGTCCTGCTCGACCGGATGGTGGACAGCGACCCGTCGCTCTACCTGACGGCCGTGGGGTCCGACCTCGTGCATGAAGGTGAAGTGGCCGGCCAGTGGCTGGTCGATACCGTCGCGGGCGAAGACTGCCGCGTCGTCGAGCTTCAGGGCACCACCGGTTCGTCACCCGCCATCGACCGCGCGAACGGCTTCCGTGCCGCCATCGAAGGCCACGACAACATCGAGATCGTGCGCAGCCAGACCGGCAACTTCACCCGCACCGAGGGCAAGGAAGTGATGGAAAGCTTCCTGCAGGCCGAAAACGGCGGGGCCGACATCTGCGCGCTCTACGCCCACAACGACGACATGGCGATCGGCGCGATACAGGCCATCGAGGAAGCCGGTCTCGCGCCGGGCTCCGACATCCTCGTCGTGTCCATCGACGCGGTGCCGGACATTTTCCTCGCCATGTCCGAGGGCAAGGCCAACGCGACGGTCGAGCTGACTCCGAACATGGCCGGACCGGCCTTCGACGCGCTCGACGCATATTGGAACGACGGCACCATGCCGCCGAACTTCATCCAGACCGAGTCGCGCCTCTACACCCAGTCGGATGACCCGATGGCCGAGTACGAGGCACGCCGCGACCTCGGCTACTGATCTCCCCGGCCAGTTCGGGCTTCGGCCGGGGCGGCGAGCGCGCCCCGGCCATTTCCTTGCACCGCCGATCTGACTAGGCTTGGCCATGCTTCTGACGATCACCGAGCTGTCCAAGAGCTTTCCCGGGACGCGGGCCCTCGACGGGGTGGATTTCGATCTCGCCGCCGGGGAAGTTCACGCGCTTCTGGGCGAGAACGGCGCCGGCAAGTCCACCCTCATCAAGTGCCTGACCGGCGCCTATCAGCGCGATGCCGGCGAGATCCTCCTCGACGGCCAGCCGATCCACCCGCGCTCGACCAGCGAGGCGCAGGAGCTCGGGATCGGCACCGTCTACCAGGAGGTGAACCTCCTGCCGAACCTGTCGGTCGCGCAGAACCTCACCTTCGGCCGCGAACCGATGCGCTTCGGCATGACGCGGGGCCGCGCCATGCGGGCCGAGGCGCGCGAGACACTGAAGGATTACGGGCTCGACATTGATGTCGGACGCGATCTCGGCAGCTATTCGGTCGCCGTCCAGCAAATCGTCGCCATCGCCCGCGCGGTTCAGCTTTCGGGCAAGGTCCTGATCCTCGACGAGCCGACAGCGAGCCTTGATGCCGAGGAGGTGCGGATGATCTTCGACGTCGTGCGCGCGCTCCGCGACCGCGGTCTCGGCATCATCTTCGTGTCGCATTTTCTCGACCAGGTCTTCGAGCTGACGGACCGGCTGACAGTCCTGCGGAACGGCCGACGGATCGCGACCGAGCGCACGGCCGGCATCAATCGGATGCAGCTCATCGAACACATGCTCGGGCATGAGCTCGAGGAGGTCGAGAAGAAGGCGCGGCGGAGCGCGCCGGGCGTTCCGTCCGATCGACCAGAGATGCTGCGTTTTGCGGGCCTCGGCCGGCGCGGCGAGGTCGAGCCCTTCGATCTGACCGTCCGCGTGGGCGAAGTGATCGGCCTTGCCGGTCTGCTCGGCTCCGGCCGGACGGAAAGCGCCGAACTGATGTTCGGCGCGAAGACGGCCCAGACCGGCGGCGCGTCCGATGCCGACGGCACGGTCGCCATCGACAATCCGCGCAACGCGATCGCCGCGGGCTTCGGCTTCGCACCCGAGGATCGCAAGACCGAAGGGATCGTCGCCGATCTCTCGGTGCGCGAAAACATCGTCCTCGCCCTGCAGGCGAGCCGCGGATGGGCGCGACCGATCCCGCGGGCCGAGCAGAACCGGCTGGCCGACATGTTCATCGCCCGGTTGGATATCCGGACGTCGGACGCGGAGAAGGCAGTGGGCGACCTCTCCGGCGGCAACCAGCAGAAGGTCGTTCTCGCCCGCTGGCTCGCCATGAACCCGCGCTTCCTGATCCTCGACGAACCGACGCGTGGGATCGACGTGGGCGCACACGCCGAGATCCTCCGCCTGATCCAGGAGATCACGGCCGAGGGAATGTCGATCGTCGTCATCTCGTCAGAGCTCGAAGAGCTCATCGCGGTCAGCGACCGCGTGATCGTCGTTCGCGACCGGCGGCACGTCGCCGAACTGACCGGCTCGGATATCGAATCCGAGACCATCGTCCTCTGGATCGCCGCGCCCGACGCACAGGACGGAAGGGCGGCATGATGTCCCGGACGCTGCGCAGGATCGCCCCGCAACTCGTTACGCTGGCCGTGCTCGCCGCGCTCATCAGCGTGGTCTTTCCGGGCTTCCTCGAGATCAGCGTGTCGGACGGGCGGCTGGTCGGGCCGGTCATCGACATCCTGAAACGCGGAGCAACGGTGGCTCTTCTCGCGATCGGGATGACGCTTGTCATCGCGACGCGGGGGATCGACCTATCGGTCGGCGCGACGATCGCGATCACCGGCGCCGTCGCAGCCTGGAGCATCTCGAACGGGCTCGGGCTCGCCGGTGCTTTGTCGCTTGCCATCGCGGTCGGCCTCGTCGCGGGGCTGTGGAACGGGGTCCTCGTCGCGATCATCGGAATCCAGCCCATTGTCGCGACCCTGATCCTGATGACGGCGGGGCGCGGTGTGGCGCAGCTCATAACCGAAGGCCGCATTCTGACTTTCAGCCATGACGGCCTCGCCTTCCTCGGCTCGGGCGACGTCCTCGGCATTCCCGTCCCCGCGCTCCTCTGGCCGGTGACCGGGATCGCCGTCGCGCTCCTGATGCGGCGCACGGCGCTCGGGCTTCTGATTGAGGCCATCGGCATCAACCGCCGCGCCAGCGCGCTCGCCGGGATCAACGCCCGGTTGCTGCTGATCGCGGTCTACATGACCTCGGGACTCTGCGCCGCGCTCGCCGGGATCATTACCGCGGCCGATATCCGCGGGGCGGACGCCAACAATGCCGGTCTCTGGCTCGAGCTCGACGCGATCCTCGCCGTCGTCATCGGGGGCAATTCGCTGATGGGCGGGCGGTTCTCGGTCGCCGCGTCGCTCTTCGGGGCGATGATCATCCAGACGATCGATACCGGCATCCTGCTGGCCGGGTTCCCGTCAGAATACAACCTCGTCATCAAGGCCGCGCTCGTCGTCGCGATCCTCGTCCTTCAATCGCCACGGCTCGCCTCGACGTGGATCTACTGGGGAATGCGGCTCCGCAACCGGCGAGCGGCCGACGCCGCCCGCATCCGGGAGGCGGGAGAATGAACGTCCGCACCTATCCGCTTCTCGCCACCGTCGCGATCTTCCTCGTCGCCTACGCCGCCTGTTACGCGCAGTTTCCCGCGATGCTGTCGACCCGCGTCATCGGCAACCTGCTGACCGACAACGCCTATCTCGGCATCACAGCGGTCGGCATGACAATCGTGATTCTGTCGGGCGGGATCGACCTATCGGTCGGATCGGTCATAGCCTTTTCCGGCGTTTTCATCGCGGTCGTGCTGCGCGACACCGGCCTGCACCCGCTGCCGGTCTTCGCGATGCTGCTTATCATCACGACCGCCTTCGGGGCCGCGATGGGCGGGTTGATCCACGGGCTCGCCATGCCGCCCTTCATCGTGACGCTCGCCGGCATGTTCCTGGCGCGCGGCGCCGGTTACATGCTGACGATCGATTCCGTCCCGATCGACCATCCGTTCTACGAGCTGATCGACGACGCCTACTGGCTGATGCCGGGGCGGGGGCGGTTCACGCTGATCGGAGGGCTGATGCTGGTCTCGGTCCTCGCGGGCATGATCATCGCCCACCGCACCCGGTTCGGGGCGAGCGTCTTCGCGCTTGGCGGCGGCGAGCAGACCGCGCGGCTCATGGGCGTGAAGACCGGGCGGACGACCGTGCTGATCTACGCCTTCTCGGGCTTCATGGCCGGGCTCTCGGGCATCGTCTTCTCGATATACACCGGGTCGGGGTATCCGCTGGCGACCGTGGGCACGGAGCTGACGGCCATCGCGGCCGTAGTGATCGGCGGGACGCTTCTGACCGGTGGCGCGGGCTACGTTTTCGGGACACTCGTCGGCGTGATGACGATGGGCCTGATCCAGACTTACATCGTCTTCGACGGCAGCCTGTCGAGCTGGTGGACGAAGATCGTCATCGGCGCGCTGCTCCTGTTCTTCATCGTCCTGCAGAAGGGCATCCTTCGGCTCAGCGTGGCCGGCGGGGCGATGGCGGGTGCGGGGCGCTAGGCCCTTCTGCTCCGCGTAGTGGCAGGCGGCCGATTGGCCGGAGCAGAGCGTCCGCATTGCGGCCACCTTTCCCGGCCACATAGACGGCCTGGCTTGCGCCAGCAGGAGAGCCCGATCCTAATGCCGCGGCATGCCCTTCGGTCGGCCGAGCCGTTTCTGCGCCGCTATGCGGAATGGTGCATTCGGGGCGCCGTAGCCGTCGTAGCCACCCCGGCGTTCGACCAACTCGAAGAACATCGAGCCGGAGAAGGGGCGGGAATAGAGCTGGAAGAATTCGCCGTCGCCAACCCGGTCGTACAGGATGTTCATCGATTGCATCGCCGCGATCCGCTCGGGGGCGAGATCGAAGCGGGCAGCGAGATCGGCGTAATAGTTTCCGGTCATCGGCAGCGAGGCGAAACCGAGTGCCGCAAGCGCGGAACCCGTCGCGAAGATATCGTCGGTGATCAGCGCGATGTGCTGAACCGCCGCACCGAAGCTGTCGGCAAGGAAGCCACCGGCCAGCGTGCGGTGTGTCTCCGCTCCGTTCAGCGTGATGCGCAGGCTGCCGTCACGAGTGGACAAGGCCTGGCTGCGGACAAGGCCATCGGGGTCGACGACATCGACCATGGGCTGCTTCTCCATGCGAAAGAGCGTCGTGTAGAACAGTGACCAGCTCAGCATCTCGTCGTAGCTCATCGTCTGCGCGATGTGGTCGACCCGGAAGAGACCGGCGCCGTTTTCGGGCGTGGCGGTCGTCTTGAACTCGATCTGCCACACATCGGCGAGACCCTCGTCCACGAAGTGCAGGACCGATCCCCCGAGCCCCCGTATTGCCGGGATATCGAGCTCTCCCGCCCCGCGTTCCTGAACGAAGGCCGAGGTCCCGAGCGCCCGGGCGCGGTCCACGGTATCGGCCGCCGATCCGACCGACAGGCCGATATCGCAGATGTTCGTCCCGCTGGCGGCATAGGCAGTGTCGGCATGACCCCTCGTCTCGGCGTTCAGGACGATGCGGATGTCACCCTGCTGCCAGAGCTCGAGATCCTTGGCGACGTGCCGCGCCACGCGGGTAAAGCCCATCGTGCCGAGAAGCCCGGCGATGGCCTGCGCCTCGTCGCCCCGGGTCGCGAACTCGACGAAGGCGACGCCTTCGGGTGCGGCGGGCGACGGGAAGTCCGGCAGGTCGATCTGAAGGGCGGGTTCCTTTCGCCGAACCTCGTCCATCAGGTTGACCAGCGACCGGTAGCCGTCACGGGCGATCGCCTTCGGCATTCCGCCCCGGAACTGGTCGTTGAAGATCTCGAGGCTGATCGGGCCGGCATAGCCGGTCGCCATGACGGCGCGCATGAAGGCGGTTACGTCGAGATCACCTTCACCCGGCATGTTCCGGAAATGGCGTGACCAGTAGAGCAGGTCCATCGGGATGTTCGGCGCGTCGGCGAGCTGCACGAAGAAAATCCGGTCGCCCGGTATGCGCCGGATCGTCTCGGGATCGATACCGCGTCCGAGCGTGTGGAAGCTGTCGAGGATCAGCCCGACATTCGGATGATCGGCGCGGCGGACGATCTCCCACGCGTCGCGGTGGTCGTCCACGTGCCGGCCCCAGGCCAGCGCCTCGTAGCCGACGCGCAGGTCCCGCGCTGCGGCCCGATCGCCCAGTTCGGCGAAATCCGCTGCGGCGCGGTCGATGCCGCCGGCCGCCTCGGGATGGACAGAGGAGCAGACCAGGACGAGGTCGCAGCCGAGATCCTGCATCAGATCGAACTTGCGCTCCGCCCGGTCGAAGGCCTTGCGGCGCAGGTCGCCCGTGAGCCCTTCGAAGTCGCGAAACGGCTGGAACAGCATCAGCTCGAGCCCCGCCGCCCGGATCCGCTCGCCCACTTCACGCGGCGACCGGGCATCTGCGATGAAATCCTGTTCGAAGATCTCAACGCCGTCGAACCCCGCCTCGGCGATCGCCTCGATCTTCTCTTCGAGGTTGCCGGAAATGGAGACTGTGGCGATGGCGGTTTTCATCTCGCCTAACCGCCGTAGCCGAGCAGACGCGGAATGAAGAGCACGATCTCCGGTACGAAGGTGATCAGGAGCAGGGCGAAGATCAGAGCTATGAGAAACGGCCAGATCTCGCGGATGATCCGCCCGATCGGCGCGCCTGTGACGTTCGACACGATGAACAGGAGAAGTCCGTAAGGTGGCGTGATGAGGCCGATCATGGCGTTGACCACGACGACGACGCCGAAATGCAGCAGGTCGATCTCGAGTGCGCGGGCTGTCGGGATCAGGATCGGCACGATGATCAGGAGGATCGCGCCGCCCTCGAGCACGCAGCCCAGGACAAGGATCAGAATGTTGACTGCAATCAGGAAGGCCACCGGGCCGAGATCCATCCCGACCATCCATTCCGCGATATGGTTCGGCACCTGCTCGCGGACGATGACGTATTCGAAGGCAAGCGCACCGGCGATCAGGATGCCGACCGCGGCGGTCGACCTCGACGAGGACAGAAGCGCGCCGTAGAACTGACGGATGCTGACGGAGCGGTAGAGCACGACCGAGATGACGAGGGCATAGAAGGCGGCCACGGCCGCGGCCTCGGTCGGCGTGACGATGCCGCCATAGATGCCGCCGAGCAGGATCACCGGCAGGAGCAAAGCGGGCAATGCCTTGAAGGTCAGGGCCGGAAGTTCGCGCGCCGGCACCACGTCGTCCGTCGGGAAGTTGCGGCGGCGTGCGATCGCATAGTTCATCAGCGCCATGAGAAGCGCCATCAGAAGCCCCGGCAGGATGCCTGCCGCGAACAGGTAGCCGATCGACTGGTCGGCGACGAGCGCATAGAGCACCATCGGGATCGAGGGCGGAATGATCGGGCCGACGGTTGCGGTGGCGGCGGTGATCGCCCCGGCATAGGCGGGCGAATACTTCCCGTCCTGGGTCATCATGCCGATGATGATCTTGCCCATGCCGACCGCATCGGCCACGGCCGAACCGGACATGCCCGAAAAGATCACGGACGACACGACGTTGACATGGCCAAGCCCGCCGCGAAACCGCCCGACAAGCGCCTGGCAAAACCGAAGAAGCCGGTCCGCGAGTGAGCCGACATTCATGATGTCGGCGGCCAGGATGAACAGCGGGATCGCGAGGAGTGTGTAGCCGTTGTAGAGGCCTTGGAGCAGCGTTTCGGCTGCGAGAGACGCGTCGCGCCCGGCCAGCAGCATGTAGGCCAGCGAGCCCGCGATCATCGATACCCCGACCGACTGGCCGGCGATCACCAGCGCGACGATCAGGACGATCGCGAGTGTAAGCGGATCAGTCATAGTCGTGGCTCTCTGGATCCTGGGGCGTGTGGACGTGCGGACCGGTGCCGCGGATCGCATCGACCACCTGCGCGGCCATCCGAACAATCACCGACACGGCGAAGACGAGGTAAATCGAGAAGACGAGGTCGAACCGGATCCGAAGTGCCGCGGTCCGTTCACGGGCCATGAAGTCCACGTAGTCCCAGACGGCCGGCAGCGTGACGACGAAGATGGCCGCAATCGCGACGCCGCCGAAGATGTCGAAGGCTCGGCGCCATGTCCGCGACACCGACAGATAGACCATGTCGAGACGGATTACTTCGGGTCCGCGGACGACGAAGGCGTAGCCGAAGAGGATCCCCCAGAGCCAGGCGAGCGTCACGTATTCCACCGTCCAGTCGACGGGGATGTTGAGGATGTAGCGGAAGGTCACCTGCATCAGGAAGACCGCGAACATGCTGAGCAGCAGCAGCGCCAGCAGGTTCTCGGCCCTGGCCCGCAGCCAGTGCAGAACGGTCGCGATGGTGGTCATTCCGGTTTCCCCTCGGAGCCGGCGGGCAGGGCGCTTTGGTGCGCGCCCCGCCCGCACGGGGTCACATGCCGCTGATTGTGTCGACGAGCCCCTCGGGCCAGTCAGCGGAGTAGTCCGATGCCTCGTAGACGGCGATCACGTGCTCGCGGAAGGCGGCGTTGTCAGGCATGTAGACGTCCAGGCCGTTCGCGGCCATGTCCTCGGCAAGCTCGGTCTCCAGCCGGATCGTCTCGGCGTCGATGGCGGCCTCGAAGTTATCGGCGCAAGCCTGGACGGTCTCCTGCTGCTCCGGCGTCATCTCGTTCCAGGTTTCGAGCGAGATGGTGAAGAGGTTCGCCGCGATCAGGTGGCTCGTCGTGCCGATATGGGTGAGCACTTCATCGAACCGCATCGAGCGAGTGGCCGGGAAGCCGTTGTCCTGCCCGTCGATCGCGCCGGTCTGAAGCGCGGTGTAGACCTCGGTGAACGGCACCGGAACCGGGGTCGCACCCATCGCCTCGCCAACGAACTGCCATCCTTCGCCCGGCGGCATGCGAAGCTGCACACCCTCGAGGTCTTCCGGCGTCATGATCCGCTCCTCGCCGACATAGCCGAGGTGACGCGCGCCGATATAGGGCCAGGCGAGCACCTTCACGCCTGCGACCTCTTCGATCTCGGCCAGCATGTCGTCCAGTACGTCGCTGTCATAGACTGCGCGCATGTGCTCGTAGTCGCGGAACAGGAACGGGGTGCCGAGCACGCTTGTCGACGGCACCTGGTTGTAGAAGTCGAAGATCGCGAGGTTGCCCATGTCGAGGTTGCCGCGCTGCATGGCCGTCAGTTCGGTGCCCTGCTCGAACAGGGTCGCGCCGTGGAACGGCTGGAAATCGAAGCCGTCGCCGAGGCAGGCGCCGAACTCCGCGGCCAGGATCTCGGACCGGACATCGGTCGCGGCGACCGTGTCCGAATAGACCAGTTCGATCGGGTCCTGCGCCAGCGCAGCTCCGGCCAGAAGGCCAGCCACGGCAGTCCCTGCCAGAAGGGTCTTGATGGTCGAACGCATTTGGTTTCCTCCCTCTTTGCGTTTGGTGGTCCGGCCGTGCATCTGCCGGAACCTCATGTCTCGGCCCGCGCTTCGAATGTCGCGCGCATGCGCACGGGATCCGGATCGAGGCCTGTGAACAGGTGAAAGGCGCGGACGGCCTGGAAGACGGCCATACCCGAGCCGTCGAGCGTGCGGCATCCCTTCGCTCGCGCCGCATGGAGAAGCTCCGTCTCCAGCGGGAAGTAGATGATCTCGGCCACCCAGTGCCGGGGATCGATAAGCGCGACGTCGATCGCGGTTCCGGGCAGCTTGGCCATGCCCACTGGCGTGGTGTTGACGATGCCGTCCATGGTTGACGCAACCTGGCCGGGGTCGGTGACAGCTGCCGCGATGTCCGTGCCGGCGATGGCATTGACCGCCGTGGCGAGGTCGCGGGCCGCCTCGGGCCTTGTGTCGTAGATGTTAATCCGTCCGGCTCCGAGATCGGCGAGCGCGAAGGCGACTGCCGCCCCGGCGCCACCGGCTCCGAGCTGCAGGATCGCGTCTATCGGCACCGTCCCGAGACCGCGGCGGAAACCCTCGGAAAAGCCCCAGAAGTCGGTGTTGTGTCCGAACCGTCTGCCGTCCCTGAAGACCACAGTGTTGACTGCGCCGATCTTCCGCGCCGCGGGCGACAACTCGTCGAGCAGCGCGATGACGTCCTGCTTGAAAGGGTAGGTGATGTTCAGCCCCGCGAAACCGTCGGCCTCGGCGCGGTCGAGTATCTCATCCAGTGGTCCGAGCGGCTCGGCATCGGCGTCGAGAAGCCGGTAGCCAAGATCCAGCCCGATCGCCCTGGCTTCGGCCTCGTGCATCCGCGGTGTGCGGGATTTCTGGATGCCGCGACCGACAAGGCCGACCTGAATCCGCCGGGCGCCTGCGCCGTCGGAAACGGTCCCGGATCCAGCCGGCTGAGCCATTCCAAACCTCCCTCGACGGCGAATCGGCCGTCCCTCCGAGGCCAAAATGTACTCACGGGTTAAATTCGTCAATCGTTTTGTACTGGCCGGTTAATTTGAGCCGTGCTACGAGGGCCGTGAGGAGGAAAACCAATGCCGGTTCGAACCGAAATACAGGAGGGCGACCGTCGGTCTGGCTGGAAGCAGGACCCCGAGGCGGTGCGGCAGGACATCCTCGCAGCGGCTATCGCGGAATTTGCTGCGAACGGTCTTTCCGGCGCGCGCGTCGACGACATCGCGGCCAAGACCCGAACGTCGAAGCGCATGATCTACTATTATTTCGGCGACAAGCAGCGGCTCTACGAGCACGCGCTCGAAGATGCCTATGCACAGGTCCGCAGCGGCGAGGAAGAACTGGAACTCGACCACTTGCCGCCCGAAGAGGCGCTGGCCTGCCTCGTCGGCTTCACCTTCGACCACCACCGCAGCCATCCGGATTTCATCCGAATGGTGATGATCGAGAACGTGCACCACGCCCAGACGCTGGAAAAGTCCGACATGATCCGCGACCTGAACGTGGCCGCCATCGACCGGCTGGCCGAGATCTGTGCGCGCGGCGAAGCCGCCGGTGTGTTCCGGCCCGGAATAAACCCCACGCGACTGCACTGGCAGATCAGCGCGCTCAGTTTCTTCAACGTCTCCAACAGGCCCACCTTCTCGGCGCTCTTCGGGAACGAGCTGTTCACCGAGCAGGGGCAGGAGGCGTTGCGCGCGGAAGCGGTGCGGATCGTGCTGGCCGGTGTCATGGCAGATGGAGAGGGACAGAGATGATCAACCCGCAACTGCACGACTTCCTTGAGGTCTGGAATGAGAAATGGGCGACCCTTCCGCCCGGCTCTGGTCCGGCCGTCCGCCGGGCGCATTTCGAAGACATCGCGCGCGAGATGCGTTTACCGGATCCCGCAGGCGTCGACGCGAACGCCGAACATCTGGTCGCCAGCCCGGCCGGACCGGTCCGGGTCCGGATATTCCGCTACGCCTCGGATGAGGTTCAGCCGGCGCTGATCTACATGCATGGCGGGGCCTGGATGCAGGGCAGTCCGGAGACGCATTGGGACATCACCGCGCGGATCGCGGCATGGAACCGGCAGACCGTCATCAGCGTGGACTACGCAAAGGCGCCCGAACGGCCCTTCCCGCAGGCGTTCCAACAATGCGTCGCCGTCGCGCAGTGGGCGCATGCCTCGGCGGCCGACCTGCGCATCGATCCCCGGCGGATCGCCATCGGCGGCGACAGCGCCGGCGGCAACCTCGCCGCGGCCGTTGCACTGGAACTGCGCGGAACAGACGTTCCGCTTTGCGGACAGCTCCTGATCTACCCGGCCTGCGATTTCCGGCAGGACCGTCCGTCGATGATCGAGAATGCCGAGGGTCCGCTTATCTTCACCCGCGACATGCCCCGGGTGAACGCAACGTACTGCCCGAATCCTGAGGATCTGACCAACCCGCGCGCCGCACCGCTCCACGCCGCGTCCCATGCCGGGCTGCCGCCGGCTTTCGTCGCCGTGGCCGAACACGACCCGCTCCGGGACAGCGGACTGGTCTATGCTGATGCCCTCGAGGCATCCGGTGTTACAGTCACCCGCGACATGGGCATGGGACTGATCCATGGATACCTGCGCGCGATGGAATTCTGCGACGACAGCCGCGCCAAGCTGAAGGCGATGGCCGGCTGGCTCGCGTCGATCTTCGAGCGGTCGCCTGCATGAGCCGTCCGCCGACGCCGGCGCTCGGCTACGTCTTCTCCATCGAGGCTGAGATCGCCGAACCCAGGTCTGCCGGCCCCGGCCCGTTCGGGGAGCGCCTGCATATACCGATCATTGGCGGACGCGTGCATGGCCCAAGGCTCGAAGGTGTCATCCTGTCCGGCGGATCCGACTGGCCACTGATCGGACCGGACGGCAATTCCCGGATCGAGGCACACTACTCGATCGAGGCGGCGGACGGGACTCTCATCCGCGTGGTGAACAGAGGTTTGCGCGTTTCCAGTGCCGAGGTCCTGGTCCGGCTACGCGGTGGCGAACCGGTCGACCCATCTGAAGTCTACATGCGCGCGGCGCCCGTTTTCGACGCTCCGGACGGTCCGCATTCATGGCTGCGCGAGCGGCTGTTCATCTGCTCGCTCGCTCCGGCGGGCTCGGTCGTCTGCATCGACGTCTTCGAAGTCGGTTGATGCCGAAACGTGGCTCGGCCATCGGCTATTTCTAAGATGTTTGCCCCGTGTTTCCCGGTGGCGGCTCTCGCAAGGCAAGTCTCCGACAATGGCGATCGGGCGGGTCTGACCTCACTTGAACCGCTACCGGACTGATTTGTATTGGCTGCGGAGTCTGCAGAGCGGACGTTAGATCGCGCCAGCTGCGCTGCATTTTTCGACGAACGTCCGCTTTCGAGATGATGCCACTCAGCAAGCCAGCGGAGGACGAAAGTCCGCTAACGGCCGAGAGCAGCCCGGCCGGTGACTGGCGACGGAGTCAGCTAGCCGTCGAGGGCGGCGGCCGAGGCTAGAAGGCTCGACTCGTTGCGGCAGAGCCATGATGCGCGAGGCAGATGTACTGGTCCGAGGGAATTGTCAGTCGGCAGATCGACCATCGCCCCAGCACAATCGAAAGATGTTCCGCGCGCCGATACGTCCGCCGGCGGCGTGTGCGTCGGGTGCATGCGCGGGCTCGACCGAGCCGACGCCTCGGGCGCCGGTGGCTCAGTCCGGGGCCTGATTGTCGGGGGTATCCGCCGGCGTCTTCGTTTTTCCGGGATCAGCCTGACGGGAGAGTATCTTCTCAGCGGAGGCCCGCTTCTCCGCGGCCTGCTTCTTCACCAAGTCGTTGAACGACATAGTGGGATTCCTTTGCGTGCTTCGGGTGATCCGAAAGCCCGCAAGCCTTACGGGATGGGTGCGCGCAAGGCAAAGGAAACATCCCCAGACGGTGCTCCCTTGCGGAACCGCGGACAAGCTGCCATGTCAGTCGGGCTACAGATCTTCGTCTCGACCTTCTGTTTTCCTTAACCGGCTCACAGCGATCGATGCAGTTGTGACAAGCCGGGCTGCCGCAAGATGCGGGCAGCGATACATCAAGGAAAATTCACATGGCCTCTGGCTCAGTGAAGTGGTTCAACGCCACGAAGGGATTTGGATTCATCGCACCGGAATCTGGCGGCAAGGACGTGTTCGTGCACATCTCCGCCCTCGAACGGTCCGGCATGACCAGCCTGAACGACGATCAGAAGGTGACCTTCGACGTCGAATCCGGTCGTGACGGCCGCGAAAGCGCGATCAACATCGCGCTCGCCTGACGGACGCGGCGCGGGGCTGCCCATGGGCCGGACCCGCGCCACCCCATCGCTCCAGCCGAGAGGACATATGCACGGACATCGACAGACCGCCCGGACTTCCATCATCGAGACAGACGCGCCCGCCGCGGGCGCAAATTCGCAGATGCGGCCCGCGGACTGGAACCGGAAACTCGTGCACTACCGCGAACCGAATTCCCTGCGCAGCGCGTGGGAACTGACAGTGACGCTGGTCCCGTTTCTCTTCATCTGGACGCTTGCCTGGCTCGCACTCGAAGTGAACACCGCGCTGGCCATTGGCCTCGCAGTCCTGAATTCCGGCTTTCTCGTCCGGCTCTTCATGATCCAGCACGACTGCGGCCATGGCGCTTTCTTTCGCGACCGGCGGCTGAACAACGGGATCGGGCGCGCGATCTCCGTGGTCACCCTGACGCCCTACGACGTCTGGCGCGAGACCCACGCGATCCACCACGCGACGACCGGCAATCTCGACCGTCGCGGGATCGGGGACCTGCCGACACTGACCATAGCCGAGTACCGCAGCCGCGGGCGGCTCGGCCGGTTCGGCTACCGGCTGGTGCGGAACCCGCTGTTCCTCTTTGGCGTCGTGCCGTTCTTCACTTTCTTCCTGCAGAACCGCATCCCCGTCGGTCTGATGCGCTCGGGGTGGGGCTATTGGGCCAGTGCGATGGCCACGAACGTCGCGATCATCGCCGCGCTTCTCACGATCGCCGTTGTTGGGCGGGCCGACGCCATCCTGTTCATTTTCCTGCCCACCATGCTTCTCGCCGCGTCGGCCGGAATGTGGATGTTCTACATTCAGCACCAGTTCGAAGAGACGACCTGGGACGACAACAGCGACTGGAACATCTCCGAGGCCGCCCTTCACGGGTCTTCCTATTACGTCCTGCCGCCGGTTCTGAACTGGTTCACCGGCAATATCGGGGTCCACCACGTCCACCATCTCGCCAGCCGCATCCCGTTCTACCGCCTCGGCGATGTGCTCCGCGACCATCCGGCGCTGGCTGCCATACAGCGTGTGACGCTGCGGGAGAGCTTTCGCTGCGCGCGGCTGCATCTTTGGAACGAAGAGGAGCGTCGGCTCGTGACCTTCGCGGAGGCGAACGCCCGGCCCGTGATGACGACTGACTGACCGGCACGCCAGGACAGGATACTCCGCCTCGGACTCGGCGACCGCGGCGATCCGATAACTTGGGCAATTCGACCAATCACAAGAGGATCTCCAGTGGCTAAGAAATCGAAGTCGAAGACTGGTGCCGCTTCCGGCGGATCATCGGAAGGCGTGCACCAAGAGACGTATGGACCGTATCTCATCAAGGCGGGCAAACTCGGTAACGTGTTTCTTGCGCGCGCCTTCCCCGAAGCCGCATCACGCTCGCGCGGTCTGATCGCCGAGGCGCGGGGAGACTCTGCAGAGGCGGCGGTTGAGAAGCTGAAATCCCTGATCGAAACCCAAAAGGAAGAGCGCATCGCAAAGAGACGGCAGGACACCCGAACGGGCACCGCCATTCCAAGCGAAGCGGAGTATGACGACGCACTCGATCAAATCAGTCTGAGCAGATCGCAAATCAGCATGTTGAAAGCACTGGCGACGTCTGCAGAGGACGGCCTCACTCCGCGCCAGCTCGCCAACGCGGCCGGATACGCATCCGCCAGCGCGGCAGAGCGGAATTTGAGGAAGGCATCGGACGGGCTTGCCCGATACCTCGACATCGACTCCAGCGCAGAGGGAACGGCCAGCTTGGTCTGCTTGCCGGCAAGCCCGGGCAACGTCGAAGCCGACACGAGTTTGGACACTTGGGTGATGCATCTCGAACTGAGGCAAGCTTTGGAAAACCGTTACTGAGCCGACGCCGGTGCTACACCGTCAAGCTCGTTTGCGTTGAAGGATGCAGTCCGGCGAAAGTCCGTTCCGGGCCGTCGCCGACTTCTCGCCCCAGTGGCTCGTCCCGCGAAAGGCCACCTCGGGAAGCCTCTGAGCCCCGCACGTCGCCATCGTTGCGTCGAACACATGAGGAAAAAGTTCGCGGCCTCCGAACGGCTCAAGATGACATCACATCTTTGATCATGCGCCGTCCGCAAAGCCAGCCTGGAGCCGGGGACTGGCCTCCGAAGGCGTACCGAAGGTCGGGTTTGCCTCTGGAAAAGATTGATTTATTCAGGATGAGGCAACCGGGGACTGACAACCTTTGAGGCAGACGGGCGTGGCAGGCGGCAACGGGGCGCAGGCGGGACGGGCATGGCTGTTCCTCCTGCCGGCACTGGCCGTCATGGCCTTCGTCGGCGCCATCCCGGTCGCGATCAACGCCTGGCATTCGCTGTTCGATATCCTCGCACTCGACGACAAGTTCTGGGTCGGGACCGAGTGGTATCGCGATATCCTCACGTCGGACCGCTTCTACGCAAGCCTAGGCCGGAGCTTGGGCTTCTCGGCTCTGGTGATCGCGGTGCAGTTCCCGCTGGGGTTGTTCATCGCGCTGAATCTGCCGCGGGAGGGGATTTTCCGGTCGCTCGGGCTCGTGCTGCTGGCGGTGCCGCTCGTCGTGCCCTGGATCATGATCCCGCCGATCTGGCTGAGCCTCGTCGACCCGGAGACTGGCCAGGTCGGGCGCGCGCTGACCTGGGCGGGCATCGAGTTCGACTGGAAGTTCAACGCTGTCCACACCTGGATCCTGCTGATCGTCATGGACACCTGGCACTGGGTCGGGATGGTGGCGATCCTCGCCTGTTCGGGCCTCGCGACCATTCCGCCTGCCTTCTATCAGGCTGCCGCGATCGATCAGGCGTCGCGGGTGCAGGTCTTCCGGTTCATCGAACTGCCAAAGCTCCGCGCCGTCCTGCTGATGGCGCTGCTGCTGCGCTTCATGGACAGCTTCATGATCTACGTGGAGGCCTTCGGCATCAATTCCGGCGGGCCGGGCCTGTCGACAGCCTTCCTGTCGCTCGACCTCGGCGAGGACATCAAGGCGTTCAACTACGGCCCGGCGGCAGCGCGGTCGGTGATCTATTTCCTCATGTCGCTCCTGATCGTCTATGCGTTCTGGCGGCTGATGCGGGCCGAGGACGCGGAAGAGGCAGAGGCCCGATGACGCGACTTCTCAAGGTCGCGGGCTTCCTCGCGCTCGCCCTCTTCATCCTCCTGCCGCTGTCGCAGGCGGTGACGCTGAGCTTCGTGTCGACGGTGACCCGGGAGGACGTTCCGCTCGGCAGCTTCACCTGGCTCAACTACGCCAACGTCTTCCGGACCGAGCGGCTGGCCGCGTCGCTGATCAATTCGACGATCTACGTCACGCTCAACGTCGCGCTCTGTATCGCCGTGGCGCTGCCAGCGGCCTACGCTTTTTCGCGTTTTCGGTTCCGCGGCGCGCACGCGGTCTTCTTCGCGCTGCTGGCGTTCCGGGTGACGCCGACGGTCGTCCTGTCACTGCCGGTGTTCCTCGTCTTCGCCCGGGTCGACCTGCTGAACACGCCGGTCGGGGTGGCGCTCGCGCACGCCGTATTCAATGTGCCGATCGCGATCTGGATCCTCGAGAGCTTCATCTCCGCCGTTCCACGCGCCTATGACGAGACGGCGTTCATGGACGGGCATTCGACCGGCAGCTTCATCCTGCGCAGGCTGGTGCCGGCCATCGCGCCCGGCATCGGGACGGCGGCGTTCTTCTGCTTCATGTTCTCCTGGGTCGAGGTCGTGCTGGCTCGGACCCTGACAATCACCGACGGCAAGCCGATCACCACGGCGATCCAGAGCCTCTTCGGCTTCTCGACCGATATCGGCCTCGTCATGGCGATGACGACGCTGTCGCTGATCCCGGGGCTCGCGATGATCTGGCTCGTCCGGAACCACATCTCGCGCGGGTTCACCATAAGAGTCTGACGACAAGAGCTGACTCACGCGCGGAGGGAAGGGTTACGCCGATCAGCAGTGCGAGCCCGAGCATCTGCTGCCTTGTTAGCATTGACGGCTACGGCAGCTCGTTATGCCTTTTTTCGTGTTGGATGGTTCGACGGTTTGCCGTCTGATGCCGCTGTCTGCGCGATCCTTCACGGACAAGTATGCCAGACGGCGCTCTTGCGACCGCATTCAGGCTTTTGCAGCGCAGAATGCTTCATTCGCTTGAACGGCAGGTTTGGCGCGTCTGCCGACTAGGCGGACATCTCTTGTGCCCGCAGCTCGGAGAGAATTCCCGCAGCGATCTCGAAGGACCTCACTCTCGCGGCATGGTCGTGGATCATGCCGGTGAGGATGAGCTCGTCGGGCTTGTAGGTGGTCAACAGGGTCCGAAGCTGCTGCCGGACCGTGGAAGGCGATCCGACAGCCGAACACGACAGGGCCGCGCCGACCTGGGCCGACAGCTCGCTGCTGATTTCGGTGTCGATATCGTGGGTAGGGTAGGGCAGTCTGCCCGCCTTGCCGCTGCGCAGGCGCGCGAAGGCCAGGACCTGCGAACTCCTCAGGTAAGCGGCCTCTTCGCCGTTTTCGGCAGCGCAGACGCCTGCGGCCATCATGAAGTAGGGCTTTGCCAGGTATTTCGACGGCCGGAACGTTTCGCGATAGGTCGCGATGGCGCTCTCCAGCATCGCCGGAGCGAAATGGGACGCGAACGCGTATGGCAGTCCGAGGTACGCCGCAAGCTGCGCTCCGTAGAGGCTCGACCCGAGGATCCAGACCGGGACGTGCGTACTCGTGCCGGGTATGGCCCGGACTCTCGTCTCTTCGTTGGCATCATCGAGAAACCCGAGCAGGTCGACGACATCCTGGGGGAAATTGTCCTCTTGCGCCATGTGCCTCCGCAGGGCGCGAGCCGTCGCCATGTCCGTTCCCGGCGCGCGACCGAGGCCCAGGTCTATGCGGCCCGGATAGAGCGTTTCGAGCGTTCCAAACTGCTCCGCGATCACCAGTGGAGAGTGGTTGGGAAGCATGATGCCTCCCGCGCCGACCCGGATGGATTTGGTGGCACCGGCGACGTGGCCGATGACGACCGCCGTGGCCGCGCTGGCGATCCCGGGCATGTTGTGGTGTTCCGCCAGCCAGTATCGGTGGTAGCCGAGGCGCTCCGCAGCACGCGCGAGATCCACCGTATTCGCCAGGGCATCGGCCGCGGTCTGGCCCTCGGCGATGGGCGCGAGGTCCAGGAGCGAGAAGTGGTGTAACGATCGTTCCATTGCACCAAGCTAGTCATCGCGTCTTCCGCGGCCAAGTGGCGAAGCGGAGCTGAGGTTTCACCCGTGGTTTAGGGTGCTGAGAAGAGCGGGGCGACGCGTGTCAAACAAGGTCTTGCTTGACCCTGAAACACCCATCACATAACCACCATCGTATCGGGCGGGTATGGTGAAATGGTATCACACGAGCCTTCCAAGCTCTTGGTGCGGGTTCGATTCCCGCTACCCGCTCCAGATAACTCTCTCCAAAAAAATCGCCGGCAAACGAAATGGCATGTTTTCGGTAGGTATCTGATTTCATTTCAAAATAATGAATTCTAACTGAAACCTTCCAGTCGGGTTGCGTCGGTTCGATTCCCGCCGCCCGCTCCAATCGCCCGCCCCTTTCCCATCTGCGACGTCAGGCGTCAGCCCTGGGTGCTTGCCTGCCCGTCCGGCGCCGCCTAAACCCGAAACTCGGAAACGGAGGGAGCGAACGGATGGCGGCCAGCGACAGGGCCAGCGCGCCAGCCCCGCAGGGAGCGACGGAAGACCGGGCGGCGTCGCGCCGGATCGGATCGCTGCGCGCGCTCCTCCCGTTCATGGCTCCCTATCGCGGTATCCTCGGCGCAGCGCTGGCGGCGCTGGTGCTGACGGCGCTCGTGTCGCTGACCCTGCCAATCGCGGTCCGGCGTGTCGTCGACGGGTTCGAAACCGAGACGACCGCGCTTCTCGACAAGTATTTCCTCGCTGCGCTCGGCATCGCCGGACTTCTCGCGCTTGGCACCGGGCTCCGCTACTACCTCGTCACCCGTCTGGGCGAGCGCGTGATCGCGGATATCCGCATGGCGGTCTTCAACCGCATGATCGGGATGAGCCCGGCGTTCTACGAGCGCGTGATGACGGGCGAGGTACTGAGCCGGATCACCACTGACACGACGCTTTTGCTGTCAGTGATTTCATCTTCTGTCTCGGTCGCGCTGCGGAACCTTCTGATCCTTCTGGGCGGGCTCGTCCTGATGATGGTCAGCTCGCCGAAGCTGACCGGCCTCGTCCTGCTCGTCGTGCCTGCGATCATCGTTCCGATCGTGCTTCTGGGCCGGCGGCTCCGGACGCTCAGCCGGGAAAACCAGGACTGGATCGCCGAAAGCTCTGGCAACGCATCCGAGGCCCTGCTGGCAGTGCAGACCGTGCAGGCCTTCACGCATGAGCGCCCGTCGGCCGCGGCGTTCGACCGCGTGACGGAGCGGAGCTTCGACAGCGCCCGGCGCCGGATCGCGACCCGCGCGGTCATGACCGTGATCGTCATTGCGCTGGTCTTCGCGGGGGTCGTCGGCGTCCTCTGGGTGGGTGCGCGCGATGTGCGGGCCGAGGCGATGTCGGTGGGTGAGCTGATCCAGTTCCTGATCTACGCGATCATGGTCGCGGGTTCCGTCGGCGCGCTGAGCGAGATCTGGGGCGAATTGCAGCGCGCGGCCGGCGCGACGGAGCGTCTCGTCGATCTGCTTGAGACCGACGACAGCGTTGCCGACCCCGAGGCCGGCGCGACGCTGCCCGAGGGCGGGCGCGGCCCCATCGTCTTCGAGGACGTTCGCTTCCACTACCCGACGCGGCCCGAAACGGCCGCGCTCGACGGTATCGACCTGACTGTCCGGCCGGGGGAGACCGTGGCGCTTGTCGGTCCCTCGGGTGCCGGCAAGACGACCGTCTTCCAGCTACTCCTGCGGTTCTATGACCCCGAGTCCGGGCGCATCACGCTCGACGGTGTCGACCTGCGCGACATGCGGCGCGAGACCTTCCGTGCAGCCATCGCGCTCGTCCCGCAGGACCCGGTCATTTTCGCCGCCACGGCGCGCGAGAACATTCGCTTCGGCCGCCCCGGCGCCAGCGATGCCGAGGTCGAGGCGGCCGCGCGCGCCGCGGCGGCGCATGACTTTCTCGTCGACCTTCCGCAGGGCTACGACACCTTCGTGGGCGAACGCGGGCTGATGCTGTCGGGCGGTCAAAAACAGCGCGTCGCCATTGCCCGCGCGATTCTGCGCGACGCGCCGATCCTGCTTCTGGATGAGGCGACCAGCGCGCTCGATGCCGAAAGCGAGCGCGCGGTGCAGCAGGCGGTCCGCGAGCTGTCGCAGGATCGCACGACGCTGATCGTGGCGCATCGGCTTGCCACGGTGAAGCAGGCCGACCGGATTCTTGTCTTCGACCGGGGCCGGATCGTCGCGGAAGGCACCCATGACAGCCTTGTTGCCGAAGGCGGACTGTATGCCCGGCTGGCGCGGCTGCAATTCACCGAAGGGCTCGCCGCCGAGTGACGATCCGTCAACAAAGCGTTGCGGGATTATCAGGAATTGTCGAAAAGACTGCCCCATTTTCGCCCCAATTCGTTCGTAGCTTAGGGCTTGTAACGATTTACTGGAGCGTAACGATGACCGAAGTTTACTTCGCACCCAAGGGGCAGATTCTAGCCGAGAACGCCCGCAGTCTCCGTACACTCCGTGCCTTCCGCCGCGCCCGTGTCGCGCGGATCGAGCATGTCGAGCCGGAAGCGACCGACAACATCTTCGCGCCTCTGGGCACCCGGATGAAGGGCCTGTTCGAAGTCGAGCCGGAGAACATCTTCGTCGATGCCGCTGCCCTGGTCCTAACGCCGGCACAGCGCGCCGCCTGATCCAGGCCGGACGAGATCTAACCGACGCCCCGCCTGCGCGGGGCGTTTTCGTTTGTCCCCGCGCGGGCGAATTTCCATTGGCGCCAGTCCCTTGGCGGCCGGCACTGCAGTGAAACGCCGCCAGCGTCTGCCGGTATACAATGGAACACATTGATTTCGCGACATTTTTTCTTGCTGCTGTCGCTTTCGTTCTGTAAACGGTCGCTCATCGGTTCCGAGCGATGAGGGAGCAGCACGTGCCGCGCTACAACACGCATTTCCATCTGAGCATCGAGGACATGGACCTGATCGAGACCGCGCTCCGGCAGGCCTCGACCGAGGCACAGGGCGCCGTCGATCCGCGCGCGGCGCATGATCTTCTTGGCCGCCTCCACAATCAGAAGATTTTCTACCGGCCCGAGGACGGCGTCTACATCTCGGGCTGATCCCGCCGGATCGCACCGCCTCTCGTATCGCTGCGTCACGCTTGCGCCACTGGCGTCGAAACCCCATTCTCCCGGGCAATCCGGACGGGAGACCGGGGTAATGCCAGCGAGAGGGAGGAGCCGATGGCGAGATTCGCCAATCTCGAAGACATAAAGGCCATCGAGGCGGAAAATCCCTGGCCCGAGTGTCAGCCGGCGGTCACTGTCTACGGACTGCTCTCGGACACGCGGGACAAGTTTCCCCGGCACAACGCGGTCTCCTACCAGCTGTTCTCGGGCCCGACCGACCCGGCCGAGACCCTGACCTGGTCCGAGCTCCATGCCCGCGTCACGCGGGCGGCGAACCTGTTCCGGTCGCTTGGCGTCGGCCCACAGGACACCGTCGCCTATGTCCTGCCGAATGCGAACGAAACTGTCGTCACGCTTCTGGGCGGAATGGTGGCCGGCATCGCCGCGCCGGTGAACCCGCTTCTGGAGCCCGAGCAGATCGCCGGCATCCTGCGCGAAACCCGCGCAAAGGTCGTCGTGACCCTGCGCGCCTTCCCAAAGACCGAGGTGGCGCAGAAGGTGGCCGCGGCGGTCAAGCTCGCACCCAATGTCGAGACAGTGCTCGAGGTCGATCTGCATCGCTACCTGACCGGCGTGAAGAAGCTGATCGTGCCGTTGATCCGGCCCAAGAACCCGGTCAGCCACCATGCGAAGGTACTGGATTTCAACGCGGAACTGGCAAGGCAGCCGGCCGACCGTCTGACCTTCGAGGACGTCCAGCAGGACCGCGTCGCCGCCTATTTTCACACCGGCGGCACGACCGGCATGCCCAAGGTCGCGCAGCACAAGTATTCCGGCATGATCTACAACGGCTGGATCGGGCACACGCTGCTGTTCTCCGAGAACGACAACGTGATGTGTCCGCTGCCGCTGTTCCATGTCTTCGCCTGCCACGTGATCCTGATGGCGATGGTCGCCTCGGGCGGGCATGTCGTGTTCCCGACGCCGCAGGGCTACCGGGGCGAGGGCGTGTTCGACAATTTCTGGAAACTGGTCGATCGCTGGAAAATCACCTTCATCATCACGGTTCCGACCGCGATCTCGGCGATGATGCAGCGCCCGGTGAATGCCGATATCTCGACGGTCAAGACCGCCTTCTCGGGCTCCTCGCCGCTTCCGGTCGAGCTGTTCCGGCGGTTCGAGAAGGCCACCGGTGTGACGCTGGTCGAGGGCTACGGTCTGACCGAGGCGACCTGCCTCGTCTCCTGCAACCCGGTGCAGGGCGAGAAGAAGATCGGGTCGGTCGGCGTGCCGTTTCCGCACACGCAGGTCCGGATCCTGCGCAAGCGCGACGGCAGTTTCGAGGAATGCGGCGTCGATGAGGTCGGCGAGATCTGCATCGACAATCCCGGTGTCTTCGAAGGCTCGACCTATACCGAGAGCGACAAGAATATCGACCTGTTCCATGACGACATCTTCCTGCGCACTGGTGACCTCGGGCGGATCGACGCGGACGGGTATCTCTGGATCACGGGCCGGGCGAAGGATCTCATCATCCGCGGCGGGCACAATATCGATCCGGCCGAGATCGAGGAGGCCCTGGCCGGCCACGACGCCGTGGCCTTCGCCGGCGCGATCGGCCAGCCCGACGCCTTCGCCGGCGAACTGCCCTGCGTCTATGTCGAGCTTGTCGACGGCGCGACCGTGACCGAAGCGGAGCTCATGGACTACTGCCGGACGCATATCCACGAGCGCGCGGCGATCCCGAAATACCTCGAAATCCTCGACGAGCTGCCGAAGACGGCGGTTGGAAAGGTATTCAAGCCCGACCTGAGAAAGCGCGCGATCACAAGGGTTTACGATGCGGCGTTGAAGGAAGCCGGGCTGGCGGTACGGGTGGCGGAGGTCCGCGAGGACAAGAAGCTCGGCCTGGTCGCGCATCTGATCCGCACGGGTGAGGTCGACGAGGCCGCGGTCGCACGCGTCCTGGGCGAGTTCACGCGCCCCTGGACCTGGGCAGAGCGGGAAGCCGTCGCCGCCTGACGCGAATTCGGACGCGACCCCATCGCGGCCCCGCGCCAGCGTCGCGGGGCCGTCCTGCGACCGGCCCTGCGACCCCGGGCCGCGCCGTCCAGGCATGTCGGGCGGACTATCCTTCCGGAGAAGGAGCCTCAGCCCATGCCCCGCGTCTTCTCCCGCGATATCCCGCCGGCTCTCGATGGCCTCGGCCCGGTTGCCGTTATGGATGCGACCTGCGCCATCTGCAGCTTCGGGGCCCGGATGATCCACCGGCTCGACCGGACCGGTGCAGTCCGCATCCTGCCGGTCCAGACCGATCTTGGGGCCGAAGTCCTGCGCTTCTACGGCCTGACCCCTTACGATCCGGAGACGTGGCTGTTCATCGACGGCGCAGTCTGGCGCGATTTCGATGCCATGATCGTCGCGGGCGCGAAGATGGGCGGGCTTGGCTACCTTCTCACGCCCCTGCGCCTGTTGCCCGCCTTCATACGCGACTGGCTCTACCGCCGCCTCGCGCGGAACCGCTACGCGCTGTTCGGGCGGGCCGATCTCTGCGCCATCCCCGATCCGGGGCTCCGGGCGCGGCTTCTGCCGTGAAAGTCGCGATCCTCGGCGGCACGGGTGTCTTCGGCAGCCGGCTGGCGCGGCTTCTGGCGCGCGACGGACACGCGCTGATCCTGGCCTCGCGCCGGGGCGGGGGCGCCCTGGCCGAGGAACTCGGGGCCGCGACGATCGCGCTCGACCGCGACGGGGACCTGGCGCCGCTTTTCGCCATGCAGCCCGACATCCTGATCGACGCGGCTGGTCCGTTCCAGGCCTATGCCGAGCCCCGGGTGGCGAGGGCCTGCATCGCGGCGCGCGTCCCCTATCTCGACCTGTCCGACGATGCCGGCTTTTGTCAGTCGGTCATCGCGCTCGACGCCGACGCGAAGGCGGCCGGGGTCGGCGTGCTGACGGGTGTTTCCTCGGTCCCGGCGCTGTCGTCGGCCGCTGTGGCGGAGCTGTCCGCCGGGATGACCCGGATCGAGGCGATCGACAGCGCGATCCTGCCCGGCAATCGCGCCCCGCGGGGGCGGTCGGTCATGGAAGCGATCCTTGCGCAGGTCGGCCGGCCGGTTCGGCTGTGGCTCGGCGGCGCGTGGGAGAACCGGCCGGGCTGGTCCGATCCGCGGACCTACCGGCTGCCCGGCGGCATCAGGCGGCGGGGCTGGCTGATCGGTGCGCCGGATCTGGCCCTGTTTCCGGACGCCTACGGCACGCGAACCGTGGTCTTCCGGGCGGGGCTGGAGCTTCCGATCATGGGGATTTCGCTCGCCATTCTGTCGCATATCCGGCGGTTCATCCCGCTGCCCGTTCCCGTCGGCCCGCTCCAACTCGTCGCCGGCTGGCTCGAAGGCTTCGGCACCGACAAGGGCGGTATGTCGGTCAACGTGACGGGCCGCGACGGCGCGGGATGGGTCAAGCGCACATGGCGTCTTGTCGCGGAAGCGGGCGACGGCCCCTTCATACCGGCGACCCCGGCCCGCGCGCTTTTGCGGCAGGGTCTGCCTGCGCCGGGCGCACGGGCCGCCCTGAACGACGTGCCGCTCGATCGGATCGTCGCCGCCATGGAGGATCTCGCCGTCCGGACGGAACGCGACGAGGAACGGATAACGCCCCTTTTCGAAACCGTGGTCGACGGCTTCGCGGCACTGCCGGATGCCGTGCGTGAGAGCCACCAGACCATCGCCGTCACACGTCTGGAAGGGCAGGGCAGGGTGACGCGCGGAAAGGGGCTCTGGCCACGGCTGATCGCCGCGGTCATGCGCTTTCCGCCGGCTGGCGAGGATATCCCGGTCACCGTCATCAAGACCCGGACAGAGCGTGGCGAGACGTGGGAGCGGCGCTTCGGGCGTCACGTCTTCCGGTCCCATCTTGCCGCCGAAAATGGCGCGATGACGGAGCGCTTCGGCCTCATCACCTTCACGCTCGGCCTGACGGCGCGCGACGGTGGACTGGAATTTCCGGTCACCGGCGCGCGTCTCGGCCCGCTGAAACTTCCGCGCGCGCTCCTGCCGGTCAGCGAGGCGCGCGAAACCGCGCCCGACGGCCGGTTTCGCTTCGACGTCACCCTGCGGGCGCCCCTGACCGGTCAGTTCATCATCCGATACGAGGGGCACCTCGCCCCGGTGGAGTAGTCGCGTTCCGGCTTGCCCATACCGGCGCGGTGGGCCACCGTCGCCGCCATGACCGCGCCCGTCCTCGACAATCTGACAGCCCGCACGCTGTTCCTGCATCGCCACGGTCTGGGCACGCCGCGCGCGCCGGAAGGCCGTGGCGCGGCCCTGACCGGGCTGATCGAGCGGCTTGGGTTCGTGCAGGTCGACAGCGTCAACACGCTGGCCCGCGCGCATGACATGATCCTGTTTTCCCGCGCGCATGATTACAGGCCGGCCTCGCTCCGCTGGCTGAATGACCGCGCCCGGACGGTGTTCGAACACTGGACCCACGACGCCTCGGTCATTCCGGTCGCCTTCTTCCCCTACTGGAAGATGAAATTCGCCCGGGATCATGCCCGACTGGCGACGCGGTGGAAGGACTGGCACGGCTCGGCGTTCCACGACGAAATCGAGTCCGTGCTGGACCGGATCGCCGAACGCGGCGCCTGCTGCAGCCGCGACGTGGCCGGGGCGCGGGCGGAGAAATCGACTGGCTGGTGGGACTGGCATCCGTCGAAGACGGCGCTGGAATATCTCTGGCGCTCGGGCCGGATCGCGGTGACGAAGCGCGAGGGATTTCAGAAGCATTACGACCTGACCGAACGCGTGATCCCGGAAGAGGCTCGCGCGCATGAGCCGAGCGAGACGGAGACCATCGACTGGGCCTGCTCGGCCGCGCTCGACCGGCTTGGCTTCGCCACGAGCGGGGAATTGGCGGCGTTCTGGGACCTTGTGACGCCTGAGGAGGCCAAGGCATGGACGGCACGCGCCCTCGCCGATGGGCGGATCGTCCCGGCCGAGACCGAGCTTGCCGACGGCACCCGCCGCGCGGTGTTCGTCGCGCCCGGGACGCTCGAGGCGCTGCCCGATCTGCCGCCTGTTGCGCCGCGGCTGCGAATCCTGTCGCCCTTCGATCCCGCCTTGCGTGACCGAAAGCGGGCCGAGCGGCTCTTTGGCTACCATTTCCGGATCGAGATCTTCGTGCCGGAGGCGCAGCGGCGCTATGGCTACTACGTGTTCCCGGTGATCGAGGGCGCGAACCTGATCGGCAGGATCGATGTGGCAGCCGACCGCGATGCGGGGGTGCTGCGCGTCGCGGCCTTCTGGCCCGAACACGGCGTGGCGATGGGCCGGGGCCGGGAGGCGCGGCTTGGCGCCGAACTGGACCGGCTCGCCCGGTTCGGCGGATGCGACCGCGTCGAATTTGCCGAAGGATGGCTGCGCGCGCCCTGAAATCGGTGGCGTCATAAACCAATCCTTAGAACTCCCGATGCTAGTTTGCCGGTCGTGGTACCAGCCCGGTTCAGCAGTGCGAGGTGGTTCATGGACACCGAAGGGGCGCTCGTCGTCGAATTGCGCAAGCCCGATTGGGCGGAGGATGCGCCCGGCCTGATCGCCGGGCTCACGGGGGATGCGCCCCCGGCCCTGGTCATCGACCTCAGTGAGGCATCGGCGCCCACGGCTGCCGACGGGCAGCTTCTCCTCGCCCTCAGGCGCCACGCCCAGGCGACCGGCATCCCGGTCGAACTACGGGGCGACGCGGCTGACTATGCGGCGGCTCTGACCCGGCTAGGCCTCGCCGACGCTTTGCCCGGCGGGGGGGACCAGCGCACATGACCATCGCCCCCCACATCCTCGCGATCGACGATTCCTTCACGATCCGCGAAATGGTCAGCCAGACCCTCCGGGACGCCGGCTTCGAGGTGACGACGGCCAATGACGGTCAGGACGGCGTGGAGGCCTTTGCCGGCGGCCGCTACGACGCCGTGATCACCGACATCAACATGCCGCGCATGGACGGGTTTGGTGTGATCGAGACGATCCGTTCGGGGCAGGGCAGCCCGGCGCGGGTCCCCATCCTCGTGCTGACCACGGAAAGCGGGCCGAAGCTGAAAGACCGTGCGCGAAAGGCGGGCGCCACGGGCTGGATCGTGAAGCCGTTCGACGATGAGGCGCTTGTTTCCGTCCTCAATCGCGTCACCGGAAGGGGGTAAGCCCATGTCGGCCGACAACCTCAAGGCGATGTTCTTCGTCGAGTGCGAGGAGCTTCTGGAAAGCCTCGGCGAAGGACTCCAGACGATGGAGGACGGCGAAGCGGACAGCGAAACGCTGCACGCGATCTTCCGCGCCGTTCACTCCATCAAGGGAACGGCGGGGGCCTTCGGCTTCGATACTCTCGTCACCTTCACGCATCACTACGAGACGGTCCTGGACCTGATCCGGTCCGACCAGCTCGAGGCCGACGGCGACATCCTCAGGCTGCTCCTGCGATCCTCGGACATCCTCGCCGATCTCGTCGAACTCGCCCGGTCCGAAGACAGCGGCCGGCCCGAGGCGATGGACAGCGTGCTGGAAAGCCTGATCGAGATCTCGAAGCACCATGGCGATGATCCCGGAGAGGACGAGGCACAGTCTGCGGATGTCGATCTGACCTTCGAGCCGGTGGCCTTCAGCCCGCTGTCTCTCGACGACGGCCCGCCTGCCGGTGCGCTCCGCTATCGCATCCGCTTCGAGCCGGGCACGAGCTTCTTCCGCAACGGTCACGACCTTGGCCAGATCCTGGCCGAGCTCGAGAAGGCCGGTCCCGTCACGGTTACGGCTGACAGCGCGACCCTTCCGCTCCTCTCCGATTTCGACCCGGGCGAATGCCATCTTGCCTGGGACATCGAGATCGAGACCGAGGCGACCGAAGCTGAACTGCTCGATGCGTTTATGTTCCTCGAAGAATTCTGCAAGGTATCGGAGCTCGGCCCCGTCGCAGGCGGCCTTCCCGATCTGGGAGGCGGCCTTCCGGACCTCGACCCTTTGCCGGAGGCCGCCCCGGCGGCCGAACTTCCGGCTGAACCGGCGGCCCCCGAGCCGGAGGCCCCGAGCCCGCCGCGGAAGACCGACCCCGGCCGGGCGGCCCCGGAGCCGGCCGCAGCGGAACCTCAGAAACGCGCAGATCCGGCCGGTGCCACCGGTGGCGCGACCCCGAAGCAACCGATGCTACGGGTCGATCCCGAACGCGTCGATCGCCTGATCAACACTGTGGGCGAACTGATCATCAACCAGGCCGTCATCAGCCAGCGCATCGTCGAGGCCGGCTTCGACAGCAATTCCGATCTGATGGGCGATCTCGACGATTTCCAGCATCTCGCGCGCGAGATCCAGGAAGGTGTGATGGCGATCCGGGCGCAGCCGGTGAAACCCCTGTTTCAGCGCATGCAGCGGATCGTCCGCGAAACCGTCGATGCCCTCGGCAAGGATGTGACTCTGGTGACCGAAGGTGAGAACACCGAGGTGGACAAGACCTTGGTCGAACGGCTCGCCGACCCTCTGACGCACATGATCCGCAACGCCGTCGACCACGGGATCGAGCGGCGCGAGATCCGGGCCCAGGCCGGCAAGCCTGAAAAGGGAACGATCCGGCTCGCCGCGGCGCATCGCTCCGGCCACGTCCAGATTGAGATCTCGGACGATGGGGCCGGCGTGAACCGTCCGCGGGTATTCGAGAAGGCCGTCGAGAAGGGCCTGATCCCCGCGGACGCGAAGCTCTCCGACGGCGAAATCGATAACCTCCTGTTCATGCCCGGTTTTTCGACCGCCGCCGAGGTCACCAACCTGAGCGGCAGGGGTGTCGGCATGGACGTCGTGAAGACAGCCATTTCCGCTCTCGGCGGCCGGGTCGCGATCTCCTCGATGCCCGGCAAGGGGACCACCTTCACGATCTCGATGCCCCTGACGCTCGCCGTCATGGATGGAATGGTCGTCCATATCTGCGGCGAGACGATGGTCGTGCCTCTGGCTTCGATCGTGGAGACGATCCGCCCGCGGCCCGACGACATCAAGCCGATCGGGCGCGACGGGCGGCTGCTCTTCATACGCGGGACCTACGTTCCGATCGCGAGCCTGTCGCGCATGCTCGGCCTGTTGCGCCAGGGTGGTGACTCCGACGGCGGGGTCTTCGTGCTCGTGCGGTCGGAATCCGACGATCTCGTCGCGCTCGCTGTCGATGACATTTCCGACCAGCGGCAGGTGGTCATCAAGAGCCTTGAGGGCAATTACGGCGCCATTCCGGGCATTTCCGCCGCGACCATCCTCGGCGACGGCCGGGTCGCGCTGATCATCGATACCGAAGCCATCCTGTCCCAGGTCCGCCGGGCGGGCGCCGAAGCCGCGCAACACAAGGAGATGTTCCATGAACAGGCCAGCGCACTGGGATGAGTCCGGCAGTGTCGAGTTCGTGTCCTTCGTGGCCGGAGGTCAGAGCTTCTGCATCGAAATCACCCAGATCCGGGAAATACGCCGCTGGACACCAGTCACGGCGCTGCCGCATGCCGACAGCGCGGTCCTCGGCGTCATCAACCTCCGCGGCGCAGTGATCCCGATCGTCGATCTCGCCCAGCAACTCGGCCTCGGCACGTCCGAAGCGACCGTGCGGCATGTCGTGATCGTCGTGGCAATCGGCACGCAGACCGTTGGACTTCTGGTCGATTCCGTGTCCGAAATCCTCGCTGTCGCCGTGGATACGATCTGCGACGCGCCACCGATGTCGAAAGGTGTCGATTCCGACTGCATCATCGGTCTCGTCTCGGTCGAGGACGAGATGAGCCGGGTTCTTGCGCTCGACGCGGTGCTGCCACGGGCACTGGAGGATGTCGCCTGATGAACGCGCAGTCCGGGCAGCCCCGCCTGGGCGCGTTCGCGCGCCCCGATCTCGCAGAACGGGAGTTCCGGAGGATCGCGGAGCTTGCCCGCGCGAAATACGGCATACAGCTCGAACCGCAAAAACGTGCGATGATTCAGTCGCGCCTGCTCAAGCGGCTGCGGGCGCGGGGGCTCGCCGACTTCGTGAGCTACTGCGACCTTATGGAGTCGGATAGTGACGAAGAGGATCACTTCATCTCTTCGATCACCACGAACGTCACGAATTTCTATCGGGAAGTTCATCATTTCAAGCAGTTGCAGGAGGAAGTTCTGCCGCCGCTTCTCGACCGGGCGCGCCGTGGCAGCCGGGTGCGGCTCTGGTCTGCCGGCTGCTCCACCGGCCCCGAGGCCTATTCGCTTGCCGGCAGTGTCCTGAAGCTCTGCCCTGAGGCCGGACGGCATGACATCCGGATCCTCGCGACGGACCTCGATCAGGCTGTTCTGAAGCAGGCCGCCGAGGCCATCTATCCGGCCGAACAATGCCAGGTTCCGGGACCCGACTGGGCCGCTCAGGTCTTCGACCCTGCGCGTGGGCCCGGCCCGTTCCGTATCCGCGACGGTGTCCGGGCGATCGTCAGCTTTCGCGCCCTCAATCTCAACGCCGCCTGGCCCATGACGGGCAAGTTCGATGTCATCATGTGCCGCAACGTGGCCATCTATTTCGACCGCTCCGTTCAGCAGCGCCTCTGGATGCGGTTCGCAGAACTTCTGCCAGCCGGCGGCGCGCTATTCATCGGTCATTCGGAGCGGATCTCCGGTCCCGCCGCCGACCTGTTCGAACCTATCGGCATCACCGCCTATCGCAAACGCGCCTGAAGCTGCGCCGCCCGAAGAAAGGAGACCGGATTTGTCAATCAAGGAAACCTTGCGCGTCATGGTGGTGGACGACATGTCGATCAGCCGCGGCCTGCTGATCTCGGCACTGGAGGAGATGGGAATCTACAAGGTCGTTGCCGAAAGCTCGGGGCAGTCTGCGGTCGCGCGTATCGCGACCGACCCGGTTCACCTTGTGCTGGCTGACTACAACATGCCCGGCATGGACGGACTTCAGCTGCTCGAGGCGCTGCGCCGGAATCGTGCGACGCAACGGGTCGGATACATTCTGGTCACAGGGACGCCGACGCCCCAGGTCGTCGATACCGGCCGGCGCCTCGGCCTGAACAACCTCGTTCAGAAGCCCTTCACCACACAATCGCTCAAGCGCGCGATCGAAACTGTGGTGGGCAAGTTTTGAACGCCTTCAACGAAAGGTCCGACGCCGGTCACCCGGATGCACGGGACCTTGTCGAAGCGACAGGGCGGGAGCTTGCGCATACCGCAGCGATCCTGCGCCGGGCGGAAGAGGCGATCCTGACCGCACTGTCGGATCCGGAGCGGGACGCATTCCAGATGGCAGATGTGCAGCTTCTCGATCTCGCAATCCAGACGCTGGACGAACTCGCGCCGTTCATGGCCGCGCTGTCGTCCGGAGTCTCAGACACGCGGACAGTCGATACGTCCAGTCTGATCGAAGGCCTTCGCCTCGCCGGGCTGCGCGCGCGCCTGACGCGCACGGGTCACGCCGCGCCGCCCGAGGACGGATCCATCGAAATGTTCTGACCCGATGCATCCGGCTCCGACTGCACTAACGGCTTCTCAACTGGTGAGACGTAAACTGCAGATGACCCACAAGCCGACCCGCGCGCAGCTCTATCCGGGACGAACCACCATGCTGACCCGACTGACACAATCCCGGATCTCGTTGCGCCTGCCGCTCGCGATGTGTCTCCTCTTCGGCGTGATGCTCTCCGGGATAGGCGTAACGCTCTATCACCAGGCCCGCGCCCTTCAGACAGAAGCGGCGATCGCGACCATGCGAGAAGTCGAGGAGCAGACCGTCCGGCAGATCGCGGCCTGGTTCGACCGCAGTGCGGCGCGCCTCGTGGCAGCGGCGAGTGATCCGATCGTGACCAGGCAACTCGCCCGTACAGCCCGCGCGCTAACCAGCGGTGCCGTGACGTCCGATGATATCCGTCGTGCGTATGTTCTTGAAAACCCGAACCCGTTGCCGGACAGGGATCTTCTGGTCGAAGACGGGGAGAACACGCCCTATTCCCGGGCCCATCGGGACGTGCACCGCTTCTTCCGGAACTGGAACGCAACGGATCCCTACTATGACATCTTCTTTATCGATCGCGACGGTCTGGTCATCTACAGCTTTGAAAAGGAGGATGATTTCGGCAGCGATCTCCGAGCCGGGCCCTATTCTTCTTCCGCTCTCGCAACTTTGTTCAGTGAGGCGGTCGACGCGGATCCCGGCGAGATCGCGAGCGTCGATTTCCGACCTTATGCTCCGAGTGGTGGCGCACCCGCGGCTTTCCTGGCCACCCCGGTCTTCGACGAATCCGGGCTGCGGATTGGCGTGCTGGCCGTGCAGTTGTCGGCCACGATCCTGTCGGAACTCACGCTCGCGCCGCCACAACTGGGTGCGTGGGGCGACCTGTTTATCGTCGGGCCGGACGGGCTCGCTCGCACACAGTCCCGTCACGCGGACCAGTTCGATGCTTTCGATCCGGTTGGTGATCTGAATTACCTCGAAGCTGCGACGACGGGCGAGGCTCTGATCGAGGAAAACGTTATGGGACGTCTGGCGCGACCTGTCGCAGTCAGAGTAGCCCCACTGGACACGCCGCTCGGTCGATGGGCAGTCGTAGCCGAGATCGACCGCGCGGAGTTCTTCGCGCCCTTGTCCCGTCTGCGGCTCGACGTGATCACATTCGTCGGGGTCGGTCTCTTACTGTCAGTGGGGCTCAGTCTTCTCCTAAGCCGGTCGATCACCGGCCCGCTTGCAGAATTGATGGGATCGGTTGACTCGATTGCAGGCGGACGCCTCGATGTCGACATTCCAATCGCCAAACGGCGCGATGAACCGGGCGAAATCGGTCGCAACCTGGTGGCCCTCCGGGACAGGCTTAAGGAAAGCGAACGGGTCAACGCTAAAGTCGACGCCAATCGCGAAGCCCAGGCCAAGGTTGTTGACAGGTTGCGGACCGGATTGAAGGCCTTCGCCGACGGTGACCTGACGGGGATGATTGATGAACCGTTTGATGAGGCCTACGAGGGGCTGCGGCATGATTTCAATGGTGCTGTCGATCGAATGAACCGGCTGCTCGGCACGATCGTGGAAAACGCGGCCGAGATTCTCACCCGGACGGAGGAGATCGGTGCCTCCTCGGAAGATCTGTCGCACCGGACGGAGAACCAGGCCGCAACGCTTGAGGAGACCGCCGCAGCGATCGATGAACTGACTGGGAATGCAAAGTCCGCGGCAGGAAATGTCAGCGAAGTCGAGGGGGTCGTTCGAGATACCCGCGTCGGGGCCGAGCAGAGCGGCAAGGTTGTGCAGGATGCGATCGACGCGATGTCGGCAATCAAGCGGTCGTCCGACGAGATTTCTCAGATCATCGGGGTCATCGATGACATTTCCTTTCAGACCAACCTCCTGGCCTTGAATGCAGGTGTCGAAGCAGCGCGCGCCGGCGAGGCCGGGCGGGGGTTCGCCGTGGTCGCATCCGAGGTCCGGGCGCTGGCACAGCGATCCTCCGAGGCTGCGCGTCAGATCAAGGAATTGATCGTGACCAGCACCGGCCAGGTCGACACCGGAGTCGCACTGGTGAATTCTGCCGGCGAGGCGCTGTCGACCATTGTCGGGCAGGTCTCCAGTATCTCCGGCCTGACGGCCGACCTCGCGACCGGTGCGAACCGGCAATCTGCCGGGATTGCCGAGATCAATTCCGGAGCCGGTCAGCTCGACCAGGTGACCCAGGAGAACGCCGCGATGGTCGAGCAGTTGACTGCTGCCGTTGCAACTTTGCGCCAGGAAGCCCGGAGCCTGCGGCAGCGTATTGCGATGTTCCGGCTGCGTGAGGCGGAGGGTCTGGACGTCAGGATCCCGACGCCGGCGGTCGGAATGGGTAGTCAACTCGCGTCCGGTCCGGCATCGAGCCCCGGCGTCGAACAGACTTCGAAATCCGAGAGTCGCGGAGCGGGGAACGCCGGCCGGTCGCATGACCTGGCCGCCGTCAAGACGTCGACAAAGATGATGGATCAGATCGCGGAGCCAATGCAAAGCGCGGCCGTCGGCGGCGCGCTGAAGCCTCCGGCGACGAATGAAAAGCCCGGAACGCTGCAGGCAGGACGGCTGCGGCCGGTCCGGACTGACCGCGCAGCCAATGACGGCTGGCAGGATTTCTGAGAAGCGGAGCGGACCCCTCGATGCGTATTCTGATGGCCGATGACGACCCCGCTCGCCGCGCGCGACTGGAGGCGAGACTTCGGTCAGTTCGGGGCGTGACGGTGACGAACGTTGCCGCCGATCTGACGGAAACCTACCACGTGACCGAACATCGGCCGACCGGGATCGCCGTGATCGCGGAGTCGCTCGCGCGCCTGCCGGAATTCGAGGTTCTCCTGCTCCTCTTTCGTGCTGTCATGACACGTGTCGTCGTTGTTGTGCGATCGACGGACTCGATGCCCGGCTTGCCTGCACCACTCAGGTCCGATGAGATTCGGCTGATCGCCGAGACGGCGCCAGAACAGGACTGGTATGATGCGATCTTCGCCAGATCGTTTCAGCCTGTAACTGCCCGGTCAGCCGCGCCTCCAACGCTTTGCTTTTCTGAGCCAAGACCCGGACGCGTCGTTCTCATCGGGGCGTCGACGGGAGGTGTTGATGCCCTGATTTCCGTGCTTTCAACCTTCACGCAGACAGCGCCTCCGGCACTGATCGTGCAGCACACCGGCGGCGGCTTCAGCGCCGGTCTTGCGCGTCTGTTGAACAGCCGGACTATGGCCACCGTTGTGGAGGCCGAAGACGGGTCCGTTATCGGGCCGGGCACCGTGGCGCTCGCACCGGGTGACCGCTGCCATCTCCATGCCGACATTCGCGGCGGCTCGATCGCTTGCCGGCTGATCGACGGACCCGCGATCGGCGGCCACCGGCCAGCGATCGACGCCTTGTTCGGGTCGGCGGTTCCCGGGGCACGACGGGTCGCTGCGGCCATCCTGACCGGCATGGGGCGCGATGGGGCCGAGGGATTGCTGGCCCTCCGGAATGCCGGTGCCCGCACCTTCGGCCAGGACGCAGGAACGTCACTGGTCTACGGGATGCCGAAAGTCGCTGCCGAGATCGGCGCGGTCGAACGACAACTTCCGCTGTCCAAGATCGGGCCGGCGCTCCTATCGGCCAGCGCAGAAAGGGCTGTGGCATGACCGGATCGGGCGCACTCCATCAGAAACCGAACAGGCCGGAGAGAATGATCACGGTGGTTCAGGGGGAATACCGCATCTCCCGCGAACCGGATGTCGCCTTCACGACGATCCTCGGCTCCTGCGTCGCTGCCTGCATCTGCGATCCCGGCGCCGGAATCGGCGGGCTGAACCACTTCCTGCTGCCAGGCGATGACCGTAGCGGGAGTGTCGAGCTGAAGTATGGCTCGATGGCCATGGAACTGTTGATCAACGCCTTGCTGAAAGAGGGCGCAAGACGTCAGGCGCTCGAAGTCAAGCTGTTCGGCGGCGCAAGAATTAGCGCTCATCTTTCGGATATCGGCTCCAAGAACATCGCTTTCGCCCGGGATTACGTGCGCCGTGAGGGTTTTCCCGTCGTTTCGGAAAGCCTGGGCGGTACGCAGGCGCGCCGGCTGCATTTCACACCGGTGACCGGCCATGTCCGCATGATGCTGGTTGCTCGGACGCAGGCGCCAGCCGAGACACTGGCCACGGCGCGCCGTCCAAAGTCGGACGTGGAACTGTTTTGATTTGCCTCCCGCGACGACACTCCGTGCTTCGATGCAACTTGGCCACAGGCTCCATATTCCAGGATCGCAGCGACACATGTCGAGCCATGCAGCACTTTCGGATAGTGAGGGTTAACGTGGTGCCCGGGGGCGGAATCGAACCACCGACACGAGGATTTTCAATCCACTGCTCTACCCCTGAGCTACCCGGGCACCGGGACGGCCTTGGCTGGCCGTCGGGTGCGCGCGTTCTAGGGCTTTCGCCGGGGGCTGTCCATAGCCATGCACGGGAAAAATCCCGAGCCGTGCAGAGGTGCCCTCAGTGCGGTTTTTCCTGAGCCTTTTCCGTCGCTTCCAGAGCCTCCTCCAGATCCTCGGGATCGGTGGATGGCACGGCATAGGCGCCGGTCAGCCAGCGGCCGAGGTCGACATCGGCGCAGCGCCTGGAACAGAACGGGCGGTACTCGGTTCGCGTCGGGCGATTGCAGATCGGGCAGGTCATCGGGGCCAGAGATCCTCGAGCGGCCAGCGGTCACGTTTTCTCTGCATCTCAAAATGGCCAAGCGGGGTCCACCCCGCAAGGACGGTATCCGTTCCATCCTCGCGGACGGCGCGCCGCAGGGCGTCCTCGAAACTGCGGCGGTCCTTCTTGGGCATCGGCGCAAGGTCGAGCGTGATCTGCCCACCAAGACCGCGCAGGCGCAACTGTCGCGGAAGATCCCGGATCAGGGCGTGGTTGGCCTTGAGCCCGGCGGCCGGGGAGGTGTCGGGGCCCGAATTCACGTCCACGGCGACGAGCGCGGTCGTGGGTTCGATCATCGCGGAGGCGCCGGACGGCAGGGACACGCGCGGCGCGCGGAGGGCGTCCACGGCCTCGATCACGCCCCCCGTTTCGAAGCAGCCGGGTGTGTCGATGATCTCGTCAGGGTCCGGGATCGCCCAGTCACGCCAGGCCGCGAGATGCGCGCCGGGGGCGTCGACCATCAGCTCGGGCGGGCCGTTGGCGTCGGAGAGTACGGCGACCGCTAGGTCGCGCATCGCGGCGATGTCGTGCGACAGCTCGTCGGCATCCACACCGTCGGCCGCCGAGCGCAGGATGAGGCCGTGGCCCGCCGTCCCGGTTGCCTCGGCGATACGCACGAGGCGGTCGCGCTCCTCGCTGTCGCGGATCGACCGGGCAACGTTGAGGCCGGGCGCGTCGGGGGTGATGATGGCGTAGCGGCTCTTGAACAGGAGACGGGTTGCGACCGGGGGGGCCTTGCCCGGTTCGGCCGTCCCGGTGACCTGGACCAGAAGCGGCGCGCCGGGGGAAATGCCCCCGGCATGGCGCAGGAAGCCGGTGCCCTCCGGCAGATCGACGAACATGCCGCCCTGGCCCTTCATCGGCCGGCCGGCGCGGACGCGCAGGATGGCTCCGGGCGCGGGGGGCAGGCCTTCGGGTGGGTCGATCAACAGGTCTTCGAGCCGGCCGTCGACCATCAGCGCGGCGGCCTCGCGCGCATCGACATGGTCGAGAAGAACGACGCGGCCCTTCACGTCCAGACCTCGTAGCCCGCGGTAGCCAGAAGTTGCGCCGTCTCGGCCAGCGGCAGGCCGACGATCGCGGAGTGGCTGCCGGAAATCCATGGAATGAATGCGCCCGCCGGCCCCTGGATCGAATATGCACCGGCCTTGCCGCGCCAGTCGTCGCCCGCGAGATAGGACGCGAGTTCGATGTCCGAGAGCCGTTTCATGCGCACCCGGCTTTCCACCTCGCGCGTCCAGAGCTTCTCACCGCGACGGACGGCAACAGCGGTCACGACGCGATGGCGGCGGCCGGACAGCGCAGACAGGAAGGCGCGCGCCTCGTTGGCGTCCCCGGGCTTGCCCAGGATTCGGCGGCCGAGGGACACCGTCGTGTCGGCCGACAGCACGATGTCGTCAGGCCCGGCGTTGATCGCCAGTGCCTTTTCACGCGCCACGCGGGCGCAATAGGGGCGGGGAAGCTCGCCCTGATGCGGGGTTTCGTCGATGTCGGCCGGCCGGATTTCGTCCGGAACGATCCCGAGCACGGCCAGAAGCTCCCGTCTGCGCGGGCTGGCGGAGCCGAGGATCAGCCGCACCTACTTGAAGCGGTAGTTGATGCGGCCCTTCGTCAGATCGTAGGGCGTCATCTCAACCTGCACCTTGTCGCCTGCCAGAACGCGGATGCGGTTCTTGCGCATCTTGCCTGCCGTATGGGCGATGATCTCATGGCCGTTTTCCAGCTCGACCCTGAACGTCGCATTCGGCAGGAGTTCCTTCACGACGCCGGGAAATTCGAGCATTTCTTCCTTGGCCATGGTCTCTCCGTGCTAATTCGCCCGCCTTTGGCCGCGAGCATGCGGGTAGATGCGCTCAAACGGTTCGGTTTTCAAGGCAAAATGTCGCGACGGAGGACGGGCGGGCGGGCCGCGCTCTCGGGCCAATGGGCGTGGTTGAGGACCCGGCCCTCGGTCCGAACGCGGGCGATGGTGGCCCGGTCGATCTCGGCCATGACCCATCCGGGCGCGTCGAACCCGCCTTCGGCCAGCACCCCGGTTTCGGGAAATCCCAGGTCGGGCGGCCCGTAGATCGCTGCCGCCCCGCGGTTGTCGTCGATCGAGGGCGACCAGGGCGCAGCGCCCACGGTCGGCGCGTGGACGACGACGCATTGCCCTTCGAGCGCGCGCGCCATCGCGCCGACGCGGACGCGGGTATAGCCCGCGACGCTGTCGGTGCAGGACGGGACGAGGAGGATCTCGGCCCCCGCTTCGATCAGCGCGCGGCCGAGCAGGGGGAATTCCGCGTCGTAGCAGATAAGGATGCCGATCCGGCCGAGCGGCGTGTCGAAGAGTTGCAGCGGGCCCCCGGACACCACGTCCCATTTCTCGCGTTCGAACCGCGTCATCACCTGCTTGTCCTGGTGGCCAAGCGGCCCCTCCGGCCCGAAGAAGCGCGCCCGGTTGACCGGCCGGGGGCCGGTGTCGAAGACGGGGGCGGAGGCGGCGAGGATATGGACACCGAAGCGCCGCGCCAACCGGTCGTGAAGTGCGTCGGCATCCGGCAGATGGCGGGCGGTGGCGAGGATGCTGGCTTCGAGATCGCCGGCGGCGTCGGGGCCGTCGAGGGAACTGAGCTCCATCGCGCCGTATTCAGGGAAAACCAGCAGGTCCGCGCCTGCATCTGCGGCGCGAGCAACCCAGTCGGTCAGCTTGTTTTCGTAGGCCGCCCAGTCCGGCAAGGCCTCGGGCGGGTAGGCGGCGGCGGCGAGTTTCATGATCGGGTCTCCGGTATAGGGCGCAGCCAGAACTGGAGCGGTTTTTCGGTCTCGTCGGCGGTCCCGATGTCGCGCCACGAAAGCCGGGCTACCGCACCGGGGACTGGAGCGTAGCCGCGATTGCGCCAGAACGGGTCCAACGGGCGGTGGTCTTCGGGCCGGGCCGGGTGGTTCTCGGGCCGCACGACGCCGCAGAACGCGGTGGCCGCGTAGCCGAGGTGGGCGGCTTTTTCCTCGCGCGCGTCGAAGAAGGCGTGTCCGAGGCCGCGGCCGCGATAGTCCGGCAGGAGGACGGATTCCGCGCAGTAGTAGATGCGTTCCACCGGCACCTCCTGTCCCGACAGCGCGCCGCGCACCATGTCGGGCTGGCGTGTCAGCGGCATCGCGGTCGCCGCACCCACCATCTCGTCGTCGTCGAAGACCGCGCAGACCATCGCGTCGCCGTCGGCATATCCGCCGAGGTAGCGGCGCTCGTAGTCGAGATCGCCGTCGTAGAGATACGGCCAGTCGCGGAAGACGGTGATGCGCAGGCGGGCCAGCGGCTCCACGATTTCGGCGATCTCCGCGCCATCGAAGCGCCGGATGGCGAGGCTCATTCCTGCGGTTCCGTGGGCGGGCCGAAGCGGCTCAGCATCCGCTCCACGATCTGGTCGCGCGCTTGGCGGTAGCTGTCGAGCTTCGCGTCGCGGCTGTCGCCGAGGCCCGACGGATCGAGGATCTGCCAGTATTCGACGTCGAGATGGTAGTGCCGCGTCAGTTCCAGCGCACGACGCTGGCTGGCCGGGGATAGGGAGACGATCAGGTCGAAGCCCGACAGGTCGTCGCCCCATTGCTCCATCTCGTCGAAGCTGCGCACGCGGTGGCGTTCCAGTTCCACCCCGAGTTCAGCGCAGACGGCGACTGCGAAGCCGTCTATCTCCAGGTCGTGCTTCACGCCGGCCGACTGCACGTAGGCGCGGTGGCCGTAGAACTTCTTCATCAGCCCCTCGGCCATGGGCGAGCGGATGGAATTGTAGTCGCAGCAGAACAGGACGGAACTTGGGAAGACCAATGCGTCCAACGGCTCATCCACCGAAATGCAGAACGCAGATGAGAGTGAAGAGCCGACGCGCGGTGTCGGTGTCGACCTCCGCCTTGCCCTCGAGCCGTTCCTGCAGCACCCGCGCGCCCTCGTTGTGGATGCCGCGGCGGGCCATGTCGATCGCTTCGATCTGCGACGGCGGCAGGCGTTTGACAGCGGCGAAGTAGCTTTCGCAGATCTGCCAGTAATCCTTCACCACCTGCCGGAACGGCGAGAGCGAGAGGTGGAATTCGGCCGCGTGGGTGCCGTCCTCGGTATCGACATCGAAGACGAGCCGCTTGTCGCGGATGGCGAGGACGACGCGGAACGGACCCTCGGCGTCATTGCCGGGAAGAGCGAAGGAGTTTTCCTCGAGGAGGTCGAAGATAGCCACCCGGCGCTCCTGCTCGATCTCGGGCGTGGGTGCGGGCAGGCCGGTCGTGTCGATCTCGATATGGACGATATGGGTCATGGCGATGAACTTCGGGCGCAGGGCCTGACCCTGATGCCCGAGAGGACAAGGCCGTGCAAGTCCCGGCGCCCGTCAGCGGTTGAGCTTGTCGAGCCTGAGCCGGACGGAAAGCCCATGCGCGCCAAGGCCTTCGGAGGTTGCGAGCGTCTCGGCCGCAGGGCCGATGGCCGACAGCGCCTCGGGCGTCATGGCGGCGATGGTCGTGCGCTTGAGGAAGTCCATGACGCTGAGCCCGGAGGAGAACCGGGCCGAGCGGGCGGTGGGCAGAACGTGGTTCGGCCCGCCGACATAGTCGCCGATGGCCTCGGGCGTCCATTGGCCCAGAAAGATCGCCCCGGCATGGGTGATTTTCGGCAGGAGCGCCTCGGGGTCCTCGACGCAGAGCTCCAGGTGTTCGGGTGCGAAGCGGTCTGAGATCTCGGCGGCTTCGTCGAGGCTGCGCACCGTGATGACGGCGCCGTAGTCGCGCCAGCTCGCTCCGGCGATCTCGCGGCGGGGCAGGGTGGCCAGCCGCGCCTCGACCGCCTCGGCCACCGCGCGGGCCAGATCGGCGCTGTCGGTCAGCAGGATCGACTGCGCGCTCTCGTCATGCTCGGCCTGGCTCAGCAGATCGACGGCGATCCAGTCCGGGTCGGCCATCGCATCCGCGATGACGAGGATCTCGGACGGGCCGGCGATCATGTCGATGCCGACGCGGCCGAAGACCCGGCGTTTGGCGGCGGCGACGAAGGCATTGCCGGGCCCGGTGATCTTGTCGACCGGTGCGATGGTCTGCGTGCCGTAGGCGAGGGCGGCGATCGCCTGCGCACCGCCGATCCGGTAGACCGTGTCCACGCCGGACAGGCGGGCGGCCAGCAGGACGAGCGGATTGATCTCGCCCCGGGGCGTCGGCGCGGTCACGACGAGGCGGCGGACGCCGGCAACCCGGGCCGGGATGGCGTTCATCAGGACCGAAGAGGGATAACTGGCAAGCCCGCCCGGCACGTAGAGACCGGCCGCCGAAACCGCCGTCCAGCGCCATCCGAGCGAGGCGCCGGTGTCCTCGGTCCAGCGCGCGTCGGCGGGCAGCTGGCGTTCGTGGTAGGCGCTGATCCGGGACGCGGCCAGTTCCAGCGCCGTGCGCTCGTCCTCGGGCACACCGGCGATGGCCGCGTCGATCTCATCGTCCGAGAAGGCCATGGTGTCGGGCGTCAGCGGCAGGTGGTCGAAGCGCTCGGTCAGCTCCAGCACCGCGTCGTCGCCGCGGGCGCGCACATCGGCGATGATCCGGGCGACGGTCTCGTCGACTTCGGGCGCGTCTTCACGCTTGGCCGTCAGCAGCGCCTCGAGACGCGCTTCGAAATCCGTTGCCCGGCTATCCAGGAAGTGCGGCATGGTCCATCCCCGTCAATCACGGGCGGACATAGCCCGCGGCCCGGCCCGCCTCAACCCGCCGTGTCGAGGGGGCGGACCATGGTGATCTTGTCGATGTAGCGCCCGCCATGGGCGAGGCCGCGCGGCATCCGGCCGACTTCGGTGAACCCCGCCGCCGCATAGGCCGCGCGCGCCGCGGTGCCGGTGACCGCGACATCGAGTTCGAGCTGGAGGAGACCGGCGGCGGCCGCATCCTGCGCGAGCGTATCGAGAAGCGCTGCCATCAGGCCGCGCCCGCGCGCCTCGGACCGGGTGTAGACCGCAATCACCTCGCCGCGATGGGCGACCGTGCGACCCTCGAGCCGGGTCCAGGTCGCGGTCGACAGGCAGCGGTCGCCGTCCATGGCGCCAAAGCAATTGAGGTTGGTCAGCCAGTTCTCGATCTCTCCGCGCGGCTTCGCCTGCCAGTCTGCGAGCGTGGAGCCATAGGCCGAGGGATCGGTCGCCAGCATGGTCAGCCGGATGTCGCGGAAGGCGGCCCAGTCGGCCGGCCCGAGCCGCCGGATCATTCCGGGTGATCCGGCGCCTTGCCAGAGGGCGCGAGATAGGGCCGCGTCACGTCGGACAGGGTGACCTCGAGCGCCTCGACGCCGACCTCGATAGCACCGTCGCCGGCCAGGACCAGCGTGACCGTGCCGGTCCCGTCCTCGCCCGGCGTCCAGTCGACCGAGAGCAACGACAGGACGATGTCCTTGTCCTCGCGGTCGACGCCCTGGCTGCGGACCGACAGCGCGTCCTCGATTACCAGCACGGACTGCACGCGTTCGGGGGCGCGTTTCGCGGGGCGGTCCTCCCACCGGAACCGGTTCACCAGAAGCGCGAAGCGCCGCCGCTTACGGTCGAAGGTCATCTCGCTGATCGGGAAGACCGCGTCCTGCGCGAGCGTCGCGATGACGCGCAGATCCTCGTCGTCGAGCGCGCGGAGCCGCAGCGGGCCTTCGTCCGCGTCCTCGAACCGGGCGTCGTCAACCATCGGCGCGGACCCGGCGGATATCGGCGCCGACGGCCGACAGTTTCTCTTCGATCCGCTCGTAACCGCGGTCGAGATGGTAGACGCGGTTGACCACCGTCTCGCCTTCGGCCGCGAGGCCGGCGAGGATCAGCGAGACGCTGGCGCGCAGATCGGTCGCCATGACCGGTGCGCCCTTCAGCTTCTCGACGCCCGTCACGGTCGCCACTCCACCCTGCACGTCGATATCGGCGCCCATGCGGATGAGTTCCGGCGCGTGCATGAAGCGGTTCTCGAAGATCGTCTCCTCGAGCCGGCTCGTGCCCTCGGCGGTGCACATCAGCGCCATGAACTGCGCCTGAAGGTCTGTCGGGAAACCGGGGAAGGGCGCGGTCGTCACGTCGACGGCGCGGATCGAGGCGTTGCCGCGCGCCACCCGGATGCCGGTATCGGTCTCCTGGATCGACATGCCGGCCTCTTCGAGCTTGTCGCAGAAAGCTTCGGCCAGGTCCCGGCGGCCGCCGAGCAGTTCGACCTCGCCGCCGCAGATGGCCGGCGCGATCATGAACGTCCCAAGCTCGATCCGGTCGGGAATGACCTCGTGCGTCGTGCCGTGAAGACGGTCGACGCCCTCGATCGTGATCTCGCGCGTGCCAAGCCCGTCGATCTTCGCGCCCATCGCCTGCAGGCACTCGCCGAAGGCGACCGTGTCAGGCTCGCAGGCCGCGTTCTTCAGCACCGTCGTGCCCTTCGCCAGCACTGCGGCGGCAAGCGCGTTCTCCGTCGCGCCGACCGAGACCATCGGGAAGTCGATCTCGGCGCCTGTCAGGCCGTTCGCGGCGATCGCGTGGACGTAGCCCTCTTCCAGCCGGATCTCGGCGCCGAGTTTCTCCAGCGCCATCAGGTGAAGATCGACCTTGCGCGCGCCGATGGCGCAGCCGCCGGGCAAGGAGACGATCGCCTCGTTCTCGCGCGCCAGCAGCGGCCCGAGCACGTTGAACGACGCGCGGAGTTTCCGGACGATGTCGTAATCGGCGCGGCGGTTGGTGATGGACCGCGCCGAGAGCGCCATGACGCGCCCGTCCTGCAGCCGCGCGATCTCGACGCCGAGCGTTTCGAGAAGATGGGCAAGCGTGGCGATGTCCGACAGCCGCGGGACATTGGTCAGCGTCAGCGGCTCATCGGTGAGAAGCGCCGCCGTCATCAGCTTCAGGCAGGTGTTCTTGGCGCCCGAGATCGGGATTGCGCCTTTCAGCGGGCCATTGCCGCGCACGATGATCGAATCCATCCGCCTGCCTCATTCCTTGGTTTTTTGTTCCGTGCCGGTGTCGCGTGCACGGGCCTGTGCCTTGCGGCGGCCAAGATTTGCCTTCAGCGCCGCTTTCAGCCGGTCTTCCCGGCTCGCGCCTTTCTTCGGCGGCGCCGCCTGGCCGGTTTTCCGCTCCATGGCGCACCCTCTACCGCATGGCCCGGCGGGCGTCCAGAATGCGCTTGCGTCATTGGACGGGAGCGACTAGTCAGCCGGCCACGCGGGCTGCCGTAGCTCAGGGGTAGAGCACTCCCTTGGTAAGGGAGAGGTCGAGAGTTCAAATCTCTCCGGCAGCACCAGTCTCACCCGCCGTTCCGACCTTTCGCCGCCATTTTGGCGGCTGCATGCGCGAGCGCCGGATGCCGCGCGAGATCGTCCGGGCCGAGGCTGAGGCGGCGGCGCCAGTTGGGATGGGTTTCGACCGTGCCCGGAAGGTTCGGCTGGCCGGTCTCGCCAAGCAGGTTCTCGGCCTGTACGGCGACCAGACGGGAGCGCGTCGCGGCCAGAAAGCCATGCAGATCGTCGACCGTCGGTTCGGACACGCCGAGCGCGCGATCGAAGGCGGCAATCTCCGATCGCCTGCGCTCGCGCGCCGCGCTGTGGTCCTCGTCCGACAGCGCGCCGATCCGCGCCCATTCGCCGAGATCGGTGCCGGACCGCCAGCCGTCCCAGGTCGGCAGGTCGTGGGTCGAGAAGCTGGCCATCTTCGGCGTCTGATACCGGCCCGGCCGCGTGTAGCGGAACGGGTTTTCGCGGCGTTCGAACATCGCGAGAGTGCAGCCGAGGATGCCGGTTACCTCGAGCCGGGCGCGCAGGCCCTCGGGCACGACGCCGAGATCCTCGCCGACGATGACGGCATCGGCGCGCGCCGCCTCGATCCGGGCCACGGCCAGCATCGCCTCGCGTGGCATGGTGACGTAGCCCCCCGGCAGCCCGCCATCGGGCACCCAGAAGGCGCGATCGAAGCCCAGAATGTGATCGACGCGCAGGATACCGGCAAAGCGGAGCTGGCGGCGCAGCGTCTCGGCGAGGGCCTTGAAGCCATCGGAGACGAGTGCCGCGGGGCTGAGCGGCGCGAGGTTCCAGGTCTGACCCTGCGGTCCGAATGCGTCGGGCGGCGCGCCGAGCGACACGCCGGGTGCGAAGCTCTGCCGGTCCTCCCATGTTTCGGCGCCGGCGGGATGCGTGCCGACGGCGAGGTCGAGATAAAGCCCGTGGGCCATCCCGGCCGCCCTGGCGACGCTCTGCGCCTCTGCCAGAGCGGTCTCTGCCCGCCATTGCGCCCAGGCGTGGAAGCGGACGCCATCACTCAGACCGGCATGCGCCTCGGCCACGGCAGGGCCGTCGGCGTCCTGCAGGGCGACGGGCCAGTCGCTCCAGTAGGCGCCATGGCGTTCTGACAGCGCCTGGTGCAGCGCGAACCGCTCGAGTGGTGCGCCTTCTGCCGCCCGCCACGCCTCGAAGGCCGGATCCCCTGTGAACGCGTCGTACTCGGCCCGGAGGGCCGCCATTTTAGCCGGAATCTCGGCGCTGTAGTCGACGAGTGCCCCGGTGCTTGCCGGCTGTCCGGCCGCGATGTGCAGAATGTCCAGACGCCGGCGGTGCGAGGGCTGGTACGGGCTCGTCGCAGTCGGATCGGTCGGAAAGCGGGCATGGATCGGGTTCAGCCCGATGAACCCCGCGCCCGACGGCGCGATGGCGCGGGCAAGATCGGCAAGGTCGGCGTAATCACCCAGACCACCGGCCGCTGTGCCCTTCAGGCCCCAGAGCGGGACCATCAGCCCCCATCCGCGCGGCGGCAGCTTCAGGCGGGGTGGGGCCGACAGAAGCCAGGTCCGTTCAACGCCAGTCTCGAGCGCGTGGATGCCCAGGGGCAGGGCGGGCAGGGGGCCGCGTCCCTCGCGTTCAGAGCCGTCCTCGTAGTGAAGCGTCCATGCCGCATCGTCCGGCAGTGGCAGATCGGGTCGGCGGCCGCGCGTGACCACGTACCAAGGCGCCAGCTTGCGTCGGACCTCAGCGTCCCGCAGGGCGGCAAGCCGCTCGGCCGCCTCCTCGGGCCCGTCGACGGGCTGGCCGAGCGCCGCCAGAAGCGCGCGCCGCGTCTCCTCGCCCATCTCGCGCGTGGTGCCGGTGACGTCGGTGTAGGACGGCCGGATACCGATCGCGGCGGCAAGCTCTGCCGTCGGATCAGGCATCCGTGTCTTCGAGTGCCAGAGCCATTACGCAATCTGCGGGGACCTCGAGGACCGAGTCAGCGATGTCGCTCCCGGTGCCGCCATCCGTCCGGCTGGTGTCTATCAGGATGCGCCAGTGCCGGCTTTCGGGCACCGGCGGCAGGGTGACATCGACCGGGGCGCCGCGGTTGAAGATGAGGTAGATCGCATCCTCGCGCGCCGCGTAGGGCGGCGTGTCCGAGGCCATGCGCAGCTCGGCGCAGAGGATGTCGCCGTGCGACTGCCAGTCCGCCGCCGCCATCGGTTCGCCGTCCGGGCGCCACCAGAACAGGTCGGCCAGGCCGTCGGCCGGACGCTCGCGCGAATGCAGGAACCGTTTCTGTCGCAGGATCGGGTGACGGCCGCGCACTTCGATCAGGCGGCGGGTGAAGTTGCAGAAACTCTTGTCCGCAGCCGGCCAGTCGATCCAGCCGGTTTCGTTGTCCTGGGCATAGGCGTTGTTGTTGCCGCCCTGCGAATTGCCGATCTCGTCCCCGGCCAGGATCATGGGCGTGCCCTGCGACAGCAGAAGCGTCGCCATCATGTTCCGCCGCCGCCGCGCGCGCCGCGCCAGGATGACCGGATCGTCGGTCGGTCCCTCGACGCCCATGTTGTCCGAGAAGTTCTCGGAATGGCCGTCGCGGTTGCCCTCGCCGTTGGCCTCGTTGTGGCGCTCGTTGTAGGTGACCCAGTCGGTCAGCGTGAACCCGTCATGGGCCGTGATCAGGTTGACCGAGGCGGTCGCGGGCCGGCCGGAATGGTCGAACTGCAGTGCCGATCCGGTCAGCCGGTCGGCAAGGGCCGGCACCATGTCATCATCGCCGCGCCAGAAGCGTCGCACGCCGTCGCGATACTGGTCGTTCCATTCGTGGAAGGGTGGCGGGAAGGCGCCCACCTGGTAGCCGCCCGGGCCGATATCCCACGGCTCGGCGATCAGTTTGACCTGGCTCAGCACCGGGTCCTGCCGGATCGCATCGAAGAAGGACGCGCCCGGATCGAAGCCTTCCATCGTCCGGCCAAGCGTCGAGCACAGGTCGAACCGGAACCCGTCCGCGCCCATCACCTCGACCCAGTAGCGCAGCGAATCCATGACCATCCGCAAGACCATCGGGTGGTCGAGGTTCAGCGTGTTCCCGGTGCCTGTATCGTTGACGTAATAGCGCGGATTGTCCGGCATCAGCCGGTAATAGGCGCGGTTGTCGAGGCCGCGGAAGCTGAGCGTCGGGCCGGTCTCGCTGCCCTCGCCGGTGTGGTTGTAGACCACGTCGAGGATCACCTCGATCCCGGCGGCATGCAGCCGGGAGACCATATGCTGGAATTCCCAGAGCGCGGACTGGTGCAGGTACCGCGGATCGGGCGCGAAGAAGCTGAGCGACTGGTAGCCCCAGTAGTTCGTCAGCCCCTTCTGCACGAGAAAGCGGTCATTGACGAAGCTGTGCACCGGCAGGAGCTCGATCGCCGTCACGCCGAGCCTGGTGAGATGGTCCAGCACCGGATCGGAGGCCAGCCCGAGAAACGTTCCTCTCGGCTTTGCGGTCGGATGCAGCGCGGTCAGCCCCTTCACGTGGGCTTCGTAGATCACCGTCCGGTCGATGGGCGTCATCGGTCGGCGATGTGGCTTGGCACCGGGCGTCGCCGGATCTTCGACCACGCAGCGCGGCATGTAGGGCGCGCTGTCGCGGCTGTCGAAGCCGAGATCGAGATCGTTCGCGCCGACGCGGTAACCCATCAGCGCGTCATGCCATTCCGGATGGCCGGTCACGCGCTTGGCGTATGGATCGAGAAGGAGCTTGTTGACGTTGAACCGATGCCCGTCGGCCGGAGCATAGGGTCCCTCGGCCCGCAGACCGTAGAGCGTGCCGCGCCTGAGCCCCGGAATACGGCCATGCCACACGTCACCGTCGCGCTCGGGCAGGGCGATGCGGTCGGTCTCGGTCTTGCCGTCCTCGGAGAACAGGCAGACATACATCCGCGTGGCGTGGTGCGAGAACACCGCGAAATTTACCCCGTCGCCGTCATAGGTCGCGCCAAGGGGTGAGGCGCGGCCGGCTTCGATCGTCCAGCGTTTTGTCATCAGGGCTGTTTTACGAGGCTCCGGAACAGGGCGCCATAGGCACCGGCGCTTGCGGACCATCCGACCGGGTGTGCCATGGCGTTCCGCTGCATCTTTGCCCAGATAGCGGGCTGCCGGAAAAGATCGACCACCTGCGCCAAGGTGTCCGACAGGGCCTGCGCCGTCACGGGATGGAACTGGAAGCCCGTCGCGACTCCGGCGGCGAGGCCCGCGGCACTGGCCGGAATGACCGTGTCCGCCAGTCCACCGGTCAGCGCGACGACCGGCAGGGTCCCGAAACGCAGGCCGTACATCTGCGTCAGGCCGCAGGGTTCGAAGCGCGACGGGACAAGGATCACGTCGCCGCCGGTCACCAGGGCCCGGGCGAGGCTCTCATCGTATCCGATCTCGACCGCGACGCCCGGGTTGCGCTCGGCCGCGCGCAGATAGGCATCCGACAGCGCCTTGTCGCCCGAGCCGAGAAGCGCGAGCTGGCCGCCCATCTCTAAAAACCCGGGCAGCGCGTCGAGCAGGAGGTCGAGCCCCTTCTGCTGTGTCAGCCGCGAGATGACGACGGCCAGCGGCCCGTCGCTGTCCGGCAGCCCCATGCGTTCGCGCAGGGCGGCGCGGTGTTTCGCCTTGCCACGCGCCGTCTTGTAGGGCGGGGTCCAGGCGTCTTCGTCAATGCCGTTGAGGATCCCGGTCAGGTCCTTGCGTCTCTGGCGCAGCACGCCGTCGAGGCCCATGCCGAATTCCATTGTCATCAGCTCGTTGGCATAGGTCGGGCTGACGGTCGAAATCGCGTCGGAATATACGATCCCCGCCTTGAGCGCGCTTATCTTTCCGTAGAATTCAAAGCCCTGCGGGTTGAAGCCCCATGACGGCAGACCAAGCTGAGACAGCATCGTCGCGGGCGCGAGGCCCTGGAAGGCGATGTTGTGGATCGTCGTGACGGTGCCGACCCGGTCGGCGGCGCCCATGTCGTGCAGGTAGACCGGCGTCAGCGCCGCCTGCCAGTCGTGAAGCTGAATGACCTGCGGTGTCCAGCCGTCGATCCCCTCGGCCCCGATCTGCGCCGCCGCGCGTGACAGGGCGGCAAAGCGCACCGGGTTGTCGGGCCAGTCCTGCCCGTCCGGCCCGAGGTAGATGTTGCCGGGCCGGTCGTAGAGATGCGGCGCATCGAGCACGTACAGGGCCTGCTTCCCGAGCTTTCCCTTGAGAACCCGCGCCGGCCCGCCGAACAGATCGACACGTTCCGACAGGACCTCCGGTTCCTTGCCAAGCGCGGCCCGCACGACGGGATAGCCGGGCACGAGCGTTCGCATCTCGACTTCTTCGGCGGCGAGAGCCGCGGGCAGGGCGCCCGCAACGTCGGCAAGACCGCCGGTCTTGACCAACGGCACGCATTCCGAGGCGACCGACAGGACGCGGGTGGTCACTTCGCGGCCGCCCGTGCGTCCAGCATCTTCTGGGTGATGAGCGTCACGCCCGAGTCGGTGACCCGGAACCACTTCTTGTCTTCCTCGATATCCTCGCCGACGATGAGGCCTTCGGGGATATGCACGCCGCGGTCGATGACGCAACGATGCAGACGGGCATGGCGCGCGACCTCGACCTTCGGCAGCGCCACGACTTGTTCGAGCGAGGCGTAGGAATTGGTGTGGCACCCCGTGAACAGAAGCGACTGGCGGATCTCCGTGCCCGAGATGATGCAGCCGCCCGCCACCATGGACGACACCGCAAGGCCGCGCCGGTCCTTTTCGTCATGGATGAACTTCGCTGGCGGCGTGATCTCCGAATAGGTCCAGATCGGCCAGTTCTGGTCCCAGAGATCCAGTTCGGGCGCGAAATCCGTCAGGTCGATATTTGCCTTCCAGAACGCATCGACCGTACCGACGTCGCGCCAGTAGGCCGGGGCGTCGGGCGCGTGGCGGACGCAGCTGTCCTCGAACCGGTGCGCCTGCGCCTTTCCGTTCTTGACGATGTGCGGGATCAGATCGCCGCCGAAATCGTGCGCGCTGTCGGGTTTCTCGGCATCTTCGACCAGAAGTTCGCGCAGGAACGGCCAGGAGAAAACGTAGATCCCCATCGAGGCCAGCGCGACGCTCGGATCATCCGGCGTACCCGGCGGATCCTTCGGCTTCTCGAGGAAGCTGGTGATCCGGTCATCCTTGTCGACGGCCATCACGCCGAAGGCCGTCGCCTCTTCGCGCGGGACGGTCAGGCAGCCCACGGTCACGTCCGCGCCCGAGTCCACGTGGTGGCGCAGCATGATCTCGTAATCCATCTTGTAGATGTGGTCGCCGGCCAGGATCACGACGTAGTCGACGCCGTAGCTGTCGACGATGTCGATATTCTGCGTCACCGCGTCAGCCGTGCCGAGATACCACTTGTTCTCGTCCACGCGCTGGCTCGCCGGCAGGATGTCGAGAAATTCGTTCCGCTCGGCCCGGAAGAAGTTCCAGCCTCGCTGGCAGTGCCGGATCAGCGAATGGGCCTTGTACTGCGTCGCGACCGAGATCTTCCGGATGCCGGAATTAAGCGCGTTGGACAGGGCGAAGTCGATGATCCGTGTCTTGCCGCCGAAATAGACCGCGGGTTTGACCCGGTTGTCGGTGAGTTCGCGCAGGCGGCTGCCGCGGCCACCGGCCAGCACGAAGGCCATCGACCGGCTCGACAGCCGGCTCCCTCTGTCTGCCATGATCTTCCTCCCTCTTTTTCTTGAACGCGTCGGATCTCAGCCCCCGCGCATGAAGTAGACCGTCGCCAGCGGCGGGACGGTGATGACGGCGCTGGCCGGCTGTCCCTGCCAGCCCTCCGCCGTCGCGTCGACGCCGCCGCCATTGCCCATGTTGGTGCCGCCGTAGCGTTCGGAGTCGGTGTTCAGGACCTCGTGCCAGTGCCCTTCGCTGGGCAGGCCGAGGCGGTAGCCCTCTCGCGGGACGGGCGTGAAGTTGCAGACGACGACCACTTCGGGGTCGCGCGGCCGCCCGCGCCGGATCCAGGAATAGACCGAGGTGTCCTCATCGCTGGCCTCGATCCACTGGAATCCTTCGGGTTCGGCGTCCTTCTGGTAGAGCGCGGGCGTTTCCCGGTAGAGCCGGTTCAGGTCCTGCACCAGCCGCAGCACGCCGCCGTGGAAATGCGTGTCGGCATAGTGCCAGGGCAGCTGGCCCTCGTGGTTCCATTCCTCGCGCTGGGCGAATTCCTGTCCCATGAACAGGAGCTTCTTGCCCGGGTGCCCCCACATGAAGCCGTAATAGGCGCGCAGGTTCGCGAATTGCTGCCAGTCGTCGCCCGGCATCCTTCCGAGGATCGAGCCCTTGCCATGCACGACCTCGTCATGGCTGAGCGGCAGGATGAAGTTCTCCGAGAAAGCGTAGTGCAGCCCGAAGGTCATCTGGTGGTGATGGTGCTTCCGGTGGACCGGCTCGCGCTTCATGTAGTCGAGCGTGTCGTTCATCCAGCCCATGTTCCACTTGTAGCCGAAGCCGAGCCCGCCTTGGTCGACGGGGGCGGAGACCTTGGGGAACGAGGTGGACTCCTCGGCCGCCGTCAGGATGCCCGGCAATTCGCCGTAGACGAGCGTGTTCATCGCCTGAAGCATTGAAATCGCTTCGTAATTCTCGCGACCGCCATCCTTGTTCGGCACCCACTGGCCTTCAGAACGCGAATAGTCGCGGTAAAGCATCGAGGCGACCGCATCCACGCGCAGCCCGTCGACGTGATACTCCTCGAGCCAGTAGAGCGCGTTCGATATCAGGTAGTTCCGCACCTCTGTGCGGCCGTAGTTGAAGATCAGCGTGTTCCAGTCCTGGTGGAAGCCCTCGCGCGGATCGGCATGTTCATAGAGCGGCGTGCCGTCGAACCGGCCGAGACCGTGCGCGTCCGTCGGGAAATGCCCCGGAACCCAGTCGAGGATCACGCCGAGGCCCGCGCGGTGGGCCGCGTTGACGAGGTCGCGGAACTCATGCGGCGGACCGAAGCGGATCGTCGGCGCGAACAGCCCGACAGGCTGGTAGCCCCAGGACCCGTCGAACGGGTATTCGGACAGCGGCAGGAACTCGATATGGGTGAATCCCATGTCGCGGGCATGGCCGACGAGTTCGTCCGCCGCCTCCTTGTAGGAGATGAAGCGCCCGCCCTCTTTCTTGCGCCAGCTGCCCAGATGCACTTCGTAGATCGAGATCGGTGCGTTGCGCGTGTTCCGCAGCATCCGCTCCTGCATCCAGCCGTCATCCGACCAGCCATAGCCTGAAATGTCGCGCACGACGCTTGCGTTCGACGGCGCGTGCTCCGACCCGTAGCCGACCGGGTCGGCCTTCAGCGGCAGGATGTGACCGTCCCGGGTCAGGATTTCGTATTTGTAAGCCTCGCCCTCGGCGATGCCGGGCACGAAGATCTCCCAGACGCCCGAGGCCCCGCGCGAGCGCATGACGTGACGGCGGCCGTCCCAGGCATTGAACGCGCCGACGACCGAGACGCGCGCGGCGTTCGGCGCCCAGACGGCGAAATGCGTGCCCCGGACGCCCTCGTGTTCGATCACGTGGGCGCCGAGCACTTGCCACATGCGCCGGTGCGTGCCCTCGCCGAGCAGATACTCGTCCATCTCGCCGAGCACCGGGCCGAAGCGATAGGGGTCTTCCATCTCCCAGTCCCGGCCGGTCGCACTGCGCGCCTCCAGCCGGTATTTCCGCCCGCCCGGGACCTTGCCCTGGAAGATCCCGGGCTGGCCGGGCACCGGGTGCAGCAGGTGGCGTCGGTCGCCGACCCGGGCCGCCATGACCTCGGCGCCCGGATCGAAGACGGTCAGCCAGGTCGCCCGGCCGCGCTTGTGCGGGCCGAGGATCGCGAACGGATCGCCATGGCGACCGTGGCGGAGCGCGGTGAACGCGTCCGCGTCGCCGACCGGGAAGTCTTGCGCCTTGTCCATGTCCGGCAGGTTAGCCCAACTATAGCAAGTCGCAAGGATACTCTAGCGGCCCGCCCCGTTCCGCCGCCGCGCCGTTCAGAATTCGACGGCGAAGTTCATCCCGAACGTGTCGAGTTCGGTGCTGAGGCCGGGGATCAGGCTCAGCTCGCCGTAATCGTGGTGCAGATACTCGAATCCGATCGTCGTCGACTCGTTCAGCCGGTAGTCGAGCCCGACGCCGAAGAACGGCCCGTTCGCACTGTTCGTGCCGGCCTCGGCGTCGAAATTGATAAACGAGTAACCCGCGGTGGCGTAGGGCAGGACCCGGCCGGCGTCAAAGCCGAACTCGCCGCCGATGCGGTGGATCGTGGGCTTGCTGCTGACGGTGAACAGACCGGTCAGCGTCACCTCAGGCTGGCCGAAGGCGAGATCGTATTCGCCGCCGACGACAAACCGGCCGAACTGCCACCGGTGCCCTATGAAGAAGTCGTACAGAAAGCCTTCGTAGTCGCCCGTAACTGCCGGGACGCCCTCGAACGAGAAGTCACCGCCGGTCAGGACGTCAATCTGGACGCCGGCATAGTAGCCGGCCCATTCGCCGGTTCCGGCATCCTGCGCAAGCACGGAAGTGGGGATGGCCATTGCAAACAATGGCAGAGCAAAGCGTTTCATCGCAATTTCCATTTTGTTTACTGCTGGACCTTTTGGCCTCGGGACGAGGAATACCGGCCAGGTCCTTCGAGACAAAATGAAATTATTGCGTCGGACGGGTCTGTTGCCCGTCCGCCATACAATTTCGGCGCAACCGGAATGGCAGCCGTCTTATCGGCGCGCCGCTGCCCGGATCTTGCGCATCAGAGCACCGAAACGGCGTTCCAGACCTCGTCCATGTAGCCGTGGATCGTGCGGTCCGAACTGAACCAGCCCGACCGCGCGGTGTTGAGCGCGGCCATCCGCATCCAGTGCGCCGGCTCGGCATAGGCCGCATCGACCTCACGCTGCGCGCGCCAGTAATCGGAGAAATCCGACGAGACCAGGAAGTAGTCCGGCCCCGAGATGTTCTCGGCGATATGGGCGAAGCGCTTCGGCTCTCCGGGACTGAAAACGCCGTCCGCGATGGCCGCGATGGCGCGGGCGAGGCGGGGATCGGCGGCGATGGCCTGCGCGGCGTGATCCTTCACCTTGCGGCGCTCGACGACTTCGTCGGCCGTCATGCCGAACAGGAAGAAATTGTCCGCGCCCACGCGGTCCCGGATCTCCACGTTCGCGCCGTCGAGCGTGCCGATGGTCAGCGCGCCGTTCAGGGCGAACTTCATGTTGCCGGTTCCCGACGCTTCCTTGCCGGCGGTCGAGATCTGCTCGGACAGGTCGGCGGCCGGAATCAGCCGCTCCGCCAGGCTGACATTGTAGTTCGGCAGGAAGGCGATCTGCAGCAGGTGCCGGGTCTTCGGATCGGCGTTCACCACATGCGCCACGTCGTTGATGAGGCGGATGATGTCCTTGGCGAAGAAGTAACCCGGGGCGGCCTTGCCCGCGAAGAGCTTCACGCGGGGCGTCCAGTCCGCGTCGGGCGTCTCGCGGATCGCCTGCCACAGCGCGATCGCCTCGAGAATGTTGAGATGCTGGCGCTTGTATTCGTGCATCCGCTTGATCTGCACGTCGAACATCCAGTCGGGATGCAGCTGCAGGCCGAGATGCTCGGACAGGTGATCGGCCAGCTCGGCCTTGTTGGCCCGCTTGGCCTCGGCATAGGCGTCGAGGAAGCTCGGGTCGTCCACATGCGGCTCGAGACCCTGCAATTGCTCGAGATCGTCGACCCAACCGTCGCCGATCGTGTCGGTGATGAGCGCCGAAAGCCGCGGATTGGCGTTCAGGACCCACCGGCGCGGCGTGACGCCGTTGGTCTGGTTCACGATCCGCTCGGCGTGAAGCCGGTGCAGCTCGGCGAAGACGGTGGTTTTCATCAGTTCGGTGTGCAGCGCCGAGACGCCATTCACCCGCTGCGCCATAATGAAGCTGAGCTCACCCATGCGGACCTGACCGTCGCTTCTGGCCGAAACCTTGCGTGTCGGGTTCTCCTTCGCGTGCAGCGCGTCGATCCGGTCGATCAGTTCGAGATGCCGGGGCAGCAGGCGGCCCATCAGGCTCTCGGGCCAGGCTTCCAGCGCCTCGGGCAGAAGCGTGTGATTGGTGTAGTTCAGCATCGCCCGCGCGGTTTCAACCGCCTCGGCGAAGCTCAGCCCGCGGACGTCGTGCAGAAGCCGTACCAGTTCGGGTCCGGCAATGGCCGGATGCGTGTCGTTCAGCTGGATCGCGACCTTGGCGGGCAGGGCGCGGATGTCGCCGTGTTCGCTGTCGAAGCGGCGCAGAATGTCGGCGAGCGAGGCGGCGGTGAAGAAGTATTCCTGCTTCAGCCGCAGCTCCTTGCCCTGCTCGGTCGTGTCGTCGGGATAGAGCACCCGGCTGAGCGTGCGGGCCGCGGCCTCCGGTTCGGCCGCACCGGCGTATTCGCCGCGGTTGAACCGGTCGAGATCGAAGGCGCTCACGGCCTTGCCGGACCACAGCCGGAGCGTATTCGCCCAACGGCCCTGCCAGCCGACGACCGGCGTGTCGAAGGCCTGCGCCTCGACCGCCTCGGCCGGCGACCAGACGGCCTGCTGGCCGGTCTCCGCCACGACGCCGCCGAAGCCGATCCGGTAGCGCACCTCCGGCCGCTCGAACTCCCAGGCATGGGGTTCTTCCAGCCAGGTCTCCGGCGCCTCGATCTGGCGGCCCTCGACGATGGATTGCCGGAACAGCCCGTGTTCATAGCGGATGCCGTAGCCGTAAGCCGGGCAGCCGATGGTCGAGAGCGACTCGAGGAAACAGGCGGCAAGCCGGCCGAGACCGCCATTGCCGAGCGCGGCATCGGGTTCGTCATGGACGACCGTGTCGTAGTCGATGCCCAGTGCGAGGCAGGCGCCGCGCACATCGTCGAGCAGCCGCAGGTTGACGATCCCGTCCTCCAGTAGCCGGCCGATCAGGAATTCCATCGACAGGTAATAGACGCGTTTCGCCCCGGCCTCGTAGGTGCGGCGGGTGGCGGCGAACCAGCTGTCCACGACGCGGTCGCGGATCGCGAAGCTCAGCGCCATGCGCCAGTCGCGGGTCTGGGCGTGTTCGGGATCCTTGCCGACCGAGTAGGCCAGGTGGCGGAGGATCTCATCCTTCATATCAGGCATCGGAAGCTCCCGGCTTCGCTGCGGAAAGGCGGCGCATCGGCCGGTGTCGCGGCGATGATGGCCATGGGTTTGCGGATCGCAAGGGGGGTGGCGCGGAAAATTGGGTCTTCGCTGTCAGAGCGGGCGGCCCATCCGCGCCATCGCCCAGGGCGTGAACGACCTGAGAAGATCGGACATGGCCGTGTCGAAGGCGGCCACGAGGGTTTCGGTGTCGGTATCCGCGGCGACGGCCTCGGACGAGAAAGTGCGGGTCGCGAAGATGACGGCGTCGCTTTCGCGCAGGATGCGGACGGTCATCGAGATCTGGACGACGGCGCCGGTTTCGCGCGCTTCGGCCTGGAAATCGACCAGTTCGGTGACGATCGCGTAGTCGCCCGACGACGCGAGAGGCCGGCGTCCGACATAGAGGATGCCGCCGGTGGACGACAGGCTGCGCAGCATCAGCGTCTGCACCATCACCGGCACTTCCTCGCCCCACCGGGCGTCGGGCAGGTACTGCGCCTGAAGATTGTCCGGCCGGATCATGATGCGGTCGGTATCGAGCGTGCCGGAGGTCTCGGGCAGTTCGACGGTGACGACACGCTGCAGCGGGCTGCCGCTGGCCTGGCCAATGTCGGTCGGCGCACGAAGTTCGTAGACGTCGAGCGGGCGCGAGGCGCTACCAAGCGCGCCGAGCGTCCCGCAGCCGGCGAGCAGAAGGCAGAAGCCAAGGGCGATGAGGCGCATGGGCAATCTATCTCCGGTACTCGGGCGCTTCGGAATTCAGGAAGAATCGCGCCGGATCGCGCTGGATCCGGCGGATCAGGCTGTCGAGCGTGCGGGCGAGATCGCGGGCGTCGGTCGCCAACGCCTCGTATTGCGGCAGGCCCGACTCGGCGAAGTTCTGGATCGCCGGGCCGGCCGACTGCACTGCCTCGGCAAGCTGTTCGAAGGCGGTCTCCGCCGCGTTCCCGGCATTGTTCAGGCTCTCGGAAATGCTCGGCAGATCGGCCGAGACCCGCGTGATCGCGTCGTCGAGGCCGCCGAGCGTCTCGTTCAGGCGGCTGACAAGCTGGCCCAGTTCCTCGCGCATCACGCCGTCGGCGGTGTCGAAGGCGCGCTCCGCGGCCTCGAGCGCGCGCTCGCCGGTCTCCATCGCGCCGTTGATGGCGCTGAGGGTGGTATTGGCTTCGGTGAAGGTCTCGGTCGCGGCCGACAGCGCCTCTTCGGCCGAGATGGTGAGCCCTTCGATCCGGCCGGAGGCGCCGGTCAGATCCTCGCCCACGGTCCGGACGACCTCGGACACGGTGGCCGTCGCGGCCTCGATATCGTCGATGATGCCGGGCAGGTCCTCTTCGGCCGCCGTGCGGATGGTCGAGATCGCGGCATCGGCATTGGCGATCATCGCGCGGGTCTCGTCCATCAGCGCAAAGCCGTCATCGGTGACCAGCGTGTCGAAACTTTCGGCGGCGCTGCCGACCGAGGCGACGGCGGTCGAACTGTCCGCGATCAGCGCATCGAGCGCATCGAGCGTCTCGGCGACTTCGGTCAGCCGGTCGTTGGCCAGCGTTCCGGTCGTGGTGAAGGTTTCGAGCATCGTGCCTGTCTGTTCGGACAGCGCGGAGATCCGGGTGCGGATGTCGGCCAGCCCGTCGCGCAGTTCGGTCGTCGCGGCGATCAGGTCGGTGTCGATATAGCGTCCCGCGCTGGCCAGCGTCGCGTCGACCGTCGCCAGCGTGTTCGTGCCGGCATCCATCAGCGTGCGGGCGTTCTCGGCCACTTCGTTCCATGAGGTCAGCGTCTCGTCCGCCGTCACCAGCACGGTGTCGGCATCGGCCGCGATGGTCTGCAGGACCGAGTTGAACCGTTCGATCTGGACCACGAACTCCTCGACCGATCCGGACACCGAGGCGAAATCCTCGAGCGTCTGGGCAAAGGCGTTCGACGCGGTTTCGGCATTGGTGATGATGTTCTCGATCCGGCCCCGGTTCTCGCCGCTGAACAGATCGCCCACGTTCCGGACGAGCTCGAGCGCCTCGGACACCAGCGCCGGCGCGTCCTCCGTCAGGCTCTGGATGACCGAGCGTCCCGACTCGATCGTGCCAATCTCGCCCGTCTCGGGGATCGCCAGCTCCGCCTGCGTCGTACCCGCGCTGATCGCCACGAAGGCGACGCCGGTCACGCCCTGGCTTTCGATCGTGGCGATGCTGTCGCTGCGCACCGGCGTGTCGGCATCGACCTCGATCCGGACGCGGACGGTCCCATCGCGGTCGGGCGACAGCTGCACATCGACGACCTGGCCCACAGGCAGACCGGCAAACCGCACGTCCGAGGCCTGGCTCAGCCCGGCCACGCTGTCGAAATTCACGTCGTAATAGGCCAGCGAGCGATCAAGCTCGAGTCGCGCGAAGGCGAAGAAAAACGCCAGAAGCCCGACGATGCCGGCGATCGTGAACGCCCCGATCAGGATGTAATTGGCGCGTGTCTCCATTAGCGTCCCTCAGTTGCCGATCCGCTCGGCGGCGTCAATGGCCGCCCGGGCGCGCGGTCCGTGGAAATACGCGCGGATCCACGGGTGATCCACCTTCAGCATCTCGGCCATCGTCCCCGTCACGTAGACCCGTTTCTCCGCAAGCACAGCAATCCGGGTGCAGATCGCGTGCAGCGTGTCCAGATCGTGGGTCACGAGGAAGACCGTCAGCCCCATCGTCTCGCGCAGCGACGCGATGAGCTGGTCGAAATCCGCAGCGCCGATGGGATCGAGGCCCGCCGTGGGCTCGTCGAGGAAGACGATGTCGGGGTCGAGCGCGAGCGCGCGGGCGAGGCCGGCGCGCTTCCGCATCCCGCCCGACAGTTCGGACGGATACTTGTCGCCGGCGAAATAGGGCAGGCCGGACATCGAGATCTTCAGGTCGGCCAGTTCCCGGCGCAGCTTGGGCGACAGGCCCGGAACGGCGCGCAGCGGGACTTCAACGTTCTCGCGCACGGTCAGGGCCGAGAACAGCGCACCGTCCTGGAACATCACGCCCCACCGCCGCTGCACCTGCATCGCGGCGTCCTCCGAGGCGTGGAGGATGTCGGTGCCGAGCACTTCGACGGTGCCGGATTTCGGCCGGTTCAGCCCCGCGATGGTCCGCAGCAAAACCGACTTGCCGGTACCGGACCCGCCGACGACGCCGAGGATCTCGCCCGGATAGACGTCCAGATCGAGATGGTCGTGGACGACCTGAGAGCCGAACTGGTTCACGATCCCGCGGCAGCGGATGATGGGTTCGGCCATGGCTCAGACCCCGATCTGCGCGAAGAAGATCGAGAAGATCGCGTCGGCCACGATCACCGCGAAGATCGCCGCGACCACGGCCGATGATGTCATCCGGCCAAGCGATTCCGCGTTCGATTCGACCTTCATGCCGAACTGGCAGCCGATCACGCCGATGATGATCGCGAAGACCGGAGCCTTCACCAGGCCGACCATGACATGCCGCACATCCGTGCCTTCCAGGAGCCGCGTCTGGAACATGCCCGGCGAGATGCCGAGCTCGACCCAGGACATGATCGCGCCGCCCAACAGGCCCGCGACGTCCGCGATCAGCCCGAGAATCGGCAGCATCAGGAGCAACGCGAGGATGCGCGGCACGAACAGCGCCGCCGCCGGATCGATGGCGAGCGTCCTCATCGCGTCGATCTCCTCGCGCATCTTCATCGAGCCGATGGCGGCGGTGAAGGCCGACGCGGTCCGGCCGGCGACGATGATCGCGGTCAGAAGGATGCCAAGTTCGCGCAGGATCGAGATCGCGATCAGGTCGACGACGAAGACCTCCGCCCCGAACTGGCGCAACTGCACCGAGCCCTGGAAGGCCAGGACCACGCCGATCAGGAAGGACATGAGCGCCACGATCGGCACCGCCTTCACGCCCACTTCCTGGCAATGGTGGACCAGAGCCGTCAGCCGGAAGCGGCTCGGGATGACGATGGATTCCACCAGTCGCGCCAGGAACAGGCCGAAATAGCCGATACTGTCGAGAAACGACGCGAGCGCCGACGTGGTCGTGCGCCCGACGCGTTCCAGCCGGTCGGCGATGGACAGGCGCGGCGCGGTCTCCTGTTCGGGCTTCGGCAGCGATTTGCGGACACGCTCGATCAGCGCGGAGATGTCGGACGATGCGCCCGTCAGCTCGAGCCGGCCGCCCGCCTCCTTCGACCGCGCTTCGGCCGACAGGATCGCGTAGGCCGCCGCGGTGTCCATCCGGTCCAGTCCCGACAGGTCGATCGTCAGCGGCTCCTTGGCGGGGAGGGCCGCGAGCTGCGCGGCCAGGGCCGACGCATCGGCGAGCGTCGCCGGGCCCTTCAGGGCCATGCGATGTCCGTCGCCGCTGGCTTCGACGCCGATGTCCAGCCGGATCACCTCGGCCATGGCATCCCCCCGTAGGATCATGGTTTTGCGCCGCAACCGGGGATAGCAGGCTTGCCCGACGGGTGACAGCGCAAATGCGTCGCAGCAGATTGATGCAGAAGTGATGCAATGCGTTGACAGGGGCGGGGCAATCGTGTCCGGCTCTGGTCCGGGAGGATCTCTTGCCACCGACAAAGCCGCTCGACCTGTCGCCGCCCGTCTCCGACGAGATCCGCCGGACGACCTGCTACATGTGCGCCTGCCGCTGCGGCATCAACGTGCATCTGCGGAACGGCAAGGTCCGCTACATCGAGGGCAATCGCGACCATCCGGTGAACCGCGGCGTGCTCTGCGCCAAGGGGTCGGCCGGGATCATGCAGCATTATTCCCCGGCGCGGCTCCGGGCGCCGTTGCGCCGGGTCGGCCCGCGCGGCTCGGGCGAGTTCGAAGAGATATCCTGGGACGAGGCGCTGCAGCAGGCGGTCGACTGGCTCGCGCCGATCCGCGACAACGACCCGAAACGGCTCGCTTTTTTTACCGGGCGCGACCAGTCGCAAAGCTTCACCGGCTGGTGGGCGCAGCAATTCGGCACCCCGAACTACGCGGCGCATGGCGGCTTCTGCTCGGTCAACATGGCCGCGGCCGGCATCTACACGATGGGTGGCGCATTCTGGGAATTCGGCGCGCCCGACTGGGAGCGGACGGAGCTCTTCCTGCTGTTCGGCGTGGCCGAGGACCACGATTCGAACCCGATCAAGATGGGCCTCGGCCGCCTGAAAGAGAGGGGGGCGAAGGTCATCGCCATCAACCCGGTCCGGACGGGTTATGGCGCGGTGGCGGACGAATGGGTCGGGATCAATCCCGGAACGGACGGGCTGTTCATCCTGTCCCTCGTGCACGAGCTTCTGCGGGCCGGCCGGATCGATCTGGACTACCTGCTCCGCTACACCAACGCGCCGCATCTGGTGATCCAGAATCCCGGCGGCGCCGATCACGGGATGATCGCCCGCGACGAGTCCGGCGAGCCGCTGGTCTGGGACACGAAAGCCGGCCGGGAAGCCCTGTGGATAAAGTTATCCACAGGCGCCGCGCTGCATGGTGAGTTCACATTAGCTGATGGTCGTAAAGTACGGCCTTCGTTCGATTTACTGGCGCGCAAATATCTGGACGAGCGCTACGACCCGGCTGCCGTGGCGGGTCGCTGCGGGGTGCCGGCGGCAACCATTCGTCGGATTGCGGCGGAACTGGCCGAGGTCGCCTTCGACCGCGAGATCCGGCTCGACCGGAGCTGGACCGATATGCGCGGCGAGCGGCACGCGCAGATGATCGGCCGGCCCGTCGCCATGCATGCCATGCGCGGCATCTCGGCCCATGCGAACGGGTTCCAGACCGCCCGCGCCCTGCATCTGCTGCAGATCCTGCTCGGAAGCGTCGATTGCCCGGGCGGCTTCCGCTACAAGCCGCCCTACCCGAAGCCCGCGAAGGCGCATCCGACCCCGCATACCGAGGCGCATCCCCGCGCGCCGCTGCCCGGCCCGCATCTTGGTTACCCGCGCGGGCCGGAGGATCTGAAGATCGATGCCGAAGGACGGCCCGAACGCATCGACAAGGCCTTCTCCTGGGACGCGCCGCTGGCCGTGCATGGCCTCATGCACATGGTAATTTCGAACGCGGTTGCCGGTGATCCCTACGAGATCGACACGCTTTTCTTGTACATGGCGAACATGGCGTGGAATTCGTCCATGAACACGAAGGGCGTCATGGACATGCTGACCGAGACCCGCTCGGATGGCTCCTATCGCATCCCGCACATCATCTATTCCGATGCCTATTCTTCGGAAATGGTCGCCTATGCCGACCTGATCCTGCCCGATACGACCTATCTGGAACGCCACGACTGCATCTCGCTTCTCGACCGGCCGATCTGCGAGCCGGAGGCGGCGGCCGACGCCATCCGCTGGCCGGTGGTCGAGCCTGACCGCGACGTCCGCGGGTTCCAGTCGGTTCTGGTCGATCTCGGTGCGCGACTCGGCCTGCCCGGCTTCGTCACCGAGGACGGCAGCCAGAAATATGCCGACTACGCCGATTACATCGTGAACCACGAACGCCGCCCCGGCGTCGGGCCGCTTGCAGGGTGGCGGACCGGGGGCGAGGGCAGGGGTGCGCCGAATCCCGACCAGATCGCGAAATACATCGAGAATGGCGGCTTCTGGACGGCGGATATCCCGGAAGAGGCGCAGTTCTTCAAGATGGCCAACGCGGCCTACCAGGATTGGGCCGTGGGCATGGGGTTCTTCGACAAGCCGCAGCCCTTCGTCTTCGATATCTATCAGGAAACGCTGCGAAAATTCCAGCTCGCGGCCGAAGGACACGGCGACCGGCAACCCCCTGCGCATCTGCGCGAAAAGCTGGCCATCGCCTTCGATCCGTTGCCGGTCTGGTATCCCTCGGAGGAAGAGAATCGCGCCTATCCGCTGGCGGCCGTCACGCAGCGTCCGGCGGCGATGTATCACTCCTGGGGCTCTCAGAATGCCTGGCTCCGCCAGATCCACGGCGAAAACCCGCTCTACGTGCCCGAAGACGTGATGCGCGCGGCCGGGCTGCAGGAGGGCGGATACGCCTGGCTCTCATCCCGCCACGGCCGCATCCGCGTGCCGGTCCGGATGAGCCGCGCGGTCAATTCGAACACGGTCTGGACCTGGAACGCGATCGGTAAGCGCAAGGGCGCCTGGGCCCTCGACCCGAAGGCACCCGAGGCGGAAAAGGGCTTTCTTCTCAATCACCTGATCTCGGAGCTTCTGCCACCGAAGGGCGACGGCCTGCGCTGGTCGAACTCCGATCCCGTGACCGGTCAGGCGGCCTGGTACGATCTGCGCGTCGCCATCGAGCCCGCGCCGCCCGGACCGGTCGGCCCCGATACGGGCGAACAGAAGAGCCCCGTGGGGGTCGGCCACGGCGACCTTACTTTCGGCGAAGAGTGGTCCAATTGAGTCAACGAATAGCCTCAAACCCGCCACATCCCTTTGGCAAGACCTGCCCCAGCCGACTGGGGAAAGGTGCTGCCGATGGCCTGTACAGGCAATCACACTCATCGAAACGAATTTCGCGGAGAGGGATTCTTCCCCCGATGCCCCGAATGCGGGGCCTATCACCGCGACCTGACGCCGGCCTTCCAGGGGCTGGTGATGGAGGCGTCTGCCGCTGTCATCCCGTCCTCGCGCCGGCTGCATCGCGAATTTCACGCCGATGCGGACGGCCGGAAGTGGGGTTTCGACACCGAAACGGGCCTGTTCACGATCGCCGTGCCGGGCCGCGGCCGGAGTCATGCGGAATTCCAGCTCGCCGGACACTGGAACGAGGAGACAGGCGCCTTCACCTGGGCCTGGGCCGATGCGGGCGAGAGCGAGTCGGAGCCGTCGCCGCTGATGAAGGCGGCCGAACATGCGCGCCGGGTCGGGGCGCACTACTGGCTGCGCACGCTGACCGCGCCCATCGTCTGCGTGGGCGAAACGGAAGCCTGGCAGCTCACCATGGTCTGCGCCTATCTCTCCGACCTGCCGATGGTCGCGGCGGCGCCGTCGGCCTCGGGCCGCTCCTTCGTCGTGCTCGACCGGCCCGTCTGGGAGAACTGAGCAGCGGGGCAGGGCGATGACGCGCCTGCCCGACAGAACCGACCGCAGCCTCGGCCTCGTGATCGACCTCGACACCTGCGTCGGCTGCCATGCCTGCGTCATTTCCTGCAAGGAATGGAACACCGGCGGCTACGGCGCGCCCCTGGCCGATGCCGATGCCTGGGGCGCCGAGCCGTCCGGCGCGTTCCTGAACCGAATCCACAGTTTCGAGGTCACGCCCGACGATGCCGCGGCGATGACCGTCCATGTCCCGAAATCCTGCCTGCATTGCGACGACGCGCCCTGCGTGACGGTCTGCCCGACCGGGGCGAGCTACAAGCGGGTCGAGGACGGGATCGTGCTGGTGGACGAGAAGGCCTGCATCGGTTGCGGCCTCTGCGCCTGGGCCTGCCCCTACGGCGCGCGCGAGATGGACCCGGTCGCGCAGGTCATGAAGAAATGCACGCTCTGCATCGACCGTATTTACAATGACAACATCCCCGAGGAGGACCGCGTACCCTCCTGCGTGCGCACCTGTCCGGCCGGTGCGCGGCATTTCGGCGATTTGTCCGATCCCGGTTCGGACGTCTCGAAACTCGTCGCCGAGCGCGGCGGCATCGACCTGATGCCCGAACAGGGAACCAAGCCCGTGAACAAATATCTCCCGCCGCGCCCGCGCCGTGCGGCCGGGGAGGAGCCGGTGGCGCTTGCCGATCTGTGCGAGTCCGAGCCGACGGGCTTCTTCGCCTGGCTCGACCGCGCGCTGGAGAAGCTCTGACATGCATCCCGCGACTTCGATCATCGTCTTCACCGTCGCCTCCGGGGCCGGCTTCGGCCTGATGGCTGCGCTGGGGCTGTCCGGGCCGCTGCCGGTGGCGATGGTCTGGACGGGATACGGCATCGCCTTCGTCCTCGCGGTTGCCGGGCTTCTGTCCTCGACGCTGCATCTCGGCCATCCGGAGCGCGCGTGGCGGGCCTTCAGCCAGTGGCGCAGCTCGTGGCTCAGCCGCGAAGGCGTCATGTCGATCGTCACGCTCGCTTTGGCCGCCGCTCATGCATTGGCGCTGCTGACCGGCCATGCCGCCGCGGTCTGGCTCGGGCCTGTTTCGGCGGTCTGCGCACTGCTCACGGTCTTCACGACCGCGATGATCTACACGCAGATCAAGGCCGTGGACCGCTGGCACACCCGCCTGACGCCGGCCTGTTTCCTCCTGTTTTCCATGGCCTCCGGCGCCATCCTCGCCGCGACCCTGCGCGCGGTGTTCCTGCCGCAGGGCGCGGCCGCCTGGCCGCTTCTGGCCGCGATCCTGACCTTCGCGGCCTGGATGGTCCGCCAGCGCGCCTGGGCCAGGGGTGACGGTACCGGGCCGCGATCGACGCCCGAAACGGCGACGGGGCTCGGCGGGCTCGGCAAGGTGCGGCTGTTCGAGTCACCGCATACCGGGCCGAACTACCTGCTGCGCGAAATGGGCTTCGTCGTCGCCCGCCGCCACGCCGCCAAGCTGCGCCTGATCGCGCTGGCGCTGGGCGCCGTCGTGCCGCTTCTGGCGACGCTTCTCGCCTCGGGCGGCGCGCTGCCCGCGTTCATGCTCGCCCTCGGCAGCCTGTCCCTTCTGGCGGGGCTGCTGATCGAACGCTGGCTCTTCTTCGCCGAGGCGCGGCACGCCGTCATGGCATGGTACGACCGCACGATCACCTGAAGATCCGGCGGCAAGGTCCGGGATTTCAGCCTTTTGCCACGGGGGCGATCTGTGCTGATATGCCCCCCGAGTGAAGATGCCACGGGTGCCCGGCATGGCCAGCGACCAACAACAGCGTGCCCTGATGGGCGCCATCGCGGGGGGTGACAAGCAGGCCCTGGCGGCGCTCTACCGCGCGCTGGAGAAGCCGGTCTTCCGATTTATCCGCTCACGTTTGAACGATCCCTTCGAGGCCGGCGACATACTGCACGACGTGTTCATGGAAGTCTGGCGGTCCGCCGGACGTTTCGAAGGAAGATCGAAAGTGCAGACCTGGATATTTGGCATCGCCTACCGGAAGGTGATCGACGCGCATCGCCGCCGCGGTCGCCTCGACGTGACCGACGAGTTCCCCGATACCGCCGATGACAGCCCCGACGCGGAAACCTGCCTCACCGCCTCGGAAGAGGCAGAGCATGTGCGGCATTGCCTCGGGACGCTGAAGGACGACCACCGCGCCGCGATCGCGATGGCGTTCTACGACGACATGACCTACGCCGAGATCGCCGAGGTCGCCGGTGTGCCCGAGGGCACGATCAAGACCCGCGTTTTCCACGCCAAGAAGCTGCTGATGCGCTGCCTCGAGCAGATCATGGGCCGGAGGGTGCCGGCATGACCATGGACCGCCAGGACATCGAGGCGCTGCTGCCCTTCCTCGCCAACGGCACGCTTGAAGGCGCCGAGAAGGAAGAGGTCGAGGCTGCGCTGGCCGAAGACGTGCAACTTAGGACCGAGCTCGAGGCGTTGCGCGCCATCCGCTACCAGATGCAGGCCGAGGAGATGGAGGCGAGCCCGGGCGAACTGGGTCTCGCGCGGCTGATGCGCGACATCGACCGGGAGGCCGAGCCGGTGGCCGGGTCCGCGCCGCAGGCCGAAAACGTGGTGCCGATCTCGCGTCTGCGGATCTGGCAGGTCGCCGCCGCGCTGATCCTCGCCGTCGGCATCGGCCAGGCCGTGCTGACGCCGCGCGGCGGATCGGTTCCGGAGGCGCCTCAGCAGGTCGCCGAAGACAGCGCGCCCGCCGCGGCGACCGCCTCGCGCGAATTCGGGCTGGCCTCGGGTGCGCCGGAAGCCGCGCCGCGGGCGGCGTTTCGTGTTATCTTCGCCGCCGACGCGACCGAGGCGGAGATGCGCGCGCTGCTTCTCGATGCGGGTCTGGAAATCGTCGCCGGCCCCTCGGCGATCGGCTTCTACGATCTCGCCCCGATCGACGGTGCCGACGGGATCGAGGCGGCGCGTTCGGCGCTGACCGATGCCGGTCCGCTGGTGGAAACGCTGGAGGACGTGGCCGACTGACAAGGAGGAAGGCCATGAGACCGACCCTGTTTCGAAGACTGGCGTCGCTGCTTCTTGTTCTGCTGGCGGTAGCCGGACCCGCGCACGAGGTTGCCGCGCAGGCCGGCGGGCCGAACGGCCGGATCAGCCGCGATCCGATCGACGGCAACGACGATCCGTCGATCCCGGCGCGAATCCGGGACCGGGTCCGTGCGCCGTCCGGCGCGGCCGAGATCATCGTGATCGCACCGACCGGACAGGCGCAGACCGTGGTCAATGTCCTGACCGCTGCCGGGGCGCAGCTGCTGCGGACGCGCGATTATCCCGCGCTGGGCCGGCGGGGCCTGTTCTTCGATTTCCGCGGTCAGATCCTGCCCGGGCAGGCGCGGGTCCTGCTGGAAGGTCCGGCGCCGGGCGCGCGCGTGTCCATCCACGTCCTCTATCGCTATGCCCAGGGCAGCCCGCGTATCTACGCGCCCGAAATGGTCGGCCTGACAAATGTCGGCGGCTGCCGCGTCGGCGGGGTGCGGGTCGGCATGATCGACGGGCCGGTCGATGTGCGCCATCCGGCGATGGCCGGCGTGCAGCTTGTGAATGAAAGCGTGCTCGGATCGGAAGATTCGCCGACGGGCGGCGACCACGGCACCGCCATCGCGGCGCTGATCGCCGGGCAGGACGGCTCGGGCATCCTGTCGGGCATTGCGCCCGGCGTCCGGCTTCACGCCATCGCCGCCTTCTCGCGCGAAACCGGCGGCGACGGGGCGGATACGGAACGGGTGATTGCGGGGATCGACCGTCTGCTCGGCAGCGGTGTGCGGCTGGTGAACATGTCCTTCGCCGGGCCGCCGAACGAGGTTCTGGAGGATGCGCTGCAGGCTGCCGCCAGCCGGGGCATGACGATGATCGCGGCGGCCGGGAATGACGGGTTGCGCTTCGCACCCTGGCCGGCCGGGTCTCCCTACGTGATCGCGGTGACGGCCGTTGATGCCGGATTCCGGCGCTACCGGCAGGCCAATACCGGCTCGCATATCGAGTTCGCGGCGCCCGGCGTGGACATCTTCGTCGCCGCCGGGCGGGGCGGTGCCTACGAATCCGGCACGTCCTATGCCGCGCCCATCGTCACGGCCCTGGCCGCCCGGCTTGCGGGCGGCGCGCCGCTCGACACGGTGCGCAACCGGCTGCGTGCGGCCGCAGTCGATCTGGGCCAGCCGGGACGCGATGGCGAATACGGCTGGGGTCTCGTCCGGGCGGCTGGCTGCTGACCGGCGATTTCCGGCGGAAATATCCAATGGAAAGATGGTGCCTGCCACGGTGGACTGCTTGGTGAGGTCACCGCGTAAGCTGCTGACTGAAAACAGATTTCCAACGTAAATTTCCGCTGGAAAGAAACGGTGTTCGACGATTGAACCGTGCCGCCGTCCCGGCCGACCCATGATCAGAACGGTCTGCCGCTTTCCGCCCCTCCCGCATGGCGGGCCGTCCTTTCGGAGCAATCGCCAGTCCCCCCGTCGGCGTGCGCTTCCGCCGGGCCGGAGAACCCGGTCCGATCCTGCCCGCCCTTCCTGTCCCGGAGGGCGGGCAGGCTGCTGTCGGGGCGGCAGGCCCTGCTGGTCATCCGGTTGCAACATGACCGGGAATTGATCGGTCATGGGGGAATACCGCCGTTGCGCGGATCACCGGAAGGCGGCAACCTTCGTCATAGTTGTATTGACCATGGCCCAAGGCACCGCCCCCCGATTTCGAAGGAGCCACGACCAGTGCTAGTGACGATTGCCGCGCGCCTCTCGCGAATCCTAATCCCGTCCGCCGCCGCCCTGACGTTGTGCGCCCCGGCGCTTGCGCAGGGCATTGCGCCGCCGGACGCCGCGACCGTGGCCGCGCGCATGGCGCAGTTCAACCAGGCGATCCCCGGCTCGCTCATGGCGCTGAACCCGTATCACAACGACCAGGTGGCGACCGGACCGGACGGAACGCAGTACCGCCTGATCTCCATGAATCCGTACGTGAATTCGTGGTTCGTGCTGGAAATCACCGCGCCGAACGGCCGGATGACGAGCTACCATATCGAAAATGCGGATCCGGAAAACTGGACGGTCGGGCTGAACGCCGATGCCGAGATCGAGCTCGAGGGACCGGACGACGCCTTCGCCTGCGCGCCCTGGGAAGGCGACGAACTGAGCGATGCCGCCCGCTCGGACCTGCCCTACGCGCCGATCTGCGACTGGCAGCTGTTCCTGCGGAACGCGGTCTCCGGCAACCGCTCTGCGCGCGAGGCTGTGGCCGATTTCCTGCGCGACAACGTCCTGTTCGGCGACGACATCGTGAACCTCATCAAGGGCACGCTCTACGAAGACGCCTTCATGGTCTCTTCCGACGAGGCCGAGGAGGAGGATCCGGGCGCCGTGGTCGCCCTGCTCGGGCAGGCGGCGCTCGACCGACGTCCGGTGATGCGCGCGTATACCGGGCTTCAGGTTTCGGGCGCCGATGCGGGCGCGATGGAGGCGGGCAGCTGGTACGCGGTCGACGAGGCGCCGGGCATCTATGCCAGCGTCATGCAGCCGGGCCAGATCGCCCAGTCGATCCTGTCTCGCCCCGACGAGGCCAACTGGCTCGACAACGTGGAGGCCGGCGCCGACGTTTATCTGGTGGCCTTCGACATGAGCCGGTTCGAGATCGGCTACGAGGTCGGCACCGACCATCCGCGCGTCGACTGGTCGCCCCGGCCGTCCGGCGCAGGCCGGTCCGGCGCGCCGGGCCCCGACGGCTTCCGCTCGATCGACCCGCTGGTGCGCGTCGGCATGATCTCTCCGGCGCTCACCGACCGCGTCGCCGCCACCTTCACCGGCGGCTTCAAGCGCGAACACGGCGCCTGGCGCTTCGGCCCGATGGCGCAGACGAACTGGGGCAACCATTACGGCTTCCTGTCGAACGGCGTGATGATGAGCCGGCTCTGGCCCGGCCTCTCGACGCTTTACATGCTGGATGACGGCACCGTCGGCATGCGCGTCTGGACCGAGGAGGATGTCGATCTGCTGCCGCATCTCGTCTTCGCCCGCCAGAACGGCGTGCCGCTTGTCGAGAATGGCGTCCCGGGCGAGATGGTGCGGTCCTGGGGCGGGGGCAACTGGTCCGGCTCGGCCGAGGCCAATCTGCGCACGGTCCGCTCCGGCGTCTGCCTGCGCGAGGTCGAGGGCCGGCAATTCCTGATCTACGGGTATTTCAGCTCGGCCACGCCGTCGGCACAGGCCCGGACCTTCCAGGCCTATGGCTGCGATCACGCGATGCTGCTGGACATGAACTCGCCCGAGCTGACCTATGCCGCCGTCTACATCCACGACGACGAGGACGAGCAGATCGAGATCCAGCACCTCGTGACCAACATGGAAAGCGTGGACCTGCAAAGCCGCGACGGCACCCGTCTGCCGCGCTTCGTCAGCTACGCCGACAGCCGGGATTTCTTCTATCTGGCCCGCCGGAACTGAGCGGGCAACGCTGAGGGAGGCAACATGATCGGACGGGTATTCGGGGCGGTGCTGGCGCTGGCGCTGTCGGTCGGCATGGCTGGCGCACAGAGCCTGCAACAGCTGAACGAGGCGATGTTCGCCGAGATGCAGGCGGTGCGCGGCGTGTCGAACGCCGAAATCGCGCGCATCCGCCAGATCTTCGCGGCAAGCCCGAACGGGTGGATCGGGCAGGGCAACCCGGCCGTGACGCGCCACCCGATGACGCCCGAGGAAGCCGCAGCGCGGCTTGGCGGGACGGTCGACCAGATCCGCGAGAGCTATCGCAACCGCGAGTGGGAGAGGATCTGCGGCGGGCGCTACCGGGCGCCGCTCTACGATCCGGCGACCCAGACGGCGCGCGACGCGACGGTCTGCGTCGACATGTTCGAATGGCCGAACATCCCGATGACCTACCCGGTCGTCTGGGTCCGGGCGATGGAGGCCGCGCAGCTCTGCGCCGCCGAGGGCGGGCGGATCGGCGACGCGCATGAATGGGAAGGCGCGTCGGCCGGACAGCTTCTGCCGCCCGATTACCCGTTCGACCGCATCCGCGGGATGAGTGCCTCGGCGGCCGTCAACACGATGCGGGCGATCCACAATTCGACCTATGCCTCGACCGCCGGGACCTATTCAATCGGGGCCTGGCAATCCGGCGTCTGCGCGACGGGCTCGTTCAAGAACGCGTCGTGCAATGGCGGCAGTTTCACCGGCTGCGGGTCGAACACCTATCCGGCCGGATCCTTCCCGCAATGCCACTCGCCCCTTGGCGCCTATGACATCGACGGCAACGCGGCCGAGCACATGAACCTGCCGCTGTCCGAGGACCAGATGGCGAGCCGGGGGTCACAGACGCTCGGCGTGACGGAGATGAAAGGGTCGTGGTTCATCTGGGACACGATCCGCGCGCACGAGCACTGGAGCCGCTGGCGCGCGCCGTTCTGGCACGGCACGGCTGTCATGTCCGAGGGCAGCCACCGGAATTACCATCTGGGCTTCCGCTGCTTCCACGACGTGCGGTAGGGGAGGGCGCGCGGGCCGCGACAGGCCCGCGCCCGCTCAGCGCAGGCTGGCGATCTGGACGGCACGCCCGGCGATCGGGCCTTCGTCGCTGACGATCCCGGCATACCGCGAATCCGTCATAAGCTGACCCAGATCGACCGCCTGTCCGTTCACGAAGGCCGTGCGGCTGACAAGGCGGATGCCGTGGCTGTAATCGGCGTATTGCGCGCCGTGCACGGTCGATAGCGGCTGGATGGGATTGCCGTTGCCGCGGTGCCATCCGTAGATCGCGACCTGGCCGGGGTTCGACGACAGCCGGTTGGTCAGCACCAGATCCTTCTTGTGACCGGCGACGAGCACCCCGAGACCGGTTCCGGTACGCGCGTGCTGTTCGTCGATCATCGCGTCGTGCTGCATGAAATAGCCGGTCGTCACCATCTGGGCGCCGGGCGACATCGGCTGCGGGCGCAGGTGCAGGTCGGCCTGGGCATAGATCGCGTCGACCATGCGCGGCGTCGGCAGCATCATGTCGAAGCGGTCGGCAATCTGGAGCGCGGCGGGCAGGCCGAGCGGCACACGGACGAAATCGCGATCGGACCCGACCGACAGGTAGTCTGGCGAGACGCAGATCGTGACCACGGCATCGCTGCCGCCCGAGGTCGTGCCGGTGAAGGTCACCGGGCGCAGGTTGCGCAGGAAGTCGGGGACATTGCCGTCGGCCGCGGCGCGGATGATGCGGGCATCGCGGTCGGCGCCGCCCATGCCCTGCAGATCGGCCACGAGCTGGCTGCCGCCCTGGGCGTTGCGGGGGCGCGACGGGATCGACCGGGCCAGCCGGTTCGAGCAGGGATTACGCAGCCCGCCGATCGCCGGACCGGGCCGGGTTTCGAGCCGCGCGGGCGTGATCTCGACCTCGGGCGCGGCGGCGCGGGCGACGGTGACGCCCGATGCGGCCTCTTCGCCGACCGGGCGGCGGGCCGAGGCGACGACGGTGGCGAAGCCGGCCGGACGCGTTTCGGGCCGGAGCGACGCGGCAAGACCGGGAGCGGCGAAGGTCGATGCGCCGGAGGCCGGTCCGCCGGGATTTTCGGCAGCCACCGTGCCGAGCGCGGCCTGGATCGCGGCGGCCATCTCGGTTCCGCCGGGACGGGCTTCGGGTCCGGGCAGGTTGCGGGCGGCTGCGACGGTGACCGAGCGAGAGAGCGTCAGGATGTCGGGGCCGGTATCGGGCCGCGGCAGCGCCAGAACCGGTGGGCGGCCTTCGACCAGGGCGAAGAGCATCGGCGCCGACGGGGTCGCGGCGTGGGAGGTTGCGGTGGCGCGGATGGCCGGTCCGGGCGCAGCGGCGGCCGGCACGGCGTCCGAGAAGCCGGCGAACCGGCCGGTCGTCCCGGCTTCGGGCGCGGGGAACGGTTCGAGCCCGGTCTGGACCGCGGGCTGCGCAGTGGCGCCCGCGTCACCGTCGAAGGGCGACGTGATGTAGTCGACGGCCACCCAGGCCGCCCCGAGCGAGACACAGCCGGAAACGGCGAGCACGGCGAAGACGCCGCTCGTCCCGTTCATAAGCTCAGCGATATGCCCCCAACGGCGCGAGGTTTTCCGCGCCATTTCTGTCCCAAACATTCCGTCTGTCCCGTCTCTGCACTTCGGTCGATACGTGTAGAGCGTGGATCAAACAAGAATGCTGCACCGCAGCAAGAGGGGGTGGGCGGCATTGCGGCGGACTTCCGCCGATTATCCACAATCGCGGAGACGTCGCCTCAGAGCTTGGTTTTCTTGAAGATAGGTTCGGGGATGTTGCGGATGACCGCCATCACGAGCCGCCAGATCGGGCGCACGTATATGATGTTACGGCGCTTTTTGACGGCCTGCACGATTGCGGCGCCGACCTCTTCGGGCTCGGCCGTCAGCCGTTCGGGCAGGTCCATGCCCTCGGTCATGGCGGTCCGGACGAAGCCCGGCAGAACCGTCACGACGTGGACGTTTTCCGCCGACAACCGATTGCGCAGACCCGAGAGGTAGGCGGTGAAGCCCGCTTTGGCGGCCCCGTAGACGTAGTTCGAGGCGCGTCCGCGGTCGCCGGCGACGGAACTGATTCCCACCAGAGTGCCCGATCCGCGCGCCGACATCGCCGCCGCAAGGCGTTCCAGAATGCTGGCCGGGCCTTCGAGATTGCTGCGCAGGACGCGGGCGGCGGCCCGGGCGTCGGCGATGTTCTCGGACTGCTCGCCCATGTAGCCGACGACGCAGACGGCGATGTCGGGCAGGTCGGGCAGTCCGCCGACAAAGGCCGCGTGGCTGTCGGTGTCCAGCGCGTCGAATTCGTGCAGGCTGACCTCGACGCCGAAGCGCGTCTCGAGGTCGGCCTTGTCGGCTTCGAGCCGCGCCGGATCCCGCGCAGCGAGCTGGACCGGATGCCCGGCGCCGGCGAAGGCGCGGGCGATGGCGCGCGCCATGTCCGATGTCGCGCCGAGAACGAGGACAGCCCCGCTCACAGGCCGAGCCTTTCAGACTGCGCCGAGGCGAAGGCGGCCGAAAGCCCGGCCTCGCGCCGGTAGCTTGCGAAGTCGGCCGCGCGCGGATCGGCCTTGGCGAGAACCTCCGCCGGCATCCGGGCGTCCTTGGCGAGGTAGAGCCGCCCGCCATGGGCCAGCGTGATCTCGTCGAGCGCGTGCATCAGGGCGAGGCTCCTGTCGTTGACGGGAAAGTCGAGCGCGAGCGTATAGCCCTCGAACGGAAAGGAAAACCGGCCGTTCTGCGGGCCCATGCGCTTCAGGACTGACAGGAACGACGCCTGCCCGGACGCGGCTATCTTCGTGAGCGCGGCGCGCAGCCCGTCGCGCGATGTTTCCAGTGGAAGGACGCACTGGAACTGCAGGAAACCCTTCGGCCCGTAGATCCGCGTCCAGTCGCCGATGGCGTCCAGCGGATAGAAGTAGCGGTCCCAGTCGACGATCTGCCGGCCGGCCCGTGCCGCGCCGCGCGCGTAGTAGGCGGCGTTGAACGCGCCGACGGTCACGCGGTTCAGCGCGACACCGGGCAGGGTGACCGGGACGGACAACTTGCGCCGGCGCGGGATCGCGAAGGGCCGGGCGCGCCGGTCGGCGGACAGGTCGTCCGGCGTGGCATGGCGGCCAAACAGCAGGATCGAGCGGCCGAGCTGGTCGCCCGTCGCCAGCCCGTCGATCCAGGCGACGGCGTATGGTGCATCGAGCCGCGCCTCGAACCCGTCGATCGCGGCGTCGAGATCCTTCGCGGCAACGCTGTCCTGCACGATCCAGCCGCTTTCGACCGGGCGCAGCCGCAACGCGGCCCGCAGCACGATACCGGTCAGACCCATACCGCCGCGGAGCCAGTCGAAGGCGTCGTCCCCCGGCGCCAGCCGCGTGACCGTGCCATCCGGCCCCATAACCTCGGCCCAGTCCACGAAATCGCAGAACGATCCGTCGAGATGGTGGTTCTTGCCGTGGACATCGGCGGCGATGGCGCCACCGAGCGTGACGAACCGCGTACCGGGTGTGACGGGCAGGAACCAGCCGCGCGGCAGGAAGGTCTGGACGATGTCCGACAGCAGAACCCCGGCCTCGGCCACCAGAACGCCGTCCTCGAAGGAGATCATCCGGTCGAGCCCGCGCATGTCGAGCACCTTCGGCCCGATCGCGCTGTCGCCGTAGCTGCGCCCGTTGCCCCGCGGGATCAGCGCGCCGCCTTCTATCGCAGCGGCCACATCGGCCTCGCTCCGGGCGCGGACAATATCGGCCTCGACACGGGGGTAGCGGCCCCAACCGGACAGTTGCGTCATGCCGCGTCTCCGGAGGTGAAGACGAAGCGCCGGTCGAGCATGTATTTCGTCACGTAGCCGACGGTCAGGCCGAGAATGGCGCCCAGTTCGCGGGCCAGCGTGGTGCCCCAGATGAGCCAGAAGGCGGTTTCCGTCGCCCAGAAGATCGCTGTCGTGATGAGACCCATCGCGGCATAGAGCGTGAATCGGGTCGAATGGGCGCGCAGGCCGGTCGAGCGGTCGTCGAAGATCCAGCGCTTGTCGAGAACGTATTTCACCACCAGCCCCGCCAGCGTCCCCGCCCCGAGCGCGAGGGTGAAGTGCAGACCCGAGACATCCGCGCTGCCCCAGAGCACGAGACGTTGCACGGCGAGATTGCACAGCACCGCGACGACCGCGAAGGCGCCGTAGCGCAGGACCAGCGTGGTGCCCGTCACAGCGTCGAGGCCAGGACGACGAGCAATGCGAAACAGGCCAGCACGCCGCGGCTCTGCCTGTTCCGGAAGGCGTAGATCAGCGGGTCGTCATGCATCTCGCCCCGCCCGGCGGTCAGAACCATGCTGGACACCCAGTACAGCAGGACCGGGCAGACGAGCCACAGGATGCGCGGCGCGGAATAGCGCGCCTGAACGTCCGGGTCGTTCAGGTAAAGCGCAAGCACGAGCACCGCGGCATAGCCGGCGGCCACGGACATCTGCGTCACGGTCGCCCGGTCGACCAGGCGGTAGCCGCGGCGGGTCGTGCTGCGGGCGCCCTCGGTTTCGGCCTCGGTCAGCTCGGCCTGGCGTTTCACGCCGGCGAGCGACAGGAAGAAGAACATCGAAAAGGCGAGGAGCCAGATCGACGGCTCGACCCAGATCGCGACCGCGCCCGCGACGATCCGGCTGGTGTAGAGCACCGCGAGAAGGAACACGTCGACCAGCGCAAACCGCTTCAACTTCACCGAGTAAGCTGTTGTCAGGATGAAGTAAATTGCGATGATCCCGGCCAGCGCGATGGAATCCGCCAGCGCGGCCGCCATCCCGGCGACCAGAAGCGCAGGCAGCAGCATCGTGCCGGTCTGAAGCGCCAGCCGGCCCGAGGCGAGCGGCCGGTCCCGCTTGCGCGGATGGGTCCGGTCGTCGGCGAGGTCGAGCATGTCGTTCAGCACGTATCCGGCCGAGGCCACGCAGGACATGGCGATGAAAGCCAGAAGGGTCGCAACGAACGTCTCGGTATCGTAGCGCTGGTCGGCGACCATCGGCACGAAGACGAGCAGGTTCTTCAGCCACTGGTGCGGGCGCAGCGCTTCGAGCAGGACCGCAGGACGAAGAGCCGGGCCGGCGATTTGCTCGACCGGGCGGCCCATCGCGGACAATTCGCGCCGGACCGCAGGCGACAGGCCGACGCCGATGGCGGCACGGGATTGCCGCCAGACCGCGAGGTCCGAGGCGCTGTCGCCCATGTAGACGAAGCCGCCCTGTCCGAATTCCCCGGCCAGGAACTCGGCCTTGCGCGCGCCCTTGAGATTGGTCGTCCCGTCCGATCCGTGCGCCGCGTCGAACAGCCCGAGATGCGCGGCGATTTCGTCGGCCAGGGTCTGGTCGGACGCGGTCACGAGGATCGCCTTGCCGCCGGCCTCGGTCCAGGCGCGCACGCGGTCGACCACGGCGTCGTTGAAGTTCAGGCTGGCGGCGTCGAGGCTGGCGCTTTCGGCCAGCACCCGCTTCAGCTGCGCGCGTCCGTCGCTTAGCGCGACAGCGGCGCGGAGCGGCGTTCTCCAGTCCCGGGCGAGGCCGGCCCAGAAGCTTTCGTAGAGCAGATCGCCGTTCAGAAGCGTGCCGTCGAGATCGACGGCCAGCACCTCACCCTGCGCTGCCGGCACCAGCCGGTCGCCGGCCCGCCCGCTTTCGGCGTCATCAAAGCTCATTCCGCGGTGAAATGCCTTGTTTCCATTGCTCTTTTGCAGCATCGCACAGACCCCGTGCCAAGGCCAGACGTTTCGGTCCGGGCTGTCGACAGGGCCATGGCGGGGCGCTATCGTTCCGGCAATTTTCCGGTCCGACGAAAGCACCGATATGCCGATTTCCACACCCCGCATTATTCTCGCCCCCCTTCTCGCCGCCACGATCGCCTGGCCCGCCGTGGCGCAGGAGACGTCGGCGCCGTCGGGTGCGGAAGAACCGGCATCGGTGCCGGCGGCCGCGCTTCTGGCGGATGCCGAGGCGCGTCTGGAAGCGGCCGAGGCGGAGATTTCCCAGATGTATGCCGCCGCCGCTGCCGCGATGGAGGCGCTGCGGGCGGAGGCCGAGGCCGCGACCGAGGGATGGGGCGCCGAGGCCGCGGCCCTGCGCGAGGCGGCCGAGGCGGAAGCGGCGGAGATCCGGGAAGCGGCCGAGGCCGCGGCGCGGGAGATGCGGGAGGCGGCCATGGCCGAGATGGAGGCGCTGCGGAGTGCGGCCGCGGCCGAGGTCGAGGACCTGCGCGATACCGTGAGCACGGAAATCGCGGCCATGCGCGCGGCGGCGGAGGCGGAACTTGCGGATCTCCGGGCGGCCGCGTCTGCCGCGCTGGAGGAGCGCCGCGCGGCGGCTGCGGCCGAAATCGGCGCGCAGTTGTCGGCGGCGGAGACGGAGGCCGACACGATCCGGGCGACTGCCGCCGCCGAAGCTGAGGCGCTTACCGCGGATGCTGCGCGCGACGCCGACGCGATCCGGGCCGAGGCCGAGGTTGAGGCCGCCGCGACACGGCAGGCGGCCGAGACCGCGGCGGCCGAGAGGATGGCCGCGGCGGACGCGCAGGCGGCTGAAACCATCGCCGCCGCCGAGGCCGACGCGGAGGCGATCCGTGCCGCCGCAGAGACCGCGGCGGAGGAGAGAATGGCGAATGTCGAGGAGGCGGCCCGGCAGGCCATCGCCGAGGAACGCGCCCGCATCCTTGCCGAGGAGGAGGCCGCGCGCATCGCCGCCGAAGAAGCCGCCGCC